>CAWBBW010000022.1:0-34430 GCA_963787135.1 uncultured Alphaproteobacteria bacterium | reverse complement strand
CGTCGACGCTCACATCGACGTTGAAGTTCTGCGGCGCAGCCGTCGCCAGCAGTGCATCGGCGATGCGCGAGGCGCTCTGGTTGGAGATATGCGTCGCGCCCATCGCCTGGACGTTTCCGCCGGTTCGGCGCGGTGCTGAGGCCGAGCCCTGATCCGTCTTGTCGACCGCTTTGCCTGGCTCGGCCTGCGTGGCTTTGTCGGTTTGGCGGTTCATTTGCGCGGGCTGCTCGCCAACGCGGCCAACGGGCTGGGCGGTCTCTCCGCGCCGGCCGTTCTCCATCTTGGGCGTTGAAGGCGTCTGATCTTGTCCGGGCTGCCGCTCTTGAGCCGCGGCCCATCCGGTTCCGACGGTCGTCGCGAGCGCGGCGGCGGACGCGGCGCAGATCCATGCCCTTCGCATGACATTTCTCCCAGAAATTCCGCGCGGCAATCGCCGCGCAAGGTCCCGGGAAACGAATGCCTACCGGTATTGTTCCGAGGTCGAAGGGCGCCGGCGAACGCGCGCCCGCGCGGCGACGAGGCGTCGACCCCATTGGGAGAAAGCGCCTTCTTTGGCCTGGATCGTACGATTTAAGGCTTTGATATATTTGGTGGAGCCAGACGGAATCGAACCGACGACCTCTTCAATGCCATTGAAGCGCTCTCCCAACTGAGCTATGGCCCCACAGTCTAAGAATTCCGCGCTTGCGGCTTCGATCGGGGCGAAGCCGCCGGGTCGTTCGCGCGGGCGGCGATATAGCCGCAAACCTTTGGCCGCCACAAGCCCAATCTTGAAAAAATGCGACAGGCTAAGCGACGGCGTCGCCGCGGGGAGAGGCGCGCGGGTCTCTACCCCTCTTCGTCCGGCGCGATGTCGCCGTCGATCAGGTTGGTGACATCGTCGTCGTCTTCCTCTTCCTCCTCGAGGAAGGGGTCGTCGGCGACCTCCGCGGGGTCATCCTCGACGATGTCGTCGACCGCCGTCTCCGCGACCTTCTCTTCGGCCGCCTCGACCTCCTCGAGCGAGACGACATCGACGCCAGGAGGCGCCGCAAGTTCGACGTCTTCTTCCTCTTCCTTCACCGCCACCCGCGCGCGGGGGGCGCCCTGGAACACGGTCGCACACTTGGGGCAGACGATCGGATCCTTGTTGAGGTCGAAGAACTTGGCGCCGCAGTTCTGACACTGGCGTTTCGTTCCGAGTTCGGGTTTGGCCACGGCGATCAGTTCCTGTCGTTCAGGAGCGGTTTTTTTAAGAGCGATCCGGTTAGTCGGGTCACTTCTGCCTGTCAATGCGCTTTCCGCGGCGGTCGACAGGGCGTTGCCCCGATGATACGAGCGCGGCGCCGCACGGGCGGCGCAAATGCGAAAATGCGAGTCCCCGCGTGTCTGTTCCCTTGTCGCCCCCGTTTCAGGCGAGCCCCCTGCGCGCGATCCGCGGGCGGCCCCTTCAGGGCCGCTTTCGGCCTCCAGGCGACAAGTCGATTTCCCATCGCGCCTTCATTTTTGGCCTCCTGACCTGCGGCCAGACCATGGTCGAGGGGCTGCTCGAGGGCGACGACGTTTTGAGAACCGGCGCGGCCTGCAAGGCGCTGGGCGCCGCGATCGAACGCCTGGGGCCCGGCCGATGGCGGATCCGGGGCCCCGGTCTTGGCGCGCTCGTCGCGCCGCGCGAGACGCTCGACTTCGGCAACGCGGGAACCGGCTCGCGCCTGATGATGGGCGTCGTCGGCAGCCACGGAATCACGGCGACGTTCGACGGTGACGCCTCGCTCAGGAAGCGTCCCATGGGCCGCATTCTCGATCCGCTGCGGCTGATGGGCGCCGAGGTTCTCTCGCAGGGCGAGGGTGGACGCTGTCCGATCGTGCTTCGGGGCGTGCGCGATCCGGCGCCCATTCTCTATCGCACGCCCGTCGCCTCGGCGCAGATCAAGTCCGCAGTGCTGCTCGCCGGCCTCAACGCGCGCGGCGTGACGTCGGTCGTCGAAACGCAAGCCTCGCGCGACCATACCGAGAAGATGCTGGCGCATTTCGGCGCCGAGGTGACCGTGACGACCGAGGGCGAGGGACGGCGGATCGATCTCGTCGGCCGCCCGGAGCTCATACCCCGTCCCGTCATCGTGCCGGCCGATCCGTCGTCTGCGGCGTTCCCGATCGTCGCGGCGCTGATCGTTCCGGGATCCGACATCCTGGTCGAGGGCGTGATGATGAACCCGCTGCGCACCGGGCTCCTGACCACGCTCCTCGAGATGGGCGCCGACATCGGCGTCGTCGACCGGCGGACGGAGGGCGGCGAGCAGGTCGCTGACTTGCGCGTGCGCGCGAGCGCGCTTCGCGGCGTCGACGTGCCGCCCGCGCGCGCGCCCTCGATGATCGACGAATACCCGGTCCTCGCCGTCGCGGCGGCGTTCGCTTCGGGAACGACCCGGATGCGCGGCCTGCACGAACTGAGGGTCAAGGAGAGCGATCGCCTCGCGGCGGTCGCAGCGGGCTTATCGGCTGCGGGCGTCTCTCATGCAATCGAAGCCGACGATCTCATCGTCGAGGGGGTGGGGTCGGCCCGCGGCGGCGGGCTGGTCGCGACGCATATGGATCACCGTATCGCCATGAGTTTCCTCGTCATGGGACTCGCGAGCCGCGAGCCGATTGCGGTCGACGACGTCGGCATGATCGCGACCAGCTTTCCCGAATTTCGTCCGGCCATGGAACGGCTTGGCGCGACCTTCGAATGAAGCCTTTCGCCGAACAAGAATTCCAGGGAATCTCACTGTTCTCCATGCGGCCGATCCGGGAGCGTCCGGGCAAATTCGCGCCCGCCCCGGACGGGCATGTTCAAGCGCATTAGCCCAGGGACGCGAAACGAGACGGCGCGGTGCCGACGACCAGAATCGGTTGGCCAACCCACGCCGATCAAAACCTGCTAGGCGGATAAGGGGAATAGTTAATGCAAATATTAGGCGGCTTAGCATTGACAGGGGACCGCTTTGTGCTAGACACCATGTCTACAAACGCAATTAAGGGCCAGCGGAGAACGCGATGCCAATCTTGGATGGGACGTTGCTCGGGGAAGCCCGTGTTAAAAAAGGCTGGACGCAGGTCGAACTGAGCGAGGCGACAAAGCCAAGGGTCGACGTTTCGACCATTTCCAGGATCGAACGAGGGCCCACCCGCGTTCGAGCGAAAACGTTGGAAGCCCTTTCGAACGCGCTTGAGATACAGCGCGAGAGTCTCTGTCCAGTGGCGGAGGCAGAGCGAGATGTGATGAAGCTTCGCATCGGGTCTGCCGCCAGAAACGCACTCACGCTTGTCGCGCTACGCTACAAGATCAAGCGCGAACACGTCATCGAGATAGCACCGCTGCTGTTCTTCATTGCAGCGGAACAGAGCCTCCGAGTGCGCCAAGAGAAAATAACGGGGATGGTTGCCTCAGCGCGTGCTTTGCTCGCTCTCTACGACGGTATTCCTCATCTGCCGTCGTATTGGCCTGTCGACGAAGGCGTCGTGAGTAGTGAAGAAGAGTCCATAAAGGCTCGCGATCTCTTCGGGAAAAAGGTGCTGGAAGGCGCACCGCACCTCATGAGCGAGCGGCACAAAGATTACGACGAGGCAGAGCGGAATCCGTTCGTTGCATTTTTGCGGGATGGTGTCGCCAGAGTCGGTCAATCACCCGAGGCCCCGGATTCGATACGATGGGAACCCTATTCCGGGCCGAGTTACGAGATTTGCGCTGAGGAAGCGTCCAGCATCGTCGGGAACGACATCGAGGCTACGCGTGCCATCGTTAGCGGCGACGCTCCCCTGCATGAAATGCCGAAAGGCTCCCCCGAAGAAAGAGCCGAATGGGCACGAGAGCGCGCAAGAATAACGCTAACGCCCGATGGGGAGGGAGGGGCGGTCGATTTTTAGGCTTGGGAGGGGATTATTCAAGGCCGAAGTCGCTCGTCCAATTTCGGAGATGCGTCATGACGGACTCTCTGCATCTGACTGCTCACGCCGCTGTGCGGATGGCCCAGCGTGGACTCGCGGTTGGCGATTTCGAATTGATCAGGTTGATCGGTACGGAAGTCGAGGGCGGATATCTTGTCCGCAAGAAGGACTATCAGGCGCTCGACCGAGAGCTGAAGCAAATACGGGAACACGCCAGAAAGCTAGTCGGCAAACGCCTGGTCGAGGAAGGGGGCCACGTGATCACTGCATACCACGCAGCCCGCAACAAGCACCGTACACTTCTCCGAGGTGACCAAGCTCGATCTTCGATGGAGTGATGCCCATGAACAGCACTCGATGTGCTTGCGCGCCTCTTGGCGCTTCTTCCTGTTCAACGAAAGCGTCGGCGGGACCCTTCCCTTCCGGGACCGGTCGCAAAGCCCGACGCTCAAGTCGTTGCCCCAAATCCAAGCGCGTGCAAGGCCGGTGTTCATCGCCCTCTCAGGCGAGCCGTATGTCGAGCCCGCGGAACCGAGGCGATGATCGACATCCTCAGCAAGACTCTCCGAGGACGATGACTTGCAGCAAAGGTTGGCGGCCAAGACGCGCGGCGCGCAATCACATAGCGCCGTCTTTTGCGGCAAGGGATATCGGTGTGCGAAGGTCGGGAGGTTATAATGTTCGTCGTTGTTAGCGAGCCAATCCGAGAAGAAGGATCATACATGCCATTTTCACTTAGAGAAGCTGCTAATGCATATGCCGGATACGAAGTCGTTCTCTATGATGCTGATATAGCTAAGAAGGGCTGAGCCGAAAACAAGGACACAGAAGAGGCGGGGTGTTGTTGACGGGATAATCTTCGACGACCCGGGCGGTGAGGCTTATTTTTGACGGCCCGGGTGCTGGTTCTTTTGGGCCTTGGGCTCTAAAAACTCCTGAGGCGCTTCGGAACCCGCGGCTAATCGCTCAAAGTGAAATTTCTGCCGATTTGGCCGGCTGGCCGGCGAGATTTGTCCGGCACGGCCACGCCTCCACCCACCGCCCTTCCGCGGCCGAGCGCGCGGCGGCGTGAATCGCGTGCTCGATGGCGAGGCCCGCATCGAAATCGATGGTCAGCGACGGCTTGCCCGCGATGCGGTTGAGGAGCTCGTGCGCCTCGACGATCTTGAGGTCGTTGAATCCCATCTGATGCCCGGGGGCGACGATGAAGCGATCATAAGGAGGGTGCGTCGGACCCATCAGCACGGTCCTGAAGCCGTGGCCCTCCGTCGGTCCTTCCGCGAGATAAACGGAGACTTCGTTGAAGCGCTCCTGATCGAACAGGATTGCGCCTTTCGCGCCGAAAATCTGAAGCTGCAGCCGTCCTTTGCGGCCCCAGGCGCAGCGGCTGACCTGGATCGCGCCCGAGGCGCCGTCGCCCATGCGCAAGAGGATAGTCGCGATGTCGAAATTCTCGACCGGCCTCCGGCCCGCGCCATCCGGCCGGTCGGCATAGGGCTTGCGCATCTCGCCGAACACCTCGCTCGGCATGCCGAACAGAGTCGAGATCAGGCTCATCGGATGGACGGCGAAGTCGTCGAGAGCGCCGTAGCCGGCGCTCTTCTCGCTCTTCCACGAGAACGGCGCGTCGGCGTCCGCCATATAGTCCTCGTCCATCTCGATCCGGAAGTGCGTGACCGAGCCGATGGCGCCCCTTTGCAGGAGCTTGGAGATGTAACGGATTGCGGGGCTCTGGATGTAGTTGAAGCCGAGGATCGCGACCCTGCCGGCTGCGCGTGCGGCTGTGGCCATTCGCTCGGCGTCCGCAAGAGCAGGCGCCATCGGCTTCTCGCACCAGACGTGTTTGCCCGCGTCGAGAGCGGCGATCGCCATCGGCGCATGCCAGGCGTTGGGCGTCGTGATCGAGACGACGTCGACGGAGGGGTTTGCGACGAGCGCCCGCCAGTCCGAGGTCGAGGACTCGAACCCGAATTCGTCGGCGCGTCGGCGCGCGAGGCTCTCCTCGACTTCGCAGAGCGCGACCCGCCTCACGACTGGCGTATCGCCGAAAACCGCCCGCACCCCCGTCCAGGCGAGCGCATGGCACTTGCCCATGTAGCCAGTGCCGATCAGTCCGACCCCGATCGTCTCCATGGCCGCCTCCCGCCCTGCGTTCGCATCCGAACTCGCCATAACAAATATTTCACAAGGCGTGCAATTTGGAATATTCGTTCTATTCGTGAGTTGGGAGCGCCCAAAGGCTTTAGGCGTCGGCCATGGGCGGGAGGAGCAATGGACGACCCGGCGACAGAACCGCCGCAGAGTTTCGAGGCGCTGAAGCGCCTGCTGATCGAGATCGAGCCGCATCTGCCCAAGCGCCTGCGCCAGGCGGCTGGCTATGCGCTCGAGCATCCTGACGAATTTGCCCTCGGGACGGCCTCGGCGATCGCCCGCAGCGCGCATGTGCAGGCCTCGACCCTGGTGCGTTTCGCCCAGACGCTCGGCTTCGGCGGCTTCTCCGATCTGCAGGAGGTTTTCCGATCGCATCTGCGCAACCGCTGGCCGGACTACCCCGAACGGCTCAAGGCGCTGCACGAGAGCGCCCGCGACAGCGGCGATCCGACCCACCTCCTTTCGGGCTTCGCCGATTCGGCCGCGTCCTCCCTCGCGCGCCTGCGCGATAGCATCCAACGGCGCGATCTCGACCGGGCGATCGCTCTTCTCTCTCGTGCGCGAACGATCTATTGCCTCGGCCAGCGCCGGGCGTTCAGCGTGTCGCACTACCTCACCTATGCGCTGGGGCAGCTCGGCCTCCCCGTCCGCCTCGTCGACAATGTCGGCGGCCTGGGGCCTGAGCAGGCGGCGCGCGCCGGCCCGGACGACGCGCTGATCGCGATCAGCTTCTCTCCCTATTCGCCATTCACGGTCGACCTCGCCAAGCGCGCGCGCGTGGCCGGCGTGCCAATCGTTGTCTTCACCGACAGCGCGCTGTCGCCGCTCGCGGGCCTCGCGGATGTGCGGTTCGAGATCGTCGAGAGCGACTTCGGCTCGTTCCGCTCGCTTTCCGCCACCTTCTGCCTCGCGATGACGCTCGCGGTCGCCGTCGGCGAGCATCGGGCGGGCATTGCGGACGCGTAGGGCGCGCCGGCCGGTCTTCCACCCATCCACGAATTGCGCGCCGCCAGCGGCCCGCCGCTTCTTCATGATGACGAAGCCGGACCGTTCTTTCGGCTTCCGGCTGGGCGGTCGCTGCACAGGATTGGCAAGTCCATTAATATTTTAAATTTAATCATTGCAAATATAAATTCGCGCTGCTTGTGTGCGCTTGAGCCGAACCGATTCGAACGCATGCGGGCGACGGATTTCCGCGGCGCCTCGAAGGCAAATTCTGACATCAATGAGGGACGGAAAATGCAAATCCTGAACCTGGCGAGCGGCGCAGAGAAGCAAGTTTTTGGCGCGCGGCGCTTCGGGTCCGCGTGTTCCGCCGCGGCCGCGGCTACGGTAGTCGGCGTTGCGCTGGCGACCCCTGCCGCCGCCCAGACTGTTACTTATACCGATGCGGCGCTGGGGTACGGATACTTCACCGTCAACATCTCATCCCCGACCACGATCGGCGGGGCCGCCGGGCTGCTCGTCCTGACGACTGCAAGCGGCGACATCGATACATGGTGCGTCGACCTGTACGATTATCTCAACATGAGCGGGACGTTCGTCATCGGGTCGCTGACCAACGACAGCGCCCCAGTCTCGGCCGGCGGGCCCAATCCGCTGTCCAACGCGCAGATCGGACAGATCGGCGCTCTGGTGGAGAACGGCGACGCGCTCGTCAACGCTCCGCCGTCCGGATACACGGCCAACGACGTCGGGGCGGCAATCCAGTTGGCGATCTGGCAGGTCGAATACCCGACCTTCTCGTATAGCTGGTCGCCCAGCGAGGCCAACGCCGACGCTCTGGCTGCAATCTTTTACGCCGATGCGACGGCGGGCGCCGGCGACTGGGCGGCCTACTATGACATCGTCACGCTGACGGAGCCGGACAATCAGACCCAGATTGTCGACCCCTCGACCCAGAATCTGGACCCCCCGGGCCTGCCGCAGTTCACCAGCCAGGGCCTCCCGTTCCCGGTCCCGCAGGTTCCGGAGCCCTCGACCTGGGCGTTGATGATGGTCGGGGCCCTGGGTCTGGCGGGGGCGTCCCTACGCCGGCAGCCGAAACTTGGGGATAGGGCGCGCCCCAAATCGTAACGACCAACGCTCTGGTCGAATCCTTGGGGAACCTGGCGTTGGATTGTTGACGCCGGCCCTTTGATGGCAACGATATTTCTTGCTGAAAAGCAGAAAATCGTTTACAATCCAGCATGAGGATCAAAGTTGTCCGGCTGGGTGGTGCGGCGCGATTTGACGCGTCGTTCGGTCGAATTGAGCCCAAGGCGGTCAGAAAAATTATTTTTGCGCCTCAACGCGCGTAACCCATTGAAAAGCCCCGATTCGAAGGAGGGAATGAAAATAAAAGCAAGAAAAGGAAAGCTCGGGAAAGCAGAAACGAAAGTCCGCGCAAGTTTTAAAAAACAATTCGTATACGTTATTATGGTCGGCCCGCTCCCAGCTCAAGCCGCGAACCCGTCTGGAGAGGACGACTAGGAGGCGGCCTTGCGCCTCGTCGAGAACGGCGTCATCCGCCTGATCTGCGCCGCGCCCGCATGCTTGGGCAGCTTCTCGGCGATGCCATAGAGGCGCTCGCGCCGATCGATTTCGCCCATCACCTCGGCCGGAGTGACGCCGCACTCAGCCCAGACGACAGCAAGGTGGTAGAACATATCGGCGCTCTCGAGGATGACCGACTCGCGGTTCATCTGAACGGCGTCGAGGCCGACCTCGATCGCCTCCTCGACCAGCTTCTTCGCCATTTTCTGCACGCCGTCGCGGAACAATTTCGACGTTCGCGAGACCGACGGGCTGCGGTCGCGCGCCTCGAGGACCGCAAAATAGAGCCTGTCGAGCGAATCAGCCATGGGTCGCGCATCCTTTGAGCAGCGACAATGCCGGACTTGCGTTCACGCACTATGACAAGAACCTGTCATCCGCAAAAATATTGAACAAATGATTAACTATGCTGTTGAAAACTTGGCCGCTTCACGCCGCAAGAGCGTCGAAAAGGGGCCGCCCGTCCACGCCGCCTGTCAGCGGGTCGATCAGATTTTCCGGGTGCGGCATCAGGCCAAGCACGTTGAACCGGCTGTTGAAGACGCCGGCGATGCTGTGTTGGGAACCGTTCGGGTTCGACGCCTTGTCGACCCTGCCGTCGGCGTCGCAGTACCGGAACGCCGCCTGTCCCTCGCCTTCGATCGTCTTGAGAGTTTCGTCGTCGGCCTCAAAATTCCCCTCGCCGTGCGCGATGGCGAAGCGAACGACTTGCCCGGGCGCGTAGCCTCGGGTGAACTTCGCGCCGACGTTCTCGACCCGCAAGTGCTGAAACTTGCAGATGAACCGTCGATTGGCGTTGCGCAACAGAACGCCGGGCAGCAGGCCCGCCTCACAGAGAATCTGAAAGCCGTTGCAGATGCCGAGCACCAATCCCCCGCGGGCCGCGTGAGCGCTCACCGCTCTCATGATCGGCGCCCGGGCCGCGATTGCGCCGCACCGCAGATAGTCGCCGTAGGAAAATCCGCCGGGCAGCACCACCAGATCCGTTCCGGACGGCAGGTCGTGATCGGCGTGCCAGACAATAACGGGCGCTCGCCCCGTCGCCCGGCGCAGCGCGCGCGCAGCGTCGCCCTCGCGATTGGACCCGGGGAAGAGAATGACCGCGGCGTTCATGGGGTCTTGGCGATCTCGATCGCGTAATTCTCGACGATTGTGTTCGCGAGCAGCCGCTCACAGGCCTCGCCCAGCGTAGCGCGCGCTCGCTCGCGATCCTCCTCGTCAATCTCGACGTCGAAGACCTTGCCCTGGCGGACGGCGTAAACGCCCTCGATCGAGAGCGAGCGCAGCGCCCCTTCGATCGCCTTTCCTTGCGGATCGAGAACTCCGGGCTTCAACGTGACGGTGACGCGGGCTTTCACGATCAATCTCCGGGAGATCAGGCAGCGTGCGACGTCGGCGCCATCGTCAAAAGCGAATAGAGCGCCGCAGGGTCACGAGTGGCGCGCAACTGAGCGGCGACCGAGGGATTGCGCAGAAGACGCGCGCTCATGGCCAGCGCCTTCAGGTGGTCCGCCCCAGCCAACTCCGGGGCGATCAGCATGAAAATGAGATCGACCGGCAAACCATCCGGCGCGTCGAAATCGATCGCGCGCTCTAGACGCGCGAAGACGCCAAAAATGTGCTCGCATTTGGCGAGCTTGCCATGCGGAATGGCGACCCCGTCGCCGACGCCGGTCGATCCAAGCCGCTCTCGCTGCAAAAGCGAATCGAAGATCTCGCGCGCTGGAAGGCCGGAAACGAGCGCTGCGCGTTCGCTCATTTCCTGCAAGGCCTGCTTCTTGCCATTCACCCGAAGCGCTGAAAGCACCGCGTCCGGCTTGATGAGTTGGGATAACGACATTTGCGTTCCGAATGTTCGGTAATCGTCTCGCTCGGCGACTTTCCTAATGCGGGTCGAGCCATCCGATGGCGCCGTCGCGACGCCGATAAACGATATTCACCCGTCCGCTCCCCGCGTTCTCGAACACAACGACGGGCAACCCGGTCAGATCGAGTTCGGCCACGGCGGACGCCACCGAAAGGGACTTCAGCGCCTCCGTTCCTTCGGCCACGACGACCGGATTGAAACCCTCGACAGGTTCTTCCTGCTCCCCGAGCGACTCCACCATATAGTTCGCGACTTTGCGCTTGCCACTGCCGGCAAGAACAGCCGCATGGCCCTTGAGACGTTGCTTGTAGCGGCGCAGGCGCCCCTCAATCTTGCTCGCGGCCTGTTCGAAACAGGGGTAGGGCTCGTGGGCTCGCCCTTCAGCGTGGAGCTGTACGCCCGAACTCAGCCGCAGCGTGCAGTCCGAACGATAACCTGACCCTTCACGTGAGATCACGACGTGGCCGCCGACCGAACCGTCAAAATAACGGGCAATCATATCCTGCACTTTGTCCAGCACATGTTGACGCAAAGACTCCCCGATATCGAGGTTCTTTCCGGACACTCTCAAGCTCATCAATGAATGGCCTTATATCATTCGATCGAGCAGGGTCTTTGTTCGCTGCTGCTCACAATTCGCGGTTCCCGGCGCGCCTTCGCCTGCCCTCTCCGCCTCGCCGGGCACAAGCCCCAGCGACGGTTTCGGCGGAAGGGTTAGGAGCCTGTCGCGGCGATGTCAATCGTGGCGCCAAGCGGCTCCACAAGGGACGCATCGAGCCTCACACTTCGGCGGCGATCGATTCGTCGCGCAGATGCCGCGGGCTGAAGGGCGAGGTCTTCAGCTTTCGTCTTTCGACGGAAGAAGGGATCTTCAGGCTATCGCGGTATTTTGCGACGGTGCGCCTTGCGACGACAATATGAGCCTTGCGCAGGCGCTCCACGATCAGATCGTCGGACAGAACGTCGCCGGGGTTTTCTTCATCGATCATCTGGCGGATGCGCTGGCGGACCGCCTCGGCCGAATGCGCCTGACCCGAGTCGGAGGCGATGGACGCCGTAAAGAAATACTTCATCTCGAAAAGACCGCGCGGCGTCTGAATGAACTTGTGCGCGGTCGCACGCGAGACCGTGGACTCATGAACTCCGATCGCCTCGCCGACCATCTTCAGATTGAGCGGCTTCAGACCGGACACGCCCTCAATGAGAAAGGCGTCCTGTCGGCGGACGATCTCGCTCGCCACATTCAGGATGGTGCGGGCGCGCTGCTCGAGGCTCTTCGTCAGCCAATTCGCGGACTGGAGCTGCGCGGAGACATATTGTTTGTCCTCGTCCCGTTTGGCGCCTCGCCGAATAGTCGCGGCATAGACCTCATTGACGAGGACGCGCGGCAGCGCCTGGCTGTTGAGCTCCACCCGCCAGGTCCGGTCGGGGGCTGCGGTGACGTAGACGTCGGGGATTGCCGGCGCGCCAGGAGCCTCGCCGTATGCGCGTCCCGGCTTTGGCTCCAGGCGTCTGATCTCGGAGATCATGTCGATAAGATCTTCGTCGTCGACTCCGCAGACGCGGCGCAGCAGCTGGTAGTCGCGCTTGCCGAGCGCAGGAAGATTTTCGATCAGGGCTTGCATCGCCGGATCGAAACGGTCGCGCTCGCGCAGCTGAAGGGTCAGGCATTCGGCGAGACTGCGCGCGAAGATGCCGGTCGGCTCCAGAGCCTGCATCCGAATCAGCACAGCTTCGACGTTTTCGGCGGTTGTTCCGAGTTTCTCGGCGACGTCCTCCAATGAACCGACGAAATATCCCGCCTCGTCCAGGCCGTCGATCAGCGCAGCGCCGATCAGCCTCTCCGCCGGCTCGTTGAGGAGTATGGCCGCCTGGCGTTCGAGGTGTTCTCGGAGCGACAACGCCTCGGCCACGTAGGCTTCGAGGTCCGGATGGTCGCCGACATCGAAGCCCCCGCCGCCGCCAACGCCGGTCCAGCAGTTCGCCGACAGGCCGTCGGAAGCCGGGGCCGGCGCAGCCGGCGCCGGCCGATCGGAATCGAACGCGTTGTCGAGCTCGGTGCCGAGGTTGGCGGCAAGCCCCCCGACGTCGGTTTCGAGCGTTTCGGACGCCCAGTCGCCCGGCTCGAGCGAGGGTTCTGCGGCCGGCGCGGCGGGTTCGCCCTCGTGTGCTTCTTGAGTGAGGCTTTCGCGTTCCTCGGCCCGCTCCAGCAGGGGGTTGCTCGCCAGTTCGTTCTCGATGAAGGAGCTCAATTCGACGTTTGGCATCTGCAAGAGCTTGATCGCCTGAAGCAGCTGCGGCGTCAGGACCATCGTCTGGCCCTGTCGCATCGTCAATTTAGCCGATAACGCCATCACACCCCGCTGCCCGTCGCCGTGCTCGGCCGCCTTCCAGAACGCGGCTCACTTTTTGCTTGTACGGGGATTTATAGTCTAGGCAAATCTCATTCCGATATGAACGTTAGTGGCAGGTTGTCCATCGGCTCGCCAGGCGGCGGCGATGAGGGCGCCGGCTTCTCTGTGTCTGATTGCCTCGAAAGATCAAAGCGTTGCCAGTAGGCGAACCGCCATAGTCAGGCGGGTCGCGCGTCGATGCGCTTGGCCCTGCACTTTTGGCGCCTGCCGTGATCTTTCAGAGGGTTAGGCGCCAAAATCTGTCGCTTTAGCTGTGCCCGCTGAGCAGGGGCCGGTTCGTCCGAAAATGATATAAAGACTTGCTTATATGTTGATTGCCTGATGCGTCGGGCGCTGGTATTGAAGCGCCGAAATTGAACCGGGATCCCGCCGCCATGACCAAAGCCGCTGATTACGCCGTCGCCGACATCGGCCTTGCCGCCTATGGGCGGAAGGAAATCGCCATCGCAGAGACCGAAATGCCTGGCCTGATGGCGACCCGCGCCGAATTCGCGAAGACGCAGCCGCTCAAAGGGGCCCGGGTCGCCGGGTCGCTGCACATGACGATCCAGACCGCGGTTCTCATCGAAACGCTGAAAGCGCTCGGCGCCGACGTGCGCTGGGCTTCCTGCAACATCTATTCGACCCAGGATCACGCGGCCGCCGCGATCGCGGCTGCCGGAACGCCGGTGTTCGCGGTCAAGGGCGAAAGCCTCGAGGACTATTGGGACTTTACCCACCGTATCTTCGAATGGTCGGACGGGGGTTCGCCGAACATGATCCTCGACGACGGCGGCGACGCAACGCTTCTCATCCATCTCGGCCTTCGCGCCGAGCAGGGCGATGTGAAGTTTCTCGACAGCGCCTCGAACGAAGAGGAAGAGGTGCTTTACGCCGCGATCAAGGCGCGGCTGAAGGCGAAGCCCGGCTGGTATGCGAAGAACGCGGCCTCGATCCGCGGGGTGACCGAAGAAACGACGACAGGCGTCCATCGCCTCTATGTGATGGCCAAGGAAGGCAAGCTGCTGTGGCCGGCGATCAACGTCAACGACAGCGTCACCAAGTCGAAGTTCGACAACCTTTACGGCTGCCGCGAGTCGCTGGTCGACGGCATCCGCCGCGGCACCGACGTGATGATGGCGGGCAAGGTGGCGATGGTCGCGGGCTTCGGCGACGTCGGCAAGGGCTCGGCCGCATCCCTACGCAACGCCGGCTGCCGGGTCATGGTGTCCGAAGTCGACCCGATCTGCGCCCTTCAGGCGGCGATGGAGGGTTACGAAGTCACGACGATGGACGAGGCCGCCCCGCGCGCCGACATTTTCGTCACCGCCACCGGCAACGTCGACGTGATCACGCTCGATCATATGCGTGCGATGCACGACCGGGCGATCGTCTGCAACATCGGCCACTTCGATTCGGAGATCCAGGTCGCGGGGTTGCGCAACCTGAAGTGGAACAACGTCAAGCCGCAGGTCGACGAGATCGAGTTTCCCGACGGCAAGAAGATCATCCTTCTGTCGGAAGGCCGCCTCGTCAATCTGGGCAACGCGACCGGCCATCCGTCGTTCGTGATGTCGGCTTCGTTCACCAACCAGACGCTGGCGCAGATCGAGCTCTTCACCAAGCCCGGCCAGTACGGCAAGCAGGTCTACACGCTGCCGAAGCACCTCGACGAGAAAGTCGCCTCGCTGCACCTGGCCAAGATCGGCGTGAAGCTGACCAAGATGACGCCCGAGCAGTCGAAGTACCTCGGCGTGCCGCAGAGCGGGCCGTTCAAGCCGGAGCATTATCGGTATTGAGGGGCGAGCGCGGCATGTAGGGCGGCCTCGGCGAGGCCGCCGGCGGGGTCGCCGACCCCGCCCTACAGTGTGGAGGGACGCAGTCCGCGTGACGAACGGGCGTTCCGCGCATAATGTGGCCCCCAGTTCTGCATGGGGAGAAACGATGGTTGAGGCGCCCGGATCGCCAGGAATTTGGCCGCGATGGACCTCGAGCGCCAAGAGCGGAATCGGCACGGCGCTCTCCGACACCAGTCGCGTCTGGTTCACCATCAGCCACGGCATCCTCAACGAAGTCTACTATCCGCGGGTCGACCAGGCCTGCATCCGCGACCTCGGACTCATCGTCACCGACAACGACAGCTTCTTCGCCGAAGAAAAGCGGGACTGCACCTCTGAGGTGGAGTTGCTCGAAGACGGCGTGCCGGCTTTTCTGCTCACGAGCACGCATCTCGGCGGCCGTTTCCGCATCATCAAGCGCGTGATCTGCGACCCGCGCAGCGACGCGGTGCTGATGGAGATCCGGCTCGAAAACCTGGGCGACGGCGCCTTGCGCCTGTTCGCGCTGCTGGCGCCGCATCTGGTCAACGGCGGGGCCCACAACACCGGCTGGCGCGGCGAATACAAAGGCTATCCGATGCTGTTCGCCGAGGGCGCCGGCACGCGATTGGCAATGGCGGCCGACCAGCCGTTTCTCGCAAGCTCCGTCGGCTTCGTCGGGGCGTCGGACGGATGGCAGCTGCTCTATCACAATCGCCGGCTCATGCAGTACGACACTGCCACCGACGGCAACGTCGCTCTGACGGCAGAGCTGGCGACCGGCGTGGACGGCCTCGCGCATCTTGCGCTCGGCTTCGGCCTCACGGCCGCCGAAGCCGCCTTTCACGCGCGGAAGTCCCTGCAGACGCCGTTTGAAACAATCCTCAACGATTACGCCGCGGGGTGGCGCGCATGGCAGGCTGAGTTGCGCACGCTGGAGCGGCGGGCGCGCGGACACAACATGTATCGCGTCAGCACGGCCATCCTGCACAGCCACGAGACGCCGACGTTCCCCGGCGGCGTCATCGCCAGCCTCTCGATTCCATGGGGATTCAGCAAGAGCGACGACGATCTCGGAGGCTACCATCTGGTCTGGCCGCGCGACCTCTGCGAGACGGCCGGCGCACTTCTGGCCTGCGGGGATGAAACGGGGGTGCGCCGCATCCTGCGCTACCTCAGGGCGACGCACGAGGCCGACGGATCCTGGCCGCAAAATTGCTGGCTCGACGGCTCGGCCTATTGGGGCGGCGTCCAGCTCGATGAATGCGCCTTTCCGATGCTGCTCCTTGGCCTCGCGTGGCTCAAAGGGGCGCTGCGGCGTCCGGAACTGCAGGACTATTGGCCAATGGTCAAAAGCGCCGCCGGGTACGTTATGAGCAACGGCCCGAGGACCAAGCAGGACCGCTGGGAGGAGAACGCCGGATACACGCCATTCACGGTCGCGGTGGCGATCGCCGCGCTGCTTGCAGCGGCCGAGATCGGCGAGGCGCTGGAGATCGAGAACCTGCCTGCGCTGTTCCGCGACACCGCCGACGCCTGGAACGAGCAGATCGAAGACTGGCTCTATGTCAAGGATGGGCCGCTCGCCCCCGAGGCTGGCGTGGCGGGCTATTATATCCGCATCGCGCCGGAGTTGCCCGAGACCGAAGGCCCGGACCTGCACGGGCTGGTTCAGGTGCGCAACCATGAATTGGGATCGGGACTGGTGTCCGCCGACGCGCTCGTCTCAACCGATGCGCTGGCGCTTGTTCGTTTCGGTCTGCGCGCGCCAGGCGATCCGCGCATCCTCGACACGATCAGGGTCATCGACGGGCTCTTGAAGGTCGAGCTCCCGAATGGACCCGGATGGAGGCGCTACAATCTCGACGGCTACGGGGAACGTGAGGACGGCCGACCGTTCAACGGCGTCGGCATCGGTCGCGCCTGGCCGCTGCTGGCCGGCGAGCGGGCGCACTACGCGCTGTCTGCCGGCCGGCGCGCAGAGGCTGAGTTGCTGCTCGCCACGATCGAGGCCCAGACCAGTCCCGGCGGGCTCATACCCGAGCAGGTGTGGGACGGTCCGCCGATCCCGGCCCGCGGACTCGCGCCGGGCGAGCCGTCCGGCTCGGCCATGCCGCTGGTGTGGGCGCATGCGGAATACGTGAAGCTGGTGCGATCGCTGGCGGACGGGGCGGTGTTCGACATGCCGCCGCACACTGTGCGGCGCTACGCGCAAGGCAAGCAGCAAGCGCGTTGCCGCCCTTGGCGGCCCGACTGCCCGGTCCCCCGAATTCCCGCCGGGCGCATCCTGCGCCTGGACCTGCCGCAAGCGTCGATCGTGCTCTATACGCGAGACGCCTGGCGCACCCAGGCCGAAATCGCCACCCGCGACACGGGCCTCGGCCTGCACGTGGCAGAAATTTGGACTGAGGGCATGACGGCGGGGGAGAGCGTCGTGTTCACGTGGCGGGATGCGCAGGCCGGGGTCTGGCACGGCCGCAATCACGAGGTCGCGATCGCAGCGTAAGATGCCCGGTATAGGCAGCACAGGAGGGCGAGCGGATGCGCTCCAGTCGAGCGGTTTTGGCAACCGTCGCCTCGATCGGCGGCGTGTGGGTCCTTGGGGCGCCGACGCTGGCCGTTGCTCTGACGTGCCGCGCCCTGGAAGGCGGCGTAGCCTTCACCCCGTCTGAAATTCGAGAAGTGCCGGCCGCCGCGGTCGAAGCGCGGGGTTCCGAAAAGTGCGACGTCGTCTACCACATCGATGGCCAACATTATCAGCTTGGCGGCTGCAATCGCGAGTACGTCGGCGAGTGGTCCAGGCGCGATGGCATCCCTATCGGTCACGCGCATGGGCGACTAGGATTGGATTGTCGATAGTATCGCAGCTTTGACGCCCTTCGCGCCCGCGAGCGTCCTATCGCACCGTCGCACGCGCGCGATCATGGCGTAAGAGGAATTGAACCGCCGATGGAAGATTCCGGATTGACGGGGCCTGCGGTCGTTCTGTTCCGGCGAGCGGCGAGCCGCGCTGCCGTCAGGCTCTGTTGCGCAGGATCGAGCGGGCGGCGTCGATCGCTTCAAACATAGCGCGGCCCGCGCTGGCCGCGTCGCTGATTTCTTTGAGGCTGAATTCGATTGCGCGTCGCGCCGCCATGAGCGCTGCGTCGAGCTCGTCGCCGGAATAGCGATCGGCGACTTTGAGCATGACCGCGGCGCGTTCGATCGCGCGGCGGTCGAAATGGCGTGTCATGCTTGCCCCCGCAACAGTCCAACAGGCCCGGCAGGAAGCACGCGGCCCGAAGCCGTCCAGCCGGAGCTCGATCACGTCCCTCGGGACGACCCGCGACGTATCGGGTCGAGCCAGCCGGCGCGCTGTGAGCGGGATCACACCCTTCTTACAGCTGCCGAGTGGTCTAATCCGTCAGGCGGGCTGGGACCTCGCCACGAGGCGTGGCTCTCCCGAGCTTAAATCCGCGAGTCTCCTCTCAGACTGCGGCAATAACGGTCGCTCAGTTGCAGTAAAACTGGCCACCATATTGCTGGCAGACCTTTCCGTTGGACAAATAGGACTTATTCCCATAGGTCGTGGCAGTCGTCCCATCACTGAAATACGATTGGTTTCCGTAACGTGTTCCAGTTGTTCCATTGCTAAGATATAATTGATTCCCGTAGGCCTGTCCGGTAATTGCGCTATTGCCGCAGCTGACTGCGCCGTTGATGATTTGGCAATCCTGAGCCATTGCCGGACTCTGCAGCAAGCAGCAGGGCGCCGATAAGGATTCTCATCTGAATCGTCCTCTCACACGACAAGCGCGAGGCTACGCCGTGCGCAAACATTAACTGAGGATTTTGGCCTAAATCAGTCTCGCGGGTTGTCTGCGCCGGTTTAGGCGATCGAAGAGCGCTTCCGGGCGCAATCCGACAGCCGCGCTAACGATGCCCCCGGACATCGCCAGGGCGCTGGTCGGGCGAAATCTGAGAGGGCGGGAGATAGCGTTTCGCCATGTCGATGGCTTGCTCCCCCAGCACCATGCCCAACAGGCCCACCAGCGCGATCAGCGGCGGGGCCGGAGAGCGAACCTGAACGAGTGCATAAGCCACGCCGACAGCCAGGCCCATGCAGAGGGAGATGAAATATCCGGTCATGAGCGCTTCCCTATTCCTGCGGACGCAGCACGATGCGCCCGGCTGCGCCCGCCGCCACCTGGCGGTAGGCCTCCTGCGCCCCGCCGAGCCCGCAGGTCTCCTCAATCGGCGCGGAACGGTAGTCGCCCGCGTCAAATCCGGGCGTCAGCGCGTCGAGCGCCTCCGCCGACGCCGTGAGGTCGCGCTTGAGCGTGTCCACGCCGAAGAGCCGGCTTTCGTTGTGATAGAAATCGACCAGGTCGAAACTCACTTCGCGCTGGCCGGTCGAGGCGATTTCGACCAGCCTGCCGCGCAAGGCGAGACTGTTGAGGGCGCTGCGGAACATGACGCCGCCGACGAGATCGAGGACCACATCCGCGCCCTTTCCGGCGGTGGCCGCGCGAACCTCTGCCGGCAGGTCCTCCGCGCCGACGATCAACTTCTCCGCGATGGCGCGAATGGGCGCGTCCGGGCGCGGCGCGCGCCTCTCGGCGCCGATCACGCGGGCGCCGAGGCGCCGGGCGATCTGGGCGGCGGCGCTGCCGACGCCCCCTCCAGCGCCGATCAGCAGCACGGTCTCCCCGGCCTTGAGGCCCGCAGCTTCGATGCCCAACCAGGCGGCCATGTAATTGACCCCAACCGAAGCCGCCTCGTCAAAGCTGAGCGGGCCTGGCTTGCGGCGCAAGCTCGCCGTCGGCACGGCGATCATCTCGGCATGGGTTCCGTCGCGGGTAATCCCGACGTCGCCGCCCGTCCCCCAAACCTCCGCTCCGATCCATTGGGCCGGACCGGCCTCGACCACGCCGGCGAAATCCCGGCCGGGAATTCGCGGCAATGTTGTCTGCTTCATCGTTCCGGCAACATTTTTGACGTCGCTCGGATTGATCGAAGCCGCCATGACCCGCACCAATGCCGTGCCTGCGTCTAAAGCCGGCGCAGCCAGCTCCACCAACTCGAGAACCGACGGATCGCCGAAAACCTCGAACCGTATCGCACGCATGGCCCGCTCCTCGAAATGCATTTGGCGAAATCGTGCTTTTAGCCAGATCGACTATCGACTGAGGGATTCTCGAACCACCACCGGATCGACGGAGAAATACCGCGCGATCTGTTCAGCGGTGAGGCCCAAATCCGAGAGCGCCATGAGTGACGAGCGCTCGACTGGCCAGCTAACCCCTTCGTCGAACGCCTGCTTCAGCAGACTATCCAATTCGTCTCGATTGTGCAGCATGACGAAATCCTCCTTCGTAACGTCGTAACGTTCGCCGATTTACGCTCGCGGCTGCATTATTCCATCCTACACGGGTAGATCGCGATGACGTGTTCGTTTCGCTGGACCAAACCTACGTATGGTTGTGAATCTGCCGATGGAACAGGAGGCGAGCAACGGTCGAGGTCTCCGCTGGAACCGGTAACGCGCCAGTGAAGTCGACTTAAGCCGAGTTCAATGGCATTCTCACGATCGATCCCGGCAGCACAGGAATTGGACTTTCAATTTGCTGTTTGAACGTCGAAGCCACGAAGGAGGGCTGCGGGCTTCCCTGCGACACACGGGCGGCGCGACCATCCCCTTGGCCCAGCCCTGGCGAAGGAGCGAGTCCTCGTGACGCAGCGAAGGCCGCCCGGACAGATTGACGCGCTCCCTGAATTGCCAATCGTCTTCGTCGTCGATGATGACCAGGAAGTTCGCGAGGGGCTGAGCAGCTTGTTTCGATCGGTTGGGCTCAGCCCGAGACTGTTCGGCTCGACGGCGGAATTCCTGAAGCACAAGCTTCCGGAGTCGCCGTGCTGCCTTGTGCTCGATATCAGGTTGCCCGGCGTGAGCGGCCTCGACTTCCAGACCCAGTTGGCCAAGGCGAACATCAACGTCCCCATCATCATGATGACGGGTCATGGCGACATCCCCATGTCGGTGAGGGCGATGAAGGCTGGAGCGGTCGATTTCCTGACCAAGCCGTTCCGCGATCAGGACATGCTCGATGCGGTCGCGCAGGCGATCGAACGGGACCGGAAGCGACGTGATAACGAAAAGTCGCTTGCCGAATTGCGCGGGCTGTTCGAGTCGCTCACCACCCGCGAGCGCGAGATCATGGCGCTTGTCACGGCAGGATTGATGAACAAGCAAGTGGCCGGGCAACTCGGACTCAGTGAAATCACCGTCAAGATCCACCGAGGCCACATCATGAGGAAGATGGGCGTACGGTCCCTGGCGGACCTCGTGAGGGCAGCCGAAGCCCTCGAGCTGCATCATACGGAGAAATCCACGAGATAAACGTCTGTATGATTTCATTGTTCAGCTGCTCGGCGCATGAGGAGGGTGTTGGCTTTGCGCTGGCCGTTCTTTCCCGGCTTTAGCGCAGAAGGGATATAGTCCGCGTGTCGAAGGCTCAGATCGTTTCGATTGTCGACGACGACGCGTCAGTACGCGCCGCGATGGAGAGTCTTGTGAGGTCGCTTGGCTTCGTCGCCTGCGTGTTCGAATCGGCTGACGATTTCCTGCGCTCGCCACGGGTTGACGACAGCGCCTGCCTGATCACCGACGTGCAGATGCCCGGCATGAGCGGCCTTGATCTTCAGGATCGCCTGGTCGCCCAGGGAAGCCGCATTCCAATCATTTTCATCACGGCGTTTCCCGAAACGGCCATTCGGAGTCGGGCCCAAGCCGGAGGCGCGCTCGCACTTCTCGAAAAACCATTTCGCTGCGGGGCTGTGGTAGAGTTGCTGCGCCATGCTCTCGCAGCGCAGCCGCGCTGAAGTCCACGCCAGCGGCTGAGGAGTTTCCCTGAACAAGCCTCTCATTGAGGCCGATCTGGCCGCAAGCGTCCGGTCGCCCCCCCGGGGATGCCGGCCTCCGTTGACTTCAGATGAGAGTTCTCATAAGTTTGAGTTGCCTTGCGCTTGGCAATCGGAAATTTTCTCCGAAGCACGGGGAGTTCGGCGGCGCGGCGGCGATCAACGCCCGGTCGCGCGGAGCCGACCATCCGGTCGCGCGGGACCCGCGAGCCGCCTTCTGCACGAGGATACATTCCCGTGAAGTCCCACGAGCCCACGAAAGAAAGGCTGCTGGTTGAAATTGCGGAGCGCATGCGCGTCGAAGAACAGCTCCGCGCGGCCAACCGCACCCTGCGAACCATCAATCGCTGCAACGAGGCGCTGGTGCGCGCTACGGAGGAGCTCGAGCTGGCGGAGGCCATCTGCCGAATCCTGGTCGAAGACGGCGGGATGCGAATGGCCTGGGTCGGCTATCGAGACGTGAATGCGGCGTGGAGGCGGTTCGCGCACGCTGGATTCGACGACGGATATCTCGATGGCATCGAGCTTGCGTCGGCGAAGGCCCACACCGCGCACGGGCCCACGGCCGTCGCCATTCGAACCGGCGAGCCCTACTCGACTGATGACATCGCGACCGATCCGCGGTTCCGGCGCTGGCGGGATGAGGCGCTCAGGCGCGGTTATCGGTCCTCCCTCGCGCTGCCGCTGAAGTCCGACTGGGTGGCGTTCGGCGCCCTCACCCTCTACGCCGACCGGCCCCACGCTTTCGACGAGCATACGCGTTCGCATTTCACTGAACTCGCCAATGACCTGGCCTACGGGGTGATCACGATCCGCACACGAGCCGATCGCGCGCGGGTGGAGGCAGAATTGCGCCGCATCGAAGCGTATCTTGAGGAAGGACAAAGGCTGACGCACACGGGCAGCTGGGCCTGGAACGTCGCGCGCCGTGAGAACGTCTATTGGTCTCCGGAGAACTACAGGATTTTTGGCCTGGCTCCGGCCAAGGACACGAAGTCCTTCGAGACGGTCCTTCAGCGGATTCTTCCGGAAGATCGCGCCAATTTCATCCAGATTGTCGACGCCGCAATCCGGGAAAAGAGGGATTTCGAGGTCGAATGGCGATTTTCGTTGCCGGACGGGAGCCTCCGCTATCATCATAGCGTCGGACATCCTGTCGTCGACGAGGACGGCGAGGTCGTCGAGTTCGTGGGCACGCTCGTCGACGTGACCGAACAGCACTTAGCCAGGACTGCGCTCGAGCGCGAAAACGCGAAACGTCGGCGCGCGGAGGACGAGCTCCGCCGAAGCGAGGCCTTTCTGGCTGAAGGCCAGAGAATCAGCCGAACCGGAAGCTGGGCATGGAACGTAACCACAGGAGAAGTGTCGTGGTCGGCCGAGCATTTTCGCATTTTCGGATTGGATCCAAATGTAACGACGCCGTCCTACTCGGTCTTTGCGGACAGGATTCATCCCGAGGATCGCGCGGCCTTCGAGGACATATTGCAAAGAGCGGTTCGGGACGGCAGCGACTTCGAATGCGACTTTCGCATCGTAACGCCCGATCGCGTGACAAAATATGTGCATAGCTTAGGGCATATAGCCGCCAACGGCCCCGAATTCATCGGCACGGTCATGGACGTCACAGAGCGTCGCCTTGGAGAGGAGGCCCTGCGAACTGCACTGGCTGATCTCGAGCGGGCCTCGCGACTGAGTACGATGGGCCAGCTCACGGCATCGATCGCGCATGAGGTCAATCAACCGCTTGCCGCAATCATCACCAATGCGGACGCTTGCCTCCTCTGGCTCGAAGCAGACCAGCCGAATATCGACGAGGCGCGGGAGGCCGCGACGCGCATCGTCAGAAACGGCCTCCGCGCAGCCGACATCATCAAGAGCGTCCGCGCCCTGACACGGAAGTCGACGCCCGAGATGGTCCCGCTCGACATCAACGACGTGATCCGGGAGGTGATCGTCCTCATGGGCGCCGAGTTCCGCCGCCATGCCGTCCGGATTGAAACCTCGCTGGCCTCCAATCTCGGCTCCGTTCTCGGCGATCGGGTCCAGCTTCAACAGGTCGTGCTGAATTTGATGATGAACGGGATTGAGGCGATGGCGGATCCCATGAACGGCCAGCGGCAGCTGCAAATCAGATCCGCGAATGGCGAATCCGGGAGTGTGCTCGTTGCGGTCGCGGATTCCGGCCCAGGGCTCGATCCGGCGGGGGCGGACAGGCTCTTTGAGGCATTCTTCACCACCAAGCCGGAAGGCATGGGGATGGGATTGTCGATCTGTCGTTCGATCGTCGACGCGCATGGCGGTCGACTGTGGGCCTCACCCAATCTGCCGCACGGCGCTGTCTTCCAGTTCACCCTGCCGGCGCCGGCTTGATTCCCGCGGTCGCGGACCGCTGTTCGGCGACCAGTTTCCCGCGGCCCTGAACGGCGGGCGCGGTGGAAGGCGAACGGATCATACGAAGGTTTGGTTTCACGAAACGAAGAATGCATCGCGGTCTACCAATGGTGAATGGAACGGCTGGGCGGCGACCGTAAATTAAGCAACGACACAACGCTGCTAACCGCGACACATTCATCCCCGTTCGAATCACACATCCCCATTCGAATCACACAAAGGAGACCGTCGTGAAAATGTCCTCGCTCACGCGTTTTTTCCGGCGACGCCGGACTTACAGGAACGTCGTCCAGGAGCTTGCCGGCTATTCGGATCACGAGCTGCACGACATCGGCATCGATCGCGTCGATATTCGCGAAATCGCCCGCCGCATGTCGGAAGAAGGGCGCTAGGGCCTGGAAGGCTTACTCCGGCCGATGAGCCATCTATCGAGCGAGGCGCTCAATCAGAAGGCGACACAAATGTTCAAAGACCAATCCGTCTCCCCGATCGCCAGCCCCAAGGCGTCGCCAGCGGAGCCCTCCGGCCGCCGGACGGCTAAGAGTGCAAATCGGGTTTGTCGGGCTCGGTCACATGGGGACGGCGATGGCTGCAAACCTCGTCCCCGCCGGACACCGGGTCATTGCCTATGTCCGTCGCCCAGACCAGATGGACAGGCTCGCAACGCTCGGTCTCGAACCCACAATGGAGTTCAGCGACCTCTTCGATTGCGAGGTCGTCGTTACCATGCTGCCGGATGACGCCGCCGTTCGCGGCGTCGTGCTCGGACGGGAAGACGCCGGCGCCCCGGGTCTCGCCTTGGGATTGAAGCGCGGCGCCATCCATCTTTCGATGAGCACAATCAGCACACCCACTGCATCTCACCTCGCCGCCGAGCATGGGCGCCGCGGGCAGGGGTACGTCGCTGCGCCGGTCTTTGGAAATCCGGACGCCGCCAAGGCGCGCGAGCTGTTCATCATCGCCGCCGGAGCGCCAGACGATGTCGAGCGCTGTCAGAAGCTGTTCGACAGCCTCGGACAAAAGACGTTTGTCGTCGGCGCCGATCCATCGCACGCAAACCTCATCAAGCTGCTTGGCAACATGATGACCGCGACTACGCTCGAGATGTTGGGCGAAGTCGTCGCCGTGGCCCTCAAGCGCGGACTCGATCCCCAACTGTTCGTCGACATCATGACAAGCACGATGTTCGGCGGGCGCGCGCACAAAATCTATGGCGACAAGATTGTCAGACAGTCCTACGCGCCCGGATTTGTGATGCCTCTCGTGCTCAAGGATGTGCGTCTGGCGCTTGCTGAGGCGGAAACCGCCGGCGCCCCGATGCCGTCGGTCGATGTGGTGCGAGACCGGCTCATCACGGGAATTGCCCGCGGCCATGCCGATCTCGACTGGACCGCGCTCGGCCTGGTCGCCGCGGAGGAAGCGGGGCTCAATGTGGGCGCACCAGTCGCCGATACTTGAAGGTCAGCCCATGGTGCGCCCGCTCCATTGCTTCCGCGATCGCGAGCAGGATCATGCCGAATAGACCAATGCGTCTTGCGCAGCGGTCCGGCTTTCTGGTCGCGCTGGCGCTCGCCCTGAGCGCGCTGGCACTTGCTGCCGGCAGCGTCAGGATCGGCAACCCTTTCGTCGCCTCGACGGTCGCTCAAATGCAGGGTGATGCGACAGTGAATGCCGCACGCGCTTTCTATGAGTTCCTGAACACCGGCGACGAGACTCTGTTGAAACGAGCCGTCGCCGAGAACTTCACCGATCACACCCTGCCGCCGGGGCGTCCGCAGGGACCGCACGGGCTTAGCCTCGCCTCACGCCGGTTCCGCGCCGCCGTGCCGGACCTCAAGGTGACGCTGGTGAAGATGATCGTCGCCGATGACTACGTCACGCTGATCATGAACTTCGCCGGACACTTTACCGGCACGTTCGACAGCATCCGAGGCAAGGACCAGCCAATCTCTTTTATTGCCACCGATCTCCTCAGGGTCGTCGACGGGCGCATCGCTGACAGCTGGCACGTCAAAGACAATCTTGCGCTGCGTCAACAGATGGGCGTCGCCAAGGTGAATTCGCAATTGGTTGTCCGATAGGAGCTTGAGCGCTGAGGCGTCAGCCGGTCTCGCGCAATGCGTGGACCCTCGCGTCGGCGGCAATGTGCTAGCTGGTGCTGCTTGCGAGATTCCCTACAGGGTTCCGCTGCTCCCCGCAGCAGAGGGAGGAAACGATCGTGATCAAGATTGCAGTCCTCGATGATTGGCAAGACGTCGCGCGGAGCAGCGCCGACTGGTCCAGAATCGCTGCTCGCGCCGAGATCGTGTTCTTCGCCGACGCTTTCGGAACCGGGGACGAAGCTGCCGTGGCGCTGGCGGATTTCGACATTCTCCTGACAATGCGCGAGCGTACGGCCTTTCCAGAAAGCTTGATCCGCCGTCTCCCCAAGCTGCGCATGATCAGCATCACCGGCGCCTCAAACGCCTCGCTGGACGTCGCGGCTTGCACGCGTCAAGGCGTCATGGTCTGCAACACGGCTGGCGGCGGCCCGGGCGCACCTTACGCTACAGCCGAACTGGCGCTCGGCCTGCTGATCGCCGCCGCCCGCGCCATCCCGATCGCCGACAGGACGATGCGAGCCGGCGGCTTCCAGCGTGGCGTGCCTGTGGGCGTCGGGCTCGCCGGGAAGACGCTGGGCATCGTCGGCCTCGGCCGCCTCGGCGCGCGTGTGGCCTGCTACGCCAAAGCGCTCGATATGAACGTTATCGCCTGGAGTCCAAATCTGACCGAACCCAAAGCCCGGGAAGCCGGCGCCCGCCTCGTCAGCAAATCCGAGCTCATGAGCGACTCCGACGCCATCTCGGTGCACATGGTCCTGTCGCCTCGCAGCCGCGGCATCATCGGCGCGCAGGATATTGCCCGAATGAAGAAGGGCGCCATTCTGATCAACACCTCGCGAGGTCCTCTGATCGACGAGTCCGCACTCGTCGCCGCAGTAAAAGCCGGCAAGATCATTGCGGCGCTCGACGTATACGACAAAGAACCGCTGCCGCAGGACCATCCGTTCCGCGCGTCAGACCATACCGTGCTGACGCCCCACCTCGGTTACGGAGTGGCGGAGACATGGAGCGATTTCTATCCTCGGAGCCTTGAGAATGCTGAGGCCTTTCTGGATGGCAAACCCATTCGGGTTCTGAACGCGCCATAGGGGCCGTCCTCGGAACACGCGGCAAGGCGCGGTCATGGCGGGATGATGATCCCGCCGCTGCCGGTGGGTTGGCACATCGGGCTGATCATCTACGCGCCCGCTGTTCGTCTGGCGAATTTGGATCGGATGCAGCACCGCCTCAATCCGTCGTTGCGCGCAGGAATTGGGCGTCGCCAGCCGATTGACGGAGCAAGCGAGTCATCCGTCTCCGGCGTTGGCTCCTCGTCGTATCGGCCGAAGCTGCAAACGAAAGTTTAGTCTGTTCAAACTTCCATCTGATGGAAAATTTCTAGTGATCATCTCACTTTAGCCCTGCCATCTCGAATTCTTCTACGAGGTTGACAGCCGGTGAACTCTTTCATTTTGGCGCAGATTGCGCACCTGCCGAACTGCCCCGCTGACGCCGGCCCGCTGCAAAGGCTGACCGCCGACACAGGCGGTCGCGCGATGCGACCGCCGAGCCCGCAGTCGAACAAGCGCGCCGGCCCGCTGCGCCATTGCGCGAGAGACGATGTCAGGCGACCCGAGGACCAGTCATGGGCATAGTTCGCTTCGCGCTGAGGTTTCCGTACACTTTCTACGTCCTCGCGGCCCTGATTCTATTTCTCGGCGGCACCGCCATCGCCGTGATGCCGACTGACATCTTCCCGGAGATCGACATCCCCGTCGTCTCGGTGATCTGGCAGTACACCGGCCTCAGCACGACGGAGATGGAGCAGCGCGTCACCACCTATAGCCAGTACTCCATCAGCTCGAACGTCAACGGCATTAAAGATATGGAGGCGCAGACACTCAACGGCATCTCGGTCCAGAAGATCTATTTCCAGCCGGACGTCAACCTCGATCTCGCGATCTCCCAGATCGTCTCGGCGACAAATTCGATCCGCGCCCTGATGCCAGCCGGCATACAGCCGCCGACCGTGGTGTCGTACAATGCCTCGAGCGTTCCGGTGCTGCAGCTCAGCCTGAGCTCCGACCGCCTCAACGAACAGCAGCTCTACGATTACGGGATCTACAATCTGCGCCAGCAGCTCGCCCCGGTTCATGGAGTGACGTTCCCGACTCCCGACGGCGGCAAGTACCGGCAGATCATGGTCGACATCGACCCAACGAAGCTGGAGGCCAAAGGGCTCACGCCGGCGGATATCGTGAATGCGGTCAACGCGCAGAACCTGACTCTGCCGTCTGGCCTCGCCAAGATCGGCGACACGCAATACACGGTGCGCACCAATGCGATGCCGACGACCATCGCCGACCTCAACAATATTCCGATCTCATATGTCAACGGGCAGACGGTGTTCCTGAGGGATGTCGGCCAGGCGCACGACGGCTGGGCCGTGCAGCAGAACGTCGTGCGCGAAGATGGCCGACGCTCCGTCCTTTTGAGCGTCATCAAGAATGGCGGCGCGTCGACGCTTGCCGTCGTCGATGGGGTTCGTAAGGTCCTGAAGACCGCGCGTTTGGCCGCGCCCCCTGGCCTCAACATCAACGAACTATTCGATCAGTCCAAGCTCGTGACGGCGTCGATCGCGAGCGTGGTCCGGGAGGGGGCGATCGCAGCCGGGCTCACGGGACTGATGATCCTGCTTTTTCTCGGCTCATGGCGGTCGACATTGATCGTCCTGATCTCGATTCCGCTGTCGATCCTGACATCGATCGTGGTCCTGTACTTCCTCGGCGAGACGCTCAACACCATGACCCTTGGCGGCATGGCGCTTGCGGTCGGCATTCTGGTCGACGATTCGACGGTGACGATCGAGAACACGCACCGGCTGCGTGGTGAAGGCATGAGCCTTGCGGCGGCGACACTGAACGGCTCCGCGGGCATCGCTGTTCCGACATTGGTCTCGACGCTCGCGATCAGCTGCGTGTTCACCTCGGTGGTGTTTCTGGAAGGTCCGGCGAAATTCCTGTTCACGCCGCTTGGGCTTGCGGTGGTGTTCGCGATGCTGGCGTCCTACACGCTCTCGAGAACTTTGACGCCCGTCATCATCGGCCTGCTGCTCAAGGGTGAACACCCCAACGCGGCTCCAGGCTCGGGCAACTGGTTTACGCGCTTTCACCAAGTGTTCGAGCGCGCCTTCGAGCAATTTCGCCAGGGCTATGTCCGCGCACTCACGATGCTCCTGAAACGGCGCTGGATCGTCCCGGCCGTCGCCGTGCTGATCCTCGCGCTTGGCGGCGTCATGCTCACCTTTGTTGGCCGCGACTTCTTTCCCGCGATCGACGGTGGCCAGATCAAGCTTCATGTCCGCGCGCCGGCCGCGACCCGCATCGAAACGACAGAGCGTATTTTTCAGGCGGTAGAAGACAAGATCCGCGAGGTCATCCCGGAGCGGGATCGCGACCTCATCGTCGACGATTTCGGAGTCCCGCAACGAACATACAATCTCGCCTTCACCGACGGGTCCACCATCGGCGTCAACGACGGAGTGATCCTGGTCGCCCTGAAGGACGGACACGCGCCAACCGCCGATTACGTGCGCAAGCTCCGCGAGGCGCTGCCGGCCGCCTTTCCATCAGTGACCTTCTATTTCCAGGCCGCGGACATGGTCACCCGGATCCTAAATTTCGGGCTCCCGGCGCAGATAGACGTTCGTACGGTCGGCCGCGACCGCGTCACCAATCTGCGCGTGGCGCATGAGCTGCGGCGGCGCATAGCGGCAATTCCCGGCATCGCCGACGCCCACCTCCAGCAGGAGCTCGACGCGCCCGCCTTCATGGCCAAAATCGACCGGTCGCGAGCGTTGCAGCTCGGTCTCAACGCGCAAGCCGTCGCCAATGATCTCAACATCAGCCTCAGCTCGTCGGAGCAGGTCTCGCCTAATTTCTGGACCGATCCATCGAACGGAATTCCCTATTACATCGCGGTCCAGACGCCCGAGCATGAGGTGAGCTCGCTCGGAGAACTCGGCGACACGCCGGTGTCAACCACGCTTGCTTCCGCCGGTCCGCCGATACCCGGCGTCATGAGCAACGCGGCGTTGTTGCAGAGTGAGGCCGTTCCCAACATACCGGGGCTCCTCAGCAACGTGGCGACGCTGCAGCGCGAGAGCGTTCCCACCAATCTGAACCAGACCAATATCCAGCCGGTCTACGACATCTATGCCAGCGTGCAGGACCGCGATCTCGGCAGCGTCTCTGACGACATCAATAAGATCGTCGCTGAGTTGCAGAAGGAGCTCAAGCCCGGCAACACGATTCAAGTTCTCGGCCAGATCCAAAGCATGAACGATTCCTTCCGGGACCTCGGCATAGGGCTCCTGTTCGCGGCCGTGTTCGTCTACATGCTGATGGTCGTCAACTACCAGAATTTCGGCGATCCGTTCGTCGTCATCCTGGCGCTCCCGGCGACTTTGTGCGGCATCGTCACGATGCTGTTCATCACCGGCACGACTCTCAGCGTCCCCTCGCTGATGGGCGCCATCATGGCGGTCGGCGTAGCCTCCGCGAACTCGATTCTGCTGGTCACCTTCGCGCGGGAGCAGCAGCTCGGCGGCCGGACGGCGTTCCGGGCCGCGATAGACGCTGGCCATATCCGTATCCGCCCTGTTCTGATGACGGCGGGCGCGATGATCGTCGGCATGATGCCGATGGCGATCGGCGGCGCCGGCGAGGAGCAGAATGCCGCCCTGGCCCGCGCGGTGATCGGCGGCCTTCTGTTTGCGACCCCTACCACCCTGCTGGTCGTTCCCTATCTCTTTGCCATGCTGCGCAAGCGCAACGACGGCGTCCGCGCCCATGGCGTATTCGAGGACCTTCCCGATGAATGACCTCGGCTTTCGTGATCGAACCGACGGGCTTACCGACTATCGTCTTGATGACCGGCCGGACGACCGTGACACCCAGAATCCGCAGAAGTCCCGCCCGAAGGCGCGGCGCCGATGGGGCGCGCGTGTGTTCGCCGCGGGCGCATTCTTGTTGCTCGCCGGCGGCGTCGCGCTCGGGGCATGGCGCCATTATGCGCAGCAGCAACAGGTCATGGCGACTGCCGGCCAGGAGCGTGATTTCGTGCCCAGCGTGCGCGTCGCGACCGTCAAGGCGAACGCCGCCGTCACGTCCGTCACCTTGCCGGCGACGACAGCTGCATTTGCGCAGGCTGAGATCTATGCCCGCGCGACCGGCTATATCGGCAAGCGCAACGTTGACATCGGCGATCACGTCAAACAGGGCGAGGTACTGGCGCAGCTCGCAGTGCCCGAGCAGGATGACACGATTTCCCAAAACGAAGCGACGCGTAATCAGCTCCAGGCGGCGCTGGATCAGGCGCAGGCCAACTCGAAGCTGGCACAAGTGACCTGGGACCGGGACCGGCCTCTGGTCAGTGAAGGTTGGGCAACCCAGCAGCAGGGCACAATCGACGTCCAGACCCTGAAGGCGGATGAAGCTGCAGTCGGCGTCGCGCAGGCCAACATCGCGGCTCAGGACAAATTGTTGATGACGCTGCATCAGAACCGCGACTATGCATCGGTGACGGCGCCGTTCAACGGCGTCGTTACGCAGCGCAACGTCGACGTCGGCAGTCTGGTGCAGGGCAACGCCAACACCGGTACCTTCATGTTCGAGGTCATGCAGAGGGACGTGATCCGCGTCTTCGTCTACGTGCCTCAGGACGCGGCCTTCGGCGTCGCGCCAGGGGTAGACGCGATCATTCGCGTACCCGAAATTCCGAATCGCGAGTTTGCTGGCAAGGTGACCCGGATCGCCGACGCGCTGCAGAGCGGCACCCGCACGCTCTTGACCGAGATTGACATTCCCAATCCAGACGACGCGCTGCCGCCTGGCGTCTACTGCACCGTCGAGCTCAAGATTCCACGCAAAACACCGTCCTTCATCGTGCCCGCTGAAGCGATCATCTTCAACAGTAATGGCTTGCAGGTCGCGGTGGTCAATGACGGCACGGCTGAGATCCGCAAGCTCAACGTGACGCGCGACTTCGGCACGTGGGTGGAAGCGGACAGCGGAGTGAAGTCGGGCGAGCAGGTTATCCTCAATCCCCCGGTCACTCTCGTCGGCGGCGACAAGGTGCAGCTAAGCTCCGACGCCAAGGCGCCGGCCATATGATCGCCAGTCGGCTGGTGGGGCCGCCGGGATGAGGCGCGCAAGAGCGACAGGACCCCAACGTCAATCGCTGACGACGGCGCCCGGCAGATGTGTAGGAGGATGAAATGGTAAAATCGGTATCCATCGCCATTATCTTTACAACGCTGATGGCGGGCGTTGCGGCCAAAGCTCAAAACGACGGCGGGTACGTCGCGCCGGAACTTGAAAAGCCTGCGCCGGGACGCCTCCTCGATAGGGACTATCTCACATCGACCGGCGAGACTGTCCCGCGGCCCGGCGTTCCGCAGTCGTCTGGTGAGACGCAGTTCGACCGCTTCATACGCCAGCAGAACGACCGCATCGACAACAGCATCTGCAGCGGTTGCTGACGCAGCCGGTTGGCGACGCCCCACACCGGGCCTATGAAAATCAATTTTGCTAACACCTCACGATGGGAGTGGGTCATGGCGCGTCAGAAAGAAAGAGACCCGACGAGCGAATTCTCGCGACGGGATATCCTGTCAACCGCGGTCATCGCGGGCGGGGCGCTGACCGCGGCGTCGGCATCAATCGCCCAAACTGCGGATCAGGCGCCCAACCCGAGCCGGCAGCCGGGCGTGGGCGGCACAGACCCCTTCCCGGGCGGCGTTGCCCGCGAGCGTCAAAATCCCGACATGGTCAATCCTCCGGCAACCGATTCCGGGACGCTGCCCAATCTGCGGTTTTCCTTCGCGGACGGGCATATGCGGCAGTCGAGCGGTGGTTGGACGCGCCAGGTGACCGCCCGGGAGCTCGGTGTTTCGAAGGACATCGCCGGCGTGAATATGCGGCTGAACGCGGGAGGGATACGCGAGCTGCACTGGCATAAGCAGGCGGAATGGGCGTTCATGCTCTACGGAACGGCCCGCATCACTGCAATTGACGCGGGCGGCCGGAATTTTGTCGACGATGTCGGCGTCGGCGATCTCTGGTATTTCCCTGGCGGCATTCCCCATTCGATCCAGGGGCTCAATCCCGACGGGTGTGAATTCCTTCTGGTCTTCGACGACGGCGACTTCGATGAGGACAGCACTTTCCTGTTGACTGACTGGTTCAAGCACGTGCCTCCCGAAGTGCTGGGCAAGAATTTCGCGGCGCCGGCGACGCTGTTTGGACATCTGCCCGATCCGCGCGACCGGTACATCTTCGCGGCGCCCGCTCCGGGGCCACTCGGCGCCGACAAGCTGCTCGGCGCTGAGCCCGTACCGCAAAGCTTCAGCCATCGAATGACGGCGCAAGAACCGATCCGAACCAAGAGCGGAACGGTGCGGATTACCGACTCCTCGGTGTTTTCTGCCTCCAAGAACATCGCGGCCGCCCTTGTCGAAGTTGAACCGGGCGGATTGCGGGAGCTCCACTGGCATCCCAACACCAACGAGTGGCAATATTACCTCAGCGGCGAGGCCCGGATGGGCGTCTTCGCGGCAAACGGCCAAGCGCGAACTTTCGATTTCCAGGCCGGGGATGTCGGCTATGTCCCCTTCGCCATGGGTCACTACATCGAGAATACCGGCTCCACAGCGCTGCGGTTTCTTGAGATGTTCAAGAGCAGCTACTATGCCGATCTGTCGCTGAACCAGTGGCTCGCGCTGACTCCGCCGGAGCTTTTGCAGGCGCACTTGAATCTGGACAGGCAGGTGACGGACGCCTTGAGAAAGACGAAGGCGCCCATCGTGCCGGCATAGATCGTTTCGAGTCGAAGATTTCGGCTGAGGATGCTTCAGAAGGCGACTCGTGGGAACCATGCCGTCTCCGCGCGCAGCGAAGAAATCTAGAGCAGGACTCGTTGTGACGGAAACAAGCCTGTCTTTTGCGCCCGGAGCGACGCACCACGTCGTGGGCTAGGGCGCACGGCACTGAGCAATCCGACCGTCGACGACTGAGTCGATAATTGCTTCCGTAAATCAGAATTCTGTGGTATCGTTACCTCATGACTGGAGATGGAAGCGCCCTTCAAATCACCGCGAGCAGCAAATGGTAAGGTTAATGGCGAACTGGGCGCTTGAATTTGGCATAACCTGTTGAAATATATAGATTATAGGGTTTCATTTCATTGCGCCTGATTTTCGTTTCCTTGTGTTTGGCTTTCGTTTCCTTGTCTTTGGCTTTCAATTCCTTTGCGCGGGGCTTTCAATTCCTTGTCCACGGGCCGAACGGCCGGGCGGCGGCGAAAAAAGGGTCGGACACGCTATTACTGG
>CAWBBW010000021.1:0-123165 GCA_963787135.1 uncultured Alphaproteobacteria bacterium | reverse complement strand
CGACAGAAAAAGGCGCCCAAGCCTCTGAAAAGATTGAGTCGCTGCCAAACGTGTACGCCGCCCGCGCCCCGCCCTACCCCGTCACCTCGAGCGCGAGGCGCCCGGTCAGCGTCCGGCCGTATTCGTCGACCGCCTCGACCACGACCCGATAGGCGCCGGGCTTAAGGTCGGCGGGCAGGCGGGCGGTCCAGAGGTGGGAGCAATTATCGGCCTTGACCCAATATTTCTTGGTCGCCTCGTTGCGGGCGAACACCTCTTCGACGAAGGGGTCGGGCCGCGACTCGCGGGTCATGGCGCAGGCGTCCGGTCGCCGATGGTCATCGTGACCCTGGTCTTGTCGCCGCCGTCGAACACGTTGGCGATCAGGGTCGAGGCGAAGAGCGCGGCGCTCGGGACCGGCGAGCCCAGGACCTGCTCCTGGCGGAAGACGGGATCGGTGTCCTTGCTGACGCCGTGGAAGCGGCTCTCGATCGAGAGCCGCATCTGGCGCCCGTTCGGCTCCTTGGCCGGAACGAAGCGGGTCGTGTAGCTCGAGCCATCGACCGAGAGGATATGAAAGCCGTTCGGCGTGCCGTCGCGGCTGTCGGCCGAGGCGACGCCGCGATGGTCGAAGGGTCCGCTCCACCACGAACCCGATAGCGCGGTCAGCACATGATGGTGGTGCGGCTCGGCGCCGTTCCAGCCGTCGGCGGCGCCGAAATAATGATGCTCGGTGGTGTGGGTGTGGCCGGCGAAGCTCACCGTATATTTCCGCCCCTCGAGCAGCCGGAACAGCGCCTCCCTGTTGACGAGGTTCTGGTAGGTGTCGTCGTCAAGATAGGTCCTGATCGGAATATGGAGGACCGCGACGACGAGCGTGTCGGGCGGCGTCTGCGCCAGAACGCCGCGAATGAATTCGAGCTGCGCCTCGTCGAGCCGTCCCTCGTATTTGCCCGAGACGCGCGGCTTTGCCGGATTCGGGCCGAGATAGTCGACGTCGTCGAGCATGAGGAAGAGGGCCTGGCCGTAGAAGAAGGCGTAGTAGTTCGGGCCGAAGAAGCGCTTGTAGGTTTCGCGGCTATAAGCGCGGTCCGGCGCCTCGAAATTGAGGTCGTGATTGCCGCCGATATTCCACCACGGCAGGCCGATCGTGCCCATGATCGCGTTGAGCCGCGGATAGAGCGAAAGATCGTCGAACATGATGTCGCCGGCGGTGAGCCCGAACTTCGCCTGCGTCCCGGCCAGCGCTTCGATCAGGTCCTCGCGGATGAAATCGACCTCCGCCTCGGACTCGGGCTGCGGATCGGTCACCATCACGACGTCGAACGCGTTCGGCTCGTCCTGGCGCTTCAGCGCAAAATCGAGCGAGGCGGGCATCGGTCCCGTCGGGGCAAGGCCCTCGAAAGTCAGGTTGAGCGAGGCGGGCGAACCCTTGGGCTGATGATGTCGGTAGAAGCGCGGAAGGTTGGTCAAGGGGTCGAGCGGCGGCATGAAGCCAGCGGGCTTGATGACGAAAATCGTCGCTTCGTCCGGCAGCGGCAGCGTGTACCGGCCGTCCGGCCCGGTCGCGACCACGTCGCGGCCGTTGGAGACAAGCACGTTGGCGACGCCCGGATTGGCGGCGCTCGCGAGACCCGAACCATCCCGGTCCTCGAACACCTGCCCTGCGACCGTCGCGCCGCCTGCGTCCTGCGCGTACGCCTCGCCCGGTTCGAACGCGGCCAACGCCAGGCCGCTCGCCGCCCCGACCAGCACCTCGCGCCGCGTCACTCCCTGCCCATGTCCCGACATTCGCACGCCTCCGATTCAACTGACTGCATGAAACAATGCCGGCGCGACGCAATCATGAAGGCCGTCAGCCGCCGACCTGCCCCCGATGCCGCAGAAAGGCGTCCGCGAGCACGCATGCCATCATCGCCTCGCCGATGGGCACCGCGCGAATGCCGACGCACGGATCGTGGCGGCCTTTGGTGACGATCTCGGTCTCCTCGAAGGCGCGCGTGATCGTCCGGCGCGGCGAAAGGATCGAGGATGTCGGCTTCACCGCGAAGCGCGCGACGATCGGCTGCCCGGTCGAGATGCCGCCGAGAATCCCGCCGGCATGGTTGGAGAGAAAGCGCGGCTGGCCGTCATTGCCCCGGCGCATCTCGTCGGCGTTCTCTTCGCCCGAAAGCTCGGCAGCGGCGAAGCCGTCGCCGATCTCGACGCCCTTGACGGCGTTGATGCTCATCAGCGCGCTTGCGAGCTCCGCGTCGAGCTTGCCATAGATCGGCGCTCCCCATCCTGCCGGAACGCCCTCGGCAACGATCTCAAGGACAGCGCCGATCGAGGAGCCAGCTTTGCGGATCTCGTCGAGATAGTCAGCGAAGCGCGCGGCGGCCTCAGCGTCCGGGCAGAAGAACGGGTTCTTGTCCACCTCGTCCCAATCCCAGCGCGCCCGGTCGATCTTGAGCGTCCCCATTTGCACGAGCGCGCCGCGGATGCGCACGCCCGGGACGACCTTGCGGGCGATGGCGCCCGCGGCGACGCGCGCCGCCGTCTCGCGCGCCGACGAGCGCCCGCCGCCGCGATAATCGCGAATGCCGTATTTGGCGTCGTAGACGTAATCGGCGTGGCCGGGGCGATACTTGTCCTTGATCTCCCCATAGTCCTTGGAGCGCTGGTCGACATTGTCGATAAAGACGCCGATCGGCGTGCCCGTGGTCACCTGCCGCCCCGAGCCCTCGTCGATCATGACGCCCGAGAGGATGCGCGCCTCGTCCGGCTCGCGCCGCTGGGTGGTGAAGCGCGAGGTTCCCGGCCGTCTCCGGTCGAGTTCGGCCTGGATATCCGGCGCCTCCAGCGGAATACGCGGCGGGCAGCCGTCGACGACACATCCGATTCCCGCCCCATGGCTCTCGCCGAAGGTCGTGACACGAAAGAGATGGCCGAAACTGTTGTGCGACATGGGCGTACATAAGGGAGCGCCGTTTACCGCGTCAAACGGGGCTGCGGTTCGCCCGGCGGACCTGCTTTCCGTGTTCATTCTCAATTCATCTGGAATGGCGCATCCAGCGCCGTGCAAACAACGACGAGTTGAACGACTCGCTCTGGAGAAAAGCCCCATGTTCAAGAAAGTCGCCGCTTTCGGCCTCAGCGCCGCGCTCGTCCTGTCGCCCCTCGCCGCCTTCGCTCAGACCGACACCACCACCCCGGCCGCTCCCGCCGCCGGCGCCGCGTCCGACACGATGGCCAAGCCGATGAAGGCGAAATCCACCAAGCACAAGAAGCACATGAGCAGCAGCATGAAAATGAAGACACCCGCTGCGCCAGCCCCGGCCGCGCCGCAATGAGCTGATCGGCTTCGAAAGCACCTCTAGGAACTGAGCCGCCCCGTTTCGACGGGGCGGCTTTTCCTTTTGCGGGCGACCGTCTTTGCCCGCCTCTCCGCTCCGTGCCAAACTTGAGGGCGAAAGGCGGAGGGCGCGATGGCGGCGGCGGAATTCTGGTATGAGTTCGCCAGCACCTACTCCTACCCGGCGGCGATGCGAGCAGCTTCGCTCGCCAGGGCGCGCGCCGTCGAACTGACCTGGCGGCCCTTCCTGCTCGGACCGATCCTCGCCGCGAACGGCTGGCGCGACTCGCCCTTCAACATATACCCCGCGAAGGGCCGATACATGTGGCGCGACATGGATCGAATCTGCGGCGCGCTCGGGCTGCCGTTGAGGCGCCCGGAGCCTTTCCCGCAAAATAGCCTGCTTGCGGCTCGCGTTGCGCTTGCGCTCGACGGCGAGGAGCGGGCGGCGTTTTCGCGCCGGGTTTACGCAGCGGAATTCGGCGAAGGCCTGCCGATCGGCGATCGCGCGACGATAGCCAATCTGCTGGCGAAACTCGGTCTTGATCCGGAGGACATTTTCGCGCGGGCGGAGGACAGCGCCAACAAGGCTTTGTTGAAGGCCGAAAACGCACGAGCGGCCGAGCTTGGAATTATCGGCGCCCCCAGCCTCGTAACGGAAGATGGCGAAGTCTTCTGGGGCAATGACCGGCTTGAGCAGGGGCTCGACTGGGCGTCGGGCAAACGCGCCTGAACTGGGAGTGCTCCCGTCCTCGCCCGCTCAATTGGCATGGTACCCCTCGCCGTCCTATGGTTCTACCAGCACTCGCGCCGCACGGCGACTGACAACGAGCTCTATCCGTCATGCAGTTTGACACGATTTTGCGCGACGCGACGATGCCGGACGGCCGCAAGGGCCAGGACGTCGCCATCGCCGCCGGCCGAATCGCGGCGATTGAGCCGAGGATCGAGGCTGAAGCCAGGCAGGTGATCGGCGCGCGCGGGTATCTGCTGTCGCCGCCGTTTGTCGACTGCCATTTCCACATGGATGCAACCCTGTCGCTCGGTCTGCCGCGGCTCAATCTCTCGGGCACGCTGCTGGAGGGAATCGCCCTTTGGGGGGAACTCAAGCCGCAACTGACGCACGAGGCCGTCGCGGAGCGGGCGTTGCGCTACTGCGACCTTGCGGTCTCTCAAGGGCTGCTCGCCGTGCGCAGTCATGTCGATATCTGCGATGACCGCCTGCTCGCGGTCGAAGCGCTCCTCGAAGTAAAGAAGCGGGTGAAGCCGTATCTCGACTTGCAGCTCGTCGCCTTCCCGCAGGACGGCTACTTCCGCTCGCCGAGCGCGGCGGAGAACCTCGAACGCGCCCTTGATCTTGGCGTCGATGTCGTCGGCGGAATCCCCCATTTCGAACGCACGATGGCCGAGGGGGCCGCGTCGGTGAGGGCGCTCTGCGAAATCGCAGCGCGACGCGGGCTCATGGTCGATCTCCATTGCGACGAAAGCGACGATCCGCTGTCGCGCCACGTCGAGACGCTGGCCTGCGAGGCGCACCGGCTCTGCCTCGGCGGTCGCGCCACGGGATCGCATCTGACCTCGATGCATTCGATGGACAATTACTACGTCTCCAAGCTCCTGCCGCTGATCGCCGAATCCGGGATCTGCGCGATTGCCAATCCACTGATTAACCTCACTTTGCAGGGGCGGCACGACACCTATCCGCGACGCCGCGGCATGACGCGGGTGGCGGAAATGCGGGCGCTCGGCGTTCCGGTCGCGCTGGGCCAGGACTGCGTCATGGACCCCTGGTACGGACTAGGCGGCGCCGACATGCTGGATGTCGCCCACATGGCGGTGCATGGGGCGCCAATGACAAGCCGCGAGGCGATCCGCTGGACGTTTGACGCGGTGACGGAAATTCCGGCGCGAATCCTTGGGCTTGACGGTTACGGGCTTGCGATCGGGAACAACGCCGACATGGTTCTTCTGCAGGCGGCGGACCCGATCGAAGCTGTGCGCCTGCGGGCAACGCGGCTCCTTGTCATTCGTCGTGGCGAGATTATCGCGCGCACGCCTCCGCGGGAAACCGAGCTGTCGCTGACCGGAAGACCCTCAAGCCTTGATCCCGCGTCCTATGCGCCGGGTTTGTCGCAATGAAGACAAGGAGGCGGGCGCATCGGAGCGGACGGGATCACGAACTGCCGCGTTTCGCAAGCGCCGCCGACCGGATCGCGGACAGAGTCGTCGTCGGAGTGATCGCCTCCGGATCGATCTTGACGTGGATGATCGAGGGCAATCCGGAAGCAAGCGCTCGTTCGAACGCCGGAAGAAATTCAGCGGTCTCATCGACCGTCTCGCCATGGCCGCCAAAAGCGCGGGCGTAAGCCGCGAAGTCGGGATTTCGAAGCTTCGTGGCGACCACACGGCCGGGAAACTCACGCTCCTGATGCATCCGGATGGTGCCGTAGATGCCGTTGTCGATCAGCACGACCAGGATCGGCAAATGGTACTGAACCGCGGTCGCGAACTCTTGCCCGTTCATCAGAAAATCGCCGTCGCCCGCGAAACAGACGACCGTCCGTCCCGGAAAGACCCGCGCCGCCCCAATTGCGGCGGGCAGCCCAAACCCCATCGAGCCGGACGTCGGCCCGATCTGTTGTTCGACCCGACGAAAGCGCAAGAATCGGCCAACCCAGATGGCGAAGTTGCCTGCGCCGGTGGTGTAGATGGCGTCCGGCACGCGCCGGCGCAGCGCGAACATGATATCGCTCACCTGAACCCGACCGGGGTTTGGCGGCGCTTGCTCGCTCCAGGCGAGATAGTCCGCACGCGCCTGACGCGTTCCGGCTGACCAGGGAATTGTGGTTGGCGGCTCTACGCCCTCAAGCGCAGCGCAGAACTCAGGCGAAGTCGCAACGATTCCAAGGGTCGGATGATAATTGCGGCCGATCTCTTGTGGGTCCGCATGAACATGAACAAGCCGCTGCCGCGGCGCTGGAATGTCGAACAGCGTGTAGCCCTGCGCGGCGGCCTCCGACATGCGCCCGCCGACGAGCATGACGACATCGGCGCCCTCGATGCGCGCCTTGAGCTTCGGATTGGCGGACAACCCGATTTCACCGGCGTAGTTCTCGTGCTCGCCGTCGAAAGCGCTTGCGCGACGGAACGATCCGGCCACGGGCAGGTCGAAACGCTGAGCGAAGCGAGCAAACGCAGCGCTGGCGCGTTCGGTCCAGCCTGGCCCCCCAAGGATCGCTATCGGCCGCTGCGCGCTCCAAAGCATTTTTTGCAACTCGGCCATTTGGGTGAGACCCGGCCAAATCGGCATCGCGATCGCGCGCGGCGCATCGACCACCTCGCCTGTCTCAGAAAGCATGTCCTCGGGCAGCGCGATGACTACCGGCCCGGGTCGTCCCTGCATGGCGATGTGAAACGCGCGATGGACGATTTCGGGAATTTGCGCCGCAGTTTTGATCTCGGCGACCCATTTGGCGGTCGAGCCGAAAAAGCCCCGATAGTCCATCTCCTGAAAGGCGCCGCGGCCCAGCATCGCGCGCTCGACCTGACCGACGAACAGGATCATCGGCGCGGAATCGTGTTCGGCAATATGGACGCCGTGCGCGGCGTTGGTCGCGCCCGGACCCCGCGTGACGAAGCATATTCCCGGTCGCCCTGTCAGGCGTCCCTACAGTCAGCGCCATGATCGCCGCCCCCGCCTCCTGGCGGCACACCACGACCTCAATTGCGGAGTTGTGAAAGCGTCGAGAGCGGCCAGATAGGATTTGCCCGGTACGCAATGGACGTGGTCGACACCCTGAACCACGAGCTGGTCGATGAGAATCTGGCCGCCGGATCGAGACGATGCGATGGGCATGAGGACCGTCTCCAGGGAAAGATTGCTAGTCCAAATCGCGACAGAAAACGGCGCCCAAGCCTCTGAAAAGATTGAGTCGCTGCCAAACGTGTACGCCGCCCGCGCCCCGCACTACCCCGTCACTTCGAGCGCGAGGCGCCCGGTCAGCGTCCGGCCGTATTCGTCGACCGCTTCGACCACGACCCGATAGGCGCCGGGCTTAAGGTCGGCGGGCAGGCGGGCGGTCCAGAGGTGGGAGCAATTATCGGCCGTGACCCAATATTTCTTGGTCGCTGCGTTGCGGGCGAACACCTCCTCGACGAAGGGGTCGGGCCGGGACTCGCGGGTCATCGGCGCAGGCGGCCGGTCGCCGATGGTCATCGTGACCCTGGTCTTGTCGCCGCCGTCGAACACGTTGGCGATCAGGGTCGAGGCGTAGAGCGCGGCGCTCGGGATCGGCGAGCCCAGCACCTGCTCCTGGCGGAACGCGGGATCGGTGTCCTTGCTGGCGCCATGGAAGCGGCTCTCGATCGAAAGCCTCATCTGCCGCCCGTTCGGCTCCTTGGCCGGGACGAAGCGCGTCGCGTAGCTCGCGCCATCGATCGAGAGGATATGAAAGCCGTTCGGCGTGCCGTCGCGGCTGTCGGCCGCGGCGACGCCGCGATGGTCGAAGGGTCCGCTCCACCACGAACCCGATAGCGCGGTCAGCACATGATGGTGGTGCGGCTCGGCGCCGTTCCAGCCGTCGGCGGCGCCGAAATAATGATGCTCGGTGGTGTGGGTGTGGCCGGCGAAGCTCACCGTATATTTCCGCCCCTCGAGCAGCCGGAACAGCGCCTCCCTGTTGACGAGGTTCTGGTAGGTGTCGTCGTCAAGATAGGTCCTGATCGGAATATGGAGGACCGCGACGACGAGCGTGTCGGGCGGCGTCTGCGCCAGAACGCCGCGAATGAATTCGAGCTGCGCCTCGTCGAGCCGTCCCTCGTATTTGCCCGAGACGCGCGGCTTTGCCGGATTCGGGCCGAGATAGTCGACGTCGTCGAGCATGAGGAAGAGGGCCTGGCCGTAGAAGAAGGCGTAGTAGTTCGGGCCGAAGAAGCGCTTGTAGGTTTCGCGGCTATAAGCGCGGTCCGGCGCCTCGAAATTGAGGTCGTGATTGCCGCCGATATTCCACCACGGCAGGCCGATCGTGCCCATGATCGCGTTGAGCCGCGGATAGAGCGAAAGATCGTCGAACATGATGTCGCCGGCGGTGAGCCCGAACTTCGCCTGCGTCCCGGCCAGCGCTTCGATCAGGTCCTCGCGGATGAAATCGACCTCCGCCTCGGACTCGGGCTGCGGATCGGTCACCATCACGACGTCGAACGCGTTCGGCTCGTCCTGGCGCTTCAGCGCAAAGTCGAGCGAGGCGGGCATCGGTCCCGTCGGGGCAAGGCCCTCGAAAGTCAGGTTGAGCGAGGCGGGCGAACCCTTGGGCTGATGATGTCGGTAGAAGCGCGGAAGGTTGGTCAAGGGGTCGAGCGGCGGCATGAAGCCAGCGGGCTTGATGACGAAAATCGTCGCTTCGTCCGGCAGCGGCAGCGTGTACCGGCCGTCCGGCCCGGTCGCGACCACGTCGCGGCCGTTGGAGACAAGCACGTTGGCGACGCCCGGATTGGCGGCGCTCGCGAGACCCGAACCATCCCGGTCCTCGAACACCTGCCCTGCGACCGTCGCGCCGCCTGCGTCCTGCGCATGCGCCTCGCCCGGTTCGAACGCGGCCAACGCCAGGCCGCTCGCCGCCCCGACCAGCACCTCGCGCCGCGTCACTCCCTGCCCACGTCCCGACATTCGCACGCCTCCGATTCAACTGACTGCATGAAACAATGCCGGCGCGACGCAATCATGAAGGCCGTCAGCCGCCGACCTGCCCCCGATGCCGCAGAAAGGCGTCCGCGAGCACGCATGCCATCATCGCCTCGCCGATGGGCACCGCGCGAATCCCGACGCACGGATCGTGGCGGCCTTTGGTGACGATCTCGGTCTCCTCGAAGGCGCGCGTGATCGTCCGGCGCGGCGAAAGGATCGAGGATGTCGGCTTCACCGCGAAGCGCGCGACGATCGGCTGCCCGGTCGAGATGCCGCCGAGAATCCCGCCGGCGTGGTTGGAGAGAAAGCGCGGCTGCCCGTCATTGCCCCGGCGCATCTCGTCGGCGTTCTCTTCGCCCGAGAGCTCGGCAGCGGCGAAGCCGTCGCCGATCTCGACGCCCTTCACGGCGTTGACGCTCATCAGCGCGCTTGCGAGCTCCGCGTCGAGCTTGCCATAGATCGGCGCTCCCCATCCTGCCGGAACGCCCTCGGCAACGATCTCAAGGACAGCGCCGATCGAGGAGCCAGCTTTGCGGATCTCGTCGAGATAGTCAGCGAAGCGCGCGGCGGCCTCAGCGTCCGGGCAGAAGAACGGGTTCTTGTCCGACCTCGTCCCAATCCCAGCGCGCCCGGTCGATCTTGAGCGTCCCCATTTGCACGAGCGCGCCGCGGATGCGCACGCCCGGGACGACCTTGCGGGCGATGGCGCCCGCGGCGACGCGCGCCGCCGTCTCGCGCGCCGACGAGCGCCCGCCGCCGCGATAATCGCGAATGCCGTATTTGGCGTCATAGACGTAGTCGGCGTGGCCGGGGCGATACTTGTCCTTGATCTCCCCATAGTCCTTGGAGCGCTGGTCGACATTGTCGATAAAGACGCCGATCGGCGTGCCCGTGGTCACCTGCCGCCCCGAGCCCTCGTCGATCATGACGCCCGAGAGGATGCGCGCCTCGTCCGGCTCGCGCCGCTGGGTGGTGAAGCGCGAGGTTCCCGGCCGTCTCCGGTCGAGTTCGGCCTGGATATCCGGCGCCTCCAGCGGAATACGCGGCGGGCAGCCGTCGACGACACATCCGATTCCCGCCCCATGGCTCTCGCCGAAGGTCGTGACACGAAAGAGATGGCCGAAACTGTTGTGCGACATGGGCGTACATAAGGGAGCGCCGTTTACCGCGTCAAACGGGGCTGCGGTTCGCCCGGCGGACCTGCTTTCCGTGTTCATTCTCAATTCATCTGGAATGGCGCATCCAGCGCCGTGCAAACAACGACGAGTTCGAACGACTCGCTCTGGAGAAAAGCCCCATGTTCAAGAAAGTCGCCGCTTTCGGCCTCAGCGCCGCGCTCGTCCTGTCGCCCCTCGCCGCCTTCGCTCAGACCGACACCACCACCCCGGCCGCTCCCGCCGCCGGCGCCGCGTCCGACACGATGGCCAAGCCGATGAAGGCGAAATCCACCAAGCACAAGAAGCACATGAGCAGCAGCATGAAAATGAAGACACCCGCTGCGCCAGCCCCGGCCGCGCCGCAATGAGCTGATCGGCTTCGAAAGCACCTCTAGGAACTGAGCCGCCCCGTTTCGACGGGGCGGCTTTTCCTTTTGCGGGCGACCGTCTTTGCCCGCCTCTCCGCTCCGTGCCAAACTTGAGGGCGAAAGGCGGAGGGCGCGATGGCGGCGGCGGAATTCTGGTATGAGTTCGCCAGCACCTACTCCTACCCGGCGGCGATGCGAGCAGCTTCGCTCGCCAGGGCGCGCGCCGTCGAACTGACCTGGCGGCCCTTCCTGCTCGGACCGATCCTCGCCGCGAACGGCTGGCGCGACTCGCCCTTCAACATATACCCCGCGAAGGGCCGATACATGTGGCGCGACATGGATCGAATCTGCGGCGCGCTCGGGCTGCCGTTGAGGCGCCCGGAGCCTTTCCCGCAAAATAGCCTGCTTGCGGCTCGCGTTGCGCTTGCGCTCGACGGCGAGGAGCGGGCGGCGTTTTCGCGCCGGGTTTACGCAGCGGAATTCGGCGAAGGCCTGCCGATCGGCGATCGCGCGACGATAGCCAATCTGCTGGCGAAACTCGGTCTTGATCCGGAGGACATTTTCGCGCGGGCGGAGGACAGCGCCAACAAGGCTTTGTTGAAGGCCGAAAACGCACGAGCGGCCGAGCTTGGAATTATCGGCGCCCCCAGCCTCGTAACGGAAGATGGCGAAGTCTTCTGGGGCAATGACCGGCTTGAGCAGGGGCTCGACTGGGCGTCGGGCAAACGCGCCTGAACTGGGAGTGCTCCCGTCCTCGCCCGCTCAATTGGCATGGTACCCCTCGCCGTCCTATGGTTCTACCAGCACTCGCGCCGCACGGCGACTGACAACGAGCTCTATCCGTCATGCAGTTTGACACGATTTTGCGCGACGCGACGATGCCGGACGGCCGCAAGGGCCAGGACGTCGCCATCGCCGCCGGCCGCATCGCGGCGATTGAGCCGAGGATCGAGGCTGAAGCCAGGCAGGTGATCGGCGCGCGCGGGTATCTGCTGTCGCCGCCGTTTGTCGACTGCCATTTCCACATGGATGCAACCCTGTCGCTCGGTCTGCCGCGGCTCAATCTCTCGGGCACGCTGCTGGAGGGAATCGCCCTTTGGGGGGAACTCAAGCCGCAACTGACGCACGAGGCCGTCGCGGAGCGGGCGTTGCGCTACTGCGACCTTGCGGTCTCTCAAGGGCTGCTCGCCGTGCGCAGTCATGTCGATATCTGCGATGACCGCCTGCTGGCGGTCGAAGCGCTGCTCGAAGTGAAGAAGCGGGTGAAGCCCTATCTCGACTTGCAGCTCGTCGCCTTCCCGCAGGACGGCTACTTCCGCTCGCCGAGCGCGGCGGAGAACCTCGAACGCGCCCTTGATCTTGGCGTCGATGTCGTCGGCGGAATCCCCCATTTCGAACGCACGATGGCCGAGGGGGCCGCGTCGGTGAGGGCGCTCTGCGAAATCGCAGCGCGACGCGGGCTCATGGTCGATCTCCATTGCGACGAAAGCGACGATCCGCTGTCGCGCCACGTCGAGACGCTGGCCTGCGAGGCGCACCGGCTCTGCCTCGGCGGTCGCGCCACGGGATCGCATCTGACCTCGATGCATTCGATGGACAATTACTACGTCTCCAAGCTCCTGCCGCTGATCGCCGAATCCGGGATCTGCGCGATTGCCAATCCACTGATTAACCTCACTTTGCAGGGGCGGCACGACACCTATCCGCGACGCCGCGGCATGACGCGGGTGGCGGAAATGCGGGCGCTCGGCGTTCCGGTCGCGCTGGGCCAGGACTGCGTCATGGACCCCTGGTACGGACTAGGCGGCGCCGACATGCTGGATGTCGCCCACATGGCGGTGCATGGGGCGCCAATGACAAGCCGCGAGGCGATCCGCTGGACGTTTGACGCGGTGACGGAAATTCCGGCGCGAATCCTTGGGCTTGACGGTTACGGGCTTGCGATCGGGAACAACGCCGACATGGTTCTTCTGCAGGCGGCGGACCCGATCGAAGCTGTGCGCCTGCGGGCAACGCGGCTCCTTGTCATTCGTCGTGGCGAGATTATCGCGCGCACGCCTCCGCGGGAAACCGAGCTGTCGCTGACCGGAAGACCCTCAAGCCTTGATCCCGCGTCCTATGCGCCGGGTTTGTCGCAATGAAGACAAGGAGGCGGGCGCATCGGAGCGGACGGGATCACGAACTGCCGCGTTTCGCAAGCGCCGCCGACCGGATCGCGGACAGAGTCGTCGTCGGAGTGATCGCCTCCGGATCGATCTTGACGTGGATGATCGAGGGCAATCCGGAAGCAAGCGCTCGTTCGAACGCCGGAAGAAATTCAGCGGTCTCATCGACCGTCTCGCCATGGCCGCCAAAAGCGCGGGCGTAAGCCGCGAAGTCGGGATTTCGAAGCTTCGTGGCGACCACACGGCCGGGAAACTCACGCTCCTGATGCATCCGGATGGTGCCGTAGATGCCGTTGTCGATCAGCACGACCAGGATCGGCAAATGGTACTGAACCGCGGTCGCGAACTCTTGCCCGTTCATCAGAAAATCGCCGTCGCCCGCGAAACAGACGACCGTCCGTCCCGGAAAGACCCGCGCCGCCCCAATTGCGGCGGGCAGCCCAAACCCCATCGAGCCGGACGTCGGCCCGATCTGTTGTTCGACCCGACGAAAGCGCAGGAATCGGCCAACCCAGATGGCGAAGTTGCCTGCGCCGGTGGTGTAGATGGCGTCCGGCACGCGCCGGCGCAGCGCGAACATGATATCGCTCACCTGAACCCGACCGGGGTTCGGCGGCGCTTGCTCGCTCCAGGCGAGATAGTCCGCACGCGCCTGACGCGTTCCGGCTGACCAGGGAATCGTGGTTGGCGGCTCTACGCCCTCAAGCGCAGCGCAGAACTCAGGCGAAGTCGCAACGATTCCAAGCGTCGGATGATAATTGCGGCCAACCTCTTGTGGGTCCGCATGAACATGAACAAGCCGCTGCCGCGGCGCTGGAATGTCGAACAGCGTGTAACCCTGCGCGGCGGCCTCCGACATGCGCCCGCCGACGAGCATGACGACATCGGCGCCCTCGATGCGCGCCTTGAGCTTCGGATTGGCGGACAATCCGATTTCACCGGCGTAGTTCTCGTGCTCGCCGTCGAAAGCGCTTGCGCGACGGAACGATCCGGCCACGGGCAGGTCGAAACGCTGAGCGAAGCGAGCAAACGCAGCGCTGGCGCGTTCGGTCCAGCCTGGCCCTCCAAGGATCGCGATCGGCCGCTGCGCGCTCCAAAGCAGTTTTTGCAGCTCGGCCATTTGGGTGAGACCCGGCCAAATCGGGATCGCGATCGCGCGCGGCGCATCGACCACCTCGCCTGTCTCAGAAAGCATGTCCTCGGGCAGCGCGATGACCACCGGTCCGGGTCGTCCCTGCATGGCGACGTGAAACGCGCGATGGACGATTTCGGGGATTTGCGCCGCAGTTTTGATCTCGGCGACCCATTTGGCGGTCGAGCCGAAAAAGCTCCGATAGTCCATCTCCTGAAAGGCGCCGCGGCCCAGCATCGCGCGCTCGACCTGACCGACGAACAGGATCATCGGCGCGGAATCGTGTTCGGCAATATGGACGCCGTGCGCGGCGTTGGTCGCGCCCGGACCCCGCGTGACGAAACAAATTCCCGGTCGCCCCGTCAGGCGTCCCTCAGTCAGCGCCATGATCGCCGCGCCCGCCTCCTGGCGGCACACCGTCACCTCAACCGCAGAGTCGTGAAGCGCATCGAGGGCGGCGAGATAGGATTCGCCAGGCACGCAATACACTCGGGCGACGCCCTGAACGACAAGCTGATCGATCAGAATCCGGCCGCCGGTTCGAGACGATGCGACGAGCATGAGGACTGTCTCCAGGGAAAGATTGCTAGTCTAGTCTAGGCAGGCAGCAGGATCGGCGGCAATGTCTCGATGGCTTTTTTGCGGAACGCGTTGCGGCGTCGGGCTGTACGGACCCGCGACGAAAAGGCGCGCGCCGCCGCCTTGCGTCTCGCCCCCCTTCCCGCCATGCTTGATGTATGGCTGCTCCCGTCGACCGTCCGGAACCTGGCGCCTTGGCGAATCTCAACGCCCGTTCGCGCGAGATTTTCCGCCGCATCGTCGAATCCTATCTCTCGACGGGAGAGCCCGTTGGATCTCGGCATCTCTCGCGGATGCTGCCGATTACGCTGTCCCCGGCCTCCGTCCGAAACGTCATGCAGGACCTCGAGGAGTTGGGGTTGATCTACGCGCCGCATGCGAGCGCTGGGCGGCTTCCGACGCAGCACGGACTGAGGTTCTTCGTCGATGCTTTGCTCGAATTCGGCGATCTTGGCCGCGAGGATCGCGCGCGGATTGACACCCAGGTTCGTGCCGCGGCGGAGGGCGGCGGCTTCGAGGGAGCGCTGACCGAGACGACGAGCCTCCTTTCCGACCTCACCCGCGGCGCCGGCGTCGTGCTGACGACCAAATTCGATCCGCGCCTCAAGCATGTCGAATTCGTGCAGCTGGAACCCGACAGAGCGTTGGCGGTGCTCGTCGCCGAGGACGGCTCAATCGAGAACCGGATCATCGTTACGCCCGAGGGTTTGCCGGCCTCGGCGCTCCTTGAGGCTAGTAATTATCTCAACTCAAGGGTGCGGGGACGCACCCTTTCGGAGGCGACAGCGGAAATCGAGACTGCCCGGCGCAACGCGCGGCGGGAACTCGACGAGATCGCTGGTCGACTTGTCGATGCGGGTCTCGCATCATGGTCCGGCGCGTCGGAGTCGCGCGACCAGCTCATCGTTCGCGGCCAGGCCAATCTGCTTGGGGACGTTCGGGCGACAGACGATTTGGAACGGATCCGAACCCTCTTTGCGGACCTGGAGACCAAGACCGACGTCATCGATCTGTTGCACCGGGCCGAAAACGGCGACGGGGTCAAGATTTTCATCGGTTCTGAGAATAAGCTTTTCTCGTTGTCCGGGTCGTCGATGATTGCAGCTCCCCTGCGCTCGGGCGACCACCATATTGCGGGCGTGCTCGGCGTCATCGGGCCAACGAGGCTGAATTACGGTCGGATCATCCCTATGGTGGAGTATGCCGCCCAGGTTCTCGGCGACCTCATGCGAGGTCGATAGGACGTCAGGTCGAGAACGTCTTAAGGGAGCAAAGCATGTCAAACGTCGAGACCGCGCCCCACAACCTCGGCGAAGCCATCGAGAGATTGCGCGGCAAGTGGGCGTCGATCACCGCCTTTGGAGTCCTGCTCGCCATTCTGGGATTCGCCGCATTGTTTTTCTCGTTGATCGCGACGATCGCCACCGTAACGCTCAACGGCGTTCTGTTTCTTATTGCCGGCGCGGCGGAGATCGGAATTGGGATGCATTCGCGGAGCTGGGGCCAGTTCTTTCTCTGGGTGATCGGCGGGCTCCTCTATCTCGCCGCGGGCGTGCTTTGCATCGTGAATCCATTGCTTGCGTCTGTTGTCTTGACGCTGCTACTTGGGGCGGGACTTATAGCCGCGGGGATTGTTCGGCTCTATCTCGCGATGCAGCTTCCTGGCGGTCAGCCCCGCGCCCTGGTTTTCCTGGCGGCTCTCGTCACGATTTTGCTTGGTTTGATTATTGTCAGCCACTGGCCGCTGGACAGCGTCTACGTATTGGGAACTTTGCTGGGCGTCGACCTTCTGTTTCATGGGGTCGGATGGGTCACCTTTGGTATGGGACTACAGTCGCGGAGTTGACACGTTGGGCTCTCCGCAGGCGAGGAGCGATTAATGACAAAGTGGGTCTACTCCTTCAGCGCCGAACGCGCCGAGGGGCACGGGGAGATGAAGAGCCTACTCGGCGGGAAGGGCGCAAACCTGCACGAGATGGCTTCGCTCCACCTGCCCGTTCCTCCAGGCTTCACGATCACGACGGAAGTCTGCACGTACTTCTACGCGAACGGGAAGACCTACCCGCCCGACCTTGCGGCCCAAGTCAATGAAGCGGTCGCGGAAGTGGAGCGCCAAACCGGGCGCGGCTTCGGCGACGCGGGAAACCCGCTGCTTCTCTCCGTGAGGTCCGGCGCGCGCGCGTCGATGCCCGGCATGATGGACACGGTCCTCAATCTTGGTCTCAACGACGCATCGGTCGAGAGCCTGGCGAAAAGCTCCGGCGATGAGCGGTTCGCCTACGACAGCTACCGCCGCTTCATTCAAATGTATTCCAACGTCGTGCTCGACGTCGACAGCCACAATTTCGAGGACATTCTCGAGGAATATAAGAACAGCAAAGGCCACACCCTCGATACCGACCTGACAGCTGCGGACTGGCGCTCGGTCATCGTCGAGTACAAGGCCAAGGTCGCCGAAGCGATCGGCAAGCCGTTCCCGCAGGATCCTCGCGATCAGCTGTGGGGCGCAATCGGCGCCGTCTTCTCATCCTGGATGAACCAGCGCGCAAACACCTATCGCCGTCTCAATTCAATTCCAGCGGAATGGGGCACAGCTGTGAACGTGCAGGCTATGGTGTTCGGCAACATGGGCGAGACGTCGGCGACCGGCGTCGCATTCACCCGTAACCCATCGACGGGCGCAAACGACCTTTATGGGGAATTCCTTGTCAACGCTCAGGGCGAAGATGTCGTCGCCGGCATCCGGACTCCCCAAAACATCACGGAAGCGGCTCGGAAGGCCGCAGGCTCCGACCGCCCTTCGCTTGAAACCCTGATGCCCGAAGTCTTCAAGCAGTTCGCCGCGACGACGAAGCTGCTCGAGAAACATTATCGCGACATGCAGGATCTCGAATTCACTGTCGAGCGCGGAAAACTGTGGATGCTGCAGACGCGCAACGGCAAACGCACTGCTCGCGCCGCGCTGCGCGTAGCGGTCGAAATGGCCAACGATGGGATGATCACGCGCGAGGAAGCCATCACGCGCGTCGAGCCCAGCGCTCTGGATCAGCTTTTACACCCAACGCTCGACCCCAAAGCAAAGCCTGCGCCCATCGCGACGGGGCTGCCCGCATCGCCAGGCGCGGCGAGTGGCGAGATCGTGTTCTCGGCCGACGAGGCGGCGGCCCTCCGCCAGGCAGGACGCAAATCGATCCTGGTGCGCGTTGAGACGTCGCCTGAAGACATTCACGGCATGCATGCCGCCGAAGGCGTCGTGACGACGCGGGGCGGCATGACGTCGCACGCCGCCGTGGTGGCGCGCGGGATGGGAAAGCCCTGCGTCTCCGGCGCCGGGGCCATCCGCATCGATTACGCGGCGCAGACGATGACTGCGAGCGGGATCACGCTCAAAAAAGGCGATATCCTGACGATCGACGGCGGCGCGGGTCAGGTCATGCAAGGCGCAGTGCCGATGGTAAAGCCCGAGATGACGGGAGATTTTTTGACCTTGATGGGCTGGGCGGACGCGATCAGACGCATGAAGGTTCGGGCCAACGCGGAGACCGCGACGGATGCGCGTGTCGCACGATCGTTCGGCGCCGAGGGCATCGGCCTCTGTCGCACCGAGCACATGTTCTTTGAAGGCGAGCGTATTGTCGCGGTGCGCGAAATGATTCTCGCCGACACCGAGCAGGGGCGGCGCGCCGCCCTGGCGAAGCTCTTGCCGATGCAGCGGAAGGATTTCGCCGAGCTATTCGAGATCATGACCGGCTTGCCGGTCACAATCCGGCTGCTTGATCCGCCGCTGCACGAGTTCTTGCCGCAGACGGACGAGGAAATCGACGAGGTCGCCAAGGCCATGGGGGTCAGCGCCGACAAATTGCGCGCGCGCTCAGCTGAATTGCACGAGGTCAATCCCATGCTCGGCTTCCGCGGCGTTCGGCTGGCGATCCGCTATCCCGAGATCGCGGAGATGCAGGCACGCGCGATATTCGAAGGCGCGGTTGAGGCCGGTCGCAAGACCGGCGCTCCGGTAACCGCCGAAATCATGGTGCCGCTGGTGCTCGGACGGCCCGAGCTCGACTCTGTCAAGGCGATCATCGTCGCAATGGCGGAGACGGTGGCCAGGGAGACGGGCGTCACGGTGCCCTATCACGTCGGAACCATGATTGAATTGCCGCGCGCCGCCTTGCGCGCCGGAGACATCGCCAAGAGCGCCGAATTCTTTTCGTTCGGCACCAACGACCTCACCCAAACGACTCTCGGCGTCTCTCGCGACGATGCAGCGTCGTTCCTGGGCATCTACACAGTCAAGGGGCTGTTGCCGAGTGACCCGTTCGTGACCATTGATGCGGAAGGCGTAGGCGAGTTGGTCAAGATCGCCAGCGAGCGCGGCAGGGCGACGCGACCGGATATCAAGCTCGGAATCTGCGGTGAACACGGCGGCGACCCCGCTTCCATCACGTTCTGCGAATCCGTACATCTCGACTATGTCTCGTGCTCGCCGTTCCGTATACCGATCGCACGGCTCGCGGCCGCGCAGGCCGCGCTCGGGCGAAAGGCGTATTCGACGGCGTGAGACTGCCGAGTGGGCCGACGCCGGTCGGACGACGGGGCGGTTACGGGGCCGGGCCCTGCCGTGCGCTCGAGAGCGCCGTCAGCGCGACAGCGCCGCCGCCATCTTCTGATGCAAAATCTGGATCGCTTTAAGTGGCCGCACCATGACTTTGAAGCGATCGATCTGTTCGTCGGCGGTCCAGCCAATGATGTCGACGCCATTGATTTCAATTCCGTCGACGATCGTGACGAACTCCAGCACGGCCGAATTCGCTCCGATCCATTCCGCAACGTAACGAAATTCCGCGCCGCCGAGGACGGCGATCGCAGCGCTGAGGTACGTCGCTGTGATCGCCTTGCCGCGCTGCGGGGTGTAGACGACCGGAGATTCGAAAACGACGTCCTGGGCGAGCAAAGCGTCGAGAGCCAGGCGGTCGCCGGTCCGGGCGATTTCATGCCAGTTGCGGATTGCTGCTGGCGGTGATTGTTTCGCATTGTCCATCGCAACTCCGGCCGCTTGAGGGACCCGCTCGCGATTTGTACACTCGAACGCAAAGGCCTGAAAGCGAACTCCGCCGCGATCATTCCAAGTCTTCTTGGGGAGCTCGTGAAGGGCAAAACGGGCGGCTCGATCTCCGACGCGGAATCAAAGGGTTTCGTGAATGAGCTTTGCTAAAGTCAACGGCGGCGTGGTCCACTTCAGCGATGACGGACCGCGCCGCGCGCCCGTCCTCGCCTTCATCAACGCGCTCGGAAGCGACTTCAGGATCTGGGACGAAGTTGCAAGCATTCTGTCGCGCCAATTTCGCCTGATCCGCTACGACAAGCGCGGCCACGGGCTCTCCGAGTCGGGCCCCGACCGCTACGACATGGCCGACTACGCGCGCGATCTCTCTGCCCTGCTCGATCGACTTGAGGTTGCTCGGGCAACGATCGTTGGCCTCTCGATAGGCGGCGTCATCGCGCAGGAGCTTTATCGGCAGCGGCCCGACGTCTTCGTCGCGCTCGTGCTCAGCGACACCGCGGCCAAAATCGGAAACGACGAATTGTGGGACGCGCGGATCGCACAAATCGAACATGCCGGGATCGAAGCGATCGCAGATTCCATTCTTGAGCGCTGGTTCACCGCGGACTTTCGGGCGAGACGCTCCGAGGACCTCGCGGGCTGGCGCGCCATGCTGACGCGGACGCCGACGCAGGGCTATCTTGCCGCCTGCGGAGCTTTGAAACGCGCCGACCTGCGCCCCTACGCCGGCGCAATCGAGGTTCCCACCCTGTGCCTCGTCGGCGAGGACGACGGCTCGACCCCAGTACCGCTGGTGCGCGAGACCGCTGCGCTCATAAGGGGCTGCCGATTCGAGGTCATCAAGGGCGCCGGCCACCTGCCAAACCTCGAACAACCCGAGACACACGCGCGACTGATTGCCCAGCACGCCGATGGAGCGTTTCAGAAACCCGCTGCGATAGTCTGACGGCCCGCCGAGGACATTGAAGCCGCCGCCGCTAAACGCGGAGGAACTAACGCTTCCAGCCCGACCTGTGAAGGAGTATAGAGCCGCCGTTCGACGGGTACGTCCGCAGCCGACGACCCTGGGGTCCCATTGCATGTCCCAAGACGTCTCGAAGGAAGCCATCCCGCCTTCGACATTCGATGGCGAGACGCGAAGCCATTCGAGCGACCGTTTCTGGATCCTGGCGCTCGGCTCGATCGGCGTGGTTTTCGGCGATATCGGCACGAGCCCGCTCTACGCGCTCCAGACCGCGCTTGGTCAGTTCAAAGGCTCCGCGCTCGGCGCCGCGGAGGTGATCGGCGTGGTCTCGCTCATCGTCTGGGCGCTCCTGATCGTCGTCACTGGAAAGTACGTGCTCTTCCTGATGCAGGCGGACAACAAGGGCGAGGGCGGCATCCTGTCTTTGATGGCGCTCGCCCAACGGGCGCTCGGACAGCGTACGACGCTCGCTTTTCTGCTCGGCGTGGCAGGCGCGAGCCTCTTTTCGGGCGATGCAATGATAACCCCGGCAATTTCGGTCCTGTCAGCGCTGGAAGGGCTGAAGCAGGTCAACCCCGAACTTGCTCCCTTCGTACTGCCCGCGACGATCGTCATCCTCGTGCTGCTCTTTACCGCGCAGAGCCGCGGAACCGCCGGTGTCGCCGCGTTCTTCGGTCCGATCATGCTCGTGTTCTTCGTCGTGAACGCCGCGCTTGGGCTTTTCCACATCTCCAATCAATGGAGCATTTTGCAGGCGCTCAGTCCGATCCCGGGGCTTGCCTTCATTCACGCCCACGGCGCCCTCGGCGTCATCGTTCTCGGAAGCGTCTTCCTGGCGGTGACGGGCGCGGAAGCCCTCTATGCAGACATGGGTCACTTTGGGCGAAAGCCGATCCAGGCGGCCTGGCTGTTCCTTGTCCTGCCGGCGCTCATTTGCAATTACCTTGGGCAGGGCGCCCTTATCATCAACGATCCCAAGACAGTCGCGAATCCCTACTATCTGCTGGCGCCGAGCTGGGGCCTCGTGCCGCTGATCCTGTTGTCGACAATGGCCACCGTCATCGCAAGCCAGGCCGTCATCACCGGCGCTTTTTCGCTTGCCAGCCAAGCGATCCAGCTCGGCTTGTTGCCCCGCCTCGAGATCGTCCACACGTCCGATACGCAGGAAGGCCAGATCTTCATTCCCCGCGTCAACAGGATCTTGCTGTTTGGCGTGCTCGCGCTGGTGCTCTTGTTCCGATCGTCGGACAACCTCGCCAACGCTTACGGAATTGCGGTGTCAGGCACGATGGTGACGACGACCGCGCTGGCCTTTTTTGTCGTCTGGAAACTTTGGCGCTGGCCGCTATGGGCGGCGCTTGCCCTGGTTTGCGGATTCCTCTCTATCGACGTCGGCTTCTTCATCGCAAATCTCTACAAGGTTCTGGACGGCGGATGGGTGCCCCTGATGCTCGGCGGCGCGATGTTCATCCTGATGTGGACCTGGTCGCGCGGCAGCGCCATTCTCCACATCAAGACCCATCGGGACTCGATACCGATGCCGGACTTGATCAAGATGCTGGAGAAGTCAAAGCCGGTGCGCGTGCGAGGAACGGCGGTGTTCCTCACCAACGACCCGTCCTCCGCGCCGTCCTCGCTCATGCACAACCTCAAACACAATAAAGTCTTGCACGAGAAAGTGGTCCTGTTGAACGTGCGCGCCGAGACGACGCCTCGCGTGACGAGCTCACATCGCTTCGAAATCGAGGCTCTATCGCCGGACTTCACCTTGGTCACTTTGCATTTCGGCTACATGGAGCAACCGCACATTCCGCGTGCGCTTGCGGCGATGCGAAAAGCAGGGCTCAAGTTCGACATCATGACGACCTCGTTTTTCTTCGGCCGCCGGACTCTCAAGGCGTCGCCCAATTCCGGCATGCCCCTGTGGCAGGACAAGCTTTTCATCGCGATGACCAAACAGGCTGCAAGCGCTCCCGACTTTTTCAATCTGCCGTCCGATCGGGTTGTCGAGCTCGGCGCGCAAATGAAGGTCTGACGGGCGGGCCCGCGTCTTCCGATGAAGGTCTTCGTGATCAATCTCGACCGGCACCCGGACCGCCTCGCGCATATGCGCGGGCAAATGCATGACATTGCTTTCGAGCGCATCGCCGCGGTCGACGGGACGAAAAACCCGCCGACGGTCAAAGGCCTTTCGCGCTTCGAGCTGGCCTGCCTCGAAAGTCATCAAAACGCCTGGCGCCAGTTTCTGGGCGGCTCCGACCAGCACGCGTGCTTTCTTGAGGACGACTTGCACATCCGCCCGGATTTTGAAGCGCTGATCAGGAATGAAGCCTGGATCCCGGCCGACGCGCATTCCGTCAAACTCGACACCTATCTTCAAAGGGTGAAACTCGGAGACGCTCGACCTGCGCCCGGGAGCCGACAGATCGCCCGGCTCTATACGCGTCACGAAAGCAGCGCGGCTTATCTCCTGAGCCGCGACGGCGCCGAGCGGTATCTGGAACTGACTGCGAACTCGGTCTCGCCGGCCGACTATTCGCTGTTTCCAAAATATCCGCACAGACTGGGTTTGCGCGTCTATCAGCTCAACCCTGCTGTCGCGATCCAGGATCATCTTCTCCCGGCCGCGGAGGGCGGTCACACGTTCCCAACTGCGATGGCGAGCAGCGACGCCTCCCGGCCGCGAACGGCCAAAAGGGTCGGGCGCGAAACCAAGCGGCTTGTCTCCCAGGTCGCGGACTGGAGACAGGCGATTTACGTTGCAACCGTCTTGAAGCCGGTGACGACGACGGTTGCTTTTCGTTAGGGGTGGGCGACTTCGGCGAGCCCTGAAACCAAGCCGCGCACGTTTGTCAGCGACTCCATTCTTTCAATGTCTTAGGCGCCAAAAACTGTCGTTTTTTTTGTCGTGAGCCGACAAAATATACAAGCCAATGTAGTGTAACTTCGTCTGGCCAAGCCCTCGCCCGGCAGACGCAAGTTGGCGTCTCTGCCGTCGATCGAAGACCGGACCAAAAGCCGCAAACAATCATCAACCTCCGCGAACGCGCCTACCGCGGTCAGCGACCGCGGCTACAGAACGCAACCCGGTTGTCGCGGTCGCCAAACATGAAACCACAGATTTTTCTGTTTAGCAAGAACAATGTCGATTTTCCAGAAAATGCTTCAGGACTACAATGGCCCGGGTCCCCGCCTCGACGGCGTCGCCCCCAGCCGCTCGAACCGGGCTTTTCACCCGCCGATATTGAAGCTCGCCATCGCCGCCATATTGACGATGTCCGAATCCTTTGCGCCGAGCGAGACGATCTGCACCGGTTTCTCCAATCCGACAATCAGGGGCCCGATCACCGTCGCGCCGCCCAACTCCTGCAACATCCGGGTCGAGATCGAGGCGGAGTGGAGGGCCGGCATGACCAGCACATTGGCGGTGTCCTTCAGGCGGGAGAACGGATAGGCCGTCATCAATTCCTTGTTGAGCGCGACGTCGGCGCCCATCTCGCCGTCGTATTCAAAGTCCAGGCGTCTGGAATCGAGAATGCGGACCGCCTCCTGGACGCGTTGCGCGCGTTCCCCGGGCGGATGCCCGAAGTTCGAGAAGGCGAGCATCGCGACGCGGGGCTCGTAACCGAACCTTCGCGCAACTCCCGCGGCCTCGATCAGCGATTTCCGCCAGATCTTCGGCCGAAGGCATTTCGGTGATCGCAGTGTCCGCAACCACAATCGGGCGACCGCGCGACAGGACGATCGAGACGCCGACGACGCGGTGGCCTGGCTTATCGTCGATCACCCGGCGCACCTCTTCGAGCGCGATCGAGAAGTTGCGGGTGACGCCGGTGACCATCGCATCCGCGTCGCCCTGCGCGACCATGGCGGCGCCAAAATAATTGCGATCCTGATTGATCATGCGCTGGCAGTCCCGGAAGAGATAGCCTCTGCGCTGCAGCCTCTCGTACAGGAACTGCGCATAGAGCGAATTGCGCTGGGACAGCCTCGCGTTGTGGATCTCGATCCCCCTGTCGGCAAGATCGAGCCCGGCGGCCTCGGCCGCGGCCCGCACGCGCTCTTCCCGTCCGACCAGGATCGCCGTGCCGAGCCCCTGATGGACAAACGAATGGGCGGCTCGAATGACCTGCTCTTCCTCGCCCTCGGCGAAGACGACGCGCTTGGGCGTCCGTCGCACGCGCTCGATGATTCGCTGCATGGCGCCAGCAATCGGGTCGCGGCGCGCAGACAATTGCGCCTTGTAGGCCTCCATATCGACAATCGGCCGCTGCGCGACGCCCGATTCCATCGCCGCTTTCGCGACTGCGATCGGGATGACGTGGATGAGGCGCGGGATCAAAAGGCACCGGAATGATGTAGTCGCGTCCAAACCGCGGCCGGGCGCCGCGATAGGCGGCGGCGACATCGTCAGGCACGTCCTCCCGCGCAAGGCCGGCGAGCGCGTGGGTCGCGGCGATCTTCATCTCCATGTTGATGGTCTTGGCGCGCACGTCGAGGGCGCCGCGGAAAATGTAGGGAAAGCCGAGGACGTTGTTGACCTGGTTCGGATAGTCGGAGCGCCCGGTGGCGATGATCACGTCGTCGCGCGCCTTCTGCGCGTCTTCGGGCGTGATTTCCGGATCCGGGTTCGCCATCGCGAAAATGATCGGATTGGCGGCCATGCTCTTGACCATCTGGGGCGTCAGGGCGCCCTTGGCCGAGAGGCCGAAAAAAATATCGGCGCCGGCCATCGCGTCTTCGAGCGTTCTGAGCGGCGTGTCGACTGCATGGGCCGATTTCCACTGGTTCATGCCCTCATGGCGGCCGCGATAGACGACCCCCTTGGTGTCGCAAAGGATGACGTTGGACGGTTCGAAGCCAATCGCCTTGATGAGATCGAGACAGGCGATGCCCGCGGCGCCCGCGCCATTGCAGACGAGGCGGGTCGACTTGATGTCTCTGTCGGTGAGGTGGATCGCGTTGATCATGCCGGCGGCGGCGATGATCGCTGTGCCGTGCTGATCGTCATGAAAGACCGGAATGTCCATCATCTCGCGCAGGCGTTCTTCGATGTAGAAGCACTCCGGCGCCTTGATGTCCTCGAGATTGATCCCCCCGAACGAGGGTCCCAGAAATTTCACCGCGCTGATGAATTCGTCCGGGTCTTCCGTCCCGACTTCGAGGTCGATGGAATCGACATCGGCGAAGCGCTTGAAGAGAACCGCCTTCCCTTCCATGACCGGCTTTGCGGCTAACGCGCCGAGATTGCCGAGGCCGAGGATCGCCGTCCCGTTGGTGATGACGGCGACCATATTGCCTCGCACAGTGTAGTCGTAGACGGTCGAGGGGTCGTGGGCGATGGCTTTGACCGGAACCGCAACGCCCGGCGAGTAGGCGAGCGACAGGTCGCGCTGCGTCGCCATGGGCTTGGTCGCGACGATCTCGAGCTTGCCCGGGCGGCCGCGAGAGTGGAACTGCAGCGCCTCCTGATCGGTGATCGAAGGACGCTTGCCGGGGCCGTCGGCGCTTTCAGCCATAGATCGAATCCTGGTCTATTTTCTGGAAGGATCAAATCGGCCGGGGCAGAGCGATGGGGAAATTCGTCGCTCAAGCAGCGAGCGCCCTCATCATCCTCGACGCCGTCTCCTCCCCGTCGCTTCCGGCGCCGCATGCCGCCGGATCGCAACGTTCATAGAGGGCCGACCGCGCGCTTGGCAACCCGACATCGGCTTTGCCCGCTTGCATTGATATAAAGACATGTTTATATGGTTATGCCAGCCGGATCGAACCTCGGAATCCTCAATGAATTCGTCTCTCGACGCCGTCTTCGATGCCTCATTGTCCCATCAGCGGACCGCGCTGAAGGCTTTCCGCGAAGCCGCGAGCGAGCGAATTCTCGTTATCGACGGCGCAATGGGCACCGAGATTCAGGGATTGGGGTTTGGCGAGAGCCATTTCCGGGGCGACCGCTTTCAATCCTGTTCATGCCAGCTGCAGGGCAACAACGACCTGCTCACGCTGACCGCGCCGGAGGCGATCGAGGATATCCATTTCGCCTATGCGATGGCCGGCGCGGATATTCTGGAGACGAACACCTTCTCTGGCACCTCGATCGCGCAGGCCGACTATGGAATGCAGGAGGTCGTCTATGAGCTGAACCGCGATGCCGCGCGCCTGGCGCTGCGGGCGGCGCTGAGAGCCGAGAAGGCCGACGGCAGACGCCGGTTCGTCGCCGGCGCGCTCGGCCCGACCAACCGCACAGCCTCGCTCTCGCCCGACGTCAACAATCCCGGATACCGCGCGGTGACGTTCGACGACTTGCGGACCGCCTATGGAGAGCAGATCCGCGGCCTGATCGACGGCGGCTCGGACCTCATTCTGATCGAAACGATCTTCGACACGCTGAACGCCAAAGCGGCGATATTCGCCTGCGGGGAAGTGTTCGCCGAGCGCGGCGTCCGACTGCCGCATGATGATTTCGGGCACGATCACCGACCGCTCGGGGCGCACCCTCTCGGGCCAGACGCCGACCGCGTTCTGGCACTCGGTTCGGCATGCGCGGCCGCTCTCCATCGGGCTCAATTGCGCGCTCGGCGCGAGCGCGATGCGCGAACATCTGGAAGAGATTTCCAATGCGGCGGACACGCTCGTCTGCGCCTATCCCAACGCGGGTCTTCCCAACGCCTTCGGCCAGTATGACGAAAGCCCGGAGACGATGTCGGCCGAGATCGGCAAATTCGCGCGCGACGGACTGGTCAACATTGTCGGCGGCTGCTGCGGTTCGACGCCCGACCACATCCGAGCCATCGCGGAGGCGGTTCGCGGCGCGAAGCCGCGCGCGATCCCGACCATTCCGCCGCTGATGCGCCTTTCCGGTCTCGAGCCGTTCACGCTCACATCCGACATTCCTTTCGTCAACATCGGCGAGCGCACCAACGTCACCGGCTCGGCCAAGTTCCGCAAACTCGTCACATCCGGAGACTTCGCCGGCGGGCTCGCGGTCGCCCGCGACCAGGTCGCAAACGGGGCGCAGATCATCGACGTCAATATGGACGAGGGGCTGATCGATTCCGAAGCGGCGATGATCGAGTTTCTCAACCTCGTCTCCTCCGAGCCGGACATCGCGCGCGTGCCGGTGATGGTCGATTCCTCGAAGTTTCGCATCATCGAAGCGGGCTTGAAGCGGCTGCAGGGCAAGAGCCTCGTCAACTCGATCTCGATGAAAGAGGGCGAAGAGGAATTCCTGCGGCAGGCGCGCCTCGTCCGGGCTTACGGCGCGGCGGTGGTGGTGATGGCCTTCGACGAACAGGGCCAGGCCGACACTTTCGAGCGCAAGGTCTCGATCTGCGCCCGCGCGTACAAGCTGCTCACCGAGAAGGCCGGCTTTCCGCCCGAGGACATCGTGTTCGACCCGAACATTTTCGCGGTCGCGACCGGCATCGAAGAGCACAATGGCTACGGCGTCGCCTTTATCGAGGCGGCGCGGCGCATCCGCGCCGAACTGCCGCATGTGCATATTTCGGGCGGCGTCTCCAACCTCTCGTTCTCGTTCCGCGGCAACGAGCCGGTGCGCGAGGCGATGCACGCGGTCTTTCTCTATCACGCCATCCAGGCCGGCATGGACATGGGCATCGTCAACGCCGGCCAGCTCGCGGTCTACGAGACGATCGACCCGGAGCTGCGCGAGGCGTGCGAGGACGTCGTGCTCAATCGCCGCGACGACGGCACAGAGCGCCTGCTCGTTCTCGCCGAGCGCTATCGCGGCGCGAGCGGCAAGGAGGCGAAGGCTCAGGATCTCAGCTGGCGCGAGCAGCCGGTCGACAAGCGCATCGCGCACGCGCTCGTCAATGGCGTGACCGATTACATCGAGGCCGACACGGAGGAGGCGCGGCTCGCCGCCAAGCGTCCGCTCGACGTGATCGAGGGGCCGCTGATGGCGGGCATGAACATCGTGGGCGACCTGTTCGGCGCCGGCAAAATGTTCCTGCCGCAAGTGGTGAAGTCGGCGCGGGTGATGAAGCAGGCGGTCGCGAAGCTGTTGCCATATATGGAGGCGGACAAGGCCGCCGGCGAACGCCAGACTGCGGGCACGATCGTGCTCGCGACCGTCAAGGGCGACGTGCACGACATCGGCAAGAACATCGTCGGCGTCGTGCTCGCCTGCAACAATTACGAGATCATCGATCTTGGCGTGATGACGCCCGCCTCGAAGATCCTCGCCGTTGCGCGCGAGAGGAAAGCCGACGCCATTGGCCTCTCGGGCCTCATCACGCCATCGCTCGACGAGATGGTCCATGTGGCGGCCGAGATGGAGCGTGAGGGCTTCGACATTCCGCTCTTGATCGGCGGGGCGACGACGAGCCGCGTCCATACGGCGGTCAAGATCCATCCGCGCTACGCGCGCTCGCAGGCTGTCCACGTCCACGACGCGAGCCGCGCGGTCGGCGTCGTCTCCGCCCTGCTCTCGCGGGAAACGCGGGCGGCAACGATCCAGTCGGTGCGCGAAGAATATCGCAAGGTCGCGGACGCGCATGAGCGCAGCGAAGCCGACAAGGTGCGGGTTCCGCTAGCCAAAGCGCGGGCCAACGCAATGCAGATCGACTGGAGCGCCTACCGGCCCGCGACGCCGAGCTTCCTCGGGACGCGCGTGTTCGGCTCCTACGATCTCAAAGAGCTGACCCGCTACATCGACTGGACGCCGTTCTTCCAGACATGGGAGCTGAAGGGCCGATTCCCGGCGATCCTCGACGATCCCGAACAGGGCGCGGCCGCCCGCAGCCTGTTCGACGATGCGAAAGCGATGCTGAGGCAGATCGTCGAGCAGCAATGGTTCGCGCCGAAGGCGGTCGTCGGCTTCTGGCCGGCGGCGCGGGTCGGCGACGACATCGCGCTCTACGGCGACGAATCCCGCGAAAAGCCGATCGCCACGCTGCACACGCTGCGCCAGCAGCTCGGGCGGCGCGACGGGCGGCCCAATGTCGCGCTCGCCGATTTCATCGCGCCGGCTCCTTCACGCGACTATGTCGGCGCCTTCGTCGTCACCGCCGGCGTCGAGGACGAGTCGATCGCGCGGCGCTTCGAGCACGCCAACGACGACTATTCGTCGATCCTGGTCAAGGCGCTCGGCGACCGGCTGGCGGAAGCGTTCGCCGAGGCGATGCACGCGCGGGTGCGCCGCGAGCTTTGGGGCCATGCGCCCGACGAGGCTTTCGCGCCCGAGGATCTGATCGCCGAGCCCTATCGCGGCATCCGTCCGGCGCCGGGTTATCCCGCCCAGCCCGACCATACGGAAAAGGCGACCCTCTTCCGGCTGCTCGACGCCGAGCGGGCGATCGGCGTCGAGCTCACCGAGAGCTATGCGATGTGGCCCGCCTCGTCGGTCTCCGGCCTCTACATCGCCCATCCCGAGGCGCATTATTTCGGCGTCGCCAAGGTCGAGCGCGATCAGGTCGAGGACTATGCGGCGCGCAAGGGGATGCCAATCGACGAGGTCGAACGCTGGCTCGCGCCGGTGCTGAACTACGCACCGGTAAGGGCGAGGGCGGCGGAGTAGTCACTTCCGGACGTCCCAGCTGCCGCGACCAAGCGTCGAGACGATCTTCGCCGGCAAGCGGCCTGAGGACTGGCGCGCGCTTTACCGCGGCGCCTACGACTGGGGTCCTGATCGAGGCCGCAAACGGATCGAGGAATGAGCGAGCGGGACTACTGGCCGGACGGCGCCTCGGCCCTCCAGTTGACTTCCGTAATTCACAAGTTATTGATTCATCAATTTGACTTTTCAGAATCACGGTGCTACCCACTTGGTCTCCAGCCGGTCCGTTCCGCCGCCCGTTCAAGGAGACCCTCATGATCGACCCGACCGAGGCCGCGAGCTGGATAACGGCGGGAAAGTCGGGGCTCGACCTCTTGCGCTCGGCGTGGACGCTCCTGCCGAAGGGCGCGGAAAAGGACAGGATCGCAAGGAAGCTCGAAGAAGCCGAACTGGCGCTCGAACTCTCGAACGCGAAGCTCGCCAAGGAGCTCGGATTTCGACTCTGCCAATGCCCGGTTCCCGCCGCTGCCGATGCTATGGGATAACGGACGCCGCGCCTTCGTGTGCCAGAACCTGGCCTGTGGCCGGGTGGATGCGGTGGACAAGCCGACGGCCGCGCGGCGCTCCCGCCGGAGAGCGCGCGCTTAGGGAAGCCATGAGCCCAACCTAAGCGTGACTTAGATTCCTGTTGACGCGTCCGGCGAGCTTATCTAATCATTGCTCAGATTGCTCGAGCGATCGTTGTCTCATCCTCGGAGGCCAACGCCATGGCGACTTTCACTTCAGCTGCGGCTCAACGCCCGGATCAAATCCGCGGCGACGCGCTATCCGGCGCTCTCCTGGCCTCGGGCGCCGCGGCGCTCTTTGTCGGCACGCTCTTCTACGCTCGTTTGACGCCCCGGCTCGGATTGCCGGCCCTGCCGGCGGAGCGCGCCGGGGCGCTCGGCGACGCGCTGTCGCTCGGCTCTCAAAAACTGTGGCTCGCAGGAGGCTGGGCGTTCCTCGGAGATTGCCTGTTGCTGGCCGCGTGCATCCTCCTGGCGAACCGTGGCGGCCGTCGGGGGAGCGGCCTCGATTCGATAGGCTGGGCCCTGACCGCCGTCAGCGCCGCGCTTGCGATGATTTTCGACTCGATGACCGCCGTTCTCTTCTGGCCGTTGGCCCGGAACCCGGACCCGGCCCTGTTCACGGCGTTCAAGACATGGTTCGATTTTCTGTTCGCCGCAGCCAACGTCCCGTTCGGGCTTGGCCTCATCGCCATCTTGTGGGCGGACATCGGCGCGAGCGCGCCGCTTCTGCCAAGGCGTCTCAGCCAATTCGGCATGGCCGTGGGCGCCGCGGCGGCGGCGAGCGGCCTCGGCTATGCGATCGGCCTCGTCCAGCTTCCTTTGGCGATCGGGCTCACGGTCACGTTCGGCTGCGTTGTTGTGGCCGCTCTCGGGGTTCAGATCGCGCGGAGCGAGCCGGCATTCGTCTCCGACAGCCGAGCCTGAGCGCGGCTCGCGCCGGGCCCGGAACCGTGACGCGACGAAAGGCGAAGACCGATTACCACCATGGAAGCCTCAGGCGCGCGCTGATCGAGGCTGCGGTCAAAGTGATCGCCAAACGCGGGATCGACGCCTTGAACCTGCGCGAACTGGCGGCTCGCGTCGGCGTGACCGCAGGGGCGCCCTATCATCACTTTTCCAGCCGGAAGGAGCTCCTGAGGGGAATCGCAGAGGAAGGATTCGAAGCGTTCGAGGCCCTCCTGATCGCCGAGCGCGATGCGGCGCCGCCCAGCGCCAGCGCCCGGCTGGAGGCGCTCGGGCGCGCTTATGTGAGCTTCGCGATTTCCCATCCAGGCTATTTCCGGGTGATGTTCCACGGCGACGCGATGGCGTCCGGTCCGACGGGACCGGGGTTGCGCGCGTTCGATCTGTTGCGCTCCGCGGTCGTCGCCTGTCAGCAGGCGGGAGCCGCGCCCGAGGGCGATCCGGCCCCGCTTGTGCTGACCGCCTGGTCGGCCGTCCATGGCCTTGCGACGCTCTGGGTCGATGGCGCGCTGCCGTTCGAGGGCATGGACCCGGGCCGGCTCGCGCCCGAGATCGGCCGCATGGTCGCCAGCATGTTCGCGGCTCTCGCCCGCGACAGCGGGGAAGCGTGACCTGCCCGCGCCGCCGCTTCGTCGAACCCTCGCTAGCCCTGAGCGGTAGGACGGACGACGATCTCGCCGACATCGACTTCGGCTGGCTGCTCGATCGCGAAGACGATGGCGCGAGCGATCGCCTCCGGCGGGATCGCGAACTTGTCGCGCGCCTCTTCGAGTTGGGCTCTGACGGCCGGGTTATTCACGGTCTCGATGAAATTTGTGTGGACGAAACCGGGCGTGATGATTGTCACCCTCAGTTTGTCGCCCGCCTCCTGTCGCAATCCCTCCGAGATGGCGCGCACGGCGAACTTCGTGCCGGAATAGACCGCCATCGCGGGCCTCGTGATCAGGCCCGCGGTCGAGGCGGTGTTGACGAAATGTCCGAAGCCCTGGCTGCGGAACACCGGCAACGCGGCGGCGATCCCGTAGAGGACGCCCTTGATATTGATGTCGATCATGTCCTCCCACTCCTCGACCCTCAAATCGTCGAGCGGAGAGATCGGGCCGATGCCCGCATTGTTGACGAGCACGTCGAGCTTGCCGAAGCGCTCCAACGCCAGATTGACGAGGGCGGCAAGGTCGTCGCGCCGCCTGACATCCGTCCGTGTGAAGTCGGCCTCGCCGCCTGCCGCCGTTATTCGGGACGCGAGGGCCTCGAGCCGGTCCAGACGCCGCGCGCCGAGCACGAGCTTCGCGCCGCGCGCCGCAAGCAGGAGCGCAGTCGCCTCGCCGATGCCGCCGCTCGCGCCGGTGACGGCGACGACCTTGCCCTCGATTCCTTTCACGAGATCCTCGCCGCGCGCTGAGGCGAAGGAGCCGCTAGAACTCGACCTCGAGCTCCTCGATTTCTTCCTTCTCGGCGAGCGCGGCTTCGCGCCATTCTTGCATCGCCGGAAGGTCCCAGATGCGTTCGGCGTAAGACTTCAACTCGCCGTCGAGTTTGACCCCGTAGGTGCGGAAGCGGCTGACCACGGGCGCGTACATCGCGTCGGCCATGCAGATCTTGCCGAACAGGAATGGCCCGCCATAGGCCTGGAGACATTCGGCCCAGATGACCATAATCCGGTCGATGTCGCCCTTCGCCTTCGTCCAGATCTTGAAGCGGGGGAACTCGGCCTTGATGTTCATCGGCAGCGCCTGCCTCATCGAGACAAACCCGGAATGCATTTCGCCGCAAATTGATCGACAATGCGCCCGCATTGCCTGATCTTTAGGCAAGAGGCCTGCTTTCGGCGCGATTTCATTCAGAAACTCGCCGATCGCCAGCGTGTCCCAGATCTTCATGCCCTGGTAGGTGAGGCAGGGCACAAGGATCGAGGGGGAAAGCAGCAGGATCTCTGCCCGCGCATCGGCGTCGTCGGGCGCCATGATCACTTCTTCGAAGTCGATCTTGGCAAGCTTGGCCATCAGCCAGCCGCGCAGCGACCAGGAGGAATAGTTCTTGCTGCTAAGCGTCAAGGTCGTTCGCGACATTGTGCTTTTGCCCACGATTGGAGACGGCGGAATCGAGTGCGTCTCATCCTGGTTTAGCAAGCGACATGCCAATGTTCTTTTGGCACATCGTTTGCTAAGTATTTGCCCACAAGCTGGGCAAATTCATGATCTATGACGCCTATCAAGGGATCGCCGACGTCCACGATCGGGTGCGCAAGACGGCGGAGAATGCCCAGGCGATCCTGAACCAATGGTCTGCGAACCCGTTCGCGCCGCCATGGCGCCGCATGGCCGCCTACTACGAGCTCGTGGCGCTCGCCGGTTTCACCCACGCAAGGCCAGACTACGGCATCGACAGCGTCGAGCGGAAAGGCGAGCAGATTCCGGTGGAGGAGCGCGGCGTGTTGTGGACGCCGTTTTGCCAGTTGCTACGCTTCCGGCGACAGGGCGGCGAGGATGATCCGAAGGTTCTCCTGGTCGCGCCGATGTCGGGCCATTTCGCGACGCTGCTCCGCGGCACGATCCGCACCCTCTTGCGCGATCATCAGGTTTTCATCACCGACTGGATCAACCCGCGCAACATCAAGCTCGAACACGGCGGTTTCTCGCTCGAGGACTATACCCAGCACCTGATCGATTTCATCGGCTTCATCGGCGAGGACTGCCACGTGGTGGCGGTCTGCCAGCCGACCGTCTCGGCGCTGGCCGCGACCGCGGTGCTGGCACAGGACGGCGCGGCGATCCAGCCCGCGAGCCTGACGCTGATCGCGGGTCCGATCGACGCGCGGATCGCGCCGACCAAGGTGAACGAACTTGCGCAGGAAAAGCCAATCGAATGGTTCCGCTCGAACATGATCGGCATCGTGCCGAACAAGTTCGAGGGCGCCGGACGGCGGGTCTATCCGGGGTTTCTTCAGCTCTGCGCCTTCATGAGCATGAACGCGGAGCGGCACACGAAATCCTTCGTTGACCTCTTCAACCATCGCGTCGAAGGCGACATCGAGAAGGCGGACGCGATCCACGAGTTCTACAAAGAATATTTCGCCATCATGGACATGAGCGCGGATTTCTATCTCGAGACGGTCGAACAGGTGTTCCAGCGCTACCTGCTGCCGCTCGGACGGATGACGCACAAAGGGCGAAAGATCGAGCCGCGCGCGATCAAGCGAACCTTCCTTTTGACCGTCGAGGGCGAGAAGGACGACATCTGCGCCGTCGGCCAGACGCTTGCCGCGCAGGATCTCTGCTCTGGCCTCAGACCCTACATGAAGACCCATCACCTTCAGGCCGGCGCCGGCCACTACGGCGTGTTCAACGGCAAGCGCTGGGAAACGCAGGTCTATCCGGTGCTGCGCAACCACATCCAGTCGAGCCGGTAGGCCCTCATCCGGCGCTTCGCGCCACCTTCTCCCGCGAGCGGGAGAAGGGCCGGCGCCTACCCCTTCAGAAACGGCGCGTGCAGGACGAGGTCGGCGGCGCCGAAGCGGTCGCTCGCGGACCAGGACTGGTGCCAGTACGGATAGATGAGCGGCGGCAGGCTCACCTTGTCGAGGCGCTGGCGTTCCTCGTCAGTCAGCCTGACGTCGACGCAGGCGAGGTTGTCGCGGAACTGCGCCTCGGTCCGCCCGCCGATCACAAGCGACGTCACCGCGGGCCGGCCGAGCAGCCAGGCGAGCGCGATCTGCGCCCCGGAAACACGGTGCGCCTCGCCGATCGCAACGACTTCATCAATGATCGTCCAGAGCGCGTTCTCGTCGCGGATCGGCGGCTCCGTCCAGCCGGCAAACTGGCGCGAGCCCTCGGGCGCGGCCTTGTTGCGGCGGTGCTTGCCGGAAAGGAGCCCGCCGGCCAGCGGGCTCCAGACGAGGACGCCGAGCTTCTGGTCGACCGCGATCGGCAGGAGTTCGTATTCAGCCTCGCGCGCCTGCAGCGTGTAGTGAATCTGCTCGGAAACGAAGGGGACGCGATGGTCGCGGCGCGCGACCTCCAGCGCCTTCATCATGTGCCAGCCGGAAAAGTTCGAGCAGCCGACGTAGCGCACCTTGCCCGCGCGCACGAGACTGTCCAGCGCCTCCATCGTCTCCTCGAGCGGGGTCAGCCCGTCCCACTGGTGGAGCTGGTAGAGGTCGATCACGTCGGTGCGCAGACGCTTCAGGCTCGCTTCGCATTCGCGGATCAAATGCCAGCGTGACGAGCCGCGATCGTTCGGGCCTGTCGCCGGTGGGAAAACGCGCCTTGGTCGCGATCAGCATGCCTGGCTTTCGGGTCGGCATCGCCTCGCCGATCATCTCTTCGGAGGCGCCGGCGGAATAGACGTTGGCCGTGTCGATCAGGTTGACGCCGGCGTCGGCGACGATGTCGATCAGCCGGCGCACCTCTTCGAGCGACACATTGCCGACCTTGGCGAAAGTTCCCTTTGCCGCCGAAAGTCATCGTGCCCATGGTCAAGCACCGAGACCTTCAGGCCCGAATTGCCCAGCTGCCGGTATTCCATCGCGCGCTCCTACTTTTGCCTATGATCGCTCGCGGCGGAGCTAACATGCCAGCATGGGCGCCGCCAAGCCGGTTTTCCGGAACAGGCTTGCTGGCCGACCGCGTTTAGGGGCAATGTCGCGCCATCCGTTTCTCCACCTGCCTTCAGGAGCCTCCCCGTGGCCTTCGCTTCCCTTCGTCGCCTTGCTGGCGTCGCCCTCGTCTGCGCCTCCGCGCTCGCCGCTGCGGGGGCTCTCGCCGCCGTCACAATTGCGCCGCAGCCCGAATCGACCATCGACATGGCCAAGATCCTGCAACCGGGGACGCTGCCGGAACTCACGATCGGCGACCCCGCGGGCGTGCCGGTGATCGAATATGGCTCGCTGACCTGCCCGCATTGCGCGGTCTTCAGCAAGGAGACGTTCCCGCAGCTCAAGACAGACTACATCGATACCGGCAAGGTGCGCTTCATCTTCCGCGAATTCTCGCGCAATACGCTGGATGTCGCCGGCTTCGTGCTGGCGCGCTGCCTCGGCGACGACAAGGCGTTTGCGGCAGACGAATTGCTCTTCGCCCAGCAGGACAAATGGGCCTTCGCCGACAAGCCGCTTCAGCCGCTGATCGAGGCGATGCGCTCCGCCGGTCTCACCCAGGAGAAGGCGACCGAGTGCCTCAAGAATCAGAAGCTCGCCGACGGGATCGTCGCCGTCGCCAAGCGCGCCAGCGACGAGGTCCATCTGACGGGCACGCCGACCTTCGTCATCGACGGCAAGGTTTACGGCGGCGAACTGACGCTCGACCAGCTGAAAGCGATCCTCGACCCGCTGGTCAAGAAGTAGGACTGTGGCTGTAGACCCGGTCGCTGACCTACGGCATTCGCACATCTAAAATCGCGGTGCGGATCCCTTCCCCAGCTCTGCTGGGGAACGTGGCCCGGAGGGCCGGATGGGGTGTGGCCCGTACTTCGAAGCCGGCACGCTCGCACGACCGTAGGAGCGGGCCTTCGACGTCGCATTCCTGCTTTCCACACCCCATCCGTCAGGCTTCGCCCGACACCTTCCCCACTTCGTGGAGAAGGGGCGCGCGGCCACCTGACATTCGATCGAAGACAACTCCCGCGCTGGCCGCGATCGGCGATCGCGGCTACAGGGTCACCACGCCAGGAAACGCCGCCCGGCGAGCGCGCCGACGCCTGCGCAGACAAGGGTCGCGACCGGATACCAGGTCGCGACGAAGAGCGGCGAATCGTCGGGGCAGTGCGAGGCGTAGAGGAACGAGGCGATCCCGGCCGCGGCCGCCCCCGCCAGCGCGCCGGTCCAGCCCGGATGCTGCGGCGCGCCGGCGCGCATCGCCACGATCAGCGCCGCCAGGATCGGGGCGGCCATCAGCGGGATCATGGTCGTGCAGTACCTCATGTTGTGCCCGATGAGGCGCGGAAGCCATTCATCGGACGGCACGACCATCAGCTCGACCACGACGGCGAGCGCCAGCAGTATCAGCGGCGCGAAAAGCCAGAGCGCGAGCGCGCCGGGCTCCGCATCGGGCCGTGCTAGCCGCACGAGCAGCAGCAGGGACGGGAGCGCGAGCGCCAGGGCGTCGAGGAACTTGAGATTGAATCGCACCGTCCGCACTGCCTCGGCGATGTCCGGCCGCGGCCCGACGAACAGCAGATAGAGCGCCAAAGCCCCGACCAACCCAACAGCGAGCGCCGCGGCGAAACGCCGGCGGATATTGACCGATTCGGGGATCGGGTCGGCGGCGAGCGCGGCGATGAATTCGGAGGTCTTCACGACATGGACCTCCGCCATGCGGCGCCGAGCGACTTCAACGCCCGGTGCAGGGCCACCCGCACGGCGACCTCGCTCATCGACAGGCGTGACGCGGTCGCGGCGATCGATTGTCCGTCGAGCGAGATCGACTGGACGATGTCGCGCTGGCGCGGCGGCAAGGCCTCGATCAGCTTCTTTGCGTCGCTCAAATCATGCGGATCCTCCTCTGCGGGCGCAGCGAGAAAGTCCTGATAATCCTCAATCGGGTCGGCGCGGCGCGCGCCCCGCCGCCGCATGGCGTCGATGATCTTGTGGCGCGCGATCGCATTGACCCAGGGCCCCAGCTTCTGGTTCATGTCCCAGGTGTGGCGCTTGAGATGGATCGCCAACAACGTCTCCTGCACCGCATCCTCGATATCAGCATCCCCCACTCGGGCCCGCGCGAACGCTCCGCGGGCCATCGCCCGCACCGAGCGGCCAATGTCCTCCAGCAATCGCCTGTAGACCCCCTCGTCGCCCGCCATGGCGGTTTTCATCATCTTTGACCAGGGATCGTCCGCAGGACCCTCAACCGGCAGGCCATTCATACCGACTTCGTCCCGATTCGACTGGCGTTACACGTGCTACCACTTTTCTTTTTGGGCGCGAACGCGACAGGGCTCGCTGTAACACGCGCCCGTCGAGGCGCGAAGACAGCGCATCGATCTTCTGGGAGGCTCGTCGCGTGTCAAAGGCTCTTCGCCCAGGGTTTAGCGGTGTCGGCGTCGGCTTCAAGGCCGAACATTTCGACGCCGTTCTCGAGAGCCGCCCGGATCTCGGCTTCTTCGAAATCCACGCCGAGAACTATATGGGCGCCGGCGGTCCGCCGCACCGGCGGCTCGAGGCGATCCGCGAACGCTATCCGCTCTCGCTGCACGGCGTCGGCCTCTCGATCGGCTCGCCAGGGCCGCTGGACCAGGCTCATCTGGCGCGGCTCGCCCGGGTCGCTGAGCGCTATCAGCCGGAAGTCGTCTCGGAGCATCTGGCCTGGTCGACGCACGAGGGCGCGTTCCTCAACGATCTCCTGCCCCTGCCCTACACCGAAGAGACGCTGACGCGCGTCTCGGAGCACATCGACCTCGTCCAGACGACGCTCAAGCGGACGATGCTGCTCGAAAATCCCTCGACCTATGTGGCGTTCGCCGAGACGACGATGAGCGAGACTGATTTTTTGCGCGCAATCGTCCGGCGCACCGGCTGCGGCCTCCTGCTCGACGTCAGCAACATCTTCGTCAGCGCGACCAATCACGGCTTCGACCCAGACCGCTACCTGGCCGAGTTTCCGCTCGCCGCCGTCGGAGAGATCCACCTCGCCGGCTGCGCCGACGACGTGGACGACGCCGGGCTTCCGCTGCTGATCGACGCCCATAATTCGCCGGTTCGCGACGCCGTCTGGCGGCTCTACGCCGAGGCGATCCGCAGGCTTGGGGCCACGCCGACCCTGATCGAATGGGACAATGACGTTCCCACATGGCCCTCGCTGCTCAGCGAGGCGAGCCGGGCGGAGCGCGCCATGGCCACGGCGATGAGGACAAGCACGGAGCGCGCCGATGCCATTTGAGGCGACGGTCGCCGCCTTCGCCGCGGCGCTCGCCGACCCCGCGGCGCCCCCGCCCGCAGGCGCGCTGGGCCGGCTCGGCGTCCCCGATTCCCGCCGCTTCTCGGTCTATCGCAACAATGTCGCGGTCGGGCTGATCGGCGCGCTCGAGGCGCGCTATCCGGTCGCGCGGCGGATCGTCGGCGCCGGAGTCTTCCGCGCTTTGGCGCGGAGCTTCGTCCAAGCGCGAAAGCCGCGCTCGCCGGTGATGATCGCCTATGGCGACGACTTTCCGGATTTTCTCGCCGACACGCCGGCTGAACTCGGTCTTTCTTTTCTCGCCGATGTCGCGCGCCTGGAGAACGCTTGGGTAGAGGCCTATCACGCGGAGGACGCGACGGCCGCAACCCTCGGCGATCTCGCCGCGCTCGCGCCCGATGCGCTTCCGGGAGCGCGGGTCGAGCTCCATCCAGCGGCGCGGCTTCTGACCTTCGCAGCGCCCGCAGCCTCGATCTGGGCCGCCCATCAGGGCGACGCCGAACCGGCGCCCCCGGCATGCTGGCGCGGCGAGGAGGCTCTCGTCGCGCGCCCCGCGGCGGATGTCACAGTCCGCATCCTCCCGCCCGGCGGCTACACTTTCGCTGCGCGGCTGCGCGCGGGCGCGACGCTCGCCGAGGCCGCGGAGTCCCTTTCGGATCCAGAGGAATTCGGAACCCATCTCGTCGGCCTCGTCGAGGCCGGAGCGGTTCGCTCGATCATTCCCGGAGATTATTCATGAGCATCGATTACGCCTCGAGCGTGGAGCGCCCGCTCGCCAATCCCATCGCCCGCTTCACGCTCGCGCTCTTCGGCTTCGTGCCGGCATCGCTTGCGCTGCTCGTCCTGCGGCTGACGCTTGCGATGCCCTTCTACAAGTCCGGCCTTACGCGGTGGGACGGCTGGTTCAACCTCTCGTTCGGAACGAAGGCGCTGTTCGCCGACGAGTACCGGCTGCATGTGTTCGGGCAGGAGATTCCGTTCCCGCAGCCCGAGCTTGTAGCGACGATGGCGAGCACGGCGGAGATCGTACTGCCGATCCTGCTCGGCTTCGGCTTCCTCACCCGCTATGCCGCGCTCGGGCTCCTTGGCATGACCGCGGTGATCCAGCTCACCTATCCCGACGGCTGGCAGAACTTCCATCTGCCCTGGGCGACGATGGCGCTGGCGATCATGGCGTTCGGGCCGGGCGCGATCTCGATCGACCGGCTTCTCGGCCTCGACGGCTGGAGTCCGGCGCGGAAGGCTGGATGAGGATCCTCCTCTCCGTTCACCGCTTCGGGTAGGCGGTGAAGACGTAGTCTTTCGCCGCCGCGATGGTGTGACAGGCGACCCCGCATTTGGCGTCGTGCGCCTGCGGCGGCGAGTCATTTTCGTCGCCGGGCCTGAATGTTTCCGATGCGTGGTCATATTCGAACTCGGCATATCCCCATCCGTTGCCGTCCGCGAACTTCTGGCTGTCCTTCACCATGAAGTCGATGTCGTGCAGGACGCCCGGAACTGTCGGTTCGCCCGGCTGGTCTTCGGCCTTCTTCGCGACCCAATGGATCTTCGCCATCCTCGCGCCGTCGGGGAACGGCTTGCCGTTGCCGGGGATGCCCGATTTGTAGGCGTCGATCATCGCGGGATTGCCGAGGATCGTTTCGATGGTTTTTCCGTTTTGACTGACGGCGACAGTCTGCCAGTCTTCGTATCCCCTAAAGTCGGCGAAGGCGAGACCGCCCGGCACTTCGAGCGTATACCTGTCCTGCGCGGAAATCGCCCTGCCGCCCAGGACCGAGAGCGATGTTGCGACAATCGCGATTGCCGGAATGATTTTCCTGTCCATTTGCAACGCCTCCCTCTCGCTTGCTGGGGCAGACGCGAACCTCCGAGCAGCGAGCCCATTTCGTCGTGAAATATGCCCCCGCCATCACCCAGCCAAAGAACCCGGATCGGCGGAAAGTCACGCGAAAGGGAGTGCTCGTCAAGCGCCTTTTGACTCGGCAAAGTCGACGCGGCATGGCCTCGCCCGCGGCGTAGCCGAGCCGGCCGCACGTGACGGTTTTGCGACGGATTCTCGGCTTGGCGGTCTATTGACGGGCCTCGCAAGGCGTGGCTTTAACCGCCCTCGTTAGACGCCCGGCGTCGCCCATCCCGACGGAGAGAAGACGCCATGTCGCACTGGCCCCTGCATGCGCGGATCGAAGGCGCGATCGTGATGATCGGCTTCGGATCGATCGGCAAGGGAACCCTGCCTCTGATCGAGCGCCATTTCGAATTCGACAAGGAACATTTCGTCGTCATCGACCCGAACGACTCCGACCGGCGCCTGCTCGACGAGCGCGGCGTGAAGTTCGCCCATCTGGGGCTCACCCGCGACAACTATCGCGACGCGCTCGGCAAGTACCTGAAGGCGGGCAAGGGTCAGGGCTTCTGCGTCAACCTCTCGGTCGACACCTCCTCGCTCGACATCATGCGCTACTGCCGCGAGATCGGCGCGCTCTACATCGACACCGTCGTCGAGCCGTGGCCCGGCTTCTATTACGACAAGTCGCTCGGCAACGAGGCGCGCACCAACTATGCGCTGCGCGAGACGGTGATGGCGGAGCGGCGCAAGAATCCGGGCGGAACGACCGCAGTCTCCTGCTGCGGCGCCAATCCGGGCATGGTCTCCTGGTTCGTCAAGCAGGCGCTCGTCAATCTCGCGGCCGACCTCGGCGACAAGGGCGCCGAGCCGAAGTCGCGAGAGGACTGGGGCAGGCTCGCCCAGCGCCTCGGCGTCAAGGGCGTGCATATCGCCGAGCGCGACACGCAGCGCGCGACGCATCCGAAGCCGCGCAACGTCTTCGTCAACACCTGGTCGATCGAGGGCTTCCTGTCGGAAGGCATGCAGCCGGCAGAACTTGGCTGGGGCACGCACGAGAAATGGGCGCCGGCCAATGCGGGCTTCCATGAAGCGGGCTGCGGCGCGGCGATCTATCTGAACCAGCCCGGCGCCAATACGCGCGTGCGCTCCTGGACGCCGACGGCGCGCGGACAGTTCGGCTTCCTCGTCACCCACAACGAGGCGATCTCGATCGCCGACTATTACACGGTGCGCGACGGCAAGGGGGAGGCCGTCTACCGACCGACCTGCCACTACGCCTATCATCCGTGCGACGACGCGGTGCTCTCGCTGCACGAGCTCTTCGGCCGCGCCGGCGAGAGCCAGAGCGCGCACCATATTCTCGGAGAGGCCGAGATCGTCGACGGAATCGACGAGCTCGGCGTGCTCATCTACGGCCACGCCCGCAACGCCTACTGGTATGGCTCCCAGCTCTCGGTCGAGGAGACGCGCGCGCTCGCGCCTTACCAGAACGCGACCGGCATGCAGGTGACCTCGGCGGTGCTGGCCGGCATGGTCTGGGCGCTCGAGAACCCGAAGGCCGGCATCGTCGAAGCCGACGAAACCGACTTCCGCCGCTGCCTCGAAGTGCAGACGCCCTATCTCGGCCCGGTCGTTGGGATCTACTCGAACTGGACGCCGCTCGAAAACCGCCCGGGCCTCTTCCCCGAGGACATCGACCAGAGCGACCCATGGCAGTTCCGGAACGTGCTGGTGCGGTGAGCGCACGTTTGGCGGCGACTCAGGCTTTTCACGCGGTTGGGCGCCAAAAAGTGTCACCCCCGCGCGATTTCACGCTGTACGCCTCCCGTTGAGTCAATCGAAATCGGTTGTGACGATCAACAATCCGGGCAGCGAGAAGTTTTCCGAGCATGTGGTTGAGGGGAGACGGCGCTGGCCTGCTCGAGCTTCTTTCGCGGTCGATCGCGAAGGCCGAGCAGCGCTACGGCGTGCAGGTCAAAGCGATCGTCATTCAGGAAGCGGGTTTGGACGGGTTCTGGATTCATCGATTGCTGCTCGCCACGCGATTGAGAGCCACGTCGTCGACGCGGCTTCGATCGCGGTCAACCGGAGGCATCGGCGGCCAAGACCGATGCGATCGCGCGAGACGCTGTTGCGGACGCTGATGGCCTGGGCTCGCGGCGAGCGGCGGTCTGTTCCATGGTTCGCGCGCCGAGCCGCGTAGACGCGGATCGCCGTCGCCTGACGCGCGAGCGCGGACGCTGCTCAAGGAACGCATTCAGCATACCTATCGAGTCGGGCCTGCTCAGCGGCCAAGGCGTCCAGGTCTACGATCCGCTTCGGCGTGATCGTTTCGAACAACTCGAGGCGCTGCGAACCGGCGACGGCCGTGATCTGCCGCCGATGTTGAAGGAGGAGATCCGCCGGGAGCTCGATCGGATCGCGCTGGTGTCGACGCAACTGGCTGTTGTTGAACGCGCCCGCGACGCGCTCTCCGTATCGATCCGGGACGCACAGCCCCGCCGCTCTGCTTCTCTAGCTCAAAGGCTTGGCCCTGTTCGCCTCGCTCCTCTGGCTGCTATCGTGTTGCGAAGCTTCGGCTACCGACGCCGGTGGCGGCTTACGGCGGATTCGCGCCCGTCCCTGGCGAGCAGCCGTCGAACTAGACGGCATCTCGAAGTCGGAATCGCCGTCTGCGCTGACGATGATCGAGCTGCCTGGTTCTGTTGCGTCGTCAGCCGGACTCGGCCTTAGCCGCTGTTTCACGCGCGCGTCGGCGCTTTTGCGGGGCGGCCGACGCGAGGCTGCCGACGTGCTTGACCAACTTGATCAACTCGCCCTCTGCGGCTAAACTTGCGCCATGGCGAGGACGGTCAATCTCTACGAGGCCAAGACGCATCTTTCGGCGCTGGTCGACGACGCCGCGCGGGGCGAAGAGATCATCATCGCCAAGAACGGCGTGGCCAAAGCGCGGCTCGCGCCGCTGCCAAAGAGCCTCAGCGAGCGCCGGCGGTCGGGGTTGATGAAAATCCAATTCATCGCCGACGACTTCGACATCACGGACGAAAGCATCATCAAGGATTTCGAGGGCTCGGATTGAGCTTCCTCCTCGATACCCAGGTGTTTCTCTGGTTCGAATTCGGCTCGACGCGGCTCGCCGAAAGCGCGCGCGATCACATTCTGCGAACGGAACGAACCGTCTATGTCAGCGCCGTCTCGTTCTGGGAGATCGCGATCAAACGGCGCGCGGGCAAACTCGCTTACGACGGATCGCCGCGAGCGGCCGCCTCCGACGCCGGCTTCGTCGAACTCAGCATCGACGCCGCCGACGCGGAACTGGCCGGAGGCTTCGACTGGAGCCATCGCGATCCCTTCGATCGCATGCTGGTGGCGCATTGCCTCAATCGCGACCTCACCCTCGTGACAGCTGATGCACGGCTTCGCGCGCGCGGCGACATCGCGGTGATGTGGGCGGGATAACGCAACGCCGTCAATCTTGGTCGCCGAGTGACGGGAATGTGATCGCTCGCGCTCTCGGGCGCTGCCGCGCGTGCGTTGACAACCGCGATTGGGTCAAGCAACTTGGTCGGCGCGGGCCACTCAGTCGAGCGGTCGCCACGTGAGACGCGCGAGGGTCGGTCCTCCGGCGTTCTCCACGTCACAAGGGGGAGGACACATCGTGAAGCTGAAATTCCTCGCTGCGCTGCCGTTGATTGGAGCGCTGACCTTGAGCACTTATGCCCACGCAACCACATGGGGTTGGAGCCTCGGCGGCGACGGCAACGTCAGCGCTTCCGGAACTATAACGTTCGGTTCCAATCCCAACGCGAGCTCCAGCTTTGGAACCACCGTGACGCCGGTCTCGCCGCCGCCCGCCGGATATCCGCCAAATCCGCCATCGACCGTGTTTACGAGCGTCGGCGACCCTCTGAGCTCCTCGCTCATCACGGGCGCCAGCGGACTTTTCTCCGATTCATCTCTCGGCCTCAGCAACGTAGCGATCACCGGCGTGGTTCCGGATAACTTTGCGCCGCATTTTGCGCCGGATCCGACCATTCCCCAAAGCTTCAGCTATTTCCACACCGACCCCGACCCGACGCTGTGTCTCTACGACAACCTCTTTTACGTCAATGGGCAATCCCCGCAGACCTGCAGCCTTCCGGGCCTGCCCCCCGCGCTGCCGCCCGGGAATTACGGCGGATATTTCGACAATTATGGGGTGATGTTCACTCTCGCCAACGGCGATTATGTCGACCTCTACAGCAACGGCGACATACAGGCGACCGAACTAGGCAACGTGCCGGTAACGCTCCCGCCTTACGGGGTCGTCGTGATCACCGATCTCGGACCCGACTATACGAGCGCACAGATGCTCGCCTTCGCCACTCCCGAGCCGTCTACCTGGGCCATGTTCGGCCTTGGTTTCCTGGGGCTCGGCCTTGTCGGACTGAAGCGTCAGGGCAGGCGCGCCGAACCGGCGGCGGCCTGAGACGCCGGCTTCGTCGAACTCAGCATCGACCCCGCCGACACGGAACTGGCGGGAGTTTCGACTGGAGCCATCGCGATCCATTCGATCGCATGCTGGTGGCGCATTGCCTCAATCGCGACCTGACCCTCGTGACAGCCGACGCCCGGCTCCGCGCGCGCGGCGACATCGCAGTGATGTGGGCGGGTTAACAGCTGGCAGGTTGAAATCAGGCGGGGACAAGCGGCACCGCGAGGCCGCCCGCCTCTTGCGCGCCGCAGGCCAGGGGCGGCATCGTCCCTGCAAGACTCACCTGCCGCAGAGGTTCGCCATGGCAAAGACGGCCGCAAAATCCGCCGCTGCAAGCTCGACGGGCCTCGTGCACGTCAAGGTCACGCTGCAGTACATCCGTCCGCCGATCTGGCGCCGGCTGAGGCTGCCGGACACGATGGATCTCACCGATCTCAGCGACGTCATCCAGGCGGCTATGGGCTGGCATGGCGGGCACCTCCATGCTTTCGAAATCGGCGGCGAGGAATTCGGCGATCCCTCGATGATCGACTTCGCCCGGAACGAGCGGGAAGTGACGATCAAGAGCCTTTTGCGCGATCGCGTGTCCCGCTTTGGCTACACCTATGATTTCGGCGACTCCTGGGAGCACGACATTCTGATCGAGAAGAAGGGGCCGCCCGCGGACGCGGCTCGCGAGCCAGCCTGCGTGGCTGGACAACGCAATTGTCCACCCGAGGATTGCGGCGGGCCGCCGGGCTACGACGCCCTGATCCAGGCCCTCGCGGACCCGGAAAATCCGGAAAGCCGCGAGGTCCTGGAATGGGCCGACGAGGACTACGACCCGGAGGAGTTTTCGCTCGATGCGGCGAACAATCGCGTTCGCGCAGCGGCGGGCTTCCGCCGGCAAAGAGACCCGATGCGGACCCTTCGCTCGGCCGGTTGACGCCCGCCGCTCGAGGCGCTTGCTATGCGGTGGAGGGTACGCGGTCGGTAGAGATTTTCATACGCGTTCGCGTATGCCGTGTTTTTATACGCGTTTGCGTATAAAGCGCCCGCTGCACGGATGAGCATAGCGCACTCCCACACTCGGTCTTGTGCTTGTGCTATGCTCGTCGGGGACACGGCGACGTTTCCTCCCCGGTCCTCGGAGGAGGCGACCGCGATGATTAAAGATCGAGCCTCGCACCCGCCACCATGCTTCGCATGGTCCCCCTCCCCCGCTGCGCGGGTGAGGAAATCGCTCACCGCCCAGGACCCCCCATGACCGACGCCCACCTTCAGACGCTGATCGACGACGCCTTCGGGGATCGCGCGAAGATCAATCCGCAGACGACCGGCGACGTGCGCGACGCGGTCGCCGCCGCGCTCGACCTGCTCGATTCCGGCAAGGCCAGGGTCGCCGAGAAGATCCCGGGCGCGACGGGGCCGAATTCCTGGAAGGTCAACCAGTGGCTGAAGAAGGCGGTGCTGCTGTCGTTCCGCCTCAACGACAACCGGATCATCGAGGGCGGCCCGGGAGAGGCCGTCTGGTGGGACAAGATCCCCTCGAAGTTCGAGGGCTGGGGCGAGAACCGTTTCCGCGAGGCGGGATTGCGCGCGGTTCCCGGTTCAATCGTGCGCCATTCGGCCTTCATCGGGCGCGACGTCATCCTGATGCCAAGCTTCGTCAATCTCGGCGCCTACGTCGACGCCAAGACCATGGTCGACACCTGGGTCACGGTCGGCTCCTGCGCGCAAATCGGCAAGAACGTGCATCTCTCCGGCGGGGTTGGCATCGGCGGCGTGCTCGAGCCCTTGCAGGCGAACCCGACCATCATCGAGGACGACTGCTTCATCGGCGCGCGCTCGGAAGTCGTCGAAGGGGTGATCGTCGGCGAAGGCTCGGTGATCTCGATGGGCGTCTTCATCTCGGCTTCGACCAGGATCGTCGACCGGGCGACCGGCAGGGTCCATGTCGGCTACGTGCCGCCCTATTCGGTCGTCGTCTCGGGCTCGCTGCCCGGCAAGCCCCTGCCCGACGGCTCGCCGGCCCCGTCGCTCTATTGCGCGGTGATCGTGAAGACGGTGGACGCCAAGACGCGCGCCAAGACGGGGATCAACGAGCTGTTGAGGGATTGAGGGGGGAGCCGGCCGGGAGGCCAAGCGTCATGGCCGGGCTTGTCCAGGACAAGCCCGGCCATGACGGCGTAAGCCATTGATTATATTTACGTTACAAGCATTTCTGGAACAAACAGCGAACAAATCCCTTGCGCTTTGACGCCGGTTGGGGTAGTGTGGGGCAAGGTCGAGAGTTGCGCGCGGAAAGCGCCTCCCCGGCTTTCCCTCAAGCGCCGCAATTTCAGCCTGCCCGCCCCGCGCCGGCGGCCGCATTGCCGCGCGCCTGCCCCTCCTGCCCGAAGAGTCGCGCCATGACCCAAACCCCTCCGGACGCCCCGAAAGGGGCGAAGCCTTCGCGCGCCCAGCGCATCCTCGCCGCGCTGATCGGCGGGGCCGGCCCCGACGCGATCGGCCAGCGCGAGAAGCTGCCGGTGAAACGCGTCGAATTGCTCGTGCGCGACGCGCTCGCCCGGCGATGGGTCGCCCCTGCCACCGCTTTCGCCAAGCTGCAGATCGCAAGGCTCGAAACCCTCGCCCTCCAAGCGCTCAACCGGGGTCAGCAGGGCGAACTCGACGCGCTCGACCGCGCGCTCAAGATCCTCGACCGGCTCGACCGCTATCACGGCTTCCACCGCGCCAACCCCGCGCTCGAGCCCTATGGCGATGAGGAGCGCGAGCGCCTCATCAACAAGCTCAACGTGATCGCCGCGCGGCTCGAGGACGACAAGCCCGCGACATGACGGACGCGACGGCGAAGGCCGGAAAGCCCCGCAGTTCGAAGCCGCGCATCCGAAAAGCCGACCCTCCGGTCCCCCTCAACCGGTCGATCCTGCGGATCGGCGACCTGCTCAAACTTGGCGTCGGCAAGCGCGCGCGGATGCTCGGAGAGTTCTCGCCGGACGAATGCGCGCGGCTCTTCCACGACTGGACCCTCTGGGCGCGCCCCGAGCAGGCGCCGCCGCCGGGCGACTGGATCGTCTGGCTCATTCTCGCCGGGCGGGGCGCCGGCAAGACGCGCGCCGGCGCCGAAGCAGTGCGGCGATGGTCGGCGACCCACCCGATCGTCAACCTGATCGGCCCGACCGCCGACGACGTGCGCGACGTGATGGTGCTTGGGGAATCCGGCATTCTCAACTGCTGCCCCCGGCAGGAGCGGCCGCGCTATCTCGCCTCCGCCGGAAGGCTCGAATGGCCGACCGGCGCGGTGAGCTACCTGTTCTCGGCCGAGGAGCCGGACCGGCTGCGCGGCAAGCAGCATATGAAGCTCTGGCTCGACGAGCTCGCCGCCTGGCGGCGGCCCGAGGCCTTCGATCAGGCGATGCTGGGCCTGCGCCTCGGCGACAGCCCGCAGATGGTCGTCACCACCACGCCGCGGCCGACCAAAATCATCAAGCAGCTCACCGCCGACAAGGACACGATCGTCACCCGCGGCTCGACCTTCGACAACAAGGGCCATCTGGCGCGCGCCTTCCTCGAGCGCATCGCCCGGCGCTACGAGGGCCGCACGATCGGGCGGCAGGAACTGTTCGCCGAGATCCTCGAGGAGACGCCGGGGGCTTTGTGGACGCGGGCGCTGATCGAGCGCCAGCGCATCGCGCCCGAGGCCGCGCCGAAGGAGTTGGCGGAGGTCGTCGTCGCCGTCGATCCGCCGGCGCGCTCGGGGGCGAAGTCCGACGAATGCGGGCTCATTGTCGCCGGCAAGGCCCCGGACGGGCGCCTCTACGTGCTGGCGGATCTCACAAGCCAGGGCGAGACGCCCGGCGGATGGGCCGGGCGGGTCGGCGCCGCCTATCGCGGCTTTCGCGCGAGCCGGGTCGTGGTCGAAGTCAACAACGGCGGCGACATGGTGGCCGAAGTGCTGCGGCAGGCAGAGCCCAATCTGCCGGTGAGGTCGGTGACCGCGACGCGCGGCAAGTTTTTGCGCGCCGAGCCGGTCGCCGCGGCCTATGAACGGGGCCTTGTGTTCCACGCCGGTGTGTTCGCCAAGCTCGAAGATCAACTCTGCGCGCTGACGCCCGATTTCGACCGCAAGACCGTCCGGCTATTCCCCCGACCGCGCCGACGCGCTGGTGTGGGGCGTCGCCGACCTTTTGGGGCTCGACCGGCCGAGCACGACGGGGATGATCGATTTTTGGGCGGGGCGGTAGCGCGTTGTAGGGCGCGGTCGCTAGCCCGTCGAGAGACGGGCGTCCTTCCGGACGCCCTATGGACCGCGCCGCCGCGCTCAGCGAGCCCGGCTACAGTCGCACTGGACTTTCCACCAAATGATGCGCATATAGGCGCCAGGAGGTGCGACATGGCTCGCACGGCAAGTCTGAGAACCCACCCGCCGGCGCTGACGCCGATCGAGCCGCAGACCTTCGCCAGGGAGGCGGATCGCGAGCGGCTGTCGGAGGTGGCGATCAAGGCGTTCCTCAATCTGGCGAAAGCCTGGGGATTGTCGAATGCGGAAAGCGCGGGCTTGCTCGGCGTCTCCGCCAGCAGTCTCGACCGCATCAAGCGAGGATACCGTCCGGCGCTCAGCCAGGACCAGCTGACCCGCGTCTCGGCGCTGGTTGGGATCTACAAGGGCCTCCATCTTCTCTTCGCCGACGGCACGGCGGACGAGTGGATTCGCAGGGCGAACCGGGGCGCCGTGTTCGACCGCCTGACCCCGATCGAGGCGATGATCGAGGGCGGCATTCCGAGGATGCTCGAAGTCCGCCGGTATGTCGACGCCGTGCGCGGCGGCCTCTGAGCCTTAAGGAATGCTGGACGGCCTGCCGGTTCATCGAGAGGCGTTCCCCAAGACCGTCAGGCTGGTTTCGTCCGCGCGCCTTCGCGCCCCGGTGCTGGAAGCGTTGGTCCCCGCCGAGGACCTCGCGGCATTAGCGGAAATCGAAGGCGCGACAAGTCACCGCCTCATCGCCGAGGCGCGCGGAACGGAGGGCCTCGGTCGCGATGAGTTCGTGCACGGGGTCCCCTACGCGTCGTTCATCAACGCCGCATTCGCTTACGCAAAGCCGAGGGAGCCCAACCGGTTCAATGCTTCGCGCGGGGCCTGGTATGCGGCGCTCGCGGTCGAGACCTCAATGCGCGAAGTCGCCTGGCACATGGCCGATTTTCTGGGAAAGTCCGGTCAGTTGAAGGGCGTCGTCGACTATGCCGAGCTGTTCGCCAGCATGGCCGGAGAGTTCGTCGACCTGAGAGCAGCCGGCGCCCATCCGTGTCTGGACCCTGATCCGGCGATCGGATATCCGCCCGGCAACGCGATCGCCGACGCAGCTTTCGCTGAAGGCCTGAACGGGATCATCTATCCCTCCGTCCGGCATGCGGGCGGAACCTGCCTCGCGGCGCTCAGGCCGCACGCGGTGCAGTCGGTCGCGCCCGGCGCGGTCTATCGATTTGAATGGGCCGGTCGTCCGGAGCCGAAGATCACGCCGATTTCGGAGTAGTGCGTCGGGGTTCGGCGCCGACCCTCATCCGGCGCTTCGCCCCCCTTCTCCCGGAGGGAGAGCGCGTCGGCGCTGCGAAGGGACGAATCCGCCGGATCGCCATCGTCGCGCTGGCCCGCAAACTGCTCGTCGCCTTGTGGCGCTACGTCACCCAAGGCGTCGTTCCCGAGGGCGCCGTGTTCAAGGCCGCATCACCCGATCGATGACTTAACCCCACTCCACGCCAGCGATGGCTTAATAACTTGACCCCATTCCAGCGAAGCTGAACGCGACAGCTTCGCCGGATCCGGGCGGGCGGCGACCGCGGATCAACCCCCCTGGGCTGAAACACGCCGTGAAAAAGGATGGTCCCGCCAACCCGAGCCCGATACCCTCGAGCATGAGGGATTTCGTCCGAGCCCACAAGCTCGACCGGATGTGAGGTGATGCGGTCGTCAGGGCTGCATGGAAGAGACGGGCTCACGCTTCGGATCCAAACGAGGAGCATGCACAATGCAGAAATGATCGAGCTTGACTGGACACACCCCATGTGAGGGGGGTTAGCGCGGCGGCGGGAAATCGCTTGGCGGAACGGCGTGCAGCGTCGCGCCGATCTTGCGGTTGAAGGCCTCGGCGTCGATCTGCGCGTTGACGGCGACCGTCTTGTCCTCGCGCGGGCTGGGGCATTGGACGTTTGCGCCTGACGCGCCGAGGCGTTCGACCGCGGTTTTGAACGCGCCCTCGAGCTTTTCGCGGTCGCGCTCGACCGCGAAAACGTCGCTGATCCAGACATCCGGGCCGCTTCCCGCGGCGGCGACGCAAAACGTCCAGCGCGGCGCCGCGTAAGCTGCCGCCGGCAACGAGAGAACGATCGCGGCGAACGCTGCCCGACGACGCATGGCGGCTCCCTAAAGGATGGAGCCCATGAGCCTAACGCGCCAATCCCTAACGGAAGGCGAAGGCGCTAGCCTTTGTAGCCGCGCTCGCTGAGCGCGGCGGCCCGCCTTTGTAGCCGCGCTCGCTGAGCGCGGCGGCGCGGTCAGCGACCGCGCCCTACAGACACCCTCACCCGGCGCTTCGCGCCACCCTCTCCCGCAGGCGGGAGAGGGGGAGCTTTGAAGGAACCCCCCATGTCCTCGGACGCCATCGAACGGCCGCTGACCCCGAGCGTTTTCGCCCGCCTCGCCCAAGGCGCGCGCTACGCCGTCACCGGCGTTGCGCCCGACACGTGGTTCGGACCGCAGCAGCCGCTCGCGCCGCAGGCGCCGGCGGAAGTGAAGGGCCGCCAGTTCGACTATGCGTTCGGCGCCAACCTCAATTACATCCCGCGCTCCGAAGGCGGCGTCTCGTTCGCGGAATTGCGCGCGCTCGCCGACGCGCTGCCGCTTCTGCGCGCCGTCATCGAGACCCGCAAGGACCAGATCGCGGCGCAGAATTTCACCGTGCGCCAGCGCGCGCGCGCCAATCTGCCGGACGCCTCGCCCCGCATCGACGCGGCGCTCCGCTTTCTCGCCCGGCCCGACCGGCGCCGCTCCTTCGGCGACTGGCTCCGGATGCTGATCGAGGACCTGCTCGTCATCGACGCGGCGACGATCTATCCGCGCTTCACCCGCGCAGGAAAACTCTATTCGCTCGACGTGATCGACGGCACGACGATCAAGCCGCTGATCGGCGAGGACGGGCGCGCGCCGGAAGCGCCCGACCCGGCCTATCAGCAGATCCTGCATGGCGTGCCGGCGGCCGATTTCTCCGCCGACGAGCTCCTTTATCTGCCGCGCAACGTCCGGACGCATAAGCTCTACGGCATGAGCCCGGTCGAGCAGATCGCGCTCACCGTCAATATCGCGCTCCGGCGCGACGTCGCGACGCTCGACTATTACCGCGCCGGCTCCCTGCCCGACGCCTTCGGCACCGTGCCGAAGGAATGGACAGGCGACCAGGTCCGTGCGTTCCAGGATTATTTCGACGGGCTGATGAGCGGCAATCTGCACCGACGGCGCATGCTCAAGTTCATGCCTGCCGACTTCAGGCTGATCGAATACCGCCAGCCGCCACTGAAAGACATGTACGACGAGTGGCTCGCGCGCATCATCTGCTACGCCTTTTCGGTTCCCGGCCTCGGCCTTCGTGTCGCAGGTCAATCGCGCCACCAGCGAGACGCTGCGCCTGCAGGCGACGCAGGAAGGGCTGGTGCCGCTCAAGACCTGGATCAAGAGCGCGCTCGACCAGGTGATCCAGGTCTGCATGGGCGAGAGCGACCTCGAATTCGTCTGGGTCGGCGACGACGCGATCGACCCGCTGCAGCAGGCGCAGACGCTGAACATTTTGGTGAGCGCGGGCATCAAGACGCGTGACGAGGCGCGGGCGGAGCTGGGGTTGGGAGGGATGTGAAGGCGGGGCCGGCGGCGGCCGGGAAGGCGCCTACCGAGCCGGTTGCAAAGCGGAACTTCGATCCAAATCAGCCGCGCGACGAGCACGGGATGTGGACGACCGAGGGCGGTTCCGAGACCGAAGGGACAACAAAACCAAACGAGAGCGACGCGCCAGCAACTCGAGAGCACAATCAAGGGACTGACACCGTTCCTGCTGCGATGCAATCCTTGGCGCTCGCCGATATTGGAACGCTGGTCGCCCAACAGAATCTTGGCAAAGGAATTACGATTTGCATATACCGATCGAACGTCTTCGGCCATTATTTTCAAATTCTTAGTGACACAGGTATTTGCCCTCAGACCGCGCCGAACCCGAACTGACCGCCGCGGCTTATGTTGTCTCTAAATCCCGTGAGATATACGGTGAACATAAATTACGCGTTTTGACATATCACCTCAAAATAGAAACCCGGCTGCCTGCGGAGCCAAATAAATGACAGAAATCTACAATAACTTGATCCCGACAGACAGAATATTGAAGCAATTTAAAAGTTACAAGCATTTCGGAGTTGAAAACCTTGATGATTCTGACGCCACTGTTCCGATGATTGCGTGGATGCTATGGGTGCGCGCTCAAGATAAAACTGGACAAGTTACAATTATTAAGGGACCACACTATCAATGCACCTCGGTGAAAATAGGCGACGCACTGGCTTTACAAAGAGGACGCTTTTTTCGGATTGCCGAAGGGATTATTTACGCCACGTTCTCCAAAGATTTGGAATTTGACGAAACAAAGGAATACAAGGTCGATATAAACAATGGGGAGATATACGTCTACCCAGCGTTCATAGACAGTGTTGGATTTCCATTTCCGAAATAACGCCGCCGGTCGTCGCTCAAATACGGCGAGTGGCTCGCGCATCATATCTACGCTTCCTTTGCCCGCCGCGCCCTTCGTTGCGCGGGTCAATCGCGGCACAAGCTGACGGGCCGGATCAAGAGCACGCTCGACCAGGTGATCCAAGTTTCGATGAACGAGCCCGACCTCGAATTCGTCTCACGTCGGCGACGACGCGATCGACCCGCTGCAGCAGGCGCAGACGCTGAACATTTTGGTGAGCGCCGGGATCAAGACGCGCGACGAGGCGCCGGCGGAGCTGGGGCTTGGGAGGGAGCGAACAAAACGAGAACAAATCCTTGACCGCTTACGCGGGTCATGCTATGGCCTGATATAGTGGAGATAGTGGGCGAGAAGAGATGCTCCGCCTCCCTCTTTTCCCTTCCCAACATTCTTTCCGACGCGCCGGCACCGCCCGGGCGGTGTCATCGTTTCCCGACGTCGGCCTCGAAGGCGAGAGAACATTTGTCGACCGCTTGTGCCGTTCGTGCTGGGGTTACGTATTGTGGGAGAATGGTGCCAAGCGACGAGAGGTTTCTTTTGCAATCTAGTTTTCTAAGTCATTTACCTGAATTTCCATGTCGTGAAGTATAGTTGTATCATATAAAAAGTATGAATGCCCGGCTAATTCGCGTGGAAATCCTTCGAACTCTCTGATGAGAACTTGGCCAGACCTTATTTCATTCTTCAATACTCTAACATAATTGTCGCAGAGGCCAAGCCTACCGTCATTTCCGGTCATTTCTGAGGCTACTAAAGCCAAATCGCGATTTGAACAAGTAATAAATATTTTTCTCGCATATTCTTGTATCATCGGTAAATCTCTGCTCACGAACTCTGATCTGCTTACATCTGGAGATGCGAGAATCAGAGTCCTCAGTTTTATTGATTTGTTCCCATCCGAGTGAATTCCATTCAACGTATCTAACGCCAACCTAGCGCCCATACTGTGAGCGATTATCTGTTCGCCAAATTTTTTGCCGGCAGAATTGTCTCCTTGCAACTGAAACGAATTAATGGTTTCGAGAACCTGTGTAAGTTGAGCGACAGAGATTTGCTCCCTATTCTCAACCTCTTTATAGTGTAGCTTTCCTAAGTCTGATGGCCAACTAAATAGCAGCATCGGCCCTTTAAATTTCAAATCACTCTTTAGCTGAGCTGCAGTTGCAACTGCCGTATTGAAGTTCTGATCTGGCCAATTATTTGATGTACATCCATGGATTTCAGACGCTGACGCCGGGCATGACGCGCTACCAGTTCACCGGCGCCGTTCCATCCGGCGCGTCGCAACTCGGCGTGCTCCTGTCGTTTGCGCCGAGCGGAACCGCTGGCGCCGACGACTCGATTTCGGTCAACGGGGTCCAGCTCGAGATTGGCCCGAGCGCCTCGCCGTTCGAGCGTATCGACGCCCAGGTCGTGCTCGAAATCTGCCAGCGGTACGCATGGGCGATCCCCGAGCCGGCGGCCGGCGTCGTCATCGGCGCCGGCGCCAACACCGGCGCATCCTCGCAGCTCTTCTACATGGCGACGCCCGTGCAGCTCCTCAAAGCGCCGACTGTGACGGCGGCGGCGGGCACGTTCAAAACCAACCAGGCCGGCGCCGCCGCAACGACGACCATCACGCCCGGCGGCACGCATACGCCAAACGCCATCTCCATCAACGGCAACTCATCCGGCACGGCCGGTCAGGCGACGCTGCTCCAGGGCGGCGGCGGCTCGGGATGGATCATCGCGAGCGCGGACTTCTGACATTCCAGGCGCCGTCATTACGAAGGAAACCCAGGACATGAGCTTGATGCAAACCACCGAAGAAACCCTGCGCCTGACCAAGGAGGCCCTGTCGGACAATTCGCTCGCCAAGACCGTCACCGTCTCGACCGGCCTTTCCGCTTATGACCTGCAGGCCCCGGCGAAGAACCTCTATCCGATCGTCACGCCCCTGAGGAATTCGCTGCCCCGTGTCGGGCGCCTCAATCCAGGGGATGCGGCGCGCTGGCGCACCATCACCTCGATCACCGGGTCGGGCTACGACGCGATGGGCTGGGTGCCTGAAGGCCAGCGCACGGCGAGCATGTCCTATTCCGCGCAGTCCCAGGTCGGCCCCCTACCTGACGATCGGCGAAGAAGACACGGTGACGTTCGAAGCGGAGGCCGCCGCGCAAGGGTACGAAGACCTCAACGCAACCGCGACGTTGCGCCTCCTGCAGAAGACGATGCGCAAGGAAGAAACGGCTCTCCTCGGCGGCAACACGTCGCTCGCGCTCGGCACGCCCGCCGCGCCTAGCCTCAGCGCTTCGGGCACGGGCGCAACGCTGCCGGCCGCGACCTATTCGGTCATCGTGGTCGCGCTGAGCTTCGAGGGCTATCGCAACTCGAGCGTCGCCGCCGGCATCGCCACCAGCAAGACCATTACCGGCAACGACGGCAACACCTATACGCTGAACGGCGGCTCCTCGATGCGCAGCGCCAATGCGACGCAGGCGGTTACGCTCGGCCAGACGCTGAACGCAACCGCGCCCATCGTCACCGGCGCCGTCGCCTACGCCTGGTATGTCGGGGCGGCCGGGTCCGAAACCTTGCAGTCCATCACGACGATCAACAGCGCGACTTTCAGCGCGCCGCTCGCGACGGGCCAGCAGCCCGCGACCGTCGTCGCCGCCGACAATTCGCGCAATCCGACGCTCGCCTTCGACGGTCTCCTGACCGTCGGCCTCAATCCGGTAACGGCGCCTATGTCCAGACGCTTGCTTCTGGAACCGCGGGAACGGGCACGTTTCTCACCGCCTCGGGCCGCGGCTCGGTGAACGAGATCGACAATATGCTGGTCCCGATGTGGAACAGCTACCGCCTCTCCCCGACGGTGCTCTATGTCAACGCGCAGGAGCAGCGCAATATCACCAACAAGTGCCTGACCAACGCTTCCGGGCCGCTGCTCCGGTACAATGTGACGGCCGACGGAGACAAGGGCGGCCCCTACGGCGTCTCCGCCTCCGGCGTCGTGCGCTGGTACTATAATCCGTTCAGCGTCGACGGCGGCTTCGACATTCCGGTGAAGGTGCACCCCGACCTGCCGCCGGGCACGATCCTGGCGCTATGCGAGCGGCTGCCTGTCTGGTATCAGTCGAACGAGACTCCCAACGTCGCCGAAGTGCTGACGCGGCGCGATTATTATCGCGTCGACTGGCCGCTGCGAACCCGCCGGCGCGAATACGGCGTCTATGCGGAAGAAATGCTCGCGGTCTACGCGCCGTTCGGCGTCGGCATCCTCACCAACATCGGCAACGGCTGAGAATCCCCTCTTCCTTGCGGGAGAGGGGCGAGGTGACGGGTCCGGCGCAGGCGTGTTCCTTCAACGCGCCTTGCGGCGCGGACCCCTCATCCGGCGACATCCTCGACGCGTCTGTCGACGCTAGGCGACCTTCTCCCGCAAGGGAGAAGGAGATCCCTGCCGGCTTCAAGCGAGCGCTGCATGTCGCCTTTCGATCTGACCACGCTCGCCGCGCTCAAGGCCTGGCTCGGCCTCCCCCCGGCGGCCGGACCGAACGACGCCACGCTCGGCGCGCTCATCACAGCGGCGAGCCGATCGATCTATGCCGCGCTGAGCAGGCCGGCCCTCACGCCGCAGAGCTATTCCGAGACGATCGATCTCGAAACGAGCCGCGTCACGCTGAGGCAATGGCCGGTGCTGCAGGTCAATTCGGTGCTCTGGCGCGGGATCGCCGTTCCGGCGGATCAGAACGCCGACATCGAAGCCTCGGTCGGCTATGTCCTCCAGCCGGCGACACGCGCCCCCGGCAGGCATCAGGCCATCGATCTTATCGGTCGTCTTACCGCCCCGGGCGACAGAGCCTCGTCGTCTCCTATAAGGCCGGCTACGCGGCGCAAGGCGAGACGCAGACGGTTCCCTCCTCGTCGCCGTTGCAGCTTGCGGCTTTTGCGCCTTACGGGCCATGGGCCTTCGATTTCGGCGTCGTCTACGCCGCGACCGGCGTCGCCTTGAGCCCCGTCGCTGCCCGCCTGGCGCCGGGCAATACGCGGTCAGCAGCGGGGTTCTACACTTTTTCCGCCGCCGATGCGGGTCATGCGGTTTCGCTCTCCTACGGCTACGTTCCGCAGGACGTCGCTCAGGCTGCGCTCGAACTCGCCGCCGAGCGCTTTCGCGCCTCCGAGCGTATCGGGCTGAGGTCGAAATCGGTCGGCGGGCAGGAGACGATTTCCTACGACGTGAGCGCCGTCCCGGCGCCGGTCCTGGCGATGCTGAGCCCTATCGGCGGGTGGCGCTCTGATGTTCATGCTCGAACTCGAAGGCCTCGATGCGACGAACGCGCGGCTCGACGCTTACCCGGGGCTCTCGCCGCGGCGCTGGCCGCCAAAGCGTCCGACCTCGCCGCCGCACTCAGCAACCTGGTGAAGACGGACAAACTGGCGGGCGAGTTCTCAATGCCCGCTCGGGCGCGCTTCAGGCCTCGATCGTTGCCGACGTTACGGCGGACGGCGACGGCGTTCGCGCTTCGGTCGGCTCGAGCGGCGACGTCAAATATGCGGCGATCCAGGAATTTGGCGGCAAGACCGGAGCACATGAGATCCTGCCGACGAAACTTAGGCGCTGGCCTTCCTGGTCGGCGGCGCGCTGCGCTTCGCGCGCAAGGTCGAGCATCCCGGCTCGCTGATTCCCGAGCGTTCCTATTTGCGTTCTTCGCTTGACGACATGCGCGACGAGATCCTCGCGGCGCTGGCTGACGCCGCCGCCGAAGTTCTGGAGCGCTGATGAGCCGCGAAGCCGCATTTTCCGCGCTCTTCGCCGCGGTCTCCGCCGCCTATCCGTGGGGGCTCGCGTCGCGGCGGATGAAACTCTGGAGCGAGGTGCCGTCGACCTGCGCCCTGCGTTCTTCCAGCTCGAGAGTGGGCCGGAGACCTATCAATGGACCTCGCCGGCCACGCCGAAGCGAACGTTTGAGGCGAAGCTCTTTCTCTATTTCGACGCCCGCGACCCGACGACGCCGGGTTCGAGCGCGATCAACGCCGCGCTCGACGCCATCGACGCCGCGCTCGCGCCGCCGGCGCCGACCTCCCTGGGCCGCCAGACGCTCGGCGGCGCCGTGCACGACTGCAAGATCACGGGCGTGCCGGTGCGCGACACCGGCGACCTCGACGGCGACGGGCTGGCGGTGGTGAGCGTGCGGCTGGTCGGGCCGTGACCTCGGTGTTCGGAAACTTTTGACGAAGCCGGCAACGCGAGCCGGACAGCTAGACTACTTTCCAATTCCTCTTTCCATTCCCCAACGGAGATCCCCATGTTCGTGTTTGGCTCGGGCGTGCTGATCGGCACGCCCCAGGCGGCTCGCCGATCAATTTCGGCCTCGCACAGGAAGTCTCGCTCAATGTCGGCACGACGACCAAGGCGCTGTACGGGCAATATAACTTCCCCGTCGCGATCGGCTCGGGAACGCAAAAAATGACCGGCAAGGCGAAAATGGCCCGAATCTCCGGCCAGGCGCTGGGCTCGCTCTTTTTTGGCGTGACGCCAGCCCCGGCGGCACGCAAACCCAGTTCGGCGAGGCGGCGACCGTTCCGTCCTCTTCGCCCTACACTTACTCGACCATCAACCACTCGACCTTCGTCGCCGATCAGGGCGTCATCTTACGCGAGCCTGCGCTGCCGCTGAAGGCCGTGGCCTCGGCCCAACGACCGGACAATATACCGTTCGGGCGGCGTCTATACGTTTTCGGCCGCCGACGCCGGCGCGGCTGTGCTGATCTCCTACACCTACACACTCGCCGGGAGCGGCGAGAGCATGGCGATCTCCTCGCAGCTGATTGGACCCTCGATCACGTTCTCGGCCAATCTTTTCGCCTCCGACCCCGGCACCGGCAAGCAGTTCTCGCTGCTGCTCTACAATTGCGTCGCCGAGAAGCTGTCGTTCGGCACCAAGCTCGAGGACTTCCTCATCCCCGAGCTCGACTTCCAGTGCTTCGCCAACGCTGCAGGCCAGGTCTGCCAGTTCAACTTTGGAGACGCGGCATGAGCGAGGAGACGTTCGAGATCGCGCTCGGCGGCAGGCGCTGGGCGGCGCCCCATCTGCCCTTCCGAATGATCAAAGCAATTCAGCCAGCGCTGTTCGATATCTATCTCGAGGCCGGCGGTCCTTCGATGTCGAGCGAGAGCGTCGCGCGGCTCGGCGAGGCGCAGCTCGATCGTCTGGCGGAGGCGACCTGGCGCGCGATCGCTCATGTCGATCCGGCGCTTTCGTATGCCGACTTCCTCGACCTGCCGTTCTCGGTCGGCGAGCTGATCCAGGCCTTTCCCTCTGTCGCAAGAGCGGCGGGGCTTCGACCGGGCAAGAGCGCGACGCCGGAGGCGTCGCCCGAGCCGGGAAAGTCGATTTCGACGCCCTGATCGCGGGCGTCGTCGCCAACACCGGCTGGACATGGGACCAGGCGCTCGACCAGCTTACGATGCCGCGATTTCTCGCGCTGCAGGCGGAATGGCAGCGCCATCCGCCGACCCACTGGCTGATCGCCGCGGCCCTCAAATTTCGACCGCCGGACGCAGTCGCGCCGGCGCGACAGCCTACGATCGCCGAACTCAAAGCGACGTTCCCCGCCGGGGCGCTCTGAACAAGGACGCAAGATGGCCGACGCCAATGTCTCCGTCAGCTTCAGCGCCTCGATTGCCGACTTCGTCGCGCGCGTGGGCGAGGCGAAGGAGACGCTGCAGAGCTTTTCCGCGCCGTTCAGCGACATCAACCGGGGCCTGGCTTCGCTCGCGAGCGCCTCGGCCGAGGCGTTCAGCGCTGAGCGCCTCGAGCCCTATCGCGACGCGTTGAGCGCGACCCAGTCGCTGGAACAGTCGTTTGCCGCCGACCGAGCGCGCGCGGCGGCGGCGTTGCGCTCGGGCGACGACGCGGCTGCCGCGGACGCGATCAAGGCGGCGCAGCTCGCGACATCAGAGGAATTACGAATCCTCGCCGACGGGCTCAAGCAGAAGCTGGCGCTCTATGCCGAGGAGGCGCGGTTCTACGAGATCGCCGAGGGCAGAAGCTCGAGCTCTCGCGTCAGGCAGTCAATGAAGACTATTCCGCCGAACTCGCGGCGCTGCAAAGACGCGAGGCGCTGGGCGACCAATCGCTCGCGGCCAAGCAGCGCATCGACGACATGCTGATCGAGGCGACTCGCCGCCGCGACGACGAGATGACCTCGCTCACCCGCTCAGCCCTGCAGCAGCAGGAGAGCGATTATCAATCCTTCGCCAGTTCGATCGAGCAGGCCTTCAATTCGCAATTGCGGGGCCTATTGTCGGGCACAGAGAACTGGCGCTCGGCCTTCAAGAGAGCGCTCGACGACCTCTTGATCAAATTTATCGAATGGAGCGAGACCACGGTCGCACGTTCAGCGATCGCAGAAGCCATGAAGACGGCGGCGACGACAACCGGTGTCGCGGCGCGGACCGGCGCCGAAGAAGCCGGCGCGACGGCCTCGATGGGCGCGCAGGGCGCGGCCATGATCCGCTCGATAATGTCCTCAGCAGCCGAGACATTCGCCGGCGTGTTCGGCTTCCTGTCTCCCCTATTGGGGCCACTCGCGGCCGGACCGGCGGCGGGAGCGCAGGCGACTGTCGCCGGCATCGCGGGCTCGGTCGCCTCGGCCGATATCGGGATGTGGCAGGTTCCTCAAGACATGCTGTCCCTCGTGCACCATAATGAACTCATTATGCCCGCCGCCGAAGCCGGCGCGTTTCGATCTCTCCTGAACGACGGCGGCGCGTCAGGCGGGCAAAGCGGCTCCACCGTACACATCCATCCGACAACCAATCTCCACGTCTCCGCGCTCGATTCCGCCTCCGTCTCGCAGTGGATGAGGAGCAACAGCTCCGTCATGCTGAAGGCGGTGGACGAAGCCGTGCGCCACGGGGCCCATCTCGGCCTGCGCCGACTGGGTGCTTGAGAGGCCATGGTCTTCGTCGGCGGCGTGCATCTCCTCCCGGCAACCGGCGAGTTCGCTTACGACACGATTCCCGCGCAAGGCGCGCAACGCGTAGCGGCCGGCCTCGGGCCGCTCCTGCCGATGAATTGCTTCTACGCGCCCGGCGGCTCGAAGACCGACTACTCCTACGCGCTCGACCAACTGCAGGCGGCGCACCCCGAATGCACGACGGTTTCGCTCGTGGTTGCGTGGTTCTTCAATTCGGAAAACGCCGCCAGCTGCAATATCTACCCGTCGACCAACTATCTGCTCGGCGAATTCGAGCGGCTTGTCGGCGGCGTCTGGACGCCCTCGCACTGGATGGTGTCGAGCCTCACGGAAGCTGACTATCCCGGGGTCATCCCCCTTCCGGCATTGCGTGGAACGACGAATTTCGTTTACGGCGGACGCCGTCAGACCCTTCGATCGTCCGCTGCATCCAGGACTTGAAGTCGAGAGGCTTCAAGGTCGTCTTCTATCCCTTCCTCTTGGGAACGGGGTCGGGGTTTCCCTGGCGCGGCCGCATCACCTATTCGCCCGACATTTCGAGCGCCGCCACAAGCGCGGTGAACGCCTTCCTCGGCTCGGCCGCAGTCGGGCAGTTCACCCAGGACGCGGTCAATCTGACGGTGGCCTACTCGGGCTATCTGTACGATTGGACCTATCGGCGGATGATCCTGCACTATGCGAACCTTTGTTGCGTCGCCGGCGGGGTTAGTCTTTTCGTCATCGGTTCGGAGCTCCGCGGGCTCGAGACAATCCGCGGGCCGGCCTGGGCCGATGCGGGAACGACCGACGGCTCGGGCTATGCGATTTGGGACTATCCTTTCGTCGGCGGCCTCGTGCAGCTGGCGGCCGACGTCCGGGCGACGTTCAACAATTCGGGCTACACGAAGAACCTCTCGACGCTGCAAAATCTCATCACCTATTCGGCCGATTGGTCGAGCTGGATGGGCTACCAGCACCCGGGGGCGAACGGCCAGTGGCCGCATCTCGATTCGCTTTGGGCCTCATCGAATATCGACATCGTCTGTTTCGACAACTATCTGCCGCTGACCGATTGGACGACGGGCAACGGCGGGGTCGACGCGACAGAGTTTTGGACCGCTCCCGCCTATACAGGCGCTTGGCCGCCGCCCTCTTCGAGCATGTCGAACTTGGGCTTGTCAGGGGTTCCGACGATCTATTCTTCGGCTTACCTCACGGGAAACATCGAGGGCGGTCAATATTTCGATTGGTACTACAACGACGGCGCCAACGACGGCCGCGGCTTCAACCCGAACGGCTCGGGCCTTCAAGTTCGCTTTGCGAAGGCGACCGCCTGGCGCAGGCGCGCAACGCCTATTCGGCTAATCAGCAAATTCTCGCCAACAAGCAATTGCGGTGGTGGTGGAACAACACGCATCAGGTGGTCTACATCGGCGGGGGCGGGGGGTGATTCCGCAAGGCCCTCAAACCGAGTGGCAGGCGCAGTCCAAGTCGATTGCGATGCTCGAGTACGGCTTCGCGGCCTTCGACAAATCGACAAACCAGCCGAACGTCTTTTTCGACGCCAAATCGACCGAAAGCGCGACCGCCTATTGGTCGATCTGGGACAATGCGGGAGGCTTGGGCTATCTGCCGCGGCGCGACGACACGATCCAATCGCTCGCCCTGCAAGCGCTCTACACCTATTGGGTGACGAACGGGAACATTCCGACGTCGGGTGGCGGCGTCGCGATGATCAACAGGAATTTCTGCTGCGTCTGGAATTGGGACGCCAGGCCCTTTCCGACCTTCCCGGCCGATCCCTCGCAATGGGGCGATACCGGCAATTGGCAGGCCGGAGATTGGAACGCTCCCGCGGGCTCGCGGATCCAGCTTGTCCCGCCGGCGCCGACGCCGCCGCCAAATCCGGGGCTTATCAGAGCTTCCCCGTCCTCTCGGTCCTAGGGTGGTCGGCGCATGTCAGGCCGAAATTCTTGACCCTCGAGGCGCACACGTCTCGGGCCGCTCCTCGAGGAAGGCGCAAAGGCTTTCGCCTACTTCGAGATCCCCGAACTGACTTACTAGGTCTTGCGCTCGGATGCGCTCGATCTCGAGCTCCAGACGATCGCCGGTTTCTTCGCTCAGATGCAGGGCCAGGCGACGCCCTTCTGGGTTTCTCCTCCTGGAATTGCCGGATTGCTCGCGCAGCCGCTTGGGACGGGCAACGGACGCAGACCGTCTTTCCGCTCATGCCGTACGGTCGGCGGCTACAGCGAGGCCGTCCAGGGGGCTTCCAGCGTCTCGGCGGTCTATTTGAACGGGGTCGCTCAGCCGGGCCCACTGGCTGGTCAGTCTCGAGCGGCTATGCGCCGGCCATCACCTTCACGACTGCGCCGGGTCTGGCAGAGTGGCGGTCCGGTGACGGCCGATTTCGGCTTCCTCTGGCTCTGCCGCTTCGCCGAGGACGTCCAGGATTTCGAGGAGTTCATGGCGATGCTCTGGACCCTCAAAACCCTCTGCCTCCTCAATGGTCAGGCCATGACGGCGCCCTGTTTTCCCGGTTCTCCCCGGGCAGGGGTGGAGCGTCCACAAGAAGCCGGCCTTCGCAACTATCGTCGCGCCCCTGATGTCTCGGGGCGAGAGGTCCGCGACGCGCTCTACGTCAATCCGATCTGGTAATTGCAGCTCAGCTTCGACGGCATGGACTCCTCGTCGAGTTCCTTATCCGGGTCTAGGGGCTCAATCGCTGCAAAGCCTGATGGGGGTCTTTCTGCAATGCCAGGGCCAGTTCGGGACGTTCCTCTATTACGACCCGACCGATTATTCGGTTTCGGGCCAGGTCTTCGGCACCGGGAACGGCTCGACCACAAGCTTTCAACTCCTCCGCACCCTCGGTGGATTCGGCGAATGGGTCACTCAGCCGCTCGCGCCCTCGGTCTTTTCGATCTTCACCCTGCCGGGATCCACGCGCCAGACGCCCAACAACGTCTTTCAGAATTCGGTCGCGCTCACGTCCGGCCTGTCGGCGCTCTTTGCTCTTGTCGGGGGCCTACAGACTGACCCTAGCGGCGGCTCGCTGGCGGCCCTGGTCACGGAAACCACGGCGACCAACTATCACGTCTCCGACCAAAGCTCGCAGCCGATCATTCCCGGCTATCCGGTCGTCTTCTCGATCGACCTCAAACAGAACGGCTCGGTCCGCTACTGGCAAGTCTACCTCGACAACGGCGGGACCAGACGGCGCCTTGCTAATCTCCGTCTGATCCGCGGGCGCCGTCGTCCACCAACCGGGACGTTCGGCACGACAAGCGGGGTGACGACAGCGATTTCCGCCCTCGGCGGCGGCTGGTTTCGCTTGCTCGGTTTCGTGCGTACTCGTCAACACGTCCTCGACCGCCAGGACAGGCATTTCCGGGATCAACAATGTCTCGGGCGTTGGCGCGTTCCCGGCCTATGCCGGGTCGACCTCGAACAGCGTCTATGTGGCGTTTCCGCAGACCGAGCTCGCGCTGGCCGGATCTCCGACCACGTTCAACCCGACGCTCTCGACCCTCTACTACGGCGGGCCCTCAATCAGCGTCGGCGGGATTTACGTCGACCCCTCGACATACTCAATCAGCAACGGCCTCGTGACCGTCGGGAGCGCGCCGGCCTCGGGCTCGATCGCCTGGTCGGGCTCTTTCGGCTTCCTCTGCCGGTTCGCGCAGGACGACATCGATTTCGAGGAGTTCATGCAGAACCTTTGGAGCGCCAAGAGCGTCAAATTCCGCTCGGTGCGCGCGCAATGAAGGCGACCACGACGGCGGTCACGAACCTGATCAATGCGGCGCGCGCAGCGAGCGATGCGCCGCTGGCGATCGCCGAGTGTTTCCAGTTCACGTCCACAATCGGGACCGTCTACACCTGGACGAACGTTGATTACAACGTAACCTATAACAGCCAGACCTTTCTTTCGACCGGGCCGCTGGTCAATGGCCTCAAATATAAGGGCTCGATCGGCCTCGAGGTCGACAAGCAACAGCTGACGATCTCCGCCAGGCCAACGGACCTGATCAACGGCGCGCCCTTCCTGATCGCGCTGCGCGACGGGGCTTTCGACGGCGCCGAGATCATCCGCTACCGGGTCTTCCTCAGCTCGCCGGGGGGAACGGTTGTCGGCGGCGTGATCATGTTTCAGGGGCGAATTTCGACCGTCGACCATGTCGGGCGGACCTCGGCCACGGTCACGGTCGCGAGCGACCTTGTGATCCTCGGCTATGACATGCCGCGGAATTGTTCTCGCCGACGTGCGTCCACACGCTCTATGACGCGGGCTGCGGCGTCGTCCGCGGCACCTTCGCCGCGAGCGGCACGGCGGGGGCCGGGTCGACGTCGAACTCGATCAATTTCGCGGAAGCGCTGGCGCAGCATTCGCAAGGCTCGCTTTCTTCTCCGAGCGGGGCCAACGCTTGCGGGCGACGGTCAAAAGCGTCTGGGTCGGGTCCTGGGCCCTCAATCTCATGTATCCGCTGCCGTTCGCGCCCGCGACCGGCGACGCCTTCACCGTCTATGCGGGCGGGTTGCGACCACACGCAAGGCACCTGTCAGAACCGGTTCAACAATCTCGCGAACTTCCGGCGGCTTCCCCTACGTCCCGCCGCCGCAGATGGCCTATTGAGCCATGTCGCTTTTTTCGACCTCCGTTAGGAGGGGCAAAAAAATCGACATTGAGCGCCGCGCCGTCGTCGCGGCTGCGCGCTCCTGGGTCGGCATGCCCTATCATCACATGGCGGACATCAAGGGGGTTGGCGTCGACTGCGCGATGCTGCTCGTGCGCGTCTATTGCGACCTGGCGCTGGTCGAGCACTTCGACCCGCGGCCACACACCGCCGATTGGATGATGCACCGCAATGAGGAACGCTACCTTGGCTTCCTCCTTGAGCGCGCGCGGATCGTCGCCAGGCCCGACGCCGGCGACGTGATCCTCTTTGAATTGGGCGCTGTTTCGCGCATGGGGCATCGTGACCAGGACCGAGCCTTTGACCATCTGTCACGCCTTCATGCCGGCGGGTTACGTCATCGAGGATGAGATCGCGCGCTCGGCCGAACTCTCCGACAAGCTGACCAGCGCCAAATTCGCGATTTATTGGGGCCGACACAGCCCGTCGAGCAGACGGGCGTCCTTTCGGACGCCCTACGTGAGCTGGCTTCGGCGATCGAACGCGCAAAAGCCGGAATTACATGGCGCTTGAAATTCAGACTTCCGTCTCGACGCTACCGATTCCGAATGCCCGTCTATGGCCGCAACAAGCTGGCGACCCCGTCCTTTGGGACGCCAATTTCCGGGCGATCCCGGGACAGGGCGGCAAAGGTTCGGGCGGCAAGGGCGGGCTGTTCGGCGGGGGCGGATCATCCTCTAGTTTCGTGCACCTATGTCGCCGATCTGATCATGGGCCTTCTCCTCTCCTGCGAAGGGCCGATCAACTCGATTGGCTTCGTCTACAAAAACCAGTCGATCTTTACCCTTTTGGGCCTCGGGCTCGGCAATTACGACGGCACGACGCCGCAAACGAAATGGTATCTTGCTGCGCTCTACCCCTATAACGCGCTGGCCTACCAGGGCACGGCGTACGTCTGGGGAGGGGCTACAATCTTGGCGACACCGCCTCGATCGGGTTTACAATTTCTAGGTCTTGGGCGTCCTCTACGGGACCGGGCGAACGGGACCGACGCCGACCCGGCGCAAGTGATTTATGATTTTTTGACCAACGCAACCTCTACACCGTGGTTCTTCCTGCGGCTTCAACGCGGCCTCGATCACTCTCGACACAACCCTTTTCGGTTGGGGCGGCGACGCCTCCCTGCAGACCTATTGCAAGTCGCTCGGGCTTTGCCTTCTCGCCCGTCACTCGACAGCCAGGAGCCGGCGTCTTCGATCCTGACCCGCTGGCTGCAACTCTTGAACTGCGCGGCGGTGTGGAGCGGGGGCGAGCTCAAATTCATTCCCTACGGCGACAGCGCGATCTCCAACGGCGCCTCGACCGACCTATCAGAACCAATTCTCGATCCCGACGCCGGTCCCGCTTTCGACCGGCGGCTGGCCTTCGTTCGTAACGCCTGGCGAGCCGCGTCGCAATTCGTCAGCCGATGGCGGGGTTGTCTACGCGTCTTCAGCGGATTCCGCTTGTCTTCATCGGCGCCGCAGGTTCCGACCGCGACCGGCACGTACGGGATGATCGTCGAGCGGGACTTACATTTTCGCCACTGGCGATGAGGGCAAGCCCGTCGTCGTCACCTATACGACGCAAAGCCTGACCGGCTTCACGCCCAACCTGACCCGCATCCTACGCCCTGACCGATCTCGACTTCATCGACGAGAAGGGCAACAAAGACCCGGTCCAGGTCGAACGGGCCGACATTTTCTCGCTGCCGACCATCCAGCGCATCGAGGTTTCGGCTCGCGGACAACCAATATTCGGCCGATCCCGGTCGAGGCGCGGGATCAAAGCCAGATCGAGGTCTTCGGCCCGCGCGTCGGGCCGACCATCACGGCGCACGAGATTTGCGACGAGTTCGTTGTCGGGCCGCTGGTCGCTCAGACCATCCTGCAGCGCGAGCTCTACGTCCGGACCAAGTTCACCTTCAAGCTCAGTCTGGGAATATTGCCTGCTCGACCCGATGGACATCGTCACCATCACGGATGCGAACCTGGGCTTGTCGAATTACCCGGTCCGCATCGTCACGATCGAGGAAGACGACAACGGGCTCCTGGCGATCACGGCTGAGGAGCTTGTGACCGGCGTCTCGACGCCCGCGTACTATCCGAGCGCGACGCCCGGGCAATTATGCGCCGAATTGGGCGGTCCCCGCCGTTCCCATCAACACGCCGCTGATTTTTGAGCCGCCGCTGACCGCTAACCGCCGGCGATCCCGCAAGTCTGGGTCGGCGCGTGCGGCGCGCCCTATGGCGACGATCGACGCAATGGGGCGGGGCGAATGTCTTCGTCTCGGTCGACAACGTCACCTATTCGCAATTCGCGGTCATCACCGTCGCCGCTTGCGCCAGGGGGTCTTGACCGCTTCGCTGCCGGCCGCGGCGGGATGGGATTCGATCGACACCCTCGCGGTCAACGTCTCGCGAAAGCGGCGCGACGCTGAGCGGGACATCGCAGGCGGCGGCACAGCAGGGCGCGACCGTCTCGCTCGTCGACTCCGAACTGCTCTGCCTTCGAGACGGCGACCCTTACACGGGACCGAGACTTACAATCTGACCGGCCTCGCCCGGGCGCAGAGCGGCACGTCGGCGAGCCTATCATTCGACCGGGGCTCCGTTCGCCCGCCTCGACGGCGCCGTGGTCAAATACAATCTGCCGACCAACCTCACCGGCGTTACGCTCTTTTTCAAGTTTCAGAGCTTCAACGTCTTCGGCGGCGGACTCGAGGCTCTGTCGTCCTGCGCAAGTCTACACCTTCACCCCATCCGGGAGTTCAAGCCACCCGATCGCGGCGCAGCTGGCGACCGGAATTGCGCTCGACCTCGGCCAGGTCATCGCCGCCCCGACGCTCTCCGATGATTTCGGCCAGGTTGCGGGCGACCCTGTCACCGGGGCGCTCGATCTCGGCCAGGTGGCGATCTCGCCTCATCCGATCGCGGTCCAACTCCTGACCCCGATCAACCCGCTCAATCTCGGGAGCACGACGACTTACCCGACGGTCTTTGACGATTTCGGCTCGGTCGCCGACGCCGTCGTTGACGTCATAGCGCTAGGAACCGTCCCTTGAGCGAACAGCTTCAACTCCGCCGCGGAACATCGACCCAAGTCGCGGCCTTCACCGGCCAGCAGGGCGAGGCCGTGATGGACACGACGAACAACCGCCTTGTGATCAACGACGGGTCGACCGCCGGCGGCTGGGCGGCGGCCAAGCTGCGGAAACCATCACCAACACCCGCACCGCCGTAGCCGACGCCGCCTATGTGGCCCTGACGACGGATCGGCTCATCGCTTACACGTCGTTGACCGCTTCTCGAGTTGTCAGCCTGCCGACCTCCGCCAGCTATCCAACGGGGACGCGGCTCTTGATCGTCGACGAGTCTGGTCCTGTTCGGCGACAAAGACGATCACGATCACGCCGAACGGAGCCGACACGATCGAGGGCGCGAACTCGAGCGCAGTCCTGGCGATGGCGTACGGCTTCATCGGCCTCGAAAGCAATGGCGCTGGGGCCTGGTTCATCACCGACACGCTGCAGCTTGCCTCGGCGCCGAACGGGGCCAACATTCAGGCTGTCGTCGCCGAGACGCTTCTGTCCGGCCTGTCGGGCGCCTCGGTCACGGCTTCGAACTTCATCCCGGCGAATTGCATCGTTTTGGCGGTCGGCGCGCGCGTCGTGACGACCATCACCGGCGCGACCAGCTTTGAGGTTGGCGTTTCTTGCACCCTGGCGCAGTTCGGCTCGGGAATCGGCCTCACGGCCGGAACGCTGAATTACGGGCTGATCGGCCCGACCGCCTTCTATTCCGCCACCGGCGTCATCGTGACTTCCGCCGGCTCCAACTTCACCGCCGGCGCCGTCGCCTCTCGGTGCACTACCTCCTCGCCAATCCGTCGACGTCCTAACCGACCATCGCCCCTTCAGAGACGGCAAACGAAAGCTCTCTTAATGAATTGGGTTACCCAACGCGTAGCGGCTCAGCGATTGCGCTCGCTCTTTCGACGCCAGGCTTCTCTCAGACGTATCACGACTTGTCGGGCACGATTGTCCCGGGCGTTGTACCCCTTCCTTACACCTACACGCCTTTGGTGCCTGGGCAACACAATATCGCGCCGACGAGTTCGATGGCGCTCACCTTGCCGACGGGCGCGCGCTACGCGACCGTCTGCGCCTCGACGCAAGCGTCGAATACACGACGGATCGAGGATCGACGCCGACGAGCTCAGTGGGACAACCGCTTGCGGCTGGCTCGTGTGTTTCCCTCTCAGGCGCAACGGTATTGGCAAACTTTCGCGCGATCTCCGCCACTGGCACGCTCGACGTAGAGTATTTCCAGTGAAGGCCTTCAATCGAATGTCGGCTACTCACCGGCTCGCCGCGAGCGCACTCTACTGCCAGACCAAGGCGTGGCGCGCGAACGTCGCTCTCTAGGGCTTCCGCCGGTCGCGTGATTTCCACCCTGGTGCGCGACGGGCTCCGAGGGGCGCGGCAAATGACCAACGGCAATCCGCTCCGCCTTCTTCCAGGTGGTTTCGACGGGATCCTAACGGCGCCTGTCTGTAACGGCTCCGCCTGGTTTACGGGCGGTTAAGGAGATACACCGATGCCTGGCCTAACCGACTATTCCGCGACAGCCCTCATCAACTGGGCGACCGGGGCGAGGGCGATGCCCTTGATCGCCCCGCGCTACCTCGGACTTTTCACGATCGTGCCGGCCAGCGACTCCGGCGTCACCGGCGCGACCGAAGTGTCCGGGGGCGCGTACGCGCGCGTCCAACTGCCGGCGCGCTAACCGTCTCAAGCTCGTCCGGCGCGCCCTCGACCTCGTTCTGACCTTTACCCTTTCAGCTCCGGCCCCGTCGTGGCTAACCGCGCTTGGAACCAACGGATCCGGCGTCAACGTCTACGACTCGACCGGCTCTCTCCAGATCGGAACGATCTCGAGCATATCGGGCGCAGCGGTCGCACTGACCGGCAACGCCTCAAACAATGGCTCACTGAGCGATACGCTTTTGTTCTCGGCTTTCCCGCTGGCCTCGAACTCCTCCGGCTCCGAACCCACAGTGAGCCCGGCTGCCGCCTCAACGGCCGCAGCCATCGCTTTCCCGCAGTCGACCGCCAATTGGGGCACCGTGACCAGCTTTGGTGTCTTCGACGCTTCGACCTCCGGGAATCGCCTGGGTGGGTTGCTCTCGGGAACTTCAAATGGTCGCCGTTCTCCTGCACGAGCGCCACCCCGGGCGTGCTCACCTGCACGGATCAAAGCTTTACCAACGGCCAATATGCAGTCGTCACCGCGAAATTCGGCGGAACGCTGCCGACGACCTCCGGCTCGTGGGCAGGCATCCTGACTGTCGGAGGCGTCTCGGGTTCAACCTTCAATCTGGGCGTCAACACCACGGGAATGGGCGACGGCCTCGTGCGCCAAGCTCTTCAACAGCTTGTCGGATCGTCAACGACCGTCGCCTTCTCCGCCGGCCAACTTACCCTCTCCGGGGCATGACAGCGATCAACGGGAGACCATCCAATGACGTCGCCGTTTCTCTGGGGCGCAGGCAGTTCGAATAACGGACTGATCACAAGCGCGCTCACGCTGATGACGATCGAATTGAACAGCCTCGCATCCGGGGGCGGCGTTATCAGCAGCGCGGGCGGCCTGTCGGCGAATGGCGTCTTCAACAATACGCTGACCGGCCAGGCGATCCTTGGGGATCTCAGCTTTCTCGCGGGCGGCGCGTTCACCCCGACCGCGGGCGCGAACATCGCCGGATGGTTCATCAAATCGCGCGATGGTGGGACGACTTACGAATATTCGGGCGCGACGCCTCCGCGCGCGCCGGACTTCATCATCCCGCTCGTCGCCGCCGCCTATTCGGCCAACCAGCAGGCGTGGACGCCAGGGACGCACAAGGTCATTGTCCCGGCCGGCTACTTCAAGGTCTACGCGGTCAACAATTCCGGCGTGTCGCTTTACACATCCGGCAACACCCTCGTTTTGTCGTCGCCGACGATCAACTATTGAGGGCGTGAGCCATGCTGCTCGCGCCGCTCTCGAACCTCGAATTTCCATCATGGCGTTCGCCGGGGTTCGACCCGACGCACCTAGCCGCTGGGGCCAAGGTTCAATATTCCGGCGTCGCCGCCACAGGGCAGAACGCATTCATCAATTTGCTGACCGGCGCAGCGACCACTTCTGCCGGGACTATCGGCAATTACATTGAAAGAACAGGGCCAACGGTAGCCATCTTCACGGCAACGAGCTATCTGACTGCGGCCGGGGCCAGCATAGAGCCTTCATCCCTCACGATGGGCTGCATATTTATTCCAAATGCGTCGGTCGCAACAGGCGGATCTTCTGCAATAATGACAATAATACAACCGCAACTCAGAGTTCGGTGTTGCAGGTTCGCGCTCTTGTAGTTTACCTACAAACGCCCGGCTCCGGTACGATCAGTTCAGGAATTACCCTAACCACAGGCGTCCCCTATTTTATTGCTGTAAGCTACAACGCCTCGGTGGCGAACTTTGTGGTTGTCAATCTCAACAATGGGGTGACCACGACCGCCTCCGTCTCTGGCGCCCACGCTTTTGTTGCGATGTCTGGCTATAATAGCTACGGCATCGGCGGCGGCACGGGGGCCAGCACCTACATGAACGGCTTTCTCGCCGCCGTCATGTACTCGATAAACAATTACCTTTCGCTTCCACAGCTTCTTGTTTGGGCCGCCGATCCATGGGCCTTCTGGTATCCTGACGACGATCTAGACTATCGCTATGTCGGATTGTCATCAGGCGGATTGTCCTTTGCCGGATTGAGCCGGGCCAGCTTCCGGGCGGTTTCGGCCTTCGCCGGCGCGCAGACGATGACGGCTCTTGGCGGCTCTCGGGCGCGCGCGCAGGGCGCATCGGCGCAAGCGGCGGCTATCACCGCCCGCTCGGCCTCGGTCAGCGATGCCAGGCCCGCTCAGACGCTTGCCGCGGCCTTCGCGGCGGCGAGTTCGGCCAAGGCTCCATCGCGTGCGTCGCCGACGCTCAAATCCGCCTTCGCGGGGCTGGCGCGCGCTATCGTCCAGGCGCGGGGCACCCAAGGGACCGGCGCGTTCTTTTCCGCAACCGGCGCCATGCGCGCAGCTGTCGGCGCCCGGGGCGCGCCGGCGCTCGCCGCAAGCCTCGCAGCGCGCGCGCTCACCAGCGCCGCGGCCCGGGGCTTGGCTTCGACCGGGGCGCTCCTCTTTGCCGCTTCCGGCCTGGCGCAAGCTTCGGTTCGCGCGGAGGCTGCCCTTCTCGCCATGGTCCACGTCGTCGTCAAAGCGGCGCCGGTCTTAAAGGCGCCGATAACTATCCGGTCGCTCGCCGTTCCAGCAAGAATGAGACTGCTTAAGGCCATTTCGACCATCCGCAACCTCAGGCGCCGTCCTGATGCCATTTGCCGGTTACTACAGCTCGTGTGATCCAGGTGAGAACTCAACCCTATTCGATCGACTTTGCCAATCAGCTCGCGACCGGCGATTCAATTGCCTCTACGACGTCGTCGCTCGCTGCAGAGCAGGGGATCGACAGGAACGCTTCGAGTTGGCTCGTCGGCTCGCCAACGATCAGCGGCACGGTGGTCTCGCAGGTCATCGGAGGCGCGATGCCCAACGGGCTTCAACCCGGCGTCGTCTATCGCCTCACCTTCACGATAACGACGGCCAGCGTGCGAACCCTATCCGACTATGGGTTTATCCCGTGCAGCCCGGTTAGTTGACGATACTACGGAAAGCCGAATGCGTAACCGACTGACGTTCCTCAATCACTTTGTGATTTGCCTCGCCATCGCGGCCGGCGCGTTCTTCGCGGCGCTCGAGGGCGTACCGCAGGTCATTTTCGTCAACGACCTGTCGCACGTGACGAGCGTCATCGGCGCCCTCTTCGTCTCGTCTGCGATCTATCTGGGCTGGCAGGCGTGGCGGCTGGGCGAGCCGCGGGGAACGGCGCAGAGCTCTACTTGGAAAGAACCAGATCCCTCGTTCGGCCATCTGGCCGAGCGACTGTGCGTCGCGTGCGGGATCATCGGAACCGGTGCCGGCCTTGCTCTTCAAGGCCAAGCTCTCATGGCGGGCGCGGCGAGCTTCGGTGCGCTTTCGACGGCAATTTTCACCACGATTTGCGGCGTTCTCGGCTACGCGCTGACCGCGGTCCTCACATACAACCTTGAGGTTGGAATCAGGCGAGCACGCCGATGACGCAGCGCGACCTCTCGCCGATCTGGATTGGCCTTGTCGATCTGTTCCTACTGGTGCTCAACGTCGTCATCGTGCAGGTCGCCCCGGTTCACGCGACCTCGAACGGCGTTGAGGAAAAAGCAGAATACCTCATCACCATCGAATGGCCGGTCGACATCGACGCCGACGCCGACGTGCATCTGATTCCGCCCTCGAAGCATCCAGTGTTCTACGGCGCGCGCCAGGTCGGCTGTGCGCGGCTCGATCAGGATAACAAGGGTCTACAGGATTCTTACGTCCGGCTTGCCGACGGCTCGACCGTCAAACTCATGAGCGACAAGGAGACGATCCAGCTCCGCTGCATCGAGCCGGGCCACTATGACGCCGGCGTCAACCTCTACGCCTGGCGGGAAGACAACAACGGCCAAAAAGACCGCCACGACCTCGGCCTCAAGGTCCATTGCGAGATTGTCGGCGTCAATCCGAGCGTGCATCTCGTATTTGCCAAAGACGTCACGCTCGACCGCGTCGGGGAGACGATCAACTGGGCCTCGTTCGATCTCGATCGCACCGGCGCGATTGCGCTGACCGACCCCCCGGTGACGCCGATTACGAACACTTACATGACGAAGACGCCCGACCGATGAGTTTCCTGAATGCCTTTATTGTCTCCTTCGGCGGCATGCTCGCCGCGAGTGCAATCGTCGTCGCATGGCTATTCCGTACGTCCAGCGCGCCGCTTGCGGCTAAGATCGCCATCCCGACGATCCACGTGGCTCTGGCCTGCTGGTCGCCGACCACCGTCAATTCCCTGCTTGGCCTGCCGCTCACGGCGTCGTTCGACCAGTTGCCCGAGCGCGCGGAACTCGTCGCCTTCGTCGCGCATGACGATGCCGGCCTCGCGGATCTATGGCTTCGGGTCGACGCTTCTGCTTCGACAAGCTCAGAGCAGGATATTCCTCGGGCCTACGAAACACCGTTGACGGCGCGGATGAAAAAGACGCTTCGCGACGCCCAGCAGGAAATGGCGAAGGGTGAACGTGTCATGCTCGCCAAGCACGGCTCGCAGAGCAAGAAGCCCGGCGAACATCCGGTCGCCGCGCTCTCAACGACCGACAACACGAACGGCTACACGATCGACGTCAAGGCGTTCCCTCTGCCGCAGAAGGACGAGTGATGACAAATGCCCAGATCGCATACTTCGTCGGCGCCCTCGTCGGCGCAACGATCGCTCTTGGTCTGCACGTGAGGCCATTTGGATATCCGAGACGACTTTGACCGGAACATCATCGTCATCGAGGGTGACGGAGTCCTCAGGTTCAAGCCGAACAGCGACACATAGGAGATTCCCCTTGCTACGCACCACCTTCGCGTTTGCCACGTTGCTTGTTGCGGTTCCCGCTTTCGCAGCCGACAAGACCTGTTCGTCTCTAGCCAAGCTCAGAAAGGAACTGGCCCCAGGCGTCGTCATGTCGGCGTTGACGCCAGGTCAGTTCAATTTCCTTCGCGGGTTCTACATGGGCGTTCCACCGACGCTGGAGGGAAAGATCCCCGGCACCGGCGCATTCCTGTTCGAGCATCAGGGCGATAAGGGTGGCGTAATCGTCTGGACGCTTGGGTCGCTCGCCTGCCAACCGACGACGGTTCCGCCCGCCTTCGTTGCCGCGATGAAAGCCTCCGCGACGGGCATACTCGATGTGGACGGGAACGAACTGTGAGGGAAGCTTTCCTCCTCCTGGTCTATTGGCCCGGGGCGTTCGCGGTCGCGCTGTGGGTCTTCGTCGAAATCGCAAGGCGGATGTGACGGAGAGTATCTTCAGCGTCGGCCTCGGGGCCCTCGGCCGCCGGCGGCACCGCGTATCAGGTTTGCTCTGGTTTGAACGTGCAGGCGCGGCCTAGGGCACCCACGAGCGCGGTGGAGGGCCCAGCGCTGGCCGCTTTGCTTCGACAAAAACGGCCTTTGATCTTTTCAACATAATTTCGCCCCGCTGACGCCGGGACTTGCCGACTACGTCAATCAATACGGCGCAATTGTCTCCTATCAACATGCCTGCGTTGCGGACGCCGATTCCCACAAATAACGGAAAACTCAATGCCCCTTCCTCAACTCAAATGGGTAGCCTCGCCGAATTACAATGACCGGCACGGCGTCCGCGTCGACCAAATTATCATCCACGATATGGAGGGCTCGTACGCGGGCTCGATCGCCTATTTCCGGATGGCGCAGAGCCAGGTCTCAGCGCATTTCTGCGTCCGCGGCGACGGCGGCGAAGTCACGCAAATGGTGCACCTGTCTGATCGCGCCTGGCATGCCTGCGCGGCGAACTCCCGCTCGGTCGGAATCGAGATGGAGGGCTACGCCAAGAACGGCTACAAGCCCGAGCTGCTCTTGGCGACCACCAGGATCACGGCCTTTCTCTGCCACTATCTCCAGATCCCAGTGCGTCATGCGCGCGCCGGCGTTGGGCCCGGCATCGAGAGCCATTGGGGCCTAGGGCCCTCTGGCGGCGGCCACAGCGATCCGTCGACCGATACGCGGTGGATGGAGACCTTCGTTGCTGCTGTTCAGGCGGAATACGACAGGGGCGACTTCCCCGCATCATGGGAGCCTGACGCGTCGCCGGCGCCATGTCGGCTCAATCCGCCTGTCGAAAAGCCGGCGTTGGCGGGCCTCGACCTTTCCACCGTCGCCGGCGTCCAACAGGCGCTCAACGCGCTAGCCCGGATTTCTCAAACTATGAGGTGCATCGAGGCTGCTAATCAGCGAAACTTGTTGTGATCGCAACAGCTTAGCAGGATTCGTGGAGCGCCCCGATGCAACCAGAGTGTATCCCGGATTTGTTTGGATTTGCACCCGTTGAAGGTCGGCGGGTGGTCGCGGCTTTCGACGGCGGAAGCATCACCTCGGATGCGGGGGCGCTGCTGCTCGGCGCGACCGATCGGGCGATCGGGGTCATCGATCGCTTCGCCGCCTGCTTTCGCGACTGGCGCTGCCAAGAACTGATCGAGCACCAAGGTCAAGACGCTGATCGGCCAGCGCGTCTTCGGACTGGCGCAGGGCTATGAAGACCTGATCGACCATGATCAGCTCCGTCATGACCCGGTGATGGCGATCCTCGCCGGCAAGCTGGAAGCGCGGAGAGAGGATTGCGCGCCGGTGGCGGGCAAATCGACGCTGAACCGGCTCGAACTGAGCCGGCCAGAGCCGACCCGCTATCACAAGATCAGCCACGATGGGGCGATGATCGAGGCGCTGCTGGTCGATCTGTTTCTGGAGGCCCATCGCAGCCCGCCCAAACAGATCATCCTCGATCTCGACGCCACCGACGACCCGCTGCACGGCCATCAGGAAGGCCGCTTCTTCCACGGCTATTACGACTGCTACTGCTACCTGCCGCTCTACGTGTTCTGCGGCCGCCATCTCTTGGCGGCGAAGCTTCGCAAAGCCGACATCGATGCGAGCGCCGGAGCGGTGGAGGAGATCGCCCGGATCGTGGCGCGGCTGCGCGCCAGCTGGCCGAATGTGCGCATCCTGCTGCGGGCCGATTCCGGCTTCGCCCGCGAGGCCTTGATGGCCTGGTGCGAGGCCAATCGCGTCGATTATCTGTTCGGCCTGGCGCGCAATCCTCGTCTCGCCACGATGATCGAAAGCGAGCTTGCGGCGGCCAAGAGCGCGGCGGAGGCGAGCGGAAAGCCGGCGCGCCGCTTCAAGGAGTTCCGCTGGTCGACGCTGGACAGCTGGTCGCGCGAGCGGCGGGTCGTCGCCAAGGCGGAATGGACGCAAGGCGAAGCCAACCCGCGCTTCGTCGTCACCTCGCTCAAGCCTGAGGAGGCCGAGGCCCGCCGCCTCTACGAGAAGGTCTATTGCGCGCGCGGCGACATGGAGAACCGGATCAAGGAATGCCAGACCGATCTCTTCGCTGACCGCACCTCGACGGCGACCATGCGCGCCAATCAGCTGCGGCTGTGGTTCGCCTCCTTCGCATACGTTCTCATTTGCGCCTTGCGCCGCATCGGCCTCAAGCGCACGCAGTTCGCCAAGGCCAATTGCGCCACCATCCGTCTCAAGCTTCTCAAGATCGGCGCGCTCGTGCGCGTCTCGGTCCGCCGCATCAAGCTCGCTATGGCCTCGGCCTTCCCCAACCAGCGCGAATACAGGATCGCCCGGGCCCGGCTGGCCGCGGCCGCGCGCTGACGAACCAGACAGCGCACAGTCCACAAAGCCCCCGTCGAACGCCGCCCATCGGCGGCGCCAGGCGACCCATGCCCGCCTTCGCCTCAAGACGCCGTCCCGCCCGCTTCGGCAGTCGCAACAGCCTCCTCCAGCGCGCTTTCGACGCCAACACAAGGTCTGGCCACCCAGGCCGTGAGAAATGCGGGCTAGGCGGCAAGCTCGAAGTCAATGGCGTCGGGGATTGGAACACCACACAAGCAATCAAGAGCTTCCAGATGCACGTTGGCCTTGTCGCCGACGGCGTTGCTGGTCCGCTGACACGGGCGGCGATCACGAATGAGTTATCCGGCATCTGATACGACGCGCGTCGCCCAGGCCCGCAAGCTGCTCGCAGACAATCAGCCGGCATCGTGGCCCGCGCAAATCGACAAGATGATCGTCGCGCTTTGATTGAGCGTCCGGGAGGCGCCATCCCGACCGGCGATACGGGTGCGCCCGCTAGCGAGTCATGGGGAGCGGCTGCTCGGCCGAGACGGTCGGCGACCCGGCCGACGGCAGGCGCTTGACGCGTCTGACGGCGCTGCGGCGCCGGTCGACCGCTTCATTCTGTAACCCGCGCGCCGGCGGCTTCCCGCGCATCCCAAAGGACAACCCGAAATGAACAACTCCGCTATCGGCTGGGGCCAGCTCATCGCTGACTCCGCGCCTGTCATCGTTCCTATCGCCAGCGCCGCCGTGACCGCGCTGATCGCCGTCGCCGTTAATGCCTTTGCCAGATGGACCGGCGTGAAGATCGACGCGGCCTTCGAGGCGAAGCTGCAGAGTACGGCAGCGACAGAAGCGGGCGCGCTTGTCGCGGCCGCGTCCGACAATCTCGCAACTGCCTCGATCAAAATTGGTGACAAGAACGTAGCAGACGCCGCGAACCGCATTATCGCCGAACTGCCCGAGATTGCGCATGCGCTCGGTCTTTCGGCTGCCGACATACAGAAGTACGTCGTCGGAGAGATCGGAAAATTGCAGGCGCGGATGACGGCGGTGGATCCAGCCCGGAAATGATTGGTAGCTGGGACTCGCTCATCACCTCCGGGTTCGACGGCGTTCTCGCCGGGCAAATCACGCGCCACTCCCCGTTCAGCGCTGTGTCGCGAAGCCGTCGCCGGCGCCGCAAGTTTCGGCGAGATCTTCGCCATACAGGGGAAGGAAACGGAGCCAAGACGTGACCTGCATCCTGCTTGTGGTCGTCTGCCTGGTCGCGCTGGCGAGCTGACGCTGCTTCGCGCCGATCGAATCTTGAGCTGCGGCCTGGCCCGCCTTCCCAGCCAAAATTTATCATCGTCATGACCGGCACACATTTGCACGATCGCCCGGCGCGCGCTCGGCAGATTGGATCGGGAGCGTAGGCCCCCGCGCGAAGCCGCCTCGGCCAAGACGCCGGCGCGCTCTGGCCGAAGGTCAGCCTCGGCTCGCTTGCCGCAGCAGTGGCTCAAGGTCTCGCCCCACCGGCGCACCGGCTTTCTTGATCCCTAACTGGTCCACTGCTCGCACGAGCGTCGAGGCCGTCGAGTGCGGGTCGGCGTCATCGAGCGTTAGGCGCCGCTGAAGCGTCTTTTATCTTCATCCGACCGCGCCGCGCGTAGTCGGCCTCCCGATCGCCAATGTCGTCGCGGACCAACGAATCGCCCCGCCGTGCGGCGCACCTCACGACCCTGAACCTTTAGGAAGGACATGACCATGAAAGTCTTCGTCGCTACTGCACACGAAGTACGGCTTGCTATGCGCCAGAGGCGCGAGGGCCTAGGAACCATCGTTGTGCTCGCGCTGGTTGCCGCCTCCCTGGGCGGCTGTCAGTCGAACGGTCAGCTCTCGCCTTCCGCCTCGGCCGACGTTGGCGTCCTCTATACGGAGCTCTGCGCCGGCTTGCCCGCGCTCGGCCCGATCTCCGGGACACTTAACGCTCAGCTTCGGAACGACTACGCGCAGGCGGTCACGATTTGCGCGGCAGGCTCCCCGACCAACCCGGTCGTCGCGGGTCTCGACGTCATTTCAATCGACGCGGCGCTGGCGCCCTACTTCGCTAAATGAACTGGTTTGACGCCATTGCTCGGTCGCGCCAGCGTTCTCGGAAAGCGGCGCGGAGCCGATTGCCAGCGTCGGCCCGAACGCGATCACAGTCGGCGACATCAAACAAGTTGCCGGGATCCTGATGGATCCGTCACTTGGGGAGGCCTTCAAGAGGGTCATCGATTCCGAGTTTGCCGACTGGCCAGACGCGATGCAGATCGGCGAGGACAGCCTCGCCCTACTCGCCATCATATTTCCGGCCTCGGCGCCGCTCGTTGGGCTCGCGACCCTCGCGCTCGAACTCGGGCCGTTGGTCATTGCGAACGGCCGCATCAAGCCAGACGACGATCCCGTGAGCGACGCTCAGACCTCCGAAAGCCGTGGCGGCCGCCGGGTTTGAAGGTAGACGCCCGATTGTCTTCGGCGAGAACCGGATACGTACAAGAAGCTTGCCCGGACATTTTGGAGGTCATTTTGACATCGCCTGAAAATGCGCCGTGGGGCTTTCTTGAATGGTCCGTCGCCGGATTAACCTCGATCGGCGCAAGCACAGCTGCATTCGTGTGGCGGCTGATGGCGCGCCTGCACACGCTCGAAATTGCGGTTCGACAGAACCGACACGATCTTGACGTGACCCAGTCGGGCAATGAATTGGCGCTGTTGCGTTTGGCGGAACGGTTGGCGCTTCTGCACGACGATCACTACCGACTGCGCGAAACTATCAGCGCACTGCCAACCCGCGCCGATATCCGCGACCTCGAAATTCGATTGGGAGAGCGTCTAGATTCCCTAGCGGCACGTTTTGAAAGGGCGTTCGACCCTCGTTCCTCGTAGCTGGAAGATTTCGGCGCTTCCAACATTTTTTTAGCCGACGCAATTCGTCCAGGGATTCGCGCGAGCCGACGGATCGAAGAGACGCAATGACTACGTTTGCCGTCACCAATTCGCTGCCGCCGCAAGACACTTGTTGTAAGAAACTCTATCGACGCGCTCCGCATGGCTCGGAGAACTCGGTCTCAACATGGAGGAGATCCGTCCATCCTCCTCGCGGGCGCGAGGTACTCGATCTGCAACCGCGTCACCACGAATATAATGCCTAACCTGCCCGCAATTTCCAGATTGGGCCCTGCAAAGTTTTGACGATCCTCGTCACGAATGGTATTCCCAACCACATGCGCATAGTATTTATGGGCGCGCCGGAATTCGCAGTTCCAACGTTGCGCGCAATCTTTCGCGACGGGCACGCGGTTCTGGCGGTCTACACGCGGAGCCCAAAACCGGGCGGCCGTCGCGGGTTAGAAATCAAGAAGACGCCCGTCCATGAAGCAGCAGAATTGCTTCGAATCCCAGTGCTCACGCCGGCCACACTGAAAAGCGAAGCCGAGCGGGATGTTTTTCGCAGTCATGCCGCAGATGTCGTGGTAGTTGTTGCTTACGGGCTGTTGTTGCCCACGCAAATATTGGAAGCGCCGAGGGGCGGCTGTCTAAACCTTCATGCCTCGCTGCTGCCCAGGTGGCGCGGGGCTGCCCCAATTCAGCGAGCGATAATTGCCGGCGACGTGGATACAGGTGTTGATCTCATGCAAATGAAGGAAAGGCTCGATACCGGTCCTGTGGGCTTGCGAGAGGTAGTCCCCATACAACCCGAGGACACCGCCGGGGCCGTAACTCGAAGGCTTGCTGAAATCGCAGCAAAGTTGACAGTGCGCGGTTTGAATGCAATGGAGCATGGCTCACTGGAGTTCCGAGAACAGTCGAGCTTCGGCGTCTGTTACGCTCACAAAATCGGCAAGGACGAAGCGGAAATCGACTGGACGCGCGGCGCAGTAGAGATACGCAACCACATTCACGGACTATCGCCAAGGCCTGGCTCCTTTTCCAATCTATCAATTGGAGGTCGGCTGGAGCGGATCAAGATCTTGAGGGCTGAGGTTACTGGGGCAAACGGCACACCGGGAACTATCCTCGATGACGAGATGACCGTCGCCTGCGGGGACGGCGCTATTCGGATCATCGAAGGGCAAAGAGCGGGCCGCGCGGCGATGCCGGGACCAGATATCGTGCGAGGGGAACAGGCGCTTCTGGGAGCGACGTTCATGCGCGCCGGAAAGTCTTCATCTCCGCTTCAAGTGCAGTTTCAAGATCCTTCCTGACGGCCTCCGCGGCTCTCAAAATCTGACCCGCACGGAAAAAATCCAACAAGCCGAACTGCTCGACGCTGGGGCGGATGAGAACGTGTGGACTTTGTCGCCTGATTTTTTGAGCCGTCAGAGCGCCCTGCATGATTTGCGCCGCGCCAAACATCGACTCTAGCGGCGACGGTACTCGCTTCAATCTCGACCGTCCGCCATATGTGACGTCGATTGCAATGATAATGTCGGCATCGCCGAATAGAAGGTCATATGGCAAAGGATTTACGGCACCCCCGTCGATTAGAACGCGATCGCCGCTTTCGACGGGACGAAATAGGCCCGGGATGGCCATAGAGCCCGCCACCGCAGGCCGTAGCGGGCCAGAACTGAACACGATCTCGTTGCAATCGGAGTAGTTCGTCGCGACAACGAATGTCTTGATAGCCAGGTCATCAAAGAATTCTGGCATTCCGGCTGGCCAAAAAAGTTCGAGAAAAATCTCCGGATCGAGCAGCACCGGATTTCCTCGGCCGCGAAGCACGAGATCTGAAAAGCGGCCGACACGAGCGCGCAGGAGCTTGCCCATTACATCCGACCTGTTGCGCAGCACACGCATAACGTGTGCACGAATGGCGCGTGCCCCGAGGCCGGCGGCATAGGCGGCTCCGATAACTGCGCCCATCGAGGTGCCGGCGACCGCGATCGGCCGAATTCCCATTTCGTCCAGGGCCTCAAGCGCGATTACATGGGCGATACCGCGCGCACCGCCACCTCCAAGCGCAATGGCGACCGACGGCCGACGGGCCACGACGTGACCCTCATCACGTCTCACCGTTCAGTTCCAGGCTCTTGCGCAATGTCGCGCGAAGCAATGTCGCGCCGAAAGAACCCCCCTGGCCAGTCGATACGATCGACGGCGGCATATGCGCGGGCGCGCGCCTCAGCGAGGTCGCGGCCAAGTGCGGTGATCGTTAGAACTCGTCCACCGTCAGACACAATTTCACCGCCCTCACTGCGCGTCCCCGCGTGAAATACAGACACGCCGGTCACCCTTTCTGCTTCGTCAATGCCGCGGATCGCGGTTCCGCGAACCACGACTCCGGGATATCCGCGCGCCGCCATGACGATGGCCAAAGCTGCGTCGGGACGAAATATTGGGGCTACGCCCTCCAAGCTCCCCTTCGCGCTTGCCTCAAGCAATGGAAGCAAGTCGTCCGCTAGACGCGCGAGGATGACCTCGGCTTCCGGATCTCCGAAGCGCACATTGTATTCAATCAGTTTGGGTCCTTCTTCGCCAATCATCAGACCAGCGAAGAGGATACCCCGAAAGGGCGAACCGCGCTCGGCCATACCGCGAACGGTCGGCGCCACAATCTCGCGCATCACCCGTTCGGTAAGCTGCGGGGTGATGATGCTAGGCGGAGAGTAAGCACCCATCCCCCCCGTGTTTGGTCCAACGTCGCCATCGCCAACACGCTTATGATCCCGCGCACTGGAGAACGGCACCGCGGCGACACCATCGCACAATGCGAAGAACGACACTTCTTCACCCTCTAAAACCTCCTCAATAACCAGATCTCCGTTGGCAGACGAGAGCATGTCAATAGCCGCGTAGGCTTCGTCTAGCGAGCGCGCAACAACCACTCCTTTGCCGGCTGCTAGACCGTCCGCCTTGACCACGATCGGAGCGCCGCGATCACGAACGTATGCCTTCGCCTCGCTTCGGTCGCCGAACCGTCGATATTCGGCTGTCGGAATGCGAAACTCGCGGCAGAAATCTTTCGCGAAACCTTTCGAACCCTCAAGTAGCGCCGCCGCGCGACGCGGCCCGAAGCAGGCAACGCCGATTGCGGCGAGAAAGTCAACGATCCCGGCCACCAAAGGCGCTTCGGGACCAACGATGACGAGGTCGATCGCTTCCTTGCGACAGAACGCGCTGATTTGCTCATGATTCTCCAAATCGAGAGGAACGGTTCTAGCGATCATCGCGCACCCCGGATTACCCGGCGCTACAACTAAGTCGCCGATATGGGTCGAATTGGCGCAGGCGCGCGCCAGCGCGTGTTCTCGAGCGCCGGATCCGAGGATCAGCACATTCATTCGATCGTCCCCAGTCTCAGTCTGCTCATTCCAAATTGCCCGGGCCCGACGCTCCGATCAAGAGGATGGACGCTATTCGGAAGTTAGCTCACAGCCGACTTGTCGAGAGGCGATCCGTGACTCATTAGAGCGCCCTTGTGACATCGCCCAAAACGAGCATCGGAGACTGGTGCGGCCGTGAAACTGTTTGCGATCACTCAAACCATCATCACAAGAAGTTTCAGCGACCGGACGATCGAGGGTGGCGTGCTCAGGTCAACGATGCTTTTTAGCCAAGTTCAGATCCATTTTTTTTGCGAAAAGTCGACATTTGTAATGCATTGCCGTATCTCGTTTCAATGCTCTCAGAAAGCAGGGTTGCAACAAGCAGGCTCACGCAGACTTCCATCGCAGCGTCACTCTATTTTGGGGAGCCTTCAACTCTCACGCTAGCAACGAGTGTCGACAGTGCATTGCGTTCCGTTAGGCGCTTCTTAACCAGACGCCTCGAAGATAGTTAGTTCGCGTGTTCCAAGTCGGCTCAGCAAGGCGGCCATGACAATCTCGGCGTTGACGATTCCCCCGCTGACAGTGGCCCTCGCTCTTTTTTTCGCCGCTTACGAATCCGATCCAAGCGGCGCAGCAGAAGCTAGCACGTTCCTGATCGCCTCGACGGTTGGATACGGAGTGGAGGATTGTCTCGGCGAAGGAGGCGAATGTGGTCGAGTTGTTGCCGACGCGTGGTGCGAAGCGCACGGCCGCGGGGTAGCATTGGAATTCGGCCAACAAACTGGGGCCGGACCTGCTTTGAGCGGACCGCGACCCTACTTCATCATCTGCGGGGATTAGAACCGATTAGGATCGCATTCGAACGAAACTAACGAATAAAATCCGCGCATTTTTGAGTTTCGCTGGCGTCCCACGGCGCGATTGGGACGCTTGAGGTCGAGTTTTTCGGCGATCCTTCAATTAGCTTGCGCTGTACGTCATGTAAACTAGTTGTTCTATAATGTTTCGCTTCGTATCGCAGCCCCTTACGATTTGCACTTCTTGAAGAATATTGAGCGACGCTCGCTGAAGACGACATCTCCCTGTGCGAATTTTTCCTTAAATTTGATCGGGCCATACTGACGACACGCTAAGGAAATGTCCGAAGTTTGTTCGGCCAGTCCGAAAGCTCGGCAAGACCACCCTTTTCGGGCGTCGTATAGTGGCAGGCGACGCCCTCAACGACCGGATCATCAATTCCATAGACAGCAAGCTTGTCGTTTGGAGTCAAAAATTTGAATCTTGTCGATTTTCTAAAAATCAGGTCTGGGTCGAGCGAATCCGCGTTCGCGGCGGACAAACCTGCGAAAACCGCAACGAGGGCGAAGTAACGCGGTGGTGACATGGCCGAATCTCAAGCGGGTGATCTTCCGGTACCATAAATGGGTTTGCACCCCATGCCAACAAAGGCGCCCTTAGAAAGACGTCTGTCCCTAAGCCGCTCGCTCGCTACCTCGCTATCGAGAGCGCGCTTCGCGAGCGGCTTGCTCCACCGGAGCTACACCACCAATCGGGACACAACCCAGAAATCAATACCTTCCCGTGTCAAGAGGCCTCGTCCGCTCGCCACTAGCGTTCAGTAGGGTTCGCAGGCATATTGCGGTGCGATCAGCCCGAGAGGCGGTCTAAGTCCCCTAATGGCGGAATGCGGGTGTCGTCTTGCCTGGACAAATGTCGTCTTTTGCCTCTTCGGGTACCTTCGGATCGAGGCGCCTTGAAGCCTGGACGCGCAATTACACGCCGTTATCCGGAACTCCTGATGAATTCCTGGACGCGGACGGCCGCAGCCGCCCGCATTGGCGGCACATGCTTTTGACGCTTGCCGCCCTTGATCCAAGCGAAATGCAGCAACGATTCGCGTCAGCGGACAGACGAATACGCAATCGTGGCCTGTCGTATCGCGTGCCCGGCGAAAAAGATGAACGGGTTTGGCCCATTAGCCATATGCCGCTGTTGATAACCGAATTTGAGTGGCGTCGAATTGCGGAAGGTGTCGCCCAACGAGCGGAGCTGCTCGAGCGCGTTCTCGCCGATGTCTATGGCCGCGGCCAACTTGTTACGGAAGCTGCAATTCCTGCAGCCGCGATCACGGGCTCGATGGACTACGTCGCTGCGATGCGCGGGGTGAAGCCTCCAGGCGGACGATGGCTGCGCCTATACGCCGTCGACATAGGACGTGGACCCGACGGCTCCTGGTGGGCGCTTGGCGACAGGGCCCAGGCCCCGTCCGGCTGCGGTTACGCGTTGGAAAACCGGCTTGTAGTTTCCCAAGCTTTTCCCGACCTCTATTCCCAACTCAATGTCGAGCGGCTCGCACCGTTTTTCCGCGCGTTGGGAGCTGGACTAACGTCGTCTGGGCAGCGCGCGGAACCGCGCATTGGCATCTTAAGCCCTGGGCCGATGAGCTTAACGTATTATGAGCAGGCTTATCTTGCCCGCTATCTTGGATTTCTATTGGTCGAGGGCGACGACCTCGTCATGCGCGATGGCCGAATTTTTGTTCGCACGATTGCCGGCCTCAAGCGGTGCGACGTCATCTGGAGGCATATCGATGCAGACTGGTGCGATCCGCTGGAGTTGAATGCATCGTCGCACATCGGCGTCCCAGGTCTTCTAGAGGCCATCAGGCAAGGCGGAGTGGCAATCGAAAACATGTTGGGGACCGGTATGGTCGAGTCTCGGGCTATGCTGGCCTTTTTGCCCACACTTGCGCGTCGACTGCTGGGACAAGATCTATTGATGCCGAACATCGCAACCTGGTGGTGCGGTCAGCCGGACGAACGCGAGCGCGTCTTGGACGACTTCGACGAGATCTCAATTGCTGCAGCTTTCAATAACGAATTGCCTGGCCTGGTGGGCCGCACGAGCGTCATCGGTCAGGAGCTTTCGCGAAACGAACGGGCCAGCTTGCGCGATGCGATCCGCACTCGCGGCGTTGATTTCGTCGGACAGGAAATTGTCCGTCTTTCCACAACGCCGCAGTGGGTGGAGGACCGGCTTGAACCTCGACCTTTTGTTTTGCGAGTTTACTGTACGGCAACAACCGACGGCTGGCGCGTTATGCCAGGCGGATTTTGCCGCATTTCCGACCAATCGGACGCGCGGGCCGTCTCAATGGGCGACGGCGTCGAATCGGCCGACGTCTGGGTGCTCGCGGAGCATCCTGTCGAAGTCTCAACCCTGCTCCCCTCTCCCGAGCGCGTGCGGATCACTCGGCTGCTTGGAAATCTGCCCAGCCGTGCGGCGGATAATCTGTTCTGGTTTGGTCGTTACCTGGAACGAGCGGAGGCGACGCTCCGCGTCGTCCGGTGCCTGAGTGCGCGATCCGTGGATCCCGACGCCCCAATGCGTGGTCGGCAATCGCTGGAACAACTCATGGGGTTGCTCGTCGGCTGGGGCGCCGTTGACGCCCCATCCTTAGCAAAGGGAGCAGCAACGGCGAGCAACCAAGGATTGCACGATGGGGCTCAGTATGGGTCGGCCTTGTCGCTCGCTCGCTCGGCTCGGAAAGCAGCCTCTGTCATACGTGAAAGGCTTACGCTCCAGACTTGGGAACTGATCGGCCGCTTGGAAAGCGCGATCAGCCCGACGCCCGAGCGGCGGTTTCCAGCCGGACAGATCGTCGATCTCGCCGACGAGGCGCTCACAATCATCGCAGCTCTGTCCGGCCTATTTGACGAGAATTTCAATCGCGGCGCAGGCTGGGTTTTCTACGTGATGGGACGCTGTGTCGAACGGGGAGTGAATACTTGTCGGCTCCTCCGCCAGTTTGCCGGGAGCAGCGCAACGGAACACACGTTGGGCGTAATGCTCGACCTTATCGACTCACAAATTACCTATAGCTCAAGATATCTCGTCGGCGTCGCGCTCGCGCCTGTCCGGGATATGGCGTTGTTGGACCCGTTCAACCCGCGATCGGTGGTATTTCAAGTGAGCCGAATTGACGAAGGGATTAGCACCTTACCCGTCCTGAACAGGGACGGAATCCTCGAGGAACCTAAGCGCCTTGCAACGCTTCTCCGAGCCGAGTTGACGGCGGAGCAGGCGGAAACCCTGAACGAATCCAGCATTCTCTCGGTCGAGCATCGCTTGCTGGCATTGGCAAATGCGATTGCAGCGCGATATTTCCTTCAAGGCGCCGGTCAAGCGCGGGCCGAAAAAGTTACAGGTCTCGCGTGATCTACGAGGTTAGGCATGTAACGCGCTATACTTATGCAGCAACCGTCGAACTCACAAACGGCATCCTCCGGCTAATTCCTCAGTCTGGCGACGGCCAGATGCTTGAGCGTTTCGACCTTAGCACAGATCCGCCGTGTTTGGCGCCAGCCGAACGGTTAGACGGCTTTGGCAACAAGATCTTGAGCTTGCGAATTGAGAAGCCGCACCGCGCGCTTTCGATCACCGCCTCGTCGCTAGTGCGCGTCAATAGATCTCCTCTTCCGGGGTCGTCGCGTCCTTGGGAAAGAGTGGCGGAAGAAGCGCTAACGGTCGCGTCAATCTCTCCGGATAGCCCGGCGACTGCGCTCTATCCGTCGAGACGGGTAGAGCTTTTCGACGAGGCCACAGACTACGCCCGTCTGAGCTTTTCCAAACACCGCCAGGTCAACGACGCCGCAATGGAACTAACTCATCGCATTCGCTCAGACTTTGTGTACGATCCCGAAGCTACGGAAGTCAGTACATCAGCACGCGAGGCTTTTCAGCGCCGCCGCGGTGTCTGCCAAGATTTTGCTCATATCATGATCGCTGCCATACGCGGACTAGGGTTGCCGGCGCTTTACGTTAGCGGGTATATCCGGACAATACCGCAGCCGGGAAAAGAGCGTTTGGCGGGAGCTGACGCTTCGCACGCGTGGGTGTCGATCTGGTGCGGTTCGGATACCGGTTGGCGGGATTTCGATCCGACCAACGCTCAGGCGATTCAGAACGAACACATCATCGTCGCCAGAGGGCGGGACTACTCGGACGCATCGCCCATCGAAAGCATGGTCCTGTCCTCGGGACGACACCGACTTGATGTGGAAGTGGATGTGGCGCCCGTTTAGGCGGTCTTTATAGCTGCCTGTCGGCAAAACGTGCTTAGATGGAAGACATCCAAGAAGGACTCCTCATCGTGGCTGACCCTTCCATCCCTCACTTTCACAATGACCTCGGGGTACAAACCATAAAGGTTCGGGTGAAAGAGTTCATGTGTACAGGCGCGACGCCGCCGCTCGATCACCCTCATATTTTTATCGACATGGGCTCCGATGACGAGGCGATATGCGCGTATTGTTCGACACGTTTTGTCTATGACGCTGTTCTCGGCAGCGTCTGTTCGCCACGCGAGTGCGAGCTAGGCGCGGCGGCGTGACGCATGAGCCGACGCGCGATCATCGCGGGAGCAGGCATCGGCGGCCTTGCGGCCGCCCTGGCGCTTTCGCGAGCAAGGTTCGACGTCACCTTATACGAGAGCGCTGAAGCACTTGAAGAATTCGGCGCAGGATTGCAACTCACGCCGAACGCGACGCACGTACTTTCCGATTTGGGCGTGCTGGATCGCGTAGAATTGTTCGCGCTACGTACAAGAGCAATTATAGCGATTCGCGGTTCCGATGACGCCGTGTTGATGCGGATGCCAATTAACGGTGCCGTGGGCCGTGGGGACACGCCGTATCTCACAATTCATCGCGCGGACCTCCAGCGCGCACTTGCAGAGGCTGCGCGCCGTCAGCCGAATGTAAAGCTGTGCTTCGGGTCAACGGTCGCCGAAATCGAGACCAATGGCGATCGAATTTCAGTCGGCGTGAAGCAAGGTGCGACCACAATTCACGACAGCGCCGATCTTCTCATTGGTGCTGACGGTTTGCGTTCGCGCGTACGCGAGCGCTTCAGGTTTGGAAAGGCCGATAGGCTAGCTTTTGTTGGGTGTGTAGCGTTCCGCGCAACTGCGGACTCGGCGCGCGTCGATTCAGGCTGGACCCGACCGGAAGTCTGCTTGCGACTCGGCTCCCGCGCGCATCTTGTCCACTATCCGATGCGTGGCGGATCGATTCTGAATCTCGTTGCTGTAATCGAGTCGACTTGGCACAGCGCCGATGACGACCATCCGTGGGACGGGGAAGCGGATCGGCCTACCCTCGATCGCGCGTTCTCGCGATGGTCGAAAGCGACCCGCGATCTGTTGGCCGCGACTTCGCACTGGAGGGCATGGCCTCTCTATTGTCGTCCCCCGATAGCTTCCTTCTCGATTGGCCGCATAGCGTTGCTTGGCGACGCAGCGCACCCGATGGTTCCCTTCCTCGCGCAAGGCGCGGCCCAAGCGATCGAAGACGCGGGCGTCCTTGGACGAGTTTTCTCTCAAATCCAAAGCATACCGGACGGACTCGTCACTTACTCGCGAGTTCGGGTCGGACGCATGGCTCGGATTCAAATCGAGGCAAAAAAACACGGCCGGACATATCATTTAAACGGCCCGATGTCGTTCGCCCGCGACGCATCGATGAGGCTGCTCGGCGCCGGCCGTCTTAGCTCCAGATACGATTGGCTCTATGGCGCATGACCTGAATGTGCGCATCGCCGTTTCGGCTCGGGATCGGCATCCAAACCCCCGCCGAGCAGCCAAAGAATGCAGTTGATGCCAGGACCCTTTGGTTGGAAAATCAAGGCCAAAGGGCCAAAGCTCATCCAGGTTTCTCGGTTCAGTGTAAGATTTGGCTCAGAAACAGCTTCGTACGGTCGTGTTGCGGATTGTCGAAGAACGGCTCCGGCGCGTTAATCTCGACTATTTCACCATTGTCCAAAAAGACGACCCGGTCGGCAACCTGCCGAGCAAAACCCATTTCGTGCGTGACAACGATCATCGTCATGCCGTCTTGGGCGAGCGCAGTCATAGTATCAAGCACTTCCTTCACCATTTCAGGATCAAGCGCTGATGTCGGCTCGTCAAACAACATGATCTTTGGATTCATCGAGAGAGCACGTGCAATGGCGACCCGTTGCTGCTGTCCGCCTGAGAGCTGACCGGGATATTTGAAAGACTGTTCCGGTATTTTCACGCGCGCTAACATTTGCATCGCCAAGTTTTCTGCGTCGCGTCTAGACATCTTGCGGACCCAGATGGGTGCGAGCGCGCAATTCTCGAGCACGGTCAGGTGCGGAAAGAGATTGAAACTCTGGAACACCATTCCGACGTCGCGTCGAACCTCATCGATTCGTCTAACATCTCGCGTTAACTCGACGCCGTCGACTACGATTGACCCTCGCTGATGCTCCTCCAATCGATTGACGCAGCGTATCAGCGTCGACTTTCCCGATCCAGACGGACCGCAGACGACAATGCGTTCGCCGCGCTTCACAGAGAGGTTGATATTGCGCAGCGCGTGGAAGCTTCCATACCATTTATGAACCCCAACGAAATCGATCGCCAAGGAGTTGTTCGGTTCAATCCGCGAATGCGTCACCTTCTACGACCCTCGGCCAGCATACGTTCCAAGAAACGCGAATACCGCGCCATGCCATAGCAAAAAGCAAAATAGAACATTCCAGCAAAAGCATAACCAGTGGTCACAATTGTCGGTCCGCTCCACGCGGGATCTTTGAACGCGTTGTTCATTGCCTCAAGGAAGTCCGTGAGGCCGACAACCGATATGAGCGTCGTGTCCATGAACAGTCCAATGAAGTTGTTGACAATTCCCGGTATAACCATAGTGAGCGCTTGCGGCAGAACGACAAGCGCCATCATCCGCGGATAGTCCAGTCCCAGCGCCATCGCCCCCTCGTACTGACTTCTACCCAGCGATTGCAGGCCCCCGCGAACTTCCTCCGCCATATAGGCCGCGGAAAATAGAGCGATGCCGATGAGAGGACGCAGAAGGCGGTCTGGCGCCCAAGCTTCGGGTACAAATAGCGGCAGCATGGTATTGGCCATGAATAAGATCGCGATGAAGGGAACCCCGCGCACGAATTCGATGAACATGATGCTGGCTAGTCGGACAACCGGCATTTGGGAACGCCGACCGAGCGCGAGCACGACTCCTAAGGGCAGCGAAAAGACGATGCCAACGATCGCAGTCAAGAAGGATACGAGCATTCCTCCCCAAAGCAGCACATCAACGATCGGCAGGCGGAGAGCTTCCGAGCCACGCAGCAGAGCAAGCGTCAGAACTGGATAAACCGCGAAGAACAGCGCCGCGGCCCAGCCGCGGCAGGGCGCTTTGGGCCAGAGCAGCCAAACAGTCAGGCTCGCCCCGAGCGCTTCAACAAGATCCACGCGCCATCGTTCCGAAGCCGGATACGAACCAAACCGCAGGTAGTCGAGTTTTGCCGCAATGAACGCCCAACAGGCGCCGTCTTGGTGTTGTCGACATAGGGCGCCGTCGGGCGCGTTCCAAACCGCCAGCGTCGTCGCCCATGCAATCATGGGCGGCAGCAACCGAATGGCGAGGGCAACGAACGTCAAGGTCGTCAGCCCCGAAGCGATGGATGAGAAAAGGTTGTCTCTTGCCCAAGCCACCGGGCCTCTAAGCAAAACAGGGGGCGGTTCCTCCGGCTCGGGCGCGAATCGAACATAGGTTAGAGTTTGAGCCACGCTCAACTCTTCTCCTTCCAAGCGTAGCTCGCGTTGAACGCATTGAGCGCAGCGGCCACCATCAGAGAAATGAACAGATAGACCGCCATCGTGATCGACATCACTTGCACCGCCGCTTGGGTTTGGTTGAGAACGGTTCCAGCAAAAATCTGCACGAGGTCGGGGTAGCCGACGAATACTGCGAGAGACGAGTTCTTGACGACGTTGAGATATTGAGAGGTCAGCGGCGGAACAATAAGTCGCAATGCCTGTGGTATTACAACTAGCTTCATCATCAGGCTGCGATGGAGCCCAAGCGCAAGGGCCGCTTCGCTTTGGCCGTGCGGCACGGCCTGCACTCCCGCTCGAACTATCTCCGCTATGAATGCGGCAGTGAACACCACAAGGCTGAGAATAAGAGCCGCCATCTCCGGAATAACCTGTATCCCCCCTTTCAGATTGAATCCTGATAGCTTAGCGACTGTGAACGTTAAGGGCGCTCCTGCTCCGAGCAGCGCGATCGATGGTCCTCCGAGGATAAGCGCTACACTGATAGCAGCGACCGGCGCCTGCGCACCAGTCCGATCCCGGCGTCGCGCCGCCCAGCTACGAACTATCATCGCGGCGGCAAGCGACAGGGCGACTGCAACAACAAACCATGTCGCCGCCGAGCGCACGACTGCCGCCGGCAAGAACAGACCCCTGTTGTTGAGAAATATCGCGCCGGCCAAGCTCATCGATTGGCGTGGCCCAGGCAGCGATTTCAGTACAGCGTTATAGCAAAACAACAACTGCAGCAGCAGCGGAGTATTCCGAATCACGTTCGTATAGACAAGCGCTGAGCGGGACAACAGCCAGTTCGGCGCTAGACGAGCCACTCCGATCGCGAATCCAAATAGTGTGGCCAGTGGAATGCAGATCGAGGCAACGAGAAGGGTATTGAGAAGCCCAACCCAGAACGCGCGGCCATAGGTTGAAAGCGGGGAATAGTCGATCAGGTGAAGATTGATGTCAAAACCGGCGACCTGATTCCAGAAGCCAAAGCCCAATGGAATTCCGCGGGCTCGCATATTGAAATAGGCGTTATAGGCTCCGCTGCCAATTAAGCCAGAAACAGCGATAACGAGAAGCGTCTGATAGAGAATCCCTCGCAACCGAGGGTCGTTAAAGCGTTTGCTTTTTGCAGACGCCATCCCTCGAATCCTCTACCGCACCGGGAGAAGCGGACCGGCCGAATCTGGGGATCTTTCCCCTTCCCCCGCATTGCTCCTTTTCCAACTCACCACATGTCAAGCGCGACGCGCGCCTCATCGGACATACGGCTTTGATCCCACGGGGGATCAAAAACCATATTTACGCTCGCACCCGCCACCCCGGGAACCGCGGCGACAGCGTTCTCCACCCAGGAGGGCATCTCGCCGGCGACCGGGCACGCTGGAGCTGTCAACGTCATTTCGATTTTAACGAATCGGCCATCGTCGATATCTACATTGTAAATAAGGCCGAGTTCGTAAATATCGGCGGGGATCTCTGGATCATAGACCGTCTTGAGCGCCGCGATAATCGAAGCTGTTAGGACGCGAAGCTCGTCCGCCTGCATTGCCGAGGGCGCTGTGATCTCGCTTTGATGCGACGTAGGGGCATCGCCTTGCACGTCGTTCATGTCGCAACCTCTTCAGGCAAATAGCCTCTGCGCACGCTCTAAGGCGTCCGCAAGCGCATCGATTTCAGCGAACGTGTTGTAGAGTGCGAATGAGGCCCGACAGGTCGATGTAACACCAAAACGCTGCAGGAGAGGCATCGCGCAATGCGTTCCTGCTCGGACCGCAACCCCTGACCTGTCGATCAGCGTCGCAACGTCATGTGCATGCGCTCCCCGCATTGTGAAAGACACAATCGGCCCCTTCCCAGGCGCCGTTCCGATAATCTGCAGCGAATTGATCGAGGACAGACGGTCGTGCGCGTAGCCGCTGAGAGCCTCCTCGTGCGAGCGGATTCGCGACCTGCCAACCCCCTCTACATAATCCAGCGCCGTGGCGAGGCCAATCGCCTGGACGATCGGCGGCGTGCCGGCTTCGAACCGATGGGGCGGACGATTGTACGTCACATTCTCCCGGTCGACCTCCTCGATCATCTCCCCTCCGCCCATGAATGGCGGCAAAGACTCAAGCATCTCGCCTCTCCCATAAAGAACGCCGATGCCTGTGGGACCATAGAGTTTATGGCCTGTGAATACGTAGAAGTCTGCCCCCAGATCTCGGACGTCGACGTCGAGATGAACGGCGCCTTGAGAGCCGTCCACCAGGACGGGGACGCCGCGCTGATGGGCGAGCCTGATCACCTCCTTGATCGGCGGCGCCGTTCCCAGGACATTCGACATCTGCGTGATAGCGACGATCCTGGTTCGCTCATTCAGGGCCCTCTCAAACGCGTCGACCGAGAAGGAACCATCATCGCCAACGTCGACCCACCGCAATACGGCCCCCTTGCGTTCGCGATGGAAATGCCAGGGCACAATGTTGGAGTGATGCTCCATTATGCTGAGCGCAATTTCGTCGCCCGCACCAATGTGGCGCAGACCAAAGCTCGCCGCGACAAGGTTGACCGCCTCCGTTGCCGATCGCGTAAAGATGATCTCTTCGGCCGAGCCGGCATTCAAGAACCGCCGTACTGTCTCACGCGCGGCTTCGTAGGCTTCCGTCGCCGCATTTGCCAAAAAGTGTAGTCCGCGATGAACATTCGCGTATTCATGCTCATATGCGTGCACTAGTCGGTCAATGACGACTTTCGGTTTCTGCGCGGACGCCGCGTTGTCGAGATAAACGAGCGACTTGCCATAGGGTCGTTCGCCGAGGATTGGAAAATCCCGGCGGACTCTCTCAACATCGTATGCGTCCCGGCTCGCTCGAACGACATCGTTCACGAAGCAGGCTCCATCACCGCGCCTTTGCCGTCAATTCGAGCTGCTCGCTCCCGCGCGAGCCAAGCGCGAAACGGCAGCCGCAACGCCTCGGCCAAAACGTCGTCTTCAACACGGCCGATCGCTTCTTCTCCAAACGCCTCCAGCAGCATCGATTCGGCTTCGCTTCGCTCGATACCTCGCGCCATCATGTAAAAAAGCTGCTCCGGATCCAGAGACCCGACGGTTGCCCCGTGGCCGCACACCACATCGTCGGCGAAAATCTCCAGTTCCGGCTTCGCGTTCATCTGCGCGTGCTGCGACAGAAGAACGGCTTGCGATTTCATGGCGCCATCCGTTTTTTGCGCCGCACGCTCGACAATCACCTTGCCTTGGAAGATTCCGACCGCTTCATCATCGACGATCGCACGATAGAACTCCCGGCTCGTTCCGGCCTCCGCCGCATGCACGACCTGCAGCGTGGTGTCTGCACGACGGGCTCGGTCTAGCAGTGTCAGTCCGCCAAGAATGGCCTTCGCGTCTCGACCGACCAGTCTATAAAACAATTGGCGCCTAGTAAGACCCCCGCCCGCAACAAGCGCAAAGGCGTTGAGTTCGGCCCCAACGGCAAGCTGACCGACCTGGCTCTCTACGTGCAGTTCCGGATCATCCTCAACGATTGCGACATGCTTCGCCGAGGCGCGTTCCGCAAGTGTGAGGATCGTTGAGGAATTGCGTTGCACACCGGGGCCCGCGCCCACGTATGATTCGAAGAATGAAGCTCTTGCGCGAACTCCAAGCAAGATGGCGACTCGAGTGTAGAGCGAGCGAGCGCCGCTGGCGGATGCAATATGAACAAACTCGATCGGGCTTTCGATAATTGCTCCGTCCGCGACCGTGAGGGCGTGAGCCTCGACGCTCATCGCCTCATTAAGCGCCATCATTGGATCGTCTACATCCGAAAGCGATAGCTCCTCCCGAGACATCGACGCCCCCGGCGGCAATTGGTCGCAAAGCTCGGAAACCAACCGCCCATTGAGCAGCACGATACGCACTGCGGCTACGCGTTTGCGTCCAGCGAGAATCTGTCCGGCGCGCTCGATTGCACTGGAGTTGGGAGCAGGCGCCAACGGGGCAGCGTCGCGCATTGCTGATCGCAGATCTGTATAGTGCCAGGATTCGACGCGTCGCGTCGGCAGACCACGCTCAACAAAGCTACTAAACGCGTCTACGCGACGAGGAGAAGACGTCATCTTCTCCTGCTCGAACTGTCGCATCAATGTCGTTTCGGCGGTCGATCTTTGGACGACATCAGCTCTCATGATAGCCTCAGGCGGCCGCGTTCGCGTAGTCGCGATAACCATTGCGTTCCAGTTCGAGAGCGAGTTCAGGTCCGCCGCTCGCCACGATCCGACCCTTAGCCATAACGTGCACCACGTCGGGCCTGATATGCTCGAGTAGCCTCTGGTAGTGGGTAATCACGAGAAGGGCCCGGTCAGGGTTGCGCAACGCGTTCACTCCATCAGAAACCACTTTCAGTGCATCGATATCAAGGCCTGAGTCCGTCTCGTCGAGCACACACAGACGTGGCTCAAGCAGCTCCATCTGCAATATTTCCAGCCGCTTCTTCTCCCCGCCCGAGAACCCGACGTTGAGCGGTCGGCGTAACATTTCCTGGTCAATCCTTAGGGCTTGCGACGCTTCGCGCACCCGACGCATGAAGTCTGGTGTTGTCAGGTCTCCTTCGCCCCGCGATCGCCGCTGCGCGTTCAGGGCGGCCTTCAAAAACGTCATGGTCGCTACGCCAGGAATCTCAACTGGGTACTGGAAAGCAAGAAAGACGCCGTTTCGGGCGCGTTCGCTGGGCTCCAGTTCCAACAGGTTCTCTCCGTCGAGCCAGATTTCCCCGGAAACAATCTCATAGTCCGGTTTTCCGGCAATGACGTACGAAAGCGTCGATTTGCCCGAACCGTTCGGCCCCATGATCGCTGCAACTTCGCCCGCCCTAACCGTCAGGCTGAGTTCCTCAAGGATCGGAGCGCCGTGGATTGAAACGCTTAGTCTCTTGATTTCGAGCATCGGTCCCCCAGCCTTCGTCATCCGACGCTTCCTTCGAGACTGATGGCGATCAGCTTTTGCGCCTCGACCGCAAATTCCATCGGCAACTGTTGCAGTACGTCGCGGACGAATCCGTTGACAATCAACGCCGTGGCCTCCTCGGCCGATAGTCCGCGTTGTAGGCAATAGAAGAGCTGTTCCTCCGAAACCTTTGAAGTCGTCGCTTCGTGTTCAACGACGGCTGAAGCGTTCTTCACCTCAATATACGGGACCGTGTGTGCGCCGCATTGATGGCCAATCAGCAGCGAATCACAATTCGTAAAATTGCGTGCCCCGGTCGCGAGCCGGTGCACCGATACCTGTCCTCTATAAGTATTCTGCGACTTTCCAGCGGCGATGCCCTTTGAGATGATGCGGCTCCTCGTGTCGCGGCCGAGGTGAATCATCTTGGTGCCACTGTCGACCTGTTGACGGCCGTTGGAGATCGCGATCGAATAAAACTCGCCTTGAGAGGCCTCGCCCCGCAAAATACAGGACGGATACTTCCAGGTAATGGCCGAGCCGGTTTCGACCTGTGTCCATGAGATTTTCGACCGGGCGCCGCGACAGTCCCCGCGTTTGGTCACGAAATTATAAATGCCGCCTCTTCCTTCGGAATCGCCCGGATACCAGTTCTGCACGGTCGAATATTTGATCTCGGCATCCTCTAGCGCCACGAGTTCGACCACGGCGGCGTGGAGCTGGTTCTCATCCCGCTTCGGCGCGGTGCATCCCTCAAGATAGCTCACATACGAGCCTTTGTCGGCAACGATGAGGGTGCGCTCGAACTGCCCGGTATTTTTCTCGTTTATCCGGAAATAGGTCGACAGCTCCATCGGGCAGCGGACGCCTGGCGGCACGTAGACAAACGAGCCGTCGGAGAAGACCGCTGAGTTTAGAGTTGCGTAGAAATTATCCGTAGCGGGAACGACCGTGCCGAGATACCGTCGAACAAGGTCGGGATGATTTTGGACCGCCTCGGAGAATGAGCAAAAGATCACGCCGACCTTAGCGAGTTCCGCCTTGAATGTCGTCGCAACCGAAACCGAATCAAATACGGCGTCGACCGCCACTCTCGGCCTCTCGACTCCCGCGAGTATCTCTTGTTCGACGAGAGGAATGCCGAGCTTCGCGTAGGTGCGCAGGAGCTCTGGATCAACGTCATCGAGCGATCTCGGCCCGGGAGTTGTCTTCGGCGCGGAAAAATAATGGATCTCCTGGAAGTCGATCGGCGGATATTCCACCCGAGCCCACTTCGGCTCGTCCATGGTCAACCAGCGTCGAAATGCGTCAAGCCGCCAAAGGAGAAGCCATTCCGGCTCTTCCTTCTTCGCGGAAATGAATCTGACAATGTCCGCGTTCAACCCCTTGGGGGCGACGTCCGACTCGATCGGACTAACGAAGCCATATTTATATGCTTCAACGTCGACCGAACGAACGCGATCGACCGTCTCCTGGACAGCCGCCATAAATGACGTCTCCTCGCCTTGGCGGTTTCAAGGACCGCGGGTGGGGGTCGCGAAACCTCTCGCTCGCATGGCGTCGAGCCAGAGTTCTGTAAATATGGGGCCTTCGCGCGGCTTTTGCAAATGAGCTGTCTCATCTTGCACCAACAAGGCCTTGGCGTGCCCATATTTCACATCATTTATTTGTTATACGACGAGGGCCCGAATCTCTGGGTCGCCTCCGATGAGTCGGGCAAACTGCCGAATCCGCGATTGCAGTCGCTCGCTGCTAAGCGCCGCGAGGTCCGCCGGAAGGGTCAACACGACGCGGCCTTTATCGCAAATCATAGGCGCGCGCGGCAGGACGCCTGGCATGGCGGCCGAAATGTTATAAGCCACCCGCATGGCCGCGCCGAGAATGCGCGCGCGATCCAGTTGACGTGCAGTCACCAGCGATCTTGACTGAGGAGTAACAAAGTCCTCGTTCGACAGATGACGATACGCAGCCGCAAGCGCCAAGAAGGCGCGAGAAGGATGATCTACGCCAATGAAAGCGGCATTAGACACAAGGTCGTACGCTTGTGCCCCACGATAGTCGGGATGGGCGCGCCATGAGATGTCGGAAAGGAGGCAGGCGGCGTGGCGGAGACGCCTGTCCTCCACCTCTTCCTCAAGATGCGTGGACGCCATCAACCGGCTCGTCCAATCGAAAAGCTCCTCCGCATGTTCTGGCGCGCGCGAGCGCAGTCGATTGAATTCGCGCGCCGAAACGATCAGAGGGTCCTCAATCTGCGTCGCTGGGGGAAGTTCCGAAAAGAGCAGACCCTCGCGAACGCCGAGCGCGGAGATGACGATTTCCTTCGGATTCGCCTTTCGGATGATTTCCTCCAGCACCGCAGCTCCGTATGCAAGCAGCGGACGACGCGCCGATGAGACCGACTCGATTGACAGCAACGCGTCGGCGTCGATTCTTTCGACCAGCCGGGCAAATTCGAGCGCGTCGCGGGAGGGAATTACGTAATTATGCATGACGCTCATCGGATACTGCCTCTGACGCATATGCAGGCGGGCGAGGGCTCGCCACGTTCCGCCGACCGCGTAGAATGTGCGCCCGTCAAGCCCAATGAGCAGTTTGACCTTTGAGAGCGTTTCTCGGACGATTCTGGCCGCTTTCTTGGGCGACCGCTCCGAGAGATCCATCAACGACAGACCACCCAGCGGCAGGGTGAGGCCATAGCCGGCTTGACCGCCCTTCACTTCGGTCAACTCGAGCGAGCCGCCCCCCAAATCGCCTACAACGCCATCCGCCCTATGAATTGAACTGACCACTCCAAGCGCCGACAACCGGGCTTCTTGCTGTCCGCTGAGCAACTCGATCTTGCACCCTATCGCGCGCTCGGCGAGGCTGAGGAACTGCGGGCCGTTCGCTGCGTCGCGAACCGCCGCAGTGGCGACGCAGCGAAGGTCGCTGATGCGCATTGTGTCGCAGAGAACGCGAAATCGATGAAGCGCAGCGAGTACTTTCGCGACCGCATCTTCAGGAAGCAGGCCGGTCGTCGCCACCCCCCGCCCCAAGCCGCAAAGAGCTTTTTCGTTGAATGTCGGAGTTGGTGCCCGCGAGTGGGATTCGTACGCCACCAAACGCACGGAATTCGAGCCGATATCGACAATGGCTACAGGCTCGCCGGGCAACCGCCCTTGCGCTTGAATCTCCTGCATTGCTGATCCTGTGAGAGAACGGCGCCCTGACGGGGTCGTCGTCTATCAGCACCGTCCGCGCAGCGCCATCGGAAAGGATAGCTTGAGCGCTTGACCTCGCCCCGAGAGGCTCGGGTTCGTCTGGAAATACTTGTGCGCGTTGAATGGCTGTTCGCCTTCGGTCGGCGCGATCCTCTCACTCGACCCGTCCGGCAACACCCGGAAGCTTTGCTCGTTGTCCATCAAGTTCGCTTCCATGATTTGATCGAGCACGTGCTCATGAACGGTGGGATTGAGGAGCGGAACGAGCGCCTCGACGCGTCGATCAAGATTGCGCTGCATGAGATCCGCGGAAGAAATGAAAACGCGCGCTTTCGGATGTGGTAGTCCACAACCGGCGCCGAACGCATAGATGCGCGCGTGCTCAAGGAAGCGTCCGACGATCGACTTCACGCGGATATTGTCCGACAGCCCGGGCACGCCCGGCCGCAAGCAGCAAATTCCTCGAATCACCATGTCGATCTCCACGCCGGCGCGGCTAGCTGCATAGAGAGCGTCAATAATTTCCGGATCGACGAGCGCGTTGCATTTCATCCATATCTGTGCGGGCTTGCCAAGCGCGGCATGATCGATTTCGTCGGCGATGTTTCGCAGCAAAGTCGCCTTTAGAGTGATGGGCGAGATCGACATTTGCTCCAGCCCGTCCGGCTCGGCATAGCCGGTGATGAAATTGAAAATGCGCGCCACATCGCGACCTATCGCCGGTTCGGCCGTGAAAAGCGATATATCTGTGTAGATCTTGGCGGTTATGGGATGGTAATTTCCCGTTCCAAGATGACAGTAGTTGACCAGCGTGCCGCCCTCACGCCGCACCACCATCGACAATTTCGCATGGGTCTTGAGTTCGATGAATCCATAGACCACCTGCGCACCCGCGCGCTCGAGATCGCGCGCCCAACGGATATTCGCTTCCTCATCGAATTGGGCCTTCAATTCGATCAGCGCGGTCACGGACTTTCCCGATTCGGCCGCCTCGACGAGGGCTCTAACGATCGGACTATCGGCGGAAGTGCGATAGAGTGTCTGCTTAATCGCCACCACGTTAGGGTCGCGCGCCGCCTGATTGAGAAACTGAATGACGACGTCGAAGGACTCGTACGGATGATGGACAACCAGATCCTTCTGGCGGATCGCTGCGAAACAATCCCCTCCGTGATCCTTCACACGCTCCGGAAATCGAGGGTTGTAAGTCGAAAACTTTAGTTCTGGCCGATCGATCGAGACCAGCTGCGAAAGCTCGTTCAGCGCCAACATGCCCTCGATCAGAACAATGCCCGACGGAACGACGTCCACGTCGCCAGCGACAAACGCTCGCAACGATTCGGGCATGCTCGCTTCAATCTCCAGCCGTATCACCGAACCGCGCCGACGCCGCTTGAGCGCGCTCTCATAGAGGCGAACAAGGTCCTCCGCCTCTTCCTCGACCTCGATGTCGCTGTCGCGGATAACCCGAAATGAGCCTTCTCCCAATACTTCATATCCCGGAAACAGCAGACCGATGAACGCGACAATTAGACGGTCGAGCGTCACGAAACGAGCCGTCACACCGAGTGGACCGTCAGGCAATCGAATGAAGCGCTCGACGCTGCCCGGCACTCGCACAAGTGCGCTCATCGCGCGGCCATCCTGAGGATTGAGCAGTTCAAGCGCGAGCGTGAATCCCAGATTGGGTATGAAAGGGAACGGGTGCGCTGGGTCGACCGCCAGCGGCGTCAAGATCGGAAACACCTGCTGAAGGAAGTACTCCTGCAGCCAATCTCTTTCGCGGCGCGTCAGATCGGCGACATCGAGAATAACGATACCGCTGGCCGTGAGTTCCGTTCGTAGTGCGCGCCATCTTTCCTGCTGCGACGCGACGAGTGCGGCAACACGCTCGCTGATGCGCTCGAGTTGCTCGACGGGCGTCCGGCCGTCGTCCGAGATTTCGGTGAACCCCGACAGAACTTGGCCAACAAGACCGGCCACGCGAACCATGAAAAACTCGTCGAGATTGTTCGCCGAGATCGAAAGGAACCTCAGCCTCTCCAGAAGCGGGTGATTGGGATTTGCTGCTTCTTCAAGGACGCGCCGATTGAATTCAAGCCACGACAACTCACGATTGATAAAGCGTTCGGGCGACGACATCAGCGGGGATGGACTGACGTCCTCCGGCACGGAGCCGTTCCCGAAGGGCTGGAACTTTTTCGCAACGCTTCGCGCCACGCAACTTGTCCTTTCATCTTTCCTGATTTTGAATCAATTTCCTCACCGCGCCAAGAAAAACTACATCCCCGGCGCGCCATGTGCGCGCAGTGCGCGGGCGACCACATCAAGAGCCTGCGGATAAATCCGGTGTTCCTCGAACAGGACGCGCTTAGCGAGCGCCTCGGCGTCGTCGCGAGGAAAAATCGGGATTCTGGCCTGGGTGACGATGGGTCCCGCGTCGAGTTCGGCCGTCACATAGTGCACGGTGCATCCGTGCTCTTCTCGCGATTCGGCCAGCGCCCGCTCATGTGTGCGCAGGCCGCGCAACTCCGGCAGCAAGGACGGATGAATGTTGAGAATTCGCCCGCGCCATCGATCAACAAAATTGCGGCTCAAGATTCGCATAAATCCGGCCAGGCAAACAAGCTCCACCCCGGTCGCGACAAGTTGAGTATGAAGCGCCGCCTCAAATTCCTCTTTCCCGGGCAAACTCCGAAAATCGATCGCCCCCGTGACCACCCCCGCCTCGCGTGCGACGGCCAGCCCTGGGGCATCGGGGTTATCGGACAGGACGAGCGAGATCTGGGCCGAAAATTCCGGCTTGCGGGCCGCTTCGATCAAGGCCCCCATGTTGGATCCGCGGCCTGAGATTAGGATGGCCGTTCGCACCCGGCCGGTCAAAAAGGAAGCCTTCCGCGAGTAACGACGCTCCGATTGTCACGGGCAAAAAGCCGGCCAATCAAAGTCGGCGACAATCCGGCGAGCGCTAGGGCCGTGCGCACTTCATCCTCGCGCGGGGCGTCGACGAAGACCGCCATCCCAAATCCGCAGTTGTAGGTGCGTAGCATTTCTTCCTCGGCGATGTTCCCCGTCGCCGCTAGCCAGGACATAACCGGCGACGGCGCAAAAGCGCCAAGATCGAGCGAAACGGCAATATCGGAGCCGAGCACGCGAGGCAGGTTGTCGGTATAGCCACCCCCGGTGATATGCGCGAGGGCGAGAACGCCCCGCGTTGTCGATAGAACGTGAAGCAGTGGCTTCACGTAAAGTCGCGTTGGGGTGAGAAGCGCGGTTCCGAGCGATTGAGACGGATCGAACGGCGCCGGGGCGTCCCAGGCAAGCCCGGCTCGCTCAACGACGCGTCGCACCAACGAGAAGCCATTGGAATGCAGGCCCGACGAAGGCAGGCCAAGCACGGCGTCGCCCGGTTTGAGTCCAGGTTTTGGCAACAGGTTTCCGCGCTCAGCCGCCCCGACCGCGAAACCCGCGAGATCAAAGTCTCCAGACGCATAGAGGCCGGGCATTTCAGCCGTTTCCCCGCCGATTAACGCACATCCGGATTGCGAGCAACCCTCGGCAATTCCTTTCACGACGGCGGTCGCGACGTCCTCGTCGAGTTTGCCGGCCGCAAAATAATCCAGAAAGAAAAGCGGCTCAGCTCCCTGGACAACGATGTCATTGACGCACATGGCAACCAGATCCACCCCAATCGTGTCGTAAATGCCGCATTCGATTGCGATCTTCAGCTTGGTGCCGACGCCGTCATTGGCGGCGACCAAGATTGGGTCGATGAACCCGGCCGCTTTGAGATCGAACAGACCCCCGAACCCCCCCAACTCGGCATCGGCGCCAGGGCGGCGGCTTGCGCGCGCCAAAGGCTTAATTCGATCGACAAGGCGGTTGCCCCTGCTGATGTCGACGCCGGCCTCGGCATAAGTCAGCGGTTTAGTGCTGTCGGGCATCGCGGCTCCGAGGACAGGAATCATTCGCGGCGTACAGGATCAGGCCAGGAGCCGCAACCGAAGCCTCGGTTTCCTAACGCGCGCGGAACCGTGCTAAGCTCGTATCTCCTAACAGCTTGAACTTGGTTTCGCTGAATCAGGGGGACGGACCGTTAGATTGTGGTCACTGGCGAATCGACGTCCGCGTGAAATAAATATTTCTCGGCTTCTCAACAATATCCCAAATATCATTACTTTGGCGGGGATGCTGCTGGCTTCGTGGCTAAATTGACAGACCCGTCGAGATTCGGCCGCTCTGGGACTCGAAGTTTAGCAGAGCACCGCGCAGATCGCTCTTGCCGGTTTTGCCTTGGGCGTACGCGCCTATGGTCTCAATCTTCAGCCCTTGTAAACCTACCTCGGATGGACGGTCGCGGCGACAACACTGGCTTCGCGCGGCATCTATATCGGTATATCGGCCAGTGCTCGACCACGTGAGCCGATAGCGAAACCGTGCTGCAGAACCTCGCCGCTATCTCTTTTCTATGTTCCCAGTTATGATGAGGGCGCGCGCTTTTTCCGCGCTTGCGGTCGAAGATACGGACGTCGGCCAAAACAACCGTTGGATCGTGGTGGCGCCGCCCGGCGCAGGGCAGCCACGCTCATACTGGCCATTCCCGCTGACCGCAACCAGCGGGCGAGTATCGGCGATCAGACCGGTGGACGCGTTGGCTATTTTCTTCTCACCAACGACTTCCAGGCGGATTATAAAGTCCTGCGGTCACAGGCCGACGGTCATGAAGACGTCGCATGAGCTTCGCGCGGCGAGCCCAGAACGTCGGTTCATTCTCTGGACTGTCACCACGCTTTGGGTTTGGCGAACCGTTTTCGAGCAACCAAACCAAAAGTCGCCGTTGCGCCCAAATTAAGACAATGATCAGACCTCCACGCCAGCTGACCCTTGATTTACCGCATCAGCCGAGTTTCGCGCGCGAAGATTTTCTCGCAGCGCCTTCGAACCGGGAGGCGCTCCGGGCGATCGACCAGTGGCCGAATTGGGCGGGACGAATGCTGCTCCTTGTCGGCCCAGAGGGCGCGGGCAAGACTCACCTCGCCTCGCTCTGGGCCGGAATGGCCAACGCCGTTGTCGTCCACGGGGAGTCTCTAGCTCGGGCAGGTCTCGAACTCGACGCTCAAACGTCCGCGCTACTGATCGAAGATGCCGACAGCATCAGTCCGGCAGACGATCGTCTGTTCCATCTTGTCAACGCGGCGCTGCAGAACGGCGTCTGGATGTTGCTGACGGCCCGCGCGGCGCCCGAAGCATGGGACCTGATGACCCCGGATTTGCTGTCACGGTTGCGGCTCGCGCCCGTCGTTCGGCTGGAGGCGCCTGACATCGAGCTCATAGAGGCGGTCCTGTTCAAACTCTTCAGCGACCGCCAGCTCCAAGTTGAGCCGCCTGTCGTCGCCTATATCGCAGTAAGGATCGAACGATCGCTCGGCGAAGCCCGGAGAGTGGTCCACACGCTTGACCGCGAGGCGTTGGCGCTTGGACGGCGCGTTACCCGCGCCATGGCGAGCAAAGTGTTGCATGAATCCGCTCCCGAGGGCGACGCGCCTTAGCCGGGCCACAAATTTGTGATTGTAGGTCGCTTGGAAAGCCTTGAGCGCGGAGGGGGGCGCTGCGACCCGAGCTTCCCGGCCCAAAAATTTTGAACGAGGAGGAGACGATGCGGAAGTCCCTCATTCTGGTTCTCACGGCAATCGGCGGCGGCGCAAGCTATGCGGCGGGCGTTACCGGTGTCGGAAAGGATTTGGACATATCGGACCCCGCCATTTGGCGCTGGCATGTAAGCTCCATTCTTGCAGACCAAAGCCAGGCGTCAGTCGAGTCTGTCGCGACGATCGGAACTTCGGGTCCAAGAAATTTTGACCAACGCTACCAGCGCTACTCGCCTCTCGGATTGCCGGAGCCTCGTCGAGACCACACGCCCTAACCCAAGGTTTCTCGCGGGGGAGTCGCGTTGATCCGACGTATCGGAGGCTTCAAGATTTGAGCCCCGCGGCCAGAGTGTATGTCGAGACCTTGATGATGCGTCGGCCGGACCTGACGTAACGCCTCTCCTGAATCGACAATTCGGCGCGCGCCACCCTCGCACTTCGAACAATCTTGCGACGATAAGGGCGGGGCGCTTTGTGGCGACTCCGGCTTTTGACGGTATGGGGTGCTTGGGCGGGTCGCGCCGATCTTTGCGGGGAAGGTCTTTATTCGCGGGGACCGGCGCGATATAGGGACGGCCCAACCAGACGACGACGCCCCTCCCCCCGAAGAGCGAAACGCCATGAAAAAGCCGTCCGGCTCGCGATCCGACGAGCCAGAGCAAGGACTTGTTGATATCGCCGCGATCGACCAGCTGGCCCAGATCGTCGCAAAATATGATTTGAGCGAAGTCGAAATTGACCGGGGCGAATTGCATGTGCGCGTGGCGCGTGAACGAGGATCGCCTGCTCAACCACAATCCACCGCAACGCCTCAGATTGCGACCACGGCCGCAGCGCGCCGCCCGGCCGAAACCGTCGCCGAGACCGCCGCAGTACCTGTGGCCGCCGACCTCGCCGGCGCCGTGAAATCGCCAATGGTGGGAACAGCCTATCTGCGGGCGAGCCCCGACGCGAAGCCTTTCGTCGAGATCGGTTCGGTGGTGAAACCTGGAGACAAGCTGCTGCTCGTCGAGGCGATGAAGACTTTCAATGACATCGTGGCGACCCGGGCGGGCAAGGTCGTCAATATTCTCGTCACTGACGGATCCCCGGTCGAATATGCTCAGCCGTTGATGGTTATTGAATGAGCGCGGCAAACGGACGTGGTCTCATTCGGCCCGGGCGGAGAAACGGCGCCCATGTTTGACAAGATTCTGATTGCGAACCGGGGCGAAGTCGCGCTGCGGGTGATGCGCGCCGCCAAGGAACTCGGGATCGCGACGGTCGCTGTCTATTCGACCGCCGACAAGGATGCGATGCATGTCAGGCTGGCCGACGAGAGCGTATGCATCGGGCCGCCGCCCGCGCGCGACAGTTATCTCAACATCCCCGCGATCGTTGCAGCTTGCGAAATCACCGGCGCGGACGCCGTCCATCCTGGCTATGGCTTCCTCGCCGAGAATGCTCGCTTCGCCGATATTCTGGAAGAGCACGAGATCGCTTTCATCGGCCCGAAGGCGGAGCATATCCGGATCATGGGGGACAAGATCGAGGCCAAGCGGACGGCCGCCCGGCTTGGGATCCCTTCCGTTCCCGGCTCGCCCGGCGCAGTCGCGAACGAGGCGGAGGCGTTGAGCATTGCAGCCGATATCGGTTATCCGGTCATCGTCAAGGCAGCAGCCGGCGGGGGAGGTCGCGGCATGAAGGTCGCCGACGGTCCTGAGGATCTCGCCGATGCAATCGCCGCTGCCCGGATCGAAGCCAGGACCGCCTTCGGCGACGACTCCGTCTATCTGGAGAAATATCTCTCAAAGCCGCGGCACATCGAAATTCAAGTAATGGGCGACGGACACGGTCGCGCCGTTCACCTCGGGGAGCGCGACTGCTCGCTACAGCGCCGCCATCAAAAGATCTGGGAAGAAGGCCCCTCCCCCGCGCTCAATGCCGAGCAGCGCGAGGAAATCGGCGGGTTGGTAGCCAGGGCGGTTGCAGAACTCGGCTACGTAGGGGCGGGAACCGTCGAGTTCCTTTATGAGGACGGAAAGTTCTACTTCATAGAGATGAATACACGAGTGCAGGTGGAGCACCCCGTGACCGAGATGATCACCGGCATTGATATCGTCAACGAACAGATCAAGATCGCAGCTGGATCGCCATTATCTATCTCGCAGGACGACGTTCGCTTCCTGGGCGCGGCGATTGAATGTCGAATCAACGCGGAACATGCGCGCACCTTCATTCCTTCCCCGGGACGCATTGCCTACTTTCATCCGCCAGGTGGCCTGGGCGTTCGGGTCGATTCGTCCGCTTACCAGGGCTACGTGATTCCGCCGTTCTACGATTCGCTGGTCGGCAAATTGATCGTCCACGGCCGGACCCGCACGGAGGCGATGATGCGCCTGCGTCGGGCGCTCGACGAATTCATCATCGACGGCATCAATACGACGTTGCCCCTGTTTCGCACGCTGGTTCGAAACGCGGATGTGCAAAACGGCCAATACGACATTCATTGGCTTGAAGAGTTTCTCAAAACCGATCCGGCAATGGAATTGTAGAGAGAAGCTTTTTCGCTATCTTAGTCAAAACGGGGCCGATCAATTCATCCAAGGCGTTGCAAAGCGGCGCGCGCCGCGCCGTTGTTCGGGTCAACCAGCACGGCGCGCTGATAGGACTCAAGGGCCTTGGAGCGATTGTTCAGCTTCTCGTAGCAAAGGCCGAGCCCTGCCCAAGCGTCTGAATTGTTCGCATTGACGTTCAGAGCTGCGTTGAAGTCCTCGATCGCCGCATCGTATTTGCCAGTCGCCATCAAGCTCTGGCCGCGAGCTTGGTAAGGGGCGCCCGCGAAGGGATCGCGATCGATCGCGTTGTTAAAGTCCGTGATCGCCTGGACGTCGTTGCCCTGGCGTTGATAAATCAGACCTCGCGCATGATAGGCCTGTGCGCCCTCCGGGTTCAACCTGATCGCCTGATTGAGGTCGGCAAGCGCGCCGTTGAAATCGTTTTCCGAGCGCAAAAGATTCCCACGCCCGAGATAGGCGGCGGCGTCATTCGGATCGACGCTGATCGCCTGGTTGAAGTCCTGCATCGCCAGATCGTCCTTCTTCGTCTGGCGATAGGCGAGCGCACGATTGGTGTACGCTCCGGCGAATTTCGGATCGAGTTCGATCGCATGACTGAAGTCGTCGATCGCATTGGAGTAACGCCCAAGCTTGGCGTAGACGACGCCACGCGTGTTGTACGCGACGGCATCACGCGGATTTCGCTCGATGACCTCGCTGAGGGAGGCGATATTCCCAGCGTTGGAGGCTTGCGCCGCGGCATCAGCCTCCGTTTCCGCCACGTGTCCGGACGGGTTGATCCCGCCGATCGTTTCGCTGCACGCGCCTAGCGCCAGCGCCAAGCTCAAGGCGATCGCCGCTCGAAGCGCCCCATCCGTAAGCTGAAGCATGCCCTCACCATTCGCGAACCTTGCCAACGCCTGACCTCGCGCGGACCGATGCGTCGCCCGACGCACGCACTGTCAAAAAACAAAAACCCCGCCACGCCGGCGGGGTCCAAACTCTTGTCGGACTTCAGAACGCGGGCGCAACCAGGCGTCGGCGCCCCACCTCATGTATGGCCAGCCTCAGCTGGCCGAGCGGGGCGCGCCGGGAGCCGGTTTGGCCTTGACGGGTAACAAGCCCTCGCGCTGCAGCTTCTTGCGCGCCAGCTTCCTGGCTCGCCGAATAGCCTCGGCCTTTTCGCGGGCCCTCTTTTCGGATGGCTTCTCATAATGGCCACGAAGCTTCATCTCGCGAAAGATCCCCTCGCGCTGCATCTTCTTCTTTAACGCCTTGAGGGCCTGATCGACATTGTTGTCGCGAACGAGTACCTGCACGGAATATCCTGTGTTTGAGGCGGAGCCTCGGCGGCCTGAATTTATCCGATAAATTAAGTGGGCGCGCCACCTTAAGGAAGCGCGTCGACACCGCGGGTCCTTACCAGAGGAGCCTTGCCTTGTCTAGCGTGTTGTAGCAGGAACATCGTGATCTTGAAGGTCCAGCCGTGCCGTAGCGCGGCAGAAAGAGGGAATCCTCGCCATGAACAGGATCGAGCGGCGCCCTGCCGACGCGGGCGAAGCGAAAGTCGAGTATCTTGACGGCGACTTTCGAATCGTCCGCCCCGGCGCGTTCGTGCGCTGCGCTGTCACAGGACAAGCCATCCCTCTCGAGGAACTGCGCTATTGGAGCGTCGACTGCCAGGAGGCTTACGCGACTCCGGCCGCCTCGATGGCGCGCGAGAGCGAGCGCCGCTGAGGTCGTCGACCGGCATCTCCTGCCGTATTGCTCCGATTCGATCGCTCCGCGCTCCCTGACGTCAAGAATTTGCTTGCAGAGCGCGCCCAGATAGTTCATATATAAACCTTCTTGGCGCCACGACATGAGCGCTGGAAGCGTGTTTCCGCAATTTCGGGGATCAGCATGCCGACATACAAAGCGCCGGTGAGCGATACTGTTTTCCTTCTGAACGACGTCTTCGACTACAAGAAATACGCTAACTATCCGGGATTCTCCGAGGCCCCGATCGACGTCGTAGAGGCTATCCTGACTGAGGGGGCAAAGTTCGTCGAGGAAGTGGTTCAGCCACTGAACCGGGTCGGCGACCTAGAGGGCTGCAAGCGTCACGACGACGGCGCCGTCTCGACCCCGAAAGGCTTTAAGGCCGCATACAAGGCGCTAGTCGAGGGCGGCTGGGTCGGACTCGCGGGCGATCCGGCCTTTGGCGGTCAGGGTCTGCCGCCCTTTCTCGCCGTCCTGTTCAGCGAGTATGAGTGTTCCGCCAATCTGGCCTTCGCAATGTACCCTGGTCTGACCAATGGCGCGGTCGCGGCGCTGACGGTTCACGGCAGCGACGAGTTGAAGTCGCGCTTCTTGCCGAAAATGACCACCGGCGAGTGGACCGGAACGATGAACCTGACTGAGCCGCAGTGCGGCACGGACCTCGGGCTCATCAAGACCCGCGCGGTCCCACAGGGCGACGGCTCCTACGCCATTACCGGCCAGAAGATCTTCATTTCCGCCGGAGAGCACGACCTCGCCGAGAACATCGTCCATCTCGTGCTCGCCCGCATCGAAGGCGCTCCAGCGGGGGTCAAGGGCATTTCGCTGTTCCTCATTCCGAAATACCTTCCTGACGCCGAGGGCAAACCCGGCGAGCGCAACGGCGTGGTCTGCGGCTCGATCGAACACAAGATGGGCATTCACGGTAACTCCACCGCAGTGCTCAATTACGATGGCGCGAAAGGTTGGCTCGTTGGCGAGGAGCACCGAGGGCTTCCCGCGATGTTCGTGATGATGAACGGGGCGCGGCTCGGCGTCGCAGTTCAGGGGCTGTCGTTGTCCGAAGTCGCCTATCAGAACGCGGCCGCGTATGCCAAGGATCGGCGGCAAGGCCGATCGCTCAAGGGCGCGGCGGAGCCGGACAAGCCTGCCGACATCCTCCTCGTCCATCCCGATGTGCGCCGCATGCTGCTCGAAATCCGCGCCTTCAACGAGGCGGCGCGGGCGTTTCTCGTCTGGATCGCCCTCACTCAGGATGAGGCGCGTCACGCGCCCGACACGAAAGCGCGCCAGGCGGCGGAGGACAGGCTTGGCTTGATGACGCCGGTGCTGAAAGGCGTATTCACCGATCTCGGCTTTGGTAACGCAGTTATGGCGCAACAGGTGCTGGGAGGCCACGGCTACATCGCAGAATGGGGCATGGAGCAGTTCGTGCGCGACGCCCGCATCGCCATGATCTATGAGGGTGCAAACGGCATCCAGGCGCTCGACCTCGTCGGCCGCAAGCTGCCAAAGGACGGAGGCCGCGCAATCATGGCCTTCCTGGGCGAAATCTCGCAGCTTCTCGGTCAATCAAAGGATGATGCCGCGCTTGCGCCCTATCTTGGCGGTCTGCAAAGCGCGCTCGGTCACCTCCAGCAGGCCACCGTGTGGCTGTCGCGCAACGGCGTCGCAGACCCGGACAACGCCGGCGCCGCCTCGACCGACTACATGCATCTCTTTGGCCTCACCGCGCTCGGCTATATGTGGACCCGGATCGTCAAGGCGGTTCTCGCTCGTCAAGCGAGGGGTGACAGCAGTCCGGCGCTCGACGCCAAATTGACCCTCGCCAGGTTCTTCAGCGAGCGTATGCTACCGGAAACCGGCGCGCGTCTGGCTCGTCTGAGCGCCGGCGCCGCGACATTGATGACATTGCCGGCGGAAGCATTTTAATGGCGAAGAAGGACGCAGGGAGGTTCAATGAGCGCGGTGGAGGCGGACGATCGCTTAACCGGCGGCTGCCAGTGTGGAGCGGTGCGCTATAGGCTGACCGCGCGTCCCACAGCCGCCAGCATTTGCCATTGTCGGATGTGCCAGAAGGCCGGCGGCGCTCCGTTCATGGCTTTCACCGGCGGCGTTCGCCGAGAGCGCTTCGTTTTCACCCGCGGCGCGCCGGCGATCTTTCGCAGTTCGAAGATTGCCGAGCGCGGCTTCTGCGCCCTCTGCGGCACGCCGCTGACCTATCGCCTGATCGGCCGCGACCGCATCTCGGTGACGGTCGGCAGTCTCGACCGGCCGGCCGAAGTTGCGCCGACGGAGCAACTCGGCGTCGAATCCGCGCTGCCCTGGTTCGCCGGCCTCGCCGCGCTTCCCGCGTCGCGGACCGAGAATTGGTTGAAGGCGATCAATGTCGCGGAGGCTGGCAGCCGCCAGCATCCAGACCACGATTAGGCACCGCCTCTCCGGACGGAGAGACCAAGAATAGGAGCCGCGGCCATGGACCGCACGGAGAAAACTGCATGACCGACGCCTTCATCTTCGATCACGTTAGAACCCCGCGAGGCCGCGGCAAAGCAGACGGCTCGCTTCATACCGTCTCAACGTTGCGCCTCGCGGCAACTGCGCTGAAGGCGATCAAGGATCGCAATCATCTCGATCCCCATCAGGTCGACGATGTGGTGATGGGTTGCGTGGACCCCGTTGGCGAGGCCGGAAGCGATATCGCGCGAATGGGCGCGCTAGCGGCCGGCTACGGCGACACGGTCCCTGGCGTCCAGATCAATCGCTTTTGCGCCTCCGGCCTCGACTCAGTCAATTTCGCCGCCTCGCAGGTGATGAGCGGTCAGCATGACCTGACAATCGGCGGCGGCGTCGAATTGATGAGCCGTGTCGGAATCGGTTCCTCGGGCGGCGCATGGCCCGCCGATCCGTCGCTCGCCATTCCGACCTATTTCATGCCTCAGGGCGTCTCGGCGGACTTGATGGCGACCAAATACGGGTTCTCCCGCGACGACGTCGACGCCTACGCAGTCGAGTTGCAAAAGCGGGCCGCAACCGCCTGGAACGAAGGCCGCTTCAAGAACTCGATAGCGCCGGTCCTCGACGTCAACGGTCTACCGCTGCTCGAGCGTGACGAGCACATGCGTCCAAACGCCGACATGCAGTCGCTTGCCTCTCTCAAGCCTTCCTTTGTGATCCCGGGCGAACAGGGCGGCTTCGACGCCGTCGCCATCCAGGCCCATCCCGAGGTCGAGCGCATCATCCACGTCCATCACGCCGGCAATTCGTCGGGCATCGTCGACGGCGCGGCCGCGGTCCTCCTGGGATCGCGCGAAGCCGGCACAAGGGCGGGCCTCAAGCCGCGTGGGCGCATCCGTGCATTCGCAAATATCGGCTCTGAGCCGGCGATCATGCTGACCGGTCCGGTCGATGTGACGAAGAAAGTGCTGGCCCGCTCAGGCATGAGGATAAACGACATCGATCTCTTCGAGGTCAACGAGGCCTTCGCCGCGGTCGTGCTGCGGTACCTTCAGGCGTTCGATGTCGACCCGGACAAGGTCAACGTCAACGGCGGCGCCATCGCCATGGGTCACCCGCTCGGCGCGACCGGCGCGATGATCCTCGGCACGGCGCTCGACGAGCTCGAGCGGACCGGCAAGAGCACGGCGCTCATCACACTTTGCATCGGCGGCGGCATGGGCACCGCGACGATCATCGAACGCGTCTGATCGCGAGACGGAGACTTTCCATGAAACTGACCAACTTTCGTTTCGAAACCGACGCCGACGGCATCGCTCTCGTCACCTGGGACATGCCCGGTCGCTCGATGAACGTCATCAACACCGAAGTCATGTCCGAGATCGGGCATATCGTCGACAGAGTCGCGGGCGACGCCGCAATCAAGGGCGCGGTTATCAGCTCTCGGCAAGAGGTGTCGGCGGCGCGGATCTGACGATGCTCAAGACTGCGGGCGACGAATTCGCCCGTCGAGCCAAGGCCGAAGGCAAAGAGGCGGCGATGCGCGCCTTTGTCGATTGCGATGAAGCAGTTGAATCTGGTCTTCCGCCGCCTCGAGACCTGCGGCAAGCCCGTCGCGGCGGCGATCGACGGCGTCTGCATGGGCGGCGGCTTCGAACTCGCGCTCGCCTGCCACTACCGGATCGCCTCCGACAGCGAGAAGACTCGGGTCGGCCTGCCGGAAATCAAGGTCGGGCTTTTCCCGGGCGGAGGCGGCACGCAGCGCGTCGCGCGGCTGATGCCGACGCCGGACGCGCTGCAGTTCCTGCTCAAGGGCGAACATCTGCAGCCCGCCGTCAGCCAAGAAGATGGGCCTCGTCCACGAGGTCGCGCCGGCCGATCAGATCGTCGCGCTCGCCAAAGCCTGGGTGAAGGCCAATCCGAACGCCAAGGCGCCCTGGGACGATCCGAAATTCAAGCTGCCGTCGGGCAAGGTCTTTTCGCCGCAGGGGATGATGATCTGGCCGCCCGCAAACGCCATCTATCGGCGCGAAACTTACGACAATTATCCGGCGGCGAAGGCGGTGCTGAACAGCGTATTCGAGGGCCTGCAGCTGCCGATGGATCTGGCGCTCGCGGTCGAGAGCAAATATTTCGCCAACATCCTGCTCTCGAAGGAAGCGGCGGCGATGATCCGGTCGTTGTTCCTGTCGATGGGGGAGCTCAACAAGGGTGCGCGCCGGCCAGCCAGCGTTCCCGCGACCAATCTGCGGAAAATCGGAGTGCTAGGCGCTGGCTTGATGGGCGCCGGCATCGCCTATGTCTCGGCCAGCGCCGGCCTCGAGGTCGTGCTGATCGACCGCGATCAGGAAGCGGCGGACAAGGGCAAGGCCTATTCGGACAAAGTCGTCAGTTCCCAGATCGCCAAGGGGCGGGCCAAGACCGGCCGACAAGGATGCGCTGCTCGCTCGTATCAAGGCTAGCGCCGACTACGCGGAGCTGAAGGGCTGCGATTTCGTGATCGAAGCCGTGTTCGAGGACCGTGCGGTGAAGGCCGAGGCGACGAAGAAGGCGCAGGCGGTTCTCGGGCCCGACGTCATCTTCGCCAGCAACACCTCGACGCTGCCGATCACCTCGCTCGCCGAAACCTCGATGAAGCCCGAGCATTTCATTGGCGTGCACTTCTTCTCTCCGGTCGAGAGGATGATGCTGGTTGAGATCATCATGGGCGAGAAGACCGACCCGAAGGCGCTCGCTGCAGCGATGGACTTCGTCCGCGCGATCAAGAAGACGCCGATCGTCGTCAACGACTGCCGTGGCTTCTATGTCAACCGCTGCGTTGGCGACTACATGTTCGAAGCCCACGCGATGGTGATGGAGGGCGTGCCGCCGGCGATGGTGGAGAACGCCGCCAAGATGGCCGGGATGCCGGTGGGCCCGCTCGCGCTCAACGACGAAGTCGGCATTGATCTGAGCTGGAAGATCCTTCAGGCGACCAAGAAGGATCTGGGCGCAAGCGCCGTCAATCCGGCCCAGGAGAAGCTCATCGAGGCGCTGGTCGTCAAGGAAGATCGCTTCGGCCGCAAGAACGGCAAGGGCTTCTACGACTATCCGGCCAATGGACCAAAGAGCCTGTGGCCGGGACTGTCGAAGATCGTCGGCAAGACCGTCGACCCCGACACGATTCGGGTCAAGGATCTCAAAGATCGCTACCTGTTTACCGCTGCGCTGGAGGCTGCGCGTTGCATGTTCGAGGGCGTCGTCACCGATCCCCGCGAGGCTGATGTCGGCTCGATCCTCGGCTTTGGATATCGCGCCTTATACCGGCGGCACGCTGTCGCTGATCGACGGCATGGGGCCGAAAGCTTTCGTCGCGCGCGCGAAAGAACTCGCGGCGAAATACGGCGCCCGTTTCGAACCGGCCGACAAACTCGTTCAGATGGCCGAGCGCGGCGAGACGTTTTACGAAACTTACGGCGAGAAGCAGAGGGCGGCGTAACCGCCTGCCCAAGGACGTAAAATTGGCCCCCGCCGGAGGAAACTCCGGCGGGGCTTTTTTTGCGCGCTGCACAAGTCCGGGTCTTCCTCAGGAAAGCTAGCACTCGCGCGCTAGTGCTGCTAACAATTTGATATCGCTCGACTTTTTGGAACACTTCTTGCGAGAGCGCGTTAGGAGTGGCAACATTCCGATTCTCAAGTCCCTGGAGAAGCCGCATGGCCAGCGTCGACTTCCGCCGTCAGCTCGAGGGTTTCGGTCTGACGACCGCGAACATCCTCTACCGCCTGCCGGACCATCCCGGCATCCTGCAAAACTTCATCTGGCAGCAGCACGACGTGCATCCCCATTTCCCGGAACTGAGGAAATTCCTGGACTTCTGGTCGCGCGAGCTCGACGGCCTTCTCCATTCGGTGACCGTCGCCCACTGCCAGCTGATCAAACCAGCCGAGTTCAAGGCGGTCGACGGAGAGTTCCGGCTGAACTAACAGCGATCGGGGCCGCTCGACCTGTGCGAGAGGATACGCGTCTGACGCGACGCTCTCCGATTCCACGAACTTGCTGCTCCGCATCGCCTCGGCGTTTTTATGAGATAATATTCGGAGCGATGGAGGGTGGCGATCCGATGCGGGGCGCGCCGGCTCGAGCCCTTCTCTATTGAAAGCCGCCGCATCATGAGCCGCACATGTCGATTTGAGGCGAATCGTTGGTAGGACCGTCTTTCAGTTTGCATTCGCCACAACGGCAATGACGTTTCGAATGGCGTGGCGCGATAATGCACAGGATTTTCCCACCTAACGCCATCGACTGCCATTGCGCGGCATTTTTATATCTGCCATTACAGCGCAATTGGAGAGGGCGATGTCGTTCGCAGCGAAATTAAAGGAGGAGATCGCGAGCACAGAGGCCGAACTCGCGTCCGATCCCCGCTGGAAAAGGCTTCAGGCGCTTCGAGACGTGCTGCGTCTCTATGAGTTAAATTCGGGCGTAGACCACGAAGGGCCGCCCTTGGCCAATATCAAGATGGAAACGCGAAAGCGCGAATATACTTCGAGAGAGCGGAGGAAGGCGATTGAGGTCGCCAAAGATTTGCTGGCGCATTCAGACATGCCCGTTTCCACAGCTGTCATTTACGCAGCCATTCGGAAGGCCGGGGTCCAGATTGGCGGAAAAAAACCCAAAAACAACCTGTCTTCCCTGCTCTATCACACGCCGGATTTTCGGTCCCACGGGAGACTGGGGTGGACGCTTTGGCGCGGCGAAGAAGAAGCTTCGTCTGCGGAGAGTGGCCCGATAGAGCGGGCACAGGTCTGATGCCAAAGGGCCCCGCATGCTATCAGCAGTTGAAATTCGGCCGGTCATTTGTCGATCGAGTGTATTCTTTCGCCAAGCAATATAGCGCTCGCAGCAGTCGATGCGGAAGCGCTGGGCGATAGCGTAGATGATTCTGGAGGGAGAAGCGGGTGCTTGGACCGACCGGGCCCTATGAGGGCGCGGATATCGGTTAACTCTCTGCTTCAGCGGTGGCGGTTGACGAACCAGGCGAACCCAGTGCTCAAACGCAATGATTTTTCAGTAGCCTGCTAGATCGTTCTGCATATGCTCCTTTGAGGCGTGTTCTGGTTTCGCGCTGCCTCTTGGGCGGCAGACGCAATTTAGCGTGAAGATGGCCCGAGACATGACCCGCAGGCGTTTACAAGTATAATAGCTTAATAGTCAACCGCGTAAACTGGGGGATAGTCATGACCAGAATAGTCTTAGTAACCGGCGGGGCTGGTTTTTTGGGCTCACATCTCTGTGAAAGATTAATAAATAACGGCGATGAGGTCCTATGTGTTGATAATTTTTTTACGGGCACAAGAGAGAATATTTCTCATTTGCTTGATGATCGAAGGTTTGAGCTTCTACGGCACGATGTGACATTTCCTTTGTATGTCGAGGTTGACAGGATATACAATTTGGCCTGCCCGGCGTCGCCGATCCACTATCAGCGCGACCCTGTGCAAACCACCAAGACGAGTGTGATTGGAGCGATCAACATGCTCGGTCTCGCCAAGCGACTCAAGTGTCCCATCCTTCAGGCCTCAACTTCGGAGGTGTACGGCGACCCCGAAGTCCATCCTCAGCCAGAAAGTTATTGGGGTCGGGTAAATCCGCTGGGCGTCCGCGCATGTTACGATGAAGGAAAGCGTTGCGCAGAAACGTTATTTTTCGACTATCGAAGGCAGCATCAACTACAGATTAAAGTTGCTCGAATATTCAACACTTACGGCCCGCGTATGAGTATGAATGACGGACGAGTGGTGTCAAACTTCATCGTTCAAGCCCTACGCGGCGATCCGATAACAATATTCGGAGATGGTGCGCAGACGCGGTCATTTTGCTATGTAGCCGACCTTATCGATGGCCTCGTCGGGCTGATGAACACCCCACCTACGTTCACCGGTCCGGTGAACCTGGGCCGTCCCGATGAGTTCTCTATGCTGGAATTGGCTAAAACCGTTATCGACCTCACCGGCTCGAGGTCGCAGGTTGTGTACCAGCCTCTTCCTCAGGATGACCCAAGAGTGCGAAAGCCTGATGCAGGCTTAGCTAAAGCCGCGATTGGATGGGAACCCAAAACTCAGCTTCGCGAAGGCTTGAAAGTAACGATCGCATATTTTGAGACGCAGTTGCGAAGGGAGAAGCGCTGAGATCGCGCTGCGTTTCAGATCTAATGGCGGAGGGCTCGCTCTCCGGTTGCTGGTGTTTGCCGCGCTCTTGATCAACAGGAGAAAGAATGCGACCCATCCTTAACACTAATACCATCACAAACGAGAAATTGATGGCTCGGCGGATTTAACAGGCGGTGTCGATCCATCTCTGGATGTCGTCCAACAGATCAAGTTGCGCCGCCGCACGGAATTCACTCGGCTTCCGGTCTACGCAGAGAGCACTCAGCTTGATAACGCAGGGCCGCAGGGCTCAATTTCCGCGACTGTTTACCTACCCGATCTGGAAGTTGGAGGCATGCAAGGTCGCCGGTGCGACGCCAATAAGGTCAATGGAGCCGTAACTGCCCAAACTCAGTAAGCTCCCACCCCCGTGATCTGATGTCAGGGCAGCGCCAACCTGAGCGGAGGTCGTCCAGTGCAGGCTGCTCGCCAGCTCAGCCGCTAGGTTCACGACGCCATTCGTCGCGCTGAAATGGTCTATCACTATAGTGCCGCCGGACGGTCCAACTTGTAAGAGAAGATGGTCCGCTGGCATATCCATTACCTGGTCGGACCCGCCGTTGACGAGAACGTTGTTGTTCGAACCATGGAGCACCAGAGTTGCGGTGCTACCGTCGAGGACGAACGTGTTAGCGCCGGCGCCAGTCATGATCGTGTCGTGGCCGCTGCCCACAGTCACGCTGTTGCCGGTGCCGGCGAGTGAGATAACGTCGTCGCCATTGCCGAGCGTGATGCTGTTGTTGTTTCCCGGCATAGAGACGACATCGTTGCCGTTGCCGAGCGCCACGGTATTGCCGTGACCGAACAGTGACACGGTGTCGTTGCCGTTGCCGAGACTGATCCAATCGGTTCCGGTAATGCCGGTGAGAACGTCAACGCCGTTACCGCCAAGCACGATGTTTCCCAGGCCAGTGAGGGTCATGCTGACATTCGTATTTAGATTGGGATTGAGCGAGACATTAACGCCGCCGGTCGCGGTTTCCTCGAGCTGATTGGAAACGGTATAAGTAAAGACGTCGGTGCTGCCGCTTGCCGGCGCGGTATAGCTCAAGTCGCCTCCAGTTAGCGCGGCCGTCCCATGGGCGCCGCTCGTGGCGACTGCGGTGAGGGCGAGCGAGTTGCCCGGCAAACCCGGCGTTTCCAGAGCAAGAAGAGGGCCGGCCAAGTCGATGCTTTGACCCGGGGCGATGTAAAGTTGAGCATTGCCGGCAATTGGGGCTGGATGGCCGGTGGCGATGAACTGCGCGAGCGTCTGCCCGTACGATGTGAGCGACGACGGGCCACCCGTCCAGGGCGGGTTGACCAAATCGCCAGGGTAAGGCGATGGATTCCCCGTTTCCCACGCCCAGGCGGCTGACCCCAAGCCGCTTGCCTCAACGGCGGTAATCGCCTGGGATCCGCCGGGGCTAATACCATTGCCGGGTGCCGGCCCGTACTCGCCGATGATGACGGGGATGGCGCCATTGGCGCTCCTGATCCCTTGTGCGCCGGCCACTTCGCTGCTCAGAGCAGACTGATTGGCGCCAAGGTCTGGGCTGTAGCCGGAGAGCTCACTGTAGTAGTGAAGATCCCAGGCGACATTGGTCATTCTTGCAAAGTTGGATGCGGCGAGGCCGGTTGTGGAATTTCCGGCGTTCGGGTCCATCAATACCAGGTTGTTGTTGCCCGTCGCGCGGATCGCATTGTAGATGGCGCTGATCTCGCCGTCGATGCTGCTACTGCTGCCGACAGGCTCGTTCTGCGTTCCGAAGACAACATTTGGATTGCCTTTAAATGCCGTTGCCCAATCGGTGTAGCGCAGAACCGCGGAGCTCAACGCACTGCCGGTGAGGACAGTTTGGGAGTTGTGGTCCTCGAGCTCGACCACGACACCCTGGCTGGTGAGCGCGTCTACGTATGGCTTTAGCATGGCCGCAGTGTCTGTCGTCATGTCGAACACATTGACGCGGACGAAGTTGAGGCCCGGGAAGGTGTTGGTAACCGTGGTGGCGCCGACATTCATCAGCGCGTCAGCGTAAATATTGATACCCTTCGCGATGAACGGCTGGCCGTTATCGAGTATCTCGCCATCTGAAACAGTGAG
>CAWBBW010000020.1:0-72452 GCA_963787135.1 uncultured Alphaproteobacteria bacterium | reverse complement strand
ATCGAACCCATGTTTGTTCCGCAGCTGACTGCTTCACATCGAGACGGCAGCCGGTAAGGTGTTCGAGATCCCAGCCGCCCCAATCTCCTGAACATGGTCGCCATTCAGGACCGAGCGCCGCGCCAACGATAATTTCAGCCACTAATCCACGATAGCGGTTCTCCACCAACCGGTTGCCATACGAGATTTCGGCGGCCCTTTTGAAGATCTCATTGACGGTCGGCGGAGATAATAGAGGATTGCCTTCTCTTGACGCTTCGTTTGACATCGAGGTCATTACCTGTGGAAACTGGTCACTTGGAAGCCCAGGAGCTCTCTTTACTGTACTATATCGCTCAACGGGCCGTCTGTCTCGTGGTGGTGCTGCCGTGTAAAATTTGTCCTAGCGCATCTCGCCAGACGCCCTAAGAACCCTGGGTTGCACGGCGCCAGCGATGCTCCTTCCGACCTTCGTCGAGCGCGCAATATCCCTACAGCTGAAGTCACTAACATTACTCTTAGGCGATTCATCAGGCGAATCAGGTCGATACGTCAAGGTAGACGCTCTCAATGCACTTTTTCGGGCGTGATTGGTATGGGCCAGTACGCCATTCGCCCTCAAATATTGTCACACTTTGCATGTCGCGAATATCGAAACACCCCCATTCGCCGGCAGTCGCTAGGCCCTGCGAGCTATCACCCGCAAATTGATAGGCTAGAAGCCTCTCAACCCCATGAGTCCGCCCAATCGAATGAGGGCAACAAACACGCGGGAAGCCGTGATAGCCACATAGGATCAGCTTGCGCGCTCGAATCGCGCCCTCGAGTGTTTCGAAAAGAGCGCTCTGCATCCAAATTGCTCCTGTGCGACTCAAGATCGAACGATAAACACAAATATCTCCGTTAGTCTCTGTCGACCTAGAATTATCGCTGAGAGACGTGCCGTAACCCCGGCCTAGGCGACGAGCTGACCGAATGGAGCACCCGCTCCTTGGGGCGATAGCCGAAGACCACGTCGCGGAACTCGATCCGCCCCCGCGTGATCTCGAGCTCCGGCACGTTCGGCGGGTCTTCCTCGAAGTCCTGCTTCTTGAGGAAATCGTAGAGCATGCCGACGCCGAATAGCGCCGATGACAGATCGACATGCAGCCTCGCGACCCGCTTCATCGGCTCGTAAAGCATGATGACCGACGCGATGAAGGCAAAGTGCCGATTCCGACGAAGCCGCCCGGGTGTAACGGGATAAATTGAGTAGCCGTGCGAAGGGGGTCGCAGGACCGCATTCGACCCATGAGCTTAAGCCCTGGGGTCGGAGCTCAGCGAACGCCCGTTAGGTCTGAACTTTCCGCATCATGCACCATGGTCGAGCGAGATCTTCGCCACAGTCCGAGAGCGACGGCTAACGGGTCAATGCTGACCGCGGCCCACCATGAGGCCTCGTCCCCATAGCCATGCAGCTCCCTGTGGTGGAGACGGCAGACGGGGACTGTGTATTCGTCGCTGACCTTTCGGCCGAGCGCGCGCGGTTGAGCGAAGCGAATGTGATGCGCCTCCGAGGGCGTCCGGCCGCAGACGATGCAGGGCTGAGTGGCGACGAATTTGCAGTGCTCTTTATCGCGCAGCCGAATGGTCTTCGGCGGCACGCGGCGGCGCCGTGCTCTTCCGGTTCCCGGCAGGATGATCGGCGCTGCAGCTGAGTCGTCCGTCGTAGCAAGGAAAGGCTTCTCGATCGGAGAGACGGTTTCTTCAGCTCGCGAACATTGCGGTTTGCCGGAGCGCGCAGCGGACGTTGCCTCGATCGTGGCGAGCTTTTCACGAAAACCGGCTTCGACAAGGTCAGCGTCGCGGTCGATCAGCGCGTTCTTCGCCGCAAGGTTCCTATGAACCCAGTCCGCGGCGTCGTCGGCGGATTGAAGGTTTACGACATCGGTGAGCAACTGCTCCCGCAACGCCGCCGATTGGTCTGGACTCAGAACAATCCGGGCAATACGAATGGCTTTTTCCTTCCGACCGGAAGTCGATACGGGCGGCCTTTCCTCAACCGCTTCGACCGGCCGCAATCGCGCGTTTACGCGGCGCTTCTGTGCGACGCCCGCTGTGTTGGCAGCATGCGCTATTCCGCCGTCGTCAAGGTCGGGCGCGTCGAGATCGTCTTCGCCTGCGATGCCCACAAGGGTGAAGAGGGCGTAGCGTCTGGCGTAGGTGAGCGCCGCTCCCATCCGACGCGGCGCCGCCGTCTCGGCAATCGGGCAGACCGGCCATTCCGACGACAGCCACTCGCCCGACGAATGGGCAAGAGTCGTCGTTAGACGAATGAGCCCTGCCTCCTTGTCGATCCCTGTCGACTGGACGGTTGCGATCTCATGACCACCAAGGGTCTTCCGCACGATATCGAGCCCACTCGAGAGCGCCGCATAGCGAAAGGTCTGATCGTGATCACGCGGGTTCGCCGCCCGAATGGTCGCTACAAGTGACTTCTCCGGATTGGTGAGCTCGGCTTGAGCCTTCGCCAGCGCCGCGGCGATCGCCCCGATGGTTTCGCTAGACCGCTGCATGGCTCCCCTCCCCTTCCTGGTCGAGAAGATCAAAGCTGACCGCGCCTGACTTCGAGCGCTTGGCCCGGACACCATGGCCGGAGGCTTCCTTCGCATCCTCTGGCATCAGGGCCTTGAGTTCGATCTTGGCTCGCTCGTGGTCGAGAAAGGCCGAGCGGGTGGCGCAGAAGAGCCCTGCGAACTCGGCCCAAGAGTTCGAACTCGCTCATGTCGACGATGCGGACGCCTTCAATTCGTGGCCGAGGAGGCTCGATCCCATAAGGGCTCGGCGTTTGACCAGTCTGGACGCAGCGCCAGAACCGGCGCTCAGCCGTGACCAGAAAGTGCTGGTAGAGCGCGTCGGCTGGGATGGTTATCTCGATCCATTTGCCGCCTCCGGTGATGATCGAGAGGACCGACGAGCGGGCGTTGGTCACCCACATGTTGTGCTGAAGCTGGGCCATGTGCTTTTCGGCCGCCGCCTCTTCGGAGAACGACCAGGGCAGCATGAACTTGGCCTCGAACACCGCGTCGAGATCGTTGACGAACCCGTCCAGGGTCGCCGCCAGATATCGATGCACCGGATGCCGAACCCAACGCTGGACGTCGGTCACCGCCCGTCCCGTGTTGCGCTCGTACCAGGTCTGGTTCAGCGTCTCGGTGGCGACGCCCAGTTGGACAACGAGATTTTCTGACAGGTCCTGCGGTTCGGCCTCGCCGCGCTTTTCCTTCCAGAGCCGGATCAGCGCCGCCGCATCGGGGCTCATGATGATCCTGGCGTCCGACCCGCCGATGAAGCCGCGGCGATCGTTCCGGGCCTTGTCCGAGTTCCCACTCATCCCATGTCCTCCGGTGAGTTCTCCAAGTTCTCCGCATCGTCGCCGCCAAGACCGCGACGACCTGCTTGGTCAGTTTGGGGCTGCAGGGCGCGGCTCGGCGCCAAAGCCCGGCTCAGCATTTGGAGACGGATCGCGTCGAGATCGGCGATGTGCGCGGTCACAAGCTCAACCAATTCGACGCCGACGCTCGCGCCGACCTTGACCTTATGGAAATCGGCGGCGACGCCGGCGGCCGTGAACTCTGCCGATTGTCGCCATTGCAGAGTTGGCCGGGTCAGCGCGCCGTCGGCGTAGAAGACCGCCATGCCGAGCGCCGCGTCGCGGGAGCCCCGCGCGTGCTTCTTCAGAAACTGGGCGATCTCGGCGTTCTCTCGAGCAAACCGTCCAATGGCCTGCCGCCCGAGACGGGTGTGCTTGTCAATGGCGCAGAGCGGGACGCCATTGATCAGACCTGACGGCGGGAGCAGAGAGTCAACGAGTTCAATTTCGCCCTCGGCGGCCTCGAGCCAAAGCAAGGGCAGCATCAAAACGAACGGTGCACGTGTTTTCTTCAGCGCGAGCCTGACGACCTCGAGCAGCGGCTCGGGAACGCCAAGCACCGCATAGGTCCGCATCAGGCGGCCAAGATCGCCGGGACCGACGCGGGGTTCTCCCCGTTCCTCGACCCCGGAAGAATGCCAAGCGGCGAGCGCGCGCTCGCAGCACGATAGGGTCGGATCCGCGACCCATTCGAGCCGCCGATCGACCGAGACCGATCGGAGCCTCGATCGCGCGCTCTTAAGGGCTGGGTGATGCAGCACGATGGCGAACATGAGGTCGGCGCTGCGGTCCTTGGCGGCCGTGGCGAGCATCTGAGATGTTTGAAGAGCGGCGGCTTCGTCCCCACCCGCCTCGCGGCGGGCTTTCGCGCCGCGCGCTGTCGTTGTGACCACCGCGTCGAGGGCGCCGACGCCGATGTCCTCGTAGGCGATGACGAGCAACCGGCGCCAGGCGGAGCGCGGATCATATTGATAGAGGGTCCTGACCGCCCGCCCTGCGGTCAGGGCGTCTCCCCGCCGGATCGCCTTCTGCAGCGCGCTTGCCGCCAGCCACCGGTCGCAGGGCAGCGGCTCGACGGCGTCGAGAGCGCAACCGACGGAGCTGAAGTCGGGTTGGAAGAGCGTCTTGCTGAGAGTGCCCACTCTGTCCTCAATAGATTATGCTAGAAATATACTATAGCAAAAGCCTGGCCTTTGTAAAGAAGAATGCGACCTTTCAGCCATTATTTTGACGGAGGCGACCAATAAGCGATCAACTCTATTCACAATACCGACAGTAAACCATCAACAATGCTTGAGCTCCAAACCAAACTCTGCGCGCCTTCGCCCGCCCGCCGCCCGACGATCGGCGGCCAACGGGCATTCCCAAGCGGACTTCCAATGGGCGAGCGGAGCTCGTACGACACGCGGCTCGCGCGGCGTTAACGAAGGCTCAGCTCGCTTCAGAGATGATCCGGCCCAGAGCCGCCTTACCGGCCGGGCGGACCAATGAGGGCTTGCGCCGCCCGCGCGGCTGCCGCTCAGGAGGCCGGTCTGGGGGGACGCCAATGGGACGAGATGGAGAAGAGGAACGGGAACGGGAACGGGAACGAAAACGGGAACGGGAACGAGAGCCGCCAAGACGAACGCACGGGTCTGCGAGGACGACCCCAAGCGTGCGGCGGTCGATCCAGGCGAGCGACGAGAAAAACACCGATCTCGCCAGACGGTATGGCTTCAATCGCAAGACGATCGCCAAATGGAAGGCGCGCGACACGGTATTCGACGAGCGAATGGGTCCGAAAAATCCCGGTTCAAAATTTCTCACGCTCAAGGACGAAGCGATCATTCTCGCCTACCGCGGGCGCACCCGCCTCTCGCTCGATGACTCGCTTGAGAGACTCAGACGTCTAACGCCCAAGCTGAGCCGGTCTGCGCTCTATCAATGCCTGAAGCGCTATGGGCTCAGCAAAATCGGGCCGACCGCCAAGTGTCCGCCCCTCACCAGCGCAAGTCTGGCGGGGCCCTATTGCTTCGAAATCACCGCCAACGAAGTTGCCTTCCCCGATGGCAGCTTCGGCGTGGTTTATCCGGTCTTCCTCGCCGTGGAGGAGCTCACCAAACACCTTTATGCGGAGGTCGCCGGAGCTACGCCCGAAAACGCGGCGGCGTTTCTCAACCATTTGGTTGCGGAATTTCCGCAAAAGATCATCGCCGTCACCACGGATATCCGTCCGACGTTCACCGACTGGAGAGCTACGATCAATGAAGACATGGCGGCGGTCGGTCCTCACCCCTTTGCGGTCGCCTGCCGCGCCAAGGGGATTGTCCACGAACGGACAATTCCCCCCTTTCAAAAACCCAAGGCGCTGAGGAAGCGCCCTAACGCCGTAGAAATCCGATAGCGTCGCCGTCGCGTTCCCGCCACGATAGCGAGCACCCAGGTCGGATTGTCTCTCTTTGGTCAGTGAAAGATCTCGGGCGATTTTTACCGTCTCTTCTCCTTGGGCGACAGTCTTTTGTCCCTAGCGACACCGCAGCGACACAATGAGACACCTCGAGCGACGCTATCGGGCTCCAGACCTGTCGCTGCCGTGGGCGCCGGCGGCAAAAAACCGCCCAGAAGCCGCGCTTCGACGGATTCCCAGAACGATCCGACCATGACAACTCAATTTTGAGTATGACATCGCCAAGGTATGACCATGATACGGCAAAATTCAGCAGGGTTCGGCTTTTCGCTAAAGGACTGGGTTTGTTCATCCTCAGAATTGGACATCTTATATATTTCACTAGCAATGTCAATAAGATAACTGCGACCCTGACTGACGAAAGACTGCCGCTTTTAGGCTTGGCCGCTGGCCCGTTCGATTGGCAAAAACCATCAGCTCACTCGGACCGCGCCGATTGCTCGGGCGACCCTCGCGTCGCTCCTCGAGGGATTCCCCGAACGATCGACCCTGACACATGAATTATGGGAATGACTATGCTCAATTATGGGAATGACGTCGCCAAAGTATGACCATGATACAGCAAAATTCAGAACGGTCCGAACTCGTCGCAAAAGACGGGTTTGGCTTAATCCTTTTAAACTGGAAATGATACGCTAGTTAGCTAACAATATCAATGAGATAACCGAGAAATTGACGAGGAGCCTCTCGCTTTGAGCTTTGCCGAAACCCCGTGTCCCACGCCTATTGAGGTCGTCGGCGCAGTCCGTTGGCTTCAAAAAGCGTCGGGCCATTGGCGATGGAATCGATCGTTCGGGCGGCCATCAAAAAGTGTTGATGACCCGCTAACCACACCGTGGCGAGGACTTTCGCCGGCCGGCACGTCACCCGGGCTGAACCGGGGTGGCCTCGTTGCGCGCCTTGGCGAGGCCTTCCTATCTCATAGCCGCAGGCCCGTCGCCATTAACGAGCTTGTACCCCGCCGCTATGACCGACGTCGCGAACAGACGCTCAATTGCGTGCTCAAGTCCGCCGTCGAGCAGCCCTTTCTCCTCCGGAAAGGCGTCGGCGAGGCGGAGCTCCCGCAGTGGGCGCAGCGCCTCCGGCCGGACCCAGAACATCGTCCCTCCGAAGAAATCCAGCCGGAACCGTTCCGCCGGAACGCCCATACGCGCCGCAAGTTCGAGAACCAGCGGCCAAGGTTGAGACGACTTTTGTGTCGGTCTGCTCAGAGGTCGGGACGCTCGAGGCCCATCGCCGAATCGAGCGCGACGCGAGGGCGATCACCGTCGGAGACTCCAGAGGCGTCGCTGCTGGCCAGCTTATACCCAGCCGCTACGACCGACGTCGAAAATATGCGTTCAATTGCGTGCGCCAATCCGCCGTCTAGCAGCCCCTGCTCCTCCGGAAGGGCCGAAGAAAGATGCAGGTCTCGCAGGGGCTTGAGCGCCTCGGGACGAACCCAGAACATTGTTCCACCGAAGAAGTCGAGTCGGAACTGGTCGGAGGCGATACCCATTCTTTCGGCGAGCTCCAGCGTCAAGGGACGGTTGGCCGACCAGGAGAGCTCCTCCGAATAGGTGTCGCGCGGCAAGCGAAAAGCGCGCGGACCGATCATCCCGATGGAGGAATTGCGTTCGAATGTGTCCACGATGATGTTTGCAATCCCTGGCGCCCCAAAGAGATCGAACAGCAGTCGTCGGCGCCAAATTGCGCCCATGTAGGACTTCCGCCCTCCGTCGTACGATTTCTTGCCGTGAACCTTGCAGACGTAACGGTAGCGATCGAGCCGGCCACGTTCCAGCAAGACAAGAAATGGGCGTACGTCACGGCCACGGTTCTCCATTTGCTCGATCTCTGCATGAGGAAAATCACGGCGAATGGCGTCGGTGAGCCGCTCACGGCCGGGGACGGTGGTCACGATCAGATCGAAGGGCACGGTCAGACTTGCGAGCGCCCCCGATATGTCCTGCCAAGTGTCCTCGTAGTAGATATGCACGACGATCGCGACCGGATTCGGCCCCGAATGACCAACTATTCCGCCCTGCGCGCTCTGCTGACCTTTCCACCCGTAGAGAAGTTCCGGATGGTTGGCGACGAGGTCGCCGTCGATCACGACTCCAATGTTCTTCGTATCCTGGTTGAAGCGTGTGAAGTGCTTGCGCTCGCGTTTCGCCCCGACTGAAAAAAGAGAAAACTCGTCGTACTTCAGGTATTTCTTCTTTTTGAACAGCAGCGCCAGGCGCAGCCGCGCCCATAGCGACGGAAAGAGCCCAAGCCTCTCGGCGCGAAAGTCCTTGCTTGCGATCGCAACGGCGCCCGACCCGGTCGGCACGACGACATAGTGAAGCCCGACCGAATAGGGCAGCAGCACGGTCTGACTCGAGACCAGGCCGTCGATCCGCAGTTGCGAAACGACATCGTCCGCCGGCCCGCGATCTGGCGTCAGCCGATAGGCGAACTGAAAGCCGAAATTTGCTGTCGTCATCGCGTCGTCATCAACGTCCTTGCCCGCGCTCTCTAGCGAGGACGGGGCTCTTCATCAATCCACCTTGCCGCGCTTGACCCCACGGCGGCCGCCCCCTACCCAAGACGGCTCGTTCTGACCGGAGACAATCGGCCCGCAATGAATTCGGTCATCGGCGACATCGACGCCCTGCTGGCGCCCCTCGCTCGAGCGGCGCCGGCCGCGATATGCTGAGCGTTCTTTCCGCCGCGATCCTTGCGCTGGGAGCGAGCGCACTCGAGACCTCGCCCTTCGCGCCGCCATCGAAGCCCGCCGACAGGATCGTGCGCCTGCTTGCCCCTTCCGGCGCCTTCACGCCCAAGACCCTGCGGGATTTCGAGCGCGAGAGCGGCGCCGCGGTCGCCTACGACGCCTATGGCGATCCTCAGCGCATTCCTTCCATGATGAAGGACGCGGCTTACGATGTCGTCATCCTGCCTGGGCCTGAGCTCGCGCGAGCAATCGCCGGGGGAGAGCTGCGCAAGATCGACAAGGCGCAGATTGCAAACGCGCGGCGGGTTGCGCCCCAGGTCGCGGCGAAGCTCATTTCCTACGACGCGGGCGGCGCCTACGCGATCGCCTGGGGCTGGTCGGCGACCGGCCTCCTGTACGACTTCGGCAAGGCTCCGCCGCTCCTCGGCGGCGCGCCGAATTCATGGGGCGCGGCGCTCGCGCCGGAGGTCGCGCGGAAGCTCGCTCCCTGCGGCGTCGCGCTGCCCGACGCCCGCGACGAGGCGTTCGTCGCCGCATGGCGCCTCATGGGCGTCAATCCGTCGGCGCTTCGCGAACGCGACGTGACGGCGGCGGCCGACATAATCATCCGCGCCCGCGCGGCGGTTCGCCTGCCGATTTCGCGCGACCCGATCACCGCCATCGCGGGCGGCGCGGTCTGCCTGACGTTCGGCGGCGCGGCCCAGGCCGGGATAGCTTCCCGCCGCAGCCGCGAGGGCGGCGCCGGCTTGGACATTCGCTTCGCCGAGCCGAGGGAGGGCGGCCCGATTGCGATCGCCGCGCTTGCCGAGCCGCGCGACGCGCCGGATCCGCATGACGCGTCGGCGCTGATCGACTTTCTTCTGCAGCCCGGCGTCGCCGCCGAGGCGACCGCTTCAATCGGATTGACGAGCGCGGAGGCGGCGGCTCCGGCAGAGACTTTTCGCGTGCTATGGCCGGTCGGCGTCTACGACGCGAAGCTCGTCCCGGTGATCGAAAGAGAGTGGGCGCGAACGCGCGCTCCGCAGCAGCCCGCAGGCAAGCCGCAGGTCAAGACCGCGAACAAGCCCGCCAGCAAACCGACAAGGACGAAGCGATGACCGCCGGGGCGCCAAACATCCTCATCGTTATGGCCGATCAGATGGCGCCGGCGTTCCTGCCGATCTATGGCCATGCGCTGACGCGAGCGCCGAACATGCAGGAGCTCGCGAAAAACGGCGTCGTGTTCGAGAGCGCTTATTGCGCGAGCCCGTTGTGTTCGCCGTCGCGGGCGTCGTTCATGGCCGGGCGCCTGCCCTCGCGAACCCGCGTCTACGACAACGCTTCGGAGTTCTCGGCCGACATCCCGACCTTCGCCCATCATCTGAGGCTTCGAGGCTATCGCACCATCCTCTCCGGCAAGATGCACTTCTGCGGCCCCGATCAGCTGCACGGTTTCGAGGAGCGGCTGACGACCGACATCTACCCGGCAGACTATGGCTGGACGCCGGACTGGGACCGGCCGGACGAGCGGCCGAGCTGGTATCACAACATGAGTTCGGTCGCCGAGGCCGGCGTCTGCGTGCGCACCAACCAGCTCGACTTCGACGACGAGGTCGCCTTTTCCTCCGAACGCGCGATCTTCGATATTGCACGGTCGAACGACCGGCGGCCCTTCCTGCTCGTCGCTTCGTTCACCCATCCCCACGATCCGTTCGCCGTGCCGCAACGCTACTGGGATCTCTATCGCGACGAGGACATCGATCTGCCCGGACCGGCGGTTCCGCTCGCTCTGCTCGATCCGCATTCGCGCCGGCTGCGCCACGTCTGCGCGATGGACGCCGAGCCGGTGACGGAGGCTCAGGTGCGCGCCGCGCGCCACGCCTATCTCGGCGCTATCTCCTACGTCGACGACAATCTCGGCCGGCTCATGCAGGCGCTGAAGTCGAGCGGACTTGGCGAAGATACGATCGTGATCCTCACCAGCGACCACGGCGAAATGCTCGGCGAACGCGGTCTCTGGTACAAGATGAGTTTTTTCGAAGGCGCATCCCGCGTGCCGCTCGTGGTAGCGAGCCCGGCCCGCTTCGCGCCGCGCCGCATCAGCGCGAGCGTTTCGCTTCTCGACATTCTGCCGACGCTTGTCGATCTTGCCGGCGGAGACGCCGCCGCGCTCGGATCGCCGACCGACGGGCGGAGCCTCGCGCCCCATCTCACCGGCCGCCACGGCCATGACGAGGCAATCGGCGAATATCTCGCCGAAGGCGCGATTGCGCCGATCGTGATGATCCGTCGCGGCGCGCTCAAGTTCATCGATTCGCCAGCCGATCCCGACCAACTCTATGACCTCGAGTGCGATCCCGGCGAGCGCGACAATCTGGCGGCGTCACCCGACCATGCCGTCAAGATCGCGGAGTTCCGCGCCGAGATCGGGCGCCGCTGGGATCTCGCAGCGCTCGATGCGGAAGTCCGGGAAAGCCAGCGGCGCCGCCGGCTCGTTGATCAGGCCTTGTCCAAGGGCGAGATCCGCGCCTGGGACTTCCAGCCGTTTCGCGACGCCTCGCGGCAATATATGCGCAACAGCCTGGACCTAGACGACCTCGAGGCGATGGCGCGCTTTCCGCGGGTGAAAGGCCCCTGAACCCCGATCGATTTAGCCCGCGGAGGTCGCCGCCGTACAGGGGCGCCATTTTCATTCCCATTTCATGCGATTTCAAAAGCTTGCGGCGCCTTTTCCGCGCCGCCCGACCCTCTCCTCGTCTGGCATTAATAACGTACATGATTAGGTTATTATTCCACCGCGCTTCGATTGCTCCGATGCCATCGCGGTTGTCCAATCATATCGCGGATTCGGATTATCACAAAGATTTTATCGACTGAGCTCGATAGCATTCACTCGTTACAGTTAATCGGCCCAAGCTCCCCCGCCGCAGCAATCGGGCGGACTTGGGCAAAGCGCGATGGTAGGCCGGCGCTCGACGCCAACCTTCGGAGGCCTGCCATGACCGTTGCGGCGCAGCGTGCGATGACCTCGCGCGAATGGGCATTGTTGGGTTTGCTCTCGCTGCTGTGGGGCGGATCGTTCTTTCTGATCGGGGTCGCGGTCAAAGAACTGCCGCCGCTGACGCTGGTCACGCTGCGGGTCGGCCTCGCGGCGGCGCTGCTCTGGGCGAGCGCGCCGTTTCTCGGCGTCGCGCTTCCCAGAAGCGTAAGGGCGGTCGCCACAGTGGCGGTGCTCGGCTTTGGCAACTGCGCGCTCCCCTTCGCGCTGATCGCCTGGGGCCAGACGCATTTGCCGAGCGGGCTCGCCTCGATCCTCAATGCGGCGACGCCGCTCTTCTCCGTCCTCGCCGCGCATGTCTTGACCGCGGAGGAGAAGCTCAGCGGCCTCAAAGTCTTCGGAACGGTCGCGGGGCTCGCGGGCGTTGCATGGCTCATCGGCCCGGACCTCCTGACCGGCGCCGACGCCAACGTGTGGGCCGAGTTCGCCGTGCTCGCCGCGGCACTCGCCTATGCGCTCTCGGCGATTTTCGCCCGCCGCGTGCGCGCTCTCGGGCTGCGGCCGATCGACGTCGCCACGGGCCAGGTGACCGCCGCGACCCTCTATCTCGCGCCGCTCGCCCTCTTCATCGACCGGCCGTGGACGCTGCCGGCGCCGAGCGCGGCGACGATTGCGGCGGTGCTGACGATCGCCGCCTTTTCGACCGCGCTCGCTTATGTCGTCTATTTCCGCATCCTTGCCGGCGCAGGCGCGACCAATGTGCTGCTGGTGACGTTGCTGGTTCCGGCGACCTCGGTGATCCTGGGCGCGTTTTTCCTGCACGAGCGACTGGCGGGACGGCCGTTGCTCGGCTTCGCGCTGATCGCGCTCGGCCTCGCGTTCATCGACGGCCGCCTGCCTCGCGCGCTCGCTCGCAAATTCGATAACCCTACCGCTGGGTCGCGCGATTCCCGACTCCCCTTGGGCCCGAAATCGCGCTAGCCTCCACGACAGGAGAGGCCGCGATGGCGATCCAGACCAAGAAGCCGGTCGATGTGGCAGAGCGCGCCGCGCAGCGTCGCGAGCGGCGAGCAGCCGCCGCAGAGAGCGCCTGGCGGCGGGAGACCTTCCGCCTGCCGCGTGACGAGGCGCGGGCGAAGGCGCGGGAATTCTTCGAGCGCTTTCCCAAGGCAGCCTACATGACCGAGATCGAATCGTGGCGGGAGCTCGCCGACGACGAGATCGAGTTCGTGATGCGCCGCCTGCCGACTGCCGATTGAGGCGCCTCCTCTGCTTGCGGAGCGGCCGGCACCCCAGCGCGCTCTGCCGATCAGACTTCGAAAGCGGATAACGGCGTTCGACCGACCGAGTGAGGGCCTGGAATAGGCCGATTATAGTTGCCATGTCTGGACATTATATGGTACATGGCCATTATATGGGACAGCATGAAGGAGCCGGCGCGCAAGATTCCTGTGGTGTTCTATCGGACGGCCGCCGGCGTCGAGGTGGTGAGGAACTGGTTACGCGACTTGAATGACGAGGACCGCAACATCGTCGGCCAGGATCTCATGCGCGTGCAGTTTCGCTGGCCGGTCGGAATGCCCTTGTGCCGGCCCTTGGGCGATGGGCTTTGGGAAGTGCGGAGCGGGTTGACCGGCAGCCGGATCGCGCGGGTGTTCTTTTGCTTTGCCGAGGATCGGATTGTTGCGTTGCATGGGATAATCAAGAAAACCCAGGCAACGCCCGCCGCCGACCTCGAGCTCGCGCGCAAGCGCAAACGAGAATTCAACTAGGAGGCGACAATGGCGACGACCAGGAAGCCGCGCAGCGCCAAGGGATTGACGACACTCGACGCGTTTCTCGACGAGCAGGGAAAGCGTGAGACGTTTCAGGCCGTCGCGATCAAAGAGGTGTTGGCGTGGCAGATCGAGCAGGCGATGAAAGCGCAGAAGCTTTCGCGTAAGCGTCTTGCCGAACGCATGGGCACGAGCCGCAGCCAAATCGGCCGCCTCCTCGACCCGACCGACGGAAACGTGACCCTCGCCACGCTCCAGCGCGCCGCCGAGATGCTTGGCCGCAAGGTTCGGCTCGACCTTGTCTGACGAGGCGTTGGCGCGCAACTCTATATCGGTGCGGGCCGACTGGGTCTGGCATCCCAAGGCGAAGTCTGAGGAAGATACGTTTGATTGCCTAGGCCAGCATCGCCCAGGCGGCCACAGCCCCGTTGTAGCTCGTGTAGAACCCGTAGGCGTCGTAGAGTGCGCTGCCCCAGGCGCCTTGCACTTTCGGCGGCAGCGCCGCGCTCTGCACTGGGTCGGAGATATTCCTCACAAAACCAAACGGCGTGCCGCTGCTGGCGCACGCCTCGCCGATGACGGCATCGTCCATCTCGATCGATGTGTAGTTCTGATAGTTTCCCGACGTCGTTCCGACCACGAAGGTGGAGGTGGTCAAGAGCGAAGCGCCTCCGCCGGTCTGATCATCGATTTGCGGCCAAACGTCGCCAGAGGCCAAACCGTTCGGATCCAGTTGCGACAGCGTGTAACTCGTGCGGTACTGGCGGTTGAATTGCGAGCAGAGCGTTTGAAGGTCGGTTGTCCTGGTCGGCGTCGGAAATAGAAGCTGCTTGAATTGGGGGTTCCGAAGCACCTGATCGCTGGCCTTCCACGGGCTTTTGTATTCTGGCCAGCCCGCAGGCGGTTGCGCGGCTTCGTAGAGCGTGCCCGCGCTGACTGCCCGGACCGTCCCGATGTGGTCCTGGGGCTTGGCGCCGCCCGCGGTGCCGATCGACAGAATCAGCCCCGGCTGCGCATCCGCAACCAGTTGCTGGATCAGCGCCTCGAGGTAGGCGGCGCCCGGCCAATCCAGATGCGTGTTCGACTTGAACAGCAGCACGGGTTTTCCGCTGACTTCCACCAGCCGGTAGTAACCCCAGTACGTCCAATCGGATGGCCCGCCGGATTTCAGGTTCGTCGAATATTCCTCCCAGCCCGTCCATGTGCTGCGCGATCTCGCGCTATAGGGCATGGCGGAGCCGCCCGCGCAGAAGACGTGCTGCAGTGCGGCCCATTCCGCATCCGCCCACGTCATCACGACTGCCGTCGCCTTTGGCAGGCCCCCCCGCGGCGTGGTCGGCAGGCTTGGCGCCGTCTTGCCGACCGCGCTGTACTTCACGACCGGAAGCGGCGGACCGGTCGGCGATTCCGGGACTGAACGAGGACCCCTCTGCTTCCCGGAGCGAGATGCCGAAGCGCAACTTCGGATTGTGGCCGGTATGCATGTCTCCCCCCTTTGCGGTCCGTGATCGCGCGCGACACGGCCGCGTAGCAGAAAACCACGGGAGCGCCTGTGACCGGCGTCACAGGATCTTCGGTGAGCCCGACAAGGCCGATCGAGCCCGTCGATGGCGCTCAGGGATAATTTCCGACCCGCATGTTCGGGAAGAAATCACCCTTGAAATCGGGTGGCCTCGGCGTCGAAGCGATCATCAGCGCCTCGACCGCGCCGCGACTTGGGCTGATGAAGTTGAAAATGAGAAATCGGCAGGATGAAGTTGACCGCGAACTCCCGGCTTCTTCTCGCGCCATGCGCGCGAGCGTATGCGGCGAACTTGGTCAGCCGGCAGCAGGCGCTGCTCAGCATCAGTGTCGTCTGCGAGCCAGACATTCAAGAGCGCCGTCGACAAAGAGAATTTGTCCGGTCAGCGGCGCGTTTTCCGGGCTCAGGCGCCAGAGCCGCGCCACCCCTGTCAGACGAACCTAGATTACTCTGTCGACGGCCGGAATGCGCCGCAGGCCGGCGGTCGCCGTCCAGCTTGCCGCGAGCGTGACAGTGAGCACGACGGCGGCCTTGGCGGCCGCCGGGATCGCTGCCGGCAACAGCGCATATTGCAGCCACATGACGAAGCCGTAGTGGAGCAAATAGATCCCGTACGCGTTGCGGCTGAGGCTGGTCAGCGCGGGACTGGGGGTGTTGGCGAACCGCTGGAAGACCGCCAGCATGGCAAACGAGATCGCTCCGCAGCATAGCACGAAGCCAAGCCCGAGGATTAGCTGCCGCTCGAGCGGCCCCAAACCGCCCGCGGGCCGGTCCGGCGCCAGCCAGCCGAGCATGACCACGTAGACGAGGCAGAGCACGAGGGCGTTCCGGGCCCAGCGGAACCAGCGCCGTACCAGGCGGCCGTCGGGCGCAAGCAGGCTATGGCCAATCCCGCACTCGCCGATGGCGACGCCCGCCAGGAAGTAAACCAGATAGTGAAGGACGCGGCTGCTTTGCACGGAAAACGGGCCGAAGGCCGCCCAGCTCTCGGGCCCGAACACGGCCCTCAGCGGCAAATAGACGGCAGCCGAGACGAGCATGAAGGCCACAAACAGTGCCGTCGGACGCTGACGGCCACCCGACGCGAGCCAACCGAGCCACTCGATCAGGGAAGGAGCGAACTTGTAGAGCGCAACCGCGATGACGTCGAACCCAAGCAGCACTGCGACGAACCATAGCGGGCCGCTCGGCCAGGTCCCAAGCGACAGCCATTCGCGCCAGAAAGCGAGCGCGCCCGGATCGGCCGCTGTCACCCGAAAGGCGGGATAGTAGGCGAGCGGCGCCATGAGCGCCACGACGAAGAACGGCGCCCCGAGACGCAAGCCGCGGTCACGCAGGAAGCCTGCGGCGCCTTTGCGCGCCAGGCTCGGCCCGACGAACAGCCCTGACAGCAGGAACATCAGCGACATGAAGAAGGTGTCGTTGAAGAGCGCGAACAGGTCGAAGGCGATCAGGCCATGCCGGTCGACGATCGGGATGCCTGCGAGCCAGGGATGGAGCGGACTGCGGGGCGCCACGTTGGGGCTGATGCGCGCATAGGCGAGCACCGAGTGATGCGCCACCACCAGTACCGTGACGAACGCACGCAGATAGTCGAGCGCTACATCGCGGCTTGTCGCCGCCTGCGCATGCGGTCGGCCCGTGATCGCGGTGAAGACCGCCCGTACCGGCCGGTCAACGCCGGCGTCGGCGATCGGCGCCGCCGAGGGACTCACGGGCCCGGCTCCCGCCGCGCCGAACGCGCGAGCGCGGTCTCTGCTGTTTGCCCCGCCTCATCGGCAGGGTGGCGAGAGATCGCGTATCCCCGCAGCGGCTGGACGATATCGTAGAGAACATTTGACGCGCCCATGCCCCGGGCTGCGGCTCTTGCGGGATTGGATCGACCTTCGCGGGGCTTCATCGTATCGGCTCCTGCTTGGGTTTGTGGCCTTGACTTCCGGCTGTCTGTACCGTACCGTTCGGTACTCTATGGCACGATTTTCTCCGGCGCGCAAGAGGCTCACCAACCCGATCGGCGCCGGTAACAGGGAACGATGAGCGCAACCGTCGAAAAGCCGGACAAAGACGAGCGGCGGAAGGAAATCCTCGACGCCGCTTTTCTGGAGTTCTCGAAGAAAGGCTATGCAGGCGCAAGCATGGAGGCGATCGCGCGACGCGCGCGCGCATCGAAGGAAACGCTCTACGCGTGGTTCGACAACAAGGAGACGCTGCTCAACACGTTGTTCGCGTCGCGCCTCGACGGGATGGCGAGCCGCGTGGTCGCCGCGGCCGAACAGGATCCGTCGCCGAGTAACGTGCTGCCGATCATCGCTGAGGACACGATCCGTTTCATGCTCGCGATGGCGCCGCTGAGCGACGCGATGGGACCCGGCGAGCCCGGAGATAGTGCCTCGCGGCTGTTGGGCCAGACTATCGCCGAGGAACGTAAGAAATTCGTGGACTACATCCTGCGTTGCCGCGCGGAGGGCGCCATCGCGTTTGACGACGATCCGTTCGAGATCGTCTCGCTGTTCGTCGCGATGGCGCAGGGTGAGTGGAGCCTGCGGCTCGGCACGGGAATGCTCGACCAGCTAACCGACAAGATGATCAAGGAACACGCGCAGCGCGTAACGCGGATGTTTCTGAGGGGTCTCGCCCCGGAGAAAAAAGGGTCATAGACCAAACCAGGGAGTCCGGAGGTTCACCCCCGGAAGCGGGTGGCTTCGAAGCTCGGCGTGGCGTCGGAGAAAACATCGAGCCAGGCGACAAGCCGCGGATGGTCCGCGCGCCAGGCGCCTTCGAACCGCGCATCGAGGTAGCCCAGCGCACAGGCCAGCGCGATCGTCCCGGCGTCGCTCAATTCCTCGGGCGGCTCGGCCTCGAACGCGGCAAGCGCGCGGGCGATCTTCTCGTTCTGGTAGGCGATCCACTTCGCCGAACGCTGCGGCGGCTCGCGCCACAGGTTTTCGTAGCGGAGCAGCACCGCCGCGTCGCAGATGCCATCCGCCAGCGACTGCCGGGTCAGGGTGCGGAAGCGCCCCTGCGGCTCGGATGGGATCACCTTTCCGCCGCCAGCCAGCCAATCGAGATATTCGACGATGACGGCGCTGTCGAAGACCGTCTCGCCATTCTCCAGGATCAGCGCCGGAATCTTGCCGAGCGGATTTTCGCGCCGCAGCGAATCCTCGGGGTCGCTGGTGTCGGCGGCCAGGATCTCGATCCGGTCGTCGAGGACCAGCGCCGACGCCACGATCCGCACCTTGCGGGCGAAGGGCGAGGCCGCGGCGCTGCGAAGGACGAGCATGGACGTCTCCCTGGGCCGGGAGCCTGCCGCCATTCGCGCCGCCCCCTCCCCGCCGCCGTTGTAGCGCAACCGCGCCCCCCATATAAGGCTTGAAAGCAGACGCCTGCGTGGGCCGCAGGCTGCAATATCTCGAGAAGGGGTTTTTTCGTGACTTCGTCCCATGTCGCGCACGAGCGCGTTGTCATCATCGGTTCCGGGCCGGCGGGCTATACGGCCGCGATCTATGCCGCGCGCGCACTGATGAAGCCGCTTCTGCTGTCGGGCTTCGAGCCGGGCGGACAGCTGATGGTCACGACCGACGTCGAGAACTATCCCGGCTTCGCCAAGCCAATCCAGGGCCCCTGGCTGATGGAGCAGATGCAGGCGCAAGCCGAGCATGTGGGCGCGCGCATCGAAAGCGAATGGGTCGTCGCGCTCGAATTGAAGAGCCGTCCGTTCATCATCCGCTGCGACAGCGGCCGCACGATCGCCGCGGATGCGATCATCCTGGCGACAGGCGCCAAGGCCAAGTGGCTGGACCTGCCGAGCGAGCATGCGTTCAAGGGCTTCGGCGTCTCCGCCTGCGCGACCTGCGACGGCTTCTTCTTCCGCGGCAAATCCGTCGTCGTGGTCGGCGGAGGCAATTCGGCGGTGGAGGAGGCGCTCTATCTCTCCAATATCGCATCGAAGGTTACGGTCGTGCACCGCCGCGGCTCGTTCCGCGCCGAGAAAATCCTCAGCGAACGCCTGACGGCGCGGCATAATGTGAAGGTCGTCTGGAATAGCGTGGTCGAGGAAGTCCTGGGCGCAGAAACGCCGTGTACGGTCACGGGCGTGAGGATCAAGAACGTCCTCACCGGCGCGCTCGACGATCTGGCTGTCGACGGCGTGTTCGTCGCGATCGGGCATGAGCCCGCGACCGAACTCGTGCGCGGGCAGCTTCTGTTGAAGCCGAATGGTTACGTTCAGACGACGCCCGGCTCGACGGAGACCAGCGTCGAGGGGGTGTTCGCCGCTGGCGACGTCGCCGACGACGTGTTCCGCCAGGCGGTGACCGCGGCAGGACTCGGCTGCATGGCGGCGCTCGAGGCCGAGCGCTTTCTCGCCACGCAGGAACACGCGCGGGAAGCGGCGGAATAATTACGGGCGTCAGGTAGGCTTGGGCGTCGAACGCCGCAGCGATCAGCGGCGAAGCCAGGAGCCGACGGGGTCAAGGGAACGTTCATGGACTGGGACAAGCTGCGCATTTTTCAGGCCGCCGCCGACGCCGGGTCGTTCACCCACGCCGGCGAAACACTGGGCTTGAGCCAGTCGGCGATCAGCCGCCAGGTCGGAGCGCTGGAAGCCGACCTCGGCGCGCCGCTTTTTCATCGCCATGCGCGCGGTCTCATCCTGACCGAGCAGGGCGAGATGCTGCTCGGCGCCGTGCGCGACGTGGTTCTCAAGCTCGACGCGGTCAGGAGCCGGCTCATCGACAGCCGGGAGAAGCCGCACGGGGAGCTCAGGGTCACGACCACACTCGGCCTCGGAGCGAACTGGCTCGCGCCCAGGCTCGGCGAATTCGTCGAGCTTTATCCGGAGGTCAAACTGCAACTTCTGCTGTCGGACGACGATCTTGACCTCGCGATGCGCGAGGCGGACGTCGCGCTCCGCTTGCGCGAGCCGATGCAGCCGGACCTCATCCGGCGCCGGCTCTTCACCGTGCACTTCCATGCCTATGCGTCGGCCGACTACCTCAGGCGCCGCCCGCAGCCGCGCAAGGTCGAAGATCTCGACCACCATCATCTCGTCGCCTTCGGCGCGCCGACTGCGACCCATCTGCTCTACGATCTCAACTCGCTGCTCACCTTGGGCCGGGACCCGAAGAACCCGCGCGAGCCCCAAATCTCGGTCAACAACCTCGCCGCGATGACGCGGGCGGTGGAGAACGGGGTCGGCATCGCCGTCCTGCCCGACTACGTGGTTGCGCCCGAGTCGGGGCTCGTCCGCCTGCTGCCGCAGGCCGACATGCCGGAAATGGATTGCTTTCTGGTCTATGCCGAGGAACTGAAGAACGTCGCGCGCGTCCAGGCGTTCCGCGACTTTCTCGTCCGCACGGCGCAACGTTGGCGGTACTGAAGCAGGAGGGAGCGAGCCCGTGGCCATGCAGATGGAACTGTCGCAGCGAAGCGTCATCAATTCCGCAGTTCGACATCTCGTCACCAACCACAGCCCGCAGGGTAATCGCATCGGCTGGCTGATGATGGCCTCCATCCTGGTCGAGGCCTGGGACCTCTACGGGATCGCCTTCGTCCTCATCTTCATCCGCGACCAATATCATCCGAGTCCGCTGCTGCTCGGGCTCGCCGCCGCGGGAACCCAGGGCGGAGCGGTCATTGGCGCGCTTCTCGGCGGCTGGCTGTCGGACAAGCTCGGCCGCCGGCTGATGTTTTTGGCGACCATGGTTCTCTTCATCGTGCTCGCGCTGGCGCAGGCCTTCGTGACCAGCGTCGCAGCTCTCGCGGTCATTCGCCTGCTCCTCGGCGTGCCGCTCGGCAGCGACATCGCGACCGGCTACACCTACATCATGGAATCGATGCCCAAGGGCAAGCGCGAGGTCATGGGCAACCGCTGGCAATTCATGTTCGCCATCGGGCAGGTGCTGACCCTGGGCGTGATCGCGATCTTCCTCATTCTCAACCTCGATCACGAATGGATATGGCGCGTGACGCTCGGGCTCGGCGCCGTGCCTGCGCTCATCATCCTGATCCTTCGTCACGATCTGCCGGAGACTGCCATGTGGCTCGTTCGCCAAGGCCGTTTCCGCGAGGCGAAGGAGGTCTCGACCCGGATGTACGACGACCGCCTCGACATGCTGCCCGACCAGGACGTCAAGGTGGTGAAGCCCCGCCCGACCGCGTTCCTCGCAGATATCCGTCAGGATCCGATCCGCTGGCGCGCGACCCTTTACGGCTGGATCGCCTGCTTCGCCCAGGGCAGCGAATTCTCAACCTTCGCCTTTTATCTTCCGGTGCTGTTCGTGATGGTGGGCGTCTCTTCCATTCTCGGCACCACGCTGGTGACTATGGCGCTCTACGTGATCGCCGCGATCTCGGGATGGGTCGGGCCGCTGCTGACGCCGAAGATCGGACATCGCGGCATCAGCATCGCCGGCTTCGGCATCGTTTTCGTGTCCCTGCTGATCGCAGCGGCGGCGCTCTACACCGGCAACAAGGCGGTGCTGCCCTTCGCTGCGGCCACCATGCTCTGGGGCCATTATTGGGACGCATCGAACTGCATGACCATTCCCTCGATGGTCGCAAAGCCCGAATACCGCGGCACCGCGAGCGGGTTCTCCTATGTGTTCGTCAAGCTGCCGTCGTTCCTCGCCATCTTCCTGTTTCCGACCCTGTTCACCGCAATCGGCCAGGCCGGCGCGACACTGTTCGTCGCCATCTTTCCGCTGATCGGATTGCTCGCGGCGATTTTCATTCTGCCGGAAGTCTACGGGTTCGAGCGCGACTGAAGGCTTGACCGAAAGCCGCCGCCGTGACGCGCCGAAGCGACCCCGAGGTGCGCCCTCACATGTAGAGCGGTTCTTTGTCGAGGCCCTTGTAGAGCGAAGCGACCTGCTCGGCGTAGCCGTTGAAGATGAGCGTCGGGCGCATCTGCCCGTCGTTGAGGAAGGTTTCCTGCGCCTGGCTCCAGCGCGGATGCGGCACTGCGGGATTGACGTTGGCCCAGAAGCCGTATTCGTCCGGCCCGAGCGCCTCCCAGAACGTCTCCGGCCGCTTGTCGACGAACGAGATCTTCACGATCGATTTGGCGGACTTGAAGCCGTATTTCCATGGCGTCGCCAGACGGATCGGCGCGCCCTGGACCTTGGCCAGCGGCTTGCCGTAGGCGCCGGTCGCGATGAAGGCAAGATCGTTGATCGCCTCGGCCATTGTCAGCCCCTCGACATAGGGCCAAGGCAGGAAGGAGCGCTGACCAGGCGCCATCTTCTTGTCGAGGAACGTCTCGAAACGGACGTACGAAGCCGACGACAGGGGCTTGGCGAACTCGATCAGCTTCTTGAGCGGGAAGCCCGTCCAGGGGATGGCCATCGACCAGGCCTCGACGCAGCGGTGGCGATAGAGCCGCTCCTCGAGCCCCATCGTCTTGATCAGCGCGTCGATGTCGACGGTCTGCTCCTTCTCGACGAGGCCGTCGAGCTTGACCGTCCAGGGTCGCGTCTTCAGCGCGCTCGCGTCGAGGCGCTTGTTGGTGCTGTACTCGTAGAAATTATTGTAGTTGAGATTGTATTTCTCGGGCGTCACGTCGCGGTCGAGCGTGTAGGCCGGATTGCGCTGGGCGGGATAAAGCCCGGCGGATGGATCCGCGTCGTCGGCCCTCGCCCGGCCAGGCCAGGCAGACATATGCGCCCGCTGCGCCGAGGCCGGCGAGAAACGCGCGGCGGTCGACGAAAGCCGCCTCCGGGGTGGTCAGGCTTGCCGGAATTTCCCACGCTTTTCGACGGATGACGTGCACGGTCCAACTCCTCGCGATCCCGATACGGCGACGATGGAGACACAGGTTCCCCATCAGCGCTGTCCTTTCGGCGCCAGGGTGGCGAATGTTACGCGCCTTGGCGGGAGAACGTTCGGATTAAACCTTTTCGACCTGGCCGAATTCGAGGTCGACCGGGGTGGCGCGGCCGAAGATCGACACCGCGACCTTGACGCGCGATCGGGACTCGTCGACTTCCTCGACGACGCCGTTGAACGAAGCAAAGGGTCCGTCGGCCACCCGCACGTTTTCGCCGATCTCGAACCGGATCGCGGCCTTTGGCCGCTCGACCCCGTCGGCGACCTGTCCCTTGATCCGATCGGCCTCGTGGTCGGGGATCGGCATCGGCTTCTTGTCGGCGCCGAGAAAGCCGGTCACTTTCGGCGTGTTCTTGATGAGGTGGTAGACCTCGTCGGTGAGGTCGCATTTGACCAGCACGTAGCCGGGAAAAAACTTCCGCTCGGAATTGATCTTGCGCCCGCGGCGGACCTCGACCACCTGCTCGGTCGGCACGAGGATTTCCAGAAACTTGTCTTCAAGTCCACGCTGCGCCGCCTGTTCGCGAATGGAATCGGCGACCTTCTTCTCGAAATTGGAATAGGCGTGGACGATGTACCAGCGCATGCTCATTGTGAAGCGTTCCAAACTCTATCGGCGGCGGCGCGCCCGAGGGCGCGCTCGTCTCTTTAAGAAATATCGGCGCTAGCCGGTGCGGCCGAAGCCGAGCACAAGGGCGACCACTTCCCGCAGCACGGCATCGACAGTAGTGAAGAACAGGCTCGCGAACACGACCAGAAGCAACACCAGCCCCGTCGTGACGAGCGTCTCGCGCCGGGTCGGCCAGACGACCTTGGCGGCCTCTGCTCGCACCTGCTGGATGAATTCGAAGGGGTTGGCCATTCCCTCGGTTCCGTTTCGATCGTGTCTTGCGCCGGTCGGCGGCGCCGCCCTGCCAGAAAAATTCGCGGCGCGGGGCCTCTCGGCGCCGCGCCACCCGAGCCTCATATAGGAAAAGCGGGTCCGCCGCCAAGCGAAATATGACAATTCGTCAGCGGGACCGCTAGATCCCGGGCGCGAGGGGCGTATCGGCACGCCCTAGCTGCGGAAATGCTTCGACAGTTTGAGCCCCTGGTGCTGATAGTTGGACGTCGCGCCCGCCCCGTAGAGTTCGTCCGCCGCGCCCGGCAAGCCGTTCAAAGACCAGCCGCCCGACCGGCTGACCGTCCTCGAGCAGGAACGGCACATCGCGCGCTGCGCACCTCGAGCACGGCGCGCGCGGCAGGTCGCCCGTTTGCGCCCTGCCCGAAACCGGGTCGAAAAACCCTGCGTAGTGGACGCGGAACTCGCCGATCGCCGGATCGATCGGCGCCATTTCGGCGGCGAGGTCGGCGGGGATCTGCATTTCTCCCGCGATGCGAGGATGTAGAACTCGTCGGGGTCGAGGATCAGTCGACCGTCGGCGCGAGCCCTGATCGGCTCCCAGAAATCGCTCGGCGGCATACCCGCCCGGGCCGGTCGACATCGATCATGTTGCCGTTCTTGATTGCGCGATAGCCGACGCGTCTTTTGCCGATCCGCTTAGCGCAACGCGAAGGACGAGTCCCGTCGCGAACCTCGAGGTCACGATCGACGAGAGGCGCAATCGCGTGGGATCGCCTGAGCTCGTCATCGCTCAGGGCGAACTTCAGCCGTTCCATCTGCTGCGAATTTCGGTTGCGAAACCGGATCTGGTTGAGCTTCGAGCCCTCGCGAACGCGCACGCTGAAACTGCGCGGCGAGATTTCGAGCCAAAGCTCCCCGCGGTAGCCGAGCGGCACTTCGTCGAACGCTTCGGCGCGGTTGACGATGAGGCGGGTGAAAATGTCGAGCCGTCCCGGTCGAACTTTTTGGGTTGGCGGCCCCGGAAATGCTCGGAAGTCAGCGCGAGATGCTCGGCAATCCGCGCGATGTACACGATGCCCTTCTCCAGCACCGCCCCGTCGCCGGCGAGCGAGATCGGCTCCGGATTGAGCTGTCGACAGATGCTCCTTCACAGTCCGCGACCGCCCGGGGAGAAAGCTTGCGCGAACCCGATAGGCCTCCTTCGAAGTCGCAAGTCGAGGCTCGCCGGCTGTAACTGCTCGACTCTTCGAGTGCTTTGGTCGGGACGATCAGCTTGCGGCGCGCCATCAGCTTGATCTTGCGCCGGCCAAAAAGGCCGAAAGGCGAGCCGAATATCCTCTGTCCGACCACTCGCGATCGAGAGGCAAAGTCAGGGAGCTAATTGCGGCTGGTTCGCCATCGGAAGCCGCTCGAAAATGTCAGGCTTGTTATCCCTTCCCCCCGAAAACGCCAAGGAGCGGCTGAGCGCGCTTGTTGACGGCGGCCCGGCATCGGCGATATGGAAGAGCCTTCCCGTGGTCATTTGAGCCGGTCGGCTTGCCGCCACGTTAAACATCGGGCTAAAAGATCGGGGCTTTACACAACTCGGCCTCGTCCTCCAGCCCCAGAGCGCGCAGCGCCGGAGAGGACAGGTATGACGAGCCCCCGCAAATCCCGCGATGCCAGGAGCCTGCGTCCCGCCACGCAACTGATTCATGGCGGGACGCTGCGCTCGCGGTTCGAGGAGACGTCGGAGGCGCTGTTCCTAACGCAGGGCTATCTCTACGACACGATGGAGATGGCGGAGGCGCGCTTCAAAGGGCGACGATCCCGGCTTCATCTATTCCCGCTTCGCCAATCCGACCGTCTCGATGTTCGAACGGCGCATGGCTCTATTGGAGGGCGCGGAAGCGGCGCGCGCTACGGCGAGCGGCATGGCGGCGGTCACCGCTTCGCTCATGGGTCAGCTGAAGGCCGGCGATCATGTGGTGGCTGCAAGAGCCCTGTTCGGATCGTGCCTCTATGTGGTCGAGGAGCTCCTACCGCGCTTTGGCGTCGAGTCGACGCTGGTCGAGGGAACCGACCTCGACGCCTGGCGAGCAGCGATGCGCCCCAACACCAAAACCGCGTTCCTCGAGTCGCCGACCAATCCGACGCTCGAGATCATCGACATCGCAGCGGTCGCCGACATCATGCATGACCACGGCGCGACGTTGGTCGTCGACAATGTCTTCGCCACGCCCCTTCTTCAGCATCCGATGAAGCTCGGCGCCGACTGCGTCGTCTATTCGGCGACCAAGCACATCGACGGCCAGGGTCGTGTGCTCGGCGGAATCATTCTGGCGAGCGAAAAATTCATCGCCGACAACATCCACAACTACCTCAGGCAGACAGGCCCTTGCCTGTCGCCATTCAACGCCTGGACGCTTTTGAAGTCGCTGGAGACGCTCCCCGTCAGGGTCGAGGCGCAGGGTCGATCGGCCGAGCGCATCGCCGACTTCCTCGCCGAGCGCCCGGATGTCATCCGCACGCTCTATCCGGGCCGCTCCGATCATCCGCAAGCGGAGCTTGCGCGCCGGCAGATGAGCGGCGGCGGCACGATGCTCTCGTTCGAGGTCGCGGGCGGGAAGGCCGCGGCCTTCCGCGCCGCCAACGCGCTCTCGATCATCGGCATCTCCAACAATCTCGGCGACGCCAAGAGCCTTATCACCCATCCGGAAACGACGACCCACCAACGCCTGAAGCCGGAACAGCGCGAGGCGCTTGGCATCGGTCCGGGGTTGCTGAGACTGTCGGTCGGGCTCGAGGACGTCGAGGATCTGATCGAGGACCTAGCGCAGGCGCTCGACAAGGCTGCGGCGCCGCGGCGCCACGCCGCCGAATGAGGGGCTGAGCGCGGGGGAACCGCGCTCAGCGTTGTTGCGAAGGCCGGAGCCCTATTTGTCGAGGTCCGCCAGCGTCGGCATGCGCCCGTTCGGGGTCAGATGATTGATTAGCTGCGGCAGTACGGTCGCGAGCTGATTCAAGAGTTCTTGCTGGCTCATGCCGGTGCGCTGGGAGAGTTCGTTGAGCGTGTTCTGGCCGAGCACCGAGCCGAGCGTTCCAGGCTGAATCGGCTGGTTCGCGCCCTGCCCGACCCAGGAATTGACCTGCGGCCCCGCGCCGCCGGCGGTCAGTTTCCCGATCAGGTCGCCGAGGCCGCCGAGCACGCTGCCCGCCGGCGCGTTCGTCGGCACCGGCGGCGGAGGCGCGGCCTGCGCGGGCGCAGCCGGAGCTGAGCTTCCGCTGAAAAACTTGCCGAGCAGCAGCGCGCCGACCGCGACCGCGATCGGCGTCGCCAGATTGCCGCCCGGGACCGCCTTTTGCAGCGCGTCGTCAAATGCACCCATGATTTCCTCCTCCTGGTAATATCAACTGAGCCGATCAGCGCACTCTGGCGCTAACATCTTGGCGCAAGTCGACGAAAATTGGACGACCTAGAATACCGGCTTGCGTTTTCCGCGTCCATCCCGCATCTATCGCCCAGAACCGACCTCGTCCGCTTTGCGCCACTTCCGAGCGAGGCGAAAGGCGGCTAATCGCGCACGGAGGCTTGGATATGGGGATACTCAGCTGGATCATCCTGGGGCTGATCGCGGGTTGGATCGCGAGCAAGATCGTGAACAAGACGGGCTCCGGCATGTTCATGGACATTGCGCTCGGCGTCGTGGGCGCGATCGTCGGCGGCATCCTCGCGGGACTGGTCGGGATCGGCGGGGTGACCGGGGTCAACATTGGCAGCATCATCATCGCGGTGATCGGCGCCGTCGTCGTCCTTTGGGTCTACCACAAGGTGGTCGGCGCGACCTGAAGCGCCGTCAGCCCGCGGCGCCCCAGCGCGCCACAGCGGAATCGTCGCCGCCCTTGGCCTCGACCCATCCTTCGACGGCGCCGTCGGCGAGAACGGCCCGTTTCCAGAAGGGCGCGCGTGTTTTCAAGTAGTCCATCAGCATCTCCGCCGCGGCGAATGCTTCACCGCGATGGGCGGCGGCGACCGCGACGCAAACGATCTGTTCGCCCGGCGCGATCCGCCCGAAGCGATGGATCGCCGTCACGCCGATGAGCGGCCATCGCGTCTCGGCCTCGCGCGCCACGCGCGCCATCTCCACCTCGGCCATGCCTGGATAGTGCTCAAGCTCCAGCGCCCCCAGCCGCCCGCCCTCGTCGCGGCAATAGCCGACAAAAGTCACCACAGCGCCGACGTCCTTCCGGCCGCCCGCGAGCCCGGCCGCCTCCGCTCCCGCGTCGAAATCCTCGCGCTGAACGCGGATCGTCGCCATTGGAGCTAGCCGCCGGTCATGGGGGGGAAAAACGCGATTTCCGTCGCGCCCGCGAGCGCCGCCTCATGACGTGCATGGACCTTGTCGAGGGCTGCGCGGATCGTCGAAGGCTTTTCAAATGCATAGGCGTAGCCCTCGCCCCTGGCGGACAGCCAGGCGATCAGGTCGCCTACGGTCGCGACCGTCGAAGGCGGCTCCAACTCCTCCTCGGTTTTGCCTACGCGCTCACGCACCCAGGCGAAGTACACCGCTTTCATCGCGCCTCAATCGTTGCCGACATGGTCATAGCTTGCCTTCATATAGTCCCAGCCGGTGTAAAGCGTCAGGATCGCTGCGATCCACATGAGAACGATCCCGACCATGGTCGAGCCCGGCGCGACCGCCTCTCCGGCCGGTCCGGCGATCAGGAAGCCCAAGGCGACCATCTGAGCCGTGGTCTTCCATTTGGCGACCGCCGTCACGGGCATTGGCACCCGAAGCTCGGCCAGATATTCCCGCAGTCCTGAGACGAGAATCTCGCGGCACAGAATAATGATGCCGGCCCACAGCGTCACCCCGGCAATGGTCTGATTGGCCGCCAGCATCAGGATAACGGCGGAGACAAGCAGCTTGTCGGCGATCGGGTCCAGCATCCGGCCCAACGAGGATTGCTGCGACCAGGCGCGCGCGAGATAGCCGTCGAAGAAATCGGTGATGCCGGCGGCAACGAAAATCGCCAGCGCCGTCCAGCGCGCCCACGGCTCGGCCGGCCAGAAGAGGAGGCCGGCGACGAGGGGAACCGCCGCGACGCGCGCATAGGTCAGAACATTCGGCAATGACCAGTTGCGGCCGATCGGACGCGTCGTCGAGGAAGCCATTTGTGCTTGACCTGACATCGTCGGCGCTCGCCCGTCAATAGCGACGTTTGGGGCCGAAAGGGTCGATGCGCGCCGCGACAAAACTGGGGACGGGGCAGGCGGCCGGGTCCGGCGGAACACATCTTCGTCTAGCAGCCTCACATGGGGAGCTTCGGGTCAAGGGGTGAGATTCATTCGTGCAAGGTCAAACTCCGAAGGCAGTTTCGGTATCCGAGGTCCGAGCCCGTTTGCATGACGCGGCTCGTTTCCGAGCACGATCAACCTCACATACGGTCGCCGCTCGAGACGGCTGCACCAAGATCCCGCTTGCGGCGGGCAGGGGCTCAGGGGGGCGAAACCATTCTGTGGATCGGCTTTTTCAGGCCATGGCTGCTATCGGTTCATCCACCCGGATCCGCCAGAACTGATCAGGTTCTGGAAGATTTGATAATCTGTTGAGCGTCTGTCGTCAGGCGTCCTTCATCACGGCGCCTTCGATGACGACGCCCGCGGTGACATATTTCCACAGCGCCACCAGCAGCTTTCGCGCCAGCGCCACGATGGTCGTCTTCTTCAGCCGGCCGCCGTTGCGGTTGACCCGTTCTTTGAACCACAGGGCCAGCGCCGATTGCGGCTGATGGCGGAGCCATAGCCAGGCAAGCTGAACCAGGGTGGTTCGCAATCGCGGATTACCTGCTTTGGAGACGCCCTGCTCGTGATCGACCGATCCGCTTTGCCAGGGCGTCGGCGCCAGCCCCGCATATGACGCGAGTTGGCGGCGATTGCCGAATTGGCGGAATAGCGCCTCCAACCAGAGGCTGGCGGCGAACTCCGCGCCGATGCCCCTGAACTCGAGCAACATCTTCCCCGGCGACGCAGGCGTGGCGGCCTGTTGCGCAGCAAGCAGCGCGTCCCGTTCGGCCTCCGCCCGCTTGATTTGATCGAGCAGCAATTCGAGCCGATCGAGTTCGCGGCTGATCTGGGTCTTGAGATGCATCGGCAACGAACGGCCGTCGCCCGTCGTCAGCTCGTCGAGCCGTTGGCGTCGATCGCGGCGCAGCGGCTCGTAACCGGAGACGCCCTGGGAAAACAGCAGCCCCTTGACGCGATTGACGTGCTTGACCCGCTCGGCGATCAGCACCTTGCGCTCGCGACCGAGGCGGCGGCGATCTTCTTCCTCGGGTGTCGGCGCCTTGACCATCGCGCACACCCGAGGTTCGCCGCGCTTGAACGCCAATAGCGCGCGAAGCAGCGCCTCGCCGTCGATCCTGTCGGTCTTGGCTCGCCGCCGTCGGCGCGACGTCGCAATCGAGGCGGGGTCGACGACGTGGCTTTCAATTCCTTCGCTTTGCAGCACGCGATGAAGCCAGAAGCCGTCGAGACCCGCTTCGTGAATGACAACGATCGGAAAGGATTTTCCGGTCCGCTCGGACGCCTTCCGCTTCAGCTCCGAAAAGCGCGCCAGCAGCGCCGCGACGTCCCCGGCCCGCACAGAATGCTTCGACATCTTCTCAGCGGAGCCCGGCGACAGCGATGTGACTAGCCAGATGGAACGGCTCAGTTCCAAAGAGATGAAAATTGCGGCAAGATTGGATTGGATGGCGGTCGGCGCGTCGTGTCGGTCAGCTACGGCTGGCATGGTCGTCTCCAGAGTAAGTGTTCGCAACCTCACTCTGCCAGAGCGCTGGTCGCTATCCACCTCCCCATGGGATCTGTCGGACTGAGTTTTGAGATTGGGGGTCGAACGGGTTTTTCGATTTGCACCGGCAGATCGGGCTTTGTGGGGTTCCGATTGAGCCTGTTGGAGGCGGTAGGCTGGATAGTCCGCGCGTCGGGTTTCGCTCCCTTTAGCAGGCGGGGTTGAGGACGAACATCCGTTTCAAATTCCAGGCCATGATCACGAGGCTCCACTCGCCGCGCACGTTTTCGAGCCCGCGCAGGGAAAATTGACGGAATCCGAGCGCGGCTTTGATGATGCCGAACACCGGCTCCGGGGTCTGCTTGCGCAAGGCGTAGAGCGCTCGGCCCTCAGGCGACTTCAGCCGATGCGCCATCGCCTCGACCGGCGTCGGGTCCCTCGGCGCCTCGGGCGCCGCCGCGAAGCGCTCGCTCAGCGGCGGGTGGTGGGGCTGGCGGCCCATCGCGATCACCGGTTCGACGCCCGCCTTTTCGCACGCGGCCACGGCGCCCGCGCTGAAATAGCCGGTGTCGGCCAGCAGATGGTCAACCTTGCCCAGGCCTTCGGGCAACGCGCCGATCTTCTCCAGCATCGGTTCGACCTGCTGCTTGTCATTGGGCGCCTGAACCACATCGACGGCCACGACCAGAAGACTTCCCGCAGCGACCGCGGCTTGCGCATTGTAGCACTGGTCGAAGCCGCCGCCCGCCACCGGCATGATGCGCGACTCCGCGTCGGTCAGGTTGACCTGATCGGTCGGCAGCGGCCCTTCGGTCGGCGGCGCCGGCGGCTTTCCCCCGGGCTTCTTGCCCGTCGCCGCGGTCTTCGCCTCGCGCGACGCCATTTTGGCTTGGTGCTCGGCCATCTCGCGCGCATGCCGTTCCTTGGCCCGAGCCTCGATCTTCGCCTTCGCCTCGGCCAGCTTACGAAGGCGCTCCTCGCGCCGCGCCAGTTCGTCGGAAATCGACATCCCGTCGGGAACGTCGGCCGCATCCGCAGCCTCGGCTCGGGCCAGCAAATCGGCGACCTCGGCCTTCAGTTGCGCCTCGATCCTGCCCACATGCTCATAGGAAAGCGCGCTGTGCCGGCTGGCGTTGGCGTGGATCTTCGTCCCGTCCAGCCCGATTATGCCCATCTTCAAGACGCCCATCTCGCGCGCCAACTGAAGAACCTCGACGAACAGCTCCTCGATCTCCTTTAAGAACCGCCGCCGAAACGCGGCGATCGTGTCGTGGTCGGGATGATCGTTCGCCGCGATGAACCGAAACGCTACCGAGTCGTAGGTCGCCCGCTCGAGCTTCCGGCTGGAGAATGTCCCCGTCGCGTACCCGTAAACCAACAGGCCCAGCAACATCCGGGGATGATACGAAGCCGACCCCGAACCTCGGTAAGCCCCGCTCAGCCGGCCCAGGTCGAGACCGTCGATAACTTCGACAATGAACCGCGCCAAATGCTTCTCCGGAAGCCACTCGTCCACAGAAGGCGGCAGCAGATACCCCGTCTGCCGATCGATCGTCCGAAAATTGGCCATCAAAAAAACCCGCCGCCCTGCGCCAATCAACGATTGATTCTAGCGTGGCCGCAGGCTCGGCGTTAAGTCCGACAGGCTGCTAGAACTCGACGGGTCGCGGTTGAGGAGCTCGTCCATGTCGAACATTCACGTCGTCGGCCACCCCCTTGTGCAGCACAAGCTGACGCTGATGCGCGACAAGACCGTGTCGACCAAGGGTTTCCGCCAGCTTCTCAATGAGATCGGCATGCTGCTCGCCTATGAGGTGACCCGCGATCTGCCGCTGGAGCTCGTCGAGGTCGAAACGCCGCTGGCCAAGACCATGCAGCCGACAATCGCCGGCAAGAAGCTGGTGTTCGCGCCGATCCTGCGCGCCGGCGTCGGCTTTCTCGACGGAATGCTCAATCTCGTTCCGAGCGCCCGGGTCGCCCATATCGGACTCTATCGCGATCCGCAGACGCTGGAGGCGGTCGAATACTATTTCAAGGCCCCGGCGGATGTCGCGGAACGACTGGTGATCGTGATGGACCCGATGCTCGCCACCGCCAATTCGGCGGTCGCTGCGATCGACCGGTTGAAGCGCCGGGGCGTGAAGGATATCCGCTTCGTGTGTCTGCTCGCTGCGCCCGAAGGCGTCGAACGGCTGACAAAGGCCCATCCCGACGTCCAGATCTGGACAGCGGCGATCGACGAGAAGCTCAACGAACACGGCTATATTGTGCCCGGACTGGGCGACGCGGGCGACCGGATGTTCGGAACCAAGTAGAGATTTGCGGCGTCCAGGTCGCCGAAGCTCTCGCCTCGCGCCCGGCGCCGTCAAACCCAAATCGGCGCGCGCCTCCCTAGAAGCACGTCAGAGTTACTTGCGCCGCCGCCGCTGTTGACCGAGGCCCATCTGCTTGGCCAGGGCCGAGCGGGCTTTCGCGTAGGCGGGTGCAACCATCGGGTAGTCGGACGGAAGACCCCACTTCTCCCGGTATTCCTCGGGAGAGAGATTGTACTGGGTCCGCAGATGCCGCTTCAACGACTTGAATTTGCGACCGTCTTCCAGGCAGATGATGTAATCGCTGGTGATCGACTTCTTCGGCGGGACGGCCGGCTTCGCCGCCTCGGCGACAACGGGTTGCGCCCCAGTGGCGACACGCACCAAAGCGGCGTGAACGTCGCTGAGGAGCGTCGGCAGTTCGCTCGACGGCACGGAATTGTTCGACACATAAGCCGAAACGATTTCCGCGGCGAGTTCTATGTGGTTGCTGGATTCGTTCATTGCTATCGTTACTCCAAACGGAGGCCTGATGAGACCGCCTGACTGCGATCTTTGTCGAGGCGATTCTAGCCGCTCGACCTCTTCGAGCGTCATGTTCCTTTTCGCGCCAAATGGCGACTTCGACAATCATCGATATAGCGCAATCGAAAACATTGCACAAGAAAAACTCAACTAGGGTGCGATCGAATACTCCAAAGGTCGAACGGACGGACGTTAAGTCTACACAGCGAAAAACGATGTTACTCTTGACAAATTGCCGTTCGCATGCCCGGAGACCGTTACAAATCAACCCAACGCGCCACTGTTGCGGTATCCGGGAGCGCAGCCAGCCTTCGTTGCGGTAAAGGACAAAGTCTGGGCGGTCGCAAATTCGCAACGCCTATCGTCTAGGGCGAGCCGGTGCTTTATCGGCGCTCCGTTTATCAAAAGGATGGCGGCCTCGAGTATGTCATGTGGACGCAAGACGACTTATATGCCGCTTACCGCCAGTCGACCGACCACGATGAGTTTCAATGCAACATCATAAGACGTCGAGATTCATCGCCGAGCACCGCCCGATAGCCGAACGGGCCACGCTCACCGGGACCGTGAAGCTACTTTGGCCCTACATCTGGCCGACGGATCGCGCCGATCTGAAACTGCGCGTCTTCCTTGCCGTCGCGTTGATGCTCCTCTCCAAGGTATTCACGATCGCGGTTCCTTATTCCTTCAAGTGGGTGACCGACGCGCTTGTCGGAAAGCTTTCCCTCGAATTCGGTCCCGTTGCCGCAACTCTTCGCCGGCGCCGCGTTCTTGACAGTCGTCTACGGCGTTCTGCGCATCCTTGTGGCTCTAACGCAGCAGGGGCGCGACGCTCTTTTTGCTGCAGTAGCGATGAATGCAGTCCGGCAACTCGCCATCGAAGTCTTCGACCACCTGCATCGTCTCTCGCTGCGCTTTCATCTGGAACGAAAGACAGGGGGACTGACGCGCGTTCTCGAGCGCGGCCGCAACGCAATCGAGACGATCATCCGCACTTCGATGCTGACCGCGGTTCCAACTCTGGTCGAGTTCGCCTTCATCATCGGCGCGCTCCTCATCTCGTTCGATTGGCGCTATGTCGCCGCGATCAGCGCAACCGTCGCAGCCTACCTGACCTTTACAACCATCGCGACGAACTGGCGGATCGGCATCCGTCGTTCGATGAACGAGAGCGACACTGACGCCAACACCAAGGCGATCGACAGCCTCCTCAACTTCGAAACAGTCAAGTACTTCACGGCCGAACGGCGGGAAGCGACCCGCTACGACAAAGCCATGGCGCGCTACGAGCGCATGAGCGTGCGCACTTATGTGTCCCTGGCCGTGCTGAACGCGGGCCAGGCCGTCATTTTCACGCTCGGTCTCGTCGCCGTCCTTCTCATGTGCGTCATCGAGATCAGAAGCGGCAAGAAGACAGTCGGCGACTTCGTGTTTATCAATCTGATGATGCTGCAGCTCTACCAGCCGCTCAATTTCATGGGCATGGTCTACCGCGACGTCAGGCAGGCCATTGTCGACATCGAGGCGATGTTCGCGATTCTCGACCAGAATCCCGAAATCGAGGACGTGCCCAGCGCGCCGCCGCTTAAGGTGACAGCCGGCGACGTGAGATTCGAGAACGTCGAATTCGCCTACGATTCCGCTCGCCCGATCCTGCGCGGTGTGTCGTTCGAGGCGCCGCCCGGACACACGATCGCGATCGTGGGCCCATCCGGGGCGGGCAAATCGACCATCTCCCGGCTCCTGTTCCGCTTCTATGAGCCGACCGCAGGCCGCATCCTGATCGACGGCCAGAACATCGCCGCCGTCACCCAGAGCTCGCTGCGCGCAGCCATCGGCATGGTTCCGCAGGACACGGTGCTGTTCAACGACTCGATCGTCTACAACATCCGCTATGGCCGCGACGACGCGAGCGAGGCCGAGGTCGAGTCGGCGGCGGACGACGCACAAATCGACGCCTTCATACGTTCGCTGCCGCAAGGCTACTACTCACAGGTTGGGGAGCGCGGGCTCAAGCTCTCAGGCGGAGAGAAGCAGCGTGTGGCCATCGCCCGCACGATGCTGAAAGCGCCGCCGATCCTCGTGCTCGACGAAGCGACCTCCGCGCTGGACAGTTTCACCGAGCGCGAAATCCAGTCCGCGCTCGAGCGCGTGTCGCGCGGTCGCACGACCATCGTGATCGCCCACAGGCTGTCGACTGTCGTCAACGCGCACGAAATTCTGGTGCTCGACAAGGGTGTGATCGCGGAGCGGGGAACGCACGAGGCGCTGCTGGCGCAAGGCGGCCTCTATTCGGCGCTGTGGAGCCGCCAGCGTGAGGTCGACGCGGCGGAGGAGACGCTGCGGCGGGCTGGCGAAGACGAGGAGGATTACGGCCTTCCGGATGCGGAGGCTTCGCTCTCCGAGCCGTGACATTTGGCGCTATCGGCGCCATGAGTGCGCGCCGCCTGGTTTCGAGCCCATTGTATGAACGTCGTTAACTCAATACGCCGCAATTTCGCACCGATCCATCGTGAGGGCTATCTCTTCGTTGCAGGCTTTTTCGTCGCGACGCTGATCCTGTGGTGGATCTGGGATCCGCTCGGATGGCTCGGCCTGATCGCCACGCTATGGTGCGCGTATTTCTTTCGCGATCCGGCGCGGGTGACGCCGGTCGGCGAGGATCTCGTCATTGCCCCCGCGGACGGGATCGTGAGCTTCGCAGGATACGCCGCGCCGCCGCCCGAGCTCGGCCTCGGCATGGGTCCGCTCCAGCGCGTGTCGATCTTCATGTCGGTATTCGATTGTCACGTGAATCGCACGCCGGTCGAGGGCCGCGTCGAGCGGATCGTCTATCATCCAGGCCTCTTTCTCAACGCCGATCTCGACAAGGCGAGCGAGGACAATGAGCGCAATAGCATCGTCGTCGACACCCCAGCGGGCCGGTTCGGCGTCGTGCAGATCGCCGGTCTCATCGCGCGGCGGATCATCTGCTTCACTCACGAAGGCGCGCATCTCAGCGCGGGCGAACGCATCGGCCTCATCCGCTTCGGCTCGCGCGTCGACGTCTATCTCCCGGCCAACGTGCAAATCGTCGTCGGCGTCGATTCGCGCGCGGTCGCCGGCGAAACGGTGATCGCGCAGTCATCCAGCTCGGCGGGCGCGCGGCCCTTTCAGCGGAGCTGAGCTTCGTGAGCGACCAATGGCCCGATAGCGCGTCGATAACGAGCGCGGGTCGAAAGCGGCGCCGGGGGTTCCGGCCCGTGCCGTTGCGCCTTCTCCTGCCCAATATCGTCACGCTGATCGCGCTCTGCCTCGGCATGACTGCGATCCGCCTCGCCATAGAGGGATCGATCGAATGGGCGGTGAGCGCGATCGCCGGCGCGGCGGTTCTCGATGGCCTCGACGGGCGGATCGCGCGCGCGCTCAAGGGCACCTCCCGCTTCGGCGCGGAGCTCGATTCGCTCGCCGATTTCCTCGACTTCGGCGTCGCGCCCGCCTTCGTTCTGTTCGTGGCCGACCTCCATGTGGTCAAGAGCTTCGGTTGGGTCGCAGCGCTTCTCTTCGCCATGGCTTGCGGCTTGCGCCTGGCGCGCTTCAACGTGATGCTGGACGACCCCGACCAGCCTCTGTGGCGGAAGAACTTTTTCGTCGGCATGCCCGCGCCGGCGGGCGCGATCGTCGGGCTCCTGCCGATCTACCTCCGCTTCGGCTTCGATCTGAGCGCGCCAGCTCCGGGCGTCGCCGTCGTCGAAAGCCTCTATGTCATGGCGATAGCCCTCCTGATGGCGAGCCGCGTGCCTCATTTTTCCGGCAAATCGATCGGCCGGGTGCCGCGCGAGCATCTCGCCGTCTTCCTCGTCGGCGTCGCCGCCGCGCTCCTGCTCGTTTTTGTTTTCCCCATGCAATCGCTGGTGGCGGTTACGCTGGCGTATCTTGTCTCGATCCCCTTTGCGATCCGGCGCTACCGGGAAATGGACCGGGCGACGCCGTAAGGGGCGTCCGAAAGCGATCCTTCCGGAACGGCGCCGAGACTTTCACCGCCGGGATGGTCCGTCTCCACGGCGAGCAGTTCTTGCCGGCGCCGGCGCCGCGAAAGCAATCGGGCCACGGCCCTCTTTTCCCCGAACGCTCGAAAATAGCCCAACGCTGCGAGGCCCGCCGCGACCATGGTCAATAGCGCTGCGTCCGACCTCGCCTCAAGCCCAGCCACCGCTCTCGAGTTCGCCTCGATGAGGGCCGCGTCGAGCGCCGAGACGTCCCGAGCGAGCGAGCGCATCTGAACATCGGTCTCGGCGGCGAGACGCGCGCCAGAGGCCAACTGAGCAAGATCCGTCGCGGTCAGTGAGGCGCCCCGGGTCAGGCCGGGCGTCGCATTGCCGATCGCCAGCGGAATCTCCGCCTGCTCGGCCAGAACTTCGAATCGCGACTTCAGCTCATCGATCCGGGCCGCGTGTTCCGGGGCAAGTCGCGCAGCCTCATCCAGGGAGCGCTTCGCTGTGTGCACCGCGTCCCGAAACAGCACCGGAGCGTCCCGACCGGCCTGAGTGTTGTCATCATATTCCAGCAAGCTGAGGACTGCGTAAGGCGCCGTCAGAATCGCTTGCGAAGCTCTCTCCAGCGCCGTTGTAGCGAGATTGCGCTCGGACGCCGCTTCGAGCGCCTGCTCATTGATCATGTGAAGGGCGAGCGCGGCGACCACGAGCGCCACGACAACAATGCCGTCGAACCAGGCGACAAACCGAAACCAGAGCGGTCTCGGCCAGACGACACGCAGATTCATTGCAGACACTCTTCGTCTGAGGGCGGGCCGCACGATCGCGCGCTGCCCCACTGAAGCAAGAAGGAGTTAATCCTGCGTGGCGAGGCGGGCGGGATTCGTCCGCGAGGGATAACGATCGATTGATGCATCTGTCCGCGCCGGGCGAATGGAACTTTAGCCGACGCGCTCGCGGCTGCGGCCACCGCATCCGGCGCGCTTTCCCTTTAACTCCGAAATGGGCTAGGGATCGCGCCGCCTGGCGCAACTGAAGGCGCCGGACTTCCGAGCCCGCGGTTTCCCGGGGCCTGCTCGGAGCGGTCCGGACGCTTGCAATCGCCGAGGCGGCGACCCTAGAAGGAGCCCTATGTCGAAAGAAGAACTGTTGGAATTCCCGGGATTCGTGGTCGAGTTGCTCCCCAACGCGACCTTTCGCGTCAAGTTGGAGAATGATCACGAGATTATCGCCCATACCGCGGGCAAAATGCGCAAGAACCGCATCCGCGTGCTTGCGGGGGACAAGGTCCTTGTCGAAATGACGCCCTACGACCTGACCAAGGGCCGCATCACCTACCGCTTCAAGTGAGGGCGGCGCTGCGGCGCATCCCTGGAACCGGACCTTGAGTTCCTCCCGACCTCGCCCCCGTTTCGTGTTGGCCTCCGGCTCGCCGCGGCGGCTTGCGCTCCTGGCCCAGATCGGCGTCGAGCCCGATTCCGTTCTTCCGTCCGAAATCGACGAAACGCCGCGGCGCGGCGAATCGCCGCGCGCGCTCGCTCAGAGGCTGGCCTCGGAAAAGGCGACAACCTCCGCTGCGCTTGCGCTCAAAGTCCCCGAGCTCGTTCCCTGCCTGACGCTCGCCGCCGACACAGTGGTCTGCGTCGGGCGGCGGATGCTGCCGAAATGCGAGAATTCTCGACGAGGCGGAAGCGTGCTTGCGCCTCCTGTCGGGCCGTGCGCATCGGGTCTATACCGGCCTCGCCCTGGCGACGCCAGGCGGCGGGCTGAGGCGGCGGCTGGTCGAGACGCGCGTGCGCTTCAAGCGCCTGTCGCGCGAGGAGATCGAGGCCTATCTCGGCAGCGGCGAGTGGCGCGGCAAGGCCGGCGGCTACGCCATCCAGGGCCTCGCAGGCGCCTTCATCGTGCGGCTTGTCGGCTCCTACTCCAATGTCGTCGGCCTGCCGCTCGCGGAGGCCGCGGCGCTGCTTGCGGGCGAAGGCTATTATCCCCATCGGCAATGGGTCGCGAACCTGCTCAAATGAACGCTGACGCCAACGACAACACGCCGCCGGAACGGCCTGCAAAGGAGCAGAAGAACCGCGTCTGCCCGAACTGCGGCAAGCCGCGCAGCGAGAGGTATGACCCGTTCTGCTCCAAGCGCTGCGCCGACGTCGACCTGCATCGCTGGCTGAAAGGCGGCTATGTCATCCCGGGGCCGTCCGTCGAGCAGGAACCCGGCGACGAGGAGGAGTAAGGTCCGGTCCTCGCGGTTGCGACTTCCCATCTCAGGATCCTTCATGACCCAATCGCCTTACCTCTGGAGTCCGCCGCCCATCCAGTCTCTCGCCGTTCGGGGAGCGGCCGCGCGAGCTCCGGTCAACCGCCTCTTCTTCGTCGGGCGCAATTATCACGCGCACGCCGCCGAGATGGGCCGCCCGGTCGACAGGTCCGTGGACCGTCCGTTCTACTTCACCAAGTCGCCCCAGGCGCTCGTCGAGTCGGGCGCGAGCGTCGCCTATCCTCCGGAAACGGCCAATTATCACCACGAGATGGAGCTCGTCGTCGTGATCGGCGATCGCGGTTTCCGCGTGACAGTCGAGAATGCGCACCGGCTGATCTACGGCTATGCCTGCGGCCTCGACATGACGCGCCGCGACCTCCAGTTCGCGCTCCGGGACAAGGGTCGGCCGTGGGACCTCGCCAAGAATGTCGAAGGCTCCGCCGTCGTGTCGGACATCGTCCCCGCGCCGGGCGTCGTGCTCGAGCGCGGAGCAATCGAGCTCTCGGTGAACAAAGAGATCCGCCAGCGCTCGGACCTCGACAAGCTGATCTGGAACGTACGCGAACTGATCGCGGACCTGTCGCTCTTCTACCATCTCGAACCGGGCGACCTGATCTTCACCGGAACGCCGGAAGGCGTCGGCCCGGTCAAGCCCGGCGACGTCCTCGAGGGCCGGATCGAAGGCGTGGGGACGATCGCGCTCACCATCGCTCCTCCTTAGATCTGCGTGCGGGCGTTATGCAGCCCGCGCATGCGTTCGACAGCGACCGCGCGCCATCTTCATGCCTGTTATGGCCTGTTATGGGCAGAAAAAAGGGGGATTTCATCCTATCAGTTCGCGAGAAGACCCTGATTTGTCAGCGGCTTACGAAAGAAACCGCACGCAAGGCGACAGCAAAATAACAGGCGGCTAACAGGGGCTATTTCTTACTTATCAGGGCCATAACAGGCGGGTGAAACAGGAGATCCGGCGGCTGCAAAAGAGCGCGTGGAGGCTCCGGCGTATTGCAGTCTACGCATGGGAAGGGCGTTGGTTCGCTCCTGCCCCTTCATCGCCATCTCGACTTTTGGAGGACACGACGCCCATGAAAGCTCTGCGCACCCCGGACGAACGCTTCGCCGACTTGCCTGGATACTCCTTCGCGCCTCATTACCTTGAAGGCGCCGGGGCCTTGCGCATGCATACTCTCGACGAAGGCCCGCGCGACGGGCCGGTCGCGCTCTGCCTGCATGGCCAGCCAACCTGGTCCTATCTCTACCGCAAGATGATTCCCGCTCTTCTCGCTGCGAATCTCCGCGTCGTCGCGCCGGATTTTTTCGGCTTTGGCCGCTCGGACAAGCCGGAAGATGAAGCGACCTACACCTTCGCCTTTCATCGCGACGCCATCATCGCCTTGATCGAGGCGCTCGACCTCAAGCGCATCACCCTCGTCTGTCAGGACTGGGGCGGGCTCATCGGGCTCACGATTCCGATGGACATGCCCGCGCGCTTCGAACGGCTCCTGGTGATGAACACGGGCCTCGGCACGGGCGACGTTCCGCTCGGCGAAGGCTTCCTTGCCTGGCGCGCCTTCTCCAACAGCAAGCCCGACATGGACGTCGCGGCGCTGATGAAGCGGGCGGTTCCGTCTTTAAGCGACGCCGAGGCGGCCGCCTATGCGGCGCCCTTTCCGGACGCGCGCTACAAGTCCGGCGTGCGGCGCTTCCCCAATCTCGTGCCGGACCGGCCAGACGCCGAGGGCGCCGCGCTATCGCGCCGGGCGAGGGATTTCTGGTCGAAGACCTGGACCGGCAAGAGCTTCATGGCGATCGGCATGCAGGATCCGGTTCTCGGTCCGCCGGCGATGCGGGCGCTGCGGGCCAACATTCGAAACTGCCCGCCGCCGCTGGAGCTTGCCGACGCCGGCCATTTTGTCCAGGAAGCCGGCGCAGTGATCGTCGAGAAGGCGATGGCGAGCTTCTCCGCATAAGCAGGCCCCGCCACTCGGTATTTGGCCCGAACGACACAAGCGGTTTAACGACCGAGACCCGCATTTAGCTACGAACGGGGTAGCTAGACTAAATGATCGGGCGGCGTTGGGCGCACTTTTCCAATGCCATTTGCCCGGCATCGATTGCGCAAAGGCGCACACGAAGTCAGGGCTGTCGGCGTGCGATCAGGTCATTTATCAGCTGGGCGGTTGGGGCGGTCGTCACCGTATTGGTCGTTCCGTTTCTGCAAACTCCCGCCGCTAAACTGGCCGAACATCTCGGCTTTGATAAGGTCCTCGAGGATCACTGGGGTGCATTGATAAGCACCCTGTCATCTTTTGCGACAGGACTTACGGGCAGCCCCTGGTACGTGCTCATAACGGGACTCTGCGTGCGGCGCGGCGCTGACCCTCTGGGCCGATGTCCGGTTTAAAACGCGTCGCCCAAACCCGGAAGTGAAGTCCAACGTCCAAGATAAGGTTCGTTACGTAAGAGAAGAAGTATCGATAAAATCGAGTTAGTCAAAAGCGACGCTCCGTTCATCTCAAATCGAACGTTCGAAAAATGTCTTATAACTGGCCCCGCGTTTCTAAAGGATTTCTACTTTCGCATGTGTCTTTCAGTGAATGTTTCTTTCGAGGAATCTCATTTATTGGCACGCCAAAAGATGCCAAGCAGCTTTCTGTTGCTTTTCAGCAAGAGGAATTGGGGGTTTGGAAGAACCGAGTTTGGGGAGTGGAATAAGTATCTTCTAACTTCGCGTTCTTCGTTTCTGGCGCCGCAGCGCGGCCGAGCAAGAACGTAGCGACGAACGTGCTACGTTTGAAGCGCTAATGCCGCTAAGAATCGTGACCGGCGCAGCGGCGCAGAACGGGCAATGGTAGACGCGCGGGCGACAACCATGATCGAATGGCTTCTGACGCCGATCTCCGGCGCGCCCGATCATGCGATCGCGCCTTGGGCCGCCTGGCATGGGCGGCTGATGGTGCTGAGCTGGAGCTTTCTGCTGCCGATCGGCATGCTCGCGGCGCGCTATTTCAAGGTGACACCGGGCCAGGACTGGCCGCGCGCGCTCGACAACAAGCGCTGGTGGCGCACGCATCTCTGGGTGCAGAGCGCCGGCGTCGCGGCAATGACGCTGGGGCTCCTCATCGCGTTCGAGAACGCAAGCGGCGCCGGCGGCGCGGCGGCGATTCATCGCCTCTGCGGCTGGATGGCGGTCGTTATTGGCTGGGTGCAGGTCGCCGCTGCTCTGCTGCGCGGCCACAAAGGCGGACCGACCGAACCCACGCTTCGTGGCGATCATTACGACATGACGCCGCGGCGCATCGTTTTCGAGAGGGTTCACAAGAGCCTTGGATGGATCGCCGTGCCGTTTGCCCTAGCCGCGACCGCTCTCGGGCTCGCGCTCGTCGACGCGCCACGCTGGATGCCGCTCGTCCTCGCGCTCTGGTGGATTGCGCTGATCGGCGTGGGCGTCGCCCTCCAGCGGGCGGGTCGATGCTTCGACACCTATCAGGCGATCTGGGGCCCCGATCCCGCCCATCCCGGAAACAAGCGCAAACCGATCGGCTGGGGCGTGTCGCGCTGGTCGGGATCGTAGAGCAGGTGAGGAAGGGTGAGCGTCCTTCCTTCCTGAATGGCCACGTTTCAGTGAGTTGATGGCGTTAGCACACCCGCCCCTCAAAAGGCGGCCAGCCGGGACGGTTCGACAGGCTCGAAGAGGTCACCAACAACTTCGTTTTCGCCATCGCTCGCGTGAGCGGCGGGCCGCTGGACGCCCTCCTTCCCCCCTTGAGGGGGAAGGTGGCGGGCGAAGCCCGCCGGATGAGGGGGGTCGCGCGGAGCGAGGGCTTCGTGAAGTTCCGCTCAATTCGTCATTGCATCGCGGATCCGCGCAACCGCCAGTTCCGTCGACGCAATCACAAGCTCGTTCGGCAACCTGAGAACCCGAAAGCCCTGCTCTCGCAACCAGACGTCGCGAACTTCGTCGGCAAGCCGCCGCTCCGGGACATCATGACTTGGCCCGTCAATTTCGACAATCAATCGATGCTCGAAGCACACAAAATCAAGGATATAATTGCCCAACGGAACCTGTCTTTGAAACTTCGCGCCATCGCATCTCCGATTGCGAACCGCACGCCAGATTAGCGCCTCCGCCTGAACGGCTTGCGCCCGCTGCTCGCGGGCGAAACGGCGGAGTAGGGAGCGCGGGACTTCTTCCGTCATAGCGCCATGCTATGCGACATTCGTACCCCGAACATACGAAGCCGTCGCGCTCCGCGCGACCCCCCTTGCATGATCGTTTCGTCCCGAATCGGCTTAAGCCTTGGGATGACCGCCCGGGGGTGGCCACCCCCGGGCGGTCGGGCGGGCGGGATCGTGCACCCCTTGGCTTAGATCCGTGGATGAGCTTGATCCGTCCGCCCTTCGCGCCTGTCCTGAACAGATGATGGGGAGCAAGTCCCGCATGCAAGGCAAGGTTTTGCCCGAACGAAGCGCAACGCAAGTCTACCTCGGCATCGACGTCTGTAAAGCAAAACTCGACGTCTTCATCCATCCGCTCGGTTTGAGATACGCGTTCGCCAACGATACCCACGGTCTAAAACGACTGAAGCGTTGTCTTAGGCTTACGATGTCGCGCTCGTGGTCATGGAGGCGACCGGCAAGTTCCACCGCCTGGCTCATCGCTTTCTCCACGCCAGCGGGTTCCCCGTCGCCGTCGTCAATCCCTCCCGTTCGCGCCTGTTCGCCGACGCCGTCGGCGCTTTCGCCAAAACCGATGCGTCGACTGCCGATGCTGGCCATCTTCGGCGAAAGCCTCGAGCCCGATGCGAGCTCGCCTCCCAGCAAATCCTGGAAAGCCTTCAAGAGTTGCTGCGCTGCCGCGACGCCGCCCTCGCCGCCCGAACCGCCCTTCTCAACCAGCTCGGCGCGAGCAAGACTCCCCCGCCGTCCTCGAGCTCAAGCGTCAGTTCCGCGCCCTCGAAACCGCCATCGCCAATCTCGAGGCCGAAATCCAGCGCCTGATCGCCGCCGATCCGCTCCTTGCCCGCCGCTTCGCTATCCTCACCTCCATCCCCGGCGTCGGGATCGCAACCGCTATCGCCCTCATCGTCGGCCTCATCGAACTCGGCCCTCTCTCCGCCAAAGAGACCGCCATGATCGTCGGCCTTGCCCCCATCGCCTACGACAGCGGCCAGCACCACGGCGCGCGCCACATCAGAGGCGGACGACCCCACCTGCGACGCTCCTTGTACATGGCCGCCCTTTCCGCCTCTCGACACAATCCAGCCTTCAAAGTCTTCTACGACCGTCTCATCGCCAGCGGAAAAAAGCCCAAAGTCGCCATCACCGCCGTCATGCGAAAACTCCTCGTTCTCGCCAATACCCTCGTCGCTCAAAATCGACTCTGGGAGCCTCTTCACGCTTGACTCCCATCACAGATGCTCATCCGTCGTTGCTTCGCAACGACACCTTCCCCCGCGAGGGGGGAAGGAGGGCCTGCCTCCTATGCAACCGCCGCCAGGCGCGCGTGATGGCGAGGCGTGGCGCCCATCACGCGCTTATAGGCAGTGCGAAACGCGCTTTCCGATTCATACCCGAGCGCACGGGCGATAGCGCCGACGGGTTCGCCGCGCGACAGGCTGCGTCCAGCGAGCAGCATCCGCCAGCGCGTGAGATATTCGATCGGTCCGTCGCCGACCAATTGCCCAAATCGCGCTGCGAAGCCGGATCGCGACATGCCGACCTCGAGGGCCAGCGCCGCCACCGTCCAGCGCCGCGCCGGCTGGCGGTGGATCGCCGCGATCGCCGCCCCCACATGCTTGTCGGAGAGCGCAAACAGCCAGCCGACGCCCTTACTGTCGTCGAGATAGAGGCGGAGCGCCTGGACGAAGATCATGGTGGCGAGCTGCTGTATGATCAGGACGCCTCCCGGCTTGGCATCGACCATCTCCTGCCGCATCCGGTCGAAGGCCCAGCGCAAATTCTCGCGATCGGTCTTGCTCTGCAAATGGACGATCGGCGGCAGCGTGCCGATCAGCATCTCCGCCTGCGGCCCGGCGAGCTGGAAATGGCCGCCGAGCACCGTCACCCCGCCGCCGTCGTTCAGCTTGACCAGCGCGCCTTCGCGGGCGCCGAGAAAGTGGCGCTTCCAATCCTCGGGCGGCAGGGCCGGATCGCTTGCGACTCGAAACGGCGAGCCGTGGGGCAACAGGAGGCAGTCGCCCTGCTGGAAAAGCACCGGCTCGCCAGCCCCCTCCACCGCGAGCCAGCATGCGCCCGAGGTCACGGCGTAGCATTTAACCCCCTTAAATGGATCGAAGCGGATCGACCAGTCGCCGCCCGCCTCGAAGCCGCCGACGCGATAGTTTCTCAGCTCCAGAAACGAGATGACTTGGGACAGCGGATCCATCTTTGGACGATCTCCAACAAGTTATAGACGATAGAGCATAGATCGTCTGCGCTCAAACGTCCATGATCTCTTTCGGCGTAATCGTCAATTGTTCAACGAATTGGCTACAGAGCGATATTCGCTGAGTCGCAACAAGGGAAACAATAGTGAACCAAATCAGCGCTAATTTGGTTTTAATTCGTGCGCTTTTGGCTACGCGCACGCAGTTGGGACCCCGGGTCGACCTATTCCATACGTCAGGATACGAGCATGTTGATTCCAGTCACTTGATCAAGGGCGACCGACAAGAGGCTTATCCCGTTGACTAGGTTCCGCTAGATGTAGTGTCTGAAGCTGGGCGCGCTTGAGGCCAGCGCCGGTTCGGAGCGCGGAGCGGTGGGGCGCGGGCGCACGCTGGCGGAGTTCCAGCGAGAATTTCCTGACGAGGCGCGTTGCGATGCGTTTCTGTCTGCGCGACGCTGGCGGGACGGGTTTGTTTGTCCCGCCTGCGGCGGGGGCCGCGCTGTGGCCTTGAAGAGCCGTCCGCGCCTGTTGGAATGCCTCGATTGCGGACGGCAGACCTCGCTCACCGCCGGCACGGCGATGCATCGATCGAAATTGCCGCTGACGACGTGGTTCTGGGCGGCGCATCTAATGGCGACGCATTCCAACGGCATGTCGGCGCGACAATTGGAGGACCAACTCGGCGTCACCTACAAGACGGCCTGGCTGCTGGCGCAGAAGCTTCGGCGCTCGATGGTCGATCCCGACCGCGATCTTCTCGAAGGCGTCGTCGAGGTGGATCAGACGAATTCCCTTCCGCACCGGCGACGCGTCCTTCGAGCCCGGCTCCGCCGGCAAAATCCTGGTCGTCGGCGCCGTCGAGGTGATCGACCGCGGTGCCGGCAGGCCGAAGCCGAGGCGCAAGGGCGCAAAGTATCTCGACACCCGTTCGGGTCGGTTGCGCCTGGCCGTGATCGCCGACAACTCGGCCAAATCGATCGAGGCGTTCGTGCGCGCCAACGTGAAGCCTGGCACGACGCTGATCACCGACGGCCACGCCGCTTATCCGGGGCTGTCGGGCGACTACCGGCACGATCCGCGCGTTGTCGGTAACATGGCGGCCAACGTCGTCCTGCCCTGGAGCCACCGCGCCTTCTCGTTGCTGAAGCGCTGGGCGCTGGGCACATATCACGGCCTGCGGCGCAAGCATGTCGACGCCTATCTCGATGAGTTCGTCTTTCGCTACAACCGCCGCTTTCATCGGCACGTCTCGTTCGAAACGGTACTCGGGCTCGCCGCGCACCGCACGCCAGAAACCTATCGCGACATCATCAGCCGCCGCGCGCCCCACAAAGCAGTCTTTCGTCAGCACCCACTACCTATAGACCCCCCTGAGTCAAAGGGATAAGCCTCACCGACAATGACCTTCCACCTTTCAGGTAATTGCGCTCGTCATGACGTGTGCCGGCTGCCTTCTCGGCGTCCGCTTCATCTTCGCCGGGGCTTCCGTGCTCAAGGAGTGGGGCATCCAGGATACCGCTGGCTCGCTTGTTCGTATCTCGCCGGATTGGCGCGATCTATCTCGGCCTCGCCCTGATGTTCTTCATTGGACGTGCTGCTGCCCCCTCGGATCTCCGCTCGGCGGTGTGTCTGGTCACGGGCGGAGCGATCGCGCTGCTCGCGTGTCTCGGGCTCTTCGAGTTCCTGGCGCGACGAGTTGGCGCTGGCGTCTTCCGCTCGGTCGTCGCGGAGGCGGTGCTCGCCGCAGGCTTCGTCTGGGTGTGGTGGGACGGGCGATGATGGCGCCAAGTCGAGGCCGAACGGATCGAGGGAATTGGTTATGAAGCGCGTTCAATATCGCCACTATGGCGCCCCGGAGGAACTGCGACTGGACGAGGCGCCGCCGCCTGAGGCCGGGCGAGGGCAAATTCGCGTTCAGGTCAGGGCCGCATCGGCCAACCCGATGGACTGGAAAATTCGCCGGGGCGAGATGAAAGCGCTTACCGGCTTCCGGTTTCCGCGCGGCCTGGGCCATGATTTCGCCGGCGTGGTCGATGCCGTCGGGCCCGGGGTAGCACGGCTCAAGGTGGGCGACGAAGTCTTCGGCGTCACCTCCATTCGTCAAGCGGGCGCGTTTGCCGAATACGTCGTCGCCGACGAAAAAAACGTTGAGCTCAAGCCATCCTCCATCTCATTCGAGCAGGCGGCCGCCTTGACCATAGTGAGCCTTACGGCGTGGAACGCGCTGGAGGCGAAGGCAAGGCTGAGCGCTGGTCAGTCAGTCTTCATCACCGGGTGTCTGGGCGGGGTTGGACGTTCGGCGGTGCAGATTGCGCGCATGCGCGGCGCAAACATCGTCGGCAGTTGCAGCGCATCCGGGCGCGAGGAAGCGCTAGCGCTGGGCGTGGGCGAAGTCGTCGACTATCGCGCCTTCGACATCGGCCCGTATCGGCATCGCTTCGACGTGGTCTTCGATACGGCAAGCGCGCTGTCGCTGAGCCAGTGCGGCGCGATGCTGAAACGCGGCGGCATGTCGCTGCACATCGTCCCAACGTTCGCCAAACTGATCGGCTGCCTGCTCCCGTCGCGACATTACTTGGCGTTCGGCAATCCGACGCCACAATCCCTGGCGGCCGTTGCCGAAGCGGCAGAGCAGGGCAAGCTCGTCCCGACGATCGGCCGCATCGCGCCGCTGTCCGAGGCGATCCCGGCCGTGGTCGAACTCGAGAGGACAGGCTCTCCTAAAGGAAAGCTGGTGATCGTTCCCGCTCAATAGCCGAAAACAAGGAGCATCCATCTTGGCGTTGAATTCGGGCGGACCTCATCCGTTCGATTGGAAGGCGCGAGACGGCGAGCTGAGTTTTACCGGGAATTCGTTTTTCCATGAGTTCGTCAACTCGCCTTGGACCAAGCAAGCCCGCCACTCACGCAAGCGATGGCGAAAGCGAAGTTGCGGGCGACCTCCTCGAGCCGGTCGAACCGTCCCGGCCGGCCGCCGTGCCCCGCCTCCATTGCTGTCACGAGCAGGATCGGCCCGCCGCCGGTCATGGTGGCGCGAAGCCGCGCCACCCATTTGGCAGGCTCCCAATAGGTCACCCGCGGGTCGGTAAGACCGGCAAGCGCCAGGATCGCCGGATAGGCCTGCGCCCGCACGTTGTCGTTGGGGCTGTAGGAACGGATGACGTCGAAAGCTGTCCTGTCCCGGATCGGGTCGCCCCATTCGAGCCATTCCGGCGGCGTTAGCGGCAAGGTCTCGTCGAGAATGGTCGAGAGCGCATCGACGAAGGGCACGTCGGCGATGATCCCGGCGAAGAGGTCGGGCGCCGTGTTCGCGATCGCGCCCATCAAGAGGCCGCCCGCGCTGCCGCCGTGGGCGACGATCCGGCCCTTGCTCGTATAGCCCTCACCGATCAGATGCCGCGCGACGGCGATGAAGTCGGTGAACGTGTTCGGCTTCTTTGCGAGCTTGCCGTCCTCATACCAGCCCCAGCCCTTGTCCGTGCCGCCGCGCACATGGGCGATCGCGTAGACGAAGCCGCGATCGACCAGCGACAGCCGGTTAGTGGCGAAGCTCGCCTCGAACGAATAGCCATAGGCGCCGTAGCCGGTGAGCAGCAGCGGCGCAGAACCGTCGAGCCCAGAATCGCGCCTCATCAGGAGCGAAACCGGCACGCGCTCGCCGTCATCCGCGCGCGCGAAGAGGAGGCGGACGACATAGGCTGCGGGGTCGAAACCCGGCGGGGTCATCTGCTGCTTGACGAGGGTCCGCACACGCGTGGCGCAATCGTAGTCGTACGTTTCAGCGGGCCGGTTCATCGAGGAATAGCTGAAGCGGAGAAGCGTCGTGTCGAATTCGTACACGGTTTCGAAATCGAGCGCGTAGGTCTCCCCCTCGAAGGCGATGTCATGCGCCGCGCCAGTCTTCAAATCGTGCACCTCAAGGCGCGGGCGGCTGTCTTCGCGCGTGAGCACAACGAGATGATGCCTGAAGAGGGTCGCGTCGGCGATGAAGCGGCCGTCGTGATGCGGAACGACGTCGCGCCAGTTCTCTTCGCCCGGAGCCTCAGGAGGCGCGACGACGATCTTGAAGTCGCGAGCATTCGCGTTCGTGCGGATGTAGAAACAGTCGCCATGATCCATGACGTCATAGAAGAGGCCGGAGCGCCGGGGCGCGACCAGCATCGGCTTTGCGGTCGGCGCCTCGAGATCGATGACGTGGGTTTCCGAGCTGTCGTGGCCGTGCACGACAATCAGCGCCGAGCAGCGTAGCCGGGTCGCCTCTACGCCGATGAACCAGGCGGGGTCCGGCTCGGCGAAGACCTCGACGTCGTCGCCCTGCGGCGTCCCGAGCCGATGCAGCATCACCCGGAATGGACGATGGTCCTCATCCTGCTCGACATAGAGAAAGGCTTTGGAATCTCGCGTCCAGACGATGTCGTCGGTCGCGTTGGCGACGCGGTCGGCGAGGTCCTGGCCGCGCCCGATGTCGCGCACGCGAATGGTGAGGATTTCCGAGCCGAGATCGTCGGCGCTCCAGGCGAACTTCGTATGATCGAACGAATGGGCGGCGGAGGCGAGATGAAAGAACGCCAATCCCTTCGCCCGCGCGTCGCCGTCGATCAGCACGATCTCGTCGCCGCCCTCGCGCGGCTGTCTGCAATAGATCCGATGCTGGCCGCTTGGACGGTAGCGCGAATAATAGGCGTAGGGTCCATCGGCCTGCAGAGGCTCGCTGTCGTCCTCTTTGAGCCTGGCGCGCATTTCCCGCACGAGCTCTTTCTGCAGATCGGCTGTCGGCGCCAGCATCGCGGCGGCATAGGCGTTCTCCGCCTCGAGGAGCGCCCGGATGTCGCCTGGCAGCTGGCTCGGGTCGCGCAATACGTCGCGCCAGTTCGCGGCCCGAATCCAGGCGTAACCGTCGTCCCAGGTCAGGCCGTGGGCCGAGCGGGTTGAAGGGCGAATCTCGGCCCGCGGCGGCTCAGGCAACTCGACATGTTTCGAGGCGGCATCAGTCATGCGGCGGCTTCTGCCACTGGCTCCGGCACGGGGAAAGAGCTGAAAGGCCTCGGGAACTTCGGAGGGCTGCGCGCAGAGCGCGTCCGCCCCGGCCAGGCGAAGCTCCTGTTCGCCACCGTAACCCCAAAGTGCGCCGATGGTCGGGATGCCGTGGCGCCGCGCGGCAATGACGTCGTGCCTGCGGTCGCCCCACATGACGCAGTCGCCGGCGTCGAGGCGGCGCTCACCAAGGATATGGGCGATGAGCTCGCCCTTGTCCTCGAGACGGCCGTCGAGTTCGGCCCCGTATGCGGCCTCGAAATAGCGCTCGAGATCGAAGTGCTGCAGGATGCGGGCCGCGTAGACGTGAGGCTTCGCGGTGCAGAGAATGAGGCGGACCCCCGCCCCCTTCAGCGCCGCCAGCGCCTCCGGGACGCCGTCATAGACGACCGCGGCGAAAAGGCCTTCCTTCGAATAGCACGAGCGGTAGATGGCGAGCGCCTTCTCCGGATCCGCCGCCCCATCAAGAACGTCGGCAAACGATCGGCGCAAAGATGGGCCGATGATCCAGGTGAGGTCGGCGGCAGGCGGCGCGCTCCGCCCCAGCCTCTCGAGCGCATAGCGGAAGCACCCGACGATGCCCTCGGCCGGATCGGTCAGCGTGCCGTCCAGATCGACCATGAGGACGCTTCGATGGGTCATGTTCGTCAACGGCGCTTCCCGTAGTACAGAGATCGCAAATCTGCGGCCCGCAAACTGGCGCTGGCCTCGACGAATCGGATAGCCCAGCGGCCATGAACGCCAAAGTCGAGCCGGAGACGGCCAAACGGGCTCCGGCGGCCGATCGTATCGGCGTCATTGCCCTTCTTACAGGAACCGCGATCATCGCCTGGTCGGGTATCCTGGTGCGCTTTCTCGATGTCGGCCCGCTTGCGGGCGCGGCCTGGCGCATGGGCCTCGCGGTGCCCGCGCTCGCGGTCTGGGCGGGTGTCGCAAGGCGCGGTCAGACGCAAGCGCCCGACCTTCGTCGAGTTGCCGTTCCGCTGATCTTCGCGGGCCTCGCCTTCGCCATCGATGTCGGCTTGTTCCATATTGCGATCAACGGCACCAAGGTCGCAAATGCAACCTTCATCGGCAATGTGGCGCCAATTCTGGCGGTGATCGGCGGGGCGATCTTCTTTGAGGAGCACGCGCCCTGGCGCGTATGGCTCGCACTCGCGCTTGCGCTCGTTGGCGCCTGGGTCATGGCGGGCATGGTCGCTCCGTCCCAGGTCCGCCACGGCGACGCTTTCGCGTTTGCGGCGGCGACCGCCTACGCCAGCTATCTGCTCATCATCAAATTGCTGCGCGCCGACCTCGACGCTCCGACCGCGACGCTGTGGTCGGCCGCGGTATCGGCCGTCGCCTTGACCATCGCCGCGCTGTTGCACCGCGAGACGATGATCCCTTCGACCGTGCTCGGCTGGACGATCGTCGTCCTGCTTGGTGTGGTCTCGCACGCCATCGGCCAGGGGCTCACGTCGGTCGCGGTCGGCCGCGCGCCGGTCGGTCTGATCGCCCTCGTCATCCTTGCGCAGCCGCCCTTCTCGGCCCTTTTCGCCTGGGGCGTGCTCGGCGAAGCGATGACGGCGCTGCAGATGACGGGTGGCGCGATCATCCTCGCCGCCGTGCTGCTGTCGCGGCCGTCTATGGCGTCTCCCACGATCCGCGTTCCGCCGAGCGGAACAGCGCGTCGATGACGCGCATGTTCAACAGAGCGTCCTCGATCGGAAATTCGAGCGGAGCCTGCCCAAGCACGGCGCGCGAAAAGGCGTCGCCTTGCAGCGTATATTGATCGCAGGTGGAGAATTCCTCGACCCGCGCTCCGCCGCCGAACAAATCCGCGCCGGAGTCGATCAGCATTTTCGTCGGCCGGTCGGGCGGCGCGTTGAACGGGATTTCGACCTCGATCCGTCCCGCATCGCCGACAATGGTCACGCGCTGATGCGCCGACAATTGGGTCGCGGCACTGAAAGTCAGGTGCCGGCCGCCGGGGAATTCGAGAATTGCGCTGACGAGACGGTCGGTGCCGAAATTCGGATCGCGATTCAAAGTCGCGACAACGCGCGTCGGTTCGGCGCCGAAAATATGGCGCGCGGTCAGGATGGCGTAGCAGCCGATGTCGTAGAGGCCGCCGCCGCCCGGCGGCCGGTTGCGCACATTTTCGGGATCAAGCAGGCGATAGGAGAAGAAGGTCTGGATCGCGCCGGCCACGCCGATCGCGCCCGCCGCGACGAGTTCGCGCGCGCGCCGCCACTGCGGATGGTAGCGCACCATGAAGGCTTCGGCGACGAGCCGCCCCGACCGCTCGCGCGCATCGATCAGCATGCGCGCCTCTTTCGCGTCGAGGGCAATCGGTTTCTCGCATAAGACATGCTTGCCGGCTTCCAGCGCCTTGATGGTCCAGGGGACATGCAACTCATTGGGCAGCGGATTGTAGACGGCCTCGATGTCGGGATCGGCGAGCAAATCCTCATAAGAGCCGTAGGCGCGCGCGATGCCGAGCGCATCGGCGGCCTTGCGCGCCCTGCCGAAATCGCGCGAAGCGATCCCGGCGATCTGCGAGACATCGCCGCGCTGCATCGCCGGGATCACTTTCTCGACGGCGATCTTGGCGACGCCCAATACGCCCCACTTGACCTTGCTCAAACCGGCGTCCTCCCTTGCATGTGCCTCTGGGCGTTAAGCCTTCGGCGCCGGCACTCGGCCTTCCGCCTGCCTTGCCAGCATCCAGCCCGGATATTCAGGCTTGAGCGCGCTGACGGCGTCGAGCCTGGCGATCTCCTCGTCGGTCAGCTTGAGGTCGGCCGCAGCGATATTGTCGTCGAGCTGCTGGACCGTCTTTGCGCCGATAATGACGCTCATGACGCCTTTGCGCTGCAGAAGCCACGCGAGGGCGACGCGCGCGACCGAGGCGTCATGCGCTTTGGCGACCGTCGCCATAACGTCGATAATGTCGAAGGCGCGCTCCTTCTCCACCGGCGGAAAGTCGAAGACCGTACGGCGTGAATCGTTGTCGCCCCGCTTGTCGCGGGCGAACTTGCCCGACAGAAACCCGCCGGCCAGCGGACTCCACACCATGACGCCGAGACCCTGGTCCTCGACGAGCGGCAGGATCTCCCGCTCGAGTTCGCGCCCCGCAATGGAATAATAGGCCTGCACGGTCTCGAAGCGGGCGAGACCGTCCTTGTCGGAGATAGCGAGCGCCTTCATGATCTGCCAGGCGGCGAGGTTGGAGCAGCCGATGGTTCGCACCAGCCCCCGGGTCACGCAGTCGTCGAGCGCGCGCATCGTCTGCTCGAGCGGCGTGACGGGATCAAAGCCGTGGATCTGGTAGAGATCCACATGATCGACGCCCAGGCGCTTCAGGCTGGCGGCGATCTCGTCCATGATGTGACCGCGCGAGAGGCCGACGGCGTTCGGGCCCGGCCCCATTCGGCTGCGCACTTTCGTTGCGACGATCACGTCCTCGCGCTTCACTCCGAGGTCGCGCAGCGCCTGCCCGAGTTGAATCTCGGACTGGCCTTCGGAATAGACATTGGCGGTGTCGAAGAAATTGACCCCCGCTTCGATGGCGCGGCCGACAAGCGCGGTGGAGCTCGCTTGATCGAGGGCGCCGATCGCGCGCCAGAACCCGGACCCGCCGCTAAACGTCATCGTGCCGAGGCAGATTTCCGAGACATATTGACCCGTTCGGCCGAGCGGTCGGTATCGCATGCTAGAGTGCTCCCAATTTCATTGATTGTAGCGGCGATGGAGCACGCTACTCCTCGGCCAGATAAGCGCCAAACTCGGCTGGCGCAAGTCGCGCTTCGGCGGATGAACGCAGCGCGGCTTCGGCGCTCAAGCGCAGACTTACGCGGCCTCGGCTTCGACAGGCGGCGCCATGGCGCCCGTCATCATCGCGACGGCGTCCGACATCGTGATTTTTTTTGGGTCGACCACGGTCAGCCGCCGTCCAAGGCGATGGATATGAATGCGGTCGGCGACCTCGAACACGTGCGGCATATTGTGCGAGATCAGGATGATCGGCATCCCCCGCTTCTTTACGTCGAGAATGAGTTCGAGCACCCGGCGCGATTCCTTGACCCCGAGCGCCGCCGTCGGCTCGTCCATGATGACGACACGCTTGGCAAAGGCCGCAGCACGCGCAACAGCAACCCCCTGGCGCTGGCCCCCCGACAGCGTCTCGACCGGCTGATTGATGTTCTGAATCGTCATCAGCCCCAGTTCGTTGAGCTTCTCGCGCGAGAACTTCTGCATCTTCGCCCGGTCGAGCGCGCGAAAGTAGGCGCCGAAAAATCCTTCCGCGCGTATTTCCCGTCCAAGAAACATGTTGTCGGCGATCGACAGCGCCGGCGAAAGCGCAAGGTTCTGGTAGACGGTCTCGATGCCGGCCTCCCGCGCATCGATCGGCGACCGGAAGTGAACGGTCTCTCCAGCGAGGCGGATGTCGCCGGAATCGGGGATCACGGCGCCGCAGAGCGCCTTAATCATCGAGGACTTGCCGGCGCCGTTATCGCCGATCACCGCGAGAATCTCGCCGGGATAGAGATCGAAGTCGGCGTGGTCCATCGCCGTGACGCGACCGTAGCGCTTGACGAGCGAGCGGGCCTGCAGGATCGGTTCGACGCTCACTTGGAGATCCTCCGAATCCATTGATCGAGCGCCACCGCGACGATGATTAGCACGCCGATGGCGAATTCCTGCCACAGCACGTCAAGGCCCGCGAGCGACACCGCCGAGCGGAACACGCCGACGATCAGCGCCCCGATCAGAGTGCCGACAATCGAGCCGCGGCCGCCGAACAGGCTCGTGCCGCCGATCACGACCGCGGTGATGCTGTCGAGGTTGCCGTTGGCGCCCGCGGTCGGGCTGATGGCGCCGATGCGGCCGATCAGCGCCCAGCCGGCGATCGCTGCGATGAACCCCGCCAGAACATAAACACTGAGCAAGATCCGGTCGGTGTTGATGCCGGCCAGTCGCGCCGCTTCCGGGTCGTCCCCGGTGGCGTAAATGTGCCGGCCATAGGCCGTGCGGTTGAGCACGTACCAGAAAATAATCGCCAATACGATCAACAGGAAGCTCGCAAGGATGATTCTCGCGCTTCCGACGTTAAAGGGAACGCCCATGAGCTGCAGGAACGGCGCCTTCTCCTCGATGTCCTGCGTGCGAATCGTTTCGCTCTGTGAATAGAAAGTGTTGAGGGCGCCAATGATGCTGAGGGTGCCCAGCGTCACGATGAACGGCGGCATTTGCATGCGCGTCACGAGTATGCCGTTCAGCCAGCCGAAGAACAATCCGCAGACGAGTCCGAGCGGAAATGCGATCAGAACAGGCACACCGTCAACGACTGCCAGCCGTCCCATCACCACCGACGAAATGACCATGATCACGCCGACCGAAAGATCGATGCCCGCGGTCAGGATAACGAGGGTCTGCGCAATTCCCAGAATGCCGATGATCGTCACCTGGGTCAGGACAGTCGACAGATTGCTGCCGCTCACGAAATGCGAGTAGTTGACCGTGCAGCCCAGCAGAAGACCCAGCACCAGCACAACGAATGGAACCGTCGTCGGATAGGAGTGGAGGAAGCGCTGCAAGCGCTTGCCGTATGAAAGGCTGTCTTCGTCGAACGACGCCTGGGCCGTCGAAGCCGCGGTCAGGACCTTTTCGAACTCCTGTGGAGTGGGCCGCGACGCTTCGCTCATGGCATCCCCTCGTTCGTTTCCCGGTTCGACGACTTCTTGCAGAATTGGCGCTCGCGGATGAATTCGGCGAGCGCCGGCTCCCTATCTCTCAGTCGATTAAGGACCGAAGTTCCGCCGAAATCAACCCCAGCAGAGCTTCATGCCCTCGTCGGAATTGATCGAGGGCACCCCCGGAACCGGGTGATCGGTCACGAGCTTCTCGCCGGTATCGATGCTCACTGGCTTCTTGCCAGTCTTTACATAATCGACGATCGCCTGCACGCCGTCTGCGGCCATCAATAGCGGATATTGCTGCGAGGTCGCGCCGATCACGCCCGCCTTGACGCTCTTGATGCCGTTGCAGCCGCCGTCGACGGCGACCACCAGCACGCCCTTCTCCTTGCCAGCAGCCTTCAGCGCTGCATAGCCGCCGTCGGCCGACGGCTCGTTGATCGCATAGACGAGATCGATCTGGTCAGCCTTCTGCAGGATCTTCTCCATCGCCGTGCGGCCGCCTTCGTCAGAACCCGCGGTCACGTCGGAGCCGACGATTTGCGGACTGTCGCTCATTGCGTAGTGCTTGGGATCTTTGACCGGAATGCCAAAGCCGGTGAGGAAGCCATTGTGGCGGAGATAGTCGACCGTCGGCTGGTTGGCGGCCAGATCGAGCGTCGCGATCTTGGCCGTCTTGGCCTTGTCGCCCAGGGTCCCCTTCGCCCACTGGCCGATCAGTTCGCCCGCCTTGAAGTTGTCGGTAGCGAAATTGGCGTCGGCGGCGTCGACCGGATCGAGGGGCGTGTCTAGGGTGATCACAAGGATGCCAGCCTTGCGGGCCTTCTCGACGGTGGGAACGATCGCGGTTGAGTTGCTCGGGACAAGAAGGATGCCCTTGGCGCCGGCGGCGATCAACTGCTCAATAGCCGCGACCTCTCCGTCATTGTCGCCGTCGAACTTGCCCGCGAGCGCCTGCGTGGTGACGCCAAGTTCCTTCGCTTTGGCCTCAAAACCCTCCTTCATTTTGACAAAGAAGGGGTTGGTGTTGGTTTTGGTGACGAGCCCGACCAGAATCGGATCGGCTTGCGCCGCCCCCATCAAAGCGATGGAAAAAGCGGCGGCGGCGACGGACGTGAGAATCCCAGAAATTTTGGACATAGTCTTCCTCCCTGTTGCGGTTCAAAGCGGCGGCGCAGTTCACGGCTGAAGAGACAGGCGCTTCCGCGCCACGCCGCCTTCGATCCGCTTCGCGTCGTCGCGACAAGTTAGGGCAAACTTTTGATCGCGAGTCAAGGATAATTACAGCCGATTGAATAATTGTTGACAGTCTGCCGATTTGTGCTCAGTCTTGCCTTTCATCGCCCGGATGAGGACTGAGAGGCGAAGCATGAGGGAGGCGCCAGAGGGCTCGCGCGTACAGTCTCGCCGCGGGCTTGAAGACATTCGCGAGCCGCAGTCTTCGCCGCCGGCGCCAAATGCTGCTGGCAACGCGAGCGGCGCCGATCAGGCTGGCGTGCGGCTCTACAACGAGCGGCTCTTGCTGTCGCTGGTGCGCCGCTTTGGCCCTCTGTCGAAGATTGAAGTGGCGAGATTGACGGGACTATCCGTGCAATCGACCTCGGCGATCATGAATTGACTCCAGGCGGACGGGCTCCTGAAGCGCGAAGCCCCCCTACGCGGACGCGTGGGGCAGCCGACGATCCCGATGTCGCTCGACCCGGAGGGCGCCTATTCATTTGGCCTCAAGATCGGGCGGCGCAGTGCGGATCTCGTCCTCGTCGACTTCCGCGGCGCCGTTCGGCGTCGTGCGCACCGAACCTTCGCGTTTCCGACTCCGGCCATGATCCTCGATTTCGTCCAAGCGTCGCTCCCCGGCCTTGCGGACGCGCTCACGGACTCGCAGAGGCGGCGCGTCGCGGGTCTCGGCGTAGCTTCGCCGTTCCAATTGTGGACCTGGGAAGCAGAAATCGGCGCGCCCCCCGGCGCCATGGACGCCTGGCGCAATTTCGACGTCGAGCGCGAGATCGCAGCAGTGTGCCCCTATGCGGTTACGCTCTGCAACGATGCGACCGCCGCCTGCGCGGCGGAATTCTTCTTCGGCCGGGGATGGAGGCATCGCGACTTCCTCTACTTTTTCATCGGGGCTTTCCTCGGTGGTGGCCTGGTGCTCGACGGAGCGCTGTGGCCCGGGCGCACCGGCAACGCCGGCGCACTCGGCTCGATGCCGGTCGTGGCGAAGAGCGACGCCAGCGGCGCGCCGCAACTCATCGCCTGCGCCTCGATCTATCAGCTGGAGCGGCGCCTCGAGCGCGCCGGCGTCGACGCCTCGTCGATATGGGCGACGCCGGACGCCTGGGCGGAATTCGGAATTCACCTCGAGGACTGGATCGAGGAGGTGGCTTCGGCGCTGGCCTACGCCTGCGCCGCGGCGATCTCGGTCATTGACTTCGAGGCCATCGTGATCGACGGAGCGATGCCCGCGGCCGTCCGGGACCGGCTGACCGCGCGCACGGCGGACGTCTTTTCCGGTCTCGATCGCCGGGGCCTCAGCGACGTCGACATCGTTCCGGGAACGATCGGGGCCGACGCGCGCGCCATCGGCGGCGCCGCTTTGCCGCTGATCAGGAATTTCGGCCGCGACCGCGAGGTTCTGCTAAAGGACGCGATGGGCCAGGCGAGTTGAAGCGGGTTCGCCCGCGTTCGTTCGAGCCGACGCACCCCGTGGACGACACTCTTAAGAGGCGCCAATGGCTGCACGCATTGTGAAAGTTGAACCGTTCGATCTCGTCGTCTTCGGCGGCACGGGCGACCTTGCCTACCGCAAGCTCTATCCAGCGCTCCTGAACCGGGAGCGAAGCGAGCAGTTCTCCGAACCGACCCGCATCATCGGCGTCTCCCGGCGCCACTACGACCGCAACGCATTCCGGCTGGCGGTGAAGGACGCGTTGCTCAAATTTAGCGCGGGCGCCCACGAGGACGACGCCGCGATGGAGCGCTTCCTCTCCCGCATCGACTACGCTTCCGTCGACGTGATGAGCAAAGAAGGCTGGCCGGAGCTTCGCTCTCTTTTGGGACCGGACGAGCGCATTCGCGCCTTCTATCTCGCGACCAGTCCGGATCTCTTCTGCCCGGTGGCGAAGCGCCTCGGCGAAGAGGGGCTGGTGACGCCCCGTTCGCGGATCATCGTCGAGAAGCCGATCGGCCACGACCGCGCCAGCGCCGAAGTCATCAATAACGAGCTCGGCTCCGTCTTCCTCGAAAGCAGCATCTTCCGCATCGACCACTATCTCGGCAAGGAGTTGGTGCAGAACCTGATGGCGCTCCGCTTCGCCAACAGCTTGTTCGAACCCTTATGGAACGCCGCGCATATCGACCATGTCCAGATCACCGTCGCCGAGACGCTCGGCGTCGAGGGGCGCGGCAGCTACTACGACGAATCGGGCGCGATGCGGGACATGGTGCAGAACCATATGATGCAGCTCCTGTGTCTGGTTGCGATGGAGCCGCCGAATTCGCTCGACGCGGATTCGCTACGCGACGAGAAGCTGAAGGTGCTGAAGGCGCTCGAGCCGATCAACGAGTCCAATGCGCTTGCGCTGACGGTGCGCGGCCAGTACCGCGCGGGCTTCGCCGATGGCGGACCGGTTCCGAGCTATCTCCACGACATCGGCAAGAGCGAGAGCGACACCGAGACCTTCGTCGCGCTGAAGCTCGGCGTCGCCAATTGGCGCTGGGCGAGCGTGCCCTTCTATCTGCGCACGGGAAAGCGGCTGCCGCAGCGCTTCTCGGAGATCGTCGTCGGCTTCCGCAAGGTGCCGCATGTGATCTTCGACATGCCCTCCGACTCAATTCCTGCCAACCGCCTTGTGATCCGCGTCCAGCCGGACGAGGGGATCAAGCTCTGGATGATGGTCAAGGAGCCAGGACCCGGCGGCGGCATGCGGCTCGAGCACCTGCCGCTTGACATGAGCTTCGCCAAGGCCTTCGCCGGCCAGCCTTCGGCCGACGCCTACGAGCGCCTCTTGATGGACGCGATCCGCGGCAACGCGGCCCTCTTCATGCGCCGCGACGAGGTCGAGGCCGCGTGGCGGTTCATCGACCCCATCCGCGAGGCCTGGGCGAGCTTGCGCGAGCCTCCCCGCCCCTATGCCGCCGGCACCTGGGGCCCGAACGCCTCGGTCGCGCTGATCGAGCGCGACGGGCGGACCTGGAACGAGGAGTACGACGAATCAGACTAGTGAATATCACCGGCTCGCCGAGGACGTGGGCTGGGCGGGTTCAGGCCAGCGGGCCATCGGACTTTCAAAGATGCGCACGAAGTTTCCCGAAGGCTCGGAAACGCTAGAAACAAGGCGCATTTCCTTTCTTTTGGGGGGGGGAAGGGGGGCGTACGGGACGGAAAATTCTCGTCTTGTCTCTTCCAGCCATTATTCTGAACAACCGTAAAATGCTGCGCCTATCCCCATCTATGTGATATGAAAACTGCATGGACGGAACGGCAACGGCGATTCTTGTTCTTAGCCTTGCTGCTACGGTGGCGGCGATGGCGCTCCCGCTGGGCTATCCCGGTGCGCCAGTCGTTCTTTGGCGCACCATGTTATGGCTGGGACTATTCGGGATGCTTGTCTCGGGCACGTTTCTCGTAGGGTCAAATCTTGGAGGTTCTAAGTTTTTACCAATCAGTCTTATGAGTATTGGGGCAATTCTCCTAATTATTGGAGCCAGTTGGTTTTTCACAAAGCCGTCGCCCGTTGCGTTGAATGCGGCGACGACATTCATTGAGTGCCAAAACGATTTTCTGCCGCAGTCTATTCCAGCCAACGGCAGACTAATCGCAATTAAATTGTCATGGTCGCGGGAAGTGCCCCACCAGGGCGGACAGAACGAGGAATATTATGGCGAGCCAGGTACGCCTTTAAATCGGGATGAAGGAGGATGGCCTCGTGACGCGTATCGATGCGAAATGAGAACGTATGGTCAAAACCCACTGTTCAACGCGCTTCTTGAATTCGAGGTTGAGTTTAATAAGCCTACAATTACTGGCGGGTCTGGAGATAAAATCGCGGAGGCAAAGACTAACATAATGATACCCCGTGTTGATACCGGGAAGGACGGTCAATTTACGTTCTATATATTTAATGTTAGTTCATATTGGGTAAAACTTACCCTCCCGACTTTGGCGCTAACGAACTCTGATATGTTCGGAAGCATTGGCGACAAAATAAGCGTTTCGTCCAGCCCTCCTTTAGGTTTAACTTTCTCCCCATTTGTTCGAAAAGTAATCAACAGCACTGCGAACCCTCCCTGAACGAGCGGTCGCCTTGCCTCCAAATTAGGACGACGAAACCATTGCATTCAACGGGGCAAGGTGAGAGGACGCCACTCACTAGGGCTATAGCCCTGTTCATCGAGGGGAAAAGGAGGAAACGCCTGATCGATGACGGCAACGCCCCCGCGACAGGTCCAGCGACGGTTATAGCTGCAGGCGCCCGATGCGCAACTCGGACCGGAAGCGTCGGGGGCGGAGCATTCTTTGTTCATCGCCTCAGTTGGCGTTGTCGAAGAATTCCGTCTGCCGCACGCGATCCCGTCCGCCCCATCCAAGCAGACCCATAGCGCTCCGTGTAGGCAGCGCCATTCCTCTGGCGGCGATCCGCGAGGCAGCCAATCGACGCGGCGCGCGACAAAGTCGTCCTTGAGTTTGACGCAGTACGGCAATCGACGTCTTGAGCAAATATCTGCGATCCGCCTCTTCATAGGCCTGCCCGTAGGCCGCGCCGGCTAGGAGCAGCGCGACGAGAACGATCGTTACCCGCACGTTCTTGCTCCGTTTGGAACGCTTTAAATCGACAGTTCAGGTGCAGGCGGTTTTCACTGCGGCATTCTCATGCTGGCCTGTCGTTGAGCTGCCGCTAGTCCTTGTTGTTCACCCGCGCAGATCGATAGCGTATCGGCCTCGATCTGCTGATCTCTGGTGAATTCTGCGCCTCTTGAGGACCCGTACATGACATTGCTCCCCCAACCCAAAGCTTGCTCTTGTTCGCGGCGGGCTTTTGCCGCCTGACTGCGATCGCACCACAAGCGCGCCATCTTTTCCCATTCGTCGAGAGTATGACAGGCGTTCCGCTGGCCGACCCAAGAACACGTCACCTCAGCGTCCTGTGCCCGCGCCGCGGTCGTTTCGGTGATCGACAATATGCTCGCCAGCACGCCCCCTAGCAGCCTGTCGGACTTAACGCCGAGCCTGCGGCCACGCTAAAATCAATCGTTAATTCGCGCAGGGCGGCGGGTTTTTTTGATGGCCAATTTTCGGACGATCGATCGGCAGACGGGGTATCTGCTGCCGCCTTCTGTGGACGAGTGGCTTCCGGAGAAGCATTTGGCGCGGTTCATTGTCGAAGTTATCGACGGTCTCGACCTGGGCCGGCTGAGCGGGGCTTACCGAGGTTCGGGGTCGGCTTCGTATCATCCCCGGATGTTGCTGGGCCTGTTGGTTTACGGGTACGCGACGGGGACATTCTCCAGCCGGAAGCTCGAGCGGGCGACCTACAACTCGGTAGCGTTTCGGTTCATCGCGGCGAACGATCATCCCGACCACGACACGATCGCCGCGTTTCGGCGGCGGTTCTTAAAGGAGATCGAGGAGCTGTTCGTCGAGGTTCTTCAGTTGGCGCGCGAGATGGGCGTCTTGAAGATGGGCATAATCGGGCTGGACGGGACGAAGATCCACGCCAACGCCAGCCGGCACAGCGCGCTTTCCTATGAGCATGTGGGCAGGATCGAGGCGCAACTGAAGGCCGAGGTCGCCGATTTGCTGGCCCGAGCCGAGGCTGCGGATGCGGCCGACGTTCCCGACGGGATGTCGATTCCCGACGAACTGGCGCGGCGCGAGGAGCGCCTTCGTAAGCTGGCCGAGGCGAAGGCGAAGATCGAGGCTCGGGCCAAGGAACGGCATGCGCGCGAGATGGCCGAGCACCAAGCCAAAATGGCGTCGCGCGAGGCGAAGACCGCGGCGACGGGCAAGAAGCCCGGGGGAAAGCCGCCGGCGCCGCCGACCGAAGGGCCGCTGCCGACCGATCAGGTCAACCTGACCGACGCGGAGTCGCGCATCATGCCGGTGGCGGGCGGCGGCTTCGACCAGTGCTACAATGCGCAAGCCGCGGTCGCTGCGGGAAGTCTTCTGGTCGTGGCCGTCGATGTGGTTCAGGCGCCCAATGACAAGCAGCAGGTCGAACCGATGCTGGAGAAGATCGGCGCGTTGCCCGAAGGCCTGGGCAAGGTTGACCATCTGCTGGCCGACACCGGCTATTTCAGCGCGGGCGCCGTGGCCGCGTGCGAAAAGGCGGGCGTCGAACCGGTGATCGCGATGGGCCGCCAGCCCCACCACCCGCCGCTGAGCGAGCGCTTCGCGGCGTCGGCGCCGAGGGACCCGACGCCGGTCGAGGCGATGGCGCATCGGCTGAAGTCGCCTGAGGGCCGAGCGCTCTACGCCTTGCGCAAGCAGACCCCGGAGCCGGTGTTCGGCATCATCAAAGCCGCGCTCGGATTCCGTCAATTTTCCCTGTTTCGCGCGCTCGAAAACGTGCGCGGTCGAGTGAGAGCCTCCGTGATCAAATGGCCTGGAATTTGAAACGGATGTTCTCACTCGACCCCGCACTGCTAAAGGGAGCGAAACCGACGCGCGGACTATCCAGCCTACCGCCTCCAACAGGCTCAATCGGAACCCCACAAAGCCCGATCTGCCGGCGCAAATCGAAAAACCCGTTCGACCCCCAATCTCAAAACTCAGTCCGACAGGCTGCTAGAAGCGGTAGAAATGCTTTAGCCATTCAACGCGGCCTTTCGACGATAATAACTTTCCGCGACCCCGCGAACGCACTGATGCACAGCGCGACTAGCCAGATTGCAATCCCGATGAAGGGGTGAATGAGGGTGGGGATCGACACGATCACGAAGATAAACACGACAAAGGCTACGATAATTCGCCGTCGTAGCAGGGCGACGAGCACCGGGAGGAACATCAGCGCCAGCAGCCCCAAGCCGAGCCCCGCGAAAGTCGACATGTGATCATCCTTGCACAGCCAATTTTGGCGCGCGCCAAGACACGTGGTAACACAATTCCGGCAGGGTGAAAATGTCGCCAAAGAGCAAAAGCAGGATCCGGGAGGTGCACGGAACGACGTCTCCTTCCGCCGTTCAGGCTGGCTGCTTTAGCGTTTGGGAGTGCGGCAAATGGGAATTTAAGCGCCCACTTCTCAATCCCGCGTGATGAGAGAAATCATGGACCAAATAACAATGACTTTATGGTTGGCGAGTATAAAAGCGATTCCCGCTTTCATGGGTTCTCTTGTACTATTGCTCTTAGCGTGGGTTATTGGGCAAAGGATTTCCACGGCGTGGAACATCAGGCAGAAACAGAAAGAAAATAACCTCGAAAACGCGCGAGAATTCCATAGATTATACGGAGAGTTCATCGCAATCTGGAGGCTTTGGAACTATTTCATATCGAACGAGAGCATTAGCGCTAACTCGGCGCGCCGTTGGGATCTTTACGATCGAGCTTGCACTGCAGAAGGAAAGATGGAAGCTTTACTCGTGAGATTGGCTTGCGAAAGAGCGTTATCCTCAGAAGACATCGACGTATTGGGTCGTTTCCGGCAGGTGTATCAAGTCCTAAGGGATACGATGAGGAAATCAGTCAGACTAGATTGGTCGTATAGCGAACATCCGGATTATGTGGAGTTTAAGACTTTATCGCCGAAGGTCGCGCTGCTTGCGCTCGGGTCCCAAGGACGAACTCAACCGTCGGCAAAACATAGTGCTGAGCAATTATTGGAGATGACTTCTAACTGGTATGAAGCACAGAAGACGCGCAAGCCCTCGGATACGAGGTCGTGAACCGGACCGTGGGTTTGAGACTTCGTGCTTAGCCTGAAGCAGGCGATCTCGGAGAAGAATCACTACATCCCTATCTTTTATCAAAAGCGCTGGGCACACTCTGATGGCCAGGTGTGTCTCTGCAGCAAGGCACACAAAAGAGCTGAAGGCAATTCGTCGCCATCCGAGCAGGATTGGGTTTTAAAAGGCTCGCGGCGGTGCGATGCGCCTTCAGATGTGTGGCGTCGATCATGATCCGCTCCGGCTTGCCGCCCTTGCGCGCCAACGCGGCGAAAATCTTGTTGAACACACCCAAACGGCTCCAGCGAATGAACCGATTGTAGATCGTCTTGTGCGGGCCATACTCTCGCGGCGCGTCGCGCCAGCGAAGCCCGTTCTTGATCACAAACACGATCGCGCTCAAGATCCGCCTGTCGTCCACCCGCGCGGTCCCATGCGAAAGCGGAAAATAGCACTCGATCCGGCGCATTTGCGCCTCAGACAGCAGAAACAAATCACTCATGGCGAAGCCTCCTCGCCTCGCCTATGAATCAGCCAATTCAAGCCTACGCAAGAATTTTAATAGGTCCTGAGCCAACAGAGATGAGCCGCTTTTCCGTCGCCCGAAGAATTGGCCAGGAATGAGAAGGAGAAATCGAAACGAGACGGCGACTTACGGGGTTAAGGAAGCGGCCTGGGCTTTGCGTCGCGGCCTCCCTCTTTTCCGCCTTTCTACATCGATCGTCAACTGCGACGGGTGTCCCGCGCACCGCCTAATCGTCCTCGCCATCCAATCCGCCGCGCCGTCTATATCGCGCGCGGGCAGCGATGCGGAATGCAAAAGCAATTGCGTCACGTCTCGCGAGAGCCGATGCACGTTGTATCCCGATTGAGGAAAATCGCACCGCGCGAATTCGTGCTCCGCGATGAATTCGAAGACCTTCGCGTCAATCGCCGGCCGAAGCGGCTCTATCGCGTCCCAGACCAGCGAATTGCGGCCTCTCTTGTCACTGTGAAGGTAGCCAATTGAAAGGCACAAGCCCTGCGACGCAAGGGCTTTGGCGAGCCGCCCTGCCTCGACGATGTAGCAATAATTCAGCATTGCATTGATTGGATGCGAGGCATGCTGGTTTCCGAGGAATGCCGCGCCTTTATTCCTCTGCGCGAAGCGAAGCCAGGAGCGTGGCAGATTGCCATTCTTTCGCTCGCGTAGTCCGGCGTCGCCGAATGTCCGCCAATAGCCCCGTGCAGCGTGGCTTTCGATAGTCATAATCTCAGCGACAGATCGCGCCGAATTCAATTTGATTTCCCACTTCTCGTATTCGCGCTTGCGGGCCTCGGAATCGGGAATGGTCGATTTCAATTCTGAGCAGATCTTCGCACGGACGATTTCGCGCGCGACCTTCGCCGGGCCCGCCGCGCATTGCGCCCGAATGATCGAAGGATCGATATCGCGCATTCGCGTCATCGTATTGGTCTTCGTTTCGAGCGCAGTTTCGACCATCGTAATCAAACGACCCGGGCCGCCCGGCAAAGCGAGATTGATCGAATAGCGGGCGCACCAGCGGATCGCCTCGCCGGTCATAAATTCTCCGTGGCTGTCGAAAAGAATGGCGCGCGGCTTAGGCTCAGCGTCGATATCAATTCGGATTGTCTTCCGGTCGTCGTGCGGTCCGTGTTCGATTTCCAGCGCCCCACCGCGCACGCGCAAGGCGGCATATGCGCCGAGAACGAGAACTCGGGGCGATGCGCGAGCGCCGTCCTGCCAAGGCATGAGCTTTTCCTTACCGCGCTTGAGGGACCAGTCGCCGGTTTCGATGAGATGGTTGCGCGCGTACTGCGCGAAGGTCGTCCATGCGTAGGGGCGCGCCGCCTTCGCGGCGTAGTCGCGCCAGGCATCGTGGAGGACGGCGGGCTGTTCAGAAGGTTCGGCATCGGCGATTAGACTGGCGACGCGGTCGTAGGGGATGCGATCGTGAAGTGGCATAATAAACACTCACATACGAGATGAGCATATCATATATAAGACTTTTGGCAATAGATAAAATATCGGATATGATATCCTGAAATCGAATATGATATGGGACTGAAGAATGGCCTTTCCGAAGACAGAACAACAATGGGCGGAACGAGCCGTTAGATTCCTGAAGGCGGAACTCAAGCGGACGGATGTGACCTACGACGAATTGGCCGATCGCCTGAAGCAGTACGGTTTCGAGGAAACCAGGGCTTCCATTGCAAACAAACTGGCGCGTGCAACGATGAGCGCGCATTTTTTGCTCGCGAGCTTAGCGGCCATCCACGTCAGTCAGATTCGTTTGGAGGATATCTAGCGTAAAAGTGACCCTGCTTTTGACTGCAGGCGCAAAAGTGCGTTAGCGAATTGAGTGATGTAACGAACAGCTGGCTCCGGTGGCCAGACTGCGGGCGCTCGGTTTCGGGGCTGTAGCGAAGATCTCGGCATAAGTGGGAAGACCATGCTGAAGACCGTGCTATTTGCAGGAGTTCTTGCGTGGACGCCAGCTGGCGTAACCTTAGCTGACAGCCTTGAGGGGATAGATGGCACTTGTAGTCCAGATAGTCATATGGCCGAGGGGAGGCGATCCGCTGTCCAGGTGGCCAATGCCGGCAATGTGGAGTCTTCGTCGAGTTGCTGTTCGAGGCGTCGGCGACGGGCGCGCAATGGGCCAAAGGCCGATGACGCTTTCGCAGTTCTCAGAGATGTTTCCTGATGAGTAAATGCCATCCTTGCCGCCTTTTCGTCGGGGCGGGCGTCGTCGAAGGGTTTTGTGTTCTTCGGTTCTGGGCTGTGGGCGAGCAACGCGCCGTGGCGCTGAAGAGCCGGGCGTACACATACGAATGCCTTGATCGCGGTCGACAGACTTCGGCCATGGCGGGAACTGTGATGATCGTTCCAAGCTGTCGCTGACGACGTGGTTCTGGGCGGTGCATCTCATGGCGAGATATTCCAACGGCATGTCGGTGGTGGTAATTGGAGGATCAACTCGGCGTTGACTTACAAGACCGCTTGGCTGCTTGAAACCGCAGAAAGTTGCGCCGGTCCATGGTTCGTACCCGGATCGTGATCCCTTGGAAGGGCGTCGTCGAGGTCGATCAGGCGGAAATCTTCCTTCGCGAAGGTGATGACTTTTTCGAGCCCGTGGCAACGCCGGAAAATCCTCGTCGTCGGGGCCGTTGAGGTGATCGATCGCGACACCGATCAGCTCAAGCCGCGACGCAAGCACGCCAAATACCTCGATACGCGCTCCGGCCGAATACGCCTCGCTACTAACTTCGTCGACAATTCGGCGACGTCGATCGAGGCCTTCGTGAGAGCCAACGTGAAGCGTGGAGCCATGCTCTTTACCGACGGCCACGTGTCATATCTGGGCTGACCGACTACTGGCACCATCCGTGCATCGTCGGCAAAATGGCGGCACATGTTGTCTTGCCGTGGATTTACTGAGCCTTTCTCATTTATCGAAGCGATGGAGCCTGGGCACGTATCATGGCCTGTGCCGCACGCATGTTGACACCTATCTCAATGAATTCGTCTTTCGCTACAATCGCCGCTTCCACCGGTACGTTTCGTTCGAAGCCTTGCTCGGGCTGGCCGCAGATCATGCGCCTGTCAGCTACTGGGAATATTGTCCAACGAGAGATTCTTCGAAAGAGGGTTCATACGTATCAGGCGTACGCCTCGTCGCCGTAAGACGGCCACCGGAAATGCGACAGGACGGTGCGTCGCCAGGGATCCGCCCGGCCAAGATCAACCCACCAAACCAGTGCATCCACTACATATAGACGAGCCGCGCACAACGGGATAAGCCGCGCCGAAGGCCCCGATCAATTCTGATCTGACGCAACGTCAATCGCGCTTCTTCTGCGACTTTGCGGCCATAACTCACTACAGCGACTATTATTGGCATTTATTAGTTCAATTTACTGAAAAAGAAGCTAATCATGCCCAAATAATAGGATTTGCAGGGCGCTTGGACGACGAAAACATCATGAAGGTTGAGCACGTTTATCTCGGCGAAGGAGGAGGAAAGCCAATCACAGTTAGCGATGGATATTGCAAATTCTTCGTCAAGGGTCAGAAATTATCTGGCATTGCCTGCGGTATGAAGGTCGATGAGACCGGGCGGCGGACGGTCGCCGTGGTCGGTTTCGATGCTCGCGGCGCACGGAGGTGAACCGGGGTTGAGGTAAACGCGGGGCAACTTCGACCACTCCGGATTCGTGACGGTTGAAACTACCGGCGATGCTGAACTTGGCCGCTACTCAAAGCCCCCCCTCGCAAACTCCTGGACCTCGGGAGATGCCAGTGACTCGCGGAGGACGCCCATCCTACGAGCATCCGGAGCCCGTTGGGGCACCCGTCGTGACTGCGGAGATGTCTAGCCTGAGTCAAGAGAAACGCGGCGGCTTCAGGCCGAACGCGAAATCTCCCTTCCCGAAAGGGGGGAAGAAGCGCATAAATCAGAGGCTTTCGATCTAGCCTATCGGAGCTCGGCCGCTATGCGAGCACGAAGGGAGAAGATTCGTGAATTCGATCTCGGAGCTCACGCAGCTTCCCACTATAACTCTCATCTCCGTCGTTTTCGTGCTGCTCGTTGGTTTAATTTTCCACGCTACTTACGACGAAAAAGTTGTCGACTTCGGCCCGACAATCCTAACAACGACCGGCATATTTTTTACGTTCTTAGGTATAGCAATCGGCTTGAAAGAATTTGACGTCTCGAACATTCAAGCCAGTGTTCCAGCCCTATTAAATGGTTTGAAAACTGCATTTTGGGCGTCGGTCGCTGGCGTTGGCGGCGCGCTCACTTTGAAGGTGCGCTATTATGCATTTGGCTTGCCAGCCAGGAAGGATGGCGAGCCGGCGACGGGTGCTACCGTCGACGATCTAGCTGAGAATTTGAGAAGCATACACTGGGCACTCGCAGGAGACAGCGAGGCCACTCTTGTGTCGCAACTCAAACTGATGCGGCAAGACTCCAACGATCGCCTCGATGCTCTAAAAAAAGCGCAAACCGAAGCGCTTCAGATGTTGTCTCAGATGGGCTCCGAGGCTTTGGTCGAAGCGCTTCGTGACGTGATCAAAGACTTCAATGCGCGCATCAACGAGCAATTTGGCGAGAATTTCAAACACCTCAATGAGGGCGTCGCAAAGTTGCTGGTCTGGCAGGAACAGTATCGGCAGCATGTTGAAGCGATGGCGATCCGTCTCGATGAAATCCTTAAGATCGCCCAGACCACTACTGAAACGCACAAACAGGTTGTGGATCAGTCGTCGATCTTTGTAAGAATAGCTGCGGAACTCTCCACCCTGCTATCCGCGCTGGAAACGCAGAAGGCGCAAATTAATTCGTACGCCCAGTCTCTCGGTACGCTTCTGAATTCGGCCAAGGACGCTATTCCACAAATCGAGAGTCGCATCACAGCCATAGCAACGCAAATTGCCAATGCGGCACTGAAAAATCAGCAAACATTGTCCACGGTTATCGAGGAAAATGCGGCGAGCATAAGCCGCACTTTGGAGGGCGCCTCGAAGGCGACTTCGAAGGCAGCTGACGAGCACAATAAGCAAATCGCTCAACTAGTAGCGAAATCCAAGGACCAAATAGATGTTCTTGACGCCGCCCTATCGGACGAACTTAAGAAGTCGCTCGAAGCTCTTGGCGGTCAGCTTGCGGCTCTCTCAGAAAAATTCGTTAGCGACTATCTGCCGCTAACAGACGAACTCCGTGAAGTGGTTAGAATTGCAGAGCGTATCAGATACTTAACGGCTCCCTACGCGGCAAGACAAGCGGCATCAATCCGAAGAGCATTGGATACCGCTGAGCGACCTGATGACGGGGCTCATGATGGTGTTCATGTTGATCGCGATCGTGTTCATGATACAGGTGGAGGCAGAGGCAAAGAAAAGTGAGGCGTTGAAAGTACGTGCCGAAGAACAAGCCGCGAGAATCAGTCAGATTGCGGTCATCTACAATGACCTGAGAGAAAAACTGTACAACGATCTCCAGGTCGAATTTCAGAATGATTTGCCGAAATGGGGCGCAGAATTGGATCATGACCTTTCGATCCGGTTCAAAGAGCCTGAGGTCCTGTTTGGCAGCGGCAAGTCAGAGATAAGCAGCCGCTTCAAAGATTATTGTCTGACTTCTTCCCGCGTTATTTGCGCATCTTGAGTGGCCCGACATATCGTGAATCGATTGAGGAGATACGTATTGAGGGCCATACATCAAGAAGCTGGATCGTCGCTACGTCGCCGGAGAACGCATACATGCTCAACATGGCGTTATCGCAGGAACGAACACGTTCCGTTCTGCAAGACGTTCTGTTCATGCCTCGAAGTTCTGACCTGCAAACTTGGTTGATCGCACGCCTGACCGCAAACGGCCTGTCGTCCTCTAAGCTCCGGTCTTAATTGGGATGGAACGGAAAACGCCGAGCATCTCGGCGCGTCGAGTTCCGCATCCGAACGAATGCAGATGCGCGCCTAACAGAAGTCCTCAAGGCCGCACATCAATGAAGCTGCCGAATTTTCTTGACGTAGCGGATCTCAATCGCCTGAAAAGCGCGATGGGTATTCCAAGGAATAAGATCGGCAACCTTAGAGGGATCGAAGTTAGACGCCTCGGCGCGACCCGCGAAGAAATTCGACAACTCAGGGAGGAAGGGCTTGAGGTCGACAAGCAAGACGTTATCGCGCTCCCGGATGGCACATATTATACAAGGATCGGCGTGTCCTTCTTTATATTCGTGACGTATCACAATACGGTGGAAATTATTCTGACCCGAGATTTCATTTCTCTGACTGCGTGACGCTGCGAACTATGCGCGAATATTTTCGGTTCGGTCGATTTGTGATCGCAAGCCGAGACGATGGGCTATTCCAATTGCACTATATTGACAGCGATCGCCGGAAATAAGCGGCTGGACGTATGCCAGAATTGTCTGGACCGTCTAAATTACAAGGGTTTTCAGCTTGGTATGCCGCTTACGTTTGGCGCGCGCAGCGGGTGGAGCGTTTCTCGATAGCCGATTTTTTTGCGGCCTATCCAAAGACGCTTTATCATTCCATGCCGACCGCCACCGATCAGACAGCGCCGACAAACGATTACAGCAGGGATTTCTCACTGGTCAGTCGC
>CAWBBW010000019.1:0-105507 GCA_963787135.1 uncultured Alphaproteobacteria bacterium | reverse complement strand
GGGACAGATTTTGGCGCCTAACTCCCTGAAAACGCTTCGCCGCTTACAAAAGTGCAGAAGCCGGCCGGCCAGTGGCGTTATTCGTTCCGCTGAGCGGATTCGTCTCGTCCCAACCGTAGCGTAAAGTCTCGAAACGCATCGCCCGGGCGTCGATCATCAGCAGGCGGCCGACGAGGCCGGCGTCGCCTTCGCCGAACCCGGCCACAATCTCGCGGATCGCCTCGAGCGCCATCAGCGAGCCGAGGACGCCGCCGAGCGCACCCAGCACCCCGGCCTCGGCGCAGGTCGGGACCGTGCCTGGATCCGGGGGCACGGGAAAGAGGCAGCGGTAGGTCGGGTTCGGCCTGCCGTCGGGACCCGTCTCGAAGGGTTTCAGCGTCGTCAGCGTTCCGTCGAATTCGCCGAGCGCGGCGGTGACGAGCGGACGGCGCTCGAAGTAGCAGGCGTCGGACAGCGCGTAGCGGGTGGCGAAATTGTCCGAGCCGTCGAGCACGACGTCGAAGCGCGAGACGAGTCCGCGCGCGTTGCCGGCGTCGACCCTGAGCGCGATCGGCTCGACCGCGACATGCGGATTGATGCGTGAGATGGCCTCGGCGGCGCTCTCGGTCTTCGGCCGCCCGACGTCGCCCGTCGCATGGATGATCTGCCGGTGCAGGTTCGAAAGCGCTACGACGTCGTCGTCGGCGATGCCCAGCGTCCCCACGCCGGCGCCCGCCAGATACTGCAGCGCAGGCGAGCCAAGCCCTCCGGCGCCGACCACGAGGACGCGCGCGGCCTTCAGTCTGTTCTGTCCCGGTCCGCCGACCCCGCGCAGTACGATCTGCCGCGCGTAGCGCTCGACTTCTTCGCTCGAGAGGCTCATCACGGTCGAGTTTACACGGGGGCCGCCTGCGCGCGATAGTTGAAAGAGCGGCCGAGAGGAAACGATGCCCATGAACGCCGGAGACGCCATTGTCATCGTCGGAGCGGCGCGGACGCCCATGGGCGGGTTTCTCGGCGATTTCAAGGATGTGACCGCCCCCGCGCTCGGCGCGCGCGCGATATCCGCCGCCGTCGAGCGAGCGGGCGTGGCAGCCGACAGCGTCGACGAAGTCCTGATGGGCTGCGTCCTGCCCGCTGGCCAGGGACAGGCGCCGGCGCGCCAGGCCTCGCTCGGCGCGGGCCTTCCGCTCGGCGCCGGCTGCACCACGGTCAACAAGATGTGCGGCTCCGGCATGAAGGCGGCGATGGTCGCGACCGACCTCTTGCGTGCGGGCTCCGCCGACGTCGTGGTCGCGGGCGGCATGGAGAGCATGAGCAACGCGCCCTATCTGCTCGACCGCGCGCGCTCCGGCTACCGGATGGGCCACGGCCGCGCGCTCGACCATATGTTTCTCGATGGGCTCGAGGACGCCTACGACAAGGGGCGGCTGATGGGGACATTCGCCGAGGACTGCGCTGAGGCCTATCAGTTCACGCGCCAGGCGCAGGACGCCTATGCGCTGAGTTCGCTCGAGCGCGCCAACCGGGCGATCAGGGAGGGTGCGTTCGCCTGGGAGATCGCAGGCGTCAGCGTCAAAGCGGGCAAGAGCGAGACGCTGGTTGCGACCGACGAGCAGCCGCCGAAAGCGCGGCCGGACAAGATCCCGACGCTGAAAGCCGCGTTCCGCGAGGGCGGCACGGTGACGGCTGCGAATTCGAGCTCGATCTCCGACGGCGCCGCGGCGCTCGTCATGATGCGGTCTGAGGAGGCCGAGAAGCGGGGCGCGGCGCCGCTCGCCCGCGTCGTTGCGCATGCGACCCACGCCGCCGCGCCGAAGGATTTCCCGACCGCGCCGATCGGCGCTTTGCGCAAGCTCTTCGACAAGACCGGGTGGAGCAAGGATTCCGTCGATCTCTTCGAGATCAACGAGGCCTTCGCGGTGGTCGTGATGGCGGCGATGCGCGATCTCGCGCTGCCGCACGACAAGGTCAACGTCAACGGCGGCGCCTGCGCGCTCGGCCATCCGATCGGCGCCTCGGGCGCGCGCATTCTGGTGACGCTGATCGGCGCTTTGCGCGCCCGCGGCCTCAAGCGCGGCGTCGCCTCGCTCTGCATCGGCGGCGGCGAAGCGACGGCGATGGCGATCGAGGTCGCTTAACGAAACATCCGCTGCGGAAGCGTCGCGCCAAGGTTGCGATAGACTGCTAGAGTTTATAGTTTGTCGGACCGGTCTTCATTCGGAGAGCCGCCATGCAAGCTCAGAAACCTGCCGCTCTTGCCGTCTTCCTCTCCGGCGCCGCGGCGCTCTCCGCGCCGGCCGCCGCGCAAGAGACGCTGACCCTCCAGACCATCCCCTCCACCGGAACGAACACATCGGCGTCGACCGCGCAGTCGATCGACCTTTCCGATGCGACCAATTTGCCGCTCTTCAATGCGGCGCTGGCGGCGTTCAACGCCCAGAATTCCGACAGGATTCTTCAAAACCAAACGAGTTTCACCGCTGCCGGGCAATTCGTTAGTCCCGAGCTTTTTCCGTTCGGCGGTCCCACCGTCAGTGTGAACTCGGACGTGGCCGTGACCGGGCATCTCACCGCCCCCCCAACCGCCGGCTCGAACAATTATTTCAGCTTCGCCGAGACGGCTGGCGCGGACATCGGCCTCTACGGCACTGCGACCTCCCCGCCGAACCAGGGGACCGAGTTGCTGCTGTTCGACCCCCACCCAAATCTCGTGGCAGTTGCATCGGGCAATGCGTCGGACGGTTTGTCTTCGATCATCGATTTCACCGTTCCGGGCGGAGATGGGGGCGAATGGCAAACCGCAATCACTCAAGGGATCACCACCACCTCGCCGATCAACTATCGGCTTCAGTTTCAAACGCCGTACACTGCGCTCAGTCTGTTCACCACTAACGTGATCGGTTCCGGCCAGGAAAAGAACGGCCTGCTCGGGACTTACGACGTCAACGCGAATCCCGGCGATAACCTGACCTTCGACGTGAATGCGAATACGGCATTGATAGCGACCGCGTTGCTGCTGTTCGACCCCAACGGAAACCTCGTCGCGGTTGCATCAGGCAATGGAGGGGACGGATACTCTTCGATTATCGATTTCACCATTCCGGCCGGGGACGGGGGCGAATGGCAAATCCAGGTTTCGCCGGACTCGTACCTTCCCACTCCGCAGCCCTACGCCTATGATTTGATGATCCAGGGCTTTAGCGGATTGGGCCCGGTCAACCCCACCGCGGTTCCCGAGTCCAGCGTCTGGGCGCTCCTGCTGCTCGGCTTCGGCGGGATCGGCGCGACCGCGCATCTAAAGAAAAAAGCTTCGAACCCGGCTCTCGATCCGGGCCGCTGACGACCCCGAATAATCCGCAGTTTGCGTCCGGCGCAAAGCGCGCGAAATCGCTCGCGCAGCCCTTGTCGGCGGCGGCGATTTCGGACATGGTTCGGCGCGGCCGGCTGACATGTCAGCCCGCCCAAGGGAGGAACTTTCATGCGCATCACCCGCCGTATTGCGACCGCAAGCCTGTTGGCGATGGCTCTCGCCGCGCCCGCCTTCGCCGAAGACAAGCCGACGATCCTTGTTTCCGTGCCGGGCCTCACCTTTCCGTTTTTCGTTCACATGATGGAGGCCTTCAAGGCGGAGGCTGCGAAGCAGGGCTTCGACGCGATCGAGAGCGACGGCCAGGTCTCGTCGCCTAAACAGACCGCCGACATAGAGGCGGCCCTCGCCAAGGGCGTCAAGGGCATTGTCCTCAGCCCGAACGAAGTCGATGCGATGGCGCCTGCGCTTCAGGAAGCGGTGGACGCCAAAGTGCCGGTCGTGACCGTCGACCGCCGCGTGCCGTCGGTGACCGGCATCCTCGGCCACGTCGGCGCCGACAACGTCAAGGGCGGAGAAGCGCAGGGCGAACTGGTCGAGAAACTGTTCCCGAACGGCGCCACGATCATCAACCTTCAGGGCCAGTCCGGCGCGAGCCCCGCGATCGACCGCAACAAGGGCCTGCACAACGTGCTCGACAAGGCCGCCGACAAGTACAAGATCGTCTTCGAGCAGACAGCCGGCTTCGACCGCGCCAAAGGCTTATCGATTACCGAAGCGGCGCTTGCCGGGATGGCGACGCCTCCGCAAGTCATCGTCGCGGCCAACGACGACATGGCGCTCGGCGCGCTGGAGGCGGTCAAGGGGCGCAACCTCAAGGGGATCGTCATCATCGGCTTCGATGCGCTTCCCGAGACGCTGGGCAAGATCCGCGACGGCGAGATCACCGCGACGATCGAGCAGTTCCCCGGCAAGCAAAGCGCGACCGGCGTCGACATGGTCGCCGATTTTCTGAAGACCGGCAAGAAGCCTGCTCAGCAGATTACCCTGCTGACGCCACAGGCGATCACCAAGGATAATCTCAACCTGGCCGAGCGTCTCAACGAAGTGAAGTAAGCCTCCTCTCGACGCGTCGCGTTCCCGCGGCGCGTCGCATTCCGACAAAGCAAATCCGAGCCGCACATGCCGAACGCGCGGGCACCCTCGTCGCCGTCCGCCGAGGATCCGTCGGACCGACCGATCCTCAGGATGACCGGCGTCAGCAAGAGCTTTCCCGGCGTGCGCGCGCTCGAGAACGTGCATCTCGAAGTCGGACCAGCCGAGATTCATGCGCTTTTGGGCGAGAACGGCGCCGGCAAGTCGACCTTGCTGAAGATCCTGTCTGGCGCTCACAGCGCGGACGCGGGAACGATCGAACTTTTCGATCAGCCCGTTACATTTGCGACGCCTCACGATGCGCAACGCGCCGGAATCGTCACGATCTACCAGGAATTCACCCTCGCCCCCGACATGACCATCGCCGAGAACGTGTTCATCGGGCGAGAGCCGGGCTCGAGGATCTTCGTCAGCTGGCGCCGGCTCGCAGAGGACACGCGGGCGATCACCGACAGGATTGGCCTCAAGCGCGATCCGATGACGCCGGTGCGTGATCTCTCGGTGGCTGAGCAGCAGCTCGTCGAGATCGCGCGTGCGCTCTCCATGCGCTCCCGGCTCATCGTGATGGACGAACCGACCTCGGCGCTGAGTGAGGCGGAGGTCGCCAATCTCGCCCGCATCGTCCGCACTCTGAAGGACGAGGGGCTGTCGATCATCTTCGTCACCCACCGGCTGGAGGAGGTCTTCCGGCTTTGCGACCGCTATACCGTGCTGCGTGACGGCCACTACGTCGGTTCGGGTCGCGTCGCCGACACCGATGTCGATACGATCATCCGCATGATGGTTGGTCGGGACGTCGGCGCGCTCTACGGCGAGCGGCCGGTTCCGGAGCACGGGCCGGTCGCGCTCGAGGTCGAGGGCCTCACGCGGCGGCGGAGCGCTCGGGATCCGCATGCGATCGAGCTCGTCGACGTGTCGCTTCGCGCCCACCACGGCGAGATCCTCGGGCTCGCGGGCCTTGTCGGCGCAGGCCGCACCGAGACCGCGCGGGCCATTTTTGGCGCCGACAAGTTCGACCAGGGCGCAATCCGCATCGACGGCAAGCCGGTCCGCTTTTCCGGGCCGCGCGACGCGATGACGCACGGCATCGGCCTCGTGCCGGAGGACCGCAAGAAGCAGGCTCTCTTTCTTCGCCTCGCCATCCGCACCAACATGACGATCGCCGCCCAGGACCAGGTCAGTCGCGGATGGTTCATCGACGAACGTCGCGAGGATACGCTGGTCGACGAGTTCCGCCGCCAGCTCAGCATTCGCATGGCGAGCCCCGATCAGGCCGCGGGCCTTCTCTCGGGCGGCAATCAGCAGAAGGTCGTGCTCGCACGCTGGCTTGCGCTGCGTCCCAAGATTCTCATCGTCGACGAGCCGACCCGCGGGATCGACGTCGGCTCCAAGGTCGAGGTGCACAATCTTCTGATCGAAATGGCGAAGTCCGGCATCGCGGTCGTCGTCATTTCGTCCGAGTTGCCGGAAATCCTCGCCGTCTGCGACCGCATCGTCACCATGCGCGAGGGCCGCGTCACCGGCGAGATCGCCCGCACCGATGCGACCCAGGAAATACTGATGGCGATGATGACTGCGCACGAGGAGGGGGGCGGCCGCGCCCTTCCGGTTCAATGAGGCGTCCATGACCGAAGCGAGAGCAGGCGAACCCATCGAAGGAAAGGGCGTCGACGTTTTCGGGTTCGTCGCCCGGTTCGCTCCCACGCTCTTCCTCATCGCGCTGATGGCGCTCTTCGCCGTGATCGAGCCCCGCTTCCTTTCCTCGATCAATCTCTTCAATGTGATGCGGCAGGTGTCGATCACCGGGCTGCTGGCGGTCGGCATGACCTTCGTCATTCTGACCGCCGGCATCGATCTCTCGGTCGGCTCGCTCGTCGCCTTCGCGGGCCTCGTCGCGGCCGCGGTCGCCAAAGGCGGCATGGAGAACCGCTTCACGGTCGGCGAGGGCGGCGTTGGCTACGGGTGGGGACTCGCGGCGCTCGCGGCGATCGCAGTCGGCGTCGGCTGCGGCTACCTGCAGGGCCTGGCAATCACCCGGCTTAAGGTTCCGCCATTCGTGGTGACGCTCGGCGGCATGTCGGCCTTCCGCGGCGCCGCGCTTCTGTTCGCCGCCGGCGGCCCGATTTCCGGCTTCCAACCCTCGTTCACCTGGTGGGGCCAGGGCAAGATCGGTCCCGTGCCGATCCCGGTGATCATATTTCTTGCAGCCGCGGCGCTCGCCCATATCACTCTGCGCTACACCCGCTACGGCCGTCAGGTCTATGCGGTTGGCGGCAATCCCGAGGCGGCGCGCCTTTCCGGTCTCAACGTCAACCGCATCATCGCCAGCGTCTACATCATCATGGGCTTCTTCGCCGGCCTCGGCTCCTTCGTGCTGGCGGCGCGGCTCAATTCCGCCGAGGCGGTCGCCGGGACGGGCTACGAACTGACCGTCATCGCCTCGGTGGTCATCGGCGGAACGAGCCTCTTCGGCGGATCGGGAACGATCTTCGGCACCGTTGTCGGCACGATCCTAATCGGCGTGCTGCTGAACGGCCTCGTGCTGCTGAACGTCTCTTCCTACATCCAGCAGATTATCATTGGCGTCATTATCGTGCTGGCGGTCGCCTTCGACACATTCGCCAAATCCCGGCGGCGCAAGATCTGACAGCCGCGGGCGTCGGCCCCTTTACGCTCGACGCTCCAGCTTCGCCGCGGCCGCCGCGTCGATCAGCCAGACGGCGGGCCGTTCCGACGGGCGAATGGTCTGGGCGGGCAATTCAATCGGCTTTCGCGGTCCCTGCAGCACTTGGCGCAGGACCTCCGCCTTGCTTTCGCCGGACACGAGGAAAGCAACCCTCCGCGCGGCGTTGATCGGCGGCGGCGTGAGCGTGAGCCGCCACATCCCCACGACCTCGACATAGCAAGCCATGACGGTCCGGCTCGTCTCCGTCACCACGGCCAGGCCTGGAAAGAGCGACGCCGTATGGCCGTTGTCGCCAAGGCCGAGCAGGACGAGATCGAGCCGCCCGTCCTCGCCGAGATCGCGTCGCAGGTCCTCTTCATAGCGCGCAGCGGCCTCTTCAGGAGGGTCCTCGCCGCGCATGCGAAGAACGTTGCTTGCCGGGATCGGGACGCGGTCGAGCAGCGCTGCTTTCGCCATATGATAATTGCTGCGGGGATCGTCCGGCGGCACGCAGCGCTCGTCGCCGAAGACCACATGGACCCGCGCCCAGTCGAGACTGATCGAAGCCAAACGTTCATAGACGGGCTTTGGGGTGTTGCCGCCGGATAGCGCGATCGTGAACCGGCCGCGCGCGGCGAGCGCCTCGCGCGCCAGCGTCGCGATGAAATCCGCAGCCCCGGCGATCAACGCAGGCAGGTCGGCGTAGATCGTCGCTTCGGCCAATGAGCCGTCCGGGCCTTTGATTGTGGCGAAATCGGGCATGACGCTAAGCCATACCCCGCAGGCTCCGATATCGCCGGATCAGCGCATTGGTCGAACTGTCGTGAGCGAGCGCCGGTTCGGCGCCATGCGCGAGTTCCGGGATAATGCGCTTGGCGAGCGCCTTGCCGAGTTCGACGCCCCACTGGTCGAAGGAATCGATGCCCCAGATCGCGCCCTGGGTGAAGACACTGTGCTCATAGAGCGCCACCAGCCCCCCGAGCGCATGGGGCGTGAGCTGCTCCGCCAGAATGACGTTGGTCGGCCGGTTGCCTTCGCAGACGCGGAACGGCGTCTGCGCCGGATGCGATCCCTCCGCCGCGAGCTCCTCGGCTGTCTTGCCGAAGGCCAGCGCTTCGGCCTGGGCGATGAGGTTCGCCATCAGGAGGTCGTGCTGGTCGGCGAGAGGGCTTAACGGGCGACAGAAGCCGATCAGGTCGCAGGGGATCAGCTTCGTGCCCTGATGGATCAGCTGGTAGAACGAGTGCTGGCCGTCGGTCCCCGGCTCGCCCCAGATGACGGGCCCGGTCTGGACGTCCAGCGGCTTCCCGGCAAGGTCGACGTGCTTGCCGTTGCTCTCCATCTGCAATTGCTGAAGATAGGCGGGAAAGCGCGCGAGGTCGGCGGCATAAGGCATGACGCCGAGGGTCTGGGCGCCGAAGAAATTGTTGTACCAGACCGTAAGCAGCCCCATCAGCGCAGGCATGTTGCGTTCGAGCGGCGCGGTGCGGAAATGCTGGTCCATCGCGTGGAACCCAGCCAGCAGCGCGCGGAAATTGTCCGGCCCGACGGCGATCATGGTCGAGAGCCCGATGGCTGAATCCATCGAATAACGCCCGCCGACCCAATCCCAGAAGCCGAACATATTGGCCGCGTCGATGCCGAACGCCCGAACGGCCTCGGCGTTCGTCGACAGGGCGACGAAGTGGCGCGCGATCCCCTGCTCTGCCCTGATCGCGTCCAGAACCCACTTTCGCGCGGCCGCCGCGTTCGTCATCGTCTCGAGCGTCGTGAAGGTCTTCGAGGCGATGATGAACAGCGTCTCATGCGGATCGAGGCCCTGCGTCGCCTTGGCAAAATCGGCGCCGTCGACATTGGCGACAAAGCGAACTGTGAGCGAGGGGTCGGCGAACGTGCGCAGCGCGCGGAACGCCATCTCCGGGCCCAGATACGACCCCCCGATCCCGACGTTGATGATGTTGCGGATGCGTTTGCCGCTGTGGCCCTTCCACGCGCCCGAGCGCACCTGATCCGAGAACGCCGCCATCTGGTCGAGCACCGCGTGGACGTCGGGCACGACATCCTTGCCGTCGGCGAGATAGCGCTCCCCGCGTTCGGCCCTCAGCGCGACATGCAGCACGGCGCGGCCTTCGCTGACATTGATCTTCTCGCCGGCGAACATCGCATCCCGCCGCTCGGCGACCTTTCGCGCGCGGGCGAGATCGAGCAAGAGGCGAATGGTCTCGTCGGTGATCCGGTTCTTGGAATAGTCGAGGAAGAGCCCCGCCGCCTCCAGGCTGAAACGCTCGCTGCGTTTGGGGTCGTCCGCGAACTGGGTCCGCAAATGCAGGCCCTTCACGGCCTCGTAATGCCCTTGAAGCGCCTTCCATTCCGGCGAGGTCGCCAGTGTTGCGGTGTCGCTCATTGCATCGTCTCCCGTCTCTCGTCCCGACGGGACGATAGGCTCCAGCGGCAAGACCATATTCCAACTCCAGCGCCGCCCGAAAGACCGCGCCGGATCAGCTCGTCGCGAACGCGCCGCGATCCAGGCCGACCAGATCACCAATCCGCTCAACCTGAATGTCGGCCGGCGGATAGGTCGAGATCGCCTTGGGGTCGATTGCGTAGTGACCCTGGCGCGGGAACACGGTGGCGACCCGATCGCCCCAGATCGCCTTCACCGCCGCCAGGATGCGAAGCTTGTCGTCGATCAGTACATAACGCCTCGCCGGATACAGCCGCTCGACGTCGGATAGTTCCTCCTCCTTGTGGATGTAAATGAGGATATCGTCATCGAACGCCTTCCAGAGCCCCGACCGTTCGATCTTGCGCGGCTGGAAGACGGCGTCGCCATCCGAAAGCACGACAGGCCGGCCCCATTGACGGACATGGCCGACGACCTCGAGGGCGCCGGGATAGAGCCGGTCGGCGAACGGATAGTCGACCAGCCAGCTCGACACCCGCAACAGACGCGGATCATGCAGATCCTCGACCCGGTAGCGCTCGAGCGCGCCAAGATAATCCGCATAGCCGAGCTCGTTCCGCAGCTGTTCGAAGATTGCCCAGTAGCGCCGCTCGGCCGCTTCCCCAAAGGTCTTGAGGAGATGCAGGCGCAGATCCTCCTGAACGGCGTCGTTGTCGAGCAAAGTGTTGTCGACGTCGAACAGGAAGACGAGATCGTCCATCGGCGATCAGGCTCCCGGAGCCGGCTTGGGGTCGCGCCAGGGCCCATAATCGCCGAGCAGCGTATTTGCCGCCTCCGGGCCCCAGCTTCCCGGCTCGTATTCGATACATCCGGGCGGATCTTTGAGGATCGGCTCGACGATGCGCCACTGCGCATCGACAATGTCCTGCCGGCCGAACAATTCGCTGTCGCCGCGCATCGCGTCACCTAGCAGGCGCTGATAGGGCGGCGTCAGCGAGCCGGGCTGTTCGCTCATGATCAGTTCGACATCTTCGCCGACCATCCGCTCGCCCGGCCGCTTCATGCGCAGGCCGATCGCGACGGAAACGTCCGGGCTGAGCCGCATGCGGAGATAGCCGTGCGAAAGCTCCTCGCTGAACACCACGCGCGGAGGCTTGTCAAACTGCACGATCACTTCGACGGCGGTCACAGGCATATGCTTGCCGGCGCGAATGAACACCGGCACGCCGGCCCAGCGCCAGCTATCGACATAGAGTTTGACCGCCACATAGGTCTCAACCGGCGAGTCGGGCCTGACGCCTGGGACGGCGCGGTAGCCGCGATATTGCCCGCGCACGAGGCTTGCCGCGTCAAGCGGACGGACCGCCTTCATCAGCGCGGCTTTCTGATCGCGGGTAGCCTCGTGACTATCGCCGGACGGAGGCTCCATCATGAGATTGGCCACAAGCTGCAGCAGGTGATTCTGAACCACGTCGCGAAGCGCCCCGGTCGCGTCGTAGAACGCCCCGCGATCCTGGACGCCGAACGATTCCGCCATGGTGATCTGGATGCTGCGGACATGGTTCCGGTTCCACAGCGGCTCGAAGTTTGCATTGGCGAACCGGGTGTAGACGATGTTCTGCACGGGCTCCTTGCCCATGTAATGGTCGATGCGGAAGATCGCGTCCTCGGGGAAGAATTGGACCAGCGTCCGGTCGAGCGCGCGCGCCGATTCGAGATCGCGCCCGAACGGCTTCTCAACAACGATTCGAGCGTTCTCGTTCAGGCCGCTTGCGGCGAGCGCCGACCCGACAGCGGCGAATAGCGCGGGCGGAATCGCCAGATAATGCAGTGGCCTCCGGGCGGCTCCGAGCGCTTGCTTCAGCGCCTGGAATGTCTGCGGGTCGTAATAGTCGCCGTCGACATATTTCAGGAGTTTGACGAGACGCGCGAAGTTGGCGTCGCTGAAGCCCCCGTGATGCTCAAGACTGTCCTTGGCGCGGGCGCGAAACTGTTCGAGGTTCCAGCCGGATTTGGCCACGCCGACGATCGGGACGTTGAGGCCTTCTTCGCAGACCAGCCCCTGCAGCGCAGGGAAGATCTGCTTATAGGCCAGATCGCCGGTGGCGCCGAAGAAAACGAGCGCGTCTGACGGTGCGGTATCCATTCACAGCTCCGTGGGCTTCTCGTGGTGGCCGCCGAATTCGAGGCGCATCGCCGACATCAACTTGTCGGCGTATTCAGCCGCGCCGCGCGACTCAAAGCGTCCGAACAGGGCGGCGCTCAGCACCGGCGCCGGCACGCCTTCGTCGATGGCTGCATGCAGAGTCCATCGTCCCTCCCCGGAATCGGACACGCGGCCGGCGAAACTAGTGAGGTTGGGATCGGCCCGCAATGCGGACGCAGTCAGATCAAGCAGCCATGAGCTCACGACGCTGCCGCGGCGCCAGACCTCGGCGACCTTATCGACCGGGATGTCGTAGCGATAATATTCCGGTCGCCGAAGCGGCGTCGTCTCTGCGTCCACCTCGTGTTTCTCCATGCCGACATTGGCATGACGGAGAATGTTCATGCCCTCGGCGTAAGCGGCCATGAGTTCGTATTCTATGCCGTTGTGGACCATCTTGACGAAATGCCCGGCGCCGTTTGGGCCGCAGTGCAGATAGCCCATCTCCGCCTGGTCCGGCTCTCCCTTCGCGCCGGGGGTGCGCGGCGCGGCGGCGACGCCGGGTGCGAGCGCGCGAAAGATCGGGTCGAGGCGCTCAACGACTGCATCCTCCCCGCCTATCATGTGACAATAGCCCCGATCCTTGCCCCAGACGCCGCCGCTGACGCCGACGTCGACGTAATGCAGGCCCTTTGGCCGCAGCGCCGCCGCCCGCTTGATGTCGTCGTGATAGTAGGAGTTTCCGCCGTCGATCACGACGTCGCCCGCCTCAAGGAGCGGAACGAGCTCGGCGAGAATGGGATCGACCACGGCTGCGGGAACCATGAGCCAGGCGGCGCGCGGCCTCGTGAGCTTCGCCACAAAATCCTGGAGATTTGCGGCTCCGGTCGCTCCGGCCGCGGCGAGTCCTTTCACCGCGTCCTGGTGCGCGTCGTACACGACCAGTTCATGCCCGGCCTTCACCAGTCGCTCGACCATATTCGAGCCCATGCGCCCCAATCCGACCATGCCGAGTTGCATTTGTTCCTCTCCGTCGTTCCTGCCGCGAGGCCGTGGAAGCGCCGTCCCACGCGACGCGCTCCCTGCGACACGGTTCGCGGGAATTTCGATCGCCAAGTCAACCAAGGTTCACGCCTACCGGTCCCCCATGACAAACTCAACACGAAATTGCACATGCGTCCCGCGGGTCCGAAAGCGGTGTCTCGCAGACCCGTTTGACACCCCAGCTGCGGACGCGCCTCAATCTACGGCGTCCGCGCGAGCGCTCGGGTCATTTCAAATGTGGTACATCTCGGCCAAGTCGCTCGGATTGGTCAGCATTCGCATCTCTGCGAGCGTGCGATTGTCGAGGACGTTTGCGATGGCGTTGCGAGCCTCGATCATGATCAGCCGAACCGGGCAGGTTTTCAGATCACGGCAGTCGTCGCACGGGCGAAAGGCCGTGACCGAAGCGCAAGGAATCGGCGCAAGCGGACCGTCCAGCGCGCGCACGATCGCGCCGACACGGATCTCGTGCGCCGGCCGGGCGAGCGCATATCCGCCGCCCTTTCCCTTCTTGGAGTAGACGAAGCCGGCGCGGCGCAACTCGGTCAAAATGTGATCGAGAAACTTCTTCGAGATCGAATTGGTTTCGGCGATGTCGGCGGCCTGGGCGAGCACATCAGGCTCGAGGCCGGCCAGATGCACCATCGCTTTGAGGCCATATTTTCCTTTATTGGTGAGCACTGGAGTTCCTTCGGGGAAGGTCCGCCTCGTTCCGGGGCGGATGACTCGAGACTGAGGGCGGCGAGCGGGGAAAGTCCAGCCGGACGAATAAAGTTGACAAAGTCTATGGACTAATCCCATCGTAACAGGCTAGCATTATGATGGGCTCCCGCAGTGACGAACATACTCCACATCATCAATCCCCTTTACACCGCTTCGGGCTTCGCGGTCGGCGCGCTCGTGGGCTTTACCGGAGTGGGGGGGGGGTCCCTGATGACCCCGCTCTTGGTGCTGCTGTTCGGCATCCATCCGGCGACCGCGGTCGGGACCGACCTTCTCTATGCGGGCCTGACCAAGATCAGCGGCTCGATCGTTCACGGGTTCAATGGCGCGATCGATTGGAAGGTCACGCGCAGGCTTGCCCTGGGAAGCGTGCCCGCAGCCGCGCTCACGCTTTGGGGGCTTGCCCATTTCGGCGTGGATTCGAAGGGCGCGAGCGTGGCGATCACCACTACGCTCGGATTCGCCTTGATCCTCACGGCGGTCACTCTGCTTTTTCGCCGAAGGCTGCTCATGGCGGTCGCACGGTTCTTTGATAAGCGGAACGAGCAGGAAATCGCCGCGCTGACCACTGCGCTGGGCGCGGTGCTCGGCGTGCTGGTGTCCATTTCCTCGGTCGGCGCCGGCGCCATCGGGGTCACGGTGCTCTTGATGCTCTATCCCAAAATGCCGACCGTCCGCATCGTCGGTTCCGACATTGCGCATGCCGTTCCGCTGACGCTGATCGCGGGCGCCGGCCACTGGTGGATCGGGTCGGTCGACTGGCCGCTGCTCGTTTCGCTGCTCATCGGCTCCATTCCGGGCATCGCAATCGGGAGCCATTTCGCCTCCCGGGTGCCCGAACGCGTGCTGCGGCCGCTGCTCGCCGGTACGCTGGCCCTGGTCGGCGGCAAGCTCGTTTTCTAAGACGCGGTTCAGTCGCGGCTCGCGATAATGAAGAGGCGCGGATAGGTGAAGAGGACCTTGCCGTCCGACTGAGCAGGATACGCGGTCCGGAGCCCATCCCGATAGCGCGCCAGGAACGCACAGCGCTCGTCGTCGGACAGTCGCTCCAGGAACGGCTGCAAAGCCGAACCGGCGAACCAGTCGGCGATGCCTCCCGGGCCGTCGAAGGCGTGGACATAGGTGGTCATCCACATGTCGATCCGTGACGCGACCGGCCGCAGCCATTCGTAGTAATCCTCAAAATCGGCGATTAGCGGCTGCGTCTTGGCGATCGGCACGAGCCGGGACGACCACGGTCCCTCGGCCGCGACCATGCGCATGAGCGCGTGCGACAACTCCCGCGCCGTCACCGGCATTTGCGCCGCAAACGCGCCGCCGCGCGCGAGCATGGAAGCAAGGCGCGGGAAAAGCGCGTGGTGGTCGGGGAGGAACTGAAGCGCAGCGTTGGCGAATATGAGGTGCGGCTCATCCGGCGGCGCCCAGTCGGCGATGTCCTGCTTGACGAACCGAGCCCGAGGAAGCCGCATCCGCGCATGCGTAAGCATCGCCTCGGACGTGTCGAGGCCGGTGATCTCCGCGTCGGGGAAGCGGCGCGACAGCAGTTCGGCGCTGTTTCCCGGTCCGCATCCCAGATCGTGAACGATGCGTGGCGAGGAGAGCGGGACGCGCGCGAGGAGATCGCGGGCGGCGAGCATCCGCTCGTCCTCGAACTTCATATAGAGAGTTGGATTCCAGTCGGTCATAGCCCGCGATGAGGAGGAGATCTGATCGTATTTCGAGACGCCTGCGGCTGATTGCACGGAAAGAAACTCCTCCTCGCAGGCCCAGAGAGCAACCTTCACGAAAATGCCGGAACGTCAATAAAGTAAGTCGATCGATTGAGTCAATGATTGTTTGACGAAGGACGGGCCAGGCCGGTTCGCTTCCGATCTGTGACGCGCGTCACAGCCATGGGGACCGCGCCGTGTTTAAAGCCGCGGACGTTGGAAGAGATCGTCAACAGGGGACGGAACGACAACGATGGAAAGAGCTGGATAGGATAATGGAGACCGTCATGAACGGGATCGAGAAACGTGCGGGATTCTACCGCGGATATCTGACGGACGATCGCAGCCTGATCCCGCTGACGATCGTGCTCGGGATCACGTTGGCCCTCTGGCTGCTGGTCTACCTGATTGGGTCGGTCGGCCAACCCTACAATCCCCAGATGGGGTTGCTGCCGCTGCATGCCTCGGCCTCTGTTGGGCTCCAGCACACGTCTGAGGGGACTCCGCATCGCTAAGAGCCCGCCCTGATGCGATCAGGGCGGGCAAGGGACAAGTCTCTTGCATCCGAGGCGATCGGTCAGCCGCATGGCGGCGCGCCCGGCTCTTAAGCGTGCGGACGCGCGATCCGTACATTTGCTTCTGCAAATTAGAAAGCTGTGTTATGGTGTCTCGGTAAAGGGGAGATGGACGCGTGCGCGGCGATGTAAATCCAAAACAGCAGCCCGAGCCGGGTGGACGGACTCGCAATGGGCCGCGCCGCCGTGCGGCCGATCGTTAGGATAGGTGGCAACTGATTGAGAAGATGGAAGGAAATTGGTTTATACGTCGTTCCGCAGGATTTTCATTTCCTTGCGGCGGATTTCATTTCCTTGTGCTGGGCTTTCATTTCCTTGTGCCCGACTTTCGTTTCCTTGCGTCTGATTTTCAATTCATTGCCCCGGGCTTGAAAACCGTTCCTCGCGGCCTGGAAGGACGGCCGCCTCCCGGTCGCCGCTGCAGGCGCCAGCCTCGGAACCCGATATGAAGCTGAGATCTCTCCTGTTCGTCCCGGGCGACTCCGAGCGCAAATTCGGGCGCGCGAACGACTGCGGCGCCGACGCGTTGATCCTCGACCTCGAAGATTCGGTTGCGCCCGCAAAAAAGGCCTCCGCTCGCGACCTCGCCGCAAACCTCATAGACGCGAAGAACCAGCGAAACTGGCAATTCTTCGTGCGGGTCAACGCGCTCGATACCGGCCTGACCCTTGAAGATCTCGTCGCAGTCGTCCGGCCGGGGCTCGACGCCATCATGGTTCCTAAAGCGAACGGCGCGGCCGACATCGAGCGCATCGGTCACTATCTCGATGCCCTCGAGGCGAAGGCCGGAATGCCGCAGGGGGCGGTCAGATTAGCGGTCGTAGCCACAGAGACGGCCAAGGCGATGTTCTCGCTCGGGGCCTATCAGCCGGCGCATCCCCGTCTCGTCGCGCTGACCTGGGGCGCCGAAGATCTGTCCGCGGCGCTGGGGGCGACCGACAACAAAGAGCCAGACGGCGCCTGGACTTTTCCCTATCAGGTCGCCCGGGCCCAGTGTCTGTTTGCCGCTGCGGCCGCGGAGGTGAAGCCGATCGACACGGTCTTTGTCGATTTTCGCGATTCGCAAGGACTTGAAAGCGACTGCCGGCGCTCGCGGCGCGACGGGTTCACGGGCCGCATGGCTATTCATCCGGATCAGGTCGCTATTATCAATCGCTGCTATGCGCCCTCAAAGGGCGAGATCGAGCACGCGCGAAAGATCATTGCCGCCTTCGACGCCAATCCAGGCGCCGGGACGCTAGGGGTCGACGGCAAGATGGTCGACATTCCCCACCTGAAGGCAGCCAGGAAGACCTTGGCGTCCATCTGACGACAAGTCGCAGAAGCCATGGAATGGTGGGCGATGCAGGGATCGAACCTGCGACCCCTCCCGTGTGAAGGGAGTGCTCTACCGCTGAGCTAATCGCCCGCGCCTCGAAGGCGCACTGCTTTACGGCCCGCCTCCTCGCCAAGTCAAGGAGACGTCGGCTTCGCTCCGCGGCGGAGAGTCCGATGGTCACACCGCGCGCGAATGGCGTGGCTTGTCACCGGCCTGGTTGAGATAGGCGTCGAACAGTGCGGCGATCGAACGCACGAAAGGTCGCCCTCGTTCAGTGACGGCAATGCGGCCGCCATCCCAGCTTGCGAGTCCATCCTCGACAAATCGAGGCATTCCTCCGGCTGCCGTGGCCTTTAACTGCCCGGGATCCGCGCCATGCTTTCCGGCCAGGCCATCGAGATCGACTTCGAGATCGCACATCACCCGCTCGATGATATCGCGGCGCAGCCGATCGTCCGCGGTGAGTGCGATGCCCCGCACGGTGGCGAGCTGATCGGTCTCGATCTCCTTGGCGTAGGCCACGGCGGTTGGCGCGTTCTGCACGTAGCCTTGCGGCAACGAACCGATGGAGCTCGCGCCAAAGCCGATGAGGGCCGGAGCTGCGTCTGTCGTATAGCCCTGGAAAGAGCGTTTCAGCCTGCCCGCGGTCGCCGCCTTCGCCATGGAGTCGTTCGGCAACGCATAGTGATCTAGGCCGACCGCGACGTAACCGCCTTCCCGCGTCAAGACGCGATGGATTGCGCTGCGTTGCGCAAACCGCTCCCCTGGTCCGGGCAACGTATCCTCGGAAATTAGCGACTGATGACGCTTCATCCACGGGACATGGGCGTAGCCGAAAACCGCAACGCGGTCGGCTTTCAGGGCGAGCGCGCGGCGCGCAGTCTGCGTGACTCCCGCCGTCTTCTGCAGCGGCAGTCCATAGATCAGATCGAGATTGAGCGAACCGACGCCCAGCGCGCGCGCCTCCTCGGCGCAAGCCTGCGTCTCCTCGTAAGATTGCTCGCGACCAATCGCCTTCTGCACCGCCGGCTCGAGGTCCTGAACGCCGAGACTGATCCGGGTGACGCTCATTTGACCCAACGCGTCGCGCCGGTCGGGCGGCAGGGAGGTGGGATCGATCTCGATAGCGACCTCTGTGCCCCGCGAGAAAGTGAATCGGTCTTTCAACTTCTCCATGATCGCCACGAGACAATCTGCCGGCAAGGAAGTCGGCGTGCCCCCGCCCCAATGGACATGCGAAACCGTCGCCCGTCGCCCGATTAGCGCGGCTACACGATCGATCTCCCGCATCAGCAGCCCCGCGTAGGCGCGGTGCGAGGTTTCCAGTCTTACCACAGACGTGTTGCAGCCGCAGTAGAGGCAGAGCCGGTCGCAGAACGGGACGTGCAGATAGAGCGACAACGACGTGTCCGCGGGCAATTTGGCTAGCCATCTCGCATAGACGTCCCGCCCGACCAGGGGCGTGAAATGCGGCGCGGTGGGATAGCTCGTATAGCGTGGCACGCGACCCTCGTAGCGGGCCACGAGCTGACCAACATCGTCGGCGGCGGCGTCCAGGCTTGTGATCGCGACATTGTCCGTGGACATGAGGGGAAGGCTTAAGGCCTTCCCGATCCAAACGGCGATGCGGCGCGTTGACGCGGGCTACGGTTGCGGGTCATCTCCGTTGGAGATACATGCGGCGGCCTGACACTTCTCAGAGATCGTCCTTGGACCATCACAAGCAGTTCTATATCGGCGGTCGTTGGGTTGATCCGGCGCAGACTGCAATGCTCGACGTCATCGATCCGTCGACTGAGCAGGCCTTTACCGCCATCTCGCTGGGCTCGAAGGCCGACGTCGACCTTGCGGTGGGCGCCGCAAAGGTCGCCTTCGCAAAATTCTCGCAAACGTCGCGAGAGGACCGTCTCGGCCTCCTTCGCCGAATTCTTGTCTCCTACAACCGTCGATCGGAGGATCTGGCGCGGGCCGTGTCGCAAGAAATGGGCGCGCCCCTGACGTTCGCGCGCGAGGCGCAGGTCTGGGCAGGTCGGGTGCATCTCGAAGCGACGATCGAGGCGCTTGAAACCTATGAGTTTAGCGAGCTCAGGGGAGCGAGCCTTATCGTGAAGGAGCCGATCGGCGTGGCTGCGCTGATCACGCCGTGGAACTGGCCGCTGAACCAGATCGTCTGCAAGGTGGCGCCGGCACTGGCGGCGGGATGCACGGTGGTTTTGAAGCCTAGCGAGATCGCGCCGATCAGCGGGATCCTGTTCGCTGAAATCGTTGACGCCGCCGGCGCGCCGGCAGGCGTCTTCAATCTCGTCAACGGCGCTGGGCCCGATGTTGGGCAGGCGATGGCGGCCCATCCGGACGTCGATATGATTTCCTTTACCGGTTCGACCCGGGCCGGAATCGCGGTCGCCAGGACGGCAGCCGACACGGTCAAACGGGTCGCGCAGGAGCTCGGCGGAAAGTCGCCCAACATCATCTTGCGCGACGCGGATTTCGAAACGGCGGTGCGCGCCGGCGTCGCCGCCTGTTTCTCGAACAGCGGCCAGTCCTGCGACGCGCCGACCCGTATGCTGGTGCCCGCCGAGCGGCATGAAGAAGCGCTCGGCATCGCTGCCGATGTCGCCGAAGGGCTGAAGGTCGGCGATCCGCGTCAGGCGGGCATCGATCTTGGCCCCGTCGTGAGCCAGGTCCAGTTCGAAAAGATCCAGCGCCTGATCGAAGCCGGAATCCATGAGGGCGCCCGGCTCGTCGCTGGCGGGCCGGGACGTCCGCCAGGTCTCAATCGGGGCTATTATGTTCGCCCGACTGTGTTCGGCGCCGTCAGGCCCGGAATGACAATCGAGCGTGAGGAGATATTCGGCCCAGTGCTCGCGGTAATGAGCTACGAGAACGAGGACGAGGCGGTAAGGATCGCCAATGACACTGTATTTGGCCTCGCTGCCTATGTGTCCTCATCCGACATCGACCATGCGCGGGCGATCGCGGCGCGACTGCGCGCAGGGACTATCAATCTCAACTATCCCGCCTGGGACGTCCACGCGCCGTTCGGCGGCTACAAACAGTCGGGCAATGGGCGAGAATACGCCGACTTTGGCATCGACGACTATCTCGAGCTCAAGGCGGTGGTGGGCTATGTCGCGTGAAGGCGCCCGCTTCTCTCTTTCTGCTAGCCGCCAATGCGAAAGAACGGTACGGGTCCATCATGTTCACCCTTGACGAGCTTGCCGAGACCATTGCAGAGCGAGCCGACGCCGATGCGAAGCTTTCGTATACCCGAAGTCTCCTCGACAAAGGGGCGGCTCATTGCGCGCGCAAGTTCGCTGAAGAGGCGATTGAACTGACAATCGCCGCTGCCGCCGAGAACGAGGACTCGGTCCGCGCCGAGGCGGCGGACGTGCTCTATCATCTGCTGGTCGTGCTGCGCGCACGCGGCGTGCCGTTCGCGTCCGTGATGAGCGAACTGGAAGGCCGCACCCGGCAAAGCGGACACGAGGAGAGGGCGTCGCGAAAGGCCTGACGCTCAGCCCGAGCGCCAAGAGGTTGCCATGGACCGCAAAGTCATCGACCACGCGCTCGAATCGCCTTTCAGACGGTTCTCGCGCGACGAATGGGCGCAGTTGCGCGCCGACACGCAGCTCACGCTTACGATCGACGACCTGCGCAAGCTGCAGTCGACGCATGACCCGATCTCGCTCGACGAGGTCGTCGCGATCTACCTGCCGCTTTCGCGCCTCCTCGCGCTCTATGTCGCCGCGACGCAGGGTCTGTTCAAGGCGACTCAGCGGTTCCTGGGCGCGACGGACGGCAAGGTGCCCTACATCATTGGCGTGGCCGGCTCGGTCGCGGTCGGGAAGTCGACAACGGCGCGCGTGTTGCAGGCGTTGCTGACCCGTTGGCCGAACACGCCCAAGGTGGAGCTCGTGACCACCGACGGCTTTCTCCATCCGAACGCCCAGTTGATCCAGCAAGGCATCATGGACCGTAAGGGTTTCCCGGAAAGCTACGACGGCACGGCTCTGATCCGCTTTCTCTCGTCGGTGAAAGCGGGGCGTCACAACGTGGCCGCTCCAGTCTATTCGCACCTCACTTACGACATCGTAGCGGGCGAATCGATCATCGTTGATCGGCCCGACATTCTCATCGTCGAGGGCGTTAACGTGCTGCTGCCGAACCGGTTGCCGCGCGACGGCAAGGAAATTCCGTTTGTCTCCGACTTCTTCGACTTTTCGGTGTTCCTGGACGCGGACGAAGCTTTACTGGAGCACTGGTACATCGAGCGTTTTACCCGGCTGCGCGACACGGCCTTTCGCGATCCGCGCAGTTACTTCCGCCAATACGCCGATCTCGACGACGCGGCAGCGGAGGCGACCGCACGCTCGATCTGGCGGCGCATCAATCTCGTCAACCTGCACGAAAACATTCTGCCCACACGCCCGCGCGCCGACCTCCTGCTAACCAAGGGCGCGAGCCACCGCATCGAGGAAGTGGCTTTGCGTAAACTCTGATGGCGGCGATGCGAGTTTGGAACTGGCCCGAGGTCGCGTTCGGTCTCGCCCTCCTGGCCGCGACGCCGGCGGGAGCCGACGCTCCGCCGACGTGCCAGGGCAAGGACCTGACCCAAGTCGCTGGGCTTGCTGCGGCGCGGGCCAAACGCGCGGACGATCTCATCAACGGCGACGGCATCTTCTGGCGGATCGAAAAGCCGGGCCTCGTCCCTTCCTATATTTACGGCACAATTCATTCGACAGACGGCTCCGCGATGGCGCTGGCGCAGCGGGCGGCTGAGCGGATCAACGGCTCCCGCATCGTCGCGACGGAACTTGGATCGATGGATGCGGTCGAGAGGGCCGATATATCCGCAGCGGTTCTAGCGACAGCGCTGGACCGAGATCATGACACATTCACCGGCGTGCCAGAGAACGAGCGCGGGGGGATTGAGACGTTTGCGGCCGCGCAAGGTTTTCCGAGCGAACTCGCCCATCATCTGAAGCTTTGGTTTCTCGCGATCCTGACCGCGATGCCGGCGTGCGAGGCAAAGCGGCAGGCGCTCGGCCTGCCTGAAGTCGACCAATATCTGGCCGAGGCTGCCAAGGCTCACGGCGTCAAAGTCATCGGCCTCGAAACTGCCAAAGAGCAGATGGACGTGATTTCGACGATGCGTCCGGAGATCGCGGCCGCGCTGCTCTCCGTCGCCGCGCGCGCGCCTGAAACTGCCGATGATATCTATGCGACCATGCTGCAGCTCTACCGCGAAAGCCGGCCGGCGGAGGTCCTCCCGATCGCCGACGTGATCGGTGACATGAGCGAGGACGAGCGGACGGCGCAGGACGAATTCGTCCGGCTGTTGCTGACGGATCGCAACGCCACGATGGCCGATCGCGCGGCGCCGCTCCTGAAGGAGGGCGGGGCTTTCATCGCGGTCGGAGCGCTGCATCTTCCAGGTAAGGGTGGTCTGATCGAGCGTTTCCGCGCGCTGGGTTTCACGGTGGCGAAGGAGTGGTGACGCGTCATTCGCCGTAAGGCGTCCAGATGTTCTTGACCTGGACAGCGCGACTAAGGAACTCGCGTCCCTCGGCGCGAGACCAGTCTGGTTGGGTCGTAGTCAGCCAGGTCGCTTTCAGATTGCCGGCGGAAAGGGCCTCGACCTTCGCCGCGCCCGGATGGTCGCCAACGTACCAGAGCGCATCGACGCCGTCGTGCTCTGCCAGCGTCGCAGCGAGCGCGTTCGTTTCGCCGGTCACGATATTGACGACGCCGGCGGGAACATCTGAGGTATCGAGGATCGAATAGAAGTCGGTCGCGCTCAGGGGATGAAGAGATGATGGAACGACGACGACGCAATTGCCCATGGCGACCGCCGGCATGACAAGCGAGACGAGGGAGAGCAACGGGGCTTCGTTCGGGCACACGATTCCCATAATCCCCCAGGGCTCGTTCATCGCGAGCGTGACGAAGCGCGAGCGTGTCGCGTGGATGGCGCCGTCGAACTTGTCGGCGAAGCCCGCGTAGAAAAATGCGCGACGGACCGAGGTCTCGACCTCGGCCTCGGCCGCGCGAGCCGATGCGCCGGTCATGGTTCGCAGGCGCCGCGCGAATTCCCCGGCGCGAGCGCTCAAATTCTCGGCGACGTAATAGAGCACCTGCGCCCGATTGTGCGCGGTCGCGGCGCCCCAGGACGAGGCCTTGGCTGCCGCCTCGACGGCGTTTCGGACGTCTTTGGGATTCCCGAGGCCCGCCAATCCGACCTCGTTGCCCCTGGGGTCGAGCACCGCGTAACTGTAGCCGGAATCGGGCCGGGTCTGCTTGCCCCCGACATAGAGCTTGGCCGTGCGGTCGAGGCCGCCGGCGCTCTCTTGCGACGGGGTCAGCCCCGGCGAGGCGATCAAGGGTGCCGCTGCCGGCGGATAGGGCTTGCCTTTCGGTGCATCGGGCGCCCGGTACTCGATGAGGCCCTCGCGACCCCCCTCACGGCCGAAGCCGCTCTCGCGATAGCCGCCGAAGCCCGAAGCGGCGTCGAAGAGGTTGGTCGAGTTGATCCAGACCACACCGGCCTTGAGCCTAGCCGCGACCTCGAACGCACGGTTTACATTTTCGGTCCAGACGGACGCCGCGAGCCCGTAGCGCGTGTTGTTGGCGAGCGCGACCGCCTCGTCCGGCGTACGGAAGGTCGAGGCGACAAGCACCGGGCCGAAGATTTCTTCTCGCGCGAGGATCGACGCCGGTTCGACGCCGGTAACGAGGGTCGGCGGGTAAAAGCATCCCCGATTGGGCAGGACGTCGTCGGCCCGCCAGAAATCGAGACCCTCGGCGGCGCCTTCGCGCATAAGACGCTCTATTCGCTCGAGCTGGACCGGTGCGACGATCGCGCCGACGTCGGTCGACTTGTCGAGCGGATCGCCGGCCCGGAGCTTTGCCATGCGGGCGCGCAGTTTCGCGTACATCGCGTCCGCGATCCCTTCGGCCGCCAGCAGCCGAGATCCCGCACAGCAGACCTGCCCCTGGTTGAACCAGATCGCATCGACGACGCCCTCGACGGCGCTATCGAGATCGGCGTCATCGAACACGACGAAAGGCGACTTGCCGCCGAGTTCGAGCGAGAGCTTCTTGCCGGTTCCGGCGGTCGCCTTGCGGATGGCGCGGCCGACCTCCGTCGACCCGGTGAAGGCAATCTTGTCGACGCCCGCGTGCGCCACGAGCGCCGCGCCGGTCGCGCCGTCGCCAGTCACGATATTGACGACGCCCGCGGGCAGCCCTGCCTCGACGCATATCTCCGCAAAGGCGAGCGCCGTCAGCGGCGTGTATTCGGCAGGCTTCAGCACGACCGAATTGCCGGCGGCGAGCGCCGGCGCGATCTTCCAGGCGAGCATCAGGAGCGGGAAATTCCACGGGATGATCTGCCCGCAGACGCCGACGGGACGCGTGCCCGGAAACTCGCTGTCGACCAGCGAGGCCCAGCCGGCGTGATGATAGAAGTGGCGGGCGACCAGGGGCACGTCGATGTCGCGCGACTCGCGGATCGGTTTGCCGTTGTCGATCGTCTCCAGCACCGCGAGAAAGCGCTCGCGCTTCTGCACGTGCCGCGCCAGCGCATAGAGATGCTTCGCCCGCCCATAACCGGAGAGCGCCGCCCATTTCGGCTGCGCCCTTCGCGCCGCCGTGACCGCCGCGTCGATGTCGGCGGGCGACCCCTGGGTGGCGCCTGCGATGCGCTCGCCGGTCGCAGGATTGAACACGTCGAACAGCGCGCCGGGGTTCGTGAATTGGCCGTTGATGAAAAGGCCGAAGCCCGCCTTGTGGCGCTCGAGCCAGCTGAGGACATGCTCGCTGCTTTCGGGCGAAGGGCCGTAGTCCATGGTGCGCAGAATGTCCTTGATCAGCGCCATGGCAAGCCTTTAGGCCATCGCGTGGCGATGGGCCGCGGAATAGCGGCCGGTCGCATAATGGTCGAGCTGTCGCTCGATGTCGGTGACAAGGCCGCTCGCGCCGATGCGGAAGAGGTCGGGCTGCATCCACGGCAGGCCCAATTCCTCCTTCATCAGGATAAGCCAGGCGAGCGCGTCTTTCGCTGCGCGCAGGCCTCCCGCCGGCTTGAAGCCGATGTCGACGCCGGCGCGTTCGCGAAAGTCGCGCAGCGCGCGCACCATCACGAGGCTCACCGGCAAGGTCGCGTTGACGTCCTCCTTGCCGGTCGAGGTTTTGATGAAATCGGCGCCTGCCTGCATTGCGACAACGCTCGCCGCATAGACGTTGCGCAAGGTCTTGAGGTCGCCCGTGCCGAGGATCGCCTTCAGATGCGCTGGCCCGCAGGCTTCCCGCATCGCTGCGACCTCGTCGAAGAGCGCCGTCCAGTCGCGGGCGAGCACGTGAGCGCGGGTGATGACGATGTCGATCTCGCGTGCGCCCTCATCCACGGCGTAACGGATCTCCTCGAGCCGCTGCTTGAGCGGCGTGAGGCCAGCGGGAAAGCCGGTCGCAACGGAGGCGACTGGAATCCCCGAGCCCTCAAGCGCCCGGACCGCGGGCGCGACCATCGTCGGATAGACGCAGACCGCGCCGACCGTGGGCGGCGCATCGGCAAGGCCGAGCGCCGTGAGCAGATCGTCGCTGAGCGGGCGCCTTGCCTTGGCGCAAAGGCGCCGCACGCGTTCAGGCGTATCGTCGCCGGCGAGCGTCGTGAGGTCGATGCAGGTCAGCGCCTTTACGAGCCAGGCTGCCTGGTACTCTTTCTTGACCGAGCGGCGGGTCGTGAGGGTCGCGGCGCGGCGCTCGACCGCGCTCGCATTGACGCCGACGCTCTCGAACCAGGAGGGATCGAGCGGCGCGCCCGAATTGCGGGGCCGGTTGCGTCCGTCCCAAACCTTATCCCTCACCTGGTCCATGGCGCGCGCCTCGCGCTTTCCTAGCTTGGCGGCCAAACTGTCACGAACGTCCGGCCCAAGACAAGCACCCCTCCGAGCCCAGTCTCTGCCGGAGGCGCGATAGTCGGCTGCGCTTTTGTCAGCGCGCGAGCGATTTCAGCACTTTAGGCGCCAAAAACTGCAACTTTTAACTCCCAAGCGGGAGTAGTCCGAAAAGTCACTACTGGATAGAAAAGGTCTTTGCTGGGTCGATTTTTGGAGACGGCGGGCGACGAATCAGAATCAAGGGTGGGATGGTTCTTCCTGCCGAAGTCGAGGAGTTGATCGCCTCGCTGAGACGCCAGATCGCGGCGCTTCAGGCTGAAGTGGCGGACCTTCGCCGGCAATTGGGGCAGGACAGTTCCAACAGCTCCAAGCCGCCTTCGAGCGACGGCTTGAAGAAGAAGCCTCGCATTCCCGGCAGCCTGCGCGGTCGCTCGGGCAAGGCGAGCGGCGGGCAGAAGGGCCACAAAGGCGATACGTTGCGGCAAGTCGCCGATCCGGATTGCGTGATTGAGCACACGGCGTGCGCCTGTGGCCATTGTGGTTTGGCTCTCGATCTGCAGTCGGCGGTCAGGATCGAGAAGCGCCAGGTGTTCGATCTTGCCGAGCGCCCGCTCATGGTCACCGAACATCAGGCCTTGATTTACCGCTGCGAAAATTGCCGTGGCGTGACCAAGGCGGCCTTTCCCGATGGCGTGGTCAGGCCGACGCAATATGGCGAACGGCTGAGGGCGGCAGCGGTCTATCTCAACATCCAGCAGCTGCTCCCCGAGGATCGGACCGCGCAGGCGCTGAGCGATCTGTTCGGCGCGCCGCGGATTTGTCCGGCCAGCATCGTGGCCTGGGTCGGAAAGAAGGCGCAAGAGCTGCGGCGGGTCTACGCATTCATCGGCGAGCGCGTGGCCGAGGCGAAGGTTCGCCATCTCGACGAAACGGGGTTTCGCATCGCAGGCAAGCTGCAATGGCTGCATACGACCTCGAGCCTGGCCTTCACCTTCTATCGCGCCGACGAAAAGCGCGGCGCGATCCCCGTGGATTTGCAAGGGGGCGTCGTCGTGCATGACCACTTCCTGCCTTATCGCCGGCTCGATGCGGTCGATCACGCCTTCTGCAACGCCCCTATCCTGCGCGAACTCAACAGCCTGATCGAGCTCGATCACGAACCCTGGGCCGAACACATGCGCGACATGCTTAAATCTGTGGAGTTACGATTTTTTCAGACCCCGCGGTCGCCAGGCGGCGAGAAGTGGCCGACCGCCGCGGAATGCTTGATTCCAACGGATTACTGCCCCTCTATATAACATATAAGAAATGTTTACTATTTGCCTCGTCGGCTAGTAAGTAAGAATAGAGTCAACCACACGATGGCCAAAAGAGCCATAAAATGCCATCGTTCGCCGCTAAATTACCATAATTGATTCCTTGCTGCGCCGCACCATCGGTGCTAACCTCAAAAATATCCAGTCGAGACAGGCGGCCGAGGGGTTTCGGACGTCGTTACACTGGCGGAGTGCTCTTGATGAAGCACGTCCTCATCATGGCAGTCGCGGGCGCCGGTGTGGCGGAGCTCCTGACTACCTCGGTTTCAGACCCGGCGGCCTGGGCCTTGGTGCTAGCCGGCATCGCTGGTTCTGGGTTCCTTGGCCGGCGCCGGCCAACGAAGTCCTTCGAGGTCGAAGACTAACTGTTGGCCCATTGCGTCAGACCAAAGCGCCTGGTTCGCCCGGCGCTCCGGTCTTAGCGTTGCCCGGGCCCCACGCCTTCGCACCGCAGCGGACGGCCCGCTGAGAATGCGGCGACTTCCGTCGGCTCGCCGAAGTCCAGCCGACATTTTATCGATAGTCAGAGTTTGAATGCCCCTTGGGCTTTGACGGGCGGTCGGCTGAAGCCGCAAGATGGGCGATCAAAGATCGCAGTTCTCAATTGAGGAGAGCTCGCCCATGCTCCAGTTCCATGTCGGCGTAAGCCTGATCGGCATCCTTTCGGGACTTGTCGTCCTGTACGGACTGTTGATCGGAAAGCCGTACGGCGCCTGGACGGCGGTGTTTCTGGTCACGACGATCCTGACTAGCGTGACCGGCTTCCCATTGCCGCCTTACGGCTTCGATCCTCCGCGGGCGGTTGGCGTGATTTCGCTCGTTCTGCTGGCGGCGGCGGTCGCTGCCTACTACGGCTTTCACCTCGATCGAGCCTGGCGTTGGATTTATGTCGTCTGCGCGGTCGCGGCTCTTTATCTCAATGTTTTCGTCCTGGTCGCGCAGGCGTTCATGAAGCTGCCCGTCCTCAAGGCCTTGGCGCCGACGCAATCCGAGCCCCCGTTCCTCGCGACCCAGGCCGTGGTGCTGCTGGCTTTCCTCGCGCTCGGGGTGTGGGCTGTGATCAGCTTTCACCCCGACAATGCGGCGGGGATGTGAGATCGCGATGCCAGATCGGCAGGCCGTCAAGGTTGGCTTGCCGGCCGAACCGAGGCTCGCGTTGACCTGACGCGTTTGACATCCCTGCCCCGTCCGCCTAAGACCCCCGACTTCGTCAGGTCCCAGCCTGGTCGATCAAGCCGTCCGATCCTCGAGATCGGCGGTCCCCGTCCGGCAGCGCGTCGCGCCCCCGGGCGCGATCGGTGTTGGATTCAGACGACCGAGGACGGACAGCAGAGGACGGAGAAGGCGACTATATAGTCGTTTCTCATCGGACTTCTGACGTCTGAACAGGAGCAACCCATGTTCGAGAGCCTATCCGAAAAGCTCTCCGGCATATTGGATAAACTGACCGGTCGCGGCGCCCTCTCGGAGGAGGACGTCAACGCCGCGATGCGCGAGGTGAGGCGGGCGCTGCTCGAGGCGGACGTCGCGCTCGAGGTCGTGCGCTCGTTCGTCGACCGTGCGCGCACCAAGGCCGTCGGCGCGGCCGTCGTCAAGTCGGTCAAGCCCGGCCAGATGGTGGTCAAGATCGTCCACGACGCGCTGATCGAGACGCTCGGGGGCGAATCCCAGGCGATCGACCTCAACGCCCCGGCGCCGGTCGCGATCATGCTGGTCGGTCTGCAGGGCGCAGGCAAGACCACCACCGCCGCCAAGATCGCCAAGCGCCTTGCCGAGCGCGACAGGCGCAAAGTGCTGATGGCCTCGCTCGACGTGAAGCGCCCGGCCGCGCAGGAGCAGCTTGCGGTGCTGGGCCAGCAGGTCGGCGTCGACACGCTCCCTATCGTCCCGGGCCAGGACCCGGTCGACATCGCCAGGCGCGCGGAGCAGGCCGCGCGGCTCCAGGGCTACGACGTCGTGCTGCTCGACACTGCCGGGCGTACCCATATCGACGAGCCGCTGATGGTCGAGATGGCCGAGATTCGTGATGCGGCGCGCCCGCACGAAGTGCTGCTCGTCGCCGATGCGCTCACCGGCCAGGACGCAGTCAATCTGGCGCGGGAGTTCAACGAACGCGTCGGCCTCACCGGTATTGTACTGACTCGCATGGACGGCGACGGGCGCGGCGGCGCGGCGCTTTCGATGCGCGCGATCACCGGCAAGCCGATCAAGCTCCTCGGCGTCGGCGAGAAGATGGACGCGATTGAGGATTTCCATCCCGCGCGCCTCGCCGACCGAATCCTGGGCATGGGCGACATCGTCTCGCTGGTGGAGAAAGCGGCGCAGTCGATCGACGCGGCGCAGGCGGCCAAGATGGCCGAGAAGATGCGCAAGGGCGTCTTCGACCTGAACGATCTCTCCGAGCAGCTGGCGCAGATCGAGAAGCTCGGCGGCATGGGCGGCATCATGGGGATGCTGCCCGGCGTCGCCAAGATCAAGGATCAGCTCAACTCCGCCAATCTCGACGACAAATTCGTCAAGCGCCAGCGTGCGATCATTTCGTCGATGACCCCGTTCGAGCGGCGCAATCCCGACCTTCTCAAGGCCTCGCGCAAGAAGCGCATCGCGGCGGGCGCCGGCGTGACTGTCGAGCTGGTCAACCGTCTCCTCAAGCAGCACCGGCAGATGGCCGACATGATGAAGATGATGGGCGGCGCGGGCGCCAAGCGCGGCATGATGGGCAAGCTCGGGCAGATGATGGGCATGGGCGGCGGCATGCCGATGCCGACGCCCGAGCAGATCGAGGCCATGCAGAAGCAGATTGGGGGCGGCGCGCCGCCGCTCGGCGCCCCTTCCGGCCCGCCCGGCATCCCCGCCGCCCCGCCGCCCGGCGCCTTCAACCTGCCGCCGCAATTCCCCGGCCTCGGGTTGGGACCGAAGCTGCCGGGCCTGGGGGGCGGATTCAATCCGTTCGGGGGGAAGAAGAAGTGAACCCGGAAACCCTCATCCGGCGCTTCGCGCCACCTTCTCCCGCAAAGCGGGAGAAGGGACCTACCCGCGTAAGTTTGACCCCGAACCAACACCGACACTGAAAGGAAAATCTCATGTCTCTCAAAATCCGCCTGTCGCGCGGGGGCGCGAAAAAGCGCCCATTCTATCGCATCGTCGTCGCGGACGCGCGCATGCCGCGCGACGGCCGCTTCGTCGAGAAGATCGGCAGCTTCGATCCGCTCAAGGCCAAGGACGACGCGAGCCGGCTCGTCCTCGACCAGGAAAAGGCCAAGGCCTGGCTCGCTAAGGGCGCCCAGCCAACCGACCGCGTGCTGCGACTGCTCGACGGCCTCGGCCTGATGAAGCGCGAAGCGCATAACAATCCCGAGAAGGCCAAGCCGAAGAAGAAGGCGCAGGAGCGCGCGGCCGCAGCCGAAGCCGCTGCCGCCAAGGCCGCCGAAGCGCCCGCGGCCGCCTGACGGCGGCCAACGCCCATGCGCCCCGACAGCCTGGTGCTCGTCGGCGTGTTCGGCGCGCCGCGGGGGGTGCGCGGCGAGATCCGCGTCAAATCCTTCACCGGCGATCCGAAGGCGATCGGCGCCTACGGGCCCCTTGTCGATGCAAGACGCGCGCGCGTCTTCGCTTTCGAGCGCCTGCGCGGGCTGAAGGACGATTTGCTCGTCGTCAAGGTCACGGGCGTCGAGAGCCGCGAAGCGGCCGCCGCGCTGACCGGGGTCGACATATTCGCGCGCCGCGACCGCCTGCCGCCGCCGAGCGAGGACGAATATTATCACGCCGACCTCGTCGGCCTCGATGCGGTGACCGCGACCGGCGAGCAGCTCGGCCGGGTCGCCAGGGTGAGCAATTACGGGGCGGGCGACATTCTGGAAATTGCGCGCGAAGGCGGCGGAGAAACGCTGCTGATGCCGTTCACCAGGGCCGTCGCGCCGACGATCGATTTCGAAAGCGGGCGGATCGTGATCGAGCCGCCGAAGGAGATTGCGGGCGAACCGGAAGGGCCGTAAATTCGCTCGACGCTGCGCTCAAGGCGCATTTTCCATGTGGCGCAGGCTGGAGGGCATTCATTGACGCACATTCCGTCCGAGACATCCGTCGACACGACGCCGGTCGAGCCGCCCTCGCGCCGCGACATGCTCTATCTCGTGACCGGATCTGTCGCGGCGGTCGGGGCCGCCGCCACCATCTGGCCCCTCATCGACCAGATGAATCCGGACGCAGCGACGATCGCGGCGGCCGGGCCGGTCGACATCGACGTGTCCCAGATCCAGGAGGGCCAGCGGCTGGTGACGCTGTGGGCGGCCCGGCCGGTGTTCGTCGTCCGCCGGCCGAAGGCGGCGCTCGACACGCTGCGCGATCCGAAGCTGATCTCGCAGCTGCGCGACCCCAATTCTGACAATTGGCAGCAGCCCGAATACGCGAGGAACTGGAGCCGCTCGATCAAGCCGGAGTTCCTGGTTCTGGTCGGCATCTGCACCCATCTCGGCTGCGTTCCGTTGTTCGACCCGCAGCCCGACCCGAGCAATCCGGCGCCCGACTGGCTCGGCGGATTCTTCTGCCCCTGCCATGGCTCGAAATACGACCTCGCCGGCCGGGTCTTCCAGGGCGTGCCCGCGCCCTACAACCTTCCCGTGCCGCCCTATCATTTTGCCGACGACAAGACGCTGCGGGTCGGCGAAAACCCGCCTGGCCAGACCTACGACTTCAATTCGATCCTGCAGGTGTGACGGCGCCGCGACCGGGCGGCCGAGGGTCCTGCTAGCAGGGTGAAAACAGGCGGAATCGGCGGTTTACAACCACGCCTCGTTGCGAAAAACCTTTGACTTCCAAGCTCTTGACCGAAAAATGCCCAGTTCCTGGAACAGGGCGTTAACAGGGTGATAATTCGCGGTTATCAGGGCGATAACAGGTGCGGAACAGCGAGGTTCGCGCCGGAGCGAAATCCGCTCCGGACGCCACGAAATCGAAATGCGACCTCGGCCTTCCGGGGCCTGCCTGCGCCTTACAACCTGCCCCGTGCCGCCTATCATTTTCCCGCAGAATCCGCCGGGGCAGACCTATGATTTCAATTCGGTCCGGCAGGTTTGGGTTGCCGGGCGTCGCCCACCCGTGTATGCTGATGTGTACAAGCGCGCACGCCAGGATCAGAGATGACCTCGTCCACCTTCACCATTCGAGTCGATGAAGCCGCCAAGGCCCGGTTGGAGGCGCTCGCCCTTAGCACCGGGCGTAGCCGGTCGTTTCTGGCCGCCGAGGCGATCTCCGAGTATCTGGCCGTCAATGAGTGGCAGATTGCCGCGACCCGGGCGGCGATGGACTCGCTTGATCGCGGCGAACGGGTCGCCCACGAATCCGTGCGGAATTGGGTCGAGTCGTGGGGGGCCGCGGGCGAGCTTGAACGGCCGAGCGCTCGAAAAGCGTGAGACTGTTCTGGTCGCTTGAGGCGCTCGAGGATCTTGCCGCTTTGCGCGAATTTATCGAGCGTGACGACCCGGCGGCGGCGCGCAGGACTGCTCTTCGCATCGTCGAGGCGGTCGAGACGCTGATCCCCGCCAATCCGAAAGTTGGGCGGCCCGGTCGACTCTCAGGAACACGGGAGCTCGTCATCGCCCGCACGCCCTTTGTCGTCCCCTATCGGCTTCATGAGGGAACGATCGAGGTATTGCGGGTTTTCCACGGCGCGCGCCGCTGGCCCGATCGGCTATGAAGGGAAGCGCGCGGCCTAGCCGCCGCGCCGGCAAAGGCTTCCATGTTCGCCGCAACGCTCCTCACGCTCTTCCCCGCCATGTTCCCTGGGCCGCTCGGCCTATCGCTCGCGGGCGATGGGCTGGCGAAGGGCCTTTGGTCGCTCAAGGCGCGCGACATCCGCGAGCACGGGATCGCGCGCCATCGGGCGGTCGACGACACGCCCGCGGGCGGAGGCCCGGGCATGGTGATGCGCGCCGACGTCCTCGCCGCAAGCCTCGACGCAGCGGCGCTGCCCGACGATCCGCGGCCCCGCCTCGTGATGAGCCCGCGCGGCAGGCCGTTCACCCAGGCGCAGGCGCGCGAATGGGCGGCGGGGCCGGGCCTCGTCATCCTCTGCCCGCGCTTCGAGGGGGTGGACGAGCGGATCATCGAGGCGCGCGGGCTGATCGAGGTCTCGATCGGCGACTACGTGCTCTCGGGCGGCGAGATCGCGGCGCTGGCGATCCTCGACGCCTGCGTCAGGCTCATCCCCGGCGTGATGGGCAAGGAGGCCTCGGGCGAGGAGGAGAGCTTCGAATCCGGCCTGCTCGAATACCCGCACTATACCCGGCCGCGCGAGTGGGAGGGGCGGGCAATCCCCGACGTGCTGCTCTCGGGCGACCACGCGAGGATCGCGGAGTGGCGCCGCGCCGAGGCGGAGCGGATTACGCGCGAGCGACGGCCGGATCTCCGGTTCCCTTCTCCCGCTCGCGGGAGAAGGTGGCGCGGAGCGCCGGATGAGGGTCGGCGCAACAGATCAGCGTCACGCCGGGGGGATGGTACTGATGTGGATGAAGGGTCGCCTTGACGAATTGCCCTCATCCGGCGGACTGCGTCCGCCACCTTCTCCCGCGAGCGGGAGAAGGGACTACCGCGTCGGCACGGGGTGCTCGCCTCGATAATCGTAGAAGCCGCGTTGTGTCTTGCGGCCGAGCCAGCCGGCTTCGACGTATTTCACCAGCAGCGGGCAGGGGCGATATTTTGAGTCCGCGAGGCCCTCGTGCAGCACCTGCATGACGGCGAGGCAGGTGTCGAGGCCGATGAAGTCGGCGAGCTGCAGCGGGCCCATCGGGTGATTGGCGCCGAGGCGCATGGCGGTGTCGATCGCCTCGACCGAGCCAACGCCCTCGTAGAGCGTATAGACCGCTTCGTTGATCATCGGCAGGAGGATGCGGTTGACGATGAAGGCGGGGAAATCCTCCGACATCGTCGCCGTCTTGCCGAGCCGAATGACGAAGTTTTTGGCCGCTTCGAACGTGTCGTCCTTGGTCGCGATGCCGCGAATGAGCTCGACCAGCTGCATGCGCGGAACCGGATTCATGAAATGGATGCCGATGAAACGCTCGGGATTGACGGTGACCGACGCAAGGCGGGTGATCGAGATCGATGAAGTGTTCGAGGCGAGGATCGCGTCAGGCTTCATGAAGGCGCGGAGCGAAGTGAAAATCTTGCGCTTGACCTCCTCGTTCTCGGAGGCCGCCTCGACCACGAGATCGCAGTCGGCGAGCTTGTCAAACGTCGGCGCGAATTGGATGCGCTCGAGGATCGCATTGCGCCCCGGCTCGTCCAGCTGACCCCGCTGCACCTGACGCGACAGGTGGCCGTTGATTGTCGCCAGGGCCGCATGGACCCGGTCCTCGGAGAGATCATTGAGAAGGACGCTCATACCCGCCTGGGCCGCGACCTGCGCGATGCCGGCGCCCATCTGTCCCGCGCCGATGACGCCGACCGTGTCGATACTGAGTGCCATAACAGTCAATCCACCAAGCCGCCCCATCGGGCCGGGATCATAGACGAGCGGCGGCGTGCGTCCAGCACGACGCCTCGGCTTTTCCTCGCAGCCTGCGGGCCTTACCGCCCGATCTTGGCGAGTTCGGCGGCGAGTTCGGGGAGCGCCGTATAGAGGTCCGCGACGAGGCCGTAGTCGGCGACCTGGAAGATCGGCGCCTCCTCGTCCTTGTTGATGGCGACGATGACCTTCGAATCCTTCATGCCCGCCAGATGCTGGATCGCCCCCGAAATGCCGACCGCGATATAGAGCTCCGGCGCCACGACCTTGCCCGTCTGGCCGACCTGCCAGTCGTTGGGCGCGTAGCCCGCGTCGACCGCGGCGCGCGAGGCGCCCATGGCGGCGCCGAGCTTGTCGGCGACCGGCTCGATATAGGTCTTGAAATTCTCGGCCTTCTGCATCGCCCGGCCGCCCGAGATGATGATCTTGGCCGACGTGAGCTCCGGCCGGTCGGACTTCGCCAGCGCCTCGCCGACGAAGGACGAAAGGCCGGGATCCGCGGCGGCGGCGACCGGCTCGATCGGCGCGGAACCGCCCTGGCCCGTCGCGCCGAAGGAGGCGGTGCGGACCGTCACGACGATCTTCGGATCGGTGGCCTCGACCGTCTGGATCGCGTTGCCGGCGTAGATCGGCCGCTCGAAAGTCTTCGGACCCAAAACCTTGGTGGTGTCGGAAATCTGCATCACGTCGAGGAGGGCGGCGACGCGCGGCATGACATTCTTGGCGCTTGCGGTCGACGGCGCGACGATCGCGTCGTAGCCGGGAGCAAGCGAGACGATGAGCGCGGCGAGCGGTTCGGCGAGAGCGTGAGCATAGACGGCCGTGTCCGCGACGCGCACCTTGGCGACGCCCGAAAGCTGCGCGGCGCTGGCCGCGGCGGCGCCCACATTCTCGCCCGCGACGAGCACGTCGACCGGCTGCCCGAGTTCGATTGCGGCGGTGAGCGCGCGCGCGGTCATGTCGCTCAAGACGCCGCCCACGACTTCCGCCAGAAGAAGGGTCGCCATGGTCAGATTACTCCCGCCTCGTCGTGCAGTTTGGCGACCAGTTCCGCCACCGTCTTCACCTTGACCCCCGCCTTGCGGCCGCCGGGCTCTGAAGTCTTGATCACCTTGAGCCTTGGGGCGACGTCGACGCCGTAGTCGGCCGGCGTCTTCTCGTCGATCGGCTTCTTCTTCGCCTTCATGATGTTCGGCAGAGAGGCGTAGCGCGGCTCGTTGAGCCTGAGGTCGGTGGTTACGATCGCCGGCAGCTTGAGCGAGACCGTCTGCATGCCCCCGTCGACTTCGCGCGTGACCTCGACTGCGCCGTCGCCGATCACGACCTTGGAGGCGAAGGTTCCCTGGCCCCAGCCGGTCAGCGCCGCGAGCATCTGGCCGGTCTGGTTCGAGTCGTCGTCGATCGCCTGCTTGCCCATGATGATGAGACCCGGCTCTTCGGCGGCGGCGACGCCCTTGAGGAGCTTGGCGACTGCGAGCGGTTCGACGAGGGCGTCGACCTTGATCAGGATGCCACGGTCGGCCCCCATGGCGAGCGCAGTGCGGATGGTTTCGCTCGCCTGCGCCGGCCCGATCGAGACGATCACAACCTCGGTCGCCTTGCCCGCCTCCTTCTGCCGAAGCGCTTCCTCGACCGCGATCTCGTCGAACGGATTCATCGACATCTTGACGTTGGCGAGCTCGACGCCCGACCCGTCCGACTTAAGCCGGATCTTGATGTTGTAATCGACGACCCGCTTCACGGGCACGAGAATCTTCATCGGCGGGACAACTCCCTAAAGGGTCGAGCGCACGGCGCAGCAATTCGAGGCCGAACCCCTAATCTCGGCTTTTGCGCAAGTCAACGCGACGGCGAACCTGTTTTCTGGCCGTTCGGTAGGGGTCTTTTCGGCGAAAATGTCGTGACGCCCATGCCCGGGAGAGATGCGCCGTTCCGCGATCGCCCCGCATCCGCATCTCCCTTGTTTTTGGGGCGTCGAACGCTATCCAAAAATTAATTTCCGTCGCGCGCCGCGCAATTGACAGATGCGCAAAACTGGCCACAAGTCTGGGCACGACAGTCCGTCTGCACAGGAACGGCCAATCGTTGCCATGGGAAGGGCGCCCACACCATAGAGAGGATACCGTAAAATGAGCGAACTGGACTACTGGACCGGACGGCTGCTCAAGGGCGCCGTATCGCGCCGCGAGTTCATGGGCCGCGCCGCGGCGCTTGGCGCCTCGAGCCTTTCGATTTCCACCATGCTGGCCAGCGCCGACGCGTTCGCCGCCGAGACGCCAAAGAACGGCGGCACGTTGCGGCTTGGCCTCGGCGGCGGCAGCACCACCGACAGCATCGACGTCACTTCGTACAACGATTCCGTGATGATCGATACCGGCCACGGCCTGTTCGACGGCATAGTCGAATGGGGTCAGGACGGCAGGCCGCATCCAGATTTGGCCGAGAGCTGGGAGCCGAAGAACGGCGCCAGGGACTGGATCTTCAATCTCCGCAAGGGGATTAAGTTCTCGAACGGCCAGGAGTTCACCGCTGACGACGCCATCTACTCGCTGAACCTGCACCGGGGCGACACCAAGTCCGGCGGCGCGAGCACGTTCAAGCCGGTCACCGACATCAAGAAGCTCGACAAGTATCAGATCCAGATTTCGCTGAACGGGCCGGACGCGGATCTGCCCTACGCGCTCACCGACTATCACGTGGGCATCGTGCCGGATGGCTTCAAGGATTGGTCCAAGCCAGTTGGGACCGGCGCCTTCAGCCTCGACAAGTTCGATCCGGGCGTGCGCATCTCGCTCAAGAAGACGCGCGACTACTGGAAGGAAGGCAGCGGCCACCTCGACGCGGTCGAGGTCACCGTGATCAACGACGGCTCGGCCCGCCTCAACGCCCTCATCTCCGGCCAGATCGACGCGATCAACCGCGTCGATCACAAGGCGGTCGCGCTTCTGTCGAAGTCGCCCAAGATCCAGATCGTGCGCGCGTCCGGCGGCTGGCATGCGGTGATGGCGATGCAATGCGACAAGGCGCCCTACGACAATGCGGACATTCGCATGGCGCTGAAGGAAGCGACCGACCGGGAGCAGATCCTCAAGGCCCTGTTCAGCGGATACGGCACGCTCGGCAACGACCACCCGATCCCGCCGACCGATCCCTACTTCAATAGCGAATTGCCGCAACGTAAATACGACCCCGAGAAGGCCGCCGCCGCCTTCAAGAAAGCAGGCCTGTCCGATCCGAAAATCCTGTTGCAGGCGTCTGACGCCGCCTTCAACGGCGCGGTCGACGAGGGCGCGCTCCTCCAGGCGAGCGCGGCCAAAGCGGGCATCAAGGTGGACCTGAAGAAGGAGCCGGCCGACGGCTTCTGGGACAACGTCTGGCTCAAGGGGGCGTTCGTCTCAAGCTACTGGGGCGGGCGCGCAGCGGCGACCCAGATGCTGTCGGTCGCCTACGCCGGCAGCGCGCCCTGGAACGAAACGCATTGGAACAACGAAAAGTTCGAGAAGCTGCTCGCCGACGCCCGCGGCGAGACGGACGAAGCCAAGCGCAAGCCCTACATCTGGGAAATGCAGGCCATGTTGAACGAGCAGGGCGGCGCGATCATCCCGGTCTTCAAGGACTGGCTCGACGCGCATAACGACAAGGTCGGCGGCCATACCCCGCACGGCGGCTTCGACATGGACAATGGCTACATCATGCAGAAAGCCTGGATCAAGTCCTGACGGCCGCGAGCGGTGCCCGCCCTCAACGGGCGGGCGCTGCCTCGACATGTCCGGCGCTCGGCCGGCGCCGGCCGCAACCACAATCGGCAAGGAGCGTGCCGGCTAGGCCGGGAAGAGCGAGGGGACAGGCGTCGTGCTGAAACTTGTTCTCCAGCGACTGGGCCTCGGCGTCCTCACGTTGTTCGCCGCCTCCGTGCTGATCTTCATCGGCACGGAAATTCTGCCGGGCGATCTCGCGTCGGCGATCCTGCAGAATTCGGCGACGCCTGAAAGCCTCGCCAAGCTGCGCCTCGACCTCGGCCTCGACCGGCCGGCGATCCTGCGCTTCTTCGACTGGCTGTTCGCCGCGCTGCACGGCGATTTCGGCCATTCGCTCGCCAACGGCCGCGATGTGCTGACAGAGATCGCGCCGCGTTTCGCCAACACCATGTTTTTGGCCGCCTACGCGGCGGCTGTCGCGGTGCCGCTCGCCATCGGTCTCGGACTGCTCGCGGCCATCCGGCAGGGCGGTGTGTTCGACCGGCTGGTCAATCTCTTCACGCTGATGACGATCTCGGTGCCGGAATATTTCCTGGCCTATCTCCTCATCAAGTACGTAGCGGTCGATCTCGGCTGGTTTCCTTCTCTCGCCAACGTAACGCCGGAGACGGGCTTCGCCGACCGTCTCTACTATGCGTTTCTGCCGATGCTGACGCTCGTCCTCGTCATCGTCGCGCACATGATGCGCATGACCCGCGCGTCAGTGCTGTCGGTGATGGCGAGTCCGTATATCGAAATGGCGATTCTCAAGGGCCTGACCAAGTCGCGCATCGTCGTCCGCCACGCCCTGCCGAATGCGCTTGCGCCGATCATTTCTGTCGTCGCCCTGAACCTCGCCTATCTCATCGTCGGCGTCGTCGTCGTCGAGACCGTGTTCGTCTATCCTGGCCTCGGGCAGCTGATGGTCGATGAAGTCTCCAAGCATGACGTGCCGGTCGTTCAGGCTTGCGGATTGATTTTCGCGGCCACGTTCATTCTCCTGAACATGACCGCCGACATTCTCGCCATTCTGTCCAATCCGCGGCTGCGCCAGCCGCGCTGAGCGGCGCTCGATTGCGTCGCCGCCCAAAGGAACGCCATGCGCATATTGGGCTATAAGGTCTCGGTCACCGCACAGATCGGCATCGCTGTCATCATCCTCAACGTGCTCGTGGCGTTGTTCGCACCCCTTATCGCTCCTTTCGATCAGGCGACGCCGGTCGGCGACGCGTGGGCGGATCCAGACGCCCAACATTGGCTCGGGCTCGACAATCTCGGGCGCGATATCCTGAGCCGGCTGATCTATGGCGCGCGGATGTCGATCGGCCTCGCGCTGGTCATCACAGCGCTGTCGTTCTGCATCGGCATCATTTCCGGCTTCGCCGCCGCGGTCGCGGGGGGGTGGATCGATCAGGTGCTGTCGCGGCTGGTCGATCTCTTGCTGTCGATGCCAACGCTCATCTTCGCTTTCGTCATCCTCTCGGTGCTCGGTTCCGCCTTGCCCGTCCTCATCATCACGATCGCCATCCTCGATTCGACCAAGGTCTTTCGCCTCGCGCGCTCGGTCGCCATGAACATCGTCAGTCTCGAATTTGTCGAGGCGGCGCGCCTGCGCGGCGAGGGGTGGTGGTGGATCGTGACGCGCGAGGTGCTGCCCAACGCGATTCCCCCCCTGACGGCCGAGTTCGGCCTGCGCTTCTGCTTCACCTTCCTCTTCATTGCCGCTCTGAGCTTCCTCGGGCTTGGCGTGCAGCCGCCGGCCGCGGACTGGGGCAGCATGGTCAAGGACTACCGCGACATGATCAATTTCGGCTCCGCCGCGCCGCTCTATCCCGCTGCGGCGATCGCGATCCTGACGATCGGAGTCAATTTCGTCGTAGACTGGATGCTGTCCATTCATTCCAGAGGTCAGGGAGAAGGCGCGTGAGTCAGCAGTTTCCTGAAGATCCCCGCTTGCAGGACAATGCCGTCATCCTCGATGTTCGCGGTATGCGCGTCGCCGTGCACACCGACGCCGGCGACGGCCCCGTGCTGGTCGACGACGTGTCGCTGCAGTTGCGCCGCGGCGAAGTGATCGGTCTCATTGGCGAATCGGGAGCGGGCAAGTCGACCATCGGCCTCGCCTCGATGGGCTACACGCGCCGCGACTGCCACATCGTCGGCGGCAACATCATCTTCGGCGACACGGACATCCGGGCGATCGGCATGGACGAGCGACGTGCGCTGCGCGGGCCGAAAATCGCTTATATTGCACAGAGCGCCGCCGCCTCCTTCAACCCCGCCCACACGCTGATGGAGCAGGTCTGCGAGGCGTCGGTCCGCCATGGCGTGCTGACTCGCGCTGAGGCGCGCGCCCGGGCGATCCAGTTGTTCCGGGAGCTCGATCTTCCCAATCCGGACACCATCGGCTCGCGCTATCCCCACCAGGTGTCCGGCGGACAACTGCAGCGCGTCATGGCGGCGATGGCGATGGTGGCGAAGCCCGACATCCTGATCTTCGACGAACCGACGACCGCACTCGACGTGACCACACAGGTCGAGTGTCTGGCCTCCTTCCGCAAGCTCATCCGCGAGCATGGCACGGCGGCGCTCTACATCACTCACGACCTCGCCGTCGTCGCTCAGATCGCCGATCGGATCATGGTGCTCAAGCGCGGCAAGATGGTCGAGTTCGGCGAGTTGCGGCAGATCTTGCAAGAGCCGAAAGAGGAATATACCCGCCGCCTGGTGCGCGAACGCGTGGCCGGCCATGCGTTCGCTGACGCGAACGAGGCAAACACGGTTCCCATTCTGGCCATCGAGCATGTCAGCGCCAATTATCCAGGCAAGCCGTTGGTCATCGACGACGTCACGCTCGACGTTCGCAAAGGCGACACGGTGGCTGTCGTCGGCGAATCGGGCTCGGGCAAATCGACCCTGGCGCGCGTCGTCACCGGGCTCCTTCCGCGCATCGCCGGCGACGTGCGGTTTAACGGCCTAAGCCTGCCGCCGAGGCTCAAGGACAGAAGCAAGGACCAACTGCGGCGGGTGCAGATGATCTACCAGATGCCGGACGTCGCACTGAACCCCCAGCATACGCTGCTCGAAACGATCGGCAGGCCGGTGGCCTTCTATTTCAACCGCTCTCGCGAAGAGGTGCGCGCCCGCGTGGCCGAACTGCTGCGGCAGATGGACCTGCCGGAATCCTTCATCACCCGAAAGACCAGCGAACTGTCGGGCGGCCAGAAGCAGCGCGTGTCGATCGCTCGGGCGCTGGCGGCCGAGCCGGACCTTATTATCTGCGACGAGGTCACGTCCGCGCTCGATCAGCTGGTCGGCGAGGAAATCTTGCGTCTTCTCAAGAAGCTGCAGAACGATCTAGGCGTCGCCTATCTCTTTATTACCCACGACCTCGGCACCGTTAAGCGCATCGCCAACAAGGTTGCAGTGATGCTCAAGGGCAAGGTCGTGGCGGGCGGCGAAACCGCGACAGTGTTCGCGCCGCCCTATCATCCCTATACGCAGCTGCTCCTGTCTTCTGTTCCCGAGATGCGGCCGGACTGGCTCGACGAAGTTCTCGCTGGGCGCGCGACCGGCCAAGCGACCACCGCGGCGCTCTTGCGCGCGCCCTGAAGGAGGACCGGCGGCGGACTACCCTTGCCGGACCCGAAAATCATTTCTATACCGCCCTGAAGCCGGAGGACGATCGGGCCCATCGAGCGCGGTAGCCGAATGGCTCGCACCCCGGCCCGTTCATTGCATGGCTCGAAACGCCGACGAACCGGTCATGCGACGAGAGAGGACGATTTCTGGATGCGCGCGCCGGGCGGACCCCGTCTCTTGCTGCGGCGGCTTCGCGAGGTCATGGCGGAGCCCGTCACAGCCCAGGCGCGTCTCGACCGCATCGTCGTCCTCATCGCCTCCAACATGGTGGCGGAGGTGTGCTCGCTCTATGTCGTGCACGCCGACGGCGCGATGGAGCTGTTCGCGACGGAAGGCCTCAACCGCGAAGCCGTCCATCTGACCACCATGCGGCCTGGCGAGGGCCTCGTTGGGCTCATCGCCTCCAGCGCCGAGCCGCTGGCCATCTCCGACGCGCAGCATCATCCGGCGTTCTCCTACAAGCCTGAGACCGGCGAAGAGATCTATCAATCCTTCCTCGGCGTCCCGGTGCTGCGTGGGGGCGCGACGATCGGCGTGCTCGTGGTGCAGAATCGGGCGCGGCGCACCTACTCGGAAGAAGAGGTGGAAGCGCTTCAGACGACGGCGATGCTTCTCGCCGAAATGATCGCCTCTGGCGAGTTGCAGGGGGTCGCGGCGCAGGGTGCGGCGATGGCCAGCCGGTGGCCGCTGTCGCTCAAGGGTCTCGGCATCGCTGACGGCCTCGGCCTCGGCCACGTGGTCATGCACCAGCCGCGGGTGGCCGTGTCCAAGATCGTGGCCGACGACGTCGAGTCGGAACTGCAACGCCTGGAGACGGCGATCAGCGCGATGCGCGCCTCTGTCGATGCGCTGATCGACCGGAGCGACGACGGGGTCTCGGGCGAGCACCGCGACGTGCTCGAGGCGTTCCGCATGATCGCGCATGACCGCGGCTGGCTGCGTCGTCTGCGGGAGGCGGTGAGTTCGGGCCTCACCGCCGAGGCCGCGGTCGAGCGCGTTCAGAACGATGCGCGCGCCAAGCTGCAGCGACAGACCGATCCTTATCTGCGCGATCGGCTGCATGATCTGACCGACATCGCCAACAGGCTCCTGCATCAGCTCGCGGGTCAGAGCCTCGTCCTGTTGCCCGAAGAGCTGCCGGAAAGCGCCATCCTCGTTGCGCGCTCGATGAGTCCGGCCGCGCTCCTCGACTACGACCGGGCGCGTCTGCGCGGGCTTGTGCTCGAGGAGGCGGGCGCCTCGAGCCATCTGGCGATCGTCGCCCGCGCGCTGGCGATTCCGGCCGTGAGCGACATTCCCAACATCTCCGAGATCGTCGAGCAGGGCGACGCGATCATCGTCGACGGCGACACAGGCGAAATTCATCTGCGCCCGCCAGCGGACGTGGAAGCGGCTTACGCCGAAAAGGCCCGCATGCGCGCCCGCAAGCAGGCGCAATACCGCGCGCTGCGCGATGTTCCCACCATCACCCTCGACGGCGTCGCGATCGGCTTGCACATGAATGCGGGGTTGCTCGTCGACATGCCGCATCTGGCGGAAACCGGCGCAAAATCAATCGGCCTCTTCCGCACGGAATTGCAGTTCATGCTGGCCTCGCAGTTTCCGAGGCCCGGCGCCCAGGAAAAGCTGTATCGCGCCATTCTCGAGGCGGCCGGCGACCGGCCTGTCACCTTCCGCACGCTCGACATCGGCGGCGACAAGCTCTTGCCCTATATGAAGGGGTTCGAGGAGGAAAACCCGGCGCTTGGCTGGCGCGCGCTGCGCATCGGCCTCGATCGCCCCGCCCTTTTGCGCATGCAGTTGCGCGCCTTCATCCGGGCGACCGCCGGGCGCGACCTCAGGGTGATGGCGCCGATGGTTTCGACTGTCGAGGAATTCAAGACGGCGCGGGCGCTCTTCGAGCGCGAACTCGCCTGGAGCGCGAGCCACGGCCACGAGCCGCCGCGATCGGTCAAGCTCGGCGTCATGGTGGAGGTGCCCTCGCTGCTCTGGCAGATCGACGAAATCGCCGCAACCGCCGACTTTCTCTCCGTCGGCTCGAACGACCTGATGCAATATCTCTACGCCGTCGATCGCGACAACCGCCGGGTCGCCAACCGTTTCGATCCGTTGAGCGTGGGCTTCCTGAGGGCGCTGCGCGCGATCGCCCAGGCCGGAGGGCGCGCCGGAACGCCGGTCACTCTATGCGGCGAGATCGGCGGCCGGCCACTCGAAGCAATGGCGCTGATGGCGATCGGCTACCGTGACCTCTCGATGTCGGCGACGTCGATCGGGCCGGTCAAGGCGATGACGCTGACCCTCAGGGTCTACGAGGTCGCGCGCGAGGTCGAGGCGATGCTGGTCGAGGGCCGCGCCGAGGCCTCGCTTCGCGAGCCGCTGCGCGCGCTCGCCGAGCGCTTCAAAGTGCGCCTTTAGCGCTTCAAGCGCACTCGCCTGCCGCTCCTTTTCGGATTCCTCACATGGCCGCCAACGACAATCTCGATCTCATCCTGCGCCGTCACGACGAAATCGGCGCGCGCCTTACGGAAGGCGTCGCCGGCGCAGAATATTCTGCGCTCTCGCGCGAGCTCAGCGACCTCGAGCCGGTGGTCGCCGCGATCAAGTCCTTCCGCACCAAGGAGAAGGAGCGCAGGGATCTGGAGACAATGCTGAAAGACCCCGGGCTCGACCAGGAGATGCGGGTAATGGCGAGCGCGGAACTCGCCGCCGCCGAAGCCGAATCCGAAACCATGGCCAAGGCGATCCGCATCTCGCTTTTGCCGAAGGACGCCGCGGACGAGGGCAACGCGATCCTGGAAGTGAGGGCCGGCACGGGCGGAGACGAGGCTGCCCTCTTCGCCGGCGATCTCTTCCGGATGTATGTCAAATACGCCGAGCGAAAGCGCTGGACGGTCGAAGTCCTGTCGATGAGCGAGGGAACGGCGGGCGGATACAAGGAAATCGTCGCCGAGATTGCCGGGCGCGGCGTCTTCGCGCGCCTCAAGTTCGAGAGCGGCGTGCACCGCGTTCAGCGCGTTCCCGCGACCGAGACCCAGGGGCGGATCCACACCTCGGCGGCGACCGTCGCGGTGCTGCCCGTGGCCGAAGAGGCCGATTTCGTCATCAACGAGGCCGATCTCAAGATCGACACCATGCGCTCGAGCGGCGCCGGCGGTCAGCATGTCAACAAGACCGAATTCGGCGATCCGCATCACGCATTTGCCGACCGGGGTCGTCGTCGCGATGCAGGAAGAACGCTCCCAGCACCGCAACCGCGCCAAGGCGATGGCGCTGCTGCGCTCCCGCATCCTGGACGCACGCAACCAGAAGCTTGACGCCGAGCGGGCGCAGGAGCGGCGATCGCAGGTCGGCTCGGGAGACCGCTCGCAGCGCATTCGGACCTACAACTTCCCGCAAGGGCGGGTGACCGACCACCGCGTGAACCTGACCCTCTATTCGCTCGAGCGTGTCATGGAAGGGGACGGGCTGGACGAGATCGTCGACGCGCTGACCGCCGAACGTCAGGCCGAGCTGCTCGCCCAGCAGGCGGCCCTGTGACCGGAGCGGCGCGCCTGCCTCCGTTCGCGCCGGGCATGCGCATCGGCCTCCTGGGCGGCTCGTTCAATCCGCCGCACGAAGGTCATGCGCTGGTCACCCGCCTGGCGCTGACGCGGCTCCGCCTCGACCGTGTCTGGTGGCTGGTGACGCCGGGAAATCCGCTCAAATCGAAAGCGGAGCTTGCCGCGCTGCAGGCTCGGGTCGCGGCCGCCCGCGAGCTGGCCGCAGGCCCGCGCGTGGCGGTCACGGATATGGAGGCCCAGATCGGCGCCCGATACACCTACGATACGCTGGCCTGGCTCGCGCGACGCGCGCCGGACGTCCGGTTCGTCTGGATCATGGGCGCGGACAATCTGAGGCAATTCCATCTCTGGCGCCATTGGCGCGCCATCGCCGATCTTGTGCCGATCGTGGTCGTCGACCGACCGGGCTCGACCTTACGGGCCATGTCGAGCCGGGCGGCGGTCGCGCTTGCCCCCTGGCGCGTCGGGGAGGGCGAGGCGGCCCGCTTCGCCGATCTCGATCCGCCGGCGCTGATCTTCCTGCACGGTCCGCGCTCAAATCTCTCGTCCACCCTGCTGCGCGGCGGCTGGCCGATGAGGTTCGGGCCTCAATCCGGCTCGCCGGCGTAAGGCTGGCTAATCGTCGTGCACCCCGATCGACGACGTTGGCTCCGCGTCGATGCTCGGTCCAGCGCCGGCGGGGAGGACCGGCGGGGCGGGATCGGCTTCGCCGATCGCCGCGGGCGGCAGCGCTGCACTGGGGCCGTCGCTCGGACCCGCCGACGATGCGGGCGCGAGCGCAACGGCGTTCGCGCCGCCGTTCCCGAGATGGGCGATATCGAGCGGCTCTTCCATCTCAGGCGCGGGCGGCAGGCCGTCTGGAGCAACGGGAGCCGACAGAAGGTTCGGCGCGGGGGTCGGCTTGCAGATGCGTCGCGGCCCGGTGTTGGTCGCGCCGTGGTTGGCGAGGTCAAGATGGATGTGGTTGTAGTGAAAAACGTCCGCGCCCGGCCCAAGGACGGTGCTGAAATACTGGCAGGCGCCGGCGTGGGCCTCGTGCAGGAAGGCTGCTTCCTGCGTGTCGCCATTCTTCCAGTCGCGCACGAATGACAAGGTCCGCCCGTCGGCCAGCGTGAAGCCCGCGACATCGACCGCGTTGCCGAACGCATGTTCGGAGAGCTGCGCGCCGGCGATATTGTCGACGGAGCGGCAGCTATAGGCGCCGAAGACGTTGAGGGTCGCGACCTTCTGCCCGAAGCGGGCCTCAGCGTCAGGCTGTACGATGTCGTTGAGCCAGGCTTCCAGCGCCGGGATCATCGGGCAGTCGATGGTGAGCGTTTTGTCGACCGCGACCTTGCCGTCGGCGAGCGCCGAGACCTTGAGCGGACGCGTCATGCCGCAGATGCCGGGGCCGTCGATTTCCGCGGAGGGGACGATAGTGGCGGAAGGAGTGACCAGCTTCTTGGCGAAGCAGGCGTTTTCCGCCTGGGTGCGCCAGATCGGCCGCTCGGGGCGGCTGAAGAAGCCGCATCCGGAAAGCGACAGGGCGGCGATCAACGCCGGGAGTGATGGCCATACGCGACGCGCCATCGCTTCAATCTGCATGTTTTGTTTAAAGAATCGCTTTACGATTCGCGGCCTTCGCCACGATTTGGAGCGCTTCCTGGCCGCCATCGCGCCGCCGCACTTTTCCCCCAAGAGGCGCGCGCGGTAGGGTCAGGCCGCAAAGGAGAACCAATTCTTGGGCTGTGGCCGAGGCAAATGGCGGGTGATGGCGCTGGGACTCGCGCTCGGCATAGCGGCGTCGCCTGCAAGCGCCCACCCTCATGTGTGGATTACGGTGAAGAGCCAGATCGCCTTCACTCCGGATGGCAAAGTCTCGGCCGTCGTTCACGACTGGGTATTCGACGAAATGTACTCGTCTTTTGCAACGCAGGGGCTCGCCAAAAAGGGCGAACTCGTCAAGCGCGACCAATTCGCCCCGCTTGCCCAGGAAAATGCCGGCAGTCTCGCCGAAATCGGATATTTCACGACCTTGAAAATCGGCGGCAAGCCGGTTGAGTTCGGCTCGGTGACGGACTACTGGATGGAAGAGCGGCCGGACCACTTAGTCGAGTTCCACGTGACCCTGCCGCTCAAGACGCCGGCGGCGCTGGCGAAATTCGTCACTCTGCGCGTTGCCGATCCGGAATTTTTCATTGATTTCGAGTTCGACGACAAAAACCCTGTGAAGCTTCTCTCTCCGCCCGCCGGCTGTTCGGCCTCCGTCGCCAAGCCAAAACCCCTCGAGGACGCAGACAAATCAAAGTTGAGCGAATCGTTCTTCACCAATCTCTCGCCGGGGACAAATTTCGGCTTCAAGATGGCGAGCAGCGCCATTATCGCGTGTCCATGACGAAGCCAAAGACAACAGCGCTTCGTTGCGCGATCGCCTCCTTCGTCTGGTTCGCATCCGCGGCGGCGGCGCTCGCTCAAATCGCATCGCGGCCGTTTGCCGTCGGCGGCGGCGAGGGCGGCGGTGGGGCTGAAGGGGGCATCACCGGCTGGCTTCTCGGCGAGCAATCTCGCCTCACCCATCTGATGGCGGCCAAGATCCACGCGCTTCACGGCGATCCCAGCGCGGTCTGGGGCCTGATCGCGCTTGGCCTCGCCTACGGCGTATTCCACGCCGCGGGGCCGGGGCACGGCAAGGCGGTAATCGCCTCCTATATGCTCGCCAACGAACGCTCGCTGAAGCGCGGCGCCTTGCTCTCGCTGCTTGCGGCGCTGTTGCAGGCGTCGGTCGCCATCGCCCTCGTCGGCGCGGCGGGTTTCGTCCTTAACGCCACCGCTTCGGAGATGAACCGCGCCGCCAACTGGCTGCAACTCGCGAGCTACGCCGGTGTCGCCGCCATTGGCCTCTGGCTCGTCTGGCGCAAGGGCGGGGCGCTCGTCGCAGCGTTGCAACGCCATTTCGAACACGGCCAGGCGCTTGCGTCTGCGCCGGCCTATGCCGGCGTCGACTGGAACACCCCCGCGCTGGCGCTGCCGATGGCTCAGTTCCGGGCGGCGGGGCCGGGCGGCGCCACGCGGCGGCCGGATGAATGCGACCATCCCCATGCGCTCGATCCCACCCTGCTCGACGGCGCGTTCTCCTGGCGCGACGCCGCCGGAACGGTGATCGCCGCGGGCTTGCGGCCCTGTTCAGGCGCGATCCTCGTGCTCGTGTTCGCGCTGGCGCAGGGCCTGTTTGCCGCCGGGGTCGAGGCCACGTTCGCGATGGCGATCGGCACGGCGGTGACCACAGGCGCGCTCGCCTCGATCGCCGTCTTCGCCAAGTCGACCGCGGTGCGCCTGGCGGCCGGCGAGAATTCGCGCGCGGCGCTGGTGGCGCGAAGCTTCGAATTCGCCGCCGCGCTCGCGGTGCTGGCGTTCGGGGTGGCGCTCATGTTCGGCGCGCGCGGCGGAGCCTAAGTTGCGCTAAAGCGGCGTCCCTTGGCTCAGCGGCCGTAAAGGCCGGTCAGCGTCGCTTTCGCCAGCGTGTGCGCGTTCGCGTAGAAACCGAACACCGCAGGGGAGGCCTTGGCGTCGACAGGAAGTTTGTCGAGGTCGAGAGCATAGACCGTGATGTGGTAATGATGGGGCTTGCCCTTGGGCGGGCACGGGCCGCCGTACCCGGTCAGGCTGAAATCGTTGTTCGGTTGTACTGCGCCCTCCGGCAACCCTGTTCCGCCGCCCGCGCCTTTCGGCAATCCGGTCGCATCTGGGGGCAGGTTGGCGACCCACCAGTGCCAGAAGCCGCTGCCGGTCGGCGCGTCGGGGTCGTAGACACTGACGGCGAAGCTCTTTGTGCCTTTCGGCGCGCCTGACCAGGCGAGCGCCGGCGAGACGTTCTTGCCGGTGCAGTCCCAGCCGTTGAACACCTGCTCGTCGGCGATCTTTCCGCCCGGCTTGATGTCAGGGCTGGTCAGGGTCATCGCGTTCGCCGCGCTTACGCTCAAGACTCCCGCGACAGCCAGCAGAGACAAAGCCACATGATTTGACATGATCTTCCTCCCAAGTCGCCGGTTCGCGGCTCTAGCCGCCCGGCGGTCCCAAGAATATATTCGCCTGCGACAGCCGAGTGTGCAAGCGCTACCCGAGCCGTGTCGATATCGCCGCCTTTGTGGAGTATGGGGTCCCGACCTATCTCAAATGAGGCTTGAGATGAACGAAGAAAGCTACGCCGGCTCCGCCTTTCATAGCCATGTGTTCCTCGGCGAAGGGCACGAGGCGAGCGAGCGCAAGGCCTGGGCGGTTATCATTCTCTGCTCGGCCATGATGCTGGCCGAGATCGTCGGGGGGTGGCTGTTCGGCTCGATCGCGCTGATCGCCGACGGATTGCATATGAGCACGCACGCCGGCGCGCTCTTGCTCGCCGCGGTCGCTTACACCTTCGCGCGTCGCTACGCCAACGATCCGCGCTTCACCTTCGGCACCGGCAAATTCGGCGATCTCGCCGGCTTTTCGAGCGCGCTTATCCTGGCGATGATCGCGCTGCTGATCGGCTACGAGGCGGTCAGCCGCCTGTTCGCGCCTGTGCAGATCCATTTCGCCGAGGCGATCCCGATCGCCGTACTCGGGCTTGCTGTCAATGTCGCCAGCGTCTGGCTGCTGAGCGGCGGCGATCACGGGCATCGGCACGGCCATGGTCACGACCATGACGATACGCATGACCACGACGAATCCAAACGCATCGCGACGCGCAACGGCGAAGTCGTCCTCGAAGTGTTCGAGGACGGCGTTCCGCCCCGCTTCCGGCTGCACGCCGAGACAGGGTCTCGGCTCTCCGCGCAAGACGCGTCGGTCGAGACCGTGAGGCCGGACGGTGCGCGGCAACTTTTTGCCTTCGTCGACCGCGGCGACTTTCTCGATTCGGTCGACGAAATTCCCGAGCCGCACGCCTTCGCCGCCAATGTGAAGGTTCATGGCGAGACCCGTGCCGTCGCCTTCGAGGAGCATGGACACGCCGACGGCGCCGCCGCGCGCGACAACAATCTGCGCGCGGCGTTCCTCCACGTCATCGGCGATGCGGCGGTTTCGGTGATGGTGATCATGGGCCTCGTGCTGGCCCGGGCCTTCGGCTGGATGTGGATGGACCCCGTGGCGGGTATCGCAGGCGCGTTGGTCATCGCCAGTTGGGCGATCTCCCTCATTCGCGACACGAGCGCGATCCTGCTCGACATGAATCCAGACCGCCGCATGGCGAACAATCTGAGGCAGGCGATCGAATCCGAGGGCGACCGCCTCGCCGATCTGCATCTTTGGCGGCTCGGGCCCGGTCATCTCGGCGCGATCGTCTCGGTGGTGACGCCAAGCGCGCGAAGCGAGGCCGACTATCGCGCGCGGCTTGCGCGCTTCCGTTCGCTTTCGCATCTGACGATCGAGGTCAAGCGGGCGGCGTGACGCGCCCGACAAAAAAGCCGCCCCAAGAGGCGGCTTTTCCGGTTCATGGCTGCAATCGCGGTTACCCGGCGACCAAAGCGGTTTTGCTTTGCCTGCGATAGCCCGCGAAGCCGAGGCCGGCGAAGCCGACGATTATCATTGCCCAGGTGGAGGGTTCCGGAACGCCGACCTGAAAACCGACGTCTCCGTTGTAGTACGAAATGATCGGCGTTTGTGGCGTATCGCCGGAGGCAGGCGTACTTATTCCGGTCGCCACCTCGAACGTATAGGCGCCCGGGGGGCCAAAAATATAGGGGGGCGCGGTCCCGTTGCCCCAAATCTCCCCCTCGCCCCCGTTGTAGTTGAACAGAATGCCATAGGCATCCGCGAACTGGTTGGATGAGGACGTGGTCGGTCCAAAACAGGGGATGTCCGGGGAATTGCTCGCGGGATAGACGATGTTGTCGAAGGTCAGGCCGTCGACGGAATACGCCGGGGCGGCGGTGACTCCAGGCGGAGTGTTCGAGTTGGGCAGGCCGGGTAACCAGCCCGGCTGCCCGCCGAGGAGCGTTATCGGATTGCCGTCAATCGTGCCGGTCATCGACAGAATGTCGTAACCGCCGTTGTCAGCGGGGCCGAGCGTCATGAGGCCTGAACCGCGATCGGCTCCGTAGACGACCCAGTTGGTGGTGATCGTGGCGAATGCGCTCGTCGGCGCCACGCCTAGGAGAGCAAGAACTGCCGACGTCGATAAAAGGAGCCCTCTTGTTGTGAAGATCGCGTGTCTCATCTTTGTGTTTCCTCAAAACTGACACTGTAGGGAAGCCGCATGATAAAAGTTACGCGTCCTAGCGTTTGGCAGGCATGGCAGTTTTCGACCCCCAACCGCGATTTCGAGGCGATTCGCCTTCCCCTTGGGGATCATTGATCGTGCTCAAGAATTTGGCCGCTGTCAACGGTGGTTACGCAAGAAGATCCTCGCTCGCTGCCGAGCGGAAATCTGTCGGGGCCAACCGAGCGCAAACGGAGCAAAGAGCGCGCTGACGCTGAGACGGAGAAGGCCGCGGCGACGGTCGGCCAACAGGTAGCGCACCAGAGCGCTGAGGCCGCGGCGTCAGGAAACGTCCCTACCGAGAGGGCGCAGCAACGGCTTGCCTGGAACATCATGCCGCAGCAGACTCGGCTTGGAACCGGCCGCCATCGGTGTAATGTCGATCAGGATGGGGTTGACGACAGCACTCGACCCTGGCGCGCTTGGCGCCGGCGGCGCCCGAACCAAGAAATCGACGCGACCCGCGCAAGCGGGAGCACGAAAATCCCAGGCGAGGATGACGATCATGGCCAACGACAAGATGATGGCGCAAATGTCGAGCAAGCCGGGCTTCATCGCCGCGCTCGACCAGAGCGGCGGATCGACTCCCGGCGCCTTGCGCCTCTATGGCATCCCGGACAGCGAATACAGCGGCGACGCCGAGATGTTCCGGCTCGTACACGAAATGCGCGTGCGCATCATGACTGCGCCGGCTTTCACCGGCGCAAAGGTCATCGCCGCAATCCTTTTCGAACTCACGATGGACGGCGAGGCGAAGGGAAAGCCGGTTCCGACCTTCCTGTGGGAGGATCGGAGCATAGTCCCCTTCCTCAAGGTCGATAAGGGGCTTGCCGCGGAGAAAGACGGCGTGCAGCTCATGAAGCCGATGCCAGATCTCGACCCGCTTCTCGCGCGTGCGGTGAAGCTCAACGTCTTCGGCACCAAGATGCGCTCCGTCATAAACCTCGCCTCGAAGGACGGCATCGCTGCCATCGCGAGACAGCAGTTCGAGATCGGCGAACAGATCGCCAAACACGGCCTCATGCCTATCCTCGAGCCCGAGATCTCGATCAAGAGCCCGGACAAGGCCGGCGCCGAAGCCATCCTTCTCGCCGAATTGACCAAGGGGCTCGACGCGCTTTCGGCCGGCCGGAAAGTAATGTTCAAGCTGACGCTGCCTGAGGTTCCGGACTTCTATATGCCTCTTATCAAGGACAAGCGGGTCGCCCGCGTGGTCGCGCTTTCCGGCGGCTACACGCGAGCCGAGGCGTGCAAACGCCTCGCCGCCAATCACGGCATGATCGCGAGTTTCTCGCGCGCCCTTGCGCAAGACCTCAGGCGCTCGATGAGCGACGCCGAGTTCAACAGGGCCTTGGGGGAGTCGATCGACGAGATCTACCGAGCCTCGACCGAGAAAGTCTGACAGAGATCGGTGAAACCGCGGGTGCGTTCCCGAGCTTGGGTATGAGTCTCAACGGCATCCTCGTCCTGCTGCCGATTGCGGCGAGCATCTTCCAGAGCGCAATCAACTCCCTACCTTCGATTGCGCCTTTGCCGCGAGCGACGGCTTGTCGACGGGACGCTTGAGGTAGGCGGCGAGCCGGTCGGCGAACGCGTCCGGCGTCTCGGCGAAGAGGCGGTCGAACTCGACCCTGGCGCGCCGCCGCAGCTTCTTCTGTTTTGCCTGAAGCTGCGTCCTAAGATGATCGAGCGCCTCCGGGGCGAGGCCGCCACGCTCGGCGGCGAAGGAGGCGAGCACGGTGAAGTCATTGAAGGCTCCCAGAGTGTCGCGAAGCGCGTTCAATCCCTCGGCCTGCGCGCTCAGCAACTCAGGCCAGGCGGGAGACAGCGCCGCGAGCTGATAGCGCAGGTCGACGACGCGCGAGCGCAGCGCATGCAGCGCCGCCGGATCCTCGCCGCGGAAGGCAAGGCGCCCGCGCCGGCACGCCTGAGAGTACGTGCGCGCCGCCGCCTCGACGATGTCGTTCGCGCCGACATCGCCGAGGTCCCAGGCTTCCACGCGTTTGGCGATCGCATTGAGCTGCGCGCGGGAGGCGCTGGCGGCGAAACGTGCATGGGAGCTCAGCGCGGCCGCCCGATCGCGCGCGATAGCCGCGGTCAGGGGCTTGGCGATCTCGGACGGCGGATCGAGACGCCGGAGGCGCTGCTCGATGACGTCGAGATCGCGCGCGCGTCCGACCCGACGGCGAGTCACGGCGAGCGCCGTGATCGTCACCCTCGCCGGTTCCCCGAGGCATGGCAGGAGGAGGCGCGCGATCGCTCGCGCTTCTTTCAAGGTCTTGCGCACGTCGTGAATGCGCTCCGAAGCCTGCTGCCCCCGTCCGGGGAACTGCTGCGCCGCCGTCCGTACGGACGCCGCCAGCAAGGCTTGGCAATGAAGCGGCCAGGCGCGGGCGCCCACGGCGATCAGGCCTCTTTTTCGGCAATGGTAAGGCTGACTTGCGCGACCGCGAGCCGGTCTCGGATAATCTCGCCGCCACGCCCCAGCAAAACAAGCGGCGTCTGCGGCAGGAAATTGGCGGGGTTACAATCAGGATTGCGGTGAAAGGGCGATAGGGGCATCGGGCTCCTCGGGGAAATCTCCCTCATCATACCGTGCGTCTTGGCCTTGGGGAGGGAATTTCCTGCCTTCAGGGGCGAAACACGAAGAACCGGAAGCCGGCAAAGGTCATGATCGTCGCGACCGCGGCCCCGGCGGCGACGAAGAGCGGCAGGATCGCCGGCGTCACCGCGACGCCGAAGCTCGGTGCGATAAATACGCAGGCCGAATAGACCGCAAAATTGACCGCAAGCCCCGCCGAAGCGACGAGCCAATAGCGGAGGAAGGCGCGCAGCAGCGGCGCGCCTGCATCGCGGAAGGTGATCGCACGGTTGAGCAGAAAATTGACGATGGTGGCGACGATGAAGCCGGGTGGGCGCGCGAGTTCCGGCGACAGGCCGAGATATTTTGCGCAGGCGTAGGTGATCGCAGAGTCCACGACGTAGCCGACGACGCCGACGGCGGCGAATGAGGCCATTTGCCACGCCGGGCGACTTCGGGCAGGCGCGGCGGCGTGGATCGGCGAGGATTTCCGGTCGGCGGTCATGGGGGCCTAAACGAGCGCCGGAACGGCGTCGTAGATCAGCTTCGCGCCGATGAGAAAGGTGATCACGAGAATGATCGCGTAGAAACGGTCGGCAGAAACCCGGCGCACCAGCCACACCCCGGCGAAGGTCGAGAGGACCGCAACCGGAATGAGGAGGGCCGAAAGGGTCAGGTTCTCGCGGCTGAACTGGCCGAGCATGAGATAGGGCGGGAGCTTGATCAGGTTGACCGCGGCGAAGAACATGGTCGCCGTGCCGGCGAACACGCGCGGCTTCAGATTCTGCGGCATCACATAGACCTGGAACGGCGGCGCGCCGGCATGGCTGATGAAACTGGTGAAGCCGGCCAGCGATCCCCACAGCAAGCCGGTTGGGACACCCGGCGTCGCGACAGGCGCGAGGCCGAGGCGGTCGCGGATCAGCATGTAGGCGACGAAGGCGATCGAGATCACGCCAACCGCCATGCGAACGACGTCTTCGCTCACATGCGCAGCCAGGAGCCAGCCGGCGGCAACGCCGATCATCGAGGCGGGGATGAGGATCACGAGGTTCCGCGGCGAAAAGTCGCGCCTGAACGCCCAGACGCTGACCCAGTCCTGCACGATGAGGACCGGGAGCACGATCGCTGCCGCCCGAACCGGCGAGATGACGAGCGACATCATCGGCATGGCAAGCGAGCTCAGCCCCGTGAATCCGCCTTTCGAGAGGCCGAGAACGATCACCGCGGGCACCGCGACCAGATAGAATTGCAGTTCGCCCGACATTCAGCTGCAAGCTTTCCGGTTGCGGCGCAAGACGCCGATGGTCGCCATCAGAAAGAGGCCATTGGCCGATAGTTTAACGCCCCGCCATTGCGTTCGGGGCTCCGCAGCGCAACAGTTGCGGTCGATCAGCGAACGGCGCAGGGAGCGAAACGGATGAGCCTCTACAGGCAGACCTATGACCAGTGGCGCGCCGATCCGCAAGCCTTTTGGGCCGAGGCCGCACGCGAGATTTCCTGGACGCGTCCGCCCGAGAACATGTTCGATCCGCACGCCGGCGTCTATGGCCGCTGGTTCCCTGATGCGCGCTGCAACGCCTGCTACAACGCGCTCGACCGTCACGTCGAAGCCGGCCGCGGCGATCAGCCGGCGCTCTTCTACGACAGCCCCGCGACCGGGACGAAGCGGACGATCACGTACGGCGAGCTCACGGACGAGACAGCGACGCTCGGCGCCGTGCTCGCCGATTTTGGGGTCGCCGCCGGCGACCGGGTGCTGATTTATATGCCGATGATTCCGGAGGCGATCGTCGCGATGCTGGCCTGCGCCCGCATCGGGGCGGTCCATTCCGTCGTGTTCGGCGGCTTCGCCGCAAAGGAGCTCGCCACCCGCATCGACGACGCCGAGCCGAAACTGATCCTCGCCGCGAGCTGCGGGATCGAGCCCGGCCGCATCGTGGAGTATAAGCCGCTGCTCGACCTCGCGATCGGCCTTTCAAAGCATAAGCCAGGCTCCAGCATCGTCTTCCAGCGCCCACAGATCGAAGCGAATATGAACGACGGGCGCGATCACGACTGGAAGTCGCTCGTCGATGCAGCGAAGGCTCAGGGCAAGCGGGCGCCCTGCGCCGATCTCGCCGCCACCGATCCGCTGTACATCCTCTACACTTCCGGCACGACCGGGATCCCCAAGGGCGTGGTGCGCGACATCGGCGGCTATATCGTCGCGCTCAAATGGTCGATGTCGGCGATCTACGACGTCAGACCCGGCGATACATATTGGGCGGCCTCCGACATCGGCTGGGTGGTCGGCCATTCCTACATCGTCTATGGGCCGCTGCTGCACGGTTGCGCGAGCGTCCTCTATGAGGGCAAGCCCATCGGGACGCCAGACGCAGGCGCGTTCTGGAGGGTGATCCAGGACTATCAGGTCGCGGCCTTCTTCACCGCGCCGACGGCGCTGCGCGCGGTGCGCAAGGAAGACCCCGAGGCGAAGCTTCTCAAGGCCTACGACATCTCCTCGATGCACACGCTCTTCCTTGCGGGCGAGCGCGCCGACCCCGACACGGTCGCGTGGGCGGAGAAGGTGCTTGGCGTGCCCGTCGTCGATCACTGGTGGCAGACCGAGACCGGCTGGGCGATCGCCGCCAATCCGGTGGGCTTGGGGATTCTGCCGATCAAGCTCGGCTCGCCGGCGGTGCCAATGCCAGGCTATGTCGTCGATGTCGTGGACGAAGCATGCCATCCGATGCCGACGGGCGAGATGGGCTCGATCGTCATTAGGCTGCCGCTGCCGCCGGGATGCCTGCCGACGCTCTACCGGCAGGACGAGCGGATGCACGACAGCTATCTCAAAGAGTTCCCCGGCTACTACAAGACGGCCGACGCAGGCTTCGTCGACGCCGACGGCTATCTCACCATTCTCGGGCGCACCGACGACATCATCAATGTCGCCGGACACCGGCTCTCGACCGGCGGGATGGAGGAGGTGATCGCCTCGCATCCGGACGTCGCCGAATGCGCGGTGCTCGGCGTCAAGGACGCGATCAAGGGCGAGCAGCCCTGCGGATTCCTGGTGCTGAAGGCAGGCGTCAACCGGCCGCCCGAGGAGATCGAGAAGGAGGTGGTAAAGCTGGTGCGCGACAAGATCGGCCCGGTCGCGGCGTTCAAGATGGCGCTGGTCGTCGCCCGCCTGCCCAAGACCCGCTCGGGCAAGATTTTGCGGGGAACGATGAAGAAGATCGCCGATCACGACCCTTGGGCGACGCCGGCCACGATTGAGGATCCCAAGGTGCTCGAGGAGATCAGGGAGGCGCTGGAGGCGCGGGCCTAGTCGAGGCGCAGGCCAGGACGCGCGGGCCGCCCATGGGCAGCGGGTCTTCGCGCCTCGCCAGTATTACAAATATTGATAGTTTTTATGAAGCTGCGCTCGCTTTCAGGAGCTTTCATTTTTGCTTTCGGGAGCTTTCATTTGCTTTCGCGAATTTGCATTTGCTTTTCTGAATTGTGACTTATCAATGGATTAAGCCGCTTCAGCGCGAAAAAAATTTCTCCCGACCGGCACGACGCCGCGGGGCCTGTAGGGCCGGGTCGGTGACCCGGCCGCGGCGCGGTCATCGACCACGCCCTACAAGGCTCCTCACTGAAAGATAGCAGTAATTTCTGTTTTTCGCAAGCAATAGCCTTGCATTGGCATCGCCCTCATTGGCCGAGCCATGGCCCAAACTGGCGACCTTACGACGAAAGGCTCAAACGTCGTCGAAGCCGCCGCCGGACGAATTGTCGAAGGACGAATTGTCGATATAGCCCGCGTCGTCGGGGGCGCTTGGTTCCATCTGGCCGGGATCGCCGGGTGCGGTTTCATAGAAGTTGTTGATCGTTTCGGTCCCTCCGCCCGGAAGGCCCGCTCCGCCGAATCCACTGCCGAACATGCCGCCGCCGCCGGATCGGCCGCCGAACAGGCCGCCAAGCAGGTTGCCAAGCACCACGCCGCCGGCGACGCCGGTCGCAGTCGACGCCGCGTTCTGCAGGAAGCCACCACCACCACTTTGTGCGGGCGGCGCTCCCCACGGGCCCGGCTGAGGAGCCGGATAGGCCTGTGGTTGGGCCGGGGGCGGTCCATAGCCTGGCCCCGGCGCCGGGCCTCGCTGGGCGCCGGACGGGTCGTAGCCAGGACGAGGCGGCGCGGAGGGCGCGCCCCCGCCGAAGATCGACCGGCCGAGACTGCCGAGGAAACTCGTCTGTTCAGGGTGCTGCTCCCCGCCCTGGCGCGCGGCCGCCTCGAGTTCGGCCATGTGCTGCGCGGCCGCTTCCAGAGCGTGCTGCTGAACCAGCACGGTCTGGGCGAGAACATAGGGCGCGAACGGCAGGGCGCGAACGGCGTCGTTGATGAAGCTTTCGGCCTGCGGGTCGCGCGGCGTGGAACTGGTCGCGTTGATGCGGTCGAAAAGACCGCCGAGCATCTGGCGTTCTTCGGGGGTCATGTCGCTCTCCCATGCGGCCTTGCCGGCCGCGCCGAGCATATGGACATTGCTTGCGGCCAATCCAAGACGGTTCCTTGTCGTTTTTCACGCGCCCCCTCGCGGCGCCGGCGCGGCTTTACTCCGGCCGGTCGATCGTTTACCCCCATTTCGCAAATCGCCCCGGCTCCAGTTCACTGTCGCTGTCGCCGGGGTTTTGCACGTTTGAGGGACAAGGAGAGCAAGCCGGGATGGCCAATGTCGTCGTGGTCGGCGCCCAGTGGGGCGACGAGGGAAAAGGCAAGATCGTCGACTGGCTTTCGCTCGGCGCCGACATCGTCGTGCGCTTCCAGGGAGGCCACAACGCCGGGCACACATTGGTCATCGACGGAAAGGTGTTCAAGCTCGCGCTGCTTCCCTCCGGCATCGTGCGTCCGGGCAAGCTTGCGGTCATCGGCAATGGCGTCGTCCTCGACCCCTACCACCTGATCGAGGAGATCGAAAAGATCCGCGCCCAGGGCGTCGAGGTGACGCCGGCCAATCTCAAGATCGCCGAGAATGTTCCCCTGATCCTGTCGCTGCATCGCGAACTCGACGCCCACAGGGAATTGGGCAGCGATCGCGGGACAAAGATCGGCACCACCAAACGCGGCATCGGCCCGGCTTATGAGGACAAGGTGGCGCGGCGCGCGATCAGGCTCATGGACCTCGCCGAACCTGACGCGCTCGACGACAAGATCGAGCGGCTTCTCGCTCACCATGACCCGCTTTGCCGCGGAATGGCCCTGCCCGCGCCGAGCGCAGGGGCCCTGCGGGAGGAGCTCCTCGCGGTCGCGCCAAAGGTTCTGCCGTTCATGGCGCCGACATTCGAATTGCTCGACCGCGAGCGGCGCGCGGGCAAACGAATTCTGTTCGAGGGCGCGCAAGGGGCGATGCTCGACATCGATCACGGCACCTATCCCTTCGTCACCTCCTCCAACACGGTCGCGGCCAATGCGGCCACCGGATCGGGGCTCGGCCCGAAAGCGATCGGCTATGTGCTCGGCATCGCCAAGGCCTATGTGACCCGCGTCGGCGCCGGTCCCTTCCCGACCGAGCTCGACAACGACATCGGCCGGCGCATCGGACAGCGCGGCAACGAGTTCGGCACCAATACCGGCCGCCCTCGCCGATGCGGGTGGTTCGACGCGGTGCTTGCGCGCCAGGCCGTGCGCACCTGCGGAATCGATGGACTTGCCCTTACGAAACTTGACATTCTCGACGGATTCGAAGAAATCAAAGTCGCAACCGGTTACCGTCTGGACGGCAGGGAGATCGATTATCTGCCGGGCGCCCAATACGCGCAGGCCCGGATCGAACCGATCTATGAAACGATCGAAGGATGGAGCGGCGCCACGAGTAAGGCGCGTTCCTGGGCCGACCTCCCCGCGCAGGCGATAAAATACGTGCGAAGAATCGAAGAACTGGTCGGCGCTCCCGTCGCGCTTCTGTCGACCAGTCCGGAGCGCGACGACACGATTCTTGTACACGATCCGTTTCAGGACTAATTGACCCTTCGCGCTTTCCGAGAGAGCGAGCGAGCGAATAGTGCATGGCTGATTATCAATCGCTGCTCACGCGCGCTGTGGCGAATTTGCCGAGCTCGAGTCCTGCCGCGGCGCGTCAGGCGATCTACGACCGCGCACGCAAAGCCTTGCTGACGCAGCTCCGGACGCTGCGTCCTCCCCTTCCTGAAAGCGACATCACGCGCGAGGAGAACGCGCTCAACCAGGCGATTGCGCAGGTCGAGGCCAAGTTCGGCGGGACGGATGCCGCTCAGGCCGAGCCAACGCCCTCCAAGACGGCCCCGTCCGCGCCAGGACAACCGGCCGTCGAACGGCCCGCGCCGCCCAGGCCCGCGCCGGGAAGCCAACCGCCCGTTTCCGCATCCGCCCCGGCTCCAAAACCTCAGGCGGCGCCCACCGGGCCTGCTCCGGCGGCGCCGGCTCAAGCCACGCCCGTCCCGCCTGCCGCGCCGGCCCGCGCCGCCACGCCCGCCGTGTCGCCGCCTCGGCCGGCCGGTGCGCAACCTCCGCCGCGACCCGAACCCGCCCGCGCTCCCGCTCCGGCCGGCGCGCAGCAAGGCGCGCCCGTGGCGCCGGTCAGACCGGCTCAGGCGCCTGCCGCATCAGGCGCTGTCAATCTGCCTGAGAGCCGGGCGTTTCAGGGCGCCGCTGCGACAAAAGCGCCGCCTCTGCGGGCAGACCGGGCGCCGCAGCCTGGAGAGACCTCCGGCGCCGCCGCGCCACTCGTCACCGCGAGAACCGAAGGCCCGGGCCCTGCATCGTCCAACCTCGCGAAGGTTGTTCCGTCCGCCGAGTCCCCTGCCGGCGGATCCAGCGCTCCCCCAGTGGTCGCACGAGTCGAGAACGGGGCGGAGCCAGGCTCCGCTCCCGACGCGCCGATCGCCGAGGATCGTTTATCGACCGCACCGCGACTCGACCCGGAAGGACAACGTCCGCAGGCGCCGACTGCGGACGTTGAGAGAAGCAGATCCTGGCTTTGGCTTGCGCTGGCGGTGGTGCTGGGCGTCGTGCTCTCGGTGGCGGGGGCCGCAATCGTGATGCGGCAGAAGCCGCAAGACCTTGCGATCGCCCCTCCGGAACCGCAGCAGGAGGCTCAGTCCCAGCCGCCGTCGAAAATCGCTCAGCGTGCGCAACCGTCGCCGACCGAGGACAATTCGGCTGCGCCCGCCGCGAGCGAGCCGCAAGGCGGCCAACCGCAGAACGGACAGGCACCGGCCAATCCGGCGGCGGAGGCGGATAACACGTCGTTGCCGAGCGCGGCCAGAGCGGCCATGCTGATCGCTTCCCCCGATAATCCGCAGAAGCCGGTGGTCAACCTCGGATCGGCTGTCTGGTCGACCATCCCTCCGGCGCCGGGGCAGCCCGCGACGGTCGCGGTGAAGGCCGACGCCGACATTCCCGACCTCAAGATGCACGCGACGATGACCTTGAGGAAGAACACCGATCCGACCCTGCAGGCGACCCATACGATCGACCTGAAATTCACCTTCGCTGACGGCGCGCCGATCGCCGGCTTCAAGGATGTCGGCGCTCCTCAGATGCGCAAGGTGGATTCCACGGCGTCCGAGGCCCTGACGAGCGTCAAGGTCAAAGTCAGCGACGTCTATTTCCTCATCGCGCTCGCCAAGGGAGACCCGGACACCGCGCGCAATCTCGACCTGATGCAGACCCGGGCCTGGTTCGACTTTCCGCTGCTGCTCAATGACAATCGGATCGCCAAGCTCGTGTTCCAGAAATCCTCGGACGGCGAGGCGATGCTGGCGAAGGCCTTCGACGCCTGGAAGTGATGGGCTATTCCTTCGTATTGAATACGCGCATCGACACAAAATAGCCGTCCTCAATGGCGCCGAAGGCGACTGGCGTCCCGAAGCAGGCGGCCCAGGCCGGGCCTTGATGGGGAGAGGCGCCGCGCAACAACAGCGACTGACCGCGTCGCAGCGTCGCGGCGCCGTTGCGATCGATTGGCAGCAGGGGAAGTTCGGCGAGCCCAGCCTGCAGCGGCAAAAGGGCGCGGGCCATCAGTTCGTTGTCGTCCGGCAGGCGGTCGAGCGGAATTGCAGATGCGGCGTCGAAGGGACCGACCCGCGTGCGCCTGAGCTCAATCACGTGGCCGTAGCAGCCGAGCGCGCGGCCGAGGTCGCGCGCAATCGCGCGCACATAAGCGCCTTTGCCGCATTCGGCTTCGAGGACCGCGGAGTTGGCGTCGGCGGACATCAGAGCAAGCCGATAGACAGTGATCGGACGCGACGCGATTTCGAAGCTTTCGCCGACGCGGGCGAGATCATAGGCGCGCGCGCCGTCGATCTTGATGGCGGAGAAGGTCGGCGGCGTCTGCTGCACCAGGCCGACGAAGCGGGGAAGCAGGGCCTCGATCTCGGCCGCGGCGGGACGCTTCTCCGAGCGGGCGACGATTTCGCCTTCCGCATCGTCGGTCGCGCTTTCTTCGCCCCAGCGCACGCGGAAGCGATAGGCCTTGGCGCCGTCCTGCACGATCGGGACCGTCTTCGTCGCCTCGCCGAAGGCGACCGGCAGCACGCCTGAAGCGAGCGGGTCGAGGGTGCCCGCGTGTCCTGCCTTCCTGGCGTTGAAGAGGAACTTGAGCCGGCCGACCGCCTGGGTCGAGGTGACGCCGACCGGTTTGTCGAGGTTGATCCAGCCGTTCACTTCGACTCGCGTGGAGCGCTTCTGCGGGCGCTTGCCGCGCGCCTCGCGATCAGGCTTTGCGCCGCCTGACGGCGCCTGGTCGGGGGCGTCGCCGGTCATGTCTCGTCCTTGTTTCCGGTTTCGCCACCGCCGAGATCGCGCGCGACTTCCGGCGATTTCAGGAGCGCGTCGATGCGGGCCTGCGCGTCGAACGAGGAGTTGAAGGTAAAGCGCAGATCGGGGGCGAATTTGAGATTGATCCGATGCGCGACCAGGGCCCGCAGCTCCTTCTTGTTGCGGTTCAACGCCTCGACGGTCGCATCGCCGTTCTGACCGCCCAGCGGCATCACGGTCACGGTCGCGAGCTTAAGGTCGGGCGACATCCGGACCACTGGAATGGTCACAGGGCGCCGGTCGAGCGTCGGGTCGTGGACGTCACCGCGCGTCAGGATTTCCGCGATCGCCTGACGGATGAGTTCGCCGACGCGCTCGGTGCGGTGGCTCGGACTGAGCTTTGAAGACGTGCGGGGCATCGGATCGACCTGGCGCCAAAAGCGCGAAAGAGACTGCTACGGCAAATTCAAATATGGGATACGCGCCGTTCTCTGGCGCGACTTTCAGATCGACCCCAGCCGCATCGAAAAGCCCGGCAACGCCGTCGACGCCAGAGCATCGTTTGGACCGAGCTCGACCACCGATCGCCAACCCTGTGGCCCGGGTCCGCTGTGGACGAACGTGCACCGCCGTCCCGCGTCGACCACCCAGAGCTCGTTGACGCCGTGGCGCGCGTAGAGCCGCGCCTTGAGGCCGCGATCATAGGCGAGGCTCGTCAACGCGACTTCGATCGCAAGCAGGATGTCCGAGCCTTTGACCTCCTCGAGCTTGATGCCTTTCGGATAGATCGCGAGGTCCGGCTCGACGAAGGTGTTGGCGCTTAAATAGATCGTGGTCGCGACGCCAAACCAGAGCTTGTCGGGCAGCGCGCGGACGATGCCGATAGTGAGCGCCGACCTGATCAGTTCATGGACGTGGGTCTTCGCCTGCAAAGGCACGATCTCGCCTTCGATCAGCTCGAAATTCTCGTCTTCCGAGATGATCCCGGCGTCCTGCATGCGAAGGATCTCGGCGATGGTGAACGAACGGCGGTCGAAACCCTCTGCGGCGCGCGTAACGTTGGCCCTCATATTCGTCATTCCCATCCGCCGCATCACAACGTGCGGCGGATTTCCTCGACGGTGTAGCACTCGATGACGTCGCCGGCGCGCATGTCCTGATAGTTCTCGAACGCCATGCCGCATTCCTGGCCGGCCTGCACCTGCGCGACTTCGTCCTTGAAGCGCTTGAGCGTCGAGAGCTTGCCTTCGTGCACCACGACATTGTCGCGGATGAGCCGCACGTTCGCTCCCCGCTGCACGACGCCGTCGGTGACCCGGCAGCCCGCCACGGTCCCGACCTTGGAGATGTGGAAGAGCTCCAGGATCTGAGCGTTGCCCAGCATCGTTTCGCGCAGCGTCGGCGAGAGCATCCCGGACAGGGCCGCCTTCACGTCATCCACGAGATTGTAGATGATGTTATAATAGCGGATCTCGATGCCGCCCTGTTCGGCGAGGTCGCGCGCCTCTTTGTGAGCGCGCACGTTGAAGCCGATGATGACGGCCTTCGAGGCCTCCGCCAGCGTCACATCCGATTCGGTGACGCCGCCGACGCCCGAGTGAATGACCCGCGCCAGCACCTCCTCATTGCCGAGCTTCTCGAGCGCCGCGCTGATCGCCTCGACCGAACCCTGCACGTCGCCCTTGAGCACGATCGGCAATTCCTTGTGGCCTGCCGCCTTGAGGTTGCTCATCATGTCGGAAAGCGAAGTCCGGACCGCCGGTCCGCGCGCCGCCGCCTTCTCGCGCCTCTGGCGCTCGCGGTACTCCGCGATCTCTCTCGCGCGGGCTTCGGTCTCGACGACGGCGACGCGATCTCCCGCTTCCGGCGCGCCGGAGAAGCCGAGCACCTCGACCGGCATCGAGGGCCCCGCCGCCTCGACCGCCTCGCCCTTGTCGTTGAGGAGTGCGCGGACGCGGCCCCAATGGGAACCGGCGACGACGAGAGCGCCGACTCTCAGCGTGCCCCGCTGGACGAGCACGGTGGCCACCGGGCCGCGGCCGCGGTCGAGGCGCGCCTCGATCACCGTTCCCTCGGCGCTGCGCTCCGGATCGGCGACGAGGTCGAGCAATTCGGCCTGGAGCGCGATGGCCTCGAGCAGCTTGTCGAGGTTGGTCTGCTTGGTCGCCGAGACTTCGACAGCAAGCGTATCGCCGCCGAAAGCCTCGACCTGAACATCGTGCTGCAACAGTTCCTGCATCACCCGCTGGGGATTGGCTTCGGGCTTATCGATCTTGTTGACGGCCACGATGATCGGCGCCTTGGCCGCCTTGGCGTGACGGATCGCCTCGATCGTCTGCGGCATGACGCCATCGTCGGCCGCAACCACGAGAACGACGATGTCAGTGACCTTCGCGCCGCGCGCGCGCATGGCGGTGAACGCGGCATGGCCGGGGGTGTCGATGAAAGTGATCGTCTGGCCGCCCGGCGCCACGACCTGATAGGCGCCGATATGCTGGGTGATGCCGCCGGCTTCGCCGGCGACCACATTGGCGTGGCGGATCGCGTCGAGCAGCGACGTCTTGCCGTGGTCGACATGGCCCATGATCGTGACGATTGGCGGGCGCGGCACGGGCGCGCCTTCCTCGTCCGGGCGATCGAACAGGCCTTCCTCGACGTCGGACTCGGCGACGCGCTTGACCTTATGGCCCATTTCCTCGGCGATGAGCTCGGCCGTGTCGGCGTCGAGCACGTCTGTCAGTGTCACCATGCGGCCCTGGCGCATCAGGAGCTTGATCACGTCGACCGAGCGCTCGGACATCCGGTTCGCCAGTTCCTGGATGGTGATCGCCTCGGGAAGCACGATTTCGCGGGCAATCTTTTCCTTCTGGTCCTGTGCGCCGTGGCCCTTCAGCCTCTGCGTGCGGCGTCGGAAGGAGGCGACCGAACGCGTGCGCTCCTCTTCGATCGAGGTCGCGTTGGCGACAGTGAGGCGGCCGCGATTGCGCTGGTCGGCGCCGCGCGCCGGGCGAGGCGTCGGCACGAGGACCTTTTGCGGCACAAGAGGCGCCAGTATCGGACGACGCGGGACGCGCGCCTCCTCTTCGCCGGTCGCCGCTCTGGCGATCGCTGGGGCGGGCGGAATGGCGCCCGAGGGCAAAGGTTTCCGCGGGACGGAAGGTCCGGGAGCGGGCTCGCCGCCGGCGAGACGCCGGCGGGCCTCTTCTTCGGACTGGCGCCGGAAATTGGCCTCCTGGGCGCGGCGGAGTTCCTCCTCGCGCTTTCGCGCTTCGGCGGCCTCGCGTTCGATCCGTTCGCGCGACTCGCGCTCGCGACGCGCCTCGGCCTCGCCCGACTGGCGCTTGCGATCCTCTTCCTCGCGCACCCGCGCATCGAGCAACGCCCGCGCGCGCGCTTCGCGCTGTTCGGCAGTCAGGGTCGGCAGCACGACGCCGGTCTTGGGCGGCGGCGCGGCGGACGAGGCGGGCTTCGCCGGGACGGCCGTGGCTTGGGCGGGCCTCGCCGGGACCATGGAAATCGCCGGCTTGGCCGGCGCCGCGACAGGCGCGGCCTCCCCGGGGCCGAGGACGCGGCGCTTCACCTTCTCGACGACGACCGCCTTGCTGCGCCCGTGCGAAAAGCTCTGCCGCACCGTGCCCTGCTCGACCGGACGCTTCAGATGCAACGTCGACTTGGGCGGCGCGGCGCCCACCGGCTTATCGGTATTGTTCGTTTCGTTCATGCCCATTCCTAATCGCTTGGCCTGTCAGCCAATTCGTCCGGCCGGCCAAGCGTCGCGGCGCTGTCGGCCGGCGCGCCGCCGCTTTGTGTCCTGGTTGCCGCGTCAGCTTCGCTCGCGCGATAACGACGCAAACGCTCCGCCCTTGCGAGAAAGGCCGAACTCGCCGCTCCAGATTTGAGCGCAGCATGTATCACATTTGCCTTCCCCAATGCCAAACCCAATTGGCTCGAAGAGAAGACATTTATTCGCGCGATCGTTCCGGCCGCCGGACCGAGCTTCACCCGCAGCGCCTGCTCCCGCTTGGAGGCCCCATCCGCTGCGCCGTCGCTGGCCTGAATCAGGGCCGCGACGCCGCCCGCCGTGATCGCCGCGTCGACCTTGAATGCGCCGGAGACAGCGAGTCCGGCCTTGTTGGCGATCGACAGCGACTGCAGCGCGTCGCGCTCCAGAAGCGCGTCCACCGTCTCCGCAAGGGATAGAGGCGCTTCCGCCTTGGCGCGAAAAGCGCGTGCGAATGCGCCTTTGGCTGCGGCGCGCCGCACGGCCTCGAAGCTCAGGCGGGTCCACACGCCCCGGCCGGGCAAATTACGGCGAATATCGGGTACGACCGAGCCGTCGCCGGCCAGCGCGAAACGCAGCATCGCCGCCGGGTCGTCCTTGACCCCGGTGACGATGCAGGTTCGCTCCGACCCGCTCTCACCAGCGCTGGAGTTGATCCGCAATGGTCTTTACCCGTCGCTGTTCAGGCGCCGCCCTCAGCCTCTTCGGCGGGAGCCTCCGCCTCCGGCTCCGGCGCCTCGATCCAGCCAGCGCGCACCCGCGCATTCAGGATCATTGCGTCGGCCTGCGCCCGCGAAATGTCGAATCCGCTGAGATAGCCGGGTTTGGCCGTATCGCCGTCGGTCCACCCGACGAGATCGTCGCTCGCGCAGTCCGCGAGGTCCTCGAGCGTCTTGACGCCGTTCTCGCCGAGCTTGACCAGCATCGGCGAAGTGAGACCCTCGATCTCCTTCACATCGTCGGTCACGCCGAGCGCCTTGCGCTGTTCGTCGAACGCCTCCTCGATCCGCGCAAGGTGGCCTTGCGCGCGCGCCTGGATCTCGGCGGCCGTCTCCGCGTCGAAGCCCTCGATCATCGCGAACTCGCGCGGCTCGACATAGGCGATCTCCTCTACCGAGCGGAATCCCTCGGAGGCCAGGAGCTGCGCGACAGTCTCGTCGACGTCGAGCGCCTCCATGAATGCGCTGGTGCGCTCGGCGAATTCCTTCTGGCGGCGTTCGGATTCCTCCGCTTCAGTGAGGATGTCGATGTCCCAGCCGGTGAGCTGCGACGCCAGGCGCACGTTCTGCCCGCGACGCCCGATCGCCAGCGAAAGCTGATCGTCGGGCACCACAACTTCGATGCGCGTCGAATCCTCGTCGAGCACGACCTTCATCACTTCGGCCGGCTGCAGCGCGTTGACGATGAAGGTCGCAGCGTCCGGCGACCACGGGATGATGTCGATCTTCTCGCCCTGCAGCTCGTTGACCACCGCCTGCACGCGCGAACCCCGCATGCCGACGCAGGCGCCGACCGGATCGATCGAGGAATCGTTCGAGGTGACCGCGATCTTGGCGCGCGAGCCGGGGTCGCGGGCGACCGACTTCACCTCGACGATGCCGTCGTAAATTTCCGGCACCTCCTGGGCGAAGAGCCTGGCAGTGAACTGCGGATGGGTGCGCGATAGAAAGATCTGCGGTCCACGCGCCTCGCGCCGGACGTCATAGACGTAGGCGCGAATGCGGTCGCCCGGGCGAAACATCTCGCGGGGGATCAGTTCGTCGCGGCGCACCACCGCTTCGCCCGCGCCGGAGCCGCCGAGGTCGACGACCACATTGCCGTATTCGACCCGCTTCACGGCGCCATTGATGATGTCGCCGATCCGGTCCTTGTAGACGTCGTACTGTTTGTCGCGCTCGGCCTCACGGATCTTTTGCACGAGCACCTGTTTCGAGGCCTGCGCGGGAATGCGGCCATAGTCGAACGGCGGCAGCGATTCGGCGATCCAGTCGCCGATCTGGGCCGAGGGGTTCTTCTTCTGCGCGTCGGCGAGCGTGATCTGCGTGGCGTCGTTCTCGAGCTGATCGACGACCAGCAACAGGCGCGAGAACCGGATTTCGCCGGTGCGGGGATTGATCTCGGCGCGGACCTCGGTCTCCTGGCCGTAGCGCGAGCGCGCCGCCTTCTGCATCGCGTCCTCCATCGAGGCGAGCACGATCGCGCGGTCAATCGATTTCTCGCGCGCGACCGCGTCGACGATCTGCAAGAGTTCAAGTCTGTTGGCGCTAACGGCCATTGGAGTCTCCTTCGTGGGGCTCGTTCAGCTCTAAAGCCGCGCCGCGAGCCGCGGCTTTCCGGTTCGAATTCGTCTTGTGTTTGGCGGGCCGCGCAGCGGCTGCGCCTCGGGGGCCAGCGGGACGGCGGGCCTCCTTCAGCGCGGCCTTTTCGCGCCTCAGAGCGGCGCGAATGAGATCTTCGGTCAGCACCAGCCGCGCCTCGCCCATGTTGCGGATCGGCAAATCGACGCGAGACTCGCTCTGATCGTCGGCGGTCACCAGAAGCCGCACGGCCGGCCCGTCGGGCCCGTCCGCTACCGCCTCGATCACGCCGCGGAATCGCTTGCGTCCATCGACCGCGGTCGCCATCTCGATCCGCGCCTCGCCGCCGACCGCCCGCGCGAAATCCGATTGCCGGACCAGCGGCCGGTCGATGCCGGGGGAGGAGAGCTCGAGCCGATAGGCCTGGGTCATGATGTCCTCGACGTCGAACACCGGCGAGAGCGCGGCGCTCGCGCGCTCGCAATCGTCGATCGACATCGATCCGTCCGGCCGCTCGGCCATGATCTGGACCGTCGTCCCCGCGGTTGCCGAGATTTTGACCCGCACGAGCCGCAATCCAAGATCGCGCAGGACCGGCGCGGCGATGCGTCCGATGCGCATTCCGGCGCCTGCGTCCTCGATGAGGCGCGGCTCGTCCAGTCCATCGGCGGGACCCGAAACGCTCGGATGTTGAGCTTCGACCATGCGACCTTGCGGCAATAAAAAAGAGCGGGTCCCGGCCGGGCCCCACTCTCAAAAACCCCCTTCATCAGATCGACGAAGAGCTATGAGACTGTTTATGGACGTCGATATAGTGCAGTTGGCTTCGGAGCGCAAGGAGAAAGCGCGCGCGGGGTCGCGGACGCGGGTCCTCGCCCGCAGGGGCCTAATCGCCAGGCGGGCTCGCCCCGGCTCACGAGGTCGGCAGCTTGTAGCCCTTGAACGTCTCACGCAGCTTGAGTTTATTGATCTTGCCGGTCGCGGTATGGGGGATTTCCTTCACGATCTGCATGTCGTCGGGCATCCACCATTTGGCGATTTTCGGCTTGAGGAATTCGAGGACCTCGTCGGTCTTCGGCTGATGGCCTTCCTTGGGGACGACGACCAGGAGCGGGCGCTCGTCCCATTTCGGATGGGCGACGCCGATGACCGCCGCCTCGGCGACATCCGGGTGGCCGACGGCCAGATTCTCGATGTCGATGGTCGAGATCCACTCGCCACCCGACTTGATCACGTCCTTGGCGCGGTCGGTGATCTGCATCACGCCGTCGGGATCGATGGTGGCGACGTCGCCGGTATCGAAGAAGCCCTTGTCGTCCAGGATCTTGCCGCCCTCGCCCTTGAAATAGCTCTCGGCCACGGCGAATCCCTTCACCTTGAGCCGGCCGAAACGCTTGCCGTCCCAGGGCAGCGCGTTGTTCTCCTCGTCGACGATCTTCATCTCGACCCCGAACGGAGACCAGCCCTGCTTGGCCTTGAGCGCGAGCTTCTCCTGGTGCGAAAGCCCCATCTGGCTTGGCTTGAACGAGCCGACTGTGCCGAGCGGGCTCATTTCGGTCATGCCCCAGGCGTGACGCACTGCGACGCCATAGTCCTCCTCGAAGGCGCGGATCACCTCGGGCGGACAGGCCGAGCCGCCGATCACGACGAGCTTGAGCGTCGACAGCGTCTTGCCATCCTTGCGCAGGTACTGCAGCAACCCGAGCCAGACCGTCGGGACGGCGGCGGACATCGTGACTTTTTCGGTTTCAAGAAGGTCGTACACTGAGGCGCCGTCCAGCTTCGCCCCCGGCATCACCATTCGCGCGCCACGAATGAGGCACGCGAGCGCGAGGCCCCAGGAATTGGCGTGAAACATCGGCACGATCGGCAGAACTGAATCGTTGGCGTCGAGCGTCAGGGTTTCCGGGCCGGTCGCCATCATCGAATGCAAGACGTTCGAACGATGGGAATAAAGCACGCCTTTGGGATTGCCGGTGGTGCCGGAGGTGTAGCAGAGGCCGGCGGCGGTGCGCTCGTCGAATTCCTTCCACTCAAAATCGGCGTCGACCTCGCCGATCCAGTCCTCGTAGGCGACGGCGTTCTTGAGCTTCGTCGCCGGCATATGGGCGGCGTCGGTCATGATGACATAGCGCTCGACGGTCGGCAGATGGGCGGCGATCGCCTCGAGCAAGGGCACGAAGGTGAGGTCGGTCATGACTATCCGGTCTTCGGCGTCATTGATGATCCAGGCGATCTGCTCCGGAAAAAGGCGCGGATTGACGGTATGATAGACCGCCCCGGCGCCGGCGATGCCGTACCAGCTTTCGAGATGCCGGTAGCCGTTCCAGGCCAGCGTCGCGACCCGGTCGCCGAGCTTGATTCCGTCGCGGTCGAGCCTTTTGGCGACCTTCAGCGCGCGCGTCCGAATGGCGCGATAGTTCGTGGCGTGCATCGGCCCTTCGACCGTCCGTGAGACGACTTCCCGCTCGGGGAACTGGATGGCGGCGAAATCGATGACCTTGTGCATAAGCAGGGGCCATTCCTGCATCCGTCCGAACATTCTATCCTCCCGGGGACAACGCCGTCGCTCGCGCTTGATCGCGCAGAGCGGATTTGATGATCTCTCTATCTGGCGCAGGATGCGCCGCTTGGCAATCGCGCGGCCTCAAGCCACTCGCGCGGCAAGGGACCTCTACCGTCATGAAGCCTTCAGAGGGACATCCGATGCCGAGCCGGAACAATCCCGAGCGTTCGATCCGCGTCTGGTTTCGGCTGATTCGCCTCGAGGCGCGGATGCAGGCCGCCGTCAGCGAGCGCCTGCGCCTGATCGGGTTGTCGATCCCCCAGTGCGACGTATTGACGACGCTGAGCGAGGAAGAGGGGGTCAGCCAGCAGGAACTCGCCAAGCGCCTCTACGTGACCAAGGGCAACATTTCTGGCCTGCTCGACCGGCTCGAGAGCGCCGGCATGGTCGAGCGCCGCCCGGCCGCCTCCGACCGCAGGCAGCATTCGATCCGCCTGACCGAGACCGGGCGGGCGGCGGCCATGAAGGCGCTCGCCGTCCAGCATCGCTGGGTCGCCTCGACGCTCGGGCGCATGAACGAGGCCGACCTCGAGGCGCTGGAGACGCAGCTGATTGCGCTGCGCGACGCGGTTCGTGAGGCGCAGGAGCCGGAGAAGGTCGGGACCGCGCCGGCCTGAGAGGAGGGCGCCTCTTTCAGGCCCGAATCGCGGGATTTCAGGGGGTTGCGGCGCCATTTCCGCGCCACCGTCCGGAGCCCGAGAACGGCGACGAAGTCTATCTGACGAAGTGGGAGTATCGTTTGTGGGTTATTCAATATATCATGGTTAATATGGCGCTAATGGCCCCGTCATTGCGAGCGTAGCGAAGCAATCCATGGCCCGCTTCGAGCACATGGATTGCTTCATCGCTGCGCTCCTCGCAATGACGGGTCAATGAAACCTCAATGTCCGTCTCACCTGTTCAGTCCGCCCAGCAGCATATACTTGATCTCGACGAATTCCTCGGCGCCGTGGCGCGAGCCTTCGCGGCCGAGGCCGGATTCCTTCACTCCGCCGAACGGGGCGAGCTCGGTCGAGATGGCGCCCGAGTTGATCCCGACCATGCCGTATTCCAGCGCCTCCGCGACACGCCAGACGCGGCCGAGGTCGCGGGCGTAGAAATAGGCGGCAAGTCCAAACTGCGTGTCGTTGGCCTGCGCGATCGCGTCGGCCTCGTCCTTGAAGCGGAAGACCGGCGCGACCGGGCCGAACGTCTCCTCGCGCGCGATCAGCATCGAAGCGTCGAGGCCCGCCAGCACCGTCGGCTCGAAGAAGGTGCGGCCGAGCGGGTGGCGCTTGCCGCCGATCGTCGCCTTCGCGCCGTTCTTGAGCGCGTCGGCGACATGCGCCTCGACCTTTTCGACCGCCTCCTCGTTGATGAGCGGCCCCTGGGTGACGCCGGCCGCCGTGCCGTCGCCGACCCTGAGCTTCGCCACGGCCTCGGTGAGTTTTGCAACGAAGGCGTCGTAGATCCCGGCTTGAGCGTAGATGCGGTTGGCGCAGACGCAGGTCTGGCCCATGTTGCGAAACTTCGACACGATCGCGCCTTCGACCGCCGCCTCGACGTCGGCATCGTCGAACACGATGAACGGCGCGTTGCCGCCGAGTTCGAGCCCGACCTTCTTCACTGTGCCCGCCGCCTGGCGCATGAGGAGCTTGCCGACCTCGGTCGAGCCGGTGAAGCCGACGAAGCGCACCGCGGGATGCTCGCACATCACCTTGCCGATCGCGGGCGCATCGCCGGTCAGGAGGTTGAGGACGCCCGCCGGGACCCCGGCGCGCAACGCCAGTTCGCCCAAGGCAAGCGCCGTCAGCGGTGTCTCGGGCGCTGGCTTGGCGACGGCCGTGCAGCCGACCGCGAGCGCCGGCGCGAGCTTTCTGGTGATCATCGCGGCGGGAAAGTTCCAGGGCGTGATCGCGGCGACGACGCCGATCGGCTGCCTGAGGACCAGGATGCGAGAATCGGCGCGGAAAGTCGGGTTGATCTCGCCGTAGATGCGCTTGGCCTCCTCGCCGAAGAATTCGATGAAGCCGGCGGCGTAGTCGACTTCGCCCCGCGCCTCGGCGAGGGGCTTGCCCTGCTCGCTCGTCATGATGAGCGCGATATCCTCGCGATTGGCGATGATGAGATCGAACCAGCGCCGCAGAATTTTCGCCCGCTCTTTGGGCAGCGTTTTCGCCCACGGGCCGAAGGCTTTTTCCGCCGCCTCGATCGCCCGCACCGTCTCGGCTTGGCCGAAGCGGGGCACTTTGGCGATTAGCGCCCCGGTCGCGGGATTGTGGATCGCATCGACCCCCTCGCCGACCCAGGCGCCGTCGATCAGGCACTGGTGCTTCAGAAGGGTCGGGTCGGCGAGTTTCATGGGGGCCTCCGGCATGGGAGACGTTATATCAAGGGCCGCGACGATTGGCATCGCGCGGGAGTGTCGAACATTCTCGACCACACCCCCGACTCGGTTCATTGCGACGCGACGACCCGCCGCATTTCGATGCCCAATACGGCCTTCCGGTGTTCAAAATCAAACGGTTGCCACCGGACTGAATGTCGGGAGTGCGCAAAAAGCGGACGTACGCTGACTGTGTGGAGAAAGCTTTTTGACGATGCTCATCGCGTGCTTGTCTACCGAACCAGTTCGACCTCGCTAGAGCCGCTGACCCAGGAAGTGCTCGCCGGGGTCCTCGAGCGAGTCACCTTCCACAACGCCGAGAGCGGCTTCTGCGTGAGCTGGTTCGCGAGCCGACGGGACATACGCGCGAGCCAATGGAGAGAACCTTAGGCTGAAAAATCCACAGGGCTCCCGCCCGAATCAACTCTTGAAGGCTGAGTTCGGTTGCATTCAACGCGAGCGCGTTGGATCGCCGCCCATATCCGCCGGCGGCGCGACAGGCGCTCTCTCAAGATAGACGGCGACAGGGCCAGTCACTGCGATGCCGCGCAGTTCCTCAAGAGATGCGAGCCGCGCCCCAATGATCTCGCGATTGTCAAGCTGCAGCTTGGGCGGCCGGTCGAGTCGCAGTTCAAAGAAGTGCACCCGGTATCTCCACCCGTCCCAGATCCCTGTGGCTTCACCGGCTGGCAGAAGCCGCGGCGCAACAAGCCCGATCTCTTCGGCCAACTCACGTCGCGCCGCTGCGTCGGGCGTCTCGCCGCGCTTGACACCACCGCCCGGGAAATTCCACTCGACCTGATACGAAGAACGCACGAGCAGAAGAGCTCGATCGACATAGACTGCAACCAACGCGCCTTCACCCCGAGCGCCCCGCAGCCGCCACCAGACGCGGGCGACCGGGAAACCAAGGCGGAACGCCAACCGCCAGGCGGCGTCGAGAGGCCGAGGGCCTGACACGTACTTCCTTTATCTTCCTTCGCCGTCCGCCCGCGATCGGCGCCGGCTTCAATGAGGCTGAACCGAGTTTCCCAAACCGCTGCCAGGCGTCTGCCAAGAAACCCGATTATTTGCGACCGTCTGCTATCGACTTCGCTTTGCCCGCTCAATATGCGTTCCGTCCGGAAAAGACGACAAAGATGGTCCTTACCATAATGGAGAAGTCGAACCAAATGCTCCAATTGTTGATGTACCATAAATCCAGCTCAACCCGCTTTTGTATCTTCTCGAGGGTCTCAGTCTTCCCTCGCGATCCACTGACTTGGGCCCAACCGGTCATTCCGGATTTGACGTGATGTCGAAAAGCGTATTTCTCGATGGCGGACATGAAGTATCGGTCATGAGACGACGCGTGCGGGCGCGGACCGACAATCGACATATCGCCATAAAGAACGTTCAGCAGTTGGGGGAGCTCGTCGATGCTGTACCTCCGAATCCAATAACCGACGCGGGTCACCCGCGCGTCCCGCTTCTCGGCCTGGCGGACGACGTCGCCGTTTTCCAGAACGGTCATTGATCGAAATTTGTAGATACCGAACGGGCGTCCGCTGAACCCGTGCCGGGTCTGCCTGAAAAAGACGGGTCCCTCCGAATCCAGTTTGATCGCTATCGCCGCCGCGAGCATCAGCGGCGAAAGGAGCACGAGCGCCGCGAGAGACACCACAATGTCGACGACTCTTTTCACCACTTGTTCTGCCGGCGAGAGGGCGGCGCGCTGCAATTCGATCGCAACCGTCTCTCCGATATCGTTGTGGGCCCTTTGAAACAGTTGTGAGAGAGTTCCCAACGGCACGAATGTGACCGGCAACGGAAGCACGCGCAGGCGTTTTGCGATCGACCGAAGCTGGGACATACGCTCTGGGTCGACGAAAAGAACGATCTCCTCGATTTCGGAGGTCCGACATATCGAGATGGCGTTGTCGATGATTTCGTCAACGAACGGTTCGTTAGGCGGAATATGAAAATGGGCGACAATATGATAGCCGTGGCGAGTTAGGTTTTCGACGAAACGTTGCGGTATCGCGTCTTCGCAGGTCAGGCTGACGACCGTACGTCCACGCAATGCGCCGCTTTCGAGAGCGCGTGGCAGCGCGGCCCACCAGAACACTCGGTGCGCGAGCAAGGTTGCGGCGCCCAGAGCCCAGAACAGCAGGATATCTCCTCGAGACAGGTCGTGACTAACTCCCCAGGTAAATACCCCAGAGGCCAGGATAAGGAACGCCCCGCACCAGGCGCTCAAGACGCTGCGCGCTTGGTCGTCCATGAGGATCAGGCGGTTGGGGCTGTAAAGCTTTTGCACGCGCATAGCTGCGACAAAAAGGACCGCTACAAACGTCGCCGCAGCTATCGTGTGGGAAAATTCGCCCTCAAGATCGTTGGGAAGCGAGTGATATAGAATTTCGGCCCCGATTGCGCTGGCGAAAATCAAGGCGAGGTCGATCGCCAAAGCTGTCGCAGGGATCGCCCGATAGGCAATAGGGAGACGCCACGCGAGCGAACGGCCGCGCGACTGTCCCCCTCCCGCAACCGAAGGCGCAGGTTCAGGCGCGGCTTGACTGTAAGTCCTCATCCGTAACGCTCGCGATCAGTCGGGATGCACCAGGCGTTGGCTAGTTCGGTACGGCTTGTTGAAGAATGATTCTTCGGACTGTGTTCATCGTATCCGCTCAAAAGGCGCGGACTTCTTCGTCGCACTCGAGGCCTCAATCGATATTCGCCAGACGACAGCCTTTCGTGCGCAAGCGGCATCACCGATACGGCCACCCCGGCGGCTCCGCGCGCCTCACGAGTTTGCAGGCGCCGGCGCGGGCCGTGAACGGCGCGAGGTTGCGGGGGTGGAGAGAATGGAGCCAAAGCCAGTCGCTCCAGGTCCCGATTACCCTGCAGTCGTCAGGATTGTCCTCGCAACGCACGGTGTCGCCTTCCTGGAGGGGTTGGCTGTCCCTGAGGAGTTGGCTGTAGGCCGAATCGTCATATGCCGCAGCGGTTGCGTCACACGGAGCAGCAGACGTCATGGTCCTGTTCCTGCTTCAAGCGTTGGCCAAATCCTGCACCACGCCCGGGAAGCTTGCCTCGGCCAGCGCTTTGCGGGGCCCCGCACCGGCCGCAGGCGATGCGGCCGGCCGCAGCCGATGCGGGGCGAGACCGAGCGCGCTTACCGGATGGTGGCGTTGCGCACGGGGCTCATTAGGATGCGGCCGCCCACGGTGGGAGATCAAGTTGGCAAAATCGGTATAGCGTAATCCTTTCGGGCAGCGTTGAGCGACGCGGCGTTGCCACGGCCCAGGTTGGAAAGCCGCGACGGCGCGGCATTACTCTCGGCTGCTAGCCGAGAGAGTGCCACATAGCCACGTGGCTAATAACTTTCGTGCCGATCTTTTGGGTTTGGTCCACGGAACGCGGCTCACGCAATGCATTGGCGTGACGACGGGAGCGAGGCCCAGGGACAACGGCGTTTCCCTCGATCTCGACGTCACCCGCCGCATCCGCCTGCAGGCCGGCGTCGACGCGAGCGGAGGATCCAGCGCCCGCGTCGGCGCCGAATGGGAGTACAAGTAGTGATGGATCGAGGCGATTGAAGAGCTGTAGCGGTGTCGCCCGCGGCGCGACCTCACCCCGGACATCGCACCATATCAAGATCGGCAGGCCATGGCGCCCGTGCCCGAGGGGTCAGTCTTGGGCTGCGCCAATTCGTGGGGCTCCCGGGATGACCGCTTAACGTCGACTCCGGTCGGTCCGCCGGGTTCGGTGGCCCCGGATTGTTTCGCTCCACTCACGGCCTTGCTTCCGTTAGAACCAGACCTGCTTCACTCACGACGCAAACGCCCTCATCCTGCCCACCATCGGCGCCATCGCCTGTCCGTCGGCGCCGAAGACGTGGAGGAAGCGGCGGTCGATTGCAAAGCCCAGGCTCTGACCCTCGGCGAAGCGGTGAATTCCGCGGAGCGAGGCGACCAGGCCTTCTCCGGATCGCAGAGTCGAATGAACGATGGTTTCGGCGCCGAGGATCTCGCAGGCGTCGACCCTGACGCGCAGGCCCTCATCTGACGGCGTGAGGTGTTCCGGGCGAACGCCGAGGCTGAGCGCGGCGCCCGGATCGCGAGGCTCGCAGTTCACCGCGGCTTCAATGACGGCGCGGCCCTGATCGAGGCTGAGCGTCAGGCCCGAGGGCGCAACGCCGGTGACGGTCGCAGCCAGCATGTTCATTTGCGGCGCGCCGAGAAAGAGCGCGACGAAGCGGTTGCGCGGCCGCTCATAGAGTTCGACCGGCGGGCCGACCTGCTCGACGGCGCCCTCGCGCAGGACGACGATCGTATCGGCCATGGTCATGGCCTCGACCTGGTCGTGGGTGACGTAGATCATCGTCGCGCCGAGCCGGCGGTGCAGCGCCACGATCTCGCTGCGCATCTTGACCCGAAGCTCGGCGTCGAGATTGGAGAGCGGCTCGTCGAACAGGAACGCCTTCGGCTCCTTCACGATCGCGCGGCCGATCGCGACCCGCTGGCTCTGGCCTCCGGAAAGCTGCGAGGGCCTGCGGTGCAGGAGCTGGTCGATCCTGAGAATTTCCGCCGCGCGCATGATGCGCGCCTCGATCTCCGCCTTCGGCAATCCCTGGCAGACGAGGCCGAAGCGCAGATTCTCGCGAACGCTCATGTGGGGATAGAGCGCGTAGGACTGGAAGACCATCGCCATGCCGCGCGCGGCGGGGATCAGATGCTCGCAGCGGAGGTGGTCGAGGAGAATCTCGCCCGCAGTCACGTCCTCGAGGCCGGCGATCATGCGGAGCAGGGTCGACTTGCCACAGCCCGATGGTCCGACAAAAACGGTGAACGAACCGTCGTGGACGGTCAGGTCGATCCCGTGAAGGACCTCGACCGCCTGAAAACTCTTTCGCAGGTTCCTGAGTTCAAGGCGCGCCAAGCGGCTCGACTCCCATGACCAGACTGTCCCCCGCCTTGAGGACGCGCCGCGCGCCGAGTTCGATCCGGTCTCCCTGCCGCGCCGCCGGCTTGCCGTCGACTGTGGCGCGGCCGGGCATGGCCGGCAAGCTCACCGATGAGATTTCGAGTTCGCCGCCCTTGATAGACAGCGTCGCTCTGGATCCGCGAAATTCGATCTCGCCCCAGCCGCGCCCGGCCGACCAGAAATAGGTCGCCTCGCCCGGGCGCACGGGACGAAAGCCGATCTCGCCCAGACCCTGGTCGAAACTGAGGCCGATATAGGCGTTGACCAAAGCGTAGCTCGACAGCGCGCGCGCATAGTAACTGCCGCATTCGATGTCGTTATAGGGATTGCGCTGCGAGCCGTCATGGCGCGCGCGCGCCGCGCGAACGACGGTCAACCCTTCTTCGACCATTCCGCGCAGGATGAGATGGGATGCGAGCATGTATTCGAGCCCGGTCCAAACCTCTTCGGCGTAAGGCGCGGGGACCGCGGGCTTGGCGGCGCCGTCGGGCCAGGTGCAGATCAGGAGGCCGGCCTCGTTTTCATAGGCATAGACGCGGCAGGGATTGAAATGATCGCGTAAGGATGGGCGGAAGTTCTCCTCGAACACCGATTTCAGCGCGACCGCGACATTGCCGCCGTCCAGGAGATCGCCGAGCCCGGCGATGTCGGCGTGCCACTGGCCGAGAATCTGGTCGGTCAGGCACCCCTCGCCGATCTGGTATTTGATCTCGCCGTATTCATCCGACCAATAGGCCTCCATGAACGACTCTCGCAGCACGCCGGCCTTGCGGCCCTGATCGAACCGCTCGATCTCGGCGCGGTCGGAAAGGTCGAGCTTCTGCGCGTAATAGCGGCCGTTGAACAGGTTGGCGTCGACCCACGCCCGGCCCTTGTCGGCGAGCTTCGTGCATTGATTGGCGAATGCCTCCTCGCCGACCGCGAGCGCCATGCGCGAACCCGCTTTCAGCGCAGCGAGATACATGGTCGTCAGCCAGGAGTTCGGCCCGAACAGCTCCATGTCCAGCGTATGATGCTGGCGGCCCCACAAGACGCCGGCGCCCTCCGGGTCCCACCGGTCGGGATTGTCGGGCGACCACGCATAGTCGAGGGCGCGCCTGATGTTCGGCCAGTAGCGCTTGAGCCAGGCGTCGTCGCCCGCGTTTTTCCATTCGCGATAGGCTTTGAGGATCGCGCCGAAATGCCCGTCGGCGCAGGGGCCGATGATGTCGAAGCCGGAGCCGAGCGGAAGACGCTGGCGAAACGTCAGGCCTCCCGTTGGCAACTGGTTGAAGCGGAATTCCGTCTCGCGAAGGGTCCGCTCGAGCGTGGGAAAGAGGTTCGACAGCGCCTGCTGATAGTTCCAGACGTGGGTGCAGCTGCCCTCGCACGATCCTTCGCGGATATGCTGCCCTTCCCAGGCCCACAACTCGCCGCCTTCGAGCCGAATGACGGTCGCGGTGCGCAGGATCGCCAATGTGCCCGCGACTGCGTCGATGATGTCCAGAGGTAGAGACGACCCGAACAGGGAATCGCGGAAGGCGCAGGTCTCACGTTCGAGCGCATCCCATCGCGCGAACGCTTCGGCGCCGGAGGCCAGCGAATCCGCCCATCGGGTGGCGTAATAGTTGCGCCAGGTCGGCGCTTCGCCCGCATATTCCGGATCGCCCGGCTGGTCGCGATTGAACCAGTAGATGCTGCCGGCCGGGTAGTTCCAGGTGATGGCGAAGCGGACACGGCGAGTTTCGCCGGGCGCCAGTCGCAAGCGGCGCGCGAGCGTGCCGTGCTCGGGCTGACGGAACATGTTTTGTGCGGCGCGCGGCTCCGCATAGCTTCGCTCGCGTAACGGGCCGGGCCGCGCGAATTCGCGCCAGTAGCGCCCAAGGCTGTCGAACCATTGGCCGCGAAAGTGATAGTCGACATGCTCGACGCCGTCGCCGTCGGTGGTGATCGTGAGATCGCCCCGCTCGGCTGCGGGTCGGCTCAGGTCCGCCGGCGCGAAGTGCAGCGCGCTCAAAGTCCCGGAGGTCGAGAAGGCGTGCACGCCGCTGTCGCACCCATAGTTTCCGAGCGTCGCGCCGATGGTGTAGTCGATCGGACCCCCAGTGTCGTTCTCGATGTCGAAGGCAAACAGCGCCGCCGGCATCGAGGAGTCGCGATCGTTGTGGGGGATGAACGGGCTGAACGCCGTCATCCGCACCTTCCCCGGGAACGCGTCGCGCCGGAATTCGAGCTCGGCCACGGGAAAGCGCCCGACAAATGTGACGTCGTCGAAATGCGGAACGCCGGCGAGGGAATCGCGATTGGCCCCGAAGCCGTATCCGTCGAATTTTCTCGTGCTCGGCGAGCCGGTCGGATCCCCCTCATAGGGCCCGTTCAGGACCCGCGCGTCCAAAAGCTTGCCGTCGCGCTCTGCCTTGATTGCGAAGTGGCTATAGCCGTTGAACTGATGGATCGCGGGGCGGTTGCGGATGCTCCAATCGACGAGGCGCCCCGCGCCGGTGAGCGAGACGCTGCCCGATCCGATGCCGCCGAGGGGAAACGAAACATATTTGCGGCGCTTCCCCGCATAGACGAACCTCTCGTCGATCGAATCCGCCGGCCGCTTGTCAGACATCTCGTTTCGTCCAATCGTTGCTAATTCTTGATCCCGGTCATCGCGACGCCCTCGATCACCAGCTTCTGGGCGAGGAGGAAGAGCAGGATCACCGGCAGCACCGCCATGCTCATCGCGGCCATGACGAGCGCCAGATTGCCCGAGCCCAGATAGCCGCGCAGCACGTCCATGGCGATCGGCAGCGTCATCGAGTCCTGCGGCTCGAGCAGCACGCGCGCCTGAAAATAGTAGTTCCAGGTTTGGGTGAAGGTTATGATGCCGAGCGCCGACAGCGCCGGGCGAAGCTGCGGCAGCGAGATGCGGAGAAAGATCTTCAGATAGCCGGCGCCGTCCATCAGCGCCGCCTCTTCCAGCGCCTTCGGCTGCGACCGCATGAACTGGCGCATGAGAAAGACGCCGAAACTCGAGGTCAGGTACATGAGGGCAAGGCCAATGGGCCGATTGAGCAGCCCGACCTTGGCGAAGCCGAGGTAGATCGGGATGATTGTGACCTGGGCCGGGAACATGAGGCCGATCAGCATGACGAAGAACAGGCTGTCGCGGCCGGGGAAACTCAGACGCGCGAAGGCGAAGGCGGCCAGCGTGCATGTGAGCAACTGGCCCACGGTCACGATGACCGCGATCTCGACGCTGTTCATATAGATCTGGACGAAGGGAATCGACGAGTTGAGCACCGCCGCATAGTTCCTGAAATCGAAATTGGGCGGCAGGAAACTCGGCGGCATCCGGTAGGCGTCGGCGACGGTGCGGAACGACATGCTGAACAGCCACGCGAACGGCAACAGCATCGCGACGCCGAGCGCCGCAAGCGCGGCCAGGATCGCGCGATCGATCCAGCGATGGGCGGCTTGCGTCTGCATCGCTAGTAACGAACCCAGTATCGCGAAGCCAGAAGCTGGAAACTGGTTATGACGAGGATCACCAGCGTCAGGACCACGGCGACTGACGCGGCGTATCCGATCTCGAAGTTGTCGAACGCCTCTTCGACGATGTAGACCGACATCGATCGGGTTGCGTCGCCGGGACCGCCGCGGGTGAGAATGACGACCGATTCGAACACCTGCAGCGCGCCGATCGACGCGTAGACGATGGCGAAGAAGACGACCGGCGAAATCCAGGGCAGGGTGATGCGGAAGAACCGGCGCGAGGCGGAAGCGCCGTCCATGACCGCCGCCTCCATCAGGTTTTTCGGCACGCTCTGCAGCGCGGCGATGAAGATGATCATGAAGAAGCCGGCGTTCTTCCATACGTCCATGATGATGATCGACATCATCGCGGTGCGGCTGGAGGTGAGCCAGTGGACCGGGCTGAAGCCAAGCCGGATGAGGTAGTAGTTGATGACGCCCAGATCGTCGCCATAGAAATAGCCCCAGACGATCGACACGAAGGCCGCCGCAATGATCACCGGGAGGAAATAGGCCAGCCGAAAGAGATAGAGGAGAATCGAGGGCATCCGACGGTTGAGTCCCAGCGCCAGCAGCAGGCCCACGCAGACGTTGCCGGTCACGGCGAACACGGTGAAACGGAGCGTGTTCCAGAAGATCTGCAGCGAGCGGTCGTCGGTGAAGAAGCGGACGAAATTGTCGAACCCGACCCAGCGCGAACCGGCCATCGGATCGTAGTAAGTGAAGCTCAGAATGAACGTGACGACGACCGGCGCGAGGACGAATACGAGATAGAGCGTAAACGAGGGAAGCAGGAACAGATAACCGGCGCGAGCCTGCGCTCGGTCGAGATCCGACCAGGCTGGTCGCGCGAGGCTCGCTTGCATGGCGTCTAGGCCTGCAGGTTCTGTCTGGGAGGAGACAGGCCGCCGGAGGCGCGCGCCCGACGGCCTGTCGAAGCATCCAGACTATTTCGCCTGCTGCTCGGCGAGACGCTTGAAGGACTCATTCAATTCCTTGTCGGTTCGCTTCACGCCCTCGGCGATCGAAATCTCGTCCGACATCATCGCCACGTAATTGCGGATGAAGATTTTCTCGACCTCCTGAAAGTTCGCGGGCGAGGGGACGGGAAGGGTGTGCGGCAAGGTCTTGTAGTAGAGCGCGGCGCTCGGCGGAAAGGCGAGGAACCCGGGCGTTTCAGCAGCAGACTTGCGGCCCGGCACGCCGCCGCCGAGTTCGCCCTCTTCCTTCTGCGTCTCCTCGCTGGTCAGCGCGCCGACGAGCTCCTTGGCGAGTTCCGGATATTTGGACGTCTTCGACACCGCGTAGCCGCCGAACCCCACGACGGTCGTATCGGTGACCTTGGAGGGAACGTCGGCGACGTCCATGTCGAGATGCGCCCGCTTGGCGTTCTCGAGAATCCAGTGCCCGCGCGAAATCATCGCCACCTGGCCAGCCGCGAACTGGTTGTCCATCGAATCCTTGCCCGGGATCGGCGACACTTTGTCGACGTGGATCAGGTCGTGCAGGAATTGCAGGGTCTCCGCGACCTTCGGATCGAGCATGTTCGAGGCCGTCCAGTCGGCGTTCAAGACCGATGTGCCATTGGTGAAAAACCAGGGCTGGACGAAGAAATTCTGGTTGGGAACCTCGTAACCGTATTGAGTCACGTTTCCGGCCGCGTCGCGCTTGGTCAGTTTCTTGGCGACTTCGCGAAACTGGTCCCAGGTCCAATCCGTGGGATAATCGACCCCGGCGTCCTTGAATAGCTTGCGGTTATAGTTGATCATGATATTATTCCATCCAATAGGGATGAAATACGTCTTTCCTTGATACGATGAATACTTGAACAAAGACGGATCGAAGTCCGAGTAGCTGCCGTTCTTGGCGATGTAGTCGTCGAGCGGGACAAAGATTCCACGAGTTTCGAAAGTCTTGAAGGTTTCGATCGCCGTGCCATACACGTCGTAGGCATTGTTGGCGTTGAACTGCGACAGGACATGGGTGACATAGTCGCCCCAGCCGTTGGTGATGGGATCGATCGAGACTTCGACCTTTACGTTCGGATACTTCTCGTTGAAACGGGCGATTGCGTGGTTGACGGACGTCAGCTGCGCTTCGCTGCCGAAGGCCATCAGCCGCAGATTGGCGGAAACGTCGTCGGCGTGGACCGCCTGGGCGCTAATCGCCGAGGCGGCGGCGAGCAAGAATCCCGCGAGCATGGATTTCACGGCTTTTTCCTCCCTTTCGACCTGTTCGGGGCGTTGCGCCCGCATTCTTGACAGCGCCGGCCGGCTTCGATCGGGGACCGCGCCAACTCGACGTAAGTACCGGATTCGCAAGCGCGAAACGTTTCGACTGGCCAAAAGACGAAAAATCTGGCGGTCGAAACGTTTCGACTATAGATTGCGATTTTCAAGAGCGCAAGGGGCGAAGCGTGGCGACGATAAAAGATATCGCCAATAGGGCGGGGGTCGCGATCTCGACGGTCTCGGCGGTGATCAATCGCACGGCGCCGACGAGCGCCGATGTCGTCGCCCGAGTGGAAAAGGCGATCGCCGAAACCGGCTATGCTCCCCAGCGCGCGGCGCAGACGCTGCGCAGCGGACGATCGCGGCTCGTCGGCCTCGTCATTCCCGACGTCACCAACCCGCACTTCGCCACCGTGGCGAGGATTGTGGAAAACGTCTGCTTCGCCGCCGGCTACATGACCTTCATCTACAATACCGACGAGGATCCCGATCACGAGATGAAGATCTTGAGGATGATGCGCACGCAGCGTGTCGCTGGCCTGCTCCTCATATCGACCCGCTCGGACGCTCGCCACGGCGCCCAACTCATGGCGGAAATCAACGTTCCGACGATCTTCATGGGCAGCGCCGTCGCGGGAACGCCGTTCGACCTCGTTGCGCTCGATGACCTCAGCGCGGGCCGCCTCGCGGCGGGCCGGCTCCTCGACCTCGGACATCGGCGGATCTTTTTTGTCGCCGGCCGTAAAGGCGTCTCAACAAACGATGAAAGGCTCGAGGGGTGCCGGCAGGCATTCGCGGACCGGGGGATGGAGTTCTCGGACAGCCGGGTCGTTTTCGCCGACTTCAGCGAAGAGCGGGCTCTTGTTGAAGCGCGTCGCGCGCTGTCGGGCGAGGGCAGGGCGACCGGCGTCGTGTCGCTCAGCAACTTGATGACGATCGGCGTCATGCGGGCCATCAGGGCGAGCGGCCTCGCCTGCCCGAGCGACATATCCGTCATCGGCGTCGACGATTTTGAATGGGCCGATATCATGAACCCGCCGCCGACGACGATCGCCCAGCCGGTCGCGGAAATGACGCGGCTCGCAATCACTTCCCTGCTCGACCAGATCAAGAGCGGCGCCAAACCCTCCGGGCGGCGCTTGCAATTCGAACCGAAACTCGTCGTACGCGCCTCTTGCGGGCCCTGCGCCTGACGAATTCGTAGCCGCACAAGCGGGCCTCCCTCGCCCGGCGCCGCAGCCGCCCGCGAACGGTTGTCGGCAATCCGTCGGTTCCGTAAGCTCGACGCGCGCGCCTGTTCATTGCGGGTTTTGCATCGGGACGTCGAATCCATGGCTTGGCGAACATTCGTCGTCTTCGCATCTTTGCTCGCGACCCTTGCCGGCGCCGGCCCTTCGTTTGCCGGGCCATTTGCGCCGGCGCCTGCATTCCGCGAGCGGCCCGTTTCGACCCCGGCGCAGGCCAGTTTGCTCAACGACTATCGAGGCCAGCTGAAGCGGGCGATGGACGCCGAGCAGGCCGGCGACTGGGCCGGCGCCGAGCAGGCGCTGGATCAGGCGATCAGGCTCGGGGGGCGCCTCAGGATCACGGCGCGCGAACTCGCCGGCCTCGAGACCGACAAGGCGGGCGTGCTGATGGACCAGGGGCGGTACGACGACGCGGAGACCCTGCTCAAGCAGGCGCTGTCGGCTCTGGATGCGCGCGACCGGCGCGGCGCCGTCTACACGACCGAGGCCTACTTCAAGCTCGGTCAGCTCTATATGCGCGAGGCGCGGTGGAAGGAAGCGGTCGAGATGCTGTCGCGCGCCATCGAGACTTCGCCGCGCGGCGACACGCGCGACGAACTGGCGCGGCTGGAGATCGAAGACGCGCTCGCCATCGCCTATGTCGATTCCGGCCGGGCCGATCTCGCGGTCCCGTTCTTCAACGAAGAGCTCCAATTCTATCGCCGGAATCCCGCGCAATTCGCCGAAGAGATCGCCGGCGTCCAGAACCATCTCGCCATCGTCAACCAGACGCGCTTTCAGACAAGCGGAGACCAGGACGCATTCAACGACGCCGTGGCCGAATTCGACGAGGCTTATCAGATCGACAAGAAGCTCTTCGGCGCGGCCGACCAGCGGACGATCATCGCGCTCTCCAATCGCGGCGTGCTGCTCGGGCTCGCGGGACGGAACCAGGAGGCGGCGCCGATGCTGAGCGAGGCCCTTCGTCTTTCGCGGCAGGTCTTCGGCGATGATGATCTGAAGACCGCGCATGCGGCCAACAATCTCGCCTGGGTTGATCTGGGAGGCGGCAATGCTTCCGAAGCCCTCAGCCTCTTCAGGCCGTCGCTGGCGATCTATCTCAAGCAACGCGCGCTCCAGCGCGCAGGATCGGCTGCGCGCGGATACGGGGTCGACGAACGCGAGGTCGGGCGCACCATTCTCGGCTTCCTCAGAAGCGCCCGGGCGCTCGCCAGCGCCGATCCGAAAGAGGCGGATTTTCTGGCCAACGAGGCGTTCGTTGCAGCGCAATCGGTGCACAACGCCAAGGCCGCCGAGGCTTTGGCGTTGACGACCGCGCGTTTCGCCGCGGGCGAAAGCGATCTCGCCGTCCTGATCCGGCAGAGGCAGGACCTGGCCGACCGCCACAAGTCGCTCGACGACGCGCTGACGGCCTCGCTCGGGCAGCAAGCGCGCGATCCGAACGCCGAGCGGGGATTGCGCGACGAAATGGCGAAGGCAGAAGCCGCGGTCGCCGGCCTCGATGCGCAGATCGCGAGCCGGTTTCCCGAATATTCCGCGCTTGCCGACCCCAAGCCGCTGACGATCGACGAAGCGCGCGCCGGCCTCAGTGCCGACGAAGCGCTCGTCCTCATCACACCCTTCGGCTACGGCAACGGAGAAGACGGATTCACGTTCGTTGTCAGCCGCGAAGCGGTCGCCTGGCGCTCGATCGGCGCAGGCGTAGGCGTCGAGGCGCTCACCTCGTGGGTCCAGACCCTGCGTTGCGGGCTCGACGGCGAGACCTGGGACGAGCGCGAGTCGCGCGAGCGATGCCAGTCGCTGACCGGCGTGAAGGAGCCCTCGCGCCTGCCGTTCAACGCCGGGGCAGCGTATCAGCTATTCGAGACGCTGTTTGGCGACCTCGCGCCCTCGCTCAAGGGCAAGACGCTCCTGACTTCGACCGGCGAACCACTCTCGAGCCTGCCGATGCAAGTTCTGGTGACGGAAAAGCCGCCGGCCGACTATCCCGACGCTCAGGCCCTTGGCAAACTCGCATGGCTCGGCCGGTCGAACCCGATCGCTGTCCTGCCCTCGCCGGCCAGTCTGCGCGGCCTCAGGAGCGCTCAGCCCAGCAGGGCGCCCGAGCCGTTCCTCGGCGTCGGCGATCCGGCGCTCTACGGCTCGCCTGGATGCGGCGTGGCCGATATTCCCGAGACCTGCCCGACGGCGCGGACGGCGCCGCCGACGCTCGCGCTGGCGCCGACGCGCTCCGCCGCCCGAATCGAGGTCGGCGCCCGGCGCGGCGGCGAAATGGCCAATCTCGCGGAGGTGCGCGGCCTGTGCCCCCTGCCGGAGACGGCGTTCGAATTGCGCTGCGTCGCGAGCAGCATCGGCGCCGCGCCGTCATCCGTGCTGATCGGCCCCGAGGCGACCTTGCCGGCGCTACGCGCCCTCGCGCTCGATCGCTATCGAATCCTGCATTTTGCGACGCACGGGCTATTAGCCGGCGACATGGAGACCGCTTCCGGAAGCGTCGCCGAGCCTGCGCTCGTGCTGACGCCGCCTGCGGCGCCGACGGCGAACGACGACGGACTGCTGCGCGCCAGCGAAATCGCGACGCTCAAGCTCGATGCGGACTGGGTCATTCTTTCCGCCTGCAATACGGCGGCGGGCGAAGAGCTCGGCGGCGAGGCGATGTCCGGACTGGCGAGCGCTTTTCTCTACGCGGGCGCCCGCGCCCTGCTTGTGTCGCACTGGCCGGTGAAGAGCGACGCGGCGGTGCTGCTGACGACGACGACGTTCAGCGAGCTTGCCGCACATCCGGAGCTCAGCCGGGCTGAAGCCCTGCGCCGCGCGATCGTGTCGCTCATCGACAATCCGTCCGGCGCTTATGCCCATCCGTCGGTATGGGCGCCGTTTTCGCTTGTCGGCGCGGCAGGGCCGATCCGCCGCTGAGGGTGTCCAGGGTTCGCGCGGGATCGGGCTCCGCAGGCGGCCCTATTTCGAGCAATGCGGCATGCTCCGGGTGCCGGTGAATGATGACTTGTCCTGGCCCATCGCGACCTGCGGACACGACGTGAACGCGGGGGAGCCGTTCGGGTCGAGTCCCACTTCAAACATGTACAGGTAGCAGTCTCGATCCTCTGGCCTCAGTTTAAGGTTGATCATGCCGAAGGGCGTCATTTCGGCCGCGATCCCCGACTTTGGCGGAACAGGCGGCGTCGTTTTTTTGTCGACACGGCCGTTTTTGTCGCGACAGACTGCGCCTTCGCTGAACGAATAGACACGGTGATCGCTGCTGTCCTGGCCTCGAACCGGCGTTGCGACGACGATCCCCGCAAGGGTTGCCGCTGCCCAACCGGCTCGGGCTGTGATCGACCGCCTCATGGCTTCAGATCCTCGGGCGCGGCAGGCTGGACCGATGGCGACCAGCTTCCGGCCGCTCTCACGAACAGAACTGCGCCAGCGTAATAGCCCAGGACCGTCACGACCAAAGATACCGGCCATTCCCAGAAGTATATGATAACGCCCCAGGCCAGAAGGGCGGTGAGAAAGGCTGCCACAACGACCAGGTTGCGCCGCGGCAGTCCGCCGGAGAATTCCTTGACCGCCTCGATGAGAACGTAGGTGACGACAACCAAAGCCCCCAGCAGCCAGGGTCGCGGCGCGGTCGGATAGCTGGTCAGGTTCTTCATCGCAGTGTCTGTCAACTTCGCTGTCGCCACCGCATGCTTGTAGACGCCTGGCAGATAGCCGTGGACGGGCGAATAGACCTGGTCGTTCAGCCCGGCAAGCCGGGTCCCGACAAACACAAATCGGCCTTTAAGCAATTCCGCCGGATTGCCATTGGCGGCGATGTAAATCCGATCACGGAACAGATCCTCGGCCTTGAGCGTGAGAATGGGCGGGCAGGGCTGATACCTGCCCTGCGTCGTTATGCCGAAGACACCCCCCAAAAAGGCGAGCCACCCGGGGTCGCCCCGGCAACCATGAATATCTCCAACGTCCTTCTGGTTTCCATCGACGGCGGCGCTCCACTGAAGCACAAGCGGCTCAAACCAGCATTCCGGTCGATGGTCCTGACTGCTGCATGGCGGGTCGTCGCCGGTCTTTTTCGCGTCGTCGGCGGCCTTCGCCACCTCGCCGTTCGCCTTCGTGGATTTGGCGGCGGCCGCCGCCTGCTCGGTTTGCCAAAGTTCCTGGATTTTTTGGACGACGCCGAAGGCGGGGGAAACTTGTCTGACTGGCAGCGGCCCATCCGGAAACTCGGCTTTTCCTGCCGGATAGATGCTATCCTCGGATTCGACATCGATCGGAAATGTAAAGCCTCCGCGGTCCAGGCGTTCCGCCAGCCGCGTATCGATGTGATCGGCCTTGCCGAAGAAGACCTGGATCGGGTCCGGAGGATCCGCGCCCTCGCAGCCGGGCCAGTCGGGCGCGGCGTTCAATGCGGCGGGTTTTGAAGAAGCGGTGTTCAATGAGCCGGATTTTGAAGAATAAGCCTCGACCACGGCCTGAAGCTGCTGTTCCTCGCCGGCTGCGGGGAATTTTCTGGACAGCGTAAAGTCAAAGAATACGCCAGCCGCTTGTGCGCAGGCGAGCCCATGGATCAGCCCTGACACCTGCCCATAGGTCAAAGGCCAATCGACATGCCAGGCGTCGAGCGTGTCCTGGTCGATCAGGATGACCGCAAGTTTCGTTGTCGCGGCGGACTCGTGCCTGAACTGAGTGAGAACATCCCACGCATCGTCGATCACCCGCGCCTGGCGCCCGACAACGCCGAGCGGATCGGCAAAGAAGAAAAATAGCGCCAGGGCGGTTTCGGCGATGATGGCGCGCGCTCTGTTCGTGTGGAGAAATTCGAACAGCAGGTCCATCGCGCAGGCGCTCCCCCGCTCCCGTGTCGCCAGCGAGCCGGGGGATTGTCTATCGCGCGATCACCTGCGCGGCAATTCGACGCCGCCGATGTCGTTGCGCCCCCCATTGGCGCCGCCATCTTGCCAATTTGAGAATCGCGACACGTAAATGATCGAGGCGACCAGGACGAGGGCGAGAACGCACAGGCCAAGGAAGAGTGGCGAACGCCGGGCGGGAGCGACTTTTGGCAGCGCTGCGGAGACGGGCGCCTTGCGCCCTGCCGCTTGCGGCAAGAGCGCAACGAGGCGAGCGGCAATCGCTTCGGGCGTCAAGCCCGCCGTCGCGCCGATGGGCAGGGACGCGATGAGCGAAGTGAGCCGGCTTACAGCGATGGGCCTCGGCATGCCCGCCAGGCTCAACGCTTCTTTCCAGGGATCGACATCGAGGCGCGCGAGCGCGGAAACGACGCTGAGCTGCGCCCCATCCGTGTCATCGCCGATGGCCGCAAACAGGAAATTGTCGAACTCGCGGCCGAGCAGGGGGGTGAGCGCAGCGTGGGTCATGGTCTCAGCCAAATCCTGTTCGCAGGCGCCGCGCATCGCGATCTGAAGTCAAAAGGGGCGGGTTGACCCGCCCCTTTCGAATTTGCGTCCTGTTTTCAGGGACGCCGGCTGGTCTCCGACCGCGATTTCGCGATCAGTAGTCCATTCCGCCCATGCCGCCGCCGCCGGGCATGGCCGGAGCGTCCGTCTTCGGCCGTTCCGCCACCATCGCCTCAGTGGTAATCATGAGGCCGGCGACCGACGCCGCGTCCTGAAGCGCGACCCGCACGACTTTTGCGGGATCGACGATGCCGGCTGCGAGCATATCGACATATTGCTCAGTCTGGGCGTCATAGCCAAAGGTCTGAGACTTGTTTTCGAGGATCTTGCCGACGACGACCGAACCCTCGACGCCGGCGTTCTCCACGATCTGGCGGGCCGGCGCCTCGAGCGCTCTCAGCACGATATTGATGCCGGCCTGGACGTCGGCATTCTCGCCGCTGAGCTTGCCGATCGCGGCCTTGGCGCGCAGGAGCGCAACCCCGCCGCCGGGTACGATGCCTTCCTCGACCGCCGCTTTGGTGGCGTGCATGGCGTCATCGACGCGATCCTTTTTCTCCTTCACCTCGACCTCGGTCGAGCCGCCGACGCGGATTACCGCGACGCCGCCTGCGAGCTTGGCCAGGCGTTCCTGCAGCTTCTCGCGATCGTAGTCGGAGGTCGTCTCCTCGACCTGCGCCTTGATCTGGGCGACGCGGGCCTGGATGTCCGCCTTCTTGCCGGCGCCGTCGATAATCGTGGTGTTCTCCTTCTCGATCCGCACGCGCTTGGCGCGGCCGAGCATGGCGAGCGTCACGTTTTCGAGCTTGATGCCGAGATCCTCGGCGATCAGCGTGCCTCCGCTGAGGATGGCGATGTCTTCGAGCATCGCCTTGCGGCGATCGCCGAAGCCGGGCGCCTTGACGGCCGCGACCTTCAAGCCGCCGCGCAGCTTGTTGACGACCAGCGTCGCCAGCGCCTCGCCGTCGATGTCTTCGGCGACAATCAGCAGCGGCTTGCCGGTCTGGACGACCGCCTCGAGGATCGGCAGCATCGGCTGCAGCGACGACAGTTTCTTCTCGTGCAGGAGGATGTAAGGCTCCTCCAGCTCCGCCACCATCTTCTCGGCGTTGGTGATGAAATAGGGCGAGAGATAGCCGCGGTCGAACTGCATGCCCTCGACGACGTCGAGTTCGGTCTCGGCGGTCTTCGCCTCTTCCACGGTGATGACGCCTTCGTTGCCGACCCTCTTCATCGCCTTGGCGATCATGTCGCCGATTGACTTGTCGCCGTTCGCAGCGATCGTGCCGATCTGGGCGATCTCCTCGGAGGATGCGACCTTCTTGGCCCGCTTTTCGATATCCTTGACGACCGCCGTCACGGCGATGTCGATGCCGCGCTTCAAGTCCATCGGGTTCATGCCGGCGGCGACGAGCTTGAGCCCTTCCTTCATGATCGAGGCCGCGAGCACGGTTGCGGTGGTCGTGCCGTCGCCGGCGAGATCATTGGTCTTCGAGGCGACCTCGCGCACCATTTGCGCGCCCATGTTCTCGAACTTGTCCGAGAGCTCGATTTCCTTGGCGACGGTGACGCCGTCCTTGGTGATCCGCGGCGCGCCATAGGACTTGTCGAGAATGACGTTGCGGCCCTTGGGGCCGAGCGTCGCCTTGACCGCGTTGTTGAGAACGTCGACGCCGCGCAGCATTCTGTCGCGGGCGTCGCTGGAGAATTTGACATCTTTTGCAGACATGATTTTTCAATTCCTTTGTGTTGAGACGAGATGGGCGAGGCGTCAGGCCGCTTTCTTCTTGGCGACGCCGGCATCCTCGATGACGCCCATGACGTCTGACTCCTTCATGATCAGAAGCTCCTGACCGTCGATCTTGACTTCCGTGCCGGACCACTTGCCGAACAGAACCCGGTCGCCGGCCTTGAGTTCGAGAGGCTGGAGCTTGCCGCTCTCGTCGCGGGCCCCTGGCCCGACGGCGACAACTTCGCCCTCCTGCGGCTTCTCTTTCACGGTGTCGGGGATGATGATGCCGCCTTTCGTCTTGTCCTCGCCCTCAATGCGGCGGATGACGACGCGGTCGTGTAACGGACGGAATTTCATAGGTTTCGCCTTCAGTCGACTGCCTTCACCGGCCACGAGCGATGGCTCCGGCTCCCGGCGACAGTCCGACGCCCGGCCTATATGGCAGTTTTTGGCACTCGTTTCAAGAGAGTGCTAACACGGGCGCCACCGTCCAAGCCCAGGTCGCGACAGACCTCCTGTCGTCGAGGCGACGCCGCGATCGGAACGCCGCGGCGCGAGCCGCGCCCCCGCTCGAACCGGCCACGTTCAAGTCGATTCCGACCGAACCGGCTTCGATCGGCTTGACGTTAACGTGAGCAAAACCTGGCCGTGGCAAATTTCGAGAGATGATGGAAACGATCGCCGCCCTTGCCGCCAGGAAGCTCAGCAAGCTCCTGGTCAACGATTTCCGGGAGAGTTTCGGCCCCGGCCACGACGAGGCCGGTGAACACCTTGGCGCGCTCGCGCGGAGCGCCATCGAGTATATCGGCAGGAGCGACGCACTCTATCACAACTTTGAACATACCATGCTGGTGACTCTGGTCGGTCGCGACATCCTGCGCGGGCGGATGCTGCTGGAGCGGGTTGAACCTCAGGACTACACTCACCTCATCGCCGCCTGTCTTCTGCACGACATCGGATTTGTGCGCGGCATCCTCAGCGGCGACAGCAAGACCGGGTACGTCGTGGACGCGAGCGGCGGGAGGGTGACGCTTCCCCGGGCGCCTCGGATGCCTCGCTCACTGCATATCACGTCGACCGTTCCAAGATGTTTGCCTTCGAGCGGCTTGGAAATTCCCCGGTTTTCGACGCCGCCCGGGTTGCGCAGGCGATCGAACTCACCCGATTCCCGCCCTCGAGCGAGACCGCCGACACGACGGTTCTCGAACCCAGGCTGGTCCAGGCCGCCGATCTCATAGGCCAGCTTGGCGACCCGTTTTATCCCAATAAGGCGAACGCGTTGTACCGGGAGCTCGAGGAAGCCGGCAAAAGCCGCCAGCTCGGCTATTCATCGCCCGCTGACCTCATCGAGAAGTATCCGCAATTTTATTGGAGCTACGTTTCGTCCCATATCGAGGAGGGGAAGAAATATCTCGGCCTTACGGACTCCGGCCGCCAATGGATTGCGAACCTCAATGACCATCTCTTTCGTGCCGGGAAAGGCTGCCGTTTGATGCGCTTCGACTCCGCGCGCGACTGAACCCGCTTGTTTTCGCGCGCTACCGCTCGCGCATCGCGTGGGACGCGACTTCGACCAGGGGCGAGAAGACGTATTCGATGAGGCGGCGCGCGCCGGTCTTCAGCTCGACCGTCGCCGCCATGCCGGAAGTCAGCGGCTGGTCGACGCCGTCGACCGAGATCGTCGAGACCTCCGGTTCGAGGACCACGGCGAACACCAGATTTTGGGTGCGCTCGCCGCCGGCAAAGCCGGTCGTATTCGACGACCGCGTCGGATCGCCCTCGATGGCGCTGGCGTCGGGCGCCGGAATCGCGTCCCTGGCGATCCGCTTCACTCGCGCCTTGATCGACCCGTAGCGGGTGAAGGGAAAGGCCTCGACCTTGACCACCGCCTCCTGGCCGACGCCGACAAAACCAATGTCGCGGTTGGCGATGTAGGCCGCGACCTCCAGCTTCGAATCCTGCGGCACCACCCGCATGATCTCCTGCCCGCTGGTGACGACCTGGCCGACATTGGCGATGACGGACGATTGCACCCGCCCTGCGATGGGGGCGCGCAACGTGAGATGGTCGATCGTAGCCTCGGCCTTGGCGAGCCGCTGGCGCGCGTCCTCGACGCGCCGCTCGGCGTCGCTGAGCTTCTGGGCGTCGTCGGAAAGGAAAGACTGGATCGCCTTCTCGGAATCGCGGGCGACGACGTCGAGGCCGGTCGACAGGGACGCGAGCTGGCCCAGCTGCATTGCGAGCTGCGTCTGCTGGTACTCCAGCGTCTCGGTGGCGTCGATGACGGCGGCCTTGGCGCCGGCCTGCAATTCAACGAGCCTGGTGCGCATGTCGACGCGCTCCTGAAGCGTCGCGACAAGTTTTTTCTGCGCCGCGATGGTCTGCAGCAGCATGTCGCGCTCCGCGGACTTCTGCGCGCGCTGCGCGTCGAACGAGGCGAGGGCGGCGCCGAGCTGGCCGAGGTCGGCCGAAAGAACCTGATCCTCGCGCTGGCGCAAGGCCAGGGAAACGTCGTCAGGCCAGCCGATCGCAGGAACGGAGGAGAACGCCCGCGCCCGCGCCGCCGTCAGCGCCGCCTGCCGGCGGAGCGTCTCGGCGCGAGCGGAAGCCAGTTCGTCCTTCGCCGCCCCGACGTCGGCCTCGGCCGCCGACCGGTCGAGTTCGACGACAATGTCGCCCGCCTTCACCGGGGTGTCGTTGCTTGCATAGATGGCGGCGACCCTGCCGGTCTCGAGCGGCTCGATGACCTTGACGTTGCCCGTTGGCTGGAACTTGCCCTGCGCGGAGGCAATGATGTCGATGCGGCCGAAATAGGCCCAGATAAGAGCGACCCCGACCAGGGCGCAGATCGTCCAGAGGAAGGCTATCTGCACCGGTGAGGCCGGCGTCTCCAGGATTTCCAATGCCGGCGCGAGGAATTCGCGGTCGGACAGGGCATGGCGGCGAACGGACGGCAGTGCAAGCGCGCGCGCTTCGATCGGTTTTGCGGCGGGCGGGGAAGGCGGCTCGAGAGGCGCAATGACGCGCACGGCTTCGGTCACGACATGACCCCCGCCGATTGGGTCTGGAGACCCCAGAGATAAGCGTAAAGGCCGCCCGGACGGCGGATCAGTTCATCGTGGGACCCGACTTCGACGATGCGCCCATCGGCGACGCCGACGATCCGGTTGCAGCCGCGCACTGCTGCGAGCCGGTGCGCAATGATGATGACGGTCCGTCCTTTGACGATGCGACGCATGTTGCGCTGGATGATCCGCTCGCTCTCGTAGTCGAGCGCCGAGGTCGCCTCGTCCAGTATGAGAACGCGCGGATCGGTGGCGAGCGCCCGGGCAATTGCGATCCGCTGCCGCTGGCCGCCGGAGAGATTTGCGCCGCGCTCCTCGATGAGCGTGTCGTAGCCGTCCGGGAGCTTGTCGATGAAGTCGTCGGCTCCGGCGAGACGGGCGATTTCGATCACCTTCGCGCGCGGCATGACCGGATTGGCGAAAGCGATGTTCTCGTGCACGGTGCGGTTGAACAGGAGATTCTCCTGCAGCACCACGCCGATATGGCTTCTCAGCCAGGCCGGATCGACCTGGCTGAGGTCCGCGCCGTCGAGGAAAACCTGTCCCTCGCTCGGCAGGTAGAGGCGCTGGACGAGCTTCGTCAATGTCGACTTGCCCGAACCCGAGGGGCCCACGATCCCCAGAGTTTCGCCGGGCTCTATGGTCAGCGAAACGTCCTTGAGAACTTCCGCCGCGCCCGGTCGATAGCGGAAGGAGACGTTTCGAAACTCGATGGCGCCGCGCGGGGTCGGCGGCGCAAGACGCATGAGCGGCGACGGTTCAGTCGGCGAATTGAGAATGTCCCCCAAGCGCTCGATCGAGATCTGGACCTGCTGGAAGTCCTGCCAGATCTGCGACAGCCGCAGGATCGGCTGAACCGCCTGCATGGCGATCATGTTGAAAGCCACCAGCGCGCCCACGGTGAGCTCGCCGTCGATCACCGCCTTGGCGCCGAACAGCAGCAGCGCTGCCGTCGTGACCTTGCTGACATACTGAATGGCGAGTTGGCCGCCGGTTCCCACCATCGTCGCGGCGAAGCTCGTCTTCACATAGGCCGCGAGCTTTTCCTCCCACTGCGCGCGCATCATCGGCTCGACCGCCGCCGCCTTGACGGTGGCGACGCCGACGACCGTCTCGACCAGGAACTGCTGGCTCGCCGCGCCGCGATTGAATTTCTCGTTCACCAGCTCCCGCAGCGCCGGCCGGACGCCAAAGCCGATCAGCAGGTAGACGGGAACGCCGGCAAGCACGATCAGCGTCAGAGTCAAGGAATAGGCGAACATCACGCCGATGAAGACGAAGACGAAAAGGAGATCGATCGCCGCAAACAGCCCCTGTCCCGTCAGAAAGCTTCGAATCGTCTCGAGCTCGCGCACGCGGGCGACGGTCTGCCCGGCCGAGCGCGTCTCGAAATAGCTCATCGGCAAGCGCAGGAGATGCGCAAACAGGCGCTGGCCAAGCTCGACGTCGATGCGGTTGGTGGTGTGCGAGAGGGCGTAGGCGCGCACGTACTGCAGCGCGACGTCGAACAGTCCGATCACCACCAGGCCGGCGATCATCACGAACAGGGTTTCGTAGCCCCGGTGGGTCAGCACTTTGTCGACGATGACCTGAAAGATCAGCGGCGCGGTCAGACCGAAGATCTGCACGAACAGGGAGGCGGCCAGCACATGACCGAGCGGCCGGCGATAGCGCCAGAGGGTCGGCAGGAACCAGCGGATGCCGAACGTCCTCGGGCTGACGCCAGCGCCTCCGACGCGACGCGCGATGAGAAGCGCGTGGCCGTCGGTCTCGCGCGCGAGCTCCTCGAGCGGCATCTCGCTTGCCGTGTGACTGATCGGGTCGACGAGCCGGCAAAGCCCGGACGGGCTGCGGCCGCCGAAAACAAACAGCGCGCCGTTCTTCAGCCGGACAATGGCGGGCGTCGGCATGCGCCCCATCCGCTCGGCGTTGGCGCCGGTGACGAGCCTCGCCCTCATGCCGATCATTTGGGCAGCGCGAATGAGATCGAATTCGTCGGCCTCGCGGCCGCTCAGCGCGAGCTCTCGCGCAAGCTGAATCGGATCGGCTCCGACTCGGTAATAGGCCGCGATTCCGCACAACGCCCGCAGCCCTGCATCAAGCGCCGTCGCGTCGCCGGGCGGCGGAGCGGTCTCTTTCATCAACAACTGCTTTCCCGCGCAGCCGCACAATTCGGGAGCTGCGCGCACGCGATTTCCATTCGGCGCGCCCGCGGCCCCATGCCGGCCAGGCTGCCAATTCTCGCCCGCACCGCAACAGCCTTGATCGCACGAACGGGCCCCAAGCGCTCGCGCCCATGACGCCGACAGCATGGACAAGACGCGAGCAAACGGCAAGACGTATGCGATGCCAGAACAGACTTACTCGATCTATTGAGTTTACGCCCGAGTCGTTCAATGCGGCACGATCGCAGTCACCTGCGCCAATGCGGGCACGTCAGCGTCCTCTTCGATCGCCGCAAAAGGACTAGCAGCGAAGCCTACGTCGGGAACGAGGTCATATTAGGCCAATTGCTACACACTGACCGAGAGGCAAAAGTCCTGTCGAAGCAGGGCGCGGGTTACAAATGTAAACTTGACGTTGATCACATTACCTTAGAAGCATGAGGCCTCGTTGTGGCGGAAACAACAACTGTCGTTGCGAGTGGCGCTACGCAATCGGGGCCGCCTGCGCTGCTCCGCGACCGCGATAACGATTACGTCGAAACGCGTAATCCGACTGTGCGCAATTGAGAGAGCAATTACTTCAGTAAATCAGAATTCTATGGTATTGTGGCCTCATGACCGGACAAGAGGAGCCCTTCAATCACCGCGAGCCGCAAAAAGCTAAAGTAAAGGGCGCGCTAGGCGCCAGATTAACCATAACGTGTTGAAAAATATGGATTACCTATTTTTATTTCCTCGTGCCTGACTTTCATTTCCTTGTGCGGGTTTCCATTTCCTTGCGCTTTTGCTTCGAAGTCCCGCGCTTGGCTTGCCATTCCTTGCCTCCGAGGGTGGAGAGCCGGCCAGGGCCAAAAAAGGACAGTTTTTGGCGCCTAATCCTTTGAAAACCTTGCCGCGTCTTCAAAAGTGCAGGGCGCACGAACAGACCGGCGGGCCCGCTCTTGCGGCTGGCCTCGATGAGGCCCGGGACGGCCGGGCGCCCGAAGCCTGCCGAAAGACTTTCGTCACTTGCGACCATCTCGTCCGTGCCCGCCGACCGGCTCGTTCCGGCGACGGAATGGCCGGGAGCGGGCCGCCCGCGTCCGATGAGCAGGAAGCGCCGCGTCAGGCTCCGTGCGCGATGACCTTCACGTCGACGTTGCCGCGTGTGGCGTGGCTATAGGGGCAAATCTTCTCGTGCGCCTCGTTGACGAACGACTGGAGCTCAGCCTGGGGGAGGCTCATGTCGGTGATGTCGAGTTGCACCGCGAGGCCGAAGCCGCCGCCTTCGCGTGGGCCGATGGAGACGGCGCTTTTGACCGCGGCCTTGGACGCGTCCTTCTTGTGCTGCTTGGCGACAAAGTCGAGCGCGCCGCCAAAGCAGGCGGCGTAGCCTGCGGCGAACAGATGCTCGGGCGTCGCCGTTCCAGGCTTGCCCGGCCCACCCATTTCCTTAGGGACCGACAGATTGACGTCGACCATGCCGTCGTCGGAGCGGGTATGGCCGTTGCGTCCTCCGGTTGCGGTCGCATGAGCGGTGTAGAGCGGCTTGATCGTATCGGTCATTCGGTTTTCTCCTTTGCAAGCGTTCGCGTTACGGCCGAGGCCGGAACTGGATCACCAACTCCTGCGCAAGCGCCGGGGCGTTCAATCGCGCGCGGTCTCCTTGACGATCGCGGCCATTTCGTGCGCCTCTTCGTCTCCGAGCGCCGTCAGGCCCGCGGCCACGCCGGCGCGGTCGGCGGCGGGGCGGTTCTGGCTCGTCTTCCACTTGCCGCGGATGTCGGCAATCTCGATTTCGATTCCGACGATCGCCTTGCGCTGCATTGCGATGAAATCCGCGGGCGCGTCTCCGACCGCCCAGGGCTTGTCGCGCTGATCCTCCTGCCGCCTCGTCAGCGCTTCGATCTGGCGGGAGAGCCAGGCGTCGTCCTCGATGATCCTGGCCCGCCCGCGGGCCTGAACCATCACATAGTTCCACGTCGGCACGACTTTCCCCGTCTCCCGCTTGGTCGCGTACCAGGACGGCGTAATGTAGTGATCGGCGCCCTGGAACACGACGAGCGCCTCGGGCGCCTCGGCCAGATCCCGCCATTGTCCGTTGGCGCGCGCCATGTGCACCTGAAGCGTCCCAAACTTCGAGGCGGCGGGATCGATCAGGAACGGAAGCGCGTTGGCGACAAGGCCCTGCCGGCCGCTGCTCACCAGAAGTCCGAGCGGGCGCGCCCGGATCAGAGCATGCAACTTTTCGAGATCGTCCTCGCGGTGAAGCGGCGGCTCGTACATGCGCCTTTACTCCGCCGCCTGCTCGGGCCGCTGCCCGTAACGCCGGACAACGTAATCCTCGACCAGGGCCTGGAATTCCTCGGCGATGCGAGCGCCCCTCAGCGTCACCGTCTTCACCCCGTCGACGAAGACCGGCGCGGCCGGGGTCTCGCCCGTCCCCGGCAGCGAAATGCCGATGTCGGCGTGCTTGCTCTCGCCTGGTCCGTTGACGATGCAGCCCATCACCGCGACATTGAGACGCTCGACGCCCGGATACAGCGCGCGCCAGTGCGGCATCGATGTCGCGAGATGGTTCTGAATGTCGCGCGCGAGCTCCTGGAACACCGTCGAGGTCGTGCGTCCGCAGCCGGGGCAGGCGGCGACCTGCGGCGTGAAGACGCGAAAGCCCATCGTCTGCAGAAGCTCCTGGGCGACCTTGACCTCCTGCGTGCGGTCGCCGCCCGGCTCGGGGGTCAGCGAAATGCGGATCGTGTCGCCGAGACCTTCCTGGAGGAGCACGCCGAGGGCCGCCGACGAGGCGACGATCCCTTTCGACCCCATGCCGGCTTCGGTGAGGCCGAGATGCAGGGCGTAATCCGACCGCTCGGCCAGCATGCGATAGACTGTGATGAGGTCCTGCACGGCCGAAACCTTTGCCGACAGGATGATGCGCGAGCGCTGAAGGCCGATCTCCTCGGCCCGGGCCGCGGAGATCAGCGCCGAGCGGACCATCGCCTCGCGCGTGACCGCGCGCGCCTCGAGCGGCGCGGGCTTGAGCGCGTTCTCGTCCATCAGATGGGTCAGAAGCTCCTGGTCGAGCGACCCCCAATTGGCGCCGATGCGCACCGCCTTGCCGTTGCGGATGGCGATCTCGACGATCTGGCCGAACTGAAGATCGCGCTTCATCCTGAAGCCGACGTTGCCGGGATTGATGCGGTACTTGTCGAGCGCCTCGGCGCAGGCCGGATGATCGGTGAGAAGCTTGTGGCCGATGTAGTGGAAATCGCCGATCAGCGGCGCCGTCACGCCCATCGCCACGAGCCGGTCGCGGATATGCGGGACGGCGGCTGCGGCCTCGTCGCGGTCGACCGTGATGCGAACGAGTTCGGAGCCCGCGCGGGCGAGCGCGGCGATCTGGCGGGAGGTCGCCTCGATGTCGGCGGTGTCGGTGTTGGTCATCGACTGGACGACGACCGGCGCGCCGCCGCCGACGATCACGGCCTTTTCGCCTTCGCCGATGCGAACGCCGACGCTCGTCCGGCGCGACCTCGGGCCGAAAGGCGGCTCGAGGTGGGTCATTGATGTTCCTTTCAGGCGCGCACGCCAGCTCGCGCTCGATTTTAGGTCGTCGGGCGAGATGTGTCATGCGAAGGCGTCGTCCTTTCACTCTGCGCCGGGTGCAAGAGATACGGGGCTTACCCGAGAATTTCCACTCCATCAAGCAGGGGAGCACGTTTCGAGCCCGGATCGGCCTGCTGCGAAATTACACCGCGCTCTCGAAACCTCCATCGCAATGCCATATGACCACTTTACGCCGACGCGTTCTGCGTAAATTTCCATTCGGAGACCGTTCATGTCGCTCGCCAAACGCCACGCCGTCGTCACAGGCTCCACCAGCGGCATCGGCCTCGCCATCGCCCGCGCGCTCGCGAAGGAAGGCGCGGACGTGATGATCAACGGCTTCGGCGACGTCAAGGCGATCGAGGCCGAACGCGCCGGGATCGAGAAGGAGTTCGGGGTCAAGGCCTTCTACAATGGCGCCGACATGTCGAAAGGCGCCGAGGTCGAGGCGATGATCGCCGATGCTGCGGCCAAGATGGGAAGCGTCGACATCCTCGTCAACAACGCCGGCATCCAGTTCGTCTCGCCGATCGAGGAATTCCCGCCGGAGAAATGGGACGCGATCCTCGCCATCAACCTCTCGTCGGCGTTCCACACGATCCGCGCCGCGGTCCCGGGAATGAAGGCGCAGAAATGGGGTCGGATCATCAATACGGCCTCGGCCCATTCGCTCGTCGCCTCGCCGTTCAAGTCGGCCTATGTGGCGGCCAAGCACGGCCTCGCGGGCCTCACCAAGACGGTCGCGCTCGAACTCGCCACCTTCGGCGTCACGGCCAATTGCATCTCGCCCGGCTACGTCTGGACGCCGCTGGTCGAGAGCCAGATCCCCGACACGATGAAGGCGCGGCATATGACGCGCGAACAGGTCATCAACGAGGTGATGCTGGGCGGCCAGCCGACCAAGCAGTTCGTGACCGTCGACCAGGTCGCCTCGCTCGCCGTCTATCTCTGCTCGGACGCCGCCTCGCAGATCACCGGCGCCAATCTTTCGATCGACGGCGGCTGGACGGCGGCGTGAGCCTGCGCGACGAGCCAAGCCGCCGCCGGATCGTCGGGGGCGGCGGGCGGCGTCAAAACGGTCAACCTCGCCCTGCAGGGAGGCGGCTCGCACGGCGCCTATGCCTGGGGCGTGCTCGATGCGCTGACGGAAGACCCGCGCCTCGAGATCGGCGCGATCAGCGGCGCGAGCGCTGGCGCGATGAGCGCCGTCGTCTATGCGTCCGGCCTCGCCGAAGGCGGGCGCGACGGCGCGCGGGCGAAATTGAAGCAGTTCTGGCTCTCGGTCTCGGGGGAAGGCTCGCTGGCGCCCGGCGAGCGCAAGCTTCTCGGCGCATGGGCTAACGCCTGGGGACCCGCCTGGCCCGGGACCCGATGGCTCGGCGCCTGGGCGGACGCCCTGTCGTCATTCGTGAGCCCTTACGCGTTCAATCCGTTCAACGTCAATCCGCTGCGCCACCATCTCGCGGCGATCGTCGATTTCGACCGGCTGCGTGCGGGCGACGGCGTGAGCCTCTTCGTCGCGGCCACCAACGTCAGGACCGGGCGCGGCGAGATCTTCCGGCGAGACGTGCTGACCGTCGACCATGTCATGGCTTCCGCCTGCCTGCCGCAATTGTTTCAGGCGGTCGAGATCGGCCGCGAGGCCTATTGGGACGGAGGATTTGCCGGCAATCCCCCCTTATGGCCGCTCTTTTACGAGACCCGATGCCGCGACACCATCATCGTGCAGATCAATCCGATCGAGCGCGACGAGACCCCCCGGACGCCCGAAGCGATTTCCAACCGGGTCAATGAAATCACCTTCAACGCGAGCCTTATCGCCGAACTGCGCGCCGCCGACTTCGTCGCACGGCTCATCCGCTCGGGCGTGCTCGACAATGACGACTACCGGCTGGAACGCCTCCACCGCATCGGCGGCGCCGGCCGGCTCGAGAGCTTCGACGCCTCGACCAAATTCGACGTCTCCTGGCCCTTCTTGCAAGAACTGCGCGACCTCGGCCGCGAGGACGCCAAGGCCTGGCTCGACCAGAATTTCGACGCGATCGGCGTCGAGGGCACGCTCGACATCGACCGCGCGCTCAAGCGCGACCCGGCGAAGGAGCCGCTGACGGGCGCGCCGGCGGCGGGGCGATGAGCGAGGAATGTGTCGGTTGCGCTGCGGGAGCCTACGGTCGAACCCCTGTTAGCGCCCTGCTAACAGGGCGGGAACAGGGGAATTGCGCGTCCTTCCGCTCGATTGGGCATCTTAAAGATGTTTGTTTACAACACCTTGCGCCAAAAAGCGCCCGCAATTTGGAACAGGACGGTAACAGGCAGGCAACAGGGCGATAATTCGGCCATAACAGGCCGAGAACAGGCGGAAGCAAGCGAAAGGCAGCAAGGCGGGCCGATCACGATTTTCGAGCCGAACCGACGCCAAAGCCGCGTTTTTGCATCCGCCGGGTTGCGGGCGGACCGGACGCGCTCCGTGCGGCGTCCGCGAGGGGCGCCCAGCCGTTTGGCGGGCTATGGCGCGCGTTCAGAGCCTCAGGCGTTCTTGAACTTCGCCGGGCGCTTCTCGTTAAACGCGCGCATGCCTTCCTTCTGGTCTTCGGTGGCGAAGAGCGAATGGAAAATGCGCCGCTCGAAGCGCACGCCTTCGGCGAGCGTGGTCTCGTAGGCGCGGTTGACGCTCTCCTTGGCGGCGTAGACGGCGGGCGCCGAAAGCGAGGCGATCGCGGCTCCGACCTTGAGCGCCTCCTCGATCAGCGAGGCCGCGGGCACGACGCGGGAGACAAGGCCCGAACGCTCGGCTTCGGCCGCGTCCATCATGCGCCCGGTCAGGCACATCTCCATCGCCTTCGACTTGCCGACGAAACGGGTCAGCCGCTGCGTGCCGCCGGCGCCCGGAATGACGCCGAGCTTGATCTCGGGCTGGCCGAATTTGGCGGTGTCGGCGGCGAGGATGAAATCGCACATCATCGCCAGCTCGCAACCGCCGCCGAGCGCGAAACCTGCCACCGCCGCGATCACGGGCTTGCGGGCCTTCGACACGTTCTCCCAGCGCGAAATGAAGTCGCCGAGGAAAACCTCGGCGAAGCTCTTGTCCTGCATCTCCTTGATGTCGGCCCCGGCGGCGAAGGCCTTCTCCGATCCGGTCAGCACGATCGCGCCGATGTCCGGATCGCTCTCGAACGCGGCGAGCGCGACATTGAGCTCCTCGATCAGCGGGCTCGAGAGCGCGTTCAGCGCCTGCGGGCGATTGAGCCTGATGAGGCCGACGCGGCCATGCGTCTCGACGATGATGTTGGCGTATGCCATGGGGCGCGTGTCCTCGGAAAGCGGCGGGGGACACCTAGCGAATG
>CAWBBW010000018.1:0-173789 GCA_963787135.1 uncultured Alphaproteobacteria bacterium | reverse complement strand
TTTCTACGCGATGGCTCTGCGGCACATCTGAGGGGAGCGTCATGAGCGAACCAATCATCGGACTGATCGTGGCGGTGCTGCTCGGCCTGTACCTGCTCTACACATTGATCCGTCCCGAAAAATTCTGACTCTCTTAAGGATAGCGCGATGACGCTTGTCGGCTGGTTGCAGATTGCGCTGGTGCTTGCCCTTGTTGTGGCCTGCTCCGTACCGCTCAGCGCGTTTATGGCGCGCGTGTACTCTGGCGAAAGAACCTTTCTGAGCACGGTGTTGGGCCCGGTCGAGCGTGGGTTCTATCGCTTGGCCGGGGTCGATCCGGCGCGCGAGCAGGACTGGTACGGCTATGCGATCGCCATGATCGTCTTTTCCGTCGCCGGTTTCCTGTCGCTCTACGCTCTGCAACGGCTGCAGAATTTCCTGCCGCTCAATCCGCGCGGGTTCGACGCAGTGCCCCCCGATCTCGCGTTCAACACCTCCGACAGCTTCATCACCAACACCAACTGGCAGAATTACAGCGGCGAGACCACGATGAGCCATCTGACCCAGATGCTCGGCCTCACTGTGCATAACTTCCTGTCTGCCGCGACCGGCCTCGCGATGGCCTTCGCGCTCGTGCGCGGATTTGCCCGCTCTTCCGCCACGACGGTCGGCAATTTCTGGGTCGATATGACCCGCGTGACGCTCTACATCCTTCTGCCGATCTCGCTCGTTGGCGCGCTGATCTTTGTCGCTCTAGGCATGCCTCAGACTCTTGCCGGCGCCGTTGACGCGACCACCCTGGAAGGGGCGAAGCAGACCATTTCCATCGGGCCGGTGGCGAGCCAGGAAATCATCAAGGAACTCGGCACCAACGGTGGAGGCTTCTTCAACGCCAATTCGGCGCATCCGTTCGAGAACCCCAACGCCTGGACCAACATCCTGGAGATCTGGGCGCTTCTCCTCATCCCCGTCGCCTCGGTACTCGCCTTCGGCCGCATCGTGGGCGACGTTCGCCAGGGACGCGCGATTCTGGCGGCCATGGCAGTCTTTGTCCTTGTCGGAGTCCTGGTCGTGTACTGGGCGGAGACCTCGGGCAATCCCATACTGGCGGCGCTTGGGGTGGACCCGTCCGCTGGCAATCTCGAGGGCAAGGAAGTCCGCTTCGGCCAGGCGCTGTCGGCCTTGTTCATCACCGGCACGACCGGCACCAGCACCGGCGCGGTCAATTCGATGATCGACTTTTTCACGCCGCTCGGCGGGATGGTGCCGATGTTCAACCTTTTGGCCGGCTGTATTTGGCCCGGCGGCGTCGGCGCGGGGCTCTACGGCTTCCTGGTCGTCGCGATCATCGCGGTGTTCGTCGCCGGCCTGATGGTCGGCCGCACGCCCGAATACCTCGGCAAGAAGATCGAGGTCCGCGAAATGAAATTCGCGATGCTGGCGGTGCTCATCTATCCGCTGATCGTGCTCGGCTTCACCGGCGCCTCCGTGCTGCTGCAGACCGCGCTCGACAGTATGAACAACAGCGGCCCGCACGGGCTCTCCGAAATCATCTATCTCTTCGCCTCGAGCAACGCCAACAACGGCTCAGCTTTCGCCGGGATCAACGGCAACACGCTCTGGTTCAACACGACGGGCGGCCTTGCGATGCTGCTCGGACGCTTCGCCTATGTCATTCCAGTGCTGGCGCTCGCCGGCTCGCTCGCGGCGAAGAAGAAGGTCCCGGCTTCGGCGGGCACCTTCCCCACCGACGGGCCGCTGTTCGTCGGTCTGCTCGTCGGCGTCATCGTCATTCTCTACCTGCTGCAATATTTCCCGGCCCTCTCGCTCGGGCCGGTCGTCGAGCACTACCTGATGCTCGACGGAAAAACGTTCTGACCGGAGGCGCGATCGCTATGGCGCATAAAGCACAACCGCAAGGCCTGTTCGACGGCAAGATCATCGGCGCCGCCGCGATAGACGCCCTGCGTAAGCTCGATCCGCGGGCGCTGGCCAAGAATCCAGTCATCTTCGTGACCGAGGTCGTTTCGGCCCTGGTGACGGTGCTGTTCATTCGCGACCTCGTCATGCACAACGGCGTGGCGGCGTTCTCCGGCCAAATCGCTGCATGGCTCTGGTTCACCGTGCTGTTCGCGAATTTCGCCGAAGCCGTGGCGGAAGGCCGGGGCAAAGCGCAGGCGGACGCGCTGCGGCGGACGCGCACTGACACTCCCGCCAAACGCTACATCGATCCCGAAAACCTTGCCGGCCTGGTCGAGGGAGTGAACGCGCTCGACCTTCGCCTCGGTGATGTGGTCCTGGTCGAGGCAGGCGACGTCATCCCCAGCGACGGCGAAATCATCGAGGGCGTCGCCTCGGTCAACGAATCCGCGATTACCGGCGAATCGGCGCCCGTCATTCGCGAGGCGGGCGGCGACCGTTCCGCAGTCACCGGCGGGACGACGGTGCTGTCCGACTTCGTCAAGGTCAAGATCACCGCGTCGCCGGGGTCGACCTTCATTGACCGCATGATCGCGCTGGTCGAAGGCGCCGAACGGCAGAAGACGCCGAACGAACTGGCGCTCTCCATTCTGCTGTCCGGCCTGACGCTGATTTTTCTGATCGTCTGCGTCACGCTCTGGCCGATCGCCAAATATTCGGGGACTGACCTCTCGGCGACCGTGCTGATCGCGCTTCTCGTCTGCCTCATTCCCACGACGATCGGCGGCCTCCTGTCGGCGATTGGCATCGCAGGCATGGACCGGCTGATCCGCTTCAACGTCATCGCAACTTCCGGCCGTGCGGTCGAGGCGGCTGGCGACGTCGACACGCTTCTCCTGGACAAGACCGGCACGATCACCTTCGGCAACCGCATGGCGACGGAATTCCTGCCAGTGCGCGGGGTCCGAACCGAGGATCTCGCAGCGGCTGCGCTCGCCTCCAGTCTCTCAGACGAGACGCCGGAAGGCCGCTCGATCGTCGCGCTCGCCAAGGGCGAGTACCGGCTTCTCGAGCCAGCGCCGGATCCGGCCCATACCAAGGTTATTCCCTTCAGCGCGCAGACGCGCATTTCGGGCGTGGATATCGCGGGCCGCTCGATCCGCAAGGGCGCGATCGACTCGATCCTGCGCTACCTCAAGACGCGGATCGAACAGACGCAATCAGAGTTCCGCCAGGAGGTCGAGCGGGTCGCAATGTCGGGCGGCACGCCGCTTGCCGTCGCCGACGACGGCAGGCTGCTCGGCGTGGTGCATTTGAAGGACGTGGTGAAGCCAGGCATCAAGGATCGCTTCGCGGCGCTTCGCGTGATGGGCATCCGCACGGTGATGGTGACCGGCGACAATCCAACCACCGCCGCCGCGATCGCCTCGGAGGCCGGCGTCGATGACTTTCTCGCCGAAGCGACGCCGGAGGACAAGCTCACCTACATCCGCAAGGAGCAGTTCGGCGGGCGCCTCATCGCCATGTGCGGCGACGGCACCAATGACGCGCCCGCGCTTGCCCAGGCCGACGTCGGCGTCGCCATGCAGACCGGCACCCAGGCGGCGCGCGAAGCCGGCAACATGGTCGACCTCGACTCCAATCCGACCAAGCTCATTGAGATCGTCGAGATCGGCAAGCAGCTTCTGATGACGCGCGGCTCGTTGACGACATTCTCCATCGCCAACGACGTCGCCAAATATTTCGCCATCCTGCCTGCCATGTTCGCGGTGACCTATCCGGCGCTCGGCGCGCTCAATGTGATGCGGCTCGCCTCCTCGCAGTCGGCGATCCTGTCGGCCGTCATCTTCAACGCCCTCATCATTATCGCGCTGATCCCACTGGCGCTGAAGGGCGTCGCCTACCGGCCGGTGGGCGCGGCGGCGCTGCTCAGGCGCAATCTGCTCGTCTATGGCCTAGGCGGGCTCATCTTGCCCTTCATCGGCATCAAGGCGATCGACCTCGTCGTCGCCGCCCTGCATCTCGCCTGAACCCAAGGAAACATCTCCATGCTGCAACATGTGCGTCCGGCGGTGGTTCTGCTTCTCTTGTTCTCGGCGCTCACCGGCCTTGTCTATCCGCTGGCGGTGACGGGAATCGCCCAACTCGCGATGCCGCGGCAGGCCAGCGGAAGCCTGATCGAGAAGAATGGCGTCGTCGTAGGGTCGGCGCTGATCGGTCAGAACTTCAAGAGCGACCGCTATTTCCATCCGCGCCCGTCCGCGACCACCGATACTGACCCCAACGACGCCACCAAGACAATCGATGCGCCCTACAACGCCGCCAACTCCACCGGCTCCAATCTGGGCCCGACATCGCAGAAGCTCGTCGATCGGGTGAAGGCGTCGGTGGAGGCGTGGCGCGCAATGGCGGGCCCTGGCCCCGTCCCCGCCGACGCGGTGACGACGTCTGCCTCCGGACTTGACCCTGATGTCTCGCCGGCGGCCGCGCTCGCTCAGGTCGGTTCGGTAGCCAAGGCGCGGGGGCTCGATGAGTCCAAGCTGCGCCAATTGGTCGAAGCCTCGATCGAGAGGCCGTTTCTCGGGCTGATCGGCGAACCCCGGATTAATATTTTGCAGCTGAACTTAGGGCTGGATCGGCTACAATCGTCGTAGCAAACGACGAGCGCCGATGGTCCAATCGACCCGACCTGATGTTGGCCGCCCCGACCCGGACGCGCTTCTCGCGGCGTTCCAAAGGGAAAATGCGGGCCGGTTGAAAGTCTTTGTCGGCGCCGCTCCCGGCGTCGGCAAGACCTATGCCATGCTGCAGGGCGCCCGTCGCCTCAAGGAGGAGGGCCTCGACGTCGTCATCGGCCTCGTCGAGACGCACGGCCGGGCGGAGACGAGCGCGCTCGTGGAAGGGCTTGAAGTGCTGCCGCGGCGGATGGTCGAATACCACGGCCGCGCCATCGCCGAGTTCGACCTCGACGCGGCGCTCGCTCGCAAGCCTGCATTGATCATCGTCGACGAGCTGGCGCACACCAACGCTCCCGAAAGCCGGCATCCCAAGCGATGGCAGGACGTTCAGGAGCTTCTCGCCGCCGGCATCGACGTCTGGACGGCGCTCAACATCCAGCATCTCGAGAGCCTCGCCGATGTCGTGTCGCGCATTTCTGGCGTCGTTGTCCGCGAGACCGTTCCGGATCGCGTCCTGCAGCAGGCGAACGATGTGGTGCTGGTCGACATCACGCCCGACGAACTCATCCAGCGCCTCCACGAAGGCAAGGTGTACGTCCCCGAAACGGCGCGGCGCGCGACGCAGAATTTCTTCACTCCCGGCAACCTGACCGCGCTCCGCGAGCTCGCTCTCCGCCGCACCGCCGATCGCGTCGACGACCAGATGGTCGACATTTTGCGCCAGAAGGCGATCGAGGGCCCTTGGGGCGCCTCCGAACGCCTGCTCGCTTGCGTCGGGCCTGATGAAGTCTCCGAGCGGGTGGTGAGGCGCGCGAGTCAGCTCGCGACCAGCCTCAACGCGGCCTGGACGGCGGTATATATCGAGCCCATCGGTCAGGAGGGCGACGCCAGGAAGGCGGTGCAGATCGCCAAGACTTTCAGTCTCGCCGAGCGGCTCGGCGGAGATACGATGCGACTCCAGGGCAGCAACTATCCGGACGAAATCCTGCGGCTGGCGCGACGCGAAAACGTGACCCAGATCGTGCTCGGCCAGTCGCGCGCCGGAGGGTGGCGGCGTCTGATCGGCCGCTCGCTCGCGGACGCGCTCATGCGCCAGGCCGGAACCATCGAAATTCATGTCGTCCCGTATGAGGCGCCCGAGCATTCGGCCTGGCCGAAATTCAACCTGAAGCTCAGTTCCAAGGGGCTCGGCGTCGAGCTCTCGGCCGCGCTCGCGTCGGTCGCCTGCGCCGTTGGCGTCGGCGAAGTGCTGACCGCGTTGCTGCGGCTGCCGAACCTCTCGATGATCTTCCTGACGGCGGTGCTGTTCAGCGGCGGCTTGTACGGCACGCGCGCCGCGGTCCTCGCCTCGTTCGCCTCATTTATCGCCTACAACTTCTTCTTCATCGAGCCGATCTACACTTTCACCGTCGCCCAGCCGCAAGAGTTGTTTGCGCTGCTGATTTTCCTCGTTGTCGCGGTGCTCACTGGCTCGCTTGCGGGTCGCGTGCGCGACCAGCGCGAAAGCGTGATCAAGAACGCCCAGGTGATGCAGTCGCTTTACGATTATTCGCGCAAGCTCTCGGGCGCTTCGAGCGTGGATGACGTGCTCTGGGCGGCGGCGGCCCACATGCACGCCGTATTCGGCCGGCGCATCGTGTTCCTCGTTGCAGACGGGGACGATCTGCAAATCCGCGCCGCCTGGCCGCCGGACGCGCAGCTCGACGCCGCCGCGCTGACGGCCGCCCGCTGGGCGCAGCAGAAAAACGAACCGGCCGGCTGGGGAACCGGCACCCTCCCGCGCGTCGAATATCAGTTCCGCCCGCTGGTCGCCGCCCGCGGTCCGATCGCCGTCTGCGGCTTCGAGCCGCAATCGCCTGATCAGCCGATATCCGCGGAGGACGAGCGCGCATTGACCGCGATCCTCGATCAGACGGCGATTGCGCTCGACCGGGCGCTCCTTGCGCGCGAGGCGGTGAAGGCGGCGACGATGACGGAGAACGAAAAGGTGCGCGATGCGCTGTTAGCCTCGCTCTCTCACGACCTGCGCACGCCGCTGGCCGGCATCGCTGGCGCCGCGACGTCGCTGCGTGCGCTCGGCGACAAGATGAGCGCCGCGGAACGCCTCGAACTCCTGACCTCGATCGAGGATGAGACGGCGAGACTGTCGCGCTTCGTCGCGAACCTGCTCGACATGTCGCGCATTGAGGCGGGCAACCTGAAGGTCAACCGCGATCTTGTCGATGTCGCCGACGTCGTACGGGGCGCGGTCGAGCGTAGCCGCAAGGCGTTTCCAAAACAGCCGGTTCGGGTGAGTCTCGCGCCCGATCTTCCGTTCGTGCGCGGCGACGACAGGCTGCTCGAACAGGTATTGTTCAACCTGCTTGACAACGCGCACAAATACTCCGGCGACAGCGGCGTCATCGTGCACGGGCGCAAGGAGGGCGCCGACGTCGTTTTGAGCGTCACCGACGAGGGGCCGGGGGTGAAGTCCACCGATCTCGAACGCATCTTTGAAAAGTTCTATCGCGGCGGGCGCTCCGACGGACGGATGCCCGGCACCGGCCTTGGCCTTTCGATATGCCGCGGCCTGATCGAGGCGATGGGCGGCACGATCGTTGCGCAGAGCCCGGCGGTGAAGCGTCGCGGCACCCGAATTGTCATCCGGCTGCCCGGCGCCCAGGCGAAACAGCTCGAAATGCGGCCGGCGTCATGAAAGGCCCTCGGGTTCTCGTGGTCGACGACGAGCCGCAAATCCAGCGGTTCCTGACCGTCGCCCTGACCGCCGCGGGCTACGACGTGCTGACGGCGGAGACCGGCGCGCAGGCGCTGCGCCTCGCCGCGACCGGCGCCCCCGATCTCATCGTGCTCGATCTCGGCCTCCCAGACCGCGACGGCAAGGAGGTCTTGAGCGAGATCCGCAAGTTCTCGCAGACGCCGGTCATCATTCTCTCGGCGCGCGATCGTGAGGCGGAGAAGATCGAGGCGCTCGACCGCGGCGCCGATGACTATGTCGAGAAGCCCTTCGGCATCGGCGAGCTGACAGCTAGGCTCCGCGCCGCGCTGCGCCATGCGGCGAGCGAGGCGCAACAGCCGCCCCGCATCGAGATCGAAGGCGTGGCGATGGACCTGGACAAGCGACTTGTCACGCGCGACGGCCTGCCGGTCAAGCTGACGCCCAAGGAATACGATCTGCTGGCGGTCCTCTTCCGCAACGCCGGCCGCGTCGTCACCCACCGTCAGATTCTCTCCGCCGTCTGGGGCCCGGCGCACACCGAGGATACCCAGTATCTGAGGGTGTTCATTGGCCAGCTGCGCGCCAAGATCGAACGCGACCCGACCGCGCCGAGGATCGTCACGACTGAGCCCGGGGTTGGATACCGCGCTGCCGAGGCTTAAGGCGCCGTCGGGGCCAAACGTGGGAAATTGATCAATTCCTCGGCGCCGCGGCCCGAGGAATCGGCGCCTTCAGGCTCGAAACGCGAAGAAACAGCGTTGGCACGCTCGTTGCGAATCGAGCGTCTGGCCCTTGTGGGCCGAGCAGTCACGGCCCTCTTTATGAAGGGCGCACTCGACGAGGTCGTCACCATGTCCTTGACAAAACGAATTCTCTCTCGCGCGGCGGGCGCGCTGGTCGGAGGAGCGCTCATGCTCGCCGCCGGGGCCGCTTGGGCGGAAGATACGATCAAGATCGGCATTCTTCACTCGCTCTCCGGCACGATGGCGATCAGCGAGACGACGCTCAAAGACGTCATGCTGATGTTGATCGACGAGCAGAACGCCAAGGGCGGCGTGCTCGGCAAGAAGCTGGAAGCCGTTGTCGTCGACCCGGCCTCGAACTGGCCGCTGTTCGCCGAAAAGGCGAAGGAACTCATTGAGAAGGACAAGGTCTCGGTCGTGTTCGGCTGCTGGACCTCGGTGTCGCGCAAGTCCGTGCTGCCGGTGTTCAAGGAACTCAATTCGATCCTCTTCTATCCCGTCCAATACGAGGGCGAGGAATCCGAGCGCAATGTTTTCTATACCGGCGCCGCGCCTAATCAGCAGGCAATCCCCGCGGTCGACTACCTGATGAGCGCAGACGGCGGCTCGGTGAAGCGCTGGGTGCTCGAAGGCACCGACTACGTCTATCCGCGCACGACCAACAAGATTCTCGCCGCCTATCTGAAATTGAAGGGCGTCCCCGACGAAGACGTCATGATTAACTACACGCCGTTCGGCTTCTCCGACTGGCAGACCGAAGTGTCGAAGATCAAGGCGTTCGGCTCGGCGGGCAAGAAGACCGCGGTCGTATCGACGATCAACGGCGACGCCAACGTTCCCTTCTACAAGGAGCTGGGCAACCAGGGGATCAAGGCGACCGACATTCCCGTTGTCGCGTTCTCGGTCGGCGAAGAGGAACTCGCGGGCCTCGACACGAAGCCGCTGGTCGGCCACCTCGCGGCCTGGAACTACTTCGAGTTGATCGACACGCCGGCGAACAAGGAGTTCATCGCCAAGTGGCATGAATTCACCAAGAAGCCGACCCGCACCACCAACGACCCGATGGAGGCGCACTATATCGGCTTCAACATGTGGGTGAAGGGGGTCGAAAAAGCCCAGAGCTTCGACCCTGACAAAGTCATCCCGGCGATGATCGGCGTGGCGGTTCCGAACCTCACCGGCGGCCTGTCGACGATGATGCCGAACCACCACATCACCAAGCCCGTCTACATCGGTGAGATCCAGGGCGATGGCCAGCTCAACACGGTCTGGCAGACGCCGGGCACCGTCGTGGCGCAGGAATGGTCGCCCTATCTCGAAGGCTCGAAAGACCTGATCGCCGATTGGCGCCCGCCGATGTCCTGCGGCAACTTCAACGTCAAAACCGGCAAGTGCGGCGGCTAACGGTAAGCTGACCCTCACCCCGGCCCCTTCTCCCGCCAAGCGGAAGAGGGGGCCTCCCTTCTCCCGCCTGGCGGGAGAAGGTGGCGCGAAGCGCCGGATGAGGGCGCGCGCGTCGTATCAGGAACCCGAAAGGAGAACCATGTCGCTGCCGTGCGCCTTGCGTCACGCCCAACGTCAGGGAACTCTGCAAGTTCTCCGTGCTCTTGGTTTTCTCGTTCTTCTCCTCATGGCCGGCGCCGCCCGCGCCGACGCGCTGGACGATACGCTGGCGCGCTTTCTCGACGACAAGTTTCCCCAGACCGAGACAGCGATCGGCGAACTCGCGGCGGAAGCGCCGCCCCAGGCTGCGGCGATCCTCGAAGCGCTCGGCGACAATCGCCTGCTGATCGATCCCGCCGACCACATCGTGGCCTATAAAACCGCGGCGGGGACATTCCTCAACGCCAAGACCGGTGAGGCAATTGCGGCCGAGAAAGCCGCCGCTTTCAAGAAGGTGCGCGTCAATAACGCGCTGCGCCGCGCCATCGAAGGCGCGATGGGCTCGGTGACCCTTGCGAACCCCGATCCGGAGAAGCGTCTCGCCGCGGCGGAAGACGTCTTCAGGACGCGCGACGCCAACGCGCTGCCGGCGCTTCAGGCGCAGCTCGCCAAGGAAAGCGATCCGCGCGTCGCCGATGCGTTCAGGCTCGCCCGCGCCGCCATCCTGATCACGAGCGACAGCGCGACGACCCAGGACCGGCTTGCGGCGATCGACGTCTTGAAGGCGCGGGGCGACCAGGACGCCCAGAGCCTGATCGACCAGATCGCGCAGAAGGCGACCGACCCCGCGGTGAAAAGCGCCGCCGATTCCGCATTGTCGTCGATCCACACGCGCCTGGCGATGTGGCGGGTGGCGCAAAACCTCTGGTATGGCCTCTCCGCATCCTCTGTTTTGCTGCTGGCGGCGATCGGCCTTGCGATCACTTTCGGCGTCATGGGCGTCATCAACATGGCCCATGGCGAAATGGTGATGCTCGGCGCCTATTCGACCTACGTGGTCCAGTCGGTTCTGCCGCCCTCGCTGCAAAATTGGTCGCTTGCTTTTGCGATCCCGCTCGCCTTTGTCGTCGCCGGGGTCGTAGGCATCGCGATCGAGCGTCTCGTGATCCGCTATCTCTACACGCGCCCGCTTGAAACGCTGCTCGCGACCTGGGGCGTCTCGCTGATCCTGCAACAGTTGGTGCGCAGCCTGTTCGGCGCCAACAACCGGCTGGTGAGCAACCCGCCGTTCATGTCGGGCGCGTTCCACGTCGGCGGCCTCGAGATCACGACCAACCGCCTGTGGATCATCGTGCTTTCCGCTCTTGTCTTCGCGGGGTTGCAACTGGTGCTGCGCGCGACGCCGTTCGGCCTGCAAATGCGCGCGGTGACGCAGAACCGCCGGATGGCGGCGGCGATGGGCATCTCGACTGCCCGCATCGACATGCTGGCTTTTGGGCTTGGCTCAGGGGTCGCCGGGATCGCCGGGGTCGCGCTTTCGCAAATCGACAACGTTTCGCCCAATCTCGGCCAGGGCTACATCATCGACAGCTTCATGGTCGTCGTGTTCGGCGGCGTCGGCAACCTGTGGGGGACCGCGTTTGGCGCATTGATGATCGGGCTCGCCAACAAGCTGCTCGAGCCGCTGATCGGCGCGGTCCAGGGGCAGATCGTGCTGTTGATCGTCATCATCCTCTTCATCCAGAGGCGACCCCGAGGGCTCTTCGCGCTCCGGGGTCGCGCGGTGGAAGCATGAGCGCGCAACTCGACCGGCTCGGAGTCATCTTCGTCGTCATTCTCGCCGCGGCTGCGATCCTGGTGCCGGTCCTGTCGCTGGCGACCCCTGCCGATTCCGCCTTCAATATCCCGCCCTATCTGGTGCAGCTTCTCGGCAAGTATCTCTGTTACGCCATCCTCGCGGTCGCGCTCGATCTCGTCTGGGGCTATTGCGGGATTCTGTCGCTTGGCCACGGCGCGTTTTTCGCGCTCGGCGGCTATGCGATGGGCATGTATCTGATGCGCCAGATCGGCACGCGCGGCGTCTACGCCAATCCGATCCTGCCCGACTTCATGGTGTTCCTGAACTGGAAAGAGTTGCCGGTCGCCTGGTGGGGCTTCAACTGGTTTCCCTACGCCATGCTGATGGTTGTGCTGGTTCCGGGGCTGCTTGCGCTCGCCTTCGGCTGGTTCGCCTTCCGCTCGCGGGTGACCGGGGTCTATCTCTCGATCATCACCCAGGCGATGACGTTCGCGCTCTTCAAGGAGTTCTTCCGCAACGACTTCGGCTTCGGCGGCAACAACGGCCTCACCGACTTCAAGGATCTGCTCGGCTTCTCGCTCCAATCGGCTTCGATGAAGGCGGCGCTCTTTTCCGCGAGCGCCATCGCGCTCATCCTCGCCTATGCGGTCTCGCGCGCGATTGTCGGCTCCAAATACGGCAAGGCGCTGATGGCGGTGCGCGACGCGGAGAGCCGCATGCGCTTCCTTGGCTACCGGGTCGAGAACTATAAGCTCTTCGCCTTCGTCGTCTCGGCGGTGATGGCGGGCGTCGCCGGCGCGCTCTACGTGCCGCAGGTCGGCATTATCAACCCCAGCGAATTCGCGCCCGGCAATTCGATCGAGGCTGCCATCTGGGTCGCGGTCGGCGGTCGCGGGACCCTGGTTGGCGCAGCGATCGGGGCGATCGCCGTCAATTTCGCCAAGACCTATTTCACGGGCGCCTTCCCCGAATACTGGCTCTATGGCCTGGGCCTGCTCTTCGTCCTGACCACGCTGTTCCTGCCCAAGGGTCTGTTGGGCCTTGCGCTCAGACCGCCGCGCGACAAGCCGAGCGCCGAGACGCCCGCCATCGCCGTTGAGGAGGGCGCTGATCCATGACCCTCGCCGAGTCCGACAATCCCGTCCTCACTCAGTCGCTGCTTTATCTCGACGGGATCAGCGTCTCCTTCGACGGCTATAAAGCGCTGAGGGGGCTCTCGCTCATTCTCGCGCCCGGCGAGATGCGCGCGATCATCGGTCCAAACGGCGCCGGGAAGACGACGATGATGGACGTCATCACCGGAAAGACGCGCCCCGATGAAGGCGAGGTGATGTTTGACGGAAAGCACGACCTGAGGAAACTCGATGAAGCCGCCATCGCGATGCTTGGCGTCGGGCGCAAGTTTCAGAAACCGACGGTGTTCGAGAACCACACGGTCGAGGACAATCTCTTGCTCGCGACCAAGGCGCCCCGCGCCGTGTTCACGACCCTGTTGGGCCGCGAGGACAGGAAAACGATCGAGACCATCAACAGAATTCTTGCCACGACCCGGCTGACCGACCATCGGGCGCGGATTGCCGGCTCGCTGTCGCATGGGCAGAAGCAATGGCTCGAGATCGGCATGCTGCTCGCGCAGGATCCGAAGCTGCTGTTGGTCGATGAGCCGGTCGCCGGCATGACCGACGCCGAGACCTTCGCGACGGCGGAGCTTCTGCGGGAGATCGCGCAGGACCATTCGGTGGTCGTGGTCGAGCACGACATGCATTTCGTGCGCGAGCTCGGCGTCAGGGTGACGTGCCTGCACGAAGGCTCCGTGCTGGCTGAAGGCACGCTCGATCAGGTCAGCGCCGACCCGCGCGTCGTTGAAGTCTATCTGGGGCGATGAACCGATGCTGACCGTCGACCGCATCGATCTTTTCTATGGCGCGGCCCAGGCGTTGCGATCGGTGTCGGTCAAGGCGCAGACCGGACGCATCCTCACGGTTCTCGGCCGCAACGGCGTCGGCAAGTCGTCCCTTCTGCGCGCCATCGTAGGGCAACACATACCAAGGTCCGGCGCGATCCGCTGGAACGATCAGGACATGACGAAGATGGCGCCGTACTTACGGGCCAAGGCCGGCTTCGGTTATGTCCCGCAGGGCCGCGAAATCTTCCCGCTCCTGACCGTGCGCGAGAACCTGATGACCGGCTACGCCACCCGGCCGCGTAACGACCGGGTCATCGACGACGAGATCTTTTCCCTTTTTCCGGTGCTCAACGACATGCTCGGCCGGCGCGGCGGCGACCTGTCGGGCGGCCAGCAGCAGCAGCTCGCTATCGCCCGCGCGCTGGTGACGAAGCCAAAACTCCTCGTGCTCGACGAGCCGACCGAGGGCATCCAGCCCTCGATCATCAAGGACATCGGCCGCGCGCTCGTCCATCTGCGGCGCAAGGGCGAGATGGCTATCCTGGTCGTCGAACAATATTTCGAATGGGCGCGCGACATCTGCGACGACTATGCCGTGATGGACCGCGGCGTCGTCGTGCTGGCCGGCACGCGCCAGGAGATGGACGAGACCGCGGTGCGCGCACGGATGACGGTGTGAGGCACATCGGGGCGCCACCGCCGCCGAAAGCTATGAAAATGGGATTATCCGGGTTCTCTCGCCGCGGTTCTCTCGCCCTCGATGAATTTGGCGGCGCCGGCGCGCCCGGACTTGATGGCTTCCAAGAGCTGCGGCGTTAGCGGCCTGAGATCCGCAAGCCGGTTCGATTTCGCCCGAATAATAACTACGGCAATCGAAAAGGAGGCGAGATTCTGCTGAAAGGAGAGGTTTCGATCCACCGTGACAAACACATCGAAATGGTTCGCGGCAAGCTCCAGCAGCTCCCCGTTTTTGATCGTCGTCCAACCCATTTGGCGAGCCGTCTTGACGTCGTGTCCGACGATATCGCGCGCCAAGCGCCAGTCGACACACTCGTCGAGGAGAACCTTCACGACGTCGCTTCGATCACTCGCGCCGTTGCCTCCTCGAGGAAAGCAATCACCTGCTCTCGCGTCACCGACGGGAATCCTTCGAGAAAGTCGTCGATTGATTCGCCAGCCTCAAGGTAGTCAAGCAAGGTCTGCAAGGGAACTCTCGTCCCACCGAATACGGCGGCGCCGCCCATCACCTCAGGGTCCCGCGATACGACTGAGTCCTTCATTGGTGGAATATTACACCGTGGTCCACCGGCGCAACAGTCGCGAGGGGTGCGTACAGATCGACAACGCTGGCCCTACGTTTCGCCCACCGAATGCGCCGTCGGTCGCCCTATCCGCCGCTGCCGCCGCGCCCATACACCTCCGCCCGCGCCTCGACGATCTCCTCCACCGCGCCGTCAGTGGCGAAAGGCGCGAGCGCCTCACCGAGGGCGCTCCGCATCGCGGGAACCTCGCCGCCGAGCCGTTCGGGGGATGAAGTCGACATCGACAGCACGCGGTCGGCGAGTTTTTCGATCGGCGCCCGATAGACGGTCTCGACGCTGATGGACTCGCGCCGAACAAAGGGACCGCCGGCAAAGAACGCGTCCTGATCACGGTTCGGATGCTCGCCGCGCCAGCGATTGCGGACCGCATTGAAGGTCTCGAGCCAGCGGTTGCGGCCGTCGGTCACGCTGGCGGCGTTGCAGACGAGAATGAGTCCCTGCGGCGCTACAAGGCTGTCGAGCGCGTTCCGGGCGGGCTCGGGATCGAGCCAGTGGATCGCGCGGCCGATTGTGACGGCGCCGAACGTTCCGAGGCTCCCGGCCAGGTCTTCGAAACGGCCTTCCACCAGGCGCACTGCGCTGGCTTCACGCTCCGCCGACGAGCGGGCCGCCTCGATCATCGCGGGCTCCGGATCGACGCCGACGACCTCGCCGCAGAACGGCGCGAACCCGATCGCCAGCAGGCCCGGTCCCGTGCCGACGTCGAGCAGGCGCGTTCCGCGCTCGAAGGCGAGCCGCCGCGCCACGGTGGAAAAGAACGCGGCGCCATAGGGCGGCCGGGCGCTTTCGTAATAGGCGACGGTCGAAGCGAAGCGTCCCATAGCGGCTCTCTCAAGCATTGCAGCGTGCGATTCTATCGGGCGCTCGCATGTATAACATATAAATAGCGTGTAATAGATGACAAGGTGACAGAAAAAGGCGCCTAATGCGCTGAAAACACGGCGCCGTCGCCAAAATTGCATTCAGCGCGCCGAGAGAGGCCCGCGCCGCCTAAGGGCAGGCCTCGGCGAGGAGCGCGACCACGCCCTCCATAGCCGCGAGTTCGATCCTGACCGGCCCCTGCGGCGCTGCGACCGAGCCTGCAACCTCCGGCGCCGCGACAAGCTTGCCGTCACGGGCGAGGGCGCAGAAGCGCTCGCGCGGGATCACCGTGCCGGCCTGACCCGCGCCGCCGGCCTCGATCGGGAGCCGTTCGCCACCCGACCCAACAAGCGTCCAGCCCGTCGCCGTCGCGCCGCCATCTCGAACGGCAACGGCGACTTCGACCGCTCCGCCGCCGCGCCGATAGGTGAGCGTCGCCTCGGCGGCGAGAGTGGGACTGCTGTCGGGCTGGCCAATCGTCGCCCCGCCCTTCGCCGTGAGGACGCCAGTGCGCGCCGCCGCGCCGTCGAAGGCATGGCCGTTGAGGCCGTTGGCGCCCGACGCCAGCACCGGCGCGGCGGCATCGAGCGACTGCGTCGCCAGACGGGAAGCGGCCATCTCGGGGAGGCCAAGCCAGCGGATACTCGAGGCGGGTGTCTTGCGCAGCAAGGTCATCACCGGATCGCCGACCCCCATCGAGGCCAAATACGCCTGCACGACGGCGTCGGCGAAATCCGGTTCGTAGATTTTCCTGATCGTCGTCAGATGCGCCAGACCCTCCCTCTCCTTCAGCACTTCGGTGATCTGATGCACGCCGACCATAGGAACCGGGCCCACAAGCCGCTCGACGCCGGCGGCCAGGATCAGCGGGCAAGCGGAGGCGCAGACGGCGCCCCCGGTGATCGCCTCGCCTCGCGGCGGGGGACAAACGGGGGTCCGCCTGGGGCAGTCTGCGATCAGCGTCCGCGCCACCGCCACCGCGAGGCGCCGTTCGCGAATGAGTTCGCCCATCTGCAGCGCGGCGCCGAGCGAGCCTCCGTGTGACGAAATGAGAACCGGCAGTCGGCGCCCGCCAAGATCGAGGATCGCCTTGCGGAATGCGGCGGCCGTGCCAGGCATGATCTGCCCCTCGGCGGAAATCCATTCCGGACAATTGGGCGCGCATACCGGGTCCGAGCTCATGACGCGAACGATGCGCATCGGTGGATCGCCGCGCGGCCGTGGCGGCAGCCTGAGGTCGGCAAGCGCATCGGGGCTTGCCGCGAGAAGGCCGGCAAGTGTGATGACGACCGACGCAATCGTGGTCCCGGAGCGTTCAGTCCGCCGCTCGCTCGCCGCCGACCGGGATCTTCTCATGACGGTGGATCATCCCGATCCTGGGCGAACTGTCCAGATCGAAGCAATGGGCGTCACGCGCGAGCCGCTTCGCCTCTGAGGCGTTGGTACTCGAACGCGACGAGGCCTGCGCCATGCTCCCGCTCGAGGCGCCGCACGATGAAATGACCGCGCGCGAGCGTCTGGAAATGCTCGGCGAACGCTGCGTTGACCGCCGCTCCGCCGATCGCGCCGATGACCGGCGCCGACTGGGCCGCGAGCTTTTCGCTGACGACGACACCGAAGCGCGCCGCGATCTGGGAGATGAATCGCGCAACGAGCGGCGCCGACTGGGCCCCCGCGCCCTGGCTCGCGACAAAGCGGGCGCTGTCGGTGACGGACTTCGCCAGCGCCGCGCGAACCGCGAAATAGCCGCTTTCGAAAGTCTCTTCGTCATGCCTGCTTCCGAGTGCGAAGACCTCGATGCAGGCGACCGCGGCTTGGGGTGCGGTGAGGTCCTCGCCTTCCTCGCGCGCGATCTCGGCGATCGAGCGCAAGAGGATCGTCGTCGACAGCGGCAGTTCGACGGGCAGCGCGGCTAGGCCAAACGCGCCGCCGAGCGCGCCGGAGGCGGCGGCAGCGAATTTATGCGCGCGATTGGCGGAGGGTCTTGCGGAGCGCCTGAGGTCGATGGTGCGCAGCGCAAGCTTGAGCGCGCCGCTCAGCGCCCTCTCGCTCGCGTAGGCGACGACGCGCCGCGCGGACGCGGGCAGCCCCCAACTCAAGGCGGCGACCGGCCGGCCGATCGCGTCGGTCAGTCGCTGGGCGAAGCTTGATCCTTCGAGGCAAACGATCGCCCGCCTCAGATCCTCGGTCTCTTTGCGGGTCAGCCCCGCCGGCATAACCTCGATCGTGGACATGACGCCCTCGCTGCCCGCGCGCGATCCGCATCGGAACGCCTGAATATAGGGCGCGAAGAGGCGGGGCCAAGGCCCGAGCCTTCAGGTGAGCGTGATGATCGCCAGAAAGATGGCGCCCGCCGCCCAGCAATAATAGGCGAATGGGGTCAGCGCCTCGAAATCGTGCTTGCGGAACCAGCGCATGAGAAACACGAGGCTCGCATAGGCGACCGCGCCCGCAACGACGCCCGAAAGAACCGCCATGGGACCGAGCGTCGCCCCCTCTTTCAAGAGCTTCGGCGCCTCGTAGACGTTGGCGGCGAGGATGATCGGGGTTCCCATCAGGAAGGAGAACCGCGCAAACTCCGAGTGCCTGAGGCCTGCGACGACGCCCGTCGCGATCGTGGCGCCGGAGCGCGAGATGCCCGGAATCAAGGCGAAGCACTGGGCGACGCCGATCGCGAGTGCGCCCTTCCAGTTGAGCTGGTCGAGGCCGCCAATTGAGTCCGAGCCGATCCGGTCGCCGAAGTAGAGGATAAAGCCGTTGACGATCAGGAAGGCCGCCGCGATCGCGGGCGTGGCGAATGCGTCGCCGAGCAGCTTGCGGAACAGAGATCCGACCACGACCGCGGGGATCGTGGCCAGCACCACAAGCCAGAAGACGCGACGGTCCGCCGCCGAGCGTTCGCCGGCGAACCCAAAGAGGGAGAGGCCGAAATTGAGCCAGTCGCGCCAGAAGAAGATCAGGAGCGCGATCGCCGTGCCCAGATGCATGACTGTGAGATAAGCGAGCCAGTCGGGGGCCTTGAGATCGACCCCCCAATTGAGGAGGCGAGGCAGGATCACCGCATGGCCAAGGCTGCTGATCGGGAACAGTTCCGACACGCCCTGCAGGACGGCCATGACGATCGCTTGGATGGCGGTCACTGAAGAAAACCTCGCCTGTCATAAGAAAAGACGCCGCCCAGGCGCGGTTACAAGCTCATCCCAGGGAAGGAAGCGGTCGCCTCAGCAGGTCGCCCGCCCGCACTTGTGCACCGAGTTCGACCTTGTCCTTGAGCTGATCGTAGCCGACCGCGCCGACCACGAGATCCTGGCCCACGACGAAGGTCGGCGTCCCGTTGATCTGGAGCGAATCGGCGAGCGCCATCACCTCGTCGAGCCCGGCCTTGACCTCGGGACTCTCCATATCCTTGGAGAGCTTGTCCATGTCGAGCCCGAGCTCCTTGGCGACCGCGAGCGCCTCGGCCTTGCCGACAGGCCCGTGGGTCGCCAGGAGCTTCGTGTGGAAGGCCCAGAACTTGTCGCCGGGCAACTGGTTGCGGGCTGCGCTTGCGACCTTCGCCGCTTCGACCGAGCCTGGCCCGAGCACGGGGAAATCCTTCAGCACCAGCTTGAGGTTCGGATCGTCCTTCATCAGCTTGGTGATGTCCGGCAACGCCCCTTTGCAGAAATGGCAGTTGTAGTCGAAAAATTCGACCAGGGTGGCGTTCGCCTTCGGATTGCCAATCGTCTCCTGGTATTTGGAGCTGAAAAGCGGCCCCGCTTGGCTCGCCACCGTCTTCTGCCGCTCGGCTTCTGCCGTCGCCTTGTCGCGCTTGTCGAGCGCCTCGATCGCTTCGCGCAGAACGTCCGGATTGTTCACGAGGTAGTCGCGGATAAACGTACCCAGCTCCTGTTTCTGGGCCGGGCTGAACTCGTCAGCGAAGGCGGGCAGGACGACGAAACACGAAGCCGCGGCGAAGCCTGCGGCGAAGAGGGCGGCTGTCAGTCTCATCAAGGTCTCCAGCTTCGGCGGCGCGCCGAACGGGGCCGCGCCATCCAACCGCCGGCCTTTAGGATCGACGATTGCGACACAGTTGTGTCCTTAAAGACCCATCTTAGCGGATTTCCGCGATCGTGTCTTCCCGCGCGAGGGTGCTGAAGCGCGTCACCTCCGCGTCGAACTGGAGTTCGATTGTTCCGGTGGGGCCGTGGCGCTGCTTGCCGATGATGACCTCGGCGCGGCCGTGCGCGCTTTCCATTTGCGCCATCCAGGCGATGTGCTCCTCGGTGCCCGGGCGCGGCTCCTTGTTCTTGAGATAGTATTCCTCGCGGAACACGAACATGACGACGTCGGCGTCCTGCTCGATCGAGCCGGATTCGCGCAGGTCCGAGAGCTGCGGTCGCTTGTCGTCCCGCTGCTCGACCTGGCGCGACAGCTGGGAGCAGGCGACAATCGGGATGTTGAGCTCCTTCGCCAGCGTCTTGAGGCCGGTGGTGATTTCGGTCAGCTCCTGCACCCGGTTCTCGGCGCGAGATTTCGATCCGGTCATCAGTTGCAGATAGTCGACAACCAGCATGTCGAGGCCCCTCTGCCGCTTGAGCCGGCGGGCGCGGGCGGCGAGTTGCGCGATGGAGACGCCGCCGGTCTGGTCGATGTAGAACGGGATCTGCTGCATCTCGGTGACCGCGTCGGCGACGCGGCGGAAGTCGTTCTCGGTGATGTCGCCGCGACGAATCTTGTTGGAGGCGACGCCGGATTGCTCGGCGATGATGCGGGTCGCCAGCTGCTCGGCCGACATTTCAAGAGAAAAGAAACCCACGACCCCGCCGTCGGCGGTCTCCACCGCGCCGTCGGCGCGGGTCCGGCTCCGATAGGTCTTGGCGATGTTGAAAGCGATGTTGGTGGCGAGCGCCGTCTTGCCCATGCCGGGACGGCCCGCGAGGATCACGAGGTCGGACGCCTGCAGGCCGCCCATGTAGCGGTCGAGGTCGGAAAGGCCGGTCGCGATGCCGCTGAGCGACCCCTCGCGCTCGTAGGCCCGGGCGGCCATGTCGACCGCGATCTTCAACGCATCGGAAAAGCGCTGAAAGCCGCCGTCGTAGCGCCCGGTCTCGGCAATCTGATAGAGTTGCCGTTCGGCCTCCTCGATCTGATCGCGCGGGCTCGAATTGACCGGCGCGTCATAGGCGACGTTCACGACGTCCTCGCCGATCGAGATCAGTTCGCGCCGCATGGCGAGATCGTAGATGCTGCGCCCGTAGTCGTAAGCGTTGATGATGGTCGTCGCTTCGCTGGCCAACCGGGCGAGGTATTGCGGCACGGTGAGGCCGTCGACGTCATGCTCGCCGAGGAAGGTCTTCAATGTGACCGGCGTCGCGAGCTTGCCGGCGCGAATCATCGATCCGGCGATCTCGAAGATGCGGCGATGAATCTCCTGCACGAAATGCTCGCTGCGGAGGAAGTCGGAGACGCGGTCGAAGGCGTCGTTATTGATGAGGATCGCGCCGAGGAGCGCCTGTTCGGCGTCGAGATTGTGCGGCGGGGTCCGATAGGGGCGTTCCTGCTGTCCGGTCTGGCCATAGCCCGTCGACAGGCGGGCGTCTTTCGACTGCGGAAATTGCTCGATTGTCGCCATGGGGTCGGCGCGTCCTTGGGGTTCAGGTTTGAAGGTCGATGCGAACGCGGGGGACAAGGGTTACGCGAATCAGCCATCGCGCCTCATGATACGCCCTCGGAGAATCGCGGGCGAGCAGGCCTCAGGTCCAATTCAGGCCGGCGGGTTTACTCCCGGACTTCATGCGGCTGAAGCGCCGTTTGCGCTTGTCCCCGCTATACACCGACGCGGGCCAAGCGAGCTCGCGGGGCATGGAAACGCTTGACTCGGGACGAGCAATCGACGGGCGCCGCCGACGTGCCGGATTCGACGGATTGACGGACGTTCATCGGCGCCCCTCACACGGGCGGCGTCGAATTGCCCGCGCCGAGCGGCCGCTGCATGATCACGATGTCCACCCAACTGCCGAACTTGAATCCGACCGACTTCGGCGCGCCGATATCTTCGAACCCGAACGCGCGGTGCAGCGCGATCGAGCCTGCGTTGCCGCTGTCGCCGATGACAGCCAGCATCTGCCGCCACGGCCCGTTTTCGCATCGCGCGATCAGGGCTTGCAGCAAGGCCCTGCCGACGCCGCGGCCCCGCACGCCGTCCGCGACATAGATCGAGTCCTCGACCGTGTACCGATAGGCCGCGCGCGAGTGATAGAGGCCTGCATAGGCGTAGCCGACCACTGCGCCGTCGGTTTCCGCGACGAGGTAGGGCAGCCCGGCGGCGACCACGCGCGCGCGCCGCGCCGTCATCTCCGCGACATCTGGCGGGACTTCCTCGAAGGTCGCGAGATGGGCCAGGACGTAATGGGCGTAGATACGCGCGATCTCCGCCATGTCGCGCTCGGCGGCGTCCCTTACGGCGAACATTTCCGACGGACTCATATCGAATCCCTGGATCGACCGCGGCTGACACTCCACCTCGCGCGCAGGTCGACCGGGCCTCCGAGAACGTAGGGCGTCAGCAGACGCGTCTGCGTGTAAGACGCGTTTGACGCCCCGGCTGAAAACGGCTCAGGGCGATGCGCAGATTTGCTTCTTCGCCTCCGCATATTCCCGCTTGAGCCTCGCTACGAGTTCGGCCGCCGGCTGCACCGACTTGACCGCGCCGATGCCCTGGCCGCTGCCCCAGATGTCGCGCCAGGCCTTGGCCTTCGAGCCTTCGCCGGAGGCGAAGTTCATCGTCTTTACGTCACCCGAGGGTAGGTTGTCGGGGTCGAGACCGGCGGCTGCGACTGAAGCTCTGAGGTAGTTGCCGAACACGCCGGTGAAGAGGCTCGAGCCCACGATATGCGAGGCGTCGCCCTCGACGATCGCCTGTTTGTTGGCGTCCGTGGCGCGCGCCTCCGCCGTCGCGATGAAGGCCGATCCGATATAGGCGAGGTCGGCCCCCATCGCCTCAGCGGCGAGAATGGCCTGGCCGGTGGCGATGGCGCCCGAGAGCAGCAGCGGCCCGCTGAACCATTCGCGGATGTCCTGAACAAGCGCGAACGGCGACATCGAGCCTGCGTGGCCGCCGGCGCCCGCCGCGACGGCGATGACGCCGTCCGCCCCTTTCTCGATCGCCTTCCGCGCGAAGCGGTTGGTGATGATGTCGTGCAGGGTGATTCCGCCATAGCCGTGCACCGCCGTGTTGACGTCCTCGCGCGCGCCGAGCGAGGTGATGACGATCGGCGCCTTCCACTTGACCGTCAGCGCCATGTCCTCTTCGAGCCGGGCGTTGGACTTGTGCACGATCTGGTTGACGGCGAAGGGCGCGGCCGGCTCATCGGGATGGGCGCGGTCATGCGCCGCCAGCGCCTCGGTGATCTCGTGCAGCCATTCGTCGAGCTGCGAGATCGGTCTGGCGTTGAGTGCGGGAAAGGCGCCAACGATCCCGGCCCTGCACTGGGCGATCACCAGCGCCGGGTGCGAGATGATGAAGAGCGGCGCGCCGACGGCGGGCAGGCGTAGCTTGTCCTTCAGAAACGCCGGCAGCGTCATCGAGATCCTCATGTTCTTCTATTGGTTCGCACATAAACCGAACGGCGGCGAGCGGGCAAGCGTGCGCCGCTAGCGCGGCTCCGTCAGCCATTTGCACACATGGCCGCCGTGTCCGCTGCGGGCAAGGAGCGCTGCTAGCCAGGGCAACAGAACGCGCGCTTCGGCGAAGAGCGTGTGCGGCGGGTTGACGACGAGGAGGCCCGCCCGCGCGAGCGGCTCCTGGCCATGGGCGCCGGCCTCTCCCGGGCCGACGTCGAGTTCGAGTCTCAGAATGTTGGGCGCGCCGAGCGCGGCGACCGCGTTGAGAAAGCGCGCGTCGGTTTTCGCCTCGCGGATCGGCCGCCAGACGACATAGATCCCGCCCGGCCACTTGCGGATCGCCCCGGCGAGCGCCTCTTCGACATGCTTCAGTTCGTCGGGCTCTTCGAACGACGGGTCGATCAGGACGAGGCCGCGCCGCTCCTTCGGCGGACAATAGGCCTTGAGCGCGACATAGCCGTCCGTGCCGACGATGCTGAGCCGCGCGTCGCGTCCGAGCGCGGCGACCAGCTTCTCCTTTTCCTCCGGATGCGCCTCGCAGAGCGCGATGCGATCTTGCAGCCGCAACAGCGCCTGCGCGATCGCCGGAGAACCGGGATAGGACGCGGGCATCCCGGCCGCGTCATGCGGGCCGATCGCTTGAACATAGGGTTCGAGCAGGGCGGCGATGGGGGCAGGGGGCGAGGCCTTCAGGACCCGCGCGATCCCGTCGCGCCATTCCGGCGAGCGCTTGGCTTCCGCGCTTCTGAGGTCATAGCGGCCCGCGCCGGCATGGGTGTCGATGAAACGAAAGGGGGCGTCCTTCTGCGTCAGATAGACGAGGATCCGCGCGAGGACAGCGTGTTTCATGACATCGGTGAAACTGCCGGCGTGAAACGCATGGCGGTAGTTCATGGCCAGCCCGCCCGTCCTCTCGCTTTCCGCCGCAAGCGCGCGTTCAGCGAAGCGGCGCGACGGCGACCGAGGCGCGCTGGCATGTGTGTCCGGAGACCTTGGGGCAGGTCGAGAAGGCTTTCAGGTCCTTCGACAGGCAGATCCTGACATCGACCAGTTCGCCGCGCGCGCAGGTGACCGCCATGTTGTCGGGATGCAGGTTGGCGTTGGCGTCGATGAAGGCCTGCTCGATCGCCTCGGGCGCAAGCCGCTGAACCTGCTTCGGGGCCTTGAACATCGCCGGAATTGTGAGCTGCTCGCGCACGAAGCGGACGGCGGCGAAATAGTCGGCGGCGCTGAGGCCGGTGCAGGTTCCGTGCTTGCGGTATTCGTAGCGCGCGAGACCGTCGGTCGGATAGAGGCCGCGCGCCGCGGCGAGATCGCCGGGTGACGCGTCTTCGTTCGGATTGCAGTCTTCCGGGTCGGCGCTCGTGCGATTGTCGGGCCAGAGGCCATGCACCACGAAGCCGTCGCCCGAGCCGACCGCGCATTGCTCGGGCGACTTGTCCTCGCCGCCGAGATCGCAGAAGCCCGGCGACCACGAGAGCGTCATCACGTAGAAGTCGAACGGCGAGGGCGCGACCGGCGGCGGGGTCTGGGCCGAGGCGGCGACTGCGAGACCGGCAAGCGCAAAGGCGCCCGCCACAAAGCTTCGCGCGCGTCGCGCAATCATCGGGGTTCCCTTCATGCCTCGCAGGTCATGCTGCGAGGCGCTGCTCAGTAGCGCGCCTTAAGTCCATAGTCGGCGAGCCACTTGTACTGGCCGATCGACCGTTCGATGATCGGCCTCAGGACATCGCAGTCCGGCGCATAGGCATGTTCGCGGTCGAGGCCGACGACGCACCATTCGACCCCCCAGCTCCAGCCGATGATGCCCGCGTTGGCGGCGATCGAGTAGACAGCGGTCCGCATCCGTCTTCGGTCGTCCGCCGGAAGTCGAGGATCGTCCATCATGGCGCGGGCGACGCAGTAGCGGCGCGGGATGTAGGAGAGGCCGTTGGCGCGAAAGCCGATTTCGCGCACGCCATCAAATCCTGCGATCGCGTGGTTGCCGCCCCAGAAGGTGTTCTCGGTCTGGGCGAACCGGCCGGTGATCGTCGACAGCACGCCCGGGTCGTCGCATGTGGGCAAAACGGCAGAGAACGGGGACCACCGCGCTTCCGACGGCGTCCCATAAAGGCTGTTGTCCGCAGGCCCGCTCTGGGCCCACGCCGCCGACGGGAGGGCGACAAGCAGCAGCAAACCGAAGATTGCGCGAACCATTGCGATCGTTCCCCTCATGGCGGGCCGGCGTTCCGGCGCGGCCGGCGCTCCCGGACAATGCGGCGCTCGAGGGCGCAAATCAAGCCGCCGCTGCGCCGCTTCAGTTGAGGCGGGTTCTGACGCCGGCGATCTCGCGCGCCACCAGATCCGCGCCGCCGGAGCCCTGCATCTGGTCCGCGAGCACGACCTCGGCCGCCTTGGCGGCGTGATCGGCCGCGGCGGCGCGCACGTCCGCGGCCGCCTGGGCTTCCGCGAGCGCGATCTTGGTCTCGGCCTGCCTGGTGCGCCGCGCGATGAAGTCGTTCATGCGCTCGGCCGTGTCCTTGGCGAGCTGCTCGGCCTGGGCGCGCGCTTCGGCGACGATCGCCGCGGCGCTGGCCTCCGCTTCGGCGGTCTTCTTTTCGAAGCTCGCGAGCAGCGCGGTCGCTTCCGCCCGCAACCGTCTGGCCTGGTCGAGTTCGGCCTGGATCGCTTCGCCGCGCGCATCGAGCCCCTTCAGGATCGTGCGGTGGGCGCCGACATAGATCAGCACCCCGACGAACACGAGAAAGCCGATCAGGACGAAAAATTCGGCGTCGATCTCCATCATGCGTCTCCGCTCGCGGGCTTGACCGAAGCGACGGCCGCCGCGACCGCCGCGGGGTCGGCCGGGCGGCCCCCGAGCCGCTCGACAATGGCCGCGGCCGCCTCGCGCGCGATCTGCGACACATTGGTCATCGCCTCAGCGCGGGTTCCCGCGATCTGCCGCTCCGCCTCGGCGAGCCTCGCGGCGAGCTGGTCCTCGAGCGTCTTGCGCTTGCCCTCCGATTCGGCCGCGAGCTGATCGCGGGCCGCCTGGGCGACGCTCTGGGCCTTGGCGCGCGCCTCGGCGAGCGTCTTTTCGTGAGCGGCCGCGGCCGCGTCGGCCTTCTGCTGCATTGCCGTTGCGTCATCGAGGTCGCGGGCAATGCGCGCTTTCCGGTTTTCGATCACCGCCCCGATCTGGGGCAGCGCGCGCTTCGACATGAACCAGTAGAGCAGGCCGAACGCGATGAAGAACCAGAGGATCTGCGCGGGGAACGTGCTTGCGTCGAACGGCGGGAAGTTCGAGTGGCCGCCGCCCTCGTGGCCGACTTCGGTTTGGGTTGTATCGGACTGGGCCATCGGAGGTCTTTCCAAGACAGGGCCGCGAAGGCGCGTTCAGCGCGTCTCCCCGCGGCTCGAACCGTTGGACGGAAGGCGTCAGACGGCGAACAGCAGCAGGAACGCGATCAGAAGCGCAAAAATGCCAAGCGCCTCCGTGACCGCGAAGCCGAAGATGAGGCGGCCGAACTGGCCGTCGACCGCCGACGGATTGCGCAGCGCGCCGTTCAGGAACTGGCCGAACAGCGTGCCGACGCCGATGCCGGCGGCGCCGGTTCCGATGGCGGCGAGGCCGGCGCCAACGTACTTCGCGGCGATGGCGAGTTCATGCGGTTCCATTCATAACTCCTATCTCGTCTCTAAAGGACCAGTCTTGCGTGGATCGGAAGGTCAGTGCCCGCCGGGGTGAAGCGCGTCGTTGAGATACATGCAGGTGAGCATGGCGAACACATAGGCCTGCAGGAATGCGACGAGCAATTCGAGGGCCTCGAGCCCGACTGTCATCGCGAACGGCAGCACCGCAAGCGCCTTTACCGCGGCGCCCGCGCCGAGCAGCATGACGACAAAGGCGCCGAACACGTAGAGGGTGATGTGGCCGGCGAGCATGTTGGCGAAGAGACGCACCGAGTGGCTGACCGGGCGGACGAAGAAGGAGAAGACTTCGATCGCCACCACCAGCGGCAGAATATAAATCGGCACGCCCGAGGGCACGAAGAGCTTGAAGAAACCGACCCCGTGCTCCGAGATCCCGATGATCACGACGGTGAGGAATACGAGCAGCGCAAGCGCGGCGGTGATGACGATCTGGCTCGTCACTGTGAAGGAATAGGGGATGTATCCGAGCAGGTTGCAGATGAGAACGAAGAAGAAGATGCTGAACACGAACGGGAAGAACCGCATTCCCGCTTCGCCCGCCGCCGAGCGCACCATGCCGGCGATGAATTCATAGGCCATTTCCCCCATCGCCTGCATGCGGCTCGGCACGCCCGAATCGCCGCGCGCGGCGATTGCGGCGACCAGGCAACTCAGCGCCACCGCGAGCAGCATGAAGAGGCCGGAATTGGTCAGCGAGAAGTCCTGCCCCGCGATCGAAATCGGAACGACCGGATGAATGGAGAACTGATGGATCGGATCGATCGACGGTCCCGAATTCGGCGGCCACTTCTAATCCTCGTCGTCGTCAGCCCCGCCCGGGGCCTCGGCAGCCCCGTCGGAAGCCCTTCGCTTGCTGTGCAAGACGTCCTGCCCTGCCCCCGGAGGCGAGCGCCGCCCGTCTTTATCGGGCGGGTCCGCGGGAGACAAGGGCGAATTGCGGCCAAAAGAGACGCCTTTTGGCGAAGTGGCCCGGATTACGTTCCAGACGCCTGCCGCGACGCCCAGCATGAAAAATACAATGAGAAACGCTGGATTGGTGCCGAGCGCGCGGTCGACCACCCAGCCGATCCCGGCGCCAAGGATGATCGCCGCGACGAACTCGCTGCCGGCGCGCAGGCCCATCGCCATCGCCGATCCCATGCCGTCGGTCCCCGGCGGAGCGCTTCCCGACGGCGGCGGCGCATGCGAAGCCGCCCGCTCTTTCAGGTCGCCCGACAGCTTGCTCAGCCGCGCGCGCAGCGCCTCCTCGTCGTCTCCCGGGTCCGGCATGGCTTGAGCCCTCGCTCTTCGGCAAGAGAGGTCGAAGAAATCGCGGGCAGAGTCAAATCCGTGGCATGAGCCTCAGGACGCCGGGGGATCGGCCTCGGCCGTGAACCGCCCATGCCGGCCTTCGCCGTCTCGGAAGCGCTCCGATCCGTCGGCCGTCTCGCCGCTGGCGATGGTGTCGAGTCCGCGCTCGATTTCGTTGGCGATCGCGGCCTCGCCAGTAAGATCCCATTGTTCGAGCACGGAAAGGCGGTCGTTGCGCATCGCGGTCTGCGGAAAGGCGCATAAAGCCCTGGCGAGCGCCACGGCCCTTGCTAGCGCCCCGCCGTCCTCCGTCACTTCGTTGACGAGGCCGATGCGCAGCGCCTCCTCGGCGCCGACGGCGCGCCCGGTCAGGATCAGTTCGAGCGCGCGGCCGTGGCCCACGATCCGCGGCAGGCGGATCGTGCCGAGGTCGATCAGCGGCACGCCGAAGCGGCGATTGAAGATCCCGAACACCGCCGAGCGCGCCGCGATCCTGAGGTCGCACCAGAGCGCGAGCTCCATGCCGCCCGCGACCGCGGGTCCCTCGACCGCGGCGATCACCGGCTTTCCGAGCCGGAGCCGCGTTGGCCCCATCGGCCCGAATTCGCCTCCCGGTTCGATCGGCCGCGTCTCGCCCTCGGCCAGCGCCCTGAGATCCGCGCCCGCGCAGAAGGCCCCGCCCGCGCCGGTCAGCACCGCGACGTCCGCGTTCGCGTCTTCGTCGAAATGCCTGAAGGCGCTAAGCAGCGCTCTTGCGGTCGGGAGATCGACGGCGTTGCGCCGCTCCGGCCGTTCGATCGTGACGATGGTGACCCGCCGGTCGGCGCGGACAGAAACCGTCGCGTTCATGCTCCCCGCCCCATATTCGCCTTTGCCAACACGCCCGTCTAGCATCGAACGCGCGCTTGGATAAGAGACGCGAGCGCGTGTTCGCTCGGCTTGACCCTCCGGGCCGCGTCGGGCAAGGGAGGCGCCCTCAGAGATCGAACGGCCCTAGCATGTCCAAGAAGCCGCTGCCTCCGCCCAAAGCCGTCGCGGCGTCCGGCGGCATTCTGGCGAAGATCGCCCACAGGCCGCGCCTTTTGGCTGGCGCGGCGCTCATGGTTGCGACCTATTTCCTGTACCCTTTCGCCGGGCGGGAGGCGACGCGGCTCCTTGTCGCGTGGAACGTCGGCGCCTGGGTGTTCCTCGTCCTCATCGCCCACATGATGGTGGACCGGCGGCGCGACGCGCGCGTTGAGTCGAGGCCCGAGGACGAGAACCAGTGGGTGCTGGTCGCCGTCGGGATCGTCGCGGCTTTGGCCGCCCTCGCGGCGATCGTCTGGGAACTGGGCCCGGTCAAGGACCTGACCGGCATGATCAAGGCCGGGCACCTGGCGCTTGTCGGCGCGACGGTCTTGAGCGCCTGGGCCTTCCTCAATGTGATGTTCGCGCTGCACTACGCCGGCGTCTACTTCCAGCCTCTATCGGGCAAGATTAGCGGCGGCCTCGAATTTCCCGGCAAAGCCGAGCCCGGATGGGGCGAATTCGTCTATCAGGGTTTCGTTGTCGGGTGCACGTTCGCAAGCTCGGACGTCAATGTCACCTCGACGCGGATGCGCCGCATCTGCGTCATCCAGGGGATCGTGTTCTTCTTCTTCAACGCGATCATTCTCGCTCTCACCATCAACATCACCGCGAATCTCTTCTGACTCTCGCGACGACATGAACGGGAACTGAAATGGCCGATTCCGACGCCTCGAATCGCGTGCGCGCGACGCTGCCGCGCGGGCTCATTGATCGCGACGCCGCCGACATCGCGGCCGCCGAAGCGATGATGGCGAAGATCCGCGACATTTACTCGCTCTATGGCTTCGAGGCGGTCGAGACGCCGTTCATCGAATATACCGAGGCGCTCGGCAAGTTCCTGCCCGACCAGGACAGGCCGAACGAAGGCGTGTTCTCGTTCAAGGACGACGACGAGCAATGGCTGTCGCTGCGCTACGACTTGACGGCGCCGCTCGCCCGCTATGTTGCCGAACACTACGAGAAGCTGCCAAAGCCCTATCGCAGCTATCGCGCGGGCTGGGTGTTCCGCAACGAGAAGCCGGGGCCGGGACGCTTCCGCCAGTTCATGCAGTTCGACGCCGACACGGTTGGGGCGGCAAGCGTCGCGGCGGACGCCGAGATTTGCATGATTGCGGCCGACTGCCTCGAGGCGCTCGGCATCAAGCGCGGCGACTATGTGATCAAGGTCAACAACCGCAAGGTGCTGGACGGGATGATGGAGGCGATCGGCCTCGGCGGCGCCGACAACGCGGGACGGCGGCTGACGGTGCTGCGCGCGATCGACAAGCTCGACCGGCTCGGGCCAGAGGGGGTGCGCGCACTCCTCGGCGCCGGACGCAAGGACGAGAGCGGCGACTTCACGAGGGGCGCGGGGCTTGACGAGCCTCACATTGAGCAGGTCATCGGCCTCTTGAGTGGCGTCACGGCATACGCCCTCACTGAGGATGGGGCGGGTGCAACGCACGTGCTGTTCGGCGATGGCGCCGAGGGCCAGCGTCTCCCCGACGGCGCCAATGTGGTCGCGGGCAGCTACAGAGCCGGCGGCGGCGCGGCCGGGAACGTAGCCGCTGAGGGGATCCAGCATGACGGGCTGAAAGAGCTCGCGGAGATCGAGGCGCTCGTGCGAGCAGCAGGCTACGGTCCTGATCGCGTGCGCATCGACCCTTCCGTCGTGCGCGGCCTCGAATATTACACCGGCCCCGTCTTCGAAGCCGAACTCACCTTCGAGACGCCCGGCGAGGACGGCAAGCCCGTACGCTTCGGCTCGGTCGGCGGCGGCGGGCGTTACGACGGGCTGGTCGCGCGCTTCCGCGCCGAGCCGGTCCCCGCGACCGGCTTCTCGATCGGCGTCTCGCGGCTGCTCGCGGCGCTGCGCGCGATCAAAAGCCCGATCGTCGCTTCCGCCGAAACGCCCGGTCCGGTCGTGGTGCTGATGCTCGACCGCGACGCGGACTCCATGGCGAACTACCAGCGCCTCGTCGCAAGCTTGCGCGCCGCCGGGATCGCGGCCGAACTCTATCTCGGCGACGGCAAAATGAACGCGCAACTCAAATATGCCGACAAGCGCTTGAGCCGCTGCGCGGTGATCCAGGGCTCAAACGAGCGCAACGCGCCGGGCGGCCCTCAGGTGACGATCCGCGATCTCAAGCTGGGGGCCGAACTCGCGAAGAGCACCAAGGACCGCGCCGATTATCTCGAGCTTCGGCAGCGCGCCCAATTCGCCGCCCCCGAGGCCGACCTCGTCGACCGAGTGCGCGAGGTGCTCGCCCGGACGTGACCCCTTCTCCGCTTGCGGGAGAAGGTGGACGCGCGGAACGCGCGGCCGGATGAGGGGTCCGCGCCGCAAGGCGCGCGACAGCGCCGCGATCGACTGCGCTTAGGCCGCGTTCGCTTTTCGCGAGCTTGCATATCCCGCAAAGCCCATTCCCGCGAAGCCGAGCAGCAACATCGACCAAGTCGAAGGCTCGGGAATGGCCGCCCGGAAACCTTCGGCCCACAGGGCCTGCACGCCTGCCGTCGGATGGATGTGGTCCCAATAAAGATAAGTCGAGATGTTCGCGTCCGGGCCGTCGGGGACGCATCCAGTCGTGCTCACGGCGCTGAACGGCGTGTCTGCGAAGCACGGCTGCGTCAAATTCGTGAACCCGTAGGAGCCGGCGTTTTCCAGGATGTTTGCATTGAAGGCAAAAAGGTTGAAGTCTGTGAGCTGGTCGCCCTTCGGCAGGCCGAGACCCTCCAGTCCTGCCGACAGCTGGCTATCGTACGATATGCTGTAGGCCGTGGCGTTCGCTGCGTCCCCGGGATTCTCCAGCGTGAATTCCGGAATAAGCCCGACGTTCGGAACGTTGACGACCAGGAAGTCCTTCGCGCCCTCGCCTGAAAGCGCCTTGATCTCGTCCACTTCCGTCTTAACGCCGGCCGTGATCGCGTCCGTCGCGTCCGTCCCGGTTTGGTAAAGCGCGGCGTCGCGGACGTCGTTGCCGCCAATCATGATCACGTACAAGGCGTTTTGATCCGCCGCTCCGCCGCTGTAGAAGCTGAAGGCTCCAACCTGCTCCGGTAGGCTGATGGCCGGATCCCCATGGCTGGCCATTGGCGAACTGGTCGCGCCGGCCACCGCGTAGTTCGTTCCCGCGGGGGCGGCGGGTGCGGTCGTCCAGAGGGATGGATTCAAGCTCAGTCCCAGGCTTTGCGCGAGGAGCTGAACCGAGACAGGCCCATTGGTGAAGCTGTCATGATAGCTCGGCGGGTTCGGAAAGGTAGTGCCAAGCGCCGCAGCGAGATTACCGTTGTCGGAAAGGCTGTCGCCGAACACGTATTCCGCATCGTATGGGCCCGCGTGCGCCGCAGGGAAGCCAAGCATTGCGCTTGCCAGGCAGGCGCCGAAAACGAATGCCGTCCTTAGACGAAATGTCCGAATCACCTGACGCCTCCCTGACAGCGATCGGGTGCATCTTCGCAAGCCCGATCAATTCTCGTTGCGTCATCATGCCGCCCGCGAGATGCAAGTCAAGGGGCCGAGCATCATGTGAACAGGCACACACAGCGTCTTCATAAGAATTGCCACGAATTAAGCGGCGCCGCCGAGCGCTTTTTGGGGAATACTTTCGTCCTGGAGGCCTCATCGAGGCGCCTAGACTGACCGAGCCCGCTGGCGGATCGCGAAACAACATCTCGTGACTAGAGAGGCCCGCGGGAGAACTCTGCGCTAACCGCCGTCACTTCGCCGGCGCCGCCTGCCTTCGCGTCCATTCCTCGCGCTCGTAATCCTCGAAGGCGGCGATCATCGCACGATAGGTTCGCTCGGCGACGGTCGGGTCGAGGCCTTGAGCTTCCGCGTCGGCCCGCACCTTGGCGATGATCGCGTCGAACTCTGGCCGGGGCGCTGACGGCGGCGGGATCGGGCTTGAAGCGCCCGGCCTCGGCGACGTATTTGCCGCGCTCGGCCATGAGCGCCACGATCGCGTGGTCGATGCGGTCGATGTTGTCGCGCACTTGCGTCGAGCGTCGCACAGCACTTGCCGCCGTCGACCGAAGGGCTGCCCCAATAGGCCGGATGGGTCGCCGCGTCATCGGCGCGCGCCGCGCCGCATACGAGAACGAGGGGAACGGCGAGGATCGCATTGCGCATCGGTCATGTCCTTGGGGATCAAGAACCGTATCGCGCGCTGCGGTCTCGATCCAGACGACAGCGCGGTAACAATGTCTTGGCGAAAATCAGAAGCTGTGCTATGATCGGTTCGTGTCATGCACGCCATGTCGCCGTCACCTTCGTCGATCGCAGGATGGTCTTTTTAACGTAATAATAATGTTGATTAGGGATAGCTTATACTTCTTAACGCAACTGCCGGAAAGGCAGCCTGGCGGCGGCGCGGAAAAGGCGCCGCAAGCCATTGAAAGGGCTCAATACGGGCGCGGAAATGGCGCCCCTTGAGCGCCGTGACCGGGTGGTCCAGGAGAAGCCGGCCGCATCAGGAGGTCCCGCGATGGACAGGCGTCATTTTCTCATCGGGGCAGCCGGCGCCGCGCTTGGCGGCCGGGCGTCAGCCCGCGTTCCCACGCCCTACGAATGGGGCGTCTCGCCGCCGCGCGGGACGCGCGAGGCCTTCGTCGAATGGATGGTGAAGAACCGCGGCGAGGACCCGAACTTCCTCGGGCCAGCGCTGGGACCGGCTGCAGCAGTTGATCAGTCATCAGGACATCTGGGACGAGGCGGACATCCGCGCTTATCTGATGACCCCGCGCGAAGACTTCGTCACCGCCGAAAACCTCGACCGCGCCTACGAGTGGCATCACCTCAACATCGGCTTCGGCGTCACCATCACCGGCCCGCACACGGTCGCCCGCATGACCAACACGCTTGGCGTCAAACGCTCCGACAAGGTCCTCGAGATCGGCACCGGCTCGGGCTACCAGTCAGCCTATCTCTCGAACCTCACGCCGAACGTCTTCTCGATCGAGATCATCCCGCCGCTCGCGCGTCGCACGCGCGACCTCTACGACCGGCTGATTGCCGAGGGCTACGGCGAGTACCGTGCGATCCGCGCGAAGAACGCCGACGGATATTACGGCTGGGAGGAGTTCGCCCCGTTCGACAAGGTCATCGTAACCTGCGGCATCGATCACATCCCCCCGCCCCTCCTGCAGCAACTGACCCCGGAGGGGATTATGGTCATTCCGGTCGGCCCGCCCGGCGCGCAGCACGTGATCAAGGCGGTGAAGCGCCGCGCGCCGGACGGGAGCGTTTCCGTCGTGCGCTCCGACATCTACGGCGGGGCGATCATTCCCTTCGTGCCGTTCACCGGCGCGCATGCATCGTAAGCCGAGGCGCCGGCCGCTTCAGCTGGACCCGATCAGAATGCCCGCGCCAAGCACCAGCGCCCCGCCGATCATCACCTTCGCCGCCGCCGAGAACGGCGGCACGTCCATGTAGCGCCACTGGATCCATGAGATCGTCAGAAGCTCGATGACGACCACGACCATGGCGACGGCGGTCGCGGTGTAGAAGTTCGGGATCAGATACGGCAGGGTGTGGCCGATGCCGCCACCGAACGTCATCAGGCCGCAGACGGCGCCGCGCAGGAGCGGCGCGCCGCGGCCGGAGAGCTTGCCATCATCCGCCAACGCCTCGGCGAAGCCCATCGAAATACCGGCCCCGACCGATGCGGCGACGCCAACCAGAAAGGCGTTCCAGGTATTGTGGGTCGCAAACGCCGCCGCGAACACCGGCGCCAGCGTCGAGACCGATCCGTCCATCAGGCCAACGAGCCCGGGCTGGATGATCTGCAAAATGAACCGCCGGCGCTCGCCCTCGCCCTCATCGTCGCGGACGTGTTCGGTGAGAAGCTCCTCTTCCAGATGGGCCGCGGTCTGATCGTGCCTGTCCTCGATCTCCGCCAGATCGCCGAGAAGCTTGCGAATGGAGGCGTCGGATGTGCGCGCCATCGCCTGCCGGTAGAAGCGGGCCGCGGTGCGCTCCATGTCGCGGGCTCGCGGGCGCACGACCTCGATGCTGAGCGGGCGAACCTGCCAGACGGGCTGTTGCGGGATATAGCCGCGGATGTCATGGCGGCGGATCAGGGGAATATGCTGGCCGAACTTCGAGGCGAAGAGATCGATCAGCATGCGGCGGTGTTCGTTTTCCTCCGCCGCCATTTCGGTGAACACCTTGGCGCTGGTCGGATAGTTCTCGACCAGGCCGTCGGCGAAATCGGCATAGATGCGGCTATCCTCCTCCTCGTTGCTGATGGCGAGGGCCAGCATTTCGCGCTCGGATAGCTCGTCGAAATCTCGCATCGCGACGTCCCTCGAAGGTATGCGATTGTGTTTCTGGGTTTGGACGGATTGAACCGGCAGGATGGCCGCGGTTGTAGAAGGACGGCGTCGGCCCGGTCAAGTTTGCAACTCGTCGCTCCGCCGATCGGATTAAGCGTCCCGGTCGGGGCTCACCTTGCCATCCTCTTCCCGCTGTTCTAGACGAAAAAACGCTCCCTCGCCCCGAACTTTGATGCGTCCTGGGGGCAATGTCTCAAGCCGCCGGCCCGTGACTCAGGTTCCCTCTCTCGATCGATTCAACCGCATTGTCGTCAAGGTCGGCTCCTCGCTCCTCGTCGACGCCTCGCGCGGCTCGGTCAAGAAGAGCTGGCTCAATGCGCTCGTTGCCGATATCGCGGCGCTGCATCAGCGCGGGGCGAGCGTGCTCGTTGTGTCTTCCGGCGCGATCGCACTGGGGCGCACGGTCGCAGGGCTAAAGCGCGTGATGAAGCTCGAGGACAGCCAGGCATCGGCGGCCGTCGGGCAGATCGCTCTCTCCAGCGAATGGGCGCAGGCGCTCAGGAAACATTCGATCGTCGCCGGCCAGGTTCTGTTGACCCTGCAGGACACCGAAGAGCGGCGTCGCTACCTCAACGCCCGCGCGACGCTTGGCCGCCTGATGGCGATGCGCGCAATTCCCATCATCAACGAGAACGACACGGTCGCGACCAGCGAGATCCGCTATGGCGACAATGATCGACTCGCCGCGCGGGTCGCAACCATGGCGAGCGCGGACCTGCTGATTCTTTTGTCCGATGTCGCCGGCCTTTACGAAGCGCCCCCGTCGGACAACGCTCACGCCAGGCTCCTTGCGGTGGTCGAGCGCGTAACCCCGGAGATCGAGGGGATGGCGGGCGGGGCGGCGTCGGAACTGTCGCGCGGCGGCATGCGCACCAAGATCGAAGCCGCGCGGATGGCGACCGCCGCCGGCGCCCACATGATCATCGCGGACGGACGGGTGGACCATCCGATCGCGCGCGTGGCCGAAGGCGGACTTTGCACGTGGTTCCTCACCGCTTCGAACCCGATCGCGGCGCGCAAGATCTGGATCGGCGGCTCGCTTGAACTGAAGGGAGCGGTATTCGTCGATCCCGGCGCCGCGGCGGCGCTTGCCGGAGGCAAGAGCCTGTTGCCCGCCGGCGTCACCCGAATCGAGGGCGTCTTTTCGAGGGGCGACTGCGTCGCCATTCGCGACGAACGCGGCGCCGAGATCGGTCGCGGGCTCGTCGCCTATGATGCACTGCACGCGGAGCGCATCCGCGGCCGCAAGTCGCGCGACATTGCTCACATCCTCGGGACCGCCGGGCGCGCTGAAATGATCCATCGCGACGACATGGCTCTGGCGGGCAGGTGAGCCGGCGATCGGCTTGGCTTCGAGCGGTCGGCCGCGCATGATCGCGCCTATGCTGTCAGGCATTCTTGAGCGCCGTCGAACACCGCGCCGCGCGCTGGTCGCGCTCGCGAGATTGCGCTCGGGCCTCAGAGCGAGCGAACTCGGCCTAGTGGGGCTTGCGATCGGCGTTGGCGTCGCCGCCGGCCTCTGCGTCAGCCTCATGACGTCAGTCGTCAACGCCGCCCATATGCTCATTTACGGAATTCCCTTTGACGTTCATCTCAGCGCCGCTCAGCGCGTCTCGCCGCTCGCCGCCTTAGCCGCGCCGATGCTGGGCGGGCTTGCGCTTGGCTCAGTCGACGCCTGGCGCGCGCGGAAAAAACTGCCCCACGTTGTCGATCCGGTCGAAGCCAACGCGCTGCGCGGCGGCCGGATGTCGCTGAGAGACAGCCTGCTCGTCGCCGCGCAGACAGTGACGTCGAACGGCTGCGGCGCATCAGTGGGACTCGAGGCGGGCTACGCGCAGATCGGCGCCGGCCTCGCCTCGAAGCTGGGACTCGACATGCATCTGCGCCGGCAGGATCTGCGCATGCTTGTCGGGTGCGGAGCGGGAGGCGCGATCGCGGCGGCTTTCGGCGCTCCGCTGACAGGCGCCTTCTACGCTTTCGAGCTCATCATCGGCGCCTATTCGCTCGCCAATGTCGGCCCCGTCTTCGCCGCTGCTCTCACGGCGACGCTGACCACCAAGGCAATCATCGGCGCGCCCTACGTCATCAGCGCACCCGAGGTGCCGGCGCTGAATTTCGTCCACTACGGCGCGCTGATCGGGCTCGGCCTCGTCGCGGCGGCGGTGGGCGTTGGCGCCATGCGCGCAGCCGCACTGATCGAACGGGCGTTTCACGCGGCCGTTCCATGGCGCCTCCCGCGTCCCGTCGCCGGCGGCCTCATGCTCGGCGCGATGGCGCTCTATACGCCGCAGGTGCTGGGGGCCGGCCACGGCGCGCTGGGGCTCGATTTCTATTGGCCGATGACGGCGACGCAATTGTCGGTCCTCATCGTTTTGAAGTTGTTCGCGAGCCTGGTGTCGCTGGCCTCCGGCTTTCGCGGCGGGCTGTTCTTCGCCTCGCTCTTCGTCGGCTCGCTGCTCGGCAAGCTCTATTCGATCGGCTTCGACGTCCTGTTTCCGTCACTGGGACTCGATACGACGGCCTGCGTGCTCGTAGGCATGGGCGCGCTCAGCACCGCCATTGTCGGCGGCCCGCTGACGATGACCTTTCTCGTTCTGGAGAGCACCGGCAATCTCAGCATCGCGGGCGGAGCGCTCGCGGCCTCGATCGCGACCACCCTGGCCGTGCGGGCGACCTTCGGCTACTCGTTCACCACCTGGCGCCTGCACCTACGCGGCGAGACGATCCGCGGCGGGCAGGATATCGGCTGGATGCGCGACCTCACGGTGGCGAAGATGATGATCCCGTCACCCCCGCTCTTTCCGGCCGACCAGAGCATTCGCGCATTCCGGGAGGCCTATCCGCTGGGCAGCGCCAACGTCGTGGTCGCGGTTGGCGACGAAGGGCGCTACCACGGGCTGATCCAGGTCCCCGAGGCTCACGCGATGGAGCTCGAGGAAGGCGACGACGGCGGTCCGGTCGGGCTTATCGAGCGCCTCCCGGCGACGACCCTCCATCCCGACGATGACATCCGCTCCGCACTAGACCTGTTCGGGGTAGCCCGATCCGATACACTCGCTGTCACCGCGCGCGAAACCGGGCGGGTGCTGGGCACGCTCGGCGAGGCCTTCGCCGCGCGCCGTTACGCGCAGGAGACGGACGGAGCGATGAAGGGCGTCCTTGGCGGGGGCTAGCGTCCTGGATCAGGCCCGTTCGAGCGCCATCGCCACGCCCTGGCCGACGCCGACGCACATCGAGGCGAGCGCATAGCGGCCGCCGCGGCGCTCGAGCTCCAGTGCGGCGGCGCCGGCGATGCGGGCGCCCGACATGCCGAGCGGATGGCCTAGCGCGATTGCGCCGCCGTTTGGATTAATGTGTTCGCTGTTGTCCGGCAGGCCGAGCGCGCGCAGGCACGCGAGCGCCTGAGAGGCGAACGCCTCGTTGAGCTCGATGACGTCGAAATCTTGCGGCGTACGGCCCAGCCGCTCGCAGAGCTTCCTGACCGCCGGAATCGGACCAACGCCCATGATGCGCGGCGGGACGCCGGCGGTTGCGAACCCCAGCACGCGGGCAATCGGCGTTAGCCCATGCGCCTCGACCGCCTTGCCGGAAGCGAGGACCAGCGCCGCCGCGCCGTCGTTGACGCCCGAGGCGTTGCCGGCGGTCACGCTGCCGTCCGGGTGCACGATGCCGCGGAGCTTCGCGAGCGCTTCGAGCGTGGTATCCGCACGCGGATGCTCGTCCCTTGCGAAGCGGGTCACGGCGCCCTTTCGGTCTTTGACCTCGACGGCGACGATCTCGTGATCGAAGGTTCTTTTCGCCTGCGCCGACGCAGCGCGGCTTTGCGAGCGGAGCGCGAAGGCGTCCTGATCCTCGCGCGAGACCTGATATTCGTCCGCGACATTCTGAGCCGTTTCGGGCATCGAATCGACGCCATGGAGGGTTTTCATCAGAGGATTGACGAAGCGCCAGCCGATCGTCGTGTCGAAGGTTTCGGCAGAGCGCTGGAACGGAGCCTCCGCCTTCCCCATCACGAACGGCGCCCGGGTCATCGATTCCGAGCCGCCCGCAATGGCGAGGTCGATCTCGCCCGACTTGATCGCGCGCGCCGCCGCGGCGACCGCGTCCATGCCGGAGGCGCACAGACGATTGACCGTCGCGCCAGGGATCGAGTCCGGCAAGCCTGCCAGCAGCAAAGCCATCCGAGCCAGGTTCCGGTTGTCCTCGCCCGCCTGGTTTGCACAGCCGAGGAAGACCTCCTCGACCGCCTCGCCCATGCCCGGGTGACGGTGAAGGAGTTCGCGAATGGGAATAGCCGCAAGGTCGTCTGCGCGGACGCTCGCAAGCGCGCCGCCAAAGCGTCCGATCGGCGTGCGGACATAGTCGCAGATGTACGCGTCAACCGTCATGACACGGACTCACACGCTGGCCATCCGCCATGCTCTTCTCCTTGACCGCGTCTGCGCCTGACTTTAGGTGCCTAGTCTCGGACGGCGAGCGGGTCAACATCACGCGGCGATCGCGAGATTCAGGGGAGGACTACGATGGACGGAGAGGCCGACGCTTCAACTCAATCCGTGTTGCTGGAATCGCTTGAGGCGGGGGTCCTGACCCTGACGTTGAACCGGCCCGGGCGCTACAACGCCTTGAACGTTCCATTGCAGGAGGCGCTTGCGCTCGCAATTCGCCGCGCGGGGACTGATGACGACTGCCGGGTCGTGATGCTGACGGGCGCGGGCAAGGGCTTCTGCGCCGGGGCGGATTTAGCCGACCGTTCGATCACGCCAGGGGATGTCCGTCCCGACCTCGGCGAGTCGCTCGACAAGCGCTACAATCCCCTGATCCGCGCCATGCGCAGCCTGCCGAAGCCGATCGTCTGCGCGGTGAATGGCGCGGCGGCGGGGGCAGGGGCCAACCTGGCGCTCGCCTGCGACATTGTGCTCGCGGCGAAATCCGCCAAAATCCTGCAGGCCTTCGCGCGCATCGGTCTCGTGCCCGACGCTGGCGGCACCTGGATCCTGCCCCGCCTGATCGGGGACGCGCGCGCCCGCGCGCTGATGATGCTCGCCGACCCGATCGGCGCGGAGGAGGCCGAAGACTGGGGAATGATCTACCGCGCCGTCGACGACGATCAACTGATGGGCCAGGCGCGGGAGATCGCGGAGCGGCTGGCTGCCGGTCCGACGCGCGCTTACGGTCTGATGAAGCGCGCATTCGCCGCCTCATTCGGCAACAGCCTCGACGCGCAGCTTGATCTTGAACGCGATCTTCAGCGCGAGGCCGGGGGCACGGACGATTTTGTGGAGGGCGTGCGTGCGTTTCTGGAGAAACGGCAGGCCATTTTCGGGGCCGGGAAGTCCGGCGCATAGGCGCCGCGGAATCCCGAAAAAAGAGCCGCCCCGCAACATGCGTCGCGGGGCGATCCGCCGTTCGGTCGCGGTAGCCGGGGTCAGTTCGACCCGGTATCCGTCGCAGGCTGGCTTTGGGCCGTCTGTTGCGACGTCGCCTTGCTGTTGTCGGCCGACGTCCCGTAGTTGCACGCGAGTGCGGGACCGACGATCGCCGCCAGCCCCAATCCTAACACCAGTACCATAAGCTTCGAGCGCATGAACACCCTCCACTTTGCTCCTTGAAAGAGGAACTGTAGCATCTACGCCCGGCCGCGCAAGGCGGACTTTTCGCCCGCTAATCACAATTCGGCGCCTTGGGGGGTCGCCGTCCCAAAGGCGATCATCGACATGACGCCATGTTCGCGGCTTGCTCGTCGGGCGTCACCGCGGTTGTCACGAAGGACCATCACGGCCGCCCGCTCCGCCCGGAGTGCGACAATGCGTCGCGCGGAATCGACTCACCGAGCGCATATCTATTTTCCTTGCCACAGAGAACCACGCGCGGGAGAGCATTTTCATCGCGGCGCCGGTTGACTGCACACGACGCAATTTGCATAGGACCGGCGGAAACTGCGCGCTTCGGGCACGAAGAGGGAGGCATTCGCATTGATCGAGACTGGCTCACGTAACCACAACTATGGCGCGGACCGCTTCGGTTTTCTGGACTTGGCCGGCGCCTATTGGAATCTTGGCGCGCCCCAGCTCTATGAACATGCTCTGCAGCGCCACGAGGCGCACATTGCCGCGCATGGACCTCTCGTCGCCGACACCGGCGTTCACACCGGCCGAAGCCCGAAAGACAAGTTCGTGGTCCGCGACGCCAACACCGATCCTATCGTCTGGTGGGACAACAACAACCCGATGTCGGCAGGGCATTTCGACACGTTGCTCGCCGATTTCCTTCTCCACGCGCAGGGCAAGGCGCTGTTCGTCCAGGACCTCTACGGGGGCGCGGATCCGGCCTTCCGCGTCAAAGCGCGCGTCTTCACCGAATACGCTTGGCACTCGCTTTTCATTCGCAATCTACTGATTTGTCCGCCGGTCGAGGACCTTCCCCATTTCGTCCCCGATCTGACGATCGTCGACCTGCCCTCATTCCGCGCCGATCCGAAGCGTCATGGAACGCGCACCGAAACCGTCATTGCCTGCGACTTCACCCGCAAAATCATTCTCATCGGTGGCTCGAGCTACGCCGGCGAGATGAAGAAGTCGGTCTTCACCTATCTCAACTTTGTCCTGCCGCCGCAGCACGTGATGCCGATGCACTGCTCGGCCAATACCGGCAAGGACGGCGATACGGCGATTTTCTTCGGCCTCTCGGGCACCGGCAAGACGACGCTGTCGGCCGATCCGCATCGGATCCTGATCGGCGACGACGAGCACGGATGGGGCCGGGGCGGCGTGTTCAACTTTGAGGGCGGTTGTTACGCCAAGGCGATTAAGCTGTCGCGCGAGGCCGAGCCCGAAATCTACTCGACCACAGAGCGATTCGGAACGGTGATGGAGAACGTCGCTCTCGATCCGGAGTTGCGCATCCCAGACTTTGACGACGATTTTAAGACCGAGAACACGCGTATCGCATATCCGCTCCAATTCATCGCCAACGCTTCGACAACCGGGCGGGCCGGTCACCCGAAGAACGTCATTATGTTGACCTGCGACGCGTTTGGCGTCCTGCCGCCGATCGCCAAGCTCGATCCCGCGCAGGCGATGTATCACTTTCTCAGCGGCTATACGGCCAAAGTGGCGGGCACGGAGAAGGGAGTCACCGAGCCGCAGGCAACATTCTCGACCTGCTTCGGTGCGCCCTTCATGCCACTTCACCCGGCCGTTTACGGAAATCAGCTCCGCGATCTCGTCGGGCGCCACCATGTTGACTGCTGGCTAGTCAATACCGGGTGGACGGGCGGCACGGTCGGAATCGGGCGGCGGATGCCGATCCGCGTGACCCGACGTCTGCTTTCGGCGGTGCTCGACGGTTCACTGCACAGAGCCGCGTTCCGAACCGACCCGCATTTCGGCCTCGCGGTGCCTGAGCAGGTCCCGGGCGTCGAACCGCACATTCTCGATCCGATCAAGACCTGGCGTAGCAAAGGCGAATTCGCTGGGACGGCCGGCCGTGTGGTGCAGATGTTTCGGGACAACTTCAAGAAGTTCGAGGACCATACGGACGAGCAAGTGCGGGCCGCCGCTCCGTCGCCGCGCATTGCTTTGGTCTGACGTCGCGCTTGGAGTGGGCGACGCTGCTCTTCATTCAGAGAGGCGGCATCGCCGACTCGCGTCGTCCTCCGAGACCGAGCAGTACGCCCGTCTTGGCTACTTCGACGCCAACGCCGCGATTTGCTCGCGCGCGCCACCGACGCCTGCGGCAAGCGCGCGCGAATAATAGCTTCGCGCCGTGCCTTCATCGCCCTTGACCCCCACCGCGCCAAGGCGCGTCAGGGTCGTCGGGTCATAGGTGTCGCCGAGCGCCATCAGCGCGCGGGCGTCGCCATCTTCGGCGGCCCGCTGCAGGAAGGCGCGGGCGGTCGCGATGTCGCCGTTCGCGAAGGCGACAAGGCCCTCCGCGCAGAGGCGGCGGGCGTCATCGATCGGAATGGAAAGCGAAGCGATCGGCGTCGCATCCGTCGTGGGTCCGCGAAGCGCGGTAGCCAGCTTGTTCATGACGTCCTTCGCGATCGGGTGAGCGGAGGTCGCGGACGTCCTTTGTGTCGGAGCGGCGGGCTGAGCCACGAAAACCGGCTGTTCCACTGCGGCCTTCTCCGTCGAAGCCGACGGCTGGATGCGCGGGAAGAATGCGACGACAAGAACTCCCGCGCAGAGGCCCGCAATTAGGCCGGCGAGAACTTTCCATTGGATTGGCAGCGCTCGTCCTCCTCTACTGCATCAGACTGCGCCAGCGGGTGAGATCGTCATAGAGCCGATCCGAATCCTCGGCCCTTGGTCCACCGCTGGCGTCAGCCGCCGATTTCGCCGACGCGCGAAACGCGTCGAGTGAAGCGTCGGCGGTCGTCTTGTGTTCGTCGATCCATCCTTGAGCCCCCGCAAGTCGAGGCCACGCGACATTCGGCACCGACGGTTCGGCCGCGAGGTTGACGTCGCGCCACTGCGCGGCCCGGTCGTCGCTGAGGAAGCTATCATAGTTTTCGAAGAACGCGCGCGCAACCCGACCGGCCGCCTCGGCGTGCGGCGAACCCGCGGCCGCGTCGAGCGCGACCAGCGCCAAAGGCTCGCCGACTGTTTCAACGCTGTCGTTAGTGGCGACCAGGTTCGGACGATCCGCAGATGCGACCCGGGCCGGCGCGTAAATCGAACTCGAGCCCCGCCGACCAGGGAATGGCGACGAGATGATATCCGCCGTCGCCGCCGAAGTCGCTGAGCGCACGCGCGTCCTTGCCGCCGAGCACCACGACGGCGCCTCGCTTGCCGGCCGAAAGGGCCTCGAGCGATTCCGTCAGGGGCTCGTAAACCGGGTTGACTGAAATCCCCAGCCGGGAAAAGAGAAGCCGTGCGCTTGTCGCGGTGGCGCTGTCAGGGTCGCCAACGCTCACTGTCTTGCCCTCGAGATCGCTGATCGACTTCACGCCGCGCAGGGAGATGATCTCCACCGTTTCCGGAGCGAGGCGCGCGACCAGCGGCGCACGTTTTGGCCAGTCCGGATCCAATTTGGCGCCAGCGAGCAGGCTGTCGAGCGTCACAATGGCAAAATCCGCCATCTCCATCCGGGCGACCCTTGCGAGCCCGTTTGGCGAAGTGGCGCCGACGATCGCCCGGCCCGGAGCACCCTTGTCGCTCAGCACCGCCGCGAAGTCTCTCGCCAACTGGCTCGCGGTCAAGTCGTCAGGGTCGGCGACAATCGAAAAAGGCTTCGAATTTTGTAATTGCGGCGGCGGCTTGGCGATCGGCGCCGACGGCTGGGACTCCTGCTTCGGGATAATTGCGACTTTCGCAGGCGCAAGCCGGGCGGTTTGATGGCCCTCTCCGCCGCGCCACGCGCCATGCCACAGGAGACGCTTGCCATTCCGGACCACGGGATGCGTGTAAGGCACCATGCCTGACGGCGCCCGCAGGGATCCGGCCGCCACATCCCACTGACCACAAACGAATATTCCGCCAGCGAGCGCAACTGCCGCGCATGCGCGCAACCGTCGCGGCCGGCTTCGCCACGCAAGTTTCAAAATATCACTCTCACAATTTGGGCGCCCGCCCAGACTGTTCTGATTCCCATCGAGGCTCGACCCTGACCACGAAATGCGACGTCATCAAGGCGCGCCATTCGGGGCTTGACAGTGGCGCGGGCGCCGCGATTCGCCCGACGCTCTTTCTCAAGAACCATCAAAAGCGTCAAGCGCAGCGTCGAGCTCCTCCGGTTCGATCGGTCGCATCGTCGGGCCATCGAGATAGACGAGCGCGGCGCGCACAGGCAGCGTTGGATAGATCGGCTGCAACGCCCCGCGATAGACGGCAAGCTGAGCGACATGGGCGGGTGACGGAAGCGCAGGCGCCGCGCCCAGTTTGAAATCGACGATCGAAGCCTCGGTTTCCGTTACCAGCAGCCGGTCGAGGCGCCCGTTGTAGGGCGCATCCGCATGGCTTGGCCGTCGCAGCACGCCGGCCAGCGGGACCTCGCCGCGCGAGCCAGGGCCGAACAATGCGGCGAGGTCCGGCGCCTCGATCAGGCTGGCGACCTGAGTTGCGAGCGCCATGCGCGCCGCTGGGCCAAGCGCTCCGCCGTGCGTGTCAAGATAAGCTTTGGCTGCGGCAATGCGTCGCTCCGGAGCGATATCGGGCAGCATCAGCAGCAAGACGTGCGCGAGCCTTCCTTCAATGACTCTCTCACTTTCCCGCGTTCGGCTCAGCCGCGAAGGTCTCAGAGGATGAGTTGATGTTTCCGAAGCCGCCTCGGCGGAGAGCCAGGCAGGGAGAAGCGCCGAAGCCAGAGGCAACGATGCCTCGCCGGCGTCATCGGCGACGAGACCTTCGCCGAAACGCCGTATAGTCTCTCCGCCGCCCCAGGGCGCCGGTGCGCCTGCCGTCGATTCGCGCAGCCCGAAATCGACAAGATTGTACCAGCACCCCTCGGAGCGGCCCTTCAACGTCTCGTAGCCGGCGACGATGAGCCGCTGCGCCGCCCGCGTCATCGCGACATAAAGCAGGCGCCGATGTTCGCCTGTTTCCGCGTCGCGCCACGCGGCCCGCGCGGCTGCGAGCGCTGCGCAGTCTTCGTCCTTTTTTCGGCTCCAGGCGAAAAGAGGCGGGCCGTGCGGTCGAGCCGCGGCTAGGCGCATGAGTTTCGGATCGTGTCGCCCGTCGGGCGCGCCGCAGGTATCCGGCAAAAAGACGATCGGGGCCTCAAGTCCCTTGCTCGCATGGACGGTGAGCACGCGCACGCCCTCGCTTTCGCCCTCCATGTCGCGTTTGATCGCTGTGCCGGCGGCCTCAACTTCAGAGAGGAAGAGATGCAGGGAGGGCGTCTCGCGCTGCTCGTGCGCGAGCGCCAGCGCCACAAATTCGTCGATCGGATCGGCTGCATCGGGCCCAAGCCGCCCGAGGAACGCTCTCCGGCCGCCGTCCTCGCCAAGGAGTTGAGCGTAGAAGGCATAGGGGGACAGAGTCCGGGCGCGGGCACGCCAGATTGCTAGCCGGCGCGCCGCTGCGACGGCGCGCTTGTCAGGCGAGACAGCAAGCGCCGCAGCGAGCGGGCCTCGGCGTCTCGCCGCGAGTTCGAAGAGATCGTTCTCCTTGAGGCCAATCAGGGGAGACTTGAGGACGCAGGCGAGGGTCAGATCGTCGTCCGGCGTCAGCGCGGTCCTGCCTGCTGCGACAAGATCCATCACCGCAATATGGTCGCGAAGCAATAGCCGGTCGGCGCCGGCGACCTTCACCTTGCGGTCCTTCAGCGCCCGGATCATCGCCTCGAAAAAGGCGTTGCGGGTGCGAACCAGGATCATCACGTCTCCCGGACGAATACGGCGAGGCGCGCCGTCGCGGTCAGCGACTTGCTCGCGCGAATCCGGCGACAGCCACTTCCCGATCGTCTCCGCGATCCGCCGCGCAAGCGTCGCGGCCGGATCGTCGCGCGACAATTCGTCGAGCGGCATGCGCCAGTCTTCGGGATCGGACGCCGGCGCCGGCTTGATCGTCGGCCAGAGCTCGACCACGCCCTTCATCGACCCGCGGACCGCCTCATGCAGGGGCGGCGGCTCGTCGGCGGCGGAGAGGCCGCGCCGCGCCGTCTCGGACTCGAACGTCTTGTCCACCGCCTTGAGGATCGCTGGCGCGGAGCGGAAGGAAAAATTGAGCGGGACGGTCTCGAAGCGGCGCTCTGCCTCCCGGCAGCGCTTCTCGAAGAAGCGTCTCATCTCGGCGAATTTCTCCGGCACAGCGCCCTGAAATGAAAAGATCGATTGCTTCTCGTCGCCGACCGCGAAAATGGTCCGGTGGCTGTCGCGCGCGCCCGCGCCGGCAAAAAACTCCTCGCTCAGCGCGGCGAGGATGCGCCATTGTTTGGGTGAGGTGTCCTGGGCCTCATCGATCAGCAGATGATCGAGCCGGTCGTCGAGCTTGTGCAATACCCATGCGGCGTTGGAATGGGTTACCAGCCCAAGCGCGCCCGCGATCTGATCGGTGAAATCAAGCTCTCCTCGTTCGGACTTGGCCTCGGCAAAGGCCGTCAGGATCGCCTTGGCGACCTCGAACAGGGCCTCGCTGCGCTCGACCGTCTGGGCCGCGCGACGAAGGTCGCGTAGCGCGATCAAACGGTCCTGCTCGCGACGAAGATCGGCTTCGAGGTGGGGAAAGTCTTCTTGCAGCGCCTTTGTCGTCATGTCCCCCTTGAAAGGCTCGCCCTCGCCCCCTTTGGTGAAGAATGCCTCGAGAAGCGCGTCGATCTGCGCCGCGCGATCGCCGTCACCGTCAGCCTGACGTAACTTAGCCGCGAACTCGCGATCGCTTTTTTTGCCAAGGTCGAGGATCGGAGCCCAGGCCTGGCGATGCTTCCGGCCGGTATCGCCGCCGACCATCTGGGCCTCGACGACCGCCGCCGTCTGGCCACTCGCGAGGCCCAGCCGCGTCCGCAACGCCTCCGCGAAGGTCTCAGCGTCGCCGAACGCCTCGAAGGTCTCGGCGAAATTAAGCGTCTCCCGAAGCAGTTCGTCGAATTTGAAGGCGCCCGCGTCGCGCGCCACGCGCTCGAGCGCATTCGACGCGGACGAACTCCTGATGCCCACGATGGCGCGATTGCGCGCCTGCTCCATCAGCCCATCCGTCTCGCGCTCGTCGATTACCCTGAAATGCGCAGGAACGTTGGCCTCGAACGGGAAGAGGTGCAGGAGGCGCTCGCAAAAGGCGTGAAGGGTCTGGATCCTCAGGCCGCCGGGCGTCTCGATCGTGCGCGCGAACAATTGCCTGACGAATGTCAGGTTCTGCGGACCCGATACCTTGGCGCCGGTGTCGATGATCGCCGCCGCGAGCGCTTCGTCGCTCAGGCTTGTCCACTCGGCGAGGGTATTGAAGATTCGGGTCGCCATATTGGCGGCCGCGGCCTTGGTGAAAGTGACGCCCAGAATCTGTCCGGGCGGCGTGCCGTTGAGCAGGAGACGCAGCACCCGCTGCGTCAGGACATGCGTCTTGCCGCTGCCCGCGTTTGCAGACACCCACGCGGACGAACCAGGATCCGACGCCTTCGCCTGCATCCGGCGAAGCGTCTCCGGAACGGCGAATTGGCGGCTCACGAGGCGTCTCCGCCGTCCCCGTTTGCGTCGCCGCCGGTCAACGACCATTCCTTGACCCGCGCCAGATGGTCGTAATCCTCATAGCGGCTGGCGAATTTCGGGATCGGGCGCGAGAGATACGGGGTGGCCGGATCGGCGAACTGATCGAGCAGCGGCTTGAGTTCGGCGAAGTGCCTTTCGGCAAGCTCGCAGATATTGGCGTCCTCGCCGCCGGCAGGTCTTTCCTTGCCGCCGTCCGGGCCGCCGAGCTTGAGATAGAGCGCGCGATCCGGCCTCATGGCGTCGAGGCCTTCGAATCCGCCGCGCATGAGGATCGCCGCCTCCAGCGTCAGCTGCGGCGCGAGGCCGATCTTCACTTCCTTTGCTCCCGGCGGCGACCCGCTTTTGTAGTCGATCAGCGTCGCGTTGCCCCAGCGCAGGATGTCGATGCGGTCCGCGCGCGCCGTCAGTTTGAAAGCCTGCCCGTCGCAAAGCGGAAAGACAGTCTCGCCGCGGCGTTCGACGCAGACGTGCGCAATGGCGTCTCTGTTTCTGCGCTCGAAATCGAGAAAAAAGTCGATGGCCTTTTCGATGTTGGGCCACGCCAGGCCCTCGAATGCGGGATCGGCGAGCAGCAACGCAAAACGCGCGCGGGCGAAGCGCACGAGGTCGGAGCGCGCATCCGGCGGCAGCGCCCCGGAAGGGTAGCGCTCGGCGAAATCCTGAAGCGCGCCGTGCCAGGCCTCGCCCGTTTCGCGTGGCCCAAGTTCGCGCTCGATCGGATCGAGCGTCTGGAGCCAGAGGACGCGTTCGACATAGATCGCATAAGGATCGCGACGCAGCGTCTCGATGCGGGTGACGCTGAGCGAGCGCGGGCGCAGGTCGGCGGGAGGACGCGGCTCGGGCCGCCTGACGGGCGCGACGACTTCGGGCTCATCGAGCGCACGAGCGTAGGCAAGGTAAGTCTCGCCGCGCCGCTCGGCCGCTTTGATGGCGTGCTCGCCTGCCGCTGCGCCCATGCGCAGAAGAAAGCGCGAGGCGACCGTCGGCTCGCCGGCCCGCTTCTTCGAACGGCTGATGACCGCCTCGCGCGCCCCAAGCGCGGCGACGAAGTCATGCGCGGTTTGTCCGACGCGCCGCTCGGGCGCGGAGAGCCCAAGCTCGGCGCGCATCGGCCGGTTGAGAAAAGCGTCGGTCTCGACCGCCGGCGGCCACACCTTTTCGTCGAGCCCCGCCATGAGCACACGATCGAAGCTCAAGAGGCGCGCTTCGAGCAGACCCAGAATCTTGAGGCGCGGATGGCCGCCGCGGCCCGGGGGAGCCCGCACGCCGGCAAGCGCGGCGTCGAACAGCGCCGCATAGTCGCTCAACGCGCACGGAAAGCCGCCGCTCGCCGCCCCGCCCCATTCGTCGAAAAGCGCGTCCAGCATTTCGAGGCCGTGGGGGGCGGAAGGTTCGGCTTCGGGACCGGCGAGGATCCCCTCCAGCGCACGGCGATGCGCGGCGAGCCATTCGCGCAACGGCGCCGACAAGCGCATGGCGCGCAAGGGCCCAAGAACCGCAACGAGATCACGCGCCAGCTGTTCCGCGGCGGCGCGCCCCACTTCGTCGATCGCCTGGATCGCCGGATGCGCGTGACGGTCTTCAGCTGCGGCCCGCGCCGCCGCGAACGCCTGATCGAGATCTTCGAGCGAATGGATCGGCGCGGCGCGGAGGACGCCAAGCTCGAGCGTCCGCGCCGCGGCGTCGAGATCGCTGCGAGTCCGCCCGAACCGCGCCCCCGGATGGGCGATCAACGCCTGGGCCCGGAGCGGCCCAAGGTCCTTTGCCGCCTCGAGGATGAGCCGCGCCAACGCGCCAGCCTCACACTGACCGAGGGTGCGGCCTGCCGAATCCTCGACCTCGACGCCCCAGCGCGCGAGCTCTCCCGACACGCGGCGCGCGATCGAGGGATCGGGCGTGATCAAGGCGGCCGTCTTGCCCGGTGTTTCAAGGACTTCGCGCATCGCAATGGCCAGCGCGAGCGCCTCCTCGGTCTCATTGTCGGCAACGATGACAGAAACGCCCTCAAGCGCGGCAGCGACCATGGGGGCCGACAGCGCCGCCGTCCTGTCGCGCCAGCATTCGGTCGAATCGGCCGGACGAAGCGCCTCGCTGAGGAATGCCGCGCGCGCCTTGAGCTGGGTGGCAGGCGCGCCCAGCGTGACGACATCGTTGCGGGTCACTCCGATGATGCCGATCAGCCGATGTAGAAGGGCCTGAGGATGGCTGTCGAGCCCGTGCCCGGTCTCGCCGTTTGCGCCGATCATAGCCCAGGCGCCGTCGTCGAGGTCGAGGTCGAGTCCGGGAAGCACGACCGCGCCCGGATCGCTGCGTGCGATCGCCGCGATGAGCGCCGCGGTCGCGCGGTTCGCGCCCGTCGAGCCCGCGATGATCGTCGGCCCGCGGCCGGCGCCGGCTTTAAGGGCGCTGATCTCGGACTGGACGAGGTGGGAGGTCCGCCTGGCGCGATCGACAAGACCGTGCTCGTCCAGCCATTGGGGCCAATGGGCGAACGCGATCTTGAGAAAGTCGAGGGTGATGCGCCAGTAGGAATCATAGGTCTCCGGCATAAGCGTTTCGAGCATTCTCCAGTCAACGCCTTCGATGATCATGTCGTCGATCAGCGCACCAAGGTCGCCGGCGAGCGCGTAGGCTTGCGAAGAGGTCGTGGCGACGAGCGCTGCCTCGTGGCCGTCGACAATGAGGCGGCCGTCGGCGTCGACGCCCCGAATCGCGCCGCGCAACGCCTCGCCCCAGGCACGGACGAGGGTCGCAAGCATGTGGCGGCGTGTGAGATCGCCGACCGCGGGCGGCGGCCCAGGGTGCGGGGCCTCATCCCCCTCAGCCTCGAAAAACGCTCCTGTGTCGACGGGCTCGAAGGCGCCGAGCGGCGCGATGCGGGGCAGGAGGATGCTCTGTGCGCCTTTCGCCGCAAGGAGCGCCTCGGCCAATGCGGCTGCGGCGCGCTGCGTCGGCACGTAGATTGTTGCGCTCGCGAGCGCTAGGGGATCGCCCGCCGCGGGAAAACCGGGGATCAGTTCGCGGTCGAGCAACGCGTGGGCGAGGGTGGGCAGAAACGGCGCCCCCGGAGGAATCGTGAAGACGCGCGGCTCGCGAATCGCCATGCCAGGTTGTCACGCGGGGCGGGCGGGAAGGCAAGCCATTCTGCGGGCAGCCGCGCTTGGGCCTTCAGCTTTGCAGCGCGGTCGCGAGCCGATCCCAGTGCGCCTCCTCGGCGGGGATGCCGAATTGCAGGCGATCGGGCGCTCCGACGAAGGGTCGGGTCAGGACCCCGGCCGTGAGCAGCCGGCGAAACGCGGCCTCTGCCTCCGTTTTGGCGGCGAGACGGAAGAGCCGCGTCCCGCCGAGAATGCGCCATCCGTTTCTCTCGAGGAGCGCGTCGAGGCGCGCCGCTTCCGCACCGAGACGCGCGCTCATCGCATCGGTCCAAGCCAAATCGATCAGCGCCCGGGTCCCGATCGCAATGGCTGGGCCGCTGACCGGCCACGGCCCGAGCATTGCCCGCAGCTGCTCGCCGATGTCAGGCGAGGCAATCGCAAAGCCAAGCCGAACCCCCGCCAAACCAAAGGACTTCCCAACGGAGCGCAGGACGACCGCGTTAAATGCGGGTAAGACCGGCGCCAGGCTCTGCTCAGCTCCGTCGAAGTCGGCGAAGGCTTCGTCGACGATCAGGACCCCCCTGCGCCGGTCAAGCCGCTCATGCAGTTCGAGCAGGTCATCTCGGCTCTCGATGCGGCCGTCGGGGTTGTTCGGATTGACGACGATCGCGACTTTGAAGTCGGCCAAGTCCTCGAGCCATTTCGACTGGACGACGGTGGCGCCCGCAGCTGCGAAGCCTTCCCAGTGGCCGCTGTAAGTCGGTCCGAGCACGCCGACGGCGCCGCGCGGCATGATTCGCGCCAGCGCCTGAATGAGCGCCTGCGAACCGGGCCCCGCGACCACGATTTCAGCCGTCACTCTGTATCGATAGGCGGCGGCGGCCTCGAGTTCGGCGAGCGCCTCGGCGCCAGGCAAGCGCGTCCAGACGTCCCGCCCGAGATCGGGCAGCGGATAGGCGTGCGGATTGATTCCGGTCGAGAGATCAATCCAGGGTTTCGGCGCCCCGGGGACGAGCCGGCGCGCGACGTCGAGCGCGCCGCCGTGATAGGCAAGGGCTTCGTAGCCCGCCGCGCAGGTCCGCCCCGCCATCATGTCCCTTTCGCAGTCGCTGCCGCTCGCGCTCGCCGCTTTGGGGCTGGAGGCGTTGATCGGCTATCCGACGCCTCTCTATCGCGTGGTCGGCCATCCCGTCACCTGGATGGGCGCGTGGCTCAAGCAGCTTGATGTGCTTCTCAACCGGCCGGATGCGAGCTTTGCCATGCGGCGCGCGCTCGGCGCGCTCGGGCTTTTGCTCTATCTTGCGCCGGCCGCCCTCGTTGCGGGCGCGGCGACGCGCCTTCTGGAGCCTTTTGGCGTCGTTGGCTTCGCTGCCCTTGCGCTTCTTGCCGCAAGCCTGCCGGCGCAGCGCAGTCTTGACGCCCATGTGCGCGCGGTCGCCGACGGGCTGGATCGAGGCCTTGACGAAGGACGGCGCGCGGTCGCGATGGTCGTCGGCCGCAATCCGCGGGTACTCGACCAGGCCGGCGTCGCGCGCGCCGCAATCGAGAGTCTCGCCGAGAATTTCTCCGACGGGGTCGTTGCTCCCGTTCTCTGGACAGCGCTAGGCGGCCTGACGGGAGGCGCACTCTATAAGGCTGTCAACACCGCCGACAGCATGATCGGCCACAGGGACGATCGCTACGCCGCCTTCGGCTGGGCGTCGGCGCGGTTGGACGACGTCATCAATCTGCCCGCCTCGCGGCTCGCCGCGCTGTGGCTCATCGTCGCCGCAACGCTGGCGCCGGGCGCGTCGGGTCTGGAGGCGGCGCGAGCGGTGCGGCGAGACGCCGTGAAACATCGCTCGCCCAACGCTGGCTGGCCGGAATCGGCGATGGCGGGCGCGCTGGGCCTGAAGCTGGCGGGCCCGCGGGTTTATGGCGAGACCCTGGTCGATGACGCCTTCATGGGGGAGGGGCGGCGCGACGCAGATTCCGGCGACATCCGGCGCGCGTTGAGCCTCTATCGGCTAGCCTGCGTCATCGAAGCCCTGGTCCTGGCGATCGCAGCTCTCATCGCGCTGCGTTGAGCATCGCGTCGAGATCGAGATGCGCCGCAAGATGATCGGCGAGTTCGTCGAGGGTGCGCTCGACCGTCGCCCCGTAATCGATCTCCGCCGCCGACCCGAACAGGTCGAGCCACGCCGCGCGTTGGCGGTCGTCGGCAAAAAGTCCGTGCACATAAGCCCCCGCAATCCGCCCGTCGGGGGAGATCGCGCCGTCGATCCTTCCGTCGCCGAAGCGCAGCAGCGGACGTTTGCAATCCGGACCGATCGTTTGCCCAACGTGCATCTCGTAGCCCTCGAACGGCGCGCCGTTGACGACACACTTGCCGGAGACGGATCGGAGTGTCTTCTCACCCTTGAGAACAGTCTCGACGTCGAGAAGCCCGAAGCCCTCGACGGCGCCCGCTGGCCCTTCGATTCCTTCCGGGTCGGCGACCGACCTACCCAGCATCTGATAGCCGCCGCACAGGCCCAGGATCCGGCCGCCGCGCCGCGCATGGGCTAGGAGGTCGATCGCCCAGCCCTGCCCGCGGAAGAACGCGACATCGGCGATTGTCGCCTTGCTGCCGGGCAGGATGACGAGGTCGCAAACCGGCAGCGGCTCGCCCGGCCTCACGAAGACGAGCCGCACGTTCGGCTCGAGCCGCAACGGATCGAAGTCGTCGAAATTGGCGATGCGGGCGAGCATCGGGACCGCGATCGTCACCCGCGCTTCGGCGCGCGCATCGACCTTCGAGAGGCTGAACGCGTCCTCGGCAGGCAAGCGCGCCGCTGCAGGAAAGAACGGCGCAAGACCGAAGGCACGCCAGCCGGTGCGCTCGGCGAGCGTCGCCATGCCGCTCATAAAGAGACTGGCGTCGCCACGAAACTTGTTGACAATGAATCCGGCAATCGTCGCAGCGTCTTCGCGCGAGAGCGCAGCTTTCGTTCCGAGAATCTGGGCAAAGATCCCGCCGCGATCGATGTCGCCGATGAGCGCGACAGGGCAGTTGGCGGCGCGGGCGAAGCCCATGTTGGCGATGTCACCCTCGCGCAGGTTGATCTCCGCCGCGCTGCCGGCTCCCTCCACGAGCACGAGGTCCGCCTCGGCCTTCAGTCGCAAGAAACTTTCGAGCACCGCACCCATGAGCTTGGGCTTGAGCGCCTGATAGTCGCGCGCCCTGGCGGCGCCGATGACGCGGCCCTGCACGACGACCTGCGAGCCGGTCTCGCTTTGCGGCTTCAGGAGCACCGGGTTCATGTGAATGCTCGGCTGCGCTCTGCAGGCGCGCGCCTGCAGCGCCTGCGCTCTGCCGATCTCGCCGCCGTCATGCGTCACGGCGGCGTTGTTCGACATGTTCTGCGGCTTGAACGGGCGCACCGTCAGACCGCGCCGCGTATAGGCGCGGCAGAGGCCCGCGACGATCAGCGACTTGCCGACGTCCGATCCGGTTCCCTGGAACATAAGCGCCCGGGCGGTCAATATTCGACGCCCTCCTGGGCGCGAACGCCCGCGGCGAAATGGTGCTTGACAAGGCCAAACTCGGTCACGCAATCGGCCGCCTGGATGATCTCCGCCTTGGCGTTGCGTCCGGTGACCACGACGTGCAGGCCGCGGCGGCGGCCGCGCAGCGCTTCGACCACTTCGGGGAGCTGCAGATAGTCGTAGCGGAGCGCGATGTTGAGTTCGTCGAGAACGAGGAGGCGGATCGAGGGATCGGCCATCATCCGCTTCGCCTCGCCCCAGGCGGCCTCGGCGGCGGCGATGTCGCGGGCACGATCCTGCGTTTCCCAAGTGAAGCCTTCGCCCATGGTGCGCCACTCGACCTGGGTTTCGAAGCGCTCGATTGCAGCGCGTTCGCCGGTCGACCACGCGCCCTTGATGAACTGCACCACGCCGACGCGAAACCCCCGGCCGAGCGCGCGAAGGGCGAGTCCGAAGGCCGCCGTCGACTTGCCCTTGCCGGGGCCGGTATGGACGATCAGGAGCCCCTTCTCCGCGATTGGCTTGCCGGCGACCTCGGCGTCCTGCGCCGCCTTGCGCTTGGCCATTTTCGCCTTGTGCCGGTCCTCGGCTCTGTCCATCTGCATCCTCGCGATGCGTGGATCGCTAGCAGCATTTCGGCCGCGTCGCCAACGCCCTGTCTCAAATTTGACAACCCGCGATCAAGCTGGAAGATAAGACTCGCACGGTCCCTCGCGTCTTCGAGGGTGAATAGGGAACGCGGTAGGCCCTTCGCCGATCCGCGGCCGCCCCCGCGACTGTGAGCGGCGTGCCGACGCATCTTCGCCACTGGGTCATTCGCCCGGGAAGGCGGCGTCGGCGATACGCCGCGAGCCAGGAGACCTGCCGTGCACCGACCATTCCGCAGGGCCGCCGGTGGGGCGGCCAAGGAGCGCCGATGTTTCAAGATCAAATTCTCATTCCCGCAGGTGTCGAGTTTCGTCCTCCCTTCTCCCCTTGCGGGAGAAGGTGGCCCGGAGGGCCGGATGAGGGGTCGACGCCGTTAGGCGTCGTGTGATCACGGGCCTGACGGCCATATGACGCCAAAGGTCCAAACATCTCCCGCCGCGACCGTGCTCGTCTGCATCACCTGCAAGTCCGAGCTAGGGTCGGCCGGCGCCGCGCTCTACGACGCGCTCGAAGCGCGCCTGGTCGACGAGGACATAGCGCTTTGTCCGGTCGAGTGCCTCTCCGTCTGCAAAAGGCCATGCACAGTCGCGCTCGCCGCGCCGGGCAAATGGACCTATGTCGTCGGCGACCTCAGCCGCGAGGACAATATCGAAGACATCGTCACCGCGGCCCGGCGCTACGCCGCCGCGCCCGACGGCCTCGTTCCCTGGCGCGAACGTCCGCTTCCTTTCCGCAAAGGCGTCATTTCGCGCACGCCGCCGCTCGTTCCCACTCTCACACGATAGGCTCGCCGATGCTCGCCAAGACCCCCGTCACGATCGTCACCGGCTTTCTCGGCGCCGGGAAGACGACGCTGATCCGCCATCTTCTCAGGCATGCCGGAGGCCGGCGCCTCGCCCTCATCATCAACGAATTCGGCGATGTCGGCGTTGATGGCGACCTTCTCAAAGGCTGCGCCGACGCGGCCTGCCCGCGTGAGGCGATCATCGAACTCGCCAACGGCTGCATCTGCTGCACGGTCGCCGACGACTTCGCCCCCGCGGTGACGGCGCTGCTCGCGCGCGACCCCAGACCCGACCACATTGTCATCGAGACGTCGGGCCTTGCTTTGCCGAAGCCGCTCGTCAAGGCCTTCGACTGGCCGGAGTTGCGCACGAAGCTCACCGTTGACGGGGTTGTCGCGGTCGTGGACGCCGCCGCTGTCGTGGATGGGCGCTTCGCTGACGATCCCGCGCGTATCGCCGAGCAGCGCGCCGCCGACCCGTCGCTCGACCACGACAATCCGCTCGAGGAAGTCTACGAGGACCAGCTTCTGTGCGCTGATCTCGTGGTGCTCAACAAATCCGATCTCGTCGCGCCGGACGCGCTCGAAAAATTGCGCGCCGAAATCGCCAGAAGCCTCCCGCGCGCGGTGAAGATCGCCGCGACCCGTGAGGGCGCAATCGACGTCAATGTGCTGCTCGGCGTGAAGGCGGCGGCCGAGGACGATCTTCAAGCGCGGCCGTCGCACCACGACGCCGAGGGCGAGCATGATCACGACGACTTCGAGACCTTCGTCGTCGCGATCCCGGCGGCGAGCGACCCCGACTCGCTGATCGACCGCCTGAGCGAAGCGACGAAGGCGCACGACATCCTGCGCATCAAGGGCTTTGTCGAGGTCGCCGGCAAGCCGATGCGCATGCTGGTGCAGGGCGTCGGTTCCCGCTTCCAGCGCGACTTCGACCGGCCTTGGGGCGCCGGCGAGCTGCGCCAGAGCCGGCTTGTGGTGATCGCCCAGAGGGGCGTCGACCGCCAGGCGGTCTCTGCGGCGCTCGGCGCCTGAGATCTCATGCATATCCCCCGCATCGAGATCCGCTCGCTCGACGAAACGGTCGAAGCGGTCGATCTCGGCCAGACGCCGGCGGATGTCGTCTTCCTCTCGTTCTCTGACAGCGACCTCAATGCGCTCGCGCGCGCCTATGAGGCGCAGCCCGCGCCAAAGCCGACGCTGAGGCTCGCCAGCCTTGCGGCGTTGCGGCATCCCTATTCGATCGACCTCTATCTCGAGCGCGTCTGTGGGCGGGCGAGGCTCGTCGTCGTGCGCGCGCTGGGCGGCGCGGACTACTGGCGCTACGGCGTCGACGAACTGGCGGCGCTGGCGCGCAAACGAGGCCTGAAGCTCGCTCTTTTGCCGGGCGACCGGCTCGCCGACGCGCGCCTCGAAGAGGCATCGACCTTGCCGCGCGGCGCCGTTGAGCGGATCTGGCGTTATTTCGACGAGGGCGGCCCCGCCAACATGGCCGCTTGCCTCGCCTTTTTCGCCGCCGAACTCGGCGCCGCAGCGCTCGCTCCGCCGCCCGAGCGGGTCGGCGCCTTCGGCCGTTTCGAGGACGCGTGTTTCGAGGCCGCGCCAGGCGCGCCGCAGGCACTCGTAGTTTTCTACCGTTCGATCTACCTCGCCAACGATCTGAAGCCGATCGAGGCGCTGGCTCTGGCGCTCCGCGGCAAAGGCTTCGCGATCACGAGCGTGTATGCCACGAGCCTCAAGGACGAGGCCGCGCTCGCCCCTCTGCGCTCCTTGATCGAGCGCCGGTCTTTCGACGTCGTGCTTAACGCGACCGCCTTTTCGGCGCGGCTCGACGAGAGCGAGGGGACGGTTCTCGATTCGGTCGACGCGCCCGTGTTGCAGGTGGTGTTCGCGGGCATGGGACTCGAGGCCTGGCGGGCCTCCTCGCGCGGCCTCGGGCCGGCCGACCTTGCGATGCATGTCGCCCTGCCGGAGATCGACGGGAGGATTCTCACCCGCGCCATCTCCTTCAAGAGCGCAAATTCGCGCGACGCCTCGACCGAATTCGCCGCGGTCGCCCACCAGCCGCTCGCCGATCGCGTCGCTTTTGTTGCGGAGATCGCGGCGTCCTGGGCGAGGCTGAGGCGAACGGTGCCGGCGGAGAAGCGCCTCGCCTGCGTATTGCCGGACTATCCGGCGCGTGGCGGACGCACGGGCTATGCGGTCGGCCTCGACACGCCCGCGAGCGCCGTCGCCATGGCCGGGACTCTGCGCGCAGCCGGGTACGACGTCGGCCCCGACTGCGACGCGCCTGCGCTGATCGCCGCCCTATCGGAAGGGCCGCACGAGCCAACGCTGACGCTCGCCGAATACGAATCCGAACTCGCCGCGGCGCCGTCAGCCTTCCAGACCGCGCTGCGTGCGGCGTGGGGCGAGCCCGCGGCCGATCCCTGCCTCATCGGCGGGGCCTTCTGCTTCCGCTTCCTGCGCCTCGGCAAGCTGATCGTCGCGGTGCAGCCAGACCGGGGCGACCCGGCCGCACGCAAGGGCGACTATCACGACCTGACGCTTCCGCCGCGCCACGCCTACGTCGCGTTCCATTTCTGGCTCACGCGCAACGAGGGTATCGACGCGCTGATCCAGCTCGGCGCGCACGGCACGCTCGAATGGCTGCCGGGCAAGGCGGTGGCGCTGTCGGAGACTTGCGCGCCCGAAGTTCTCATCGGCGCGACGCCGGTGATCTACCCGTTCATCGTCAACAATCCCGGCGAGGCGGCGCAGGCCAAGCGGCGGATCGGCGCGGCGACCATCGGCCATCTGACGCCGCCGCTCATCCCGGCCGGCTCCCACGGCGCGGCGCTTGAGCTCGAGGGCCTGTTCGACGAATTTGTCCAGGCTCAGGGGCTCGATCCGCGCCGCGCCCGCACGATCGCCGCGCTGATTCTGGAGCGAGGGCAGGCGACGGGCCTCCTCAAGGAATGCGCCGCCGAGGGCAAGCCGCCGGAAGAGGCGCTGATCGCGCTCGATGGCTGGCTTTGCGACCTCAAGGACATGCGGATCGGCGACGGGCTGCATGTGTTCGGCCGCTCGCCCGAAAACGCTGGGGGCTTCGTCTCGGGGCTCGAGCTTGACGCCGACGCCGCCGAGACCCTGCGAGAGCGCGTCGCCGACTGCGGCGCCGGCGAGTTGCTCGGCCTCATCCGCGCGCTCGCCGGGCGCTTTGTCGAACCCGGTCCTGCCGGGGCGCCGGCGCGGGGCCGCCTCGACGTGCTGCCGACCGGGCGCAATCTTTTCGCCATCGATCCACGTTCGGCTCCGACCCGCAACGCGTGGGAGATCGGCCGCCGCGCCGCTGGGGAAGTGCTCGCGCGCTACGCGCAGGATCATGGGGCTTGGCCGAAACGGATCGTGCTCGACCTTTGGGGCTCGGCGACCATGCGCACCGGCGGCGACGATCTGGCGCAGGCCTTCGCGCTCCTCGGTTGCCGGCCGACCTGGGACCTCTCGTCCAATCGCGTCAGCGGCTTCGAGATTCTGCCGCTTGCGATGCTGGGGCGGCCGCGTGTCGACGTCACCTTGCGGATCTCGGGCCTGTTCCGTGACGTCTTTCCGAGCCAGATCGCGCTCTTCGGCGCCGCGACGCGTTCCGTCGCCGAACTCGACGAAAGCGTGGACGACAATCCGCTCGCCGGCTTCAAGGGAGCGACGCTGGCCCGGGTGTTCGGCGCGGCGCCGGGCGCCTATGGCGTTGGGCTCGGGCGGCGCATCTCTCAAGGGCAATGGGCCGGCCGGGAGGATCTGGCGGAGACCTATCTGTCCGCGACGAGCCACGCCTATGACGGCGATGGCGACGGTCGCGAGGCGGCCTCCGCGTTCCGTGCCCGCGTGGCCGGCGCCGACGCCTTTGTTCATGCGCAGGACTTGCCGGGCCAGGACGCGCTCGACGCGGACGCCCTTTCCGAGCATGAGGGCGGCTTCGCAGCGGCCGCGGCCCACGTCGGCGCCAATCCTGCGCTCTACCATCTCGATTCGAGCGCACCCGCGACGCCAAAAATCCGTCCGCTCGAACAGGAGATCGCACGCGCGCTGCGCGGCCGCGCCGCCAATCCACGCTGGCTTGCCGGCCAGATGCGCCACGGCCATCGGGGCGCGGGCGAAATCGCGCAGTCGCTCGACAATCTCTACGCCTTCGCCGCGCTGACCGACGCGGTACGCAGCGAACAGTTCGACCTGATGTTCGATGCGACGCTCGGCGACGATGCCGTGCGCGGATTCCTCGTCCGCGCCAATCGTCAGGCTGCGCGGCATATGGCGGGCGTGTTCGAAGAGGCCGAGCGGCGCGGCTTCTGGCGCTCGCGCCGCAATTCGTCGGCGAGCATCCTGGCGTCGCTCTTGCAGGAGGCCGCATGAGCGCGATTGCGCCTTGCCGGAAAGGCTGGTGTCCTGGGGCGCTGAGACCGATGGCGACCGGGGACGGACTGCTTGTGCGCGTGCGCGCCTCCGGCGGGAGGCTTACGCTCGATCAGGCGGTGGCGATCGCCGACGGCGCGCTCGCCTGCGGCAACGGCGCGATCAGCCTTTCGGCTCGCGGCAATCTGCAGGTGCGGGGCGTCAGCGAGAAGACATTGCCGGACCTGCACGCCCGCCTCGCCGCTGCGGATCTCCTCGATACGGACCCGGAGGTCGAGCGTCTTCGCAACATCGTCGTGAGCCCCCTGAGCGACATCGATCCCGACGCTGCGTTCGACTTCGCGCCACACCTCGCCGCTCTGGAGAGGGAGCTCGCCAAGGACGCCGCTTTGCGCCTGCTGCCCTCGAAGTTCAGCTTCATTCTCGACGCGGGCGGGCGGCTGCCGGTCGGCGATATCGACGCGGACATCCGCTTCGAGGCCGCGCGCGACGGGAGCGGTCCAGCCTTTGCAGTCTATCTAGCCGGCGACGACGCACTCGCAGCGATCGGCTCGGCGAGCGGGATCGGCGAGGCGGCGTCCCGGCTCGCCGAGGCGTTTCTGTCCCTCGCCGGCGCAGGCGAGGCGCGGCGGATGCGCGCCCTTGTCGAGCGCCTCGGCGCAAAGGCCGTGTTCGCAAGAGCTGGGCTCGAAGCCAGGGCCCGCCCGCGGCCGCGCCGCTCGGCCGCGCCGCTCGACGTGCTCGGCGGTCACGCTTTCGGTTCCGCGATCGTCGTCGGCGCTGCGGCGCCGTTCGGCGATATCGACGCCGGCCGGTTCGGGACTCTGATCGATCGCGCCCGAGCCGCGGGCGCCGACAGTCTGAGGCTCGCGCCATGGCGATCCTTTCTCGTGACCGGCCTTACAGCGCGGGGCGCCGCGTCCTTCGTCGGCGCTTGCGCGAAGCTCGGCTTCGTCGTCGAGCCCGGCGATCTGCGGCTTCGCATCGTCGCCTGTCCCGGCGCGCCCGCCTGCATGCACGGAGCCCGCCCATCGCGCGGGGATGCCACCCGCTGGGCGTCGCTGCTGCCGGCCGGCGAGGACGTCATTCTGCACGTGAGCGGCTGCGCCAAGGGCTGCGCAAGGCCTTTTCCGACCGCGGCGACTCTGATCGCGACTGAAAGCGGATACGATCTCGTCATCTCCGGAAGAGCGGCCGACCAGCCCGTGCGCCGCGGCCTGTCCAGCATGGCGATTGATGCGTTTCTCGCGGGCGAAGGGGCAAAACTGTTCGAAGGCGAGAGGCCGGGAGCGTGAGCGAGCGATACAGCTACGAGAAGGACGGCGCGGCGATCTATCGCCAGTCGTTCGCCATCATCCGCCGGGAGGCCGACCTCCGGCGATTCTCGCCCCTCGAGGAGCGGGTAGCGGTGAGGGTGGTCCATGCCTGCGGCATGGTCGAGGCGGCGCTCGACCTCGTCTTCACCCCCGGGGCGGTCGAGGCGGCGAAGCGCGCGCTTGAAGCCGGCGCCGCTATCTTCTGCGACGCCCGCATGGTCGCCGAGGGCGTCACCCGCGCCCGGCTGCCGGCGGAAAACGAGGTGATCTGCACGCTCGCCGATCCGTCGACGCCGGCGCTCGCCGAAAAGCTCGGGACGACGCGCACGGCCGCGGCGATCGACCTCTGGCTGCCCCGGCTTGCCGGCGCCGTCGTCGCCATCGGCAATGCGCCGACGGCCCTTTTCCGGCTCCTTGAGCTGATCGCCGCGGGCGCGCCATGCCCCGCCGCGATCATTGGCATGCCGGTCGGCTTCGTCGGCGCGGCGGAATCGAAGGAGGCGCTGATCGAGAGCGGCTTGCCAGCCATCGCAATCCGCGGGCGCAAGGGCGGAAGCGCCATGGCGGCGGCGGCCGTCAACGCTCTCGCGAGCGAGGCCGAATGACCGAGGGCCGGCTCTACGGCGTCGGGATCGGGCCCGGCGATCCGGAGCTCCTGACGGTGAAGGCGACGCGCGTCATCGCCGAAGCGCCGGTCGTCGCCTTTTTCGCCAAGGCCGGGCGGCGCGGCAACGCGCGCGGCATCGTCGATTGGTGGCTCAAGCCGTCGCATGTCGAGTTGCCGCTCTATTACCCGATGACCACCGAGTTGCATTTCGACGATCCGCCCTATCGCGAGGCGCTGGCGAATTTCTATGACGCAAGCACGGCGGCGATCGCGGCGCATCTTGCTGCCGGCCGCGACGTCGCGCTGTTGAGCGAAGGCGACCCGCTCTTCTACGGCTCGTTCATGCATCTCTTCGTCCGCCTGCGCGGGCGTTTCAGGGTGACGATCGTTCCCGGCGTGTCCTCGATCTGCGGCGCCTGGGGCGCGGCCTCGGCGGCGATGACCTGGGGCGACGATTTGCTTGTCGTTCTGCCGGCGACGCTTCCGCTCGAAGAGCTCATCCGTCGCCTCGCGCTCGCCGACGCCGCAGTCATCATGAAGATCGGCCGCAATTTCGCGCGCGCGAAAGCGGCGCTGATGAAGACCGGCATGGCGGAACGCGCAATCTATGTCGAACGCGCGACCATGACCGGCGAGGCGGTGATGCCGCTTGCCGACAAGAGCGACGACGCCGCGCCCTATTTCTCCATCATTCTGGTCCCCGGCCGGGGGCGCAGGCCATGAGCGGGCGCGTGGCCATCGTCGGCCTCGGCCCCGGGCCGGCGCATTGGATGACGCCGGAGGCATGCTCCGAGATCGAGGCCGCGAGCGACATCGTCGGCTACGCCCCTTACGTCGACCGGCTCGCCTTGCGGCCGGACCAGCGCGCGCACGCATCCGACAATCGCGCCGAGCTCGACCGCGCGCGTCTCGCGCTGGCGCTGGCCGCGGAGGGCAATGCGGTTGCGGTCGTCTCCGGCGGCGATCCCGGGGTTTTCGCGATGGCCGCGGCTCTGTTCGAGGCGATCGAGACCAAGCCGGAATGGCGCGCGCTCGAAGTCGCGGTCGCGCCCGGGGTCTCGGCGATGCAGGCGGCGGCGGCCCGCCTCGGCGCGCCGCTCGGTCACGATTTCTGCGCGATCTCGCTCTCCGACAACCTGAAGCCCTGGGCGATCGTCGAGCGGCGCCTGAAGGCGGCGGCCGAAGGCGATTTTGTTCTTGCGCTCTACAATCCTGCCTCGAAGGCGAGGCCGACGCGCATCGTCGAGGCCTTCGATCTCCTGCGCGCGTTGAGGGGCGCGGCGACGCCGGTCGCCTTCGCCCGAGCGGTCGGCCGCGCCGACGAGGTCTTGACGCTGACCACCCTCGCCGAAGCTGACCTGAGCCTTGTCGACATGGCGACCCTGGTCATCGTCGGATCGAGCGAAACCCGCTTCATCGCCCGCGACGGCCGGCGGCCGTGGATGCTGACGCCGCGCTCCTATGGGGCGCCGCGATGAGAAGCTGGGGCGCCTTTGTAGACGCGGTCCAAAGCCCGTCGAAAGACGGGTGTCCATCCGGACGCCCTATGCACCGCGTCGGCGGCGATCAGCGATCGCGGCTACAGGACACTTGCGATCCAGGACATCACGTCGTCGAGATCATGCAGCGTCTCCGCCTCCGGCGGCTTTGGCCGACGAACCATGACGACGCCGACGCCGAGAGCCCGGGCCGCCTCGATCTTGGCGTAAGTCGCGCTTCCGCCGCTGTTCTTGGTCACCAGCGTCTCGACCCGCTCGTCGCGCATGAGCTTGAGTTCGTCGGCGAGCGCGAAGGGGCCGCGGGCGAGAATCAGTTTGCATTCGGGCAATGCGTCGATCCCGGCCGGCGGGTCGATCGCCCGCGCGACGTAGCGATGCTGCGGCGCCTTGGCGAAGGCCGCGAGCTGCATGCGCCCCTGGGTGAGGAACACCGTCTTTCGTTCACTCCCGAGCGCTTCGGCCGCTTCGTCCATCGTGGCGACCTCGATCCAGCGGTCGCCCTCCTGCGGCGCCCACGGCGGGCGGCTGAAGACGACGAGCGGCGTCTGGGTCGCGCCGGCCGCGGCGAGCGCGTTCATGGACATGCGTGCTGCGAAAGGATGGGTCGCGTCGATCAGGGCGTCGATGCGCTCGGCCTCGAGGTAGGACGCAAGGCCTTCGGCGCCGCCGAAGCCGCCGATCCTTTGCTGGATCGGCGCGGGCGCAGGGTTCGCGGTCGCGCCGGCGAGCGACAGGATCGGCGCGACCCCGGCTTCATCGGCGAGACGGCGGGCGAGCGCGCTTGCTTCCGACGTTCCGCCGAGAATGAGCAGGCGAGGGCGCTTCAGGGGACGGCTCCATGAGCGGGGAGCGTTGGCTCGCGGTCGTCGGGCTCGGCGAGGACGGGCTCGACGGCCTATCCTCCTGCCGCGCGCCGTCTCCTCGCGCAAGCTGCCTTCGTCGTCGGCGGCCGGCGCCATCTCGCGCTTGCGGGGCCGCTTGCCGCCGAGACCCTCGTCTGGCCGTCGCCGATCGAGCATGCGCTCGACCGGATCGAGGCCTGGCGGGGCAAGTCCGTCTGCGTGCTAGCGAGCGGCGATCCGTTCTTTTTTGGCGTCGGGACGATGCTGACCCGCCGCTTCGCGCCCGCCGAGATGATTGCAGTCCCGGCGCCATCGGCTTTCGCGCTCGCCGCCTCGCGCCTCGGCTGGAGCCAGCAGGACTGCGCGCTCCTCTCTCTGCATGGCCGCCCGCTCGAGGCGATCATTCCCCATCTCGAGCCCGGCGCACGGATCCTGGCGCTCTCCTGGGACGATGCGACACCGTGGAAGCTGGCGGGGCTGCTCACGGCGCGCGGCATGGGGCGATCCGTGCTGACCGTCTGCGAAGCGATGGGCGGCCCGCGCGAGCGCGTCCGCGCAGCGCATGCGCAAAGCTTCGCGCTCGACAACGTCGCCGCGCTCAACACCATCGCGCTCGACGTTGTCGCCGACCGCGACGCCCGCGTGCTGCCGCGTGCTGCCGGTCTGCCCGATGAGTGGTTCGAGCATGACGGCCAGATCAGCAAGCGCGACATTCGTGCGATCACGCTCGCGGCGCTCGCGCCGCGGCGTGGGGAGCTCCTGTGGGACGTCGGCGCCGGTTCGGGCTCGGTCGCCATCGAATGGATGCTGGCCGACCCCGCCAATCGCGCGGTTGCGATCGAAGGCCGCCACGAGCGCGCGGCGCGGATTGCGCGCAATGCGCTCAGCCTCGGCGTCCCCGCGCTTTCCGTCGTCACCGGCGCGGCGCCGCATGCGTTCGGGGATTTGCCTCAGCCGGACGCGGTCTTCATCGGCGGCGGCTCGAGCGCGCCCGAAGTCGTCGAGCGCGCCTATGATGCGCTCCGACCAGGCGGGCGGCTGGTCGTCAACGCGGTCACGCTCGAAACGCAGGCCGCTTGTGTCGGTTGGCGCGCGCACCGGGGCGGCGAGCTGGCGCAGATCGCCACCGCTTACGCCGAGCCGGTCGGGCGGTTCACCGGCTGGCGCGCGGCGATGCCGGTCGTGCAATGGCGGCTGACCAAACCATGAGCCGCTTCGTCGCCATCGGTCTCGGCTGCCGTGCGGGCGTGAAGGGTGACATGATCGCCGCGCTCGCGCGCCGTGCGCTCGCCGATCTCAACGCGCCGGACGGCGAGCGGCGCCTGTTCACGCTCGCGGCCAAGGCGGACGAGCCGGGCCTCGTCGAAGCGGCGCGTCTCATCGGCGCGCCGCTGACTGCGCTGCCGCTTGCGGCTCTTGAGGCCGAAGCCCAACGGATTCTCACGCCCTCCAAGGCCGCACAATCGCGCTTCGGCGCGCCCAATGTCGCGGAAGCGGCGGCGCTCGCGGGCGCCGGCGCAGGCGGCCGGCTGCTCGGGCCGCGTCTCGCGGCGGACGGCGCGACCTGCGCCATCGCGCTCTCGGGGACAGGCCCATGACGGTGCATTTCATCGGCGCCGGGCCAGGCGCGCCCGACCTCATCACATTGCGCGGGCGCGATCTCATCGCGCGCTCGCCCGTCTGTCTCTACGCCGGCTCGCTCGTGCCGAAAGCGCTGCTCGACCATTGCCCGCCGGGCGCAGAAATCGTCGACACCGCGCCGCTCGATCTCGACGCGATTGTCAAGCTCTGCGTCGAGGCGACGCAAGCGGGCAAGGACGTGGCGCGCCTGCACTCGGGCGACCTCTCGATCTGGAGCGCGATGGGCGAGCAGCTGCGCCGCCTCGATCAAGAGGGCGTGCGTTATTCGGTGACGCCCGGCGTCCCGGCTTTCGCCGCCGCCGCCGCGGCGCTGAAGCGCGAACTGACGCTGCCCGGAATCGCCCAGTCGCTGGTGCTGACCCGCACCTCCGGCCGCGCCTCGCCGATGCCCGAGCGCGAGACGCTCGCCGCCTTCGCCGGCACTGGCGCGACGCTTGCGATCCACCTCTCGATCCACGCGCTCGAGAGCGTCGCGGTCGAGCTCATTCCCTTCTACGGCCGCGACTGTCCCACAGCCGTCGTCGCCCGTGCCTCATGGGCCGACGAGCAGATTGTTCGGGCGCCGCTAGGCGACATCGTCGCGGCAATGCGTGAAAGCCCCGTCGAGCGCACCGCGCTCATCCTTGTCGGCCCCGCGCTCGCGGCGCAGGATTTTCGCGAGAGCGAACTCTACAACGCCGATTATGTTCGCCGTTTCAGAGCGGGCGGCCGGCCGGGCGAGGACGATTGAGCCACGGAGCCGGCGGCGGCCTCAGTCCACGGGTACCGGGCCGGCCTTGTCGGCGCTAGTTCTTCACCAGCGGGCACGTCGAGTCGGCGAGCTTGCCGAACGCCTTCTCGCCCGACATCGTTTTCACCAGCTTGTAGTAGTCCCAGGGCGCCTTCGACTCAGATTGTAGGTCGGCATGGCGCCCGTCTTGTCGAAAAAGCGCCTGCCGAAGGCGCGGCTCTTGTCGTTGAGGTCCCAGTACCACGCGGCGGTGAGATAAAGCCCCTGCGCCGTCTCGAGCCCGACTGCGTTGATGTCGGTGATGAAGGCAAGCAGCGCCGCAGGCTTCATGGTGTTGGTCAGGCCGAATTCATGCGCGGCCTTCAGCGAATTGCTGAAATCGGCGCCCGCATTGGCGAGGCCGACCACCTGGGCCCCCGACCCCTGCGCCTGCAAAAGGTACGACGAGAAGTCCGACGTTCCGAGCGGCGCCCTCACCGAGCCGATGACCTTTCCGCCGCCCGCTTCGACGACCTTTGTCGCCGCCGCCTGGAGCTGCGTGCCGAACGCATAGTCCGCCGTGAGGAAGAACCAGGCCTTGCCTCCCTGATCGAGGATAGTCGTCGCCGTCCCGTTGGCGAGCGCCGTCGTATCGTAGCCGTAATGGATCATGTCGGCGTTGCAGTCCTTGCCGGTCAGCGAAGCCCCTGCGGCGCCGATGGCGAAAAAGGGCGCCTTCTTTTCCTTGGCGACCGGCGCCATCGCGAGGCTCACGCCGGTGTTGGAGCCGCCGAGCAGCATCGTCAGGCCTTTTGTGTCGGCCCACTCGCGGAACTTGTTCGCGCCGATGTCGGGCTTGTTCTGGTGGTCCGCCGTCAGAAACTCGATCGGCTGGCCGAGCGCGGCGCCGCCGAAATCGGCGATCGCCATCTTGATCCCCTCGACCGCCCGTGGGCCGTTCACGTCCGCATAGGGGCCCGACATGTCGTCGATATCGCCGATGACGACCTTGTCCGCCGCCTGTGCCGCAAATGGCGAAACCGAGATGAGAAGCGCGGCCGAAATCCGCGCGAGCCACTTGCCGAATATCATTCCCGTTTCCTCCGCCTGGCGATCAACTGCTATGGCTCTCGACAGCGCAGGTAGGCTTGCCCGCAACGTTCGAGTCTCCGCCGCTGTTGTAACACGCCTCCTGCCGATGGGGGCAAGGCGGGCGCCGGCGGCCTAAGGAAAACTCCCGATCTACAACCCGACGCCTGTCGGTTGCCGGAATTGGTCGACCGGCGCAATCTGGACTCGGTTTTTGCCTCGCGAGCCGGATATCGGACAAGAATAACCGATCGACAACAAGGTCAGCATGATGAGGCCCGCCCCGTGATGTTCGCTATTTTTGCGGCCTTGTTCGTCGCATTCATTTTGGACCACGCGGGGTGGCGACGATCCGCGCTGGCCTGCCTCGGAGCGTCACTGGGCCTATGTATCTACTTGTTTCTGTGGGAAATCTATAGCCCTGACTATGGGTTCAGGATGCCCTGGCTTCAAGTTGAGCTGAAACAATTCTTCGCCCCGATCAGACCTGTCTGAGCCATGAACGCAAACGAAGACTCTGAATCGCCGCTGAGCGTGGTGCTAGTCTTCCCCTTCTTCTTTTCCTCTTTTCTTCCTTTTCTTTTTCTTTTTCTCTATCGATCTGCTGACTAGTTATCTTCTGCCACCTTCGGTGGACGATTGGCTTCTGAGAGCATTTGGCGCGGTTCATCGTCGAGTGATCGACGGTCTCGACCTGGGCCGGATGAGCGTGGCTTACCGAGGCTCGGGTTCGGCTTCGTATCATCCGCGGATGTTGCTGGGTCTGTTGGTTTACGGTTACGCGACGGGGGTGTTCTCCAGCCGGAAGCTGGAGCGGGCGACCTCAACTCGGTGGCGTTTCGGTGATCGCGGCGAACGATCATCCCGACCACGACACGATCGCCACGTTTCGGCGGCGGTTCTTGAGGAGATCGAGAAGCTGTTCGTCGAGGTTCTTCGGTTGGCGCGCGAGATTGGCGTTCTGAAGATGGGCACGATCGGACTGACGGGACGAGTCCACGCCAACGCGAGTCGGCACAGCGCGCTTTCCTATGAGTACGCTGGCAAGCTCGAGGAGCAACTGAAGGCCGAGGTCGCCGATTTGCTGGCCAAGGCGGAGGCAGCGGACAAGTCGATGTTCCCGACGGGATGTCGATCCCCGACGAACTGGCGCGGCGCGAGGAGCGTCTGCGCAAGATCGCCGAGGCTCGGCGACGATCGAGGCGCGAGCCAGGGAGCGGCACGCGCGCGAGAAGGCGGAGCATGAAGCCAAGATGGCGGCGCGCGAGGCCAGGACCGCCGCGACGGGCAGAACCCGGGGGCAAACCGCCGGCGCCGCCGACCGAAGGGCCGCTGCCGAGCGATCAGGTCAACCTGACGGACGAGGAGTCGCGCATCATGCCGGCGGCCGGCGGCGGCTTCGACCAATGCTACAACGCGCAGGCGGCGGTGGCGGCGGGTAGCCTTCTGGTGGTGGCGACTCGTGGTCCAGGCGCCCACACGAACCAGGTCGAACCGATGCTGGAGAAGATCGGCGCGTTGCCCGAAGGCTTGGGCAAGGTCGACATCTGCTGGCCGACACCGGCTATTTCAGCGCGGGCACGTGGCTGCGTGCGAGAAGGCCGGCGTGGAGCCCGCCATCGCGATGGGCCGCCACCGCATCATCCGCCGCTGAGCGAGCGGTTCGAGAAGCGCCAGAGCGCCGAGGACCCGACGCCGGTCGAGGCGATGGCGCATCGTTGAAGACGCCCGCCGGCCGAGCGCTCTACGCCTTGCGCAACAACCCCGAGCCGGTGTTCGGCATCATCAAATCCCGCTCGGGTTCCGTCAATTTTCCCTGCGCGGCTCGAAACGTCGCGGCGAGTGAGCCTCGTGACCATGGCCTGGAATTTGAAGCGATGTACACCCTCGCCCCCGCCTATCGAATGGCTGAGCCGCCGCCTCTCGCCGAAGGGCATACAGCCACATCCAAATACATCAATCAACCCACCACTCAACGACACCAACCTCCCAACAACGACAACTCATCCACACGCTATCGCCTGATCCTCTGGCTCATGCTGCTCGTCCTGGCCGGCATCCTTACCGCGGCGATGGTTATCCAATTTGCCGACCGGGAAATTCCCTGCCCACTTTGCTTGCTCGAACGCGTAGCGATGTTCGGGTGTTGCTTTGGCCTTATACAGCAACTGCGCAGCGACGGCTCACAGCGAGGCGCGGGAATCGGCCTCGTTTTCTCGGTGCTGCTCCTGGTGATTTCCGCGCGTCAGACCTTGCTTGATCTCTTTCCACGTCCGGGACACGCCTACGTTGGCGGCGCCGTTTTTGGCGTCCATATGCCTGTTTGGTCGGTCTTCATCGCGGTCGCGCTCCTGCTTGGATTCGCGCTCCGATTGGCAATTTTTGGAGGGCCTCGGGCCGCGCCGGAGACGGAAGGATCAACCCTACGCCGTTTGACTTACGGTCTCAGCCTCTACGTGATTGTTATCTGCGGGATTAACTGTCTCGCCGTGCTCGTCCAGTGCGGGTTGGGCGAATGTCACACGTCCGGCTACGAGCTTCTGCGCTAGATCGCCGGTTCAAGCGGGCGCCGGGCGGACCGGAAACCTTACCCGGCCGAGCGGCGTGCAAGGGCCTGCCCCTTAGACCCGCCGAAATCCGCTGCTCGCCAGCACCCGCCCGTCGCGCCCTCGCTGGGCGCAGAAGATTATCGCGAGAGCGAACTCTACAACGCTGGCTCTGCTTTCGCGCGGGCGAGGGGCGGAATGGCCAGCCGGCGACGTCGACCAACAAGCCCAGAAGGCGAAACAAATGGTAGCATTGTGGACCTTTGTGAAGTAAACCTCCATTTGGATTTAGTCGCGGAGCCGGTCACCCTCTAGGTCAGGGGAAGAGTGATGCTTTCGCTGTTCGACCCAATCATCCGATTGTTCGATGCGGATTCAGAGCCGTCGGCGGCGGTCGCTCGGGGCCACCATTGGTTCGACAGTTTGACTGTGAAACTGGCGAACGCGCCCAACCGCCGCGAGTTTCTGCGGGTCGGTGCAACTGGCGTAGCTGGAAGCGCCTTGAGTTCGTGCATCCCGCCTCTTGCGTGCTGCAACCACCACCTACTGAATGTCACTGTAAGTCCAGTGGCGTTTGGGGCAGGTATAACTGTTTCCGGTAACCAGTATCTGGGAGCTGCTGGCGACACGTATTGGATCGGCGTTTGCGGCGATAATAGCAGGTATTGCCAAACACAGAACTGGTTATGGTCGACTACACTGGTGCTGGGTTCCGGCGTTTCCGGACCAGCGTCGTTGGGATATTACTTTGAAACAGCCCAATGCCCGACATCTTATGGAACTCTGTGGGGCTATAACGTTACGGCGAGTAGGACCTACAAAACGCCGGTATTCGTGCAGTGCGGTCTGGATTTACCAGGCGGCGGGGCCTGCACAAACGGCAGCTATTGCCAAAATGGATGTTGTTACGCGCTAGTGGATCGAATCTAACGCCTGATGCCCTCGTCTGACGCGGCGACGATTTTGTCGGGGTCGGCGACCCATTGGAACGGCTTCGAGTGGGTGTTGTGATCTTCGAGGAAGCGGTTGATGGCGGCCTGTAGGTCTGTGACGGATCGGAACACGCCGCGCTTGAGACTCCGCTTGGTCAGGATGGCGAAGAAGCCCTCGACGGCGTTGAGCCAGGAGGACGAGGTCGGCGTGAAGTGGAAGGTCCAGCGCGGATGGCGCGCGAGCCATTGGCGCACGGCGGGATGCTTGTGGGCGGCGTAGTTGTCGAGGATCGCATGGACGGTCTTGCCGACGGGAACTTCGCGCTCGACGGCGTTGAGGAAGCGGATGAACTCCTGATGCCGGTGGCGCTGCATGTTGCGGCCGATGACGGTTCCGTCGAGCACGTTCATCGCCGCAAACAGGGTCGTCGTCCCGTTCCGCTTGTAGTCGTGGGTCATGGTTCCGGCGCGGCCTTTCTTGAGCGGCAGGCCGGGCTGGGTTCGGTCGAGCGCCTGGATCTGGCTCACATGGGGAGGTTCGGGTCAAGGGAGTCGTATTAGAGTGACATCCGCAGATCTCCAGTATCTGTTCGGTATCCGAGGTCTGAGCCCGATTGCATTACGCAGCTCGTTTCCGAGCACGATCAACCTCACATTCAGTCGCCGCGCTAAACAGCTGCACCTATATCCCGCTTGCGGCAGTCTTCTCTCATAAAGACGAGACCATTCTTGAAGACTATCTTTTTAGGCCATTTTCTTATGCGGTTCGTCCACCTCTATCCGTCAGGACTGATCAAGTCCTGGATGATTTAAGGATTCGGTCAGCGTTTATCGTCAGGTACGTTTCATCACGGCTCCCTCGATGACAACGCCTGCAGTCACATATTTCCAGAGCGCTACCAGCAACTTGCGCGCCAGAGCCACGATTGTCGTCTTCTTAAGACTGCCGCCATTGCGCCTGACCCGTTCTTCAAACCACAGAGCCAGCGCCTAGTGCTTCTGATATCGCAGCCATAGCCACTCTAGTTCTATGAGCATTGTTCGCAATCGCGGATTGCCTGCTTTAGACACGCCCTGTTCGCTATCAACCTATCCACTCTGCCAGTGTGTCTAGCCAAGCCCGCATAAGAGTCTATCTGTCGTCTATTGTCTAAGTGCCAGAAGAGCCCTTCCGACCAGAGGATGGCTGCGAACTCCGGCCGATGCCCTTGATGTCTAGCAACATCTCCTCTTTCTCTGACTCTGCTACCCGTTTCTCTTCAAGCAGCACTTCCCTCTCTTCCTCCACTTCCTTTATCTTCTTTAGCTACAGTTCCAGTCTATCTAGCTCACTGCTAACCTGCGCCTTCAGTTTATCCTTCAGCAATCTACCATCGCCTTTCTGTAGCGTATCCAGTCGCTGCCGCCTTTCACTGCGCAGCTTCTCGTAGCCTTATATCCCCTGTGAGAACAGCAGCCCCTTTACTCTATTTACTTGCCTTACCCTCTCCACTATCAGCACCTTGCTCTCTCTTCATATCAGCTTCTTTCCTCTTCCTCTTTAGTCCTTGCCTTTACCATCTCTCACACCCTATTTCTCCCCTCTTTAACTCCAGCAGCTCTCTAACCAGCTCCTCTCCGTCTATCCCCTCAGTCTTCGCCCTCCTGCGCCTACTCGATGTCGCTATCGAGGCCGTATCGACTACGTGGCTTTCTATCCCTTCATTCTGCAGCGCGCGATCTATCCAGAATCCGTCGAGGCCAGCCTCCTGAATGACAACGAACGGGAAGACCTTGCCCGTCCTCGCCCGCGCTTTCTCGCGAAGTCGCGCAAAGCGCTCCAGTAGTCCGGCCACATCGCCACCACGCACCACTTGCTTCTACATCTTCTCTCCGCCGCCTGGCGACAGCGACGTGATCAGCCATGTCTATCTACTGAGTTCCAACTATACAAAAATCGCGCCAAGATCAGTACGGATAGCAGTCGGTGCTTCTTTGCTGTCAGCTACTGTTTGCATGGTCTCCTCCAGAGTGCGTGGTAGCAACCTCACTCTGCCAAAGTGCCTGTCGCTATCCACCTCCCCATGGGATCTCTTTTCGTCGACGCTGAGCACGACGGCGTGCGCCGGCGGATCCACATAGAGCCCAACGACGTCGCGCAGCTTCTCGACGAAGGCTGGGTCATTGGACAGCTTGAACTGCCGGACCCGATGCGGCTGGAGCCCGTGCGCGCGCCAGATGCGCTGCACGGAGCTGACGCTGACGCCAGCCGCCCCCGCCATTGCCGAACCGGTCCAGTGCGTCGCTTCGTGCGCGGCGCCTCCATGGTCAGCGCGACGACACGCTCGGCGACCGAGGGATCGAGCTTCGGGATGCGCGAAGGCCGCGTTTTGTCGCGCAAAAGTCCGTCCACGCCTTCGGCGGCGAAACGCTCTTGCCAGCGCCAGACGCAGGTCTTGGACTTGCCCGTCTCGCACATGATCGCGTTCGTCCCGGCGCCCCTGGCGCTCAGCAATACGATCTGCGCCCGCCAGACATGCTTCTGCGGTGCGTTGCGGTCTTTGACCAGAGCGACGAGCCGATCAAGGTCGGCGGGCGTGACGGATATGGAAATGCCAGGGCGCATGCCGCAGACTCGCACGCCGCGAGTTCCGACAGGAATCCCCCTTGGATTCAAATGTCAGACGCGATCCACTAGGGTTTGTACGGCGGGCGAATATCCGCCTTTCTATCCAGCGACGCTGGTCGGTCCATTCCCTCGGGTGCCCGATCCGAATTGCCCCTATGGTTATTTCTAATGATTGATTGGCCGCTCATGGCAAGCGTTGGGCTCGTAGCGGCGCGGCTGCTCTTATCCATTACGTTTCTGGTTGCTGCGGGCGGCAAGCTCGTCCACCCCGTGGGAGGTCGACAAACTCTCATCGATTTCGGCGTTCCGCATCTAGCGGCTGGACTGGCAACAGCGCTCCCGTTGGTGGAATTGACCATCGGCTCGGCATTGATCGTGGGGCGATTCGCATGGTTTGGGTCGGTTGGCGCGCTGACTTTGCTGCTCCTTTTCGCCCTGGCGATCGGGGCGAATTTGGCGGTCGGGCGCGCGCCCGTATGCAACTGCTTCGGCGCGATACATTCAGCGCCCGTAGGTTGGTCGACATTGGCGCGCAACGCGGTCTTAAGTGCTGCCGCCGGATTCGTCGTGTGGCAAGGCCAAGCTGACCCGGGTCCAGACCTTATCAGATGGCCAGTCGAGCAAATGACGTTCGGCCGTGCTGCCTTTCTCAGCGTTGTTCTTGGACTCGCCCTCGCTGGCGCCCAGGTGGCGCTGCTGGTGCAAATTCTGAGACAGCAGGGCCGAATTCTTCTGCGCCTGGACGCCTTGGACGCTCGCTCTGCTGGCGTCAACGCTGCGCTTCAGCAACAGGGGAGGGTAGAGGGATTGCCAGTGGGTTCACCGGTGCCAAGCTTCCGGCTAGATGGAGTGAACGGCGAATCAGCGGCGCTCGAGGATTTGCTCGATGGCGTCAAGCCGGTGTTTCTTCTTTTCACCGATCCCGGTTGCGGCCCGTGCGACGCGCTCCTGCCGGAGGTTAGCCGTTGGCAACAGGAGCATTCTGGCGACATGACCCTCGCCCTCGTGAGTGAGGGCACGGCGGCGTCCAACCAAGCCAAGATGGATGAGCATAGGCTACGCCGAGTGCTGCTGCAGCAGAAGCGTGAGGTGGCTGCGGCCTACCAAGTGCGGGGCACGCCCGCTGCCATCGTCATTCAGCCGAATGGCGTCATTGGTAGTGCAATAGCCATGGGAGCAGACGCTATCAACTCACTCGTTGCGCAGACAGTTAGCGGCGCCTTGCACCGAAACTCTGAAAGGGCGGCTCCTAGCGCGATTTTCGAACCGGTGAAGGTCTGATTCAAAACAACGGCCCAATGTGGGCCGCGGGATTTCGCATAAGCTTCTGATGGCGAAATCGGTTCATTGGCGCCTTTGTCGACGAGCTGAGCTCTACGCCCGCCGGAATCCGCTGCTCCCGAGAACGCGCCCGTCGCGGCCCACCACGACAATCTCGAGCTCGCACGGCGCCCCGGCGATGACGCGCGCGGCGGTGCGCCACGCCGCGTCCGCGACAAGCGCGGGCAGGTCGAATCCGGCGGCTTCCGCCAGCTCGAAAGCGTGCAGCCCGCTATTGGCGGCGGCGATCGCATGCGTGAGCGAAGGCGACCCTCCGGCTTCGGAGGCCCGGGCGGCCAGCGCTTCGAGATCGACTGCGCCGCGCTTCGAGTGGAGATCGAGCATGCCCTCGGCGAGCTTCGTTATCTTGGCCGGCCCGCCGGCGATGGTGACGCGTGCAACCGGATGGGCGCGCAGGCGCTTCAAAAAGCCGCCGGCGAAATCGCCCATTTCGATCAGCGCGTGGTCGGGCAGGCGATAAAGGGCGCGGATGGCCGCCTCGGACGTTTCGCCCGTCGCCGCGCCGATGTGCGTGCAGCCGCTGGCGCGGGCGACGTCCACTCCGCTATGGATGGAATGGATCCAGGCCGAGCACGAATAGGGCACGACGACGCCGGTCGTGCCGAGGATCGAAAGACCCCCGACAATGCCGAGCCGGCCGTTGGCGGTGCGCTCGGCGATCTTTGCGCCGCCGGGGATCGAAATCTCGACGTTGAGGTCGACACCGACCGCGAGCCTCCCGGCCACCTCTTCGAGGTTGGCGCGGATCATCGCGCGCGGCGCCGGATTGATCGCTGGTTCGCCCGGCGGCAGCGGCAGGCCGGGCCGGGTCACCAAGCCTACGCCTTCGCCGGCCCGAAAGCTCAGGCCGGCGCCTTTCGGCGCGAAGCGCACCGTCGCCACCACCAGCGCGCCATGAGTCACGTCGGGATCGTCGCCCGCGTCCTTGACGATTCCCGCATTGGCGAAATCGGCGTCCGGGGCCTGGACGAGCCCGTAGGTTGCAAGCGCGAACTCGGGCCTTAAGCCCTTCGGCAGGGCGACCGGAACTGGATCGGGGAAGACGCCGGTGAGCAGCGCCTCGAAGGCCGCGCGCGCCGCCCCGCTGGCGCAGGCGCCCGTCGTCCACCCGCGCCGCAGCGGCCGCTCCGGTTGAGCCTCGCTCATTCTCAAGGGTCTAGAGCGCGGCTTCGGCTTTGCCTAGGGCGGGGCCCATGCCGAAGGACGCGGCGTAGTCCGCCCTCGCTCGGCGATTTCTGAAAAAACAAACATTTTCTTGCCAAGCGGGCTGGCTCGTGGTTTTATCGTTCTTCGTTCTGGATTTGGAGCCGATCGTGTCTCAGGGAATGGAGGCGCAAATGCCACTTGGAGCTAAGTGATTGAAAAATATAGTCTTTCCTCAAAAGGCTATTTTCATTTCCTTGCGCCGGACTTTCATATCCTTGCGGCCAGCTTTCATTTCCTTGCGCCGAGCTTTCAATTCCTTGCGTGCGGCTTTCAAATCCTTTGCCTCCGGCCTGACTCAGCTGACGTTCGCCGGGGGCGCCGCGGCGTCGAGCAAAAAGGGACAGTCTTTGGCGCCTAACCTTTTGAAAAATTTGAATCGAATCACGGATTGGCCGGGCCCTCCCGATTGACCCGCGGCCTCATGATCGCCGCGCCGCGGTCCGGCAGCGGCAAGACCACGATCGCGCTCGGCCTCCTGCGCGCCTTTCGTCGGCGCGGCCTCGCCGTGGTCGGCCTCAAGTCGGGACCCGACTATATCGACCCGGCCTTTCACGCCGCCGCGTCCGGCGTCGAGGGCGTCAATCTCGATTCCTGGGCGATGGCGCCGGATCTCCTGGCCGCGCTCGCCGGGCGCGCTACGGCCGGCCAGGCGCTCGCGCTCTGCGAGGCCTCGATGGGGCTCTTCGATGGTGTGCCGGCGCCGCCGGGACGGAGCGGCGCCTCGGCCGACGTCGCGGCCGCGCTCGGCATGCCGATCCTCCTCGTGGTCGACGTCTCGGGTCAGGCGCAGTCGGCCGCTGCGGTCGTCAAGGGCTGCGCGACCTATGACGGGCGCCTGTCAGTCGCCGGCGTCATCCTCAACCGGGTCGGCAGCGAGCGGCATCGCCGCCTCGCGGCCGAGGCGATCGAGACGCTCGGAATCCCCGTGGTCGGCGCGCTGCCGCGCAGCGACCGCCTGGCGTTGCCGGAGCGCCACCTGGGGCTCGTCCAGGCGGGCGAGACAGACGCGCTCGACGCGCGCCTCGACGCAATCGCCGACGTCGTCGAAGCCCATGTCGACTGCGGGCGTGTGCTGGAGCTGGCGAGCGCTTTCAACCTCGCCGCTCCAGCCCCGGGGGCTGTTGCGCTGAGGCCGCCCGGCCAGCGAATCGCGCTCGCGCGCGACGAAGCCTTCTCCTTCATCTACCCGCATCTCGTTGCGGGCTGGCGCGCGGCGGGGGCGGAGATCGTCGCCTTCTCGCCGCTCGCCGACGAGCCGCCCGCTGCGGATTGCGATGTGTGCTGGCTCCCCGGGGGCTATCCCGAGCTACACGCAGGAAAGCTCGCCGCGGCGGAAGGCTTCCGCGAGGGGCTCCGCCGTTTCGCTGAGACGAAGCCCGCGCATGGCGAGTGCGGCGGCTACATGGCGCTCGGCAGGAGCCTGGTCGACGCGTCCGGCGTGTCGCACCGGATGGCTGGACTGCTCGGCGTCGGGACCAGTTTTGCCAAGCGTCGCATGACGCTCGGCTACCGTCAGGCGCGGCTTTCCGCCGATTGCGCGCTCGGGACCGCGGGCGCAGCCTTGCGTGGACATGAGTTTCATTACGCGACGATCGTCTTCGCCGGGGACGACGATCCTTTCGCTCTGGTCGCGGACGCCTATGGGACGGCGCCCTCGCCAGCGGGTTCACGAAGGGGCCGCGTCACCGGCTCGTTCTTCCATGTCATTGCGGAGCCCTAGTCCTGCCGGCCGCGGGCGCGTAATCCCCCCGCGAATAGGCGAGCGCGGGCTCGTCCATGCCCTCGCGGAGGCTGACGACAGCGCCGAGAACGATGACGTGCGAATGGCGCTCGATTGCTTCCTCGACAATGCAGTCGAAGGCCGCCAGCGCATCGGCGAGAATGGGCGCCCCGGTCGCGAGCGCGATCCAGAGAGCGCCTTCGAACCTTCGGCGCCCGTGCACACCGCCCCGTCCGCTGAACCGGTGGGCCAGCGCCTCGTGCCGCGACGCCAGCAGGTTGACCGAGAACGCGCGGGCCGCTTGCAGGCCGGCCAGCGTCGACGATGAGCGGGCGAGGCAAACAAAGAGCGTCGGCGGCGTAAGCGACAGCGAGGCGAACGACGTGACGGTGCAGCCGACGCGCTGATCCCCGTCGCCGCAGGCGACAATCGCGACCCCCGAGGACAGGGAGCGCATCGCATTTCGGAAGGCGGCGCTGTCAGCGTGATGCAGGCGCCGCTCGCTCACGCGCCACCCTCGATGCGCCGCTCGCGCATGCCCACATTGCGACGGCATGCGCGGGCAAGCCGCTGCGCGGAGGCCTCAGCGAACACCAATGATCCTTCCCCGGCCATTCAAGAAAGCCGGCGGCATGAGGCCGCGCTGCGGCCTTAACTGTGGCGGCCCGGGGGCGCGAGTTCAACCCCGCGCCTTCAAGTCAGGACGATCGCCGAAACGAGCCGGCCGTAGTCATGCTCCTTGCGATGCGTCGTGCGGCGATAGCTGAAGAACCGGTCCTCGTCGGCATAGGTGTCGAGCCCCAGGTCTTCGAAGCGGCCGACGCCCGCGCGAGCGGCCCGTTCGGCGATATAGCGGTTGAGGTCGAACATCGAGCGCCCCATTCTGCGGCTTGCGACGAAGAAGCGCCGCGTGTCCTCTCCGGCCTCCGCGAAAGCCGCGACGAATTCGGGGCCGACTTCGTAGGAGCGTTGCGCGATGCAGGGCCCGAGCGCAGCGGCAATCGTCTCCCGTCTGGCGCCGAGCCGCTCCATCGCGGCGACTGTCGCCTCAATCACGCCGGTCAACGCGCCTTTCCAGCCGGCATGGGCAGCGCCGACAACGCGAGCGCCCGAGTCGGCGAACAGAATCATGCCGCAGTCGGCGCCGGTGACGCCAAGCGCAAGTCCGGGCGCCGCGGTCACGATCCCGTCGCAGCGCGGGCGCGCGTCGGGCGCCCAGAGTTCCGCCACGGCGACGGCGTCCGGCGAATGGACCTGGTAGGGAACCGCCAGGCGTCCCGGCGCGACGCCGAGCGCAGCAGCGATCCGCGCGCGGTTTTCCAGGACCGCCTCGGGCGCGTCTCGCGAACCGACGCCGCCGTTGAGCGAGGCGTAAACGCCCGCCGAAACGCCCCCGCGCCGGGTGAAAAAGCCGTGCGCCACGCCCTCCGCCCGCAATGTTTCAGCGCTCAGCAAGGGAGCGCTCACGCGGTCTTCGCCGCGTTCGGCTGGAAGCCGGGCGGAGGCGGCAGCCTGCGGTCGGCGATCGCCATCGCCTTGAACAGAGCGCCCATCTCGCCCTTGGCCTTGCCGACGAGGCGGTTCCGCGCCTGTTGGAGAGCTTCGCTCCGCTCCGGTCCCGCGCGCTCCGCGAGGGCCTTGGTTCTTAGGTCGATTCCGATCGCGCGCAGAAAGTCACCTTGGTCGATTGGACCGTAGACGACCGCGCCTGTGGCGCGAGCGCTCCGCGCCATGGCCGCAAAGTCGACATGGGCGGTCAAATCGCAGTCGCCGGGCGCGGCAAGCGGGTCGACATAGCGATGCGCGCGCAAGGCCTGAAGCGTATCGCCGAAGCCGGTGACCGCATGCCCGTAATCGATCAGCAGCGCTGCCCCGCCCTGCTTCACAAGGCGCGCGCCGAGTTCAAACATGAACCGGTGACCGGCGGGATTGACCTCGAGAATTTCGCCGTTCTGAGCGGCAGCACTGATATAGGGCTCGGGCGACGGCGCAACGCCGAATGTAAGATCGCCTTCATCGTTGAGGCCTACGGTGCGCTCCCGCCATTGGCCGCCGACACGCACGAACTGACGCACGGGCAGGGCGTCGAGAAACTCGTTGCCGATGACAATCGCCGGCCCCTCGGGAATATCCTTCAGGCTTTGCGCCCACGCGACCGGCGCGCCACAGTCGAGCAGGAGATCGTGCTGGATCGAGGCGAGGGTCGGGCTCGTCTCCATGAGCCAGACGTCGAGCGCCTCGCGGAACAGCGGCGCGATTCGCGCGGCCCGCAGCGCGTCGCTCATCAATGTGCCTCGACCGGGGCCGAGTTCGACGAGCCGCACCGGGCGTGGAGAGCCCATGCTCGACCACACTTCGGCCGCCCAGAGTCCGACCAGCTCGCCGAACATCTGCGAGATTTCGGGAGCAGTCGTGAAATCGCCGGTCGCTCCGAACGGGTCGCGATTCATGTAGTAGCCGAACTCGGTATGGGTCAGCGCCAACTGCATGTATTGTTCAACCGTGATCGGCCCTCGGTCGCCGATAATCGCTTTGATTTCGTCGAGAAGGGTCGTCATCCTAGCGTCCCTGCCGGCCGAGGCTCGAGGCCATGAGTTCCGAAGCCGAGGACGATCAGCGGCGCCGAAAGCAGCATTCCCATCGTCAGGCCTCGCCCCAGATCCTCGAGTTCTTGGATCGGGCTCGCGGAAAAACTCGCAAAAGATGCGCGCCGCTCCGTAGAGAACCCCGAAGGCGCCCGCGATGAGCCCGGGACGCCTCAAGGCGCCCCATCGGGCGAGCGCAAAAAGGATGACAAAAGACAAGGCCCCTTCGAGGAGCGCTTCGTAGATTTGGCTCGGGTGACGCGGCAGTCCGTCCGTTCCGGGAAAGATGACGGCCCAGGGGACGTCGGTCGGGCGGCCCCAGAGCTCGGGCCGAATGAAATTGGCGATGCGGCCAAAGAATAGCCCGATCGGCGCGGCCAGCGAACAAAGATCGAGCACGGTCAGCGTCGGTGCGCGATACCGGCGGGCGAACAGGAGAATGCCGACAATGGCCCCGATCAGCCCCCCGTGAAAGGCCATGCCGCCTTCCCAGATTTTGAAGACGTCGAGCGGGTGGGCGAAATAATATTGCCGATCGTAGAACAGCACATTGCCAAGCCGGCCGCCGATGATGACGCCGAAGGCGCAATAGACCAGGAGATCGTCGATGCTCTCCGCGCTCGGCCTCTTGGCGCCCGCCCAGTAGCGGTCGTTCGACACGATCCGGCGAATCAGCAGCCATCCGAGGACAAGCCCCGCGATATAGGCGAGCGCGTACCAGCGGATGGCCAGCGGCCCCCACTGCACGAGAACCGGATTGATTGCCGGGAAAGGCAGGGCGAGAGTCGGCATCGGCCCAGCCCTGATGCGCTGGCGTCTGGATTGCGTCAAGACCGGGCCGCGGCGTCATGGATTGACAGCTTCACTCTTTGCGGGCGCTGAGCTTATAACGGGCAAGCCTCTCGTAGAACGGTTGAGCGGCTTCGGCGACCGGCTTCAGCGCATCGGGCAAGTCGTCGGCGCCGAGCTCTCGCCGCGGCGCGGCGAAGCCGGTCGACCGCTCGACTGAGTCGTACCAGGCCGGCGCCCAGACCCCGTCGCTTGCCCGTCTTCCCGGCGCCCAGGACAGCATCGCGCCGTCGAAGGGAATGCTGCAAGCCTCGCAGAGCGATGTCAGCATGCCGCGCGGATCGGCAAGCACGTCCTGGCTCTCGATCACCGGCGGGGGGCGGCCGAGGCGGTCGGCGGCTCGATCGAAGAGTTCGGCCTGTGCGGGGAGGCCGATCTGCTCGAGCGTGAAATCATTGCGTTTATGAGAGTATGACGCCAGCACGGCGGCTGGCGCGCGAATGAGAAACGCATTGATGAAATGGTTACTCCACTCCCGTCCGAATTGCGGCAGCATGTGGTGCGTCATGTGCTTCTGGTACCAGACTGGTTTACCATCCGGCGGCGGTCCGACGAGCGCGTCCGCCACTTTCTGCCAGTTTGCCGGCTGCGAGGCGATCACCTCTTCTCGCATCGGGTGGATGAGGCCGGTCGCGACGAGATAAGCGGCGTAGAGCGGCTCGTCGGTCACCGCGCAGTCGGCGCGGGCTCCGAAAGAGCGCATCATTGCGGTCGAAATATTTCGCGGGCCTGACCACATCGCGATGCGAACGACGGAGTCGCCGCTCAAGTCGGCACTCTCCCTTCGGACTCTTCTCCCTCGAGGCGCTTGACCGCGGCGCGAAGGCGTCGCGTCATCAGGCCGGAGGCGTCTGCGGGGGCTGGCTTGCCGTCGCCGATTGCGCGTCCGTCGACCCGGACGACCGGCGTCAAGCCGGCGAACGTTCCGGTCGTGAACGCTTCGTCGGCGCCGTAGACATCGTACAGTGAGAAGTCCTTCTCGAAGACCGGTATTCCTTCGCGCCGGGCGGCGCGCAACACGGCGCCGCGGGTGATGCCGCCGAGGCAATAGCCGCCCGCCGACGTCCAGACCTCGCCTTTGCGCACGATGAAGAAATGCGTCGAATTGCAGGTCGCGACAAAGCCTCTGTCGTCGAGCATCAGCGCCTCGTCCGCGCCGGCCTCCATCGCCTGAATGCAGGCAAGGATGCAGTTGAGTTTCGAATGTGAATTCAGCTTCTGATCCTGCTCGGCCGGGCCCGTGCGGCGAATATGCACGGTGAACAGGCTGAGCCCGCGCACGCGCATCTCGCGCCTGGGCTGCTTCCACTCCGGAATGATCACGATCGTCGCTGCGCCGATGGCGAGGCGCGGGTCCTGGTAAGGAGAGCGTCTGACGCCGCGCGTCACCATCAGCCGGATATGAACCCCGTCCGTCATGCGGTTGGCGTCGATCACATCGAAGAGCCGCGACGTCAGCTCCGCCCGGCTGAGGCCGATGTCGATGCGAAGCATTTTTGCGCCGTCCCACAGCCGGTCGAGGTGACGGGACAGGAACGCGATCCGCCTTTCAACAAGCCTCAATCCCTCCCAGACGCCATCGCCGAGCACGAAGCCGGAATCGAATACGGACACCTTTGCTTCAGCGCGCGGCGTCAGCTCGCCGTTGACGCTGATGAGCACGGAATTGTTGCGGGGATCGCCGACATAATCCTGCGTTCCGCCTGAGGCCTGAGCAAAATCCGCCATGATTTGCTTGGTTCTTTTGGGATTCTCACCATGGCCGCGCGGCGCCGCCTCGGCAAGCCTGAATTTAACCCGCCGCCGCCGCTGCAAGGGGTCAGCGCGAGCCTTGCCTTCGCCGTTCTGCTCGGGCAGGGAGGACGAGGCGGAGCGCATTCTCCCGTCAAGGGCGGACAGGAAGGCATGAAGCGCATTCAGGACATCGCGTGGCCGATCATTGGGCTCAGCGCGGTGGCCGTGTCGTCGTGGCTTCTGTTCAGGGGGTTGCGTGGGCTTTCGTTCGCGAGCCTCCGCGAGGCGATTGCCTCGATTTCGCTCGGGAGATGGCTCCTGGCGATCGGTTCGACCGCGCTCGCCTACAGTGCGCTCGCCTGGTACGACCGCATCGCGCTCTTGCATCTTGGCCGGAAGATCGGCTGGCTGTTCGTCGGACTCACCTCGTTCACCACCTACGCAATCGCGCATAACATCGGCGCCTCGGTATTGTCAGGGGCGGTCATTCGCTATCGGGCCTATTCGACGAAGGGTTTGGGCGCGGGCGAGATTGGGCTCCTGGTCGCCTTCTGCTCGTTCACCTTCGCACTCGGCGTGGTGACGGTCGGCGGCTTGTTGCTGCTCTTTCGTCCCGATCTCGTCGAGCGCTTCGACGGCGCGCCTGACTGGGTCGGAACGGCCGCGGGGGTGGCGCTGATCGCAGCGCCTCTTCTCTACATCGCCGGTTCCCTGTTGCACTTTCGTCCGTTCAGGTTCGGCGGTTTCGAGTTCGTCTATCCGCGCCCCTCTGTGGCCGCGCGGCAACTGCTCGCCGGGCCGCTCGAACTGATCGGCGCAGCCGGAATTATCTTCTTCGCGTTGCCCGCGACCGCCAATCCCGGGTTCATCGTTGTGCTCGGCGTTTTTCTCGCGTCGTTTTCGTTGGCGCTGGTCAGCCATGCGCCTGGCGGTCTCGGAGTGCTGGAAATCGCGTTTCTAGAGGGGATGCCGGATGTTCCGCAGGCCAATGCGATCGCGGCGCTTCTGGTGTTCCGGCTGCTCTATCTGATCCTGCCGTTCGTCTTTGCGCTTGGGGTCGTTCTCGTCTTCGAACGAGATCGCTGGCGGGCGCTGGCGCCACTCCGAGGAGGTCATTCCCATGCCGTCGGCGATCACGATTGACGATCAGGACGTCTTGCTGGCCATCGACCTGCAGGCTGATTTCATGCCGGGCGGCGCGCTCGCAGTCGAGGACGGCCACACGATCGTGCCGCTCATCAACGCGCTTGCGCGACGCTTCGCTTACGTCGCCGTCACCCAGGACTGGCATCCGCCCGGACACGCTTCCTTCGCCTCTGTTCATGAAGGCGCTGCGCCCTTCCAGTCCAAGCGTCTCGCCTACGGCGACCAGACGCTCTGGCCGGACCATTGCGTCCAGGGAACAGCGGGAGCCGAACTCCATCCGGACTTCGCGTTGGATGCCGCCTTCCTCATTCTGCGCAAGGGCATGCACCCGGGCGTCGACTTGTACTCGGCCTTTGTCGAAGCCGACGGAAAGACGACGACCGGGCTCGCGGCGCTGCTGAAGGCCCGAGGGGTGAAACGCATTTTTGCCTGCGGCCTCGCCACTGACTATTGTGTAGCCTTTTCCGCACTCGATGCGCGCGCCGCCGGGTTCGAGACGTTCATCATCGAGGACGCCTGCCGGGCTATCGATGCGAACAATTCCCTCGACGCCGCCTGGGCTCGCATGAACGCAGCCGAGGTGTGGCGCATCCAATCCCGGGAACTCCTGGACTGAGCCGATCGCCATTAACCGCGAGCGCGGGCAGGCGCGGTCGGTTAACCTCTGATTAACCCGCGGCAACGCATTTGAATGGCGATGAGCGGCTCCATGGGCGCTCGACAATTCCCCCGAACCGGCGTCGCGATGGTCACGCTCTATCATCATCCCTTCTGCCCGCATTCCCGGTTCGTTCGGCTCATCCTGGGCGAGATGGGGATCGAGCCGAGGCTCATCGAGGAGCGGCCCTGGGAAAGACGGCGCGAGTTTCTGATGATGGCGGCCGAGGGCGCGACGCCGGTGCTGGTAGAGGACCATCCGCCGGTCCTGCCCGGCGCCGAGGTCATCGCCGAATATCTCGACGAGACGCGAGGCCTGGGCCTTGGCGATCGAAGGCTGCTGCCAGAGGACCCGGCGGGCCGCGCCGAAGCGCGTCGGCTCACGATCTGGTTCAACGTCAAGTTCTTCAACGAATTGAGCCAGTGGCTGGTGCGGGAAAAGATCACCAAGCGCTTCATGAGCCCCGATCAGGGCGGCGGCGCGCCCGACATGCAGGCCGTGCGAGCGGCACGCTCCAATCTGAGGTATCATCTGCGCTATATCGGCCACCTGATTGCGGGCCGGAACTGGCTCGCGGGCGACCGGTTGACCTATGCCGATCTCGCGGCGGCGGCCCATCTGTCCTGCATCGATTATCTGGGCGACGTTGAGTGGCAGGAGAACGAAACAGCCCGGATTTGGTACGCCCGGGTGAAGTCGCGTCCGTCGTTTCGCCCGCTGCTGGTCGAGCGACTCCCGGGGACGGCGCCGAGCGCGACCTACGCCAATCTCGACTTCTAGCGGCGTTCCGCGCCAGGGCCGCTGCGCTCGGCTTCGACGCCTGCCGGGTCACGTCCGCCGAGGCGCCGGAGAGCGCTCGCGAGCGCCTGACCGCTTGGCTCGCCGAGGGCGCGCATGGCGACATGGCCTGGATGGAGGATGGCTTTGAGCGGCGGATCGATCCGCGCTCGCTGATGCCCGGCGCGAGGAGCCTCATCATGCTTGGCCTCAACTACGGCCCCGGCCGCGATCCGCTTGCGGCGCTCGCTGTCAAGGATGCTGGCGCGATTTCCGTCTACGCGCGCCATCGCGACTATCACGATGTCGTCAAAGGAAAGCTCAAGCAGCTAGCTGCGTTTCTTGTCGCCGCGACGAAGCCGGAGCGGGCGGACGTCAAGGTGTTCGTCGACACGGCCCCGCTAATGGAAAAGCCGCTGGCCGCGCGCGCCGGGATCGGCTGGCAGGGCAAGCACACCAATCTCGTCTCGCGCGAATTCGGCTCCTGGCTCTTCCTCGGCGCCATCGTGACCGACCTCGAGCTTTCGCCGGACCCGCCCGAGTCGGATCACTGCGGAGCCTGCCGCGCCTGTCTCGACGTCTGCCCGACCGACGCCTTTCCCGCGCCCTACCGGCTCGATGCGCGGCGCTGCATTTCCTACCTGACGATCGAGCACAAAGGACCTGTTCCGCGAGAGCTGCGGTCGCGAATGGGCAACCGCATTTACGGCTGCGACGACTGTCTTGCGGTCTGCCCATGGAACAAGTTCGCCAAGGCCGGGCGAGAGGCGAAACTCGCCGCGCGCGCGGATCTCGACTCGCCGCCGCTCGCCGAGCTCGGGCGTCTCGACGACGCCGGATTCCGCGCGCTTTTCGCCGGCGGCCCGATCAAGCGGATAGGGCGCGCGCGATTTCTGCGCAATGTCATGATCGCGATCGGCAACTCGGGCGAGCCTTCGCTTGCCGAAGTGGCGCGGGAGCGGCTCGACGACGAATCCCCGTTGGTGCGGGGCGCCGCAGTCTGGGCGCTCGCCCAACTTTGCTCTCGGGAGGAGCTCGCCGGCCTCGCGCGGCAAAGGAAAGCTGAGCGCGACCCCAGCATCGAGGACGAATGGCGCTTCGCCCTCGCTGCGCCGAAACCTTGATTGCCGCCTGCCGCGCCGGCGCGCCCTCAGTGGGTGGCGGTCGTCTCAGTCTGGTGCTTCAATCGCTCGATTTCGTCTTTCAGATGCAGCTTTTTGCGCTTCAGTTCGTGGACCTTGATGTCGTCTGACGCCGGATGGTTTTCTTCGGCCATTATCGCTTCTTCAATCGCCTGATGACGGCGCACCAGTTCGCTGAGATGCGAATCAATCGACATGGAACCGCTCCTATGGCTCACAACGACGAAATTGTGACACAACGGGCGGTCTGCGCAAGCGACAAAATAGCGCATTGGCGTTCAAATTATCATGCCCGCCGGTCATATTGGATTTAATCAACATGAGTTACATCGTCATTCCCTAAGGAGGGCGCGACGGCTCGCCGCGCGGCGCCTTGCGCCCGCCAAACGGCGCGCTCATAGTTGGTTGCCTTCAAGAGGCCGGAAGGGGCGCCAAGGAGCGGTAGGCGTGGTCTTGAGATGATCGACAGGGACCTCACGCCAGGGGAGCGCGCGGCGCTTGCCGCCCAGGTCGAGCGTCTGCGCGAAGAGCATCGTGACCTCGACGCCGCGATCGAGGCTCTGCGCGACGCCGGCCAGGCCGACCAGTTGCAGCTGCAGAGGCTGAAGAAGCGCAAGCTTCTGCTGCGGGACAAGCTCTCACTGCTCGAGGACCAGCTCACGCCCGACATTATCGCCTGAGGGCGGCCGGCGGCGTTCCGGAAAGCGGTGGAAAGTTCGCGAAAGCCAAAATCGCTTTCGTTGGCTTTTGTTTAGTTTCATTTACTTTCATTGGCTCCGCGGAAACGGGACTTTTCAAAGGGTTACGAGCGTTAAGCGCCGAAAAATTCTTTAGCCCTTCCCACGGCGCCATTGAACAGGTCTCGCATGATAAAACAAAGCAAGGCCGTACCGACGCATCGGATAAGCTCGGCCTCTCATCGTGACGTCCCGTCCTGTCATTCCCATGGGTTGCACCATAGCACAGAGTTCGGTTTTCCCACAAGGAATTGTTCGTCCTTGGCAAGGGCGACTGGAATCGATTCGGTCGCCTGGACAGACGAGCCCGCCCCTAACCCCTTGAACGCGGCCGGCCGCTGGCGTTCAATCCTAATGGCGGGGAGAACCCTCATGCCCTACGACGTCAACGCCGACCTGCCGCCCTCTGTGCGGTCGCATCTGCCCGAGCATGCGCAAGATATCTTTCGCGAAGCCTTCAACCACGCCCACGCGGCCCACGCCCGCGATCCCCGCCAGGAAGAAGCTGCCTTCCGCATCGCCTGGGCGGCGGTGAAGCGGGCTTACGAGAAGGTCGGGGACGAATGGGTGGAGAAGCGATAGCGCCCTATGGTCGAGTCCTTCGTCGGGCGTCGTCCCGCTTGATACTGCTCTCGGCGCGCGGATCTATCGGCCCAACTCGAGCGTGATTCCCGCAACGACACGCGCCTGACCCTCGCGGGCTCCTATGTCAGGAACGCGCCAGCAATCGTCGCGGCGCAAGCCAGAATGGCGGCAGGCAGAGGGGCGTAGACGACAAGGGCAGAATTGAATCTTTGAGTGCTATGCCAAGCTGGTCGCGCACGAATCTGCGCCGCGCGTCAATCCGCTCCAGCACTGCCGGATGACGGGCTCCCAGTTCGGCGCGTAGCCGCGCGTCGGCGAAAACCACGCCGTCCTCGCAATTCAGCGCCCAGCCTTTGGGCAACGGCTCGGGGATGATGTCGACCTGGAAAGGCATTCCGCTTGCGATGCGATCTGCCGAACCGGGTCGGACGGGCGTGTGGATCCACTCGTCATGGCCTGTCAGGTGGCCGGGGTTGAGCGCTGAACGCAAGCCGGCACGCGCCAATGTACTCGTCACCGCGTCGAAAATGGTTTGCCCGGACACGCCAATGTCGGCGGTTTCGTACCAGGCGATCAGCCCTTCAAAATAGGCGGTCGCCACTTTCAGAAAAGCCTCGTCATATTCGGCCACCAGACCGGCGCGCGCGGAGAGCCCGCCCCAATAGCCGATTGCGGCGGTTGCGCCGTCGCCATGGTTGACAATTCGGCCGCCGGGCGAACGCATTCCAATCACTTCGTGGCGGGCGTCGCTGGTTGCGACCATGACATGAGCGGTCAGGACCTCGCCGGCATAGCCCATGACGCTCGCCGCCTCCAGTTCGCTGACGCCGGGCCGGGTGCGCTCGACGATGCGCCAGACGGCAGCGGAAGCGCGGGCCGCGCCCCATTCGTGCAGCGCAATCTGGTCGGCGTCGATTGTGGCGCGGAGACCGGTGACGGCATGCATGAGCGTGGGCGTTGCGTCTCTGAGCGCATCCTGTCCGCCCGCGATCCTGCTCAGGATGGCGACCAGATAGTGGGGAACGAAAAAGCCCGGCGAAGGGTCATTCCACTCGGCCTTCTCAAGGTACTTCCAGCCGATGAGCCCCATCGTCTGGCCGGCGTTCAGGCCCGCATCCTTCAGCACGGCGGCGAGATCGGGCTTCCTCGAACGATCCTGGCCCATCAGGCTCATGCTCTGCGCCAGTACGACTTCGAGACCGGGAAGACCGGCCACCGGAGCGTATCCCTCGCCCTCGTTGCCGACCACAAGGACACGCCGGTTGCCTGGACCGAGCAGCAGCAGGGCCTCCTCGAACCGCGGTTCGAAACCTGAGAGGAACGCAATATTGGCGAGATGCTCGCGGTCTGCGTAAACGACGAGCCAGTCGCAACCCGCTCGCGTGTAGGTAGCGTTGCAGCGCATTTCATAAGCCGCGCTGGGGATCCGAGGCGGGTCGAGAGGGACGTCGAAAGCGGGAACGGCGACATCGCGCAGAGCTACCCTCATGAAGTCCTCCCAGCCCTCGAAAGGGATTGCGGGGAATAGCACACTGGCGAGCGTGCGGGCTTGAGGCTCGCAATCGCGACCTCTTCGACCGCAAGCCGCGGGCCAAGGCTTTTTCTCGATTGGGCGTTGGACCGTCGCTTGCCGCGCACGCCCCGTCTCCCCGTTCGCCGCCCAAGGGGACAATGAAGCCACGGCCGACCGCCTTTGTCGAAATGAACAAATCCGCGTTCATTTGTTTCTTTGTTTGCTATCCTCCCCCGGTCCGCGGGTGAGGATAACGCCCCACTGAAGGCAGGTCAGCATGACGGATCCAGCTCCTCGCTACGCCCATCTCGGCCCGTTTGGCGGCCTGGTTGCGGCGGCAAGGGCGGTTCGGCCGCTGTTCGGGCAGCCGCCCGTCGCTGCAGCCGAGAGCCGGCAAAGGGCGAAAGAGAGTCTCCGCTTCAGCGTCGCCGGCGAGCAGCCTCAGGAAATCCGTATCGGCCGCACGTGGACGGCGGAAGGTGTCCGCGGTGAAGAGATCTCATGGTCCGTCGGGTTCGGCCCCCGGACAGAGGGATTGATCCTCAGACCCGCGGAAGGCGGCGCCCGATTGCCGGGCGTCGTCGCCCTGCACGATCACGGTCACTTCAAGTTCTTCGGCAAGGAGAAGATTGCCGACGGTCCCGACGGCTGCCCTGCGCCGCTCACCGCGTTCCGGCAGACGTATTATGGCGGCCGCGCCTATGCCAACCGCCTCGCCAGTGCGGGATTTGTCGTGCTCGCGCACGACGCGTTTCTTTGGGGGAGCCGTAAGTTCCCGCTCGAGATCATGCCCGATCGCGAACGGGCGCTCGCCGAAGCGGTCGGGGCCACGCTCGAGCAGGGTGACGCCGGGCCGGAGATCGTTCGATACAACGGCGCGGCGCTCCTCCACGAGCACCTCGTCTCCAAGTACTGCACTGTGTTGGGAACCAGCCTGGCGGCGGTGATCGCCCACGACGACCGGGTCGCCCTCAACCTCCTGCGAATGCGGACAGACGTCGAGCCTGCGCGCATCGCCTGCGTCGGTCTTTCGGGCGGCGGTCTCCGCGCCGCGCTCTTGCGTGCGACGTCCGACGAGCTCGCCGCCTGCGTTATCGTGGGCATGATGAGCACCTATGAAGGGCTCCTCAGCGACTGCATCGCGCCGCACACGTGGATGCTGTTTCCCAACGGGTGGAGCGAGGCCGGCGACTGGCCCGACCTGGCGGCGAGCGCCGCGCCTTCGCCTCTCCTCGTCCAGTTTCTTCTCGACGACGAGCTCTTTACCGTCGACGGCATGCGCAACGCGGACTCATATCTGGCGGAGGTCTACGCTCGGGCCGAGGCGCCCGAGGCCTATACGGGCGAGTTCTATCCCGGACCGCATCGCTTCGACGTTGCCATGCAGGAGGCGGCGCTTGCTTGGCTCCAGAGCCGCCTATCTGCCCGGCCCTTGTAGCGGAGCAGTCGTCGATCTGTCGGAGCGCAACACGGTTCCTGGGGCGCCGCCTGCCGTTGTCCTGCTCCGGCAAAGATCCCGCGGGCGAGGATGAGGCCGTTTGAGCCCAGCGCGCGAAAATCCTCGATCAGGCGAAGGCTCAGCGCAGGCGCCTCCCCTTCACTTCGCGCCACGGCTCGAAGGCCGGGGTAAGGGTGGGGAGATGCGAGCGCCTCGCGGCGGAGCGCGACCAGCACGCCCGGATCGGGCCGATCGAGGCTCAAGAGCGCTTGGTCTGCGGAGCCCCTCAGCGCGGCGGGTCGGGCCCCCGCGCCCCACGCCAGCTTCGCTTGCGCCCCCCGCCCCCTTCCTTTAATCGCAGAATCCATGGATTTCGATTCGCCAGCAGGGGGGCGCCGGTGAACGGGGCGTCCAAACCTGTCGCGATCATCATGGGCAGCCAGTCGGATTGGGCGGTCATGCGCCGGTCGGCGGAGACGCTGAAAGCGCTGGGCGTCGGCTATGACGCGAGGATCGTCTCGGCCCATCGCACGCCCGACCGGCTCGTCGCTTTCGCCAAGGGCGCGAAGCGAGAGGGCTTCAAGGTCGTCATCGCGGGCGCCGGCGGCGCCGCGCATCTGCCGGGCATGACGGCCGCCTTCACGACGCTGCCGGTGTTCGGCGTGCCGGTCCCTTCCAAGGCGCTCTCGGGCCAGGACAGCCTGCTCTCGATTGTGCAGATGCCGGCGGGCGTGCCGGTCGGGACGCTGGCGATCGGGGAGGCGGGCGCGGTCAACGCGGCGCTCCTCGCCTGCGCGGTCCTCGCCCTTTCCGACGAGGCGCTCGCGGCGCGGCTCGAGGCCTGGCGCGCCAAGCGTACGGCCGAGGTCGCCGAGCGCCCCGCCGACGAGGGCGCCGGGCGATGATCCTCGGACCCGGCGCGACGATTGGCATTCTGGGGAGCGGCCAGCTCGGGCGCATGCTCGCCATCGCCGCGCTCAAAGTTGGACTGCGCACCCATATTTTCGCGCCCGAAGCCGTGGCCCCGGCATACGACGCGGCCGCCGCGCGAACGGTCGCGCCTTTCGACGACGAAGAGGCGCTGGCGAAGTTTGCCGAAGCGGTCGATGTCGTGACTTACGAATTCGAGAACGTGCCGGTCAAGACGGTCGAATTTTTGGCCGCGCGCGTACCCGTGCGGCCCGGCGCGCGCGCGCTGGCGCTGACCCAGGACCGGCTGGTCGAGAAGACCTTCCTCAGCGATCTGGGGCTCAAAACCGCGCCCTTCGTCGGGGTCGAGGACGCCGGCGCGCTCGCGCGCGCGGTCGCGGAACTCGGCCGCCCGGCGATCTTGAAGACAAGGCGCTTCGGCTACGACGGCAAGGGCCAGTCGCTGATCCGCGAGGGCTCGAACGTCGCCGCGGTGCATCGGGCGCTGGGCTCGGCGCCGATGATTCTCGAAGGCTTCGTGGCCTTCGAGCGCGAGGCGTCGGTCGTCGCCGCCCGCAGCCTCGAGGGGGAGATCGTCGCCTTCGACCTCAGCGAGAACGAGCACGAGAAGCACATCCTCGCCAGGACCCGCGCGCCGGCGCGGGTCAGCGCCGAGACGGCGGCCGAGGCGAGACGGATCGCGAGCGCGATCCTCGAGGCGCTCGACTATGTCGGCGTGCTCGCGGTCGAACTCTTCGTGACCCGCGACCGGCAGGGCCGCGAGGGGCTTGTGGTCAACGAGATCGCGCCGCGCGTCCACAATTCGGCTCACTGGACGCTCGAGGGCGCGCAGACCTCCCAGTTCGAGCAGCACATCCGCGCCATCGCCGGCTGGCCGCTCGGCGCGCCGACGCGGCGCGGCCGGGCCGAAATGCACAATCTGATCGGCGAGGACGCGGAGGAATGGCGCGACATCCTCGCCCAGCCCGACCTTTGCCTGCATCTCTACGGCAAGCTCGAAATCCGCCCGGACCGCAAGATGGGCCACGTGACGCGCATCTTCCCCGAAACGCCGGCTCAAGACTGACCCTTGCGGCCGCGCTCGCCTTGACAGGCTCGTCCACGCCTCATTATACCGCCGCTTCGCCCGAAAGGCCGGCGCCCAAGTGCGGTCGATGCGGCGGGATAGCTCAGCTGGTTAGAGCGGCGGAATCATAATCCGTAGGTCCCCGGTTCGAGTCCGGGTCCCGCTACCATTACTCCGACCCTAGCCCAAACCCTTGCTTTGCTGAATTCGGCCTTGCGCAAGCGACGGCTCCGCCTTAGCGAGAAAGCAAAGATCATCGCATTGTCCGAAAGGGGCGATCATGAAGCTCATCATGGCGGTCGTCAAACCGTTCAAGCTGGAAGAGGTGCGAGCCGCTCTCGACAAGATCGGCGTCAAGGGCATGACGGTCAGCGAGGCGAACGGATATGGCCGGCAAAAGGGCCACACCGAAATCTATCGCGGCTCGGAATATAATGTCGCCTTCATGCCGAAGGTGCGCCTCGAAATGGCGGTCGGCGACAGCGAGGTCGACGTCGCGGTCGAGACAATCCGCGCCGCCGCGCGCACCGGCCAGATTGGCGACGGAAAGATTTTTGTTCTTCCACTCGAGCGCGCCATGCGCGTTCGCACCGGCGAAACCGGCGACGAGGCGCTCTAGTTTCGAAGGCCGCCTCGCTGGCGCGTCGAGCCGTTCGCTGGCATAAGGGCGCATGATTCGGGACCAGATTGCGCGCCCGGCGCCCGACGCCGACCCCGGGTTCGGGGTCTATGTCCATTGGCCGTTCTGCCTGTCGAAGTGCCCCTATTGCGACTTCAACAGTCACGTTCGCGGCGCGGCGATCGACGAGGAGCGATACCTGACGGCCTTCAGGGCCGAGATCGCTCATCGCGCGACGCTTGCCCCCGGTCGAACCGTGGCTTCAGTGTTCTTCGGCGGCGGCACGCCCTCGCTGATGCGTCCACAGACCGTTCAGGGGGTCCTTGATGCGATCGCCGCGAAATGGCGGCTCGATCCGGATGCGGAGATCACGCTCGAGGCCAATCCGACCAGCGTCGAGGCGGGGCGATTTCGCGGCTATCGCGCCGCCGGCGTCAACCGCCTGTCGATCGGCGTCCAGTCGCTGAGCGACGCCGCCCTCAAGGCGCTCGGGCGCAAGCATACGGTGGACGAGGCGATTGCAGCGGTGAAGCTCGCGGCGTCGCTCTTTCCCCGCTTCACCTTCGACCTCATCTATGCCCGGCCGGGGCAGAGCGAGGCCGAATGGCGGTCCGAGCTCAGCCGCGCGCTCGATTTCGTCGGCGACCATGTCTCGCTCTATCAGCTGACGATCGAGCCCGACACGATCTTCGAGCGCCTGCGGGACACCGGCAAGTTGCAGCTCCCCGACGAAGACCTGGCGCTCGCCCTGTTCGCGGCCACGCGCGAACTGACGGAGGCGCGCGGACTCCCCGCCTATGAGGTTTCCAATCACGCGCGCCCCGGCGGCGAGAGCCGCCACAACCTCATTTACTGGCGCTACGGCGAGTATGCCGGGGTGGGGCCGGGCGCGCATGGGCGTCTCGCCACAGCCAAGGGCCGGTTCGCCCAGGAGACCGAGCGTCACCCGGAGATGTGGCTGACCCAGGTCGAGACCGAGGGCCACGGCCTGGTCGAGAATACGGCGCTCAGCCGCGAAGAGCAGGGCGACGAGTTCCTGCTGATGGGCCTGAGGCTGCGCGAGGGCATCGACCCGCGGCGGTTCGAAAGCTTAAGCGGCCGCGAGATCGATCGCGACCGGGTCAAGAGCCTGGTCGAGGACGGCTTCATAGAGCTGGACGCGCGCGGCCGACTCCGCGTCACCCCGATGGGCGCGCCGCTGCTCGACACGGTGGTCGCCGACGTCGCGGCGTGAAGCGCTATGCCGCCTGAGCATGCGTCCGAAAGGCGCCGCAAGGCGCAGTTCGCCTGCTAACAGGGCGATAGCAGGGAAAATCGGCCGCCTTTCCGCTCGATTATCACCGAAAGTCTTTCTATTTCAGACGCTTGCGCGAAAAAGGCTCGTGCGGCGTAACAGGAGGGTAACAGGAGCCTAATTCGTCGCTAACAGGACGGTAACAGGGGAGGAAGAGGGCAAACGAGAAACCGGCTGTCGCTGGCGTCCCGGTCGGACGCCATGCGATCGGAGCATGCCTCGCGAGGGTGTTGCGCGGGCGAGCAGACGTTCCGCGCGCTGATTCTTTCGACGCCGGTCATGACCTCACGCGCCGAGGCTTGCGCGGGCAGCGGATTTGGCGGCAGGCTCCCGGTTGGGGAGGGCGTGGCCCATGCCGCTCGTCGAGACCAAAATCGAAGGCTTCGTCGGTACGATCTGCCTCGACTATTTTGAGAAGCGCAACGCGTTTTCGGCGGCGCTGGTCGAGGACGTCATCAAAGCGCTGGACGCATTCGTGGATGAGCGCGTCCGCGCCGTGGTCCTCAGGGCGCGCCCGGGCGTCAAGATCTGGTCCGCCGGACACGACGTCGACGAATTGCCCGAAGGGCGGCGCGATCCGCTCGGATGGTACGATCCCCTGCGCCGGCTGGTCCGGACGATCGAGAACCATCCGGCTCCGGTCATCGCCATGATCGAGGGCGGCGTCTGGGGCGGCGCCTGCGAGGCGGCGATGGCCTGCGACATCATCGTCGCCGCGCCCAACGCCACCTTCGCGCTCACGCCGGCGAAACTCGGCGTGCCCTACAATGTCTCGGGCATGCTGACCTTCCTCAACGCCGCGCCGCTGAGACTGATCAAGGAGATGGCGTTCACGGCGCGGCCGATCAGCGCGGAACGCGCCGTCAACGCGGGCCTCATCAACCATGTCGCGCCCTCGGACGAGCTTGAATCGTTCACCTACGCGATCGCTGTCGACATCGTCGCCAATGCGCCGCTCTCGATCGCGGTGATGAAGGAGGAGCTGCGGATCCTGGCCGGCGCGCATCCGATGAGTCCGCAAGGGTGGGAGCGGGTGCAGGGCCTCAGGCGCATCGTCTACGACAGCGCCGACTACGTCGAAGGCGTCAAGGCGTTCAAGGAGAAGAGGAAGCCGGTGTACCGGGGGGAGTAGTAGCGCTCCCCAAGCTCCCTTCGCGCGCCGCGCGGATCAGGCTTCGCGATCAGGCTTGGGCCGCGAGAGGACGAACGAGGGCGCCGCCGGCGGAGCGGCAGGTCGCAGCGGCGATGTCCATGGCCCGTTTCAGACAGGCGCGCCAACCCTCCTTGTCCCGGGGCATGCCCTCAACGAGGATGAAGGCGATGACGCTGGCCAGCGTGGCGTCGCCGGCCCCCATCGTATCGACGATCGGCGGCGCGAGCGCTGTAGCCGGCGCAGCGGCATTGAGCCCCGAGCGGGTGAAAATGCTGGCGCCCAGCTTTCCGCGGGTGAGAAGCACGATTTCGACGCCGCGCTCGAACAGGGATTCGGCCAGTCCGTCATCATCGCGACCGTAGAACAGCCTCGCATCCTCATCGCTGAGTTTGACAAGGTTCGCTCTTGCACTCGTCTTTTCGAAGCCCTCCCGAAAGGCGTCGAGATCGCCGATCAACCTCGGGCGCGGATTCGGGTCGAGAATTTTCAGTCCCGGAGCGGCCTCGAGCGCCTCGCAGAGCGCGTCCGCCTGGGCGCTGTCGCCGAAGGAAAAGGAATTGACCGCGACCGCCGGGGCTTCGACGACCGCCTTCAAGAGGGTCGAATTAAACGCGATGCGACGCCGGAAGAGAGAAGGCGTAAACTCGTAGCTGGGTTCGCCGCCCCGGCGCCGCGACGTCGCGACGCCGGTAAAGTCTGCGTTGGGCGTGTTGATGAGCCTGACGCCCTCCTCGCGCAGATAGCGCATGAGGCGAAAGCCATTGCGATCGAGTCCGATGCGTCCGGCAAGAACGGATGGCAGGCCGAGGCGCGCAAGCCCGACCGCAAGATTGAGCGCGGCGCCGCCCGGGTAGAGCACGGGGGGCGCATCCGAAGTCTGGACGGCGTCGATGATGCCGTCGCCGATCACGACCACGGGCTTCCGGACGCTCATTGCAGGTTCGCGTGACGATAGTGCATGCGCTGATGGGAGTCGGGAATATTGCGTGCAAGCTCGAGGACGACCGCGTCGAGCAGAATGAGGCTCACCTGCTCGAACAGGCTGCCGCCGAATTGTTGCGTCTTCTCGACCGGCACGACAAGAACGGCGTCGGCAAGACGGGCGAGCGTGCTTTGCGGTTTGTGAGTGAGCAGGATGACCTCGGCGTTTTCGCCTTTGGCGATCCGGGCAAAGCTGACGCTGACCGGAGTCTCCCCGGATCCGGAGACCATCACGAGGCCATCGCCCCTGCGGATGGAAGGCGCGGTCGGCTCGCCGACGACATGTGCATCGCGGCCCAGATGCATGAATCGCATAGCCGCCATCTGAGCCGCCAGGCCTGAACGCCCGAGGCCCGCGAAGAACCACCGGCGCGCCGTGTCGTCGAAAGCATGGACGACCCGGAGGAAGGCCTCAGCGTCCACCCGCTCGAGGAGATCGATTATTTCTTGTCCCACGGCCATCCACGGCCGGGATTGCTTAATTTGGCCCGTATCCACTTTGCCGCCTCCTGCGGGTGCTCGGACCCGGTTATAGCGCTGCCGATGATCAGGATCTCCGGTTCTACCGCCAGCACCGCATCGATGGTGTCGGGACCAATTCCGCCCGCGAGCGCGACCCGAAAGCCACGCCGATGCATGTCGGCGACGGCCTCGATATGAGCCGTCGACCGGTCGCCCGCGTTGCGGGCGTCGCTCGGAAGATGGACGCCGACATAGGCGAAGCTTGCGGGAAAGGAAGCGTTCGCGGGCAGAAGGTCCTTCTTGCCCAACTCGGTGATCGTGTCGATGATGACGGAAGCGCCGAACTCCGCCGCCACCCGGCCGACGGCCTCGTGAGTGGCTTTTGAGGTCGAGGACAGAACGGTCATGAAGGCCGCGCCCGCGCCGAACACCATTTCGGCCTCGAGCTGACCTCCGTCAACCGTCTTCGTGTCGGCCAGCACCAGCGTATCCGGGCACAATTCGCGCGCGGTTGCGATCGCTCCGATCCCGAATCGCTTCAGGAGCGGCGTTCCAACCTCGACGATATCCGCGATGTTCCTGATTTGAGGAAGCAGGGCGAAATGTTCCGGCTTGTCCAGAGCGATTTGCAAAAGCATGGGGGTTGTCCTCGAGCCGTCAATTCAAGCCGGCGATCGCTCTCAGCAGGCTTTCGTGGGTGAATTGCGATGTCCGCCGATCCGCAACGACCCGACCGAGTTGCAGAACCACGACGCGATCCGTCACCTCCAGCACATGGGGCAGCGTGTGGGAGATGAAGACGACGGCAAGCCCGTTCTGACTAGCCTGCCGGATGACGCCGAGCACGTCGGCCGCCTGACGGGCGCCCAGATGATTGGTCGGCTCATCGAGGAGAATCACCTTCTTCGCCCAGGCGATCGCCCGCCCGATCGCGACCGCTTGCCGTTGGCCGCCCGAGAGTTGAGACACGGTGCGACTGGGGCCTGGCATGGCGATGCCGACGCGCTCGAGTTCCTTGCGGGCTCGGCGGTACATGTCGTCCTCCGCCAGAAAGCCGAGACGGCCGAGGAGGCCCTTTTTGAGGATTTCCCGGCCGAGGAAGATGTTGGCGGCGACGGTGAGATCCGGGGCGATGCCGGAATCCTGGTAGACCGTCTCGATTCCGGCTCTCAGCGCGTCGTGCGGCGAGGGCCAGCGAGCTTCCTTATTGTCGAGGAAGATCCGACCCCTGTCCGGCGCATAGGCGCCGGACAGGATCCCGACCAGCGTCGACTTGCCGGCTCCATTGTCGCCCACGAGGCCGACCACTTCGCCGGCATCGACGGAAAAATCGACCTTCTCGAGCGCGACGACGTTGTTGAAATGTTTTGTGACGCCTTCAGCCGCGTAAAGCGGTCGGCGGCCTTCCGCCGCGCTCTCGCCGGCGGTCACGCGCGTTCCCTTCCCATGCCGCCGATGCCCTGGACGCCGACGGCAACGGCGATCAGCGCGGCGACCACGATCTGCTGCCAGTTGGGCTCCACGCCGATGAGGATGAGGCCGCTGAGGACGGACGTGGTGATAAGCGCGCCCATAACGGATCCGGTCATGCGGCCCACTCCGCCCTGCAAGCTCATGCCGCCGATCACTGCAGCGGCGATGGAGCTGAGCTCGCCGCCCCGGCCCGATAGCGGCGAGCCTGACCCGAGGCGGAAATAGACGAAGGCGCCGGCAAGGGCCGAAAGCACGCCGGAAAGCATATAGATCCTGATGATATGCGCGTTGAGATCGATCCCGGCGGCCCGCGCGGCGAAGAAATTGGAGCCGACCGCATAGGTCCACCGTCCAAACTGCGTTCTGGACAGCGACGCCCAGGCGATGGCGATGATCAGGAACACCACGACCACCGGCGTCGTGAAGACGCCGAGAAATCTGCTGCTGCCGAGAAGGATCACTTCGCGCGGACCGCCGGCGACTTCGACGCCTCCGGTGATGACGATCGTCAGGCCTGCCGCGGCGCCCATCATCGCAAGCGTGGCGATGAAAGGCACGATTCGCGCGTAAGCGATCAAGAGCCCGTTCAGAAGTCCGACGATGGCTCCCACGCAGATGGCGGCGCCGAGGCCGAGAGCGATCGTGACGGCCGGGTTGAAGCCGGAATCATTCAAGGTGCGAATCACGAGCGCCATCGCCACGCCGGAGAGACCGAGCACGGAACCGACCGAAAGGTCGATCCCGCCCGAGGCGATGACGAAGGTCTGTCCGGCCGCCATCAGCACGACCGGAGAGAAATCCTGCAGAATGTTCGCGGCCGCCGCCAGCGAGAAGAAGCGCGGGTTCACGGCTGAAAATAATGCGACCATCGCGACGAAGATGGCCGTCAGCAGGACGTCCTGCCGCCGCACCGTCGAACCAAGCCGCTGCTTCCAGCCGTGAAGTTCGCTGCTCGACCGCAGAGACAAGCTAATCACCGCGGCAAAGCAAAACGCCGGCGCCTATTGCACGTACATGTACTTTTCGGTTTCTGGCAGATTGTCTTTGGTGATCACGACGTTTGGAATCACCACGGTCTTCTGGATCGAGCCCACGTCTTTGCCGGTGACCACGTCATAGGCGTACTGAAGAGCGAGATCGGCTTCCTTTGCCGGCTGCTGTGCGACCAGCGCTGTGAAGATGCCTTCCTTCAGTGCGTCGACTTCGGTCTTGTAAGCGTCGTAGCCGACGAGCTTCACCTGGCCGGCCTTGTTCGCGTTCCTGAGCGCCGCAACCGTGCCCGTTCCGCTGGTGCCGTCGAGGGCAAAGATGCCGGCGAGGTCGGGATATTTCAGGAGGATCGTGTTGACCGCCGACGTTGCATTGGCCGGCTGGCTGTTTGCGTATTCGATGCCGACGATTTCGATGTTGGGATGCTGCTTCATCGCCTCGCGAAAGCCCTTCTCGCGCGCGACGTCGGTCGTCGCGGACGCGGAACCGGACATGATGAAGACCTTGCCCTTGTCGCCAATCAGTTTTGCCAGCGTTTCGGCCGCCTGATGACCGCCGTCGATGTTGTCTCCGGTGATGAAGGACGTCAGGTAGCTCTGATCGGCGACGGTGGTATCGACGGTGATGACAGGGATTTTCATCGACTGCGCGCGAGTGACCGCCGGCTGCATGGCGTTGGGATCGGTCGGCACCAGGATCAGGGCGTCGACGCCGTTGGTCAGGGCCGCGTCGACGAACGGCATTTCGGTCTGCGGCGAATAGTCAGAGGCGCTGCCTTGCCACATCAGATTGACGCCGAGTTCCTTGGCCTTGTTGCGTGCGCCGAGCTCCATCGCCTTGAAGAACGGATCTGAGGCGATTCCCGGGATGAACGCGATCGTGATCTGTTTCTTGGCCTCTTCGGCGACCGCGTCCGCCGCGAGCAAATGAAAACCCAGTGCGCCCACGACCAAAGCGCCTGCCGCGAGGCGGCCAGCCCTCGTCAGGGCGCTGAGCCGCGGCGTGTCGATGACGCTCGTCAAGGTGTTCCTGACCATTTCTTTCTCCTCCCAAATTGAAGCCTTATGGACCCGGGCTTTCATTGATCGGTTGTCTTGTTGGTTGGCTGCGGGCGCCGCCTTTTCGATGGCGGATCGCGCGGGACCAATCAGCGCAGGCTGCATTGCGCGATATTCACTGTCAATGCGAAGCTCTCGTTCAAGGGCAAGTGCGGAAGAAAACGGCCTTGCTCCGAAGCGCCCGATAAAGCCAAGTCGAATCCACATTCGTTTTGGATCGGTGGAGGGCGGCGGCGAGGCGTTCTACCGATCGTTCGACTGGGACCGTGCGCTCGATGCCTGCGGAAAAACTCTTGAGCGGCGCCGGTTCGCCAAGACTGATGGGAATTCCCTGCGATTGCATACGTGATCCATTCATGTTATTACGTTGGTAATTACATAGTCGGGTTCCTCGCCATGACGCAACTCAAAGTTCGACCCTTCGGGAACTCGCTCGGAGTGGTCTTGCCGAAAGACGTTTTGGCGCGCCTGAAACTCAGGAGCGGCGACAGTCTCCATCTTACCGAAGCGCCCGATGGTTCGATGCGGATCACCCCATACGATCCGGCGTTCGAGGCGCAAATGCGTCTTGCCCAGGAAGGCATGGGCAAATTCCGCAACGCGCTCCGCAAACTTGCCAAGTGAACTTGCCAAGTGAACTTGCTAAGTGAACGTGGCAGGTGAAAGAGCCGGTTTGGGTCTTGCGCTCCGTCGTCGAAGCCGTCCACGACGCCCAACTTGCCGAGCACGGCGGCGCCTCGGGAACACGAGACACTGCTCTGTTGGACTCGGCGCTAGCGCGGCCGTTGAACCTGCGAGCTCACAGTCAGAGTGACATCTGCATGCTCGCGGCGGCCTATGCGTTCGGGCTCGTCCGCAACCATCCTTTCGTGGACGGAAACAAGCGGACGGCGTTTCTGGTCGCTTATGTCTTCCTTCGTTTGAACGGTCTCGATCTGACAGCGAGCGAGACCAACGCGGTTGAGGCTATGCTCGCGCTTGCCTCAGGCGACATGAAGGAAGACGAGTTCGCGGTTTGGCTGCGGAGCAACACGACCGCACTTGCCGAGGGGGTGTGACCTCTTGGGCGCAGGGCTCCGAAGCGACAGGAATGGACCCGACGAATCCCTCGAGGCGAAGCACGAGCGGCGCCGGCGGCGGAGTTGGCGCGGGTAGGCTGAGGTTTGATTCTTGCTGGCGTTACCCGCCTAGCGCCGATTGACTTCGCCGATCTTCTGACCCATCTCTAGCGCTCCGCAGAGTCGAGGCTCTGGGCGGAGTTTTTGCGCGCGCCCTTAAGCACGCTGCTAACACGAACAAGAGGAGAGTGGCCATTCGTCGTCCTATGAAGGCAACCGCGGCGCCGGAGAAAGGCGGGCCCCGCGTCAATCGCGACATCCGCGCAGTCCAAGTCCAGCTTATCGACGCCGAGGGTCAAAATCGCGGCGTTGTCAATCTCGCAGACGCCCAGACACTTGCTGAAGAAGCCTCACTCGATCTGGTCGAAATCGTTCCCAATGCGACGCCGCCCGTCTGCAAGATCCTCGATTTCGGAAAATTTCGCTTTCTGGAGCAAAAGAAGTCAGCCGAGGCGCGCAAGCGCCAGAAGGTGGTCGAGATCAAGGAGATCAAGCTGCGTCCGGGCATCGACGACCACGACTATGAAGTGAAGATGCGCTCGGTGCGCCGCTTCTTTGACGAAGGCGACAAGGTCAAGGTGACGCTGCGCTTTCGCGGTCGCGAGATGGCCCACCAGGACATCGGCTTCAAGCTCCTGCAGCGGGTCAAGACAGAGACGGCGCCGATCGCCAAAGTCGAGGCGGAGCCGTCCATGGAAGGCCGCCAGATGATTATGGTTCTGGCGCCAAAGTAGGCCTGAAACTCACGCCGATGTCATTGGCGTTGAGGTCGGACGGGGCCTAATAGGGCCCTGCAAGCATTTTTTTGGGCCGCTCTTGGCGGCCGTTGGACCGTCGGCGGCCTTCGACCCTCGGCGCGCGGGGAGCGGGATTTGACCACAGCGCCGACCTATGCCGATGCCGAATCCGCCGGGCGGCGCCGGGCCGCCGGGACGACCTCTGTCGGCGTAATCGTGGCGCTGAGCGCCTCGCATATGCTCAACGACGTGATGCAGTCGCTGGCGCCGGCGCTCTATCCGGTGTTCCGCGCCGAACTGGCGCTGAGTTTCTTTCAGATTGGGATCATCACTTTCGTCTTCCAGTTGACTGCTTCGCTCTTGCAGCCGCTGATTGGCCTCGCGGCGGACCGGCGGCCGATGAACTGGATTCTGCCGGTCGGCATGGCCTTCACACTGATCGGCCTCTTCCTGCTCGCATTCGCGAAAACCTATCTCCTGATCCTGGCGTCGGTCGCGGTGATCGGGATCGGGAGCGCGGTCTTCCACCCGGAGGCTTCGCGGGTGGCCCGGGCTGCATCCGGCGGGCGGCACGGATTTGCCCAGAGCCTCTTCCAGGTGGGGGGCAATTTCGGCCAGTCGATCGGTCCGCTGCTCGCCGCCTTTGTCGTCGTGCCGTTCGGGCAGCACTCGGTTCTCGCCTTCACCATACTCGCGCTGGTTGCGGTCGTCCTCCTCACGCGGGTCAGCCGCTGGCACGTGGCGCACCGGGCCGAGCGCAAACACGTGGCGGCGGCGGGCCCCGCGCATCCACGCCCCGTCGTTATCCGCACGATCGCGGTGCTCATTGTCATGCTGTTCTCGAAAGTCGTTTATCTGGCGAGCATCGGCAGCTACTACACCTTCTACCTGATCGACACGTTCCATGTGACGATCCAGCAGGCCCAGGTCATGCTGTTCGTCTTTCTGGCGGCTGTGGCGGCCGGCACTTTCCTTGGCGGCCCGCTGACCGACCGGTTCGGGGCGAAGTTCGTGATCTGGGGCTCCATCCTCGGTGTGCTACCGTTCACTTTGCTGCTGCCCCATCTCGGGTTCGCGGGCACGATCGTCAATTCGATCGCGATCGGCCTCGTGATATCGTCCGCCTTCTCGGCGATGGTCGTCTATGCGCAGGAGCTCACGCCGGGCAATGTGGGGGCGGTCGCTGGACTCTTCTTCGGCCTGTCGTTCGGCCTTGGCGGCATCGGAGCGGCGCTGCTCGGGATATTGGCCGACCGCACCAGCATCGGGTTCGTCTATCAGGTCTGCGCCTTCCTTCCGGCGATCGGGCTTTTGGGGGCGCTCCTCCCTCAGCCGAGGCCTGCCACGGCGGCAGGTGGCGCGCGATTAGTCGCGGCAGCTCCTAGCTCGACCCGTCGTCGGTCGCTCGCGCCCAAGGAATGCGCTGAGATATCCCGCAGCGCTGCTTGTCTTGCATAATTCCTGCGCCGGGCCTTAGACTTGATTCGGCGGGCTGCTTCCAGATGCAGCGCCGAAGCCGACGCGGCCGGCCGCTGCGTCTTATTGGGGGGAGCTTAAGGTCGGGGCAGCCGGGGAGTTTCGATGTCCAAACTCCACAAGATCATTTGCGACATTCTGGCGCTGCTTAAATATATACTCGGCTTCACTCTTGGCAACAAGAAGCCGATCGATCAGCACTGTGTTTGCCCTCCCGCGTTAAAGAAACCGGATCCGTTCCTGTATTCTCAGCAATATTTGCTTAGCCAAGGGCTTCCTGTTACGTGGGACAATCCAGACATCTATATCTACCAGGGAAATACTCTCGTAGATCCTCACAATCTCCAAGCCAACACAAACTATACGGTTGTCGCGCGCATCTGGAACAACTCGCCCGACGTGCCGGTGATCAATATGGGAGTCAATTTCTCCTTCCTGTCATTCGGCATGGGAACGCAATCGAACCCGATCGGTTCGACGACGGTCGACCTTGCCGCGAAGGGATTGCCCGGTTGTCCAGCCTTCGCCTACATGCCGTGGACGACGCCGCCGGCGCTTGGGCACTATTGTCTCCAGGTGCTGCTCGAACCGCCCGACGACAGCAACTGGCAGAATAATCTTGGCCAGCGCAACACCGACGTCACGCAACCGCAGAGCCCGGCGGTCTTCACCTTCAAAGTTGGCAATCATGTCGCCGCTCGCCCCCGAAACGTGAGCTTCAAGGTCGACTGCTACGCCATTCCGCCGCTGCCCGCCTGCGACACAATATTCGTGGCTGGAGCCGCCTCCCGCGCAATCAGCAAGATCGCGCCGCCCGTTCCTGCCGGCTGGAACGTCGTCCTTACGCCGAGCGCTCTGCAACTCATGCTTGGGCAAGAGCAGGAGGTGAAAGCCGAGATCACCCCGCCAGGCGGCTTCAAGGGGACGATGCCATTCAATGTCACGGCGCTCGACGACTACGGCCCGGTCGGCGGCGTCACCCTGCGTGTGGAGGTCGGTGTGATGCCGAATTGGTATCCCTCCTGGACCCAATGCAGCCTTCCCGCCAACTTTCGCCCTGCGCCCTATGGCGGCGTGGTCGCGATCGCCATCATCGGGCTAGTCATGGGCGGCGGCTGGATCGCGCTCACCCTCGGCGCCTCGATCGCCCCAGGCGTCGCTTTGGCCCTTGCGGTTCTTTGCATCGCCGGAATTATGTTCTGCACCTGGTGGCTGAATGTGCGGCTCATCTGCCTCGGCGGCGACAGGAGCGCGATCGGCGCCATCTATCATCTGGAGCCGCCGGCGCCGACCGACAACCCCTACACCGCCTTCGACAACATCAGCGATCTCGACACCGACTACAGCTTCAATCTGCTGCTCTATCAATTCGCCCCTAAGCATCAGCTGCCGTCGTCCTTCGTCAGCAATCAGTGGTCGGCCGGCGCATTTTCACAGCTCGGCGCGGACTGGCCGAGCTTGCCCCCGCTCGTTCCGGCCGTCCCGTTCGCCGAGGTATCCGATCAGGTCAATCAGATTTTGCCGCAGCAAAGCATGGCGAGCCTCGGCCTCGGTTTCGGAGGGCAGGGCGCCGAGTTCCCCGATAACGTTGTTCTTCCAGGCGGCTCCAATCAGCATTTCCTGATGCATTGTGAGATTGAAGGCCCGGGGATGCATGATCTCTTGGTCCTGCTTCAGGTGATGCTCGGCGTTTTCATTGCGGCCATTTTCGTTTGGGCGATCCCGGTCGTCGGGCCGATCCTGTCGTGGATCCTCATCATCCTGGCCCTGCTCGCGCTCCTCATCGGCGCGCCGGCGATCACCCACGACGGCCCGAGCCCGCCAAACGAGGGCTTCGGCGGGACCTTCAACCCCTACGATCCGACGAAGAACCCGAAGGACCCCGTCGACATCGCCTATGTGTTCGGGCGGTGGGTGTACGATTCGCTGCACGCGAGTCCTCCCGAGGAATCGAACGAACTCCACCCTGTGCACTACATGATCAAGATGTGTCCGTCGGTCACACAGGGCGATCTGGGGAACGGGATCTGGCCCCCGGGCCTGGGCGAAGTGCAGCTCAAATATGACGCCCAATTCGCCGTCATCAACTCGCCGACCACGCTGCAGATCCAGGCCGAGCCGCAAAACCGTTGGACCGTTCATCCCTTGCTGGACGGATGCCTCGCAGGCGGCGGCTATCCCGAACCGCCGCCGCCCGGACCGGTGATCGTATAGCTCGGTTGACTGTAAGCGGCGCTGACGGATCGGATCGCTTTAGGCTCGCGATCCGTCAGACCCCGCCGGCCGCCGTTGATTTTGAACGACGCCATTCGACTCGTGCGGCGAACGACAGACAGGCGCAGGCCACTGCAAGCGCTACCACAATCATCCACTCGACCGATCCGTCGTGCTGGTCGGGGTCGAAGCCCGTCAGCGCTTCGATCCAGTCTTGCGAGAAAATCGTGAGGACGGCGAGGAACCCGCACAACGAGGCGAGTCCGGCTTCGACCCAAAACAGCGTTCGAACGTTTGACGTCATGTCGCGCCTCTTTCCTTCGCAGCGATTGCGTAAAACTCTGTCGGCAGGGGTCGTATTCGCAAAAAGTCCAATTGCTTTTGAGTCGGCGTGAGCAGCCGACGAAGCCGCCTATTTCTTGCAGAGTGGATATGGTTCGGCAACGGTCCCGACGACGGGAGCATTGGCCGCGCCTGCGTCTCGTAGGCCTGAGCCGCGTCGCAAAGAAGCCATATTCGCGGCGCTATGAGAATGAACGTTCATTCTCAAGGCGCGATATGTCTCTGGCCACCACGTCCCCCACGCGCCGAACGTCAGACGCCGGGCGGCGCGACCGCATCCTGGAAGCGGCGGAGCGGGTCTTCGTCGCGCGGGGATTTCACGCCGCCACGATGCAGCACGTGGCCGAAGCCGCAGGCATGAGCGCAGGCAATCTCTACCGCACTTTTCCCTCGAAGGAGGCCATTGTCGAGGGCCTCTGCGCCCGCGACCAGCAAGAGCGCGCCGCCAATTTCGCCAAAGTCGCCGAGGTCGAGAGCGTGATGGCGGCGTTCGCTGCGGGCCTTCGCAAGCATGTCGTTTCGCGCCCGCGGGCGAAGGCGACGCTGATGGTCGAGATTTGGTCGGAGGCTGCGCGTAATCCCGCGATCGCGGCCATGTCGCGCGCCGTCGACGCCGACATTCTCACGCAACTCGAGCGCATGATCGAAATCGCCAAAATGAGGGGCGAAGCGTCCCCCACCGTGAACGCCGCCTCGGTCGCCCGCTACATATTCACCTATGTCAGCGGTCTCCTGCAACGTGTAGCCTGCGATCCGGACTTCGACGGCGACGCCGAGGGCGAACGCGCGTTCAAGTTGTTCAAGGCGCTGTGCGAGGGGGCCCTGGCTCCGGCCGGAACGGAGTCCTTGCGATGAGCCGGATCCTGAGCGCCGTCGCCATCATCATTGCGATCGTCGCGGGCGGCTGGGGCTTCGCCGTGCTTCAGCCCTGTGCGCCCCCGGTCGAGAAGGCGCGCGCGCTGGGTCTGCCCGTAGGCGCTCCGGATTGCGCCGCAAGGGCCGCGGCGGCCGCCGAGCCGGCCGTTCCGCCGCCGCCGGCCGTGAGCGTCGCGCCGGCCGAGCGGCGTGAATTCGTCGAGCGTCTGTTCGTTTCCGGGACTTTGGTCGCGCGCGATGAGGCGATGGTCGGCGCGCCGCTCGACGGCCTGCGGCTGACCGAGATTCTCGCCGACGACGGCGACACGGTGAAGAAGGGACAGGTGCTCGCCCGTCTCGACCGCAGCCAGCTCGACGCCCTGCTCGCCGAGAACGACGCGGCCGTCCTTCGCGCCAAGGCGACGATCGAGCAGGCGAAGAGCCAGATCGGCCAGTTCGAGGCTTCGCTCGCCCAGGCTTCGGCCGACCTCGAGCGCTCGCAGAAGCTCGGGCCGCAGATTGTCGCCGGTTCGACGCTCGATGCGCGGATCGCCGGGCAGCGCGTCGCCCAGGCGCAGCTCGATGCGGCGCGCAATGCGCTCAGCGTCGCCGAAGCCGATGAGGCGGCGAGAGCCGCCGAGCGGCAGGAATTGCAAGTGCGGCTCGACCGCACCGAGATCAAGGCGCCGGTAGCAGGCCTCGTCACCCACCGCTCGGCAAGGCTCGGCGCCGTCGTCAGCGGCTCGGGCGAGGCGCTGTTTCGCATCATCGTCGACGGCGCGATCGATCTCGAGGCCGACGCGCCGGAACAGTTGCTGGCGCGTTTCGCAGTCGGCATGCCCGCGACGATGCGTCTGCCGGGCGTGGCCGATCCGGTAGAGGGCCGCGTCAGGCTCATCTCCGCCGAAGTCGACAAGGCAAGCCGCACCGGCAAGGTGCGCATCGCGCTCTCCGACGTGTCGCACGCCCGCATCGGCGCTTTCGCCTCGGGCGAGGTCGAACTCGTGCGGCGCGACGGCGTCGGCGCGCCCGCCTCCGCTTTGCGGCGCGACGGCGATGTCGCGCGTCTCTATGTCGTGCGCGACGGGCGCGTCGAAGAGCGGCAGGTCACCCCCGGCATTGTCGAGGGCGAGACGGTCGAGATCAAGGACGGCGTCGCCGCGGGCGAAAGCGTCGTGGCGCGCGCCGCCGCCTTCCTGCGTCCGGGCGACCGCGTGCGGGCGATGCCCGAAGCGGCCGCGGCCGGCGGCTAGGGAGGCGAATCCATGCGTCTCAACGTCTCGGCCTGGTCGATCCGCCGCCCCATCCCCGCGGTTGTCGCCTTCGCGGTCCTCACCATCCTCGGCATCGTCAGTTTCCGGACGATGTCGATCACCCGTTTTCCCAACATCGACATTCCGATCGTGCAGGTGCTGATCACCCAGTCGGGCGCGGCGCCGTCGGAGCTCGAATTGCAGGTGACGAAGAAGGTCGAGGACGCGGTCGCCAGCGTCAGCGGCGTCTGGCACATCGCCTCGACCGTCACCGACGGCTCGTCCTCGACCATCGTGCAGTTCAACGTCGGCTCGGTCGATATCGACCGCGCGCTCAACGACGTGAAGGACCAGATCGCCAAGATCCGCACCGATCTGCCGCGCACCATCGACGAGCCGGTCGTGAGCCGCATCGACATCGAGGGCCTGCCGATCGTCACTTATGCGGCTTCAGCGCCGGGAATGAGCGTCGAGCAGCTGTCGTGGCTGATCGACGATTCGGTGGCGCGCGATCTGGAGAGCATTCACGGCGTCGGCGAGGTCAAGCGATTCGGCGGCGTCGATCGCGAAATCCGCGTTTCGCTCGATCCGGAAAAGCTGCTGGCGCTCGGCGTCACCGCGGCGGCGGTCAACGAACAGGTCCGCGCCGACAACGTCGATCTCGGCGGCGGACGGGGCGAGGTTGCGGGCCAGGAGCAGGCGATCCGCACGCTCGCGGGCGCGCACAGCGTCGCCGATCTCGCGGCGTTGCCGATCTCGCTGCCGGGCGGACGCAAGGTCCGGCTCGACGAGCTCGGAACGATCGTCGACGGTGCGGCCGAGCCGCGCACCTTCACCCGCCTCTTCGACCAGCCGATCGTCGCTTTCGGCGTCACCCGCGCCAAGGGCGCGAGCGACGTGACGGTCGATCAATCGATCGCCAGGCGGCTCGCGACAATTCAGGCCGACCATCCGGGTGTGACCTTCACCAAGGTCGACACCCAGGTCGACAACGAACTCGGCAATTATCGCTCGACGATGGAGACGCTGATCGAGGGCGCGTTGCTTGCCGTCGTCGTCGTGTTCGTTTTCCTGCGCGATCTGCGCGCGACCCTCGTCACCGCCGTCGCGCTGCCGCTCTCGGTCATTCCAACCTTCTGGGCGATGGATGCGATCGGCTTCTCGCTCAATCTCGTCAGCCTGCTCGCGATCACCCTGGTGACCGGCATTCTGGTCGACGACGCGATTGTCGAGATCGAGAACATCGTGCGCCATATGCGGATGGGCAAGTCGGCGTGGCGCGCCTCGCTCGAGGCGGCGGACGAAATCGGCCTTGCAGTCATCGCCATCTCTCTGTCGATCGCGGCGATCTTCGCGCCGGTCAGCTTCATGGGCGGCATCGCCGGCCAGTATTTCCGCCAGTTCGGCCTCACGGTCGCGATCGCGGTCATGTTCTCGCTGCTGGTCGCGCGTTTCGTCACGCCGGTGATCGCCGCCTACTTCCTGCGCGCGCCGCGCGACGCGGAGCATGTCGATGGCGCAGCCATGCGCGGCTACACCCGGCTCGTGCGCGCCTCCGTGCGCCACCGCTGGATCACGCTCTTTATCGGCGCGCTGATCTTCGCCGCTTCGCTGTGGTCGACGCGGCTCTTGCCGTCCGGCTTCATCCCCGCCGACGACGTCGGCCGCGTGCTGCTCGCGATCGAACTGCCGCCCGGGTCCCGGCTCGACGACACCGACCGCGTCACGCGCGCGATCTCCGACAAACTGCGCGGCATGCCGGAGGTGCGCTCTGCGCTGATCTTCGGCGGACAGATTCTCGGCGGCGGCGCCGAGCCGCGCAAGGCGACGCTGGTGATCAACTTCGTCCACAAGTCCGAGCGCGAGGCGACACAGAAGGATCTGCAGCTCAAGATCGGCGCGATGCTCGCCAACCAGCCCGACATCCGCTACTGGTTCATGAAGGACAACGGTCAGCGCGACCTGCAGCTCATCATCGCCGGTCCCGACATCGACGTCATCAACGACACGGCGAACCAGATCGCGAGCGAGATGCGCTCGATCCCGATCATCGAGAATCCGATGTCGACCGCGGAGCTCGAGCGGCCGGAATTGCGCATCGAACCGAAGCGGCAGGTCGCGGCCGATCTCGGCGTTTCGACCGAGGCGCTCTCGGAGACGATCCGCGTCGCGACGCTCGGCGACATCGACGCCAACCTCGCCAAGTTCAACGCCGGCGACCGAGCTCGTGCCGATCCGCGTCCAGCTGGACGAGGCGGCGCGCTCCCGCATGGGCCTCCTGCAGGACCTGCGCGTTCCGACCGGCGGCGGCGCCACGACGCCGCTTTCGGTGGTGGCCGATTTCTCGATCAGCCATGGGCCGACCGCGATCAATCGTTACGATCGCTCGCGGCGGGTCACCATCGAGGGGGACCTGCACGGCGATACGGCGCTCGGAGAGGCGGTCAGCGGCGATCCACGATCTGCCGACCGCCAGGAACCTGCCGCCCGGGGTCGAAATTCGCGAGGTAGGCGACGTCGAGGTGATGAGCGAGGTGTTCGCCTCATTCGCCGCCGCGATGGGGGCTGGCCTCATGATGGTCTATGGCCTGCTCGTGCTGTTGTTCGGCAGCTTCCTGCAGCCAATCACCATTCTGATCTCGCTGCCGCTCTCGATCGGCGGCGCGATCGTTGCGCTTCTCATCACGCATAAGGCGATGTCGATGCCGGTGGTGATCGGAATTCTGATGCTGATGGGCATCGTCACGAAGAACGCGATCATGCTGGTCGACTTCGCGCTCGAGGAAATCGGCCGCGGCTCGTCGAGGCTCGAGGCGCTGGTCGAGGCGGGCCGAAAGCGCGCAAGGCCGATCGTGATGACCACGATCGCGATGGCCGCCGGCATGTTCCCTTCGGCGCTAGGTCTCGGCGACGGCGGCGGCTTCCGCTCGCCGATGGCGATCGCGGTGATCGGCGGCCTCATCATGTCGACGATGCTGTCGCTGGTCTTCGTGCCGGCTGTGTTCACGGTGATGGACGACATCGGCCGGCTCACGTGGCGCCTCTTCAGCGGCCTCATCGGCCAGAGCGACGAACACGCGCCGCACGACCACGCGCCCGGACGCGCGAAGCCTGCGTCGCCCGCCCCGGCGCGCATAGCCCGGCCGTCGAAGGACGCGACCGTTCCGGCGGAGTGATCGAGGCTCAGAGACGCGCGCTCGGATCGCCGCCGGGCGCCGAAAACCTCGTTGATGATCTTTGCCTGATCCGGGTCGGCGGCAAGCTTGGCGGCGAAGCCGTCGCGCCTCGCCGCGATAGCCTCGGCGCGCAGGCGCTCGGGATCGCTGAATGTCGGTCGAAGCCGCGTCGATCGCCGCGACGCCGGCTGCGGTCGCGGCGAGAAGCGCGAGGTCGCGCGCGAGACGACAAGGTCCGGCATAGGCGCCGAACTCGTCCCGGCAGGTCTCGGCGCCGATGTCCGCCCTGAGCCCCTCGGCGTCCCAGGCGAGGCCGATCAGCCGTGCGCTCATCTCCCTGGCCCCCGCCAGGCCGATCAGCGCCGCGGCGGTGTCGGCGACTGCGACGATGCGGGTCGAACCGTCCTCGAGGTCGCCGAGCGCCTCGCGCACCGCGAGCCGAGCCGAGAGCTGCTGGATCGCCGGCCTTGAGCGCGTGCGGCAGCACTATCGCGAAGGGCGCCTGTCCCATGACGGCGTCGAGGTCGCGATCGGTCTCGGCCTCGCCGAGCGGGTTCACGCGAACCATCAACGTGGGGGCAATGACTTGCGCCTTCGCGAGCAGCCGCGCCGCATTCGCGCGCGCCGCCGGCCGGGCTTGCGGCGCGAGGGCAAGATCGATCACGACGGCATCGGCGCCGCTCTTGACCGCTGCAGCCAGCTTCGCCTCGTCGTCGCCCGGCGCGATGATGAGCGAGCGCAAGGTCAGGCCGAGAGCACTTCCGGCCCGCGCCGGCGCATGAAAGCAGTGCGGCGACACTCGGCGACCAGGGTCCCATCCTGATTGAATGCCCGATGGCGGAACTCGACCAGCCCCGCGTCGGGGCGCGACTTCGACGCGCGCACCGACAGCACCTCCGTTTCGGCCCGAACCGTGTCGCCCTCGAACAGCGGCGCGGGAAAGACGACGTCGGTCATTCCGAGATTGGCGATGGTGGTGCCGACCGTGGTGTCGTTGACCGAAATGCCGATCATCAGGCCGAGAGTGAAGAGCGAGTTCATCAGCGGCCGGCCCCATTCGGTCTCGGTGGCGCAGAAATGCGCATCGATATGCAGCGGCTGCGGATTGAGCGTCATGTTGGAGAAGAGCATGTTGTCCATCTGCGTGACGGTGCGGGTCAAGCGATGGCGGAAGACGCGGCCCACGGAAAAATCCTCGAAATAGAGGCCGCCGCGCGGATGAGGGAGGGGCGTCGTCATGCGAACTCGGGCTCTTTCCGGCGGATTTGAAGAGAGGTTACGCCGCCGCCTCCTTCATCGCTTCCCGCGCCTGCCCCATCGCCCGGCGCAACACGTCGGCGTTCTGCGCGCCGGGCACGGCGAGGCGGTTTGCGAAGATGAAGAACGGCACCCCCGTCACGCCGATCGCCTGGGCCTCGGCGATCTCGCGCCGCACCGCGTCCTTGTCGGCGTCCTCGCTGAGGAGCTTTTCGACGAGGCGGGCGTCGAGCCCGCTCTCTCTTGCGATGTCGATCAGCACAGCGCGGTCGCCGATGTCGCGGCCCTCGACGAAATAGGCTCGAAACAACCGGCCGACGACGTCGCGTTGCGCGCCGGCCGAGGCGGACCAGCGGATGAGGCGATGGGCGTCCAGCGTGTTCGGCGCCCGCTTGATCCTGTCGAAAGCGAAAGGAAGGCCGACTTCCGCGCCGAGCCGGACGAGATTGTCGTGGACAGTCTTCAGCCGTCCGTCCTTGCCGAATTTTTTCTCCATATAGGCGGCTCGGTCGAGCCCGCCTTCTGGAATTGTCGGATCGAGCTGATAGGGGCGCCAGCGCAGGACGACGGGCTGAGGCTCCTGCTCAAGCGCGGCGTCGAGACGTTTTTCGCCGAGATAGCACCAGGGACAGACCACGTCGCTGACGATATCGATGACCAGGGTTTCGTCCGCATCCGCCATGCCGCTCTCCGTCTTCGCCGTCGCTTCAGGGCCGGCGACGCCTCCGCTTAAGCTGGCGCCGCCCGAGGGGCCGCGCAAGAGGACGAGCCGGAAGTCACGGCTCGCGTCTCCACCAGGCGGCGAGATCGACGCCGAAGATCGGCGTTTCGTCGGGCCGGCCAAGCTTGCTCGAATAGGCGATCCACTGCTCGGGGGAATAGTAGAGAGGCACGATGTAGAAGGCGGAGATCAGCACCCGGTCGAGCGCGCGCACCGCGGCGACAAAATCCTCGTTTGTCCTCGCCGCCAGAATGGCCGCGATCATCGCGTCGATCGCCGGCGAGGCGGCGCCGGAAATGTTGTAGGCGCCTTCGGCGTTGGCCGCCGCCGAGCTCCACCGGCCGCGCTGCTCGTTGCCGGGCGAGGGCGAGGCGGTCCACGTGCCGATCATCATGTCGAAATCGAACCGGGCGCGCCGCCGCTGAAACTGGACCTCGTCGACCAGTCGGACGTTCGCCGTGACCCCGATCCGCGCGAGATTGCGCGCATAGGCGAGCGCGAGTCGCTCTTCCTCGCGGTTCTTGACCGTGATCTCGAAAGCGAACGGGCTCCCGCTGCGATCGACGAGGCGCCCGTCCCTGAGCACGTAGCCCGCCGCCGCGAGCTTGTCGATTGCGGCGCGCGCGAGAGACCGATCCCGTCCGGTCCCATCAGATGCCGGCGCTCGCCATTGGCCCTCCATCACGTCGGCGCGCACTGCCCCGGGGAAGGGCGCGAGCAGGGCGCGCTCACGCTCGGAGGCCGGCCGGCCGATCGACGACAGGTCGCTGTCGTCGAAGAAACCCTCAGAGCGTTTGAACGCGCCGGCATAGAGATTGGCGTTGATCCATTCGAAGTCGAACATCGAGGCGAGCGCCTCGCGCACGTGCGAGTCGGCGAAGAGCGGCGCGGCGGGTGTTGAAGGCGAAGCCCGAGACGCCCTTCGGCAGCCCGTTCGGGATCGTGGCCGTGACGATGCGGCCGTCCTTGACGGCCGGGAAATCGTATTCGGACCGCCAGCGCGTCGCGTCCTCCTCGATGCGGAAGTCGATGAGCCCAGCCTTGAAGGCCTCGAACATGGCGGTCGCGTCGCGAAAATAGTCGATGCGGATGGTGTCGAAGTTATAGAGGCCTTTCGAGATCGGCAGATCGCGCCCCCAGTAGTTCGGATCGCGCTCGAGCACGAGGCGCTCCCCGGGCTTGACCTCCGCGACCCGATAGGGCCCGGACGCCACCGGAATCTGGAGCGTCTGATCCTCGAAATGCTCGGCGTCGGTATGGGCGCGCGACAGCACCGGCATGATCGCGAGCGTCAGCGGCAGCTCGCGGTCGTTCGCGCCCGAAAGGTCGTAGCGCACAGTCCAGTCGTCCGGCGCTTCGATAGACTTCACGAGACTGAAGGCGGCGCGCTGCTGCGGACGGCCTTTCGCCTTAAGAAGATTGAAGGTGAAGAGGACATCAGCGGAAGTGATCGGCGAGCCGTCCGAAAAATGCGCCGCCGGATCGAGATGGAAGACGAGCTTGTCCCGCGCGTCGTTGATCTCGAGACTTCGGGCGATGAGTCCGTAGAGCGTGAACGGCTCATCGTCTGACCGGGCCATCAACGATTGATAGACGTTGCCGACGAGACCCTGGGCGGTCGACAGCGCCTTGACATTATAGGGGTTCAGGCTGTCGAACGCGCCGAGATAGGCGAGATCGAGCCGGCCGCCTTTGGGGGCGTCCGGGTTGACGTATGGGAGATGCGCGAAGCCCGGCGGCAGCGCCGGCTCGCCATGCATGGCGATCGCGCCGGCCGGTTCGCCGATTTCAGCGCGCCCGACCGTGGCGGCGACCAGCAAAGCGGCGGCGAGCGCCAGACGAATCGCAAGACCTGTCATACTTGAGCTTAGCACCGGACGATTGCGCCGAATCTTCGCCCGCGGACCATTTTTCGAGGGCGGGAACCAGCGCTGCGACGAAATTGCTATTGGATTGTCGCGCCGAATGTGGAAAGAGGGCGCGCACCGAAGAAACGCCCGTTCGCGGCGCCGTCGCGTCATACTGTCGCCCGAAGGCTCGCCGAAGCCGAACCGGGTGCGCCGAGTGACGCTGGACGCGTCACTACGAGCCAAATGGCGACCAATTCCTACGGTCTGAAAGGACGATTGATGAGTTTTCATGTTACGCGCCTGGGCGCCGCTGCGCTCGCATTGAGCCTCGGCCTCGGCGCTGGCTGCGCCTTCGCGCAGACCGCGCCGGCGAAGCCCGCGGCACCAGCGCCTGCAGCACCGGCGCAGCCGGCCCCCGCCCAGCCTGCTCCCGGCGGCCAGCCCGCGCAGCCTGCGCCGCCCTCGAAGGTCGACCTGGTCTCGCCCGAGCCGCAATGGGCCAAGTTCTGCGCCAAGGAGCCCAACACCGGCAAGGACGCCTGCGCCACCATGCGCGACTTCGCCACCTCGGCCGATCAGCCGCCGATGGTCAGCATCAACGTGTTCGAACTGGCGGGCGAAGAGAGGCGCAAGTTGCGCCTCCTGATGCTGCCGATCGGCATGCTGTTGAAGCCTGGATTCCGCGTCATCATCGACAAGGGCGAACCGATCGAGGGCAAGTACGACATGTGCTTCCAGAACGCGTGCTCAGCCGAAATCGACATCGGAGCCAGCACGCTCGCGTCCCTGAAAAAGGCGCAAACGCTGAGTGTCGTGATGCGGGTTCCCGGTAATGGCGAGCCATCCGGCCGGGAATTGACCTTTAACATCCCGCTGAAAGATTTCGGCCCGTCGTTCGACGGCAAGCCGACCGACCCCAAGCTGCTCGAGCAGCAGCGCCAGCAGCTGCAGCAGCAGTTGCAGAAGAGGGCCGAGGAGCAGCGGAAGCAACTCGAGCAGCAGCAGAGCGGAGCCGCCGCAGCACCAGGCGCCGCAGCGCCTGCCGCCGCTCCCGCGGCGCCGGCCGCCGCGCCCGCCCCTCAGCCAAAACAATAGCGCGGCGTTCGCCTCAAACGAGCACGCAGAGAAGAGGCGCGTCCGGAGAGCCCGGGCGCGCCTTCAATGTTCGGGGCTCTTGCGAGCGCCCTGATTCAGCTCGCGAGCGATTTTCCGCGAAAGCGATAGCGGCCGTCGGGCGTTCGTTCGAACGTCTCGCTGACCTGCGGATGGCGCACCGGCTCCCCTGATTCGTCGGGCAGAAGATTCTGTTCCGACACATAGGCAATATACTGGCTGTCGGCGTTTTCGGCGTAGAGATGGTAGAATGGCTGGTCCTTGGCCGGACGGATTTCGGCCGGGATCGAGCGCCACCATTCCTCGGTGTTGGCGAAGGTCGGATCGACGTCGAAAATGACGCCCCGGAACGGATAGATCCGATGCCTAACCACCTGACCGATGTCGTATTTGGCGATGCGGGTCGTCATAAAACTGACCTAAACCGAGCCTGACGCGCCGTCAAATTCGGGATTTGCCGCTCGTTCAGAGCTGATAGACCGCCGCATATCCGGCGTCCCTTGCCGCCACCTGCTTTGCGAGTTCGACAATGACGCACGCCTGCTTCCAGGTCGCGTCGTCCTGCATCTTGCCGTCGATCATCACCGCGCCGGAGCCGTCCGGCATCGCGGCCAGAATCTTGCTCGCAAAGGCGACCTCGGCCGGATCGGGCGAGAAGACTTTCTTGGCGATGGCGATTTGGCTCGGATGCAGCGTCCAGGCGCCGGCGCAGCCGAGCAGAAAGGCGTTGCGGAACTGCGCTTCGCAGGCGGCGGGGTCGGAAAAATCGCCGAAGGGCCCATAGAACGGCTTGATGCCGTTGGCCGCGCAGGCGTCGACCATGCGTGCGATCGTATAGTGCCAGGGATCCTGCTGGGCGCTCGGCCGCGCCGCGCCGGGCTCCGAGGCGTCGGCGAGCACTCTATAGTCGGGATGGCCGCCGCCGACGCGCGTCGTCTTCATCGCGCGCGAGGCCGCAAGATCGGCTGGACCAAGGCTCATGCCATGCATGCGCGGAGACGCCGCCGCGATCGAAGCGACATTGTTGACGCCCTCAGCCGTCTCGAGGATGGCGTGCACGAGAATCGGCCTTTTGAGACCGTGCCGCGCCTCGAGCAGCGCGAGATACTGGTCGACGAAATGAATGTCCCAGTCGCCCTCGACCTTGGGGATCATCACGACGTCGAGCTTGTCGCCGATCTCGCCGACGAGCCGCGTCATGTCGTCGAGAAACCAGGGAGAGTTCAGCGCATTGACGCGCACCCATAAGCCCGTCGCGCCGAACTCGGTCGCCCGCGCCATGGCGATGACGCCCTCGCGCGCCGCGGTCTTGGCTTCGATGGGAATCGCGTCCTCGAGATTGCCGAGCAGGACGTCGACCTGGCTCACGAGCTCGCCCGCCTTCGCCCGCAGTTTCTCGTTGTGCGGCGGCACGAAATGGATCATCCGCTCGAGCCGGAACGGCAGTTCGAGAAGCGGGCGCGGCGCGCCGATCGCGAGCGGCTCGAAATATTTGCGCGGAGCTTTCATCGGCGGCGACCGGCCTCGGCTTTGACGGAATACCGGCGAGCCATAGGGCCATTTCGCAGGCGCGGCAATTGGACGGTGGAGCGAGGACGAGGCTCGGACCTTGCAAGCGAGGCCAAGCGCTCGAGCACGCTGTGCTATGATGGACTCATCACCGCGATGAGCACCGTGCATGTTTGGCAACGCGGCAATATTTTCAAAGAGTTAGGCGCCAAAAACTGTCGTCGTTTTTGCAGCCGCGGCGGCCGTCCGGCCCGGAAGCAAGGAATTGAAAGCCGATCGCAAGGAAATCAAAGCTAAAGTGAACCCCGCACGACGAGGAAATGAAAATCCGGCGCGAGGAAATAAAAATATAGAATCTCGCCGTTTCAATAGATTACGGAGAAACTGGCGTCGGTGCGCCCTTAACCTTAACTTTTTTGCGACTCGCCGTGATCGAAGGGCCCCTCCGCCGGTGAGGAGGGCACACAATACCACAGAATTCTGATTTAGGGAAGCAATTGTCGACTCAATTGCCGACGGTCGGGGGCGCCCTCGGCTGCGCGCCGTCGGGCATTAGCGAAACCATGGCGTCAAATGCGACGTCACCCCTTGGGCTTTGCCTGCAACCGCTCAATCCGTCGCGCGAGCACGGTCCGCTTGACGCGCGCGATGGCCAACTGCTCGGCGATGGACGTCAACTGATGTCCGCGCTGAGGGTCCGGCCGAACGGACTCGTCCCAGTCGATGATGATCTTGAGCTCCCTGCTCGCGCTTTCCAGTATGCTAATAAAGCCGTCTGTCTCGCGAAGATTTTGGTGCAGGTCCGCCAAAGACTGCGTTCCACCACTCATAGAAGAACTCCACACGATATCTTCTAGGTACTTTCAAAAGCCGCGTAAACTTCGCCATGTTGTTCGGGCGACCGATTTTTGGACCCGTCTGCTGTTCGATCCGCGCCATCCCTCGGCGCCCAGGCCACAGAATGCCGCCAGCGTTAGATTTTACCCAAGACGACTATCAGAGGCAAATAAATTACATAATCACATAGACGTAGAGTGTTATCGTATGATGCGCCCGTGCTGACCGGGCTCCAACCTTTCACCGCCTCAAGACAGTTCCTAAACGGCTGACGCGCGGAGACGTCGGCTTGACGTGTGAGCCATATCACAGCGCTCGAGCGACATTCGTGGCACTGTTTTGAACGTCAAAGAATAAAATCATTGGAGGAAGTCATGGCAAGAGCACCAAGCCTTTTCATCATTGCAGCTTTAACGCTGCAGTATTGCAATTCTGCGCAAGCGCAAAATGCGCAACCACAGTTGTTCCATGGACAGCGCCAAGTCTCGAATGCCGCCGGCGGCGTCCGCCCTCAACATCCGGTTGGGCAACGTCAAGTCCCGGGCGCCGGCGGCTTTCCTCAGCATCAAGTTGGACAACGTCAAGTCCCTGGCGGCGGCGGTTTTCCTCAACATCAAGTTGGGCAAGGTGAAGTCCTGGGTAACGGCAGCTTTCCTCAACGTCAAGTTGGGCAACGTCAATTTGTCGGCGGTGGGTACGGCTACGGTCTTCACTATGGCGGCGGCTACGGCTATCCCTCGCCCGCCCTTGGGACACTTGTACCAGTGCTTACCGATGCGGCGGATCCGGCAAGCGGACCTGATATGAGATTGTGTGCACACCTGCGCTGGACTTGCGAACACAAGGACGAGCTTGGTTTGCAAGGCGCTGGCACCTGTGCGCGCTACAGAGAATCATGCCAATAGGCGGTTGAGTTGCAAGCACCAAGCTAAGATAAACGCAGCGGACTAGGCAATCAGTGGTTTTCTTTTCAGCGGTTGCTGGGGGCCTGGTCCGCGCCAATGCGCTCCCAGCATGCGCCTGTGATTGTTGCGGCAGACGAAGTGGCGTTCTGCGTGTCGTCGCTCACTGGCGGCTCAGGCACGGGATCGACGCAGCAAACTCCTGCTCGATCTTCTACCGCTTGTGTGGGTTGTGCATCGCCTTCCAGAGATTACAACGCTGCTGCACGTTCAGTACTTGCTCGCGACCGTTGCGCCCACCGCCCTTGCGAACAAAGCGCGAAACATGGTTGCGTTCGGCCCATGTCGCTCGCCCTGATTTGTTCGGCGCCCGCAGCCGAACTCAACCCCGAGCAGATGCTCGCGGTCGAGCATGGGATCGGCGAGGCGGCCGGCCCCGGGCCGCTGCTCGTCATCGCCGGCGCCGGCTCCGGCAAGACGGCGATGCTGGCCCACAGGGTCGCGGCGCTGATCCTTGCCGGCGCCGATCCGAAGCGCATCATGCTGGCGACCTTTTCGCGCCGCGCCGCAGCCGAGCTCGGCCGGCGCGTCGAGCGGCTGCTCGCCCGCCGCCTTGCGCCGGAAGCCGCGGCGGCGGCTTCGCCCGCATATTCGGGCACGTTTCATGCGATCGGCGCCCGGCTCCTGCGCGAATATGCGCCGCGCCTTGGCCTCGATCCGCAATTCACCATCCACGACCGCGAGGATTCCGCGGATCTGATGAACTGGGCGCGGCACGAGGCCGGCCTCACCGAGACGAAGGAGCGCTTTCCCACCAAGGGGACATGCCTCGCCATCTATTCGCGCGTCGTCAACGCGCGCGGCGACCTGGGCCAGACGATCGGCAAATGGTTTCCCTGGGTCGCGGCGCATGAGGACGCGCTTCGCGCGCTCTTCGCCTCTTACGTCGAAGCCAAGCAGCGCCAGAACGTGCTCGATTACGACGACCTCCTGCTCTATTTCGCCCAGATGCTGGCGGAGCCCATCATCGCGGCCGAAGTCGCCGCGCGCTTCGACCATCTTCTGGTCGACGAATACCAGGACACCAATGCGCTCCAGGGCGAGATCGTGCTCGCCTTGAGGCCGAAAGGGCGGGGCCTCACCGTCGTCGGCGACGACGCGCAGGCGATCTATTCCTTTCGCGCCGCGACGGTGCGCAACATCCTCGACTTTCCCCGCGCCTTCGATCCGCCGGCGCGGGTCGTGACGCTCGACCGCAACTACCGATCAACTCAAGCGATCCTTTCCGCCGCCAATGCGGTGATCGCGCTCGCAGCCGAGCGTTACGCCAAGGACCTCTGGAGCGATCGCGCGTCCGGCGCGCCGCCCTCGCTGGTGACGGTGGCGGAGGAGGCCGATCAGGCGCGATATGTCGCGACCCGCGTGCTCGTCAATCGCGAGGCGGGAGGCGCACTCAAGTCGCAGGCGGTGCTGTTTCGCGCTTCCCATCACAGCGCTGCCCTCGAACTCGAGCTGACAAGGCGCAACATCCCCTTCGTCAAATTCGGCGGCCTCAAATTTCTCGACGCCGCGCACGTCAAGGACGCGCTCGCGCTGATGCGCTTTGCCGAAAACCCGCGCGACCGCATCGCGGGCTTCCGCGTCGCCCAGCTTCTGCCGGGCGTCGGCCCGAAGATCGCCGAGACGATCGTCGCCGCGGCGGCGGCCGACGACGGCTTTGCCGCGATGTCGGCGCTGACGCCGCCAGCAAAAGCGCGCGTGGGCTTCGCCGCCTTCGCCGACCTGATGCGCCGCCTCGCTTCGCGCGCCGCGCCATGGCCGGGCGAGCTTGCCGACGCAGTCGCCTGGCTCTCGCCTCTGATCGAGACGCGCTACGACGACGCTTTTATGCGGATCGGCGATCTCGAGGCGCTCGAGCGCATCGCGGCTTCCTTCGCCACGCGCGATCGATTCTTAAGCGAACTGACGCTCGATCCGCCGGACGCGACCAGCGACGAAGCCGGACCGCCGCTTCGCGACGAGGATTATCTCATCCTCTCGACCATCCATTCCGCCAAGGGGCAGGAATGGCGCTCGGTCTTCGTCCTGAACTGCGTCGACGGCTGCATTCCCTCCGACCTCGCGACGGGATCGTCGGACGAGATCGAGGAGGAGCGGCGCCTGCTCTATGTCGCGATGACGCGGGCCCGCGATCGAGCTGACGCTTGTCGTCCCCCAGCGCTTCTATGTCCACGGCCAGCCAAAAAACGGCGACCGCAGCGTCTTCGCCAGCCGGACCCGATTCATTCCCTCGCCGCTGCTGAAGCATTTCGAGCGCGAGACCTGGCCCGCGGCCGGGGCGGCGCCGCAGCGCGCGGCGGCTGATGGCCCGCGCGTCGATCTCGCCGCAAGGATGCGAGGAATGTGGCGGGGATAGCCTTTCATTGACTTTGCATCCCGGTTTGTGTACACATGACGAGGTTCGACTGGGACGACGGCAACCGCGAGAAGTGCTCCAGCCTGGTTCCGCTCCAATCGGTCTATTATCGTCATTGCGAGCGCAGCGAAGCAATCCAGGGGCGACCGGCGCAGCCCCTCGATCACTGGATTGCTTCGTCGCTGCGCTCCTCGCAATGACGGCTTGCCTTGATCGCAACGCGCATCTAGTCGGCCGATCAGCGCCCGCTACGGACACAGGCAACGGGGCGAATGAAGAAGCCATTTCCCAGATTTGACAGCGACGAGAAACTGGACGCGTTTCTCGATACGGCTGATCTCGACGAGTACGACCTCGCCGCAGGCGCGTTGCCGCGCGACGAATGGTTTGCCCGCTATGAGCGGTTCGTCAAGGATGCGTCGATCCATTTGCGTTTGCCGGGAAGCTTGCTGGACGCCGTCCGGAGCGAGGCGGTGAGAGAAAGGATACCGGCGCAACGCCTGATCCGGGAATATATTGAACGCGGATTGCGGGCGCCAAAACGCCGCCGGCCTGAGCGAAACACCAGGGTCAAGGCGGAGTGAGCCGCGACCTCGGGGCGGTGAGGCGGCCCTCCAAGACTGCTGCTTTCGATGCCGCCAGGACGTGGGACGCCGCATCGCTTCGCGGGTATCTCGCGTCGGCGCCAGGCCTGGTCGGCGCCGTCGATGCCAAGGGGCGCTCGCTCTTGCATCGGGCCTGTTCGGTGCGGCCGGGCGTCCCGGGGCTCAACGAGTCCGATGGGACCGAGACGGTCGCCACACTTCTCAAGGCCGGCGCCGATCTGGAGCAGGTCGCGCCGATGGACAAGGACGAGGGCGACTTTCGCGCCACCCCGCTCTGGTATGCGCTCGCGCGCGGCGAGAACCCTCCGCTCGCGCGGTTCCTGCTGGCGCAGGGCGCGGACGCAAGCACGTCATTATGGGCCGTGGTCTGGCGCGACGACGACGCGATGTGCCGCGAACTCTTGAAGCAGAAGCCGAAGCTCAATCTCCGGGCGCACGGCGAGACGCCGATCCTTTATGCAGCGCGACTCCAGCGGCTGAAGACCCTGGACGTGCTGATCGAAGCCGGCGCCGACCCGACGATCGCGGATTACCGCGGCCGCGACGCGGTCGATATCGCGAGAGCGCGCCGCCTCCCGTGGAGCGTCATCGAACGCCTCGACGCGCTGGGGCGGCGGACCACATTCGACAGGCAGAGCTGATGAAAGCCTGGCGTCTGGAAAAGCTCGGCGGCCGCCTCAGCCTCGAAGATATCCCCGTCCCCGAACCGCGCCCTGGCAGCGTGCTGGTGCGGGTCGAGGCGTCGGCGTTGATGTCCTATCTCAAGGCTTACGTCGAAGGAAAACTTCCCTTCTACAATCCGCCCGCGGGGCCGTTCACGATCGGCACCAACGCGATCGGAACGGTGGAGGCGGTCGGGCGCGACGTCTGGACGCTCAAGCCTGGCCAGCGCGTCGTCGTCTCGTCGCACTTCGTCGCGCGCGAGAATGTCGGCGATCCGCCGCAGGTGCTCATCGGCCTCACTGCCGGCCCCGGCGCGGCGCCGATGCTCGCCGATTGGCCCGACGGGACGCTCGCCGACTATGCGCTCGCGCCGGTCGAGGCGGTCACCCCGCTCGATGGGCTCGACGCTCTCGACGCTGCTGATCTCGCAAGCATCAGCCGCTTCATCGTTCCCTACGGCGGGCTCCTTCGCGGGCGCCTCGCGGCGGGCGAGACGCTAATCGTCAACGGCGCGACCGGCGCTTATGGGACGGCGGCCGTGCTGCTTGGCGTCGCGATGGGAGCTGCGCGCGTCATCGCCGCCGGACGCAACGCTTCCGCGCTCGACGTCGTCGCCGCCGCCGCAGGTCCGCGCGTTCGAACGGTCGCCCTGAGCGGGGACGTCGCGGCAGACGCGAAAGCGATCCTCGCGGCTTCGGCTGGCGGCGCGCATCTCGCCTTCGACATGGTCGGCGGCGCCGGCGATCCCCGCTCGACCCTTGCTGCGCTGACGAGCCTCAAGCGAAACGGCCGGCTCGTGCTGATGGGCAGCATGACGGTCGACCTGCCCGTGCCCTATACGACCGTCATGCTCAACGGCTGGGAAATCCTCGGCCAGTTCATGTATCCGGCGAGCGCTTACCGGCGCCTGATCGAACTTGTCCGCGCAGGCCTTCTCGACCTTGGCGCGATCAAGCCGCGCGTCTTTGCGCTCGACGCCCTTCGCGAGGCGATGGAGGCGGCCGCCGTGGCGAGCAATCTCGAGGTCGTCGTCGTGCGGCCATGAAGGCGTTTCAAGTCAAAACGTCTCCGCGATAATCCCGCCGATCTCCTTGTGGACCGCGTTGCGCGCGTCCATCGAGGCGTCGGATTCGGTGTAATAGACGGCGGCGATGAGCGGGGCCCGGCCGGGCGGGCGGAGGATCGCGATCACATTCGCCGTGCCGTGATCGCCGCTGCCGGTCTTGTCGCCGACGCCCCAGGACGATGGAAGCCCTGCGCGCAGCCGCTTGTCGCCAACCTTGTCGCCGATCAGCCAGGCCTCGAGCTGCGCGCGCGAACCCTCGGAGAGTACGTTTCCGAGCAGCACTTTCTGCACGCTCTCGGCCATCGCCTGCGGCGTTGTCGTGTCGCGCTCGTCCCCCGGAACGGCGGTGTTGAGAGTGGGCTCGTTGCGGTCGAGCCTGGTCGTGGAATCGCCGATCGAACGCACGAATGCGGTGAAGCCTTGAGGTCCGCCGATGGCGTCGAGAACCAGATTGGCGGCGGTGTTGTCGCTCCAGTCGATCGCGGCGGCGCAAAGATCGCCGAGCGTCATCCCGCCGTCCGCGACATGCGCCTTCGTGACCGGCGCGTATTCAAGGAGATCGCCCGGCCCGTAGGGGATCACCCGGTCGAGCTTCTCCTTGCCCTCATCGACGCGCTTGAGCACGGCAGCGGCGGCCAGGAGCTTGAACGTGCTGCACATCGGGAAGCGCTCGCCGGCGCGATACGCGAGCGTGGGTCCACCCCCGGCGTCGAGCACCGCGACGCCGAGCCGCCCGCCTTCGCGCTTTTCGATCGCGGCGATACGATCGTTTGCGTGTCCGATGCGGTCCTCCAGCGAGGAGGAGCCCGCGCGAGCGCGTCCGGCTGCCGCTGTCACAGCGACGCCAAGAACGACAAACCGGCGGGTGACGAAAACAGGCATCATGCGGCTCTCGCGCTGGACGCCGCACGAGATCGGCGGCAGTCCCGTCATGCCAATTGATCAAGCCGCCATCAAGCCTGCCGGAGCGCCGTCGAAAGCGCAAGTCTTGGCTCCTATGAGTCCCGGCTTCTATTTTTTGGGGCGTACGCTCAGATCGGGGACGTCCTCGCCGAGCGCCGTCGCCAGGTCGATCTGGTGATCCTGCTCCTCGACCAGGATCTGGCGGATCTGCTCGGCCATGGCGTATTCGCCGAGCGCTTCGCATTGCCGCACCCGCTCGCGGTAGTTGCGGATCGTCTCGTTTTCGTTGTCGAGATCGAAGCGCAGCATTTCGCGCGCGTTCTCCGACGTCTTGACAGGCTTCGGCGTTACCGTAGGCATCTTGCCGAGATAATCGATTTGCCGCGAGATGATCAGCGCGTGCTTCAACTCCTGCTGCGCATGCAGTTCCAGCTGATCCGCAATGTTCATGAACTCGGCGCCCTTCAGCACCTGCGAATAGACGACATAAGCGATGATCGCCTGGTACTCCCGGGCGAGGTCCTCGTTCAGGAGCCCCGCGAGGGCGTCCCGCGACACTGTTTCCCCCGCCGCAATAGATTTTTGATCGGCCATCTGAACCTCTTTTTGTGAATGACGTGGCGACGTTAAACGCCGTCAGCTCGGGCTATGTTCCGTCCCAGGGCGTCCCCGGCAGAGCCGGTGGACACGGGATCGTATCACAAGGACGCGGACGGCTCGAGCTTGACACGTTTTCAGCCCGCAGCAGACTAAACGCTGACGCGTCGCATGGTGCGCCGCGGAACCCAGAGGCGACGATGCAGCGGGTCTGGTTCATCACTGGAGCTTCGAGCGGCTTCGGCCGCGCATTGGCCGAAGCGGTTCTCCGGCGCGGGGACGGCGCTGTCCTTGCGGCGCGCAGGATTGCGGCCCTCGAATCCGTGGCGGCGCCCTACCCGCAGTCGGCCCTGTCCGTCGGGCTCGATGTAACCGACGCCGAGGCGCGCGAGGCAGCCGTCGAGGCAGCGCTCGACCGTTTCGGGCGCATCGACGTCCTGGCGAACATCGCGGGGCGCGGCTCGCTCGGCGCGGTCGAGGAGTTTTCGCCGCAGCAGTTGCGCGAGCAGATGGATGTCAACTTTTTCGCCGCGGCGGAGTTGACGCGCCTCGTGCTGCCAGCGATGCGCGCGCAATCGGGCGGACACATCCTCCAGCTCACCAGCATCGGCGGGCTCCTCGCCATCGGCGGGTTCGGCCCCTACTGCGCCTCGAAATTCGCGCTGGAAGGCTGGAGCGAGGCGTTGCGCGACGAGGTGAAGCCGTTCGGCGTCCGGGTGACGATCGTCGAGCCCGGCGCATTCCGGACCGAGTTCGCAGGCCCGGTCAACATGCGGCCCGAGCGCCGTCTCGACGCCTATCGGCCGCTCATCGAACCGCTCGAAGCCTACCTCTACGGCGGCGACGGCCAGCAGCCCGGCGACCCCGCCAAGGCGGCGGAGGTCATGATCGCGACGGTCGAAAGCGACGATCCGCCGCTGCGCCTGCTGCTCGGCGCTGATGCGATCGGCGCATGGGAAAGGAAGCACGCGGAATTTGTGGCCGAGCTCGAGCGCTGGCGTTCGGCTGGAGAAGCGACCGCCTATGCCGGCGCTCAGGTAAGGTCGGTCGGCGGCTGAGGCGCGCCATGCGGCCGTCGACTCCGACCGCCCTCGTCACCGGCGCCAATCGCGGCATCGGCTTCGAGGTCAGCCGCCAGCTTGCCGAGGCCGGAATGCGCGTTCTCCTCGGCGCCCGCGATCGCGCGAAGGGCGAGGCAGCGGCGCGGGCGCTCATTCGCCAGGGGCTCAGCGTCGAAGCCGTCGCTTTGGACGTGACGGACCAAACCAGCATCCGGGCGCTCGGCGACCGGCTCGAATCGGTCGACGTGCTGGTGAACAACGCAGGCGTCGACTACGACACGGATCAGACGCCGCTCTCGGCAGATCTCGCGCGTGTGCGGCGGACGTTCGAAACCAATCTCTTCGGCGCCTGGGCGATGGCGCAAGCCTGTGCGCCAGGCATGCGCGCGCGCCGGTGGGGCCGGATCGTCAATGTCAGCAGCGGCGCCGCGAGCCTCGCCTCGATGCGGCGAGATCCGCCCGGCTACAGCGCTTCCAAGGCGGCGCTCAACGCGCTCACACGATTGCTGGCGGGGGAGCTCGCGGGAAGCGGCGTGCTGGTCAACAGCATCTGTCCCGGCTGGGTGGCGACCGACATGGGCGGCGGCGGCCGCCCCGTGCGCGACGGGGCCGCGGGCGTCGTCTGGGCGGCGACGCTGCCCGACGAAGGCCCGTCCGGCGGTTTCTTCCGCGACGGCCGCGCGGTTCCGTGGTGATGCGCGAGGTCCGCAATTCCGCCCGAAGAGGCGCCTATGTCACCCGCGAAAGGAGGTCCGCATGGCTCTTGAGCGCGATGACGATCCGGAGTCCGTCGCGAGGCGATGCTATCGCGCCTTTGTCGAGAAGGATCGGGCGGCGATCGAGCGATTGATCGCCGGAGACTTTCATTTCACCAGTCCGCTGGACAACCGCATCGACCGCCGGACTTATTTCGAGCGGTGTTGGCCGAACAGCCGCTGGATTGCCGGCTACGCCTTCATCGCCATGGTGCAGGAGGGCGATCGCGTCTATGTGACTTACGAAGCGCGCAGCGAGCAGGGGCGAACTTTTCGCAATACCGAAGTCTTGACGGTTCGAAAGGGCCAGCTCGTCGAGGCCGAGGTCTATTTCGGCTGGTCGCTCCCACATCCCGCCCCGACCGGAGGATTCCTTGACGAGCCGGGAGCCGGCTCGGGATAAAGAAGCGCTGCGGCGGGGAGCCGCAGCGCTCCGCCGCCTACTTGGCGATCGGGGCGTACTTGCCCGCCGTCCACATGTTGATGTCGTAGCGCGGGTCCTTGATGTCGCCCTTGCCGTCAAACTTGACCGGGCCCATCACGGTCTCGACTGCCTCTCCGCTCTCGAGCGCCCTGGCGACCGCCTTCGGATCGTCGGAGCCGGCCTTCCTGATGCCGTCGGCGATCGCCTGGATAACGCCGTAGCTGAACAGGGTGAAGCCTTCAGGATCGAAGCCCTGCGCCTTGAACTGCTCGAGCGCATGCTCGGCGCTCGGCGACCGGCGCGGATCGGTCGGGAAGGTGAAGAGCGTGCCTTCGCCGGCGGGCCCCGAGATCTGCCAGAACTCGGAGGTCGCGATGCTGTCGCCCGTCATCAGGTTGAGCTTGTAGCCCTGGTCGGCTGCCTGCCGCAGCAGGAGGCCCGCTTCGGTGTGGTAGCCGCCGAAATAGACGAACTCGGCGCCGGCGCCCTTCAGCTTGGTGATGATCGCGGTGTAATCCTTCTCGCCCGGGTTGATGCCCTCGAACAGAATTTCCGTCACCCCGGCGGCGTTGAGCTTGTCCTTCACGACGGAGGCGAGCCCTTTGCCGTAGGCCGACTTGTCGTGCAGAATGGCGATCTTCTTGCCCTTGTATTCGGTGGCGATCCAGGGTGCGATGAACGCGCCCTGCGCGTCGTCCCGCCCATAGAGGCGCATGATCGTCGGGTGGCCCTTTTCGGTCAGGGCCGGATTCGACGAGGCGGGGCTCATCATCAGCACGTTGTTGTCGGCGTAGATGTCCGACGCCGGGATCGAGGATCCCGAGCAGGCGTGGCCGTCGACGAACTTGATCTGCTGACCGACAATCAGATTGGCTATGGCGACCGCCTGCTTCGGATCGCAGGCGTCGTCCTCGACGACGATCTTGATCTTGCGCCCGTTGACGCCGCCCGCGTCGTTGATCGCGGCGGCCGCGGTCTCGGCTCCCCGCTTCATCTGTTCGCCGATCGAGGCGACAGGGCCGGTCATCGGTCCGGCGACGGCGATGGTGATGTCTTGAGCGCGGGCCGTCGCGGTCAGCGCCGACAGGGCGCACCCCGCCAGCGACAAAAGCACAAGAGTGCGCATGTTCGGCTTCCTCCCTGGACCAAAGGCGGTTGTCGCGCCTTTGAGCGGCGTCGACGTTCCGGCGTCGCTGGCGTGTGGCGTAGCGGGGATCGCCGGCGCTGGCAACCGCAGCCGCCAAGCCCCACGCGCTTCACCGCGGCGAGCCCCGATCGTTGGCGTTCCATCGCAGCTTGAGCGTCGGCAGACCAGATAGAGCGCTCACGCTGCGCGAGACGAACACGAAACTCTCGCGCTCGTAGAATCGCTGCGCCCGCGCGTTGGCCTCGTTCACTTCGAGCTCGACGGCTCCTGGCGAACGCCGCTTGGCCTCGTCGAGGAGCGCCCGCGCCAGCCCCGAACCCCACTCGGAAGGCGCGACGCAAAGCTGATCGAGAGCGCCGGTTTTTGGATCGATGGTGACGAAGCCGGCCGGCGCGCCCTCCGCGTCGAGGCCGACGACAATCTCGGCGCCCTGGCCGCGCAGCGTTCGCAAATGATTGGAGAGCCATTCGCGGCGCGCGTCGAAGTCAATGGCGAAGCCTGTATCGCGCCAGGCGGCGACCCAGAGATCGATCAGCGCTGCCAGGTCGGCCTCGGCGAAGTCGCGCAAAGGCGGCGCCGAGCCGCTCACCGCTCGGTGAGCTTGAGCTCGATCCGGCGATTGCGGGCGAGCGAATCCTCGTCCGTTCCCTGGTCGATCGGCTGGAATTCGCCGAAGCCGGCGGCCGCCAGCCGATCCGGCTCGACGCCCTTGGAGACCAGATATTGCACCACCGCGACGGCGCGCGCGGCCGAGAGCTCCCAGTTCGACTTGTACTGGCCGGCGCCGGTCAGCGGACGGTTGTCGGTGTGGCCGTCGACGCGCAGGATCCAGGGGATGTCGGGCGGGATTTCCCGCTCGAGATCGAGGATCGCCGAAGCCAGCGTATCGAGCGACTGCTTGCCGGCGCCGCTGATGTCGGCCTTGCCGACGTCGAACAGAACCGAAGATTCGAACACGAACCGGTCGCCGACCACCCTGATGTCCGGCCGCGAGCCCAGAATCTGCCGAAGGCGGCCGAAGAAGTCGGAGCGGTAGCGGTTGAGCTCCTGCACTTTCTGCGCCAGCGCGACATTGAGCCGCGACCCGAGATCGGCGATCTTCGACTGCGCCTCGCGGCCCGCCGCTTCGGAAGCCGAGAGGGCGTCCTCGATCGCGGCGAGCTGTTTGCGCAGCGCGGCGATCTGCTGATTGAGCACGTCGACCTGGGCCAGCGCTTTCGCGGAAATATCCTTCTGTTCGTCGAGCGCGCTCGTTGCGGCGGCCGCTCGCGCGCCGGCGTCGGCGGCGGCCGCGCCCTCGGCGGCCGCGTCCTTGAGCCGCTTCTGCTCCCGCTCCGCGGTGTCGAGCGTCGCGGTCAGGGTCGCAATCTTGGTTTCGTCGGAATTCTTCTGCGTGCGCTCCAGCGCCAAGAGATTGGTCAATTCCTCGATCTGCTGGTTGAGCCTGACCAGCGCCTCGTCCTTTCCGGTCACTTCCCGCGACAGGAAGAACTGCGCCAGCATGAACACGGACAGAAGAAAGATGATGACGAGCAGCATCGTCGACAGGGCGTCGACAAAGCCCGGCCAGTAGTTCACCGCCTCGTACCGTCGTCCGCGCGAGAGCGCCATTGCTGCTCCTCTTCCCCTCTCCCCGCCCCCCAATCCTAACCTTCTCCCCGCCTTGCGGGGAGAAGGGACTACCACTCCGCGTTGCGGGAAGAAGGGACTACCGCGTTCCCAGCTCCTCGAGCAGGCGGCGCAGGAGCTTGCCGATGTCCTCCTGCTGCGCCGACTGCACGTCGACCCAGTCGCGGATCTGCTGCTGCTCGGTGCGCATGTGGCTGACCAGCGACTGGATGCCCTCGGCGAGCGTTGCGATCGCGGCTGCGTTGCGCTGATGCTCGACCTGCGGCTGGACAATCGCTGTCGGCTGAGGCTGAGGCTGGATCTCGAGCGGCGGAACGGTCTCGACGTGGCTCGCGAGGAATTCCTCGAACTCGGAATAGAATCGGTTTTGCGCCTGCCCCGCCTGAAGATCGAGAAAGCCCAGGATCAGCGAACCGGCGAGACCGAAGAGCGAAGAGGTGAACGAAATGCTCATGCCGGCGATCGGCGCCGAAAGACCGCTCTTGAGATCGTCGAACATGGTCGCCGTGTCGGCGCCGGTCTTCATGCTGTCGATGACGCCGCTGATCGAATGCACGGTCTCGAGCAGGCCCCAGAACGTCCCGAGCAGGCCGAGGAACACCAGAAGGCCGATGAGGTAGCGGTTGAGCTCGCGCCCCTCGTCGAGACGGGTCGCGATCGAATCGAGGATCGCCCGCGTCGTGATGGTCGACAAGCCCCGCGCGCCGGCGCCTGCGTTCAGCATCGCCGCCATCGGCGCGAGCAGAATCGGCTGGCCGACCGTCTTGCCGGCCTGCTCGCCGGTCAGGGAATTGACCCAGTGAATTTCGCGAAAGAGCCGGATGACCTGACGGAACGCAAACAGCGAGCCGATCGCCAGAACCCCGAGGATGAGCCCGTTGAGCCCCGGATTGGCGCTGAAGGCGAGCGCGATCTGCTTATAGAGAATGAGCACGACGAAGCCGACCAGCGCAAGAAACGCGGCCATCCCGACGAGGAAAATGCGCGGAGAGGTGAGAAGGCGGATATCCGGATCAGCAGCCATGGATCGCCGGGCAGGGGTTCAGGGAGACAGCGGATATTCGCAAGTTGCGACCATAGCAAGTTTCATGAGGCCGTGGCGGGACGGACCGCCCTCGTCATAGCCCAGCTCCATCCCGTCAGGGGCAGGCGCGAGAGCCCCGCCGCTCGTCACGCCACCTTCAGCTTCGGCTTCAGCCAGCCGCGATTGACGAGCGCTTCGGCGATCTGCACCGCGTTGAGCGCCGCGCCCTTTCGCAAATTGTCGGAGACGACCCAGAGGTTGAGGCCGTTGTCGATGGTCGGGTCCTCGCGGATGCGGCTGATATAGGTCGCGTCCTCGCCCGCCGCCTCGTGCGGGGTGATGTAGCCGCCGGGCTCGCGCCGGTCGATGACGAGGCAGCCGGGCGCCTTGCGCAGGATCTCGCGCGCTTCGTCGGCGCTGATCGGCCTTTCAAACTCGATGTTGACCGCCTCCGAGTGGCCGATGAACACCGGCACGCGCACGCAGGTCGCCGTCAGCTTGATCTTCGGATCGAGGATCTTCTTGGTCTCGGCGACCATCTTCCATTCTTCCTTGGTCGAGCCGTCGTCCATGAACACGTCGATCTGCGGAATGACGTTGAAGGCGATGCGCTTGGGGAACTTCTTGGGCTCGACCGGATCGGAGACGAAGACCGCCCGCGTCTGCGAGAAGAGTTCGTCCATCGCATCCTTGCCCGCGCCCGAGACCGACTGATAGGTCGCGACCACCACCCGCTTAATCGTCGCGGCGTCGTGCAGCGGCTTCAGCGCGACGACGAGCTGGGCGGTCGAGCAGTTCGGGTTGGCGATGATGTTCTTCTTGCCGAAACCCTTGGCGGCGGCCGCGTTGACCTCCGGCACGATCAAGGGCACGTCGGGATCCATCCGCCAGGCGGACGAATTGTCGATCACGAGGCAGCCCCGGGCGCCGATCCTCGGCGAGTATTCCTTCGACACGGCGCCGCCGGCCGACATGAGGCAGATGTCGGTATCGGAAAAGTCGAAGTGCTCGAGCGCCTTGCACTTCAGCGTCCGGTCGCCGAACGAGACCTCGCGGCCGATCGAGGCGGGAGAGGCCAGCGCCACCACCTCGGAGACGGGAAAGCGGCGCTCGGCGAGAATCGCGAGCATCTCGCGGCCGACATTGCCGGTGGCGCCGGCGACCGCGACCTTGAAGCCTGACATGAGAAGAATTCCTTTTGGCTCTTCGGCCTCCCCGCTTGGCTTCCGATGGAAGCGGACCTTCGCCCGGCGCCCCGCCGGGGAGGACAGCGGAAGGCGCGTTCAGCCGTTCGTCCCGCCTTTCAGCGGGCGACGCGTAGTCGTCGTCGGTTTCGACAGGCAGAGCATCGGAACGGTTCCAGCGCCGGGCGGAAGGCGGGCGCCGACGGGCTTTGGGGAAACCATGGCATGGCCGCGTTGTCAATGCGGCGATTTGCTCCCTGCTCGGCGGACAGCCCCCTGTTTCTCCCTGTTTCTCCCTGGTACCAGGGAGAAAAGAGAAAGACCGGGCGGCCGCCCCGCCAGCTCGGGCGAGAAAACAAACCATATTCCATATATTTGCAATGGGATCTTGCGTATAAAATAACACGCAGCGAAACGTGACAATAACACGGAGAATTATCTCCCTGTTTCGAGCACGAACAGGGAGCGGGACAGCGGCGCCAAGACAACGGCGAAGGCTACCGCCGCTCCCACTCGCTCTTGAGCAGCGCCATCAGGACGAGGTCCGTCCGCGTCCCGTCCGGCCGGCGGTAAGCCTTGCGGAGGACGCCGTCCCGGGTGAATCCGAGCTTCTCGTAGGCGCGCTGGGCGCGGGCGTTGGCCATGAAGCAGTCGAGGAAGACGCGCTCGGCGCCGAGCGGCCCAAACGCCTCGTCGAGGACGAGGCCGAGGAACGCGGTTCCGATCCCCTCGCCGGGGCGCGAGACGGCGATGCGCTTCAAGTAGAGATTGCCGTGGGCGTCGCCGACGCGACCGAGGATCGCGAAGCCCTCGACGCCTGCCCTGAACCCAAGCCGATAGGCGTAAGCGGGCGAGGCCAGCATCGCGCGGTGCTCGCCTTCCTCCGACCGGCCCACATGCTGCTCGAAGCCGGGCATGCGCTCGATCGCCATGATCGCCGGCAAATCATCGAGCGAGGCGGGACGCACCGCGAGCGCTGCGTTAACGGCCTCTCGCGCGGCGGTCGCCGACGGTTGCAAGTCTGCCTCGCCCTCTTCAAATTCTGCATTGCGCGCCGCGGCCCGAGCGTCTATACCGCCGCGCACTCTCGAGCAAGGGTTTGCGCTCGAGTCCTCGGAGATGGGCGCTTAGCTCAGCGGTAGAGCACCTCGGTGACATCGAGGGGGTCGTAGGTTCAATCCCTACAGCGCCCACCATCTCCTCCCCATGTCAGCTTCTTTTCTCGCGCGCCATGACTTCGCGCCGCAACCCTGCTATCGCGGGCGCCGCCGAATTGTCATCCGGGAACAAACGCATTCATGAACGGTAAGCGCCAAACGATCCTTCGCATTCTCTCAGGCCTCGCCCTCTTCGCCGCCGCGGTGTCGTCCGTCCCGATGTTCGCGACCGCAGCGGCCGGCGCTCAGGGCGCCATCAAGGACAAGCACGGCGACTGGGAGACGCGCTGCGAGACCCCGCCGGGCGCAAGCTACGAGCAGTGCGCGCTGGTGCTCAGCGTCGTCGATCAGGAACGGCCGAACGTGACGCTCGTCGTCATCGTGCTCAACACCGCCGATCGCAAGGCGCGGCTGATGCGGGTCATCGCCCCGCTCGGCGTGCTGCTGCCCTCCGGGGTCGGCCTGAGAATCGACGACGAGGATCTCGGCCACCTCAATTTTCTGCAGTGCCTCGCCAATGGCTGCATCGCCCAACTCGCCATCGACGACAAGCTGCTCGACAAGCTGAAGACTGGAAAGACCGCGACGCTGGGCATCTTCCAGACGCCCGAGCAGGGGGTCGGCGTGCTCGCGCCGCTCGCCGGTTTCAAGGAAGCCTACGAGCAATTGCCTTGAGGGCGCGAGCGTCGTAAGCACCGACCCCCGTCGAATCCACCAGTAAGAAGCCGGTCCATGAACGCGCTCACCATTCGATCCTCGCTCGCTGTCGCGGCGCTCGGCGTCCTGACCGGATGCAGCTCGGTCGATAGCTGGTTCGCCCATCGCGATCCGAATGCGGATAATGTGAACCTTGGCGCCATTCCGCGTCCAGTGGCGAAGCCTGCCTCCAATCCGAGCGAGAAGCCTGTTGTTCTGCCGGTCGCCTCGACGGACATCTATTGCCCGACCGTGGATGTGGCCGAGGGCGGGGCGGCCGCCAGGGTCGGCGGGCCCGACAACGCTTCGGTGCGCTATCAGTTCAACATCGGCGACACGGCGCGCGAGTGCGATCCGGCCGGCCCGGGGCAGGCGACTCTCAAGATTGGCGTCTCGGGCGAAGTCGTCATCGGACCAGCCGGCTCAGCCGGAACCTACAGCGCTCCGTTGAAAATCACGGTGACGCACCTCGGCGACAAGAAAGAGGTGTTCTCCAAGGTCTTCAACGTCCAGGCGACGACAGACGGCGTGCAGACCGGCGGCTTCCGGGTGGTAACAGATCCGATTCCCTTGCCGCTGACGACGCTCCAGCTCGCAGACGAATATTCGATCACCGTTGGATTTACGGGCGGCGGCGCCGGCGCTCCGCCCAAGCGACACAAGCAGAAGAGCGCTGGCTAGCTGGCGCGGCGAACTCACGTTGACAAATCTCGGCTCGTGGGGCTAGCTCGCGTCTCGTCAGCCAAAGACACTTCGCGGAAGAGTCCGGCGGAATCGTCGCCGGCGCCGAAGGCGCAACCGCCCCGGAAACGCTCAGGCCCATGGACCGCGCGGGTGATGACGCTCTGGAAAGCGGCGCGCGGTTGAACGCGCGCCCACCGATGGGGTAACCGCCGAATTGGCGGGAAATCTCTCAGGTCATGGGACAGAGGGGGCCTCCGGAAAGTCTCAGGCCTTGGCCGGCTTGGGCGTTCCGGAGGACGCTTGTTCATGACCGGTGCCCGATGAGCCAATCCGCGATTCTCGAGACGCCCCTTCACGCTCTGCATGTGGAGCTCGGCGCGCGCATGGCGCCGTTCGCCGGCTACGACATGCCGATCCAGTATCCGGGCGGCGTGCTCGCGGAACATCTTCACACGCGCGACCAGGCGGGGCTCTTCGACGTCTCGCATATGGGACAGGCGTTGCTCGAAGGCGCCGATCACGCGAGCGTTGCGGCCTTTCTCGAAACTCTATGCCCCGCAGACTTCGTCAATCTCGCGCCGGGACGTCAGCGCTACACGCAACTGCTCAACGAGAGCGGAGGGATTGTCGACGATCTGATGATCACGCGTCCGCCCGGCGCCGACGGGGAGCTGAGGCTCGTCGTCAACGCTTCCCGCAAGGCCGTCGATTTCGCGCTTCTTCGCGAGCGCCTGCACAAGGGCCTCCGGCTCACGCCGCTCGGCGAAGCGGCGCTGATCGCCCTTCAGGGACCGCTCGCAGCGGCTACCCTGGCGCGGCTTGCCCCCGGGGAAGGGCTCGAGGCGGCGCCTTTCATGAGCGCCCGGCCGGCGCGCATCGGCGGGTTCGAGACCTTCGTTTCCAGATCCGGCTATACCGGCGAGGACGGATACGAGATCTCCCTTCCCGCAGCGCGGGCCGACACGTTCGCGCGGCTGCTGCTGAGGCAGCCTGGCGTCGCTCCGATCGGGCTCGGCGCGCGCAATTCTCTCAGAACTCGAAGCCGGCCTTTGCCTTTATGGCCACGAACTCGACGAGACGGTCGATCCGGTGGAGGCGGCGCTCAGCTGGTCGATCCAGAAGCGGCGCCGGGTCGAGGGCGGCTTTCCCGGCGCCGAGCGCATCCGGACCGCGCTGGCGGAGGGGCCGAAACGCGTGCGAGTCGGCATGCGTCCGGACGGTCGCGCGCCTGCGCGGGAGGGAACGGAGATCGTTTCGCCCGACGGCGCGCCGATCGGCATCGTCACATCCGGCGGATTCGGCCCGAGCGTAGGCGCGCCGATTGCGATGGGCTTTGTTCAGAGCGCCTATGCCGCCGTCGGAACGCCGCTAGGTCTCGTGGTCCGTGGAAGGCCGCTGAGCGCGCGTGTCGTCGCGTTGCCGTTTCATCCCCACGCCTATTATCGCGACAAAGGTCAAAGGAACTCCTCCGATGTCTGAGCTTCGCTACACAAAGGATCATGAGTACATCCGGATCGAAGGCGCGGAGGCTGTCGTCGGCATCAGCGAACACGCGCAGCAGCAACTCGGCGACGTCGTGTTCGCCGAGGCGCCGCCCGTCGGAAAAATTCTGAAAGCAGGCGATCCGGCCGCTGTGGTCGAAAGCGTCAAGGCGGCGAGCGACGTCTTTGCGCCGGCGTCGGGGGAGGTGATCGCAGTCAATTCCGAGGTCGAGGCGACGCCCGGCATCATCAACGAGGACGCGCTCGGACGCGGATGGCTCTATCGCATCAAGCTTTCCGACGCTGGCGAAGTAGCCAAGCTGATGGACGAAGCCGCCTATGCCGACTACCTGAAGACGCTGGACTGACCGATGCGCTACCTGCCGCTCGACGCAAGCGAACGGGAAGCGATGCTCACGCGCATCGGCGTCCCTGACATCGATGCGCTCTTTGCCGACATTCCCGCCGACAAGCGGATCGACGGATTGCTCGACATGCCGCTCGCCATGAGCGAGATGGCGGTCGAGCGCGCGCTGACGGCGATGGCAAGCCGCAGCGTTGCGGCGGGCTCGGGGCCGTTTTTTCTGGGCGCCGGCGCTTATCGGCGTCACATCCCGGCGAGCGTCGATCATCTCATCCAGCGCTCGGAGTTCCTGACCAGCTACACCCCCTATCAGCCGGAAATCGCCCAGGGGACGCTCCAGGTCCTGTTCGAATTCCAGACCCAGGTGGCGGCGCTGACCGGCATGGAGGTCGCCAACGCCTCGATGTACGACGGCTCGACCGCCTGCGGCGAAGCGATGCTGATGGCTCACCGTCTGACCAGGCGGCGCAAAGCCATTCTGTCGGGCGGCCTCCACCCACACTACGCGGAGGTCGCCGCGACGCTGGCGCATATGGCCGACGAAAAGATTACCCGGCTGCCGCCCGATGTCGCCGCGAGCGAGGACATCGCGGCGGCCGTCGATGACGAGACGAGTTGCGTGATCGTCCAGAGCCCCGATTTCTTCGGCAACCCGCGCGATCTCGCGCCGATCGCCGCCGCGGCGCATGCACGGGGAGCGCTGCTGATCGCCGTGTTCACCGATCCGGTCGCGCTCGCAGCCGTTCGCTCGCCGGGAGAAATGAACGCCGACATCGCGGTCGGGGAGGGCCAGGGCCTCGGCAACGCGCTCAACTTCGGCGGCCCCTATGTCGGCCTCTTCGCGACGCGGATAAAGAACGTGCGCCAGATGCCGGGGCGTCTGGCCGGCGAGACTGTAGACGCCGATGGCCGGCGAAGCTTCGTGCTCACCCTGTCGACGCGCGAGCAGCACATCCGCCGGGAGAAGGCGACGAGCAACATCTGCACCAATTCCGGCCTGTGCGCGCTCGCCTTCTCGATCCATCTGACGCTGCTCGGGGAGAGGGGTCTCAGACAGCTGGCGCACGTCAATCACGCCAATGCGGTTCAACTTGCGGACCGGCTCTCCGCTATCCGCGGCGTCGAAGTCCTCAACACCCATTTTTTCAACGAGTTTACCGTCCGAACGCCCCGCCCCTCGGGGGACCTGATTGAGGCGCTGGCGCGGCGGGGCGTCGTCGGCGGGTTGCCGGTTTCGCGAGTTCTGCCCGACGCCGGACTTGACGATTGCGTGATCGTCGCCAGCACCGAGCTCAACACTGAGGACGACCGCGCGGCCTACGCGAGGGAGCTGACCGTATGCCTGCAATGACCTTTCGGGGACAGGGGAGCCGATGAACAGCCAAGGCCGTCCGACGCGCGCGGAAGACGTCGCCGCAAAGCCGCGCGCGACCTTCACCGGCAACCGCGCGCTCGACATCGAGGAGGCGCTGATCTTCGAGACAGGGCGCTTTGACGCGACCGGCGTCGACGTCGAGGAGCCGGCGCCATTTCAATCAAGGCTTGGTCCGCACGCGCGCCAAACGGCGCTGGAGCTGCCGGGTCTGACCGAACCGGAGGCGGTGCGCCACTACGTTCGCCTCTCCCGAAACAACTACGCGATCGACGCCGGGATTTATCCGCTCGGTTCGTGCACGATGAAGCACAATCCGCGCCTCAACGAGAAGATGGCGCGCCTCCCCGGATTCGCCGACGTCCACCCCCTCCAGCCTGTCTCGACTGCGCAAGGGGCGCTGGCCGTCATCGAGGCGCTCGCCAAGGCGCTGATGACAATGACCGGCATGAGCGCGGTCGCGATGCAGCCCAAAGCCGGGGCGCATGGCGAATTGTGCGGGATGATGGCGATCAAGGCGGCGATCGAGGCGCGCGGCGAGGGCGAGACGCGCCGGGTGGTGCTGGTCCCCGATTCCGCCCACGGCACAAATCCGGCCACAGCCGCGCTGATCGGATTTTCCGTCCGCCCGGTTCCTGCCGGCGAGGACGGCAATGTCAGCGTCGAGGCGGTGAAGAATGCGCTCTCGCCCGACGTCGCGGCGATCATGCTGACCAATCCCAATACCTGCGGACTATTTGAACGGCAGATCAGCGGCATCGCGGACGCGCTTCACGAGGCAGGCGCGTACTTCTACTGCGACGGCGCCAACTTCAACGCCATTGTCGGCAAGACGCGTCCGGGCGACCTGGGCGTCGACGCGATGCATATCAATCTGCATAAGACCTTCTCGACGCCGCATGGCGGCGGCGGGCCTGGAGCGGGGCCGGTGGCGCTGTCATCGCGGCTTGCGCCCTATGCCCCGGTTCCCTTCGTGGCCCGCGACGGGGATGCGCTCGGCCTCGTCGAACATGCCGAAGGATCCGCGTCGTTTGGCCGCATGTGCGCGTTCCACGGCCAGATGGGCATGTTCGTCCGCGCGCTGAGCTTCATTCTTTCCCACGGCGCCGATGGTTTGCGGCAGGCCTCCGAGGACGCGGTGCTCTCGGCCAACTACGTGCGGGCTTGCCTCAACGACGTGATGAGCGCGCCGTTCGGCGACCGTCCCTGCATGCACGAAGCTCTGTTCGACGACCGGTGGCTGAAGGACACTGGACTGACGACGCTCGACTTCGCCAAGGCAATGATCGACGAAGGCTACCACCCGATGACTGTTTACTTCCCGCTCATTGTGCACGGGGCCATGCTGATCGAGCCAACGGAATCGGAATCGAAGTCCAGCCTCGATCTTTTCATCATGACGCTGCGCGATCTTGCGTTTGCGGTCAAAGCCGGAGATCGCGAGCGATTTCTGTCCGCCCCGGTCTTTGCTCCCCGCCGCCGCCTCGACGAAACCCGTGCGGCGCGCCAGCCCGTACTGCGCTGGACGAGGCCGCCCCCGGCCTGAGGCATAACGTCGCTTAGCGCCTCGGTCTTTGTTTTGAAATGGAAATGGCCGTAGGGTGGCCTAGCCAATCCTCGCCCGCATGCGACGGAGTTCAGCGCGAAGATGCCGAGAAAACGGATCCGCCTATCCTTCGTGGGGCTTCTGGCCGCGCTGACAGCCTTCGGACTGCCGGCTGTCGCTTGGGGCGAAGACTCGGCGCCGACCGCGCAATCGCCTCCGGCGCCGGCCTCCCAGGCGCCAACCGCGCCGGCCTCCCCGGTTCAGCCGCCTGCTGCGCAAACACAAAGCGCGCCGGCGCCCGCCGCCCCGGCCGCCAACGCCCTGCCGTCGGCTCCCGAGGCCGCCAAGCCTGGCGAACCGGCGCCTCAGCAAAGCGAGGGGTCAACCGGCGAGACGGTCGAGATGGCTGCGCGGCCTTTCGCCTATATCGAGGGCAAGGCCGATCGCGACGAGATCTACGGCGCCATTCTTGGCTCACTCGGTCTCGTCAAGCGCGAGATGGACAAGGCGGGCCTGAAGCCGTCCGGCCGGCCGCTCGCGGTGTTCGTCGAATCCGACGACACCGGCTTTCGATATCACGCCGGATTCCCACTCGAGGCTGCGCCTCCAGACAAGGCGAGTCTCTCGGATGCGGTGAAGATTGGACAAACGCCGAGCGGCAAGGCGATGCGGTTCCAGCATATCGGCTCCTACGCCGACATCGACGCAACCTATGACGCGGTCACCGCCTATCTCGACGAGAAGGGCATCGACGCGCAGGATTCGTTCATCGAGGAATATGTGAACGACGTGAAGGACCCCGACGATCCGGCGCTCGAAGTCAATATCTACGTACTGCTGAAATAAGGCGCGCCTTCATCTTGGGCTAGCGCCGGGCGCCAACCGGGCCGCCCGGCGACCGCGCATAAGGAACAGGAACGGGACAGTCATGTCGGACGCGAGCGATATCGTCACTCGGGCGCTTGAGCGCCGCCGCGCTGATCCGACTCAACTGCTGCAAATCTTGCGGGAGATTCAGGAGGAGCTCGGCTGGGTTTCGCCAGAGACAGCGCGTTCGGTCGCCGTCGGTCTCGGGATTCCGACGACCCAGGTGGAGAGTGTCGTTCAGTTTTACGCGTTCCTCTATGACCAGCCCCGCGGACGGTATCGGATCCTGTTTTCCGACAATATTACGGACCGCATGCTCGGCAGCCTGACGCTGTTCGAGTCCATGCTGAAGCGCCTCAAGCTGCGCCGGGCCGAAGTCTCAGCCGACGGCGCGGTGAGCGTCGATCTGACCTCATGCACCGGAATGTGCGATCAGGGCCCGGCGCTGCTTGTCAACAACCGTCCCGTCACGCGTCTGACCGCGCGGCGTGTCGACGAGATTTGCGAGCTTGTGCGCGGCGCCATTCCGCTTGCTGAATGGCCCGCCGCCCTTTTCCGTGTTGAAGACAACATCCGCCGCGCCGACGTCCTGCTCGGCTCGCGCTACGAGCCCGGGTCCGGCCTGCGGGCCGCGATCGCGCTTGGGCGGCAAGGCATGCTTGACGAGATGAAGCGTTCAAACCTGCGCGGGCGGGGCGGAGCGGGGTTCGCGACATCGGTAAAATGGGAGAGCTGCCGCAACGCCGCAGGCGCTGAACGCTATGTCGTCTGCAACGCCGACGAAGGCGAGCCCGGCACTTTCAAGGATCGCGTGCTGCTCGCGTCTTTTGCAGAGCGCGTTTTCGAAGGCATGGCGATTGCGGGCTTCGCCGTCGGCGCGGCGCATGGTCTCCTCTATCTGCGCGGCGAATATCGCTACCTGCTCGAACCCCTGGAAACCAGGCTGGAGGCGATGCGCAGGGACAGGCGGCTCGGCGCCAGCATCTGCGGGGCGCAGGGATTCGACTTCGACATCGCGATCCATCTCGGGGCGGGCGCCTACATCTGCGGTGAAGAATTGGCGCTGATCGAGTTGCTCGAGGGCAAGCCGGGCAAGCCCCGCATCCGGCCGCCATTCCCGGTGACGGCCGGCTATCTCGGCAAGCCCACTGTCGTCAACAATGTGGAGACGCTCGCGAGTGCGACCGCGGTCGCGCTGCAAGGGGGGCGCGTCTTCGCCGGCCAGGGCACGCGCCATTCCGCGGGCACAAAGATTCTGTCGGTGTCCGGCGATTGCGCGCGTCCAGGGATCTACGAATACCCATTCGGCGTGCGGGTGGAGCAGGTCCTGAAGGACTGCGGCGCAACGGACGTGGCGGCGGTTCAGGTCAGCGGTCCCTCGGGCGTCTGCCTGACGCCGGATGAGTTCCGCCGTCACATCGCGTTCGAGGACGTGCCGACGGCCGGCGCCTTCATGGTCTTCGGCATGGAGCGGGACCTGTTCGAGGTGGCGCGCAATTTCGCGCATTTCTTTGCCCACGAGAGCTGCGGCTTCTGTACGCCATGCCGCGTCGGCACGACGCTGATCCGCGATGCGCTTGACAAGATCGCCGACGGACGGGGCTCGCACTATGAAATCAACGAGCTGATGCGGCTCGCCGAATTGCTGCGCCGGACCAGCCATTGCGGTCTCGGTCAGACGGCCGGCAATCCGGTGCGCGACACCTGGCTCAAATTCCGCCCGGCCTACGAGCGGCGTCTGATCCGCGGTGAATTCGATCCGGCCGTCGATCTCGACGCCGCGCTCACCCGGGCGCGCGAGATCGCGGGGCGCGATGACGCGGGCGCCCATATTGGAGCCGAGGCATGAGCGCGACCGAGACGACGATCGTCATCGACGAGATCCTGGTTCCTTTCAAGGCGGGCCAAACCATTCTGGAGGCGGCGATGGAAGCGGGCGTCTATATCCCGCATCTCTGCGCCCATCCGGAATTCGCGCCCCACGGCAGCTGCAAATTGTGCAGCGTCGTGGTCAACGGCCGTAGCGCGTCCGCCTGCACCTTAAAGGCGGCAGCGGGTCAGGAGGTCGAGGTCGACACGCCCGACCTGCACGCTTATCGGAGGACGCTCCTGCAGATGTTGTTCGTCGAGGGCAACCACTTCTGCCCCGGCTGCGAGAAGACCGGCAATTGCCAGTTGCAGGCGCTTGCCTACGACAGCGAGATGATGACGCCGCATTTCGTCGAGTTCTACCCGCACCGGCCGGTCGACGCCTCGCATCCGGACGTGCTGATCGACTTCAATCGTTGCATCCAGTGCGAGCTCTGTGTGCGCGCGAGCCGCGACGTGGACGGCAAGTCCATCTTCGCGCTCGCGGGCCGCGGCATGGCTTCGCACATCGTGATCAACTCGCCGAGCGGCAAGCTCGGCGACACGAATTTCTCGGTCGCGGACAAGGCCGCGCATGTGTGCCCTGTCGGCGCCATCCTGATCAAGCGCGTCGGCTATGCCGTGCCGATCGGCGAGCGCCGCTATGATCTCGAGCCGATCAGCGAAGAGGCGACGCGCTGCGCGGTGGAGGAGACTCGATGAGCGCGTCCCCTGACAGCGCCGCCTTGCCGAAAGTGCGCATCGCGACGACCTCGCTTGCCGGCTGCTTCGGCTGCCACATGTCGTTTCTCGACATCGACGAACGCATTCTCGATCTTATCAAGATCGCCGAGTTCGACCGTTCGCCGATCACCGACATCAAGCATTGCGGCCCCTGCGACATCGCGCTGATCGAAGGTGGAGTTTGCAACGCAGAAAACGCGCATGTGCTGCGCGAGATGCGCGCCAACGCCAAGATCCTCGTCGCCATCGGCGCCTGCGCGATCAACGGCGGCCTGCCTGCGATGCGCAACCGTCTCGATGTCGGAGATGTCCTCAATGAGGTCTATCGCGACGTAGACGGAATCGGGGCCCATGTTCCGAACGACCCGGAGCTGCCGCTGTTGTTCGACAAGGTCTATCCCGTCAACGAGGTGGTGCGGGTCGACTATTTCATTCCCGGCTGCCCTCCGTCCGCCGACACCATCTGGAAATATCTCAACGATCTGATTCTCGGGCGCATGCCGCGTCTTGATCACGATCTCATGCGCTACGATTGAGGCCTTGGCCATGCTCAACCTCGAAACCGCCCAATCGCCCCAGAAGCTCCGTCGCGTCGCCATTGAGCCGCTCACCCGGGTCGAGGGGCACGGCAAGGTGACGATCCTCCTCGACGAGGAGAATCGGATTCATCAGGTCCGGTTGCACATCGTGGAGTTCCGGGGCTTCGAGGCGTTCATCGCGGGCCGGCCGTACTGGGAGGTCCCTGTCACGGTGCAGCGCCTCTGCGGCATCTGCCCGGTGAGCCACCTGATCGCGGCGACCAAGGCGATGGACCTCATCGCCGGCTTCGGTCCGCTGACGCCGACGGCGGAGAAGCTGCGGCGCCTGCTGCACTACGGTCAAATGGTGCAGTCGCATGCGCTGCACTTCTTTCACCTCTCTTCGCCCGATCTGCTGCTCGGCTTCGAAAGCGAGGTCGCCAAACGCAACATCATCGGCGTCGCCGAGGCCTTCCCCGATCTTGCCGTCCAGGGCGTCATGACGCGCAAGTTCGGGCAGCAGGTGATTGCCCATATCGCCGGAAAGCGCATTCATGGAACCGGGGTCATCCCCGGCGGAATGAACAAGCCGTTGAGCCTCACCGATCGCGATTCGATGCGCGCCGGAATTGATGAAATTGTCGACTGGTCGAAGGCCGCCGTCGGGCTCGTCATCCAGCTGCACGAGACCAATCCTGACTTCTACAAGACCTTCGGCGAGTTGCGCGCCAACATGATGGGTCTCGTCGACAATCGCGGGGCGCTCGACTTCTACCAAGGGGGCCTTCGCGCGAGTGACGCAGACGGCGGGCCGATCTTCGATCACGTCGATTACGGGACTTACAGAAACGTGCTCCAGGAGGACATCAAGAACTGGAGCTATATGAAGTTCCCGCATATCAAGACGCTCGGCGCGGACAAAGGCTGGTATCGCGTCGGGCCGCTGGCGCGGGTACAGGTCTGCGACGCAATGGCGACGCCGCTCGCCGAAGCCGAGCGCCAGACGTTCCTCAGCCTGGGCGGCGGAAAGCCGCTGCATGGCGCGCTCATGTATCATTGGGCGCGTATGATCGAGATGCTGCACGCGGCCGAATTGGCGCGCGAGCTTCTGGACGATCCCGACATCGTGGGCACGGACCTGATGGCCGACAAGGGGCCGCGGCGCGAGGAAGCGGTCGGCGTGATTGAAGCGCCGCGCGGAACGCTCTTCCATCACTACCGGGCCGACGAGAACGACCTCGTGACCTATTGCAACCTCATCGTCTCGACCACCAACAACAATCAGGCGATGAACGAGTTGATCCGCGCGGTCGCCTCGCGCTATCTCTCGGGCCGCGAGCTGACCGAGGGGCTACTCAACCACATCGAGGTCGCGATCCGCGCCTACGATCCGTGCCTCTCGTGCGCCACCCACGCGCTCGGTCAGATGCCGCTCGAGGTCGATCTCGTCGACGCGGACGGCGCGCTCGTTTCGCGCTTGCGCAAAGGCTGACGATTGCGGCTCGTCGTCTTTGGCTGGGGCAACGACGCGCGCGGCGACGACGGGCTTGGGCCGCTCTTGCTCGAACGCATCGCGCGCGCCGCCTGGCCAGACGTCAGCACGATCGAGGACTTCCAGCTGCAGATCGAGCATGCCCTCGATCTCGATGGCGCGGAGGCCGTGCTCTTCGTCGACGCCGGCAGGGACACGCCCGCGCCTTTCGCCTTTGCGGAGATCGGGCCGAAGCGCGGCGAGAGCCACACCACCCACGCGCTCGCCCCGGAGGCTGTGCTCGACGTCTACGCCCGTTCGCTTCGCCGCTCGCCGCCGCCCGCGTTTACGCTCTCCATGCGCGGCGAGTTTTTCGAACTGGGCGACAGCCTGTCGGCCGAGGCGCGCGAGCGGTTGGAGGCCGGCTGGGCGTTCGTACAGGGCCTGATGGCGGAGCGGTCGATCGAAGACTGGCGGCGCAAGGCCGGCGAGCCAGCGCGACGAACCGCACGGGAATCCACAAGGAAATCAAAATCCGGCGCAAGGAAATGAAAATCAAGCACAAGGAAATGAAACCCGGGCACAAGGAAATGAAAATACGCTATCCTTATTTTTCAATGACTTAATCCAGAAACGCATGGCATGCGCCGAGTTAGCGGGGGCGCTGGTTTCGAAAAACCAAAGATAGCACGGCTTTCGAAAAACGGAAAGAAAATGTCGCCTTTCGCCGGACGATAGCGTTTTGCTCGCCTGCCTCCTCCACCGCCCGCAGCCGACCGCGTCGGCTTGACGGCTTCCGTCGCGCGTGCTCCCAGAAGCGCGCTTCGATGGGTTTGGATTCCCTGTGACCGACAATTCTCCGCCGCAATTCTCACTGCCGAAGGACAGGATCCGGATCCTGCTGCTCGAGGGCGTCAACGAAAGCGCCGTGGAGATGATGAGAGCGGCTGGCTATTCCAGCATCGAGCGCCTTCCCAAGGCTCTCGGCGGCGAGGCGCTTCGCGAAGCCGTCAGAGGTGTCCACCTGATCGGTATACGCTCCCGCACCCAGATTGACGCCGAGGTCCTCGGCGCCGCCGACCGGCTGATCGCTATCGGCTGCTTCAACGTCGGGACAAATCAAGTCGACGTCGACGCCGCGCGCACCCTCGGCGTGCCGGTGTTCAACGCGCCCTTCTCGAACACCCGCAGCGTGGCGGAATTGGTGATCGGCGAGATCGTCATGCTTTTGCGGCGGGTCGTCCCGAGATCCGTTTCGGCGCATGCTGGCGGGTGGGACAAATCGGCAAACGACAGCCACGAGGTGAGAGGCAAGACGCTCGGCGTCGTCGGCTACGGCAACATCGGCTCCCAGCTTTCGTATCTCGCCGAAGCGCTCGGCATGAGGGTGATCTTCTACGATCACACCGACAAGCTCCGCCGCGGCAACAGCGAACCGATGGGCAGCCTTCAGGACCTTCTGGCCCAAAGCGACGTCGTGACGCTGCACGTGCCTGAAACGCCGGCGACGCACGGCATGATCGGCGCCGCCGAAATCGGCATGATGAAGGCCGGCGCCTATCTCATCAACAACAGCCGCGGCACCGTCGTCGACCTCGACGCGCTCGCGGCCACACTTCGCGAAGGACGCCTCCGCGGCGCTGCGATCGACGTTTTTCCGGTCGAGCCGAGTTCGAACGCGGAAAAATTTCATTCGCCGCTCCAGGGCCTCGACAATGTCATTCTGACCCCGCATGTCGGCGGTTCGACCGAGGAGGCGCAGGAGCGCATCGGGGTCGAAGTCGCGCGCAAGCTGATCGAGTACAGCGACGGCGGCTCGACGATGGGCGCCGTCAATTTCCCCCAGGTGCAATTGCCGATCCGGCCGCTCGGGACGCGGTTCATCCAGGTCCAGCGCAACCTGCCCGGGATGCTCGGCAAGCTGAACGACCTCTTCGCCCGTCATGCGGTCAACATCGCCGCTCAATATTACGAGACCAGCAGCGATATCGGCTACGTGGTGCTGGACGCGGACGCCTCAGCGGCGGACAGCCAGCGCGTTCTCTCTGAAATCCGCGCGCTCGAAGGAACGATCCGCGCCCGGCTGGTGTATGAGCATCGGGGGTAGGGGCGGCGCCTTTTGCCCCTTCGGGAGTTCCAGGCAAGTTTTCCGGAGATGACCGGTCACTTCGGCGCGCCGAGCCAGATCACATGCCTCGAGCCGCCGCGAGCGCCGCGGGCGCGGACCATTTTCTCCTCGACCGAGAAGCCTGCCTTTTCAAACCGCTTGGCGAAGGCGGGATCCGGGCCCTGCGACCAGACAGCGAGCACCCCGCCAGGAGAGAGCGCCGCGCGCGCCACAGCCAATCCCCGCAGCGAATAGAGATGGTCGTTGGCCGATTGCGTCATGCCTTCCGGGCCATTGTCGACGTCGAGCAGGATCGCGTCGTAAAGCGGCCTCGCTCTGCGGATCAACGCCGCGACATCGGCCTCGACGAGTTCGACCCTGCGGTCGTCGAGCGAGCCGCCGAAGAGCTCCGCCATGGGGCCCCTGGCCCAGCGCACGACGGCCGGAACCAGTTCGGCGACGACGATCTCAGCATGGGCGCCGAACGCGCTGAGCGCCGCGCGCAAGGTGAAGCCCATGCCGAGCCCGCCGATGAGCACCCGCGGCTTCGTTCGGCCCCTCAGTTTCTCCGCCGCCAGCGTCGCCAGCGCCTCTTCGGAAGCGAAGAGCCGCGAGGTCATGAGCTCCGCTACGCCGAGTTTTATCGAAAACTCGTGTCCCCGGCGCATCAGCCGCAGCTCGCCGCCGTGCGGCAGAGCGGCGCGATCGAGTTCGATCCAGGGGATCATGGGGGGGGTCCGAGGATATATCGACGAGGCTGTAGCACGATCGCGCGAGCGGGGGCCTTGCACGCCGGAGGCGAGTGGGTCCGAGCGCGATCCGTCTCGGTTGTGAATTCGCCACAATTACAGATGAGCATTGAAGGAATGGCCTTCTCGTGACGTGGCGATCGCTGTCAAGAGCGAAGATTGGGGAGGAACCGATGGCTGCGGGAAACAGGTGGAGTTTATCAGGCGACTATTTTGAAAACTGCAATTGCGATGTGGTCTGTCCCTGCCTTGTCTCAAAGGCCGCGCCGCTAACCGCGAGACCGACCCAGGGCGAGTGCAACGTGCCGCTGGTGTTCCACATTGACAAGGGCGACTACGGCGGCATCACGCTCGACGGCCTGAACGTTGCTGTCGTCGCCCACACTCCGGGCCCAATGGCCAATGGCGGCTGGACGCTCGCCGCATATATCGACGAACGCGCGGACGAAAAGCAGACTGCCGCGCTGGCAGCGATCTTTGGCGGCGGCGAGGGCGGCCCCATGGCGGTCTTCGCGCCAATGGTCGGAAAGCATCTGGGCGTGAAGAAGGTCCCGATCACGTACAGCATCAACGGCAAAAACCGTTCGGTCGAAATCCCCAATATCATGCATCTGGCTGTCGACCCTCTCCCGAGCGCGCACCCCAGTGGCGAGACATGGGCTGCGATCGGTCATCCGGTTGCGCCTGACAGGCTCGCGTTCGCCGCGGGCGGCCAGGGCAACTGGTTTGCCGACCATGGCATGCGCTGGGACAATTCGGGCAAGAACGGCCACTACGCGCCGATCAGCTGGTCGAACTAGCCGCTCTGCGTGCCGTCGGCCCGTGCGAAGAGAGCGACATGTCTGACTGGGCTGTTGACCGCTTGCTGCTGCGCGACCGCTGGATTGTCGGTGGCTCCGTATCGGCGATCACCGCCCTCGCCTGGCTTTGGCTTTGGCGCGAGTGGGCGGCAATGGCCCCTGACATGTCGATGCCGGGCATGGAGATGCCGAGCGCCGAGATGGCGTCCCCGTCGGACGCCGTGGCGTACTTGGCCAGCGCATTCGTCATGTGGTTCCTCATGATGGTCGCAATGATGCTGCCCTCCGCCACGCCGATGATCATGCTTTACGGCGGGTTAGCGCGGGGCGCGCGCGACGGGCAAGCGATCTTCGCGCCGACGTCTATTTTCGCAGGCGCGTACCTGGCCGTCTGGGGCGGCTTCTCGGCGCTGGCGGCTTTGGCTCAGTGGCTGCTTGTGCAGTCGGGCGCGGTCTCCGAAATCAACCTCGCTTTCGGCAATCAACGTGTCTGCGGCGCTCTCCTGATCGCGGCCGGCCTCTATCAGGCCACGCCGCTCAAGCGGGCCTGTCTGCAGAACTGCCGTTCTCCGATGTCGTTCCTCATGCGATTTTGGCGGCCTGGCTGGGCGGGCGCGGCGCGTCTCGGCCTCACGCACGGGATCTATTGTCTCGGCTGCTGCGCGCTGCTGATGGCGCTGCTATTCGTTTTCGGCGTAATGAACCTCGTCTGGGTGGCCGCGCTGGCGCTGTTCGTTCTCGCCGAAAAGGTCTTGCCCATCGGGCCGCGGGTCGGCGTCGCAGCCGGCGTCGTCTCCACGCTCATTGGGCTCGTCATGGTTGTCGGCGTGCGTTTGCTTGTCTGAGTGGAGGGCTGCCGCCCGAGCAATTGGGCTTTGAACCTTGCTTTGCAGTCGTCTCTGGGAGCCCGAAAGGCGCTGCGCGCCTCGACGCGGCCCATGGCCGCTTGGGGCCGACTTGCTACTGCGCCGCTTCCGCCATCGCGGTCAGCGCCGCGGCGCCTGTCTCGAACTGGAGCCGCGCCAGGCGCGCGTAGAGGCCGTTCGCGGCAAGCAGCGAAGCGTGGGTTCCCTCTTCGACGATGCATCCGGCTTCGAGGACGAGGATGCGATGGGCGTTGACGATGGTCGCGAGCCGGTGGGCGATGACGAGCGTCGTGCGCCCTCGCGTCAGCGCCTCGAGCGCGCCCTGCACCAGCGTTTCGCTCTCGGCGTCGAGCGCCGAGGTTGCCTCGTCGAGCAGCAGGACGGGAGCGTCTTTGAGGATCGCGCGGGCGATGGCGATCCGTTGCCGCTCGCCGCCCGAGAGCGTTACGCCGCGCTCGCCGAGCGGCGTGTCGTAGCCCTCGGGCATGGCCGAGATGAAGCCATCGGCCGCGGCCTGTTTGGCGGCGGCGACGATCGCTTCGCGCGTGGCGTTGGGCGCGCCGTAGGCGATATTGTCGGCGACGCTCGCGCCGAAGATGAAGGCGTCCTGGGGCACGAGGGCGATTTCCGTGCGAAGCTCGGCCGGATCGAGCCGGGCAATATCGACGCCGTCCAGCGTGACCGAGCCCAGCGCGGGATCGTAGAAGCGCAGCGCCAGCTGGAAGAGCGTCGACTTGCCCGCGCCGGACGGACCGACGATGGCGACGACTTCGCCCGCCGCGACGCGGAAGCTCACGTTGTGCAGCACTGCATCCTCGTTGCGTCCCGGATAGGCGAAGTCGACCGACCGGAACGCGAGTTCGCCGCGAACGGGCCGCGGGAGCCGGAGCGGCGCGGCGGGCGCGGCGATGCGCGGCTTGACGGCCAGAAGTTCGCCGATCCGGGCCGCGGCGCCCGCGGCCTGCGACACTTCGTTCCAGACTTCCGACAACTGACCGAGCGCGCCCGCGCCGAACACGGCGTAAAGCACGAACTGCATCAGCGCGCCGCCCGACATGCGGCCCGCGACGACATCCTGCGCGCCGAGCCACAGCACGGCGACGACGCTGCCGAAAGCGAGAAAGAGCGCCGCGGCGGTGACGATCGCGCGAGCCTGCGCCATGCTGCGAGCCGCTTCATAGGCGCCGTAGGCGGCCTTGCGATAATGGCCGGCGGTAAACGCCTCCGCGACGAACGACTGCATGACGCGCACCGCCGACAGGCTCTCGGTCGCGAATGCGGTCGCTTCCGCCAGCGTGTCCTGGGCGCGGCGCGAGCGCTGGCGAACCGCCCGGCCGGCGGCGAACAGCGGCAGCACGATGATGGGAATCGCCGCCAGCACAAAAGCCGACAGTTTGGGGCTCGTCACCACCATCATTGCGATGGCGCCAAGAAACAGGAAGAAATTGCGCAGCGCGAGCGAGGCCGAGGAGCCGAAGGTCGCCTTGAGTTGCGTCGTGTCGGCCGAGAGGCGGGACGCGATTTCGCCGGTCTTCTCGGCGTCGAAAAAACCCGGGTCGAGCCGGGTCAGATGGGCGAAAAGGTTCGCACGCAGATCGGCGACCACCCGCTCGCCGAGCGTCATGACGAGGTAGTAGCGCGCGCCGGAAGCGAGGGCGAGCACCGCCACGACGCCGATCATGCCGAGGAAATAGACCTGGATGACGCCGGTGTTCGAATCCGAAAAGCCGAAGTCGACCATGCGCCGCACCGCGAGCGGCACGACGAGCGTCGCCGCCGAGGCGACGATGAGCGCGATCAGCGCAGCTGCGATCCGCGCGCGATAGACGAGCGCGTAGGGCAGCAGCGGCTTCAGGGCGCCGAGCGGGACGCGGCGCGGCTTCGCGCCTGCGTCGGGTTCTGAGGACATGGGGAATGAGGCTCCTTCGGCAGGCTTTACGTATCATTTTTGGGCCGAAATCAAGGCTCGGGACTGCGACCTATTGCATCGGGCGCTTGGGCGCCTTATAGAACCGCCAGCCAAAGAGCCGCCGGACCTCCGGGCGGCTCTTCATTGTTTTCGCCAGAGCATGACGATGAAATCCGACATTCACCCCAACTACCACATGATCAAGGTCGTCATGACCAACGGCGTCGAGTTCATGACGCGATCGACCTACGGCGAAGAGGGCGCGACGCTGCACCTCGACATCGATCCCAACACCCACCCGGCCTGGACTGGCGGTTCGACGCAATTGCTCGATCGCGGCGGCCGTTTGTCGCGCTTCAACAGCCGCTTCTCCGGCCTCAGCATCGGTGGCAAGAAGTAGAGCGAATTCGTCCCTTCTCGCCGCTTGCGGGGAGAAGGTTGGATGAGGGGCTGCGCGAGCTCCTGTTTTCCAGGCGCCTTGCCCCTCACCCCGGCCCTCTCCCCGCAAGCGGGGCGAGGGGGTCACGCGGCAACCTCCGCACGTTTGTCACCGCTCCACCGCCGCTCGCGGCGATGCGGGCGCGCGCTTCGGCGAGGGGCTCGCTGACCACCTTCATGTGCCAGCCGTTGGCGTGAAGCAGCGTGGCGGGACCGCGCATGATCCCGACGTGGCCCTTCCAGAACACGAGATCCCCGCGCGTGAGCGCGCCGTCGATGGCGACCGGCTTGCCGAGCGCAGCCTCGAGCATGTCGCTGTCGCGCGGGGCCTCGATCCCCGCGGCGGCAAGGGCCGTCTGGACGAGGCCGGAGCAGTCGATCCCTTCGGAGGTGCGGCCGCCCCAGAGATAGGGGGTCTCGAGAAAGCGCTCGGCGACCGCGACGAAGTCCGGCTCTTTGAAGTCGAGCGCCGTGAGATGACGCGCCCAGAGATGCGACCCGTCCTCGGTCACCGCGAAATCGCCGTCCTGCCGGACGACCGTGAGGAGCGCGCCGAGCGACAGCGCCATGTTCGGCGGCAGCTTGATGCTCGGCCCGGGATAGGCGTGGGTGCGCAGCGCCGCCACGCGGTGGGTCGGCCCGGTCGCCGTCCCAAGCGCGGCGCGCGGCAAATAGCCGACGTAGTGGTCGCGCCCGAGCTGCGCCCAGGCCCAACCTTCGCCTTCGTCATAAACAGTGACGGCTTCCCCGTGCAGCGCCTCTGTCTCGAGCGGCGCGTCCGATTGTGGGGAGCGCCTGAGCGACGCGCTGGCCTCGATCACCTGCATCGCCTGCCCCTCGGCGTAGCGCTGCGCCTCGACCAGGGCCCTGAGATGCGCCGCCGCGAGATCGGGCCGGACGGGGGTCACGCGGCGGTCGATTGGGACGGGGGTCATGGACGCTCATTCCTCAATGGCGGCGAGCAAGTCCGCAAAGCCTAAGGCCGGCAGCCATCCGCCATCCATTTGCCGAAGAGATCAATCCGCGATTGAGGCCACGGACCTTCTCCCCTCGGAGGAGGGGGCGGCATGACCGCGCCGCCAATGCCCCGAATACGGTCGAAGATGACGGCCGCGTGCGCCTTGACGTCGCCATAGCTCGCAAGGTCGAAGGCTTTCATCATCGCGTGAATGTCCCGTTGCGTGAAGAGCGGGCGGATGTCAGCCTGATAGCTCGTGGGCGTGGTCATTCATGCCTCCCTGCGCCGATGGGGTAGGCCCATCGCCCAGCTGCCCATAGTCATAGCCTTGAATGGAGGCGTCAACGATGCAGCACAGAGGAATCCACCACGTAACGGCGATCGCCGGGTCCACACGGCGCAATCTCGGGTTTTACACCGGCGTGCTCGGCCTTCGCCTGGTGAAGAAGACGGTGAATTTTGACGATCCCGGCAGCTATCATTTCTACTATGGCGACGAGACGGGCAAGCCGGGGTCGATCCTGACTTTCTTTCCATGGGAACGCGCGGCACCCGGCAGCCCAGGCGTTGGCGAGACTCAGGAGACTGCGTTTCGCATCCCCGAAGCGTCGATCGGATACTGGACGCATCGGCTGGTCGAAAAGGGGGCCGCCCACGACAATCTGGTCAAAAGGTTCGGGGAAAAGGCGCTTGCCTTCAAGGACAGCGACGGGACCCGCCTTGCGCTCGTCGCGGCGGCGGGCGCGGACAATGAACCCGGCTGGAGCGCCGTCGAAATTCCGGTCGAGCACGCGATCCGCGGCCTTCACGGCGTCAGCCTTCTGCTGAAAGACGCCGCGCCGACCGGGGCGGTCCTCAGCGACGTTCTTGGGTTTGTCGCGGGCGACCGCGAGGGCGCCGTCGAGCGCTATCGCGCGCCGGGCGCGACGCTCGGCGCGATCGTCGATCTCCGGTCGGTCGGCGACTTTCCTCGCGGCCGCCAGGGCGCCGGATCGGTTCATCACGTGGCGTTCCGGGCGGCCGACGACGCTGACCAGGCCGGCATGGTCCGCAAGCTCGCCGAGAACCATGGCTTGCGCACGACCGAGCAAAAAGACCGGAAGTATTTTCGCTCGGTCTATTTCCGCGAACCGGGGCACGTCCTATTCGAGATCGCCACCGAACCTCCAGGTTTTGCCGTGGACGAACCGGTCGAAAGCCTTGGGACCGCGCTCGAGTTGCCGTCGTTCCTGGAGTCGCGCCGAGACAAGATCGAGGCCGCGCTGCCAAGACTCGACTGACGCCCCTCGACCTCAAGGAGCCTCCGATGCCGGACGCCCTGGCCTTCGTGCACAAATTCGAGCCGGCCTCTGATCCGACGCGGCTGCCGATCCTGCTTCTGCACGGAACCGGCGGCGACGAGTCCGATCTCTTGCCGCTCGGACGCGCAATTGCGCCGAAAGCCGCGCTCCTGTCGCCGCGCGGGAAGGTCATCGAGAACGGCATGCCGCGCTTCTTCCGGCGGCTGCGCGAGGGCGTCTTCGACGAAGAGGATGTGCGGCGGCGGGCGAACGAACTTGCCGATTTTGTCGGTGAGGCGCGCAAAGCTTACGGCCTTGCGAAGCCGGTCGCCGTCGGCTTTTCCAACGGGGCCAATATCGCGGCCGCCGTTCTCCTGTTGCGTCCCGAGGCGCTTGCCGGCGCGATCCTCATGCGCGCGATGCCGCCGTTTCGCGATCCGCCAAAGTCCGAGCTTCCGGGAACGCCCGTCCTCATCCTTTCGGGGCGCCTGGATCCGATCATCCCCGCCGAAGGCGCGGCGCGGCTCGCGACGGCCCTGACAAACTCCGGCGCTCAGGTCGAGCGCGAAACGGCGCCTGCCGGTCATGGCCTGACGCAGGAGGACTTGAGGCTCGCGGCAGCTTTTCTGGACAAACTGTGATCCCGTTCCCATTGTGCATTCCGGAGAAATGGGACTGCCGTCATGACCGCCTTGCCGCAGAATCGACACGACAATTTCCGCGCGCCGTTCGACCCCTATGGCGCGGTCACCCATGAGGTCACCAACCAGCCGGTCGAACTGACGGACACCAACCTGTTCGATTCGGACGCGGCGCTGAAGGAATCGGTGCGTCGCGAGGGAGCCGATTGGGCGACGCCGTCGCTCGAGGCGTTCGGGGCGCGGGCGGGCTCGGCGGAATATCTCGAGCAGGGCGTGCTCGCCAACAAGAACCCGCCTGAACTCGACACCCATGACCGCTACGGGCGTCGGATCGACCTGGTGCGGTTCCATCCCTCCTACCATGCGTTGATGAAGGCTTCGATCGAGGAGGGGCTCCATTCGTCGCCCTGGAGCGACCCGCGCGAAGGCGCGCATGTCGCCCGCGCGGCGCGATCCTACATGCAGACACAGGTCGAGGCGGGGCATGGCTGTCCGATCACCATGACCTTCGCCTCCGTGCCCTGTCTCAGGACGCAGCCCGATCTCGCCGAGCAATGGCTGCCGAAGATCGAAGCCCGCGTCTACGATCCGCGCAACGTGCCGGCCGGTGAGAAAGCGGGGGTGACGATCGGCATGGCGATGACCGAGAAGCAGGGCGGCTCGGACGTGCGCGCCAATACAACGCGCGCCATCCCGGCTGGTGCGGAAGGGCCGGGCAAGGCCTACGAGCTGGTCGGACACAAATATTTCGTCTCGGCGCCGATGTGCGACGCTTTCCTCGTGCTCGCGCAGGCGCCGGGCGGCCTCTCCTGTTTTCTGGTTCCGCGCTGGCGCCCCGACGGGACGAAGAATCCGCTGCAGATCGTCCGGCTGAAGCGCAAGATGGGCAATGTGTCGAACGCGTCTAGCGAAACGGAGCTCCGCGGCGCGCTCGGCTGGATGGTCGGTCCCGAGGGACGGGGCGTCGCGACCATCATCGAAATGGTGGCGATGACCCGTTTCGACTGCATGATCGGCTCGTCGGCCGGCATGCGCATGGCGACATCGCAAGCGATCGATCATTGCCGTCAGCGCAAGGCGTTCGGGGCCTACCTTATCGACCAGCCGCTGATGACCGCGGTGCTCGCCGATCTCGCCATCGAGGCAGAAGCGGCGATGACGCTGACCATGCGTATCGGGCGCGCGCTCGACAATCGCCACGACGCGCATGAAGACGCGCTCGTCCGGCTCGGCACGGCGATCGGCAAATACTGGATCTGCAAGCGCACGCCCGGCCATGCCTACGAGGCGCTGGAATGTATCGGCGGCTCCGGTGTGATGGAGGATTCCCCGATGCCGCGGCTTTATCGCGAGGCGCCGGTCAACGCGATCTGGGAGGGCAGCGGCAATGTGCAGTGTCTCGACATCGCCCGCGCCATTCGCCGCTCGCCGGCGACGCTCGATGCTTATTTCGCCGAAGTCGGGGCGGCCAAGGGGGAAAGCGCGGCGCTTGATGCGCATACCGCGGCGCTGAAGAACGACATGCGCGACCTCGACGATTTCGAGGCGCGCGGCCGCGACCTCTGCGACCGGCTGGCGCTGGGCCTCGAGGCCGCGGCGCTGATCCGCGCGGCGTCTCCGGTCGCGGAGGCCTTCGGCCGTTCGCGCCTCGAGTCGCGCAGCGTCCACAATTACGGTGCGCTGACCGGCGTCGACTGCAAGGCGATCGTCAAGCGCGCCGCGCCGCGCTGAGCGGCGTTCTGGCGTTGGGGTCTTTGGCGGCCTTCACGGCGAAAAAATTGCGGAACAAACCAGCCAGCGGGGCGTTGCGCTCGTCTGCGAATTTTGGGGGACCCTCATGAAATTGTTTCGATGCCAGGCTTGCGACAACATCGTCTATTTCGAGAATCGGACGTGTGGCCGATGCGGCCACCGGCTTGGCTACATTCCCGAGCTCGAAATCATCGCGGCGGTGGAGCCCGCGGGCGACCCGAACTGGACGCCCCTGAAAGCGGACGGCGCGCCGCGGCGCTTTTGCGCCAACGCCGACCATGACGTCTGCAACTGGATGCTGCCTGCGGGCTCGGACGGCGAGCTCTGCGTCGCCTGCCGACATAACGACACCGTCCCCGACCTTTCCAATCCAGCCCATGTCGCGTCCTGGCGTGAGCTGGAACTGGCCAAACATCGCTTGTTTTACAGTCTGCTGCGCTGGAGCCTGCCCTTGAAGACGCGGGCCGAGGATAGCCGCCACGGTCTCGCCTTCGAGTTTTTGGCCGACCCGCCCCAAGGTTCGGGCGTCAAGGTCATGACCGGCCACGACGAGGGCATTGTGACGATTGCGCTGACAGAGGCCGACAGCGCCGAGCGCGAGCGGCGCCGGTCGCAACTGGACGAGCCATATCGCAGCGTGCTTGGCCATTTCCGCCACGAGATCGGCCATCATTATTGGGACGTACTCGTGCGGGACGGGGGCAAGCTCGAGGCCTGCCGGGCGGTGTTCGGCGACGACACCCAGGACTATGGCGAGGCGCTCAAACGTCATTACAGCGAGGGCGCCCCGGCGAACTGGCAGGAGAACTTCGTCTCGGCCTACGCGACCTCGCATCCGTGGGAAGACTTTGCCGAGACTTGGGCCCATTACTTTCACATCGTGGACACGTTGGAGATGGCGAGCGCTTTCGGCATGAGCATCGAACCCGCGATCGACACCCACGGCGCCTATACCGCTCGTCTCGATTTCGATCCCTATGTCGAGGGGACGATCGAAGAGATCATCGACGCCTGGGCGCCGTTCGTCCTGTCGATGAACAGCATCAACCGTGCGATGGGCCGCCCGGACCTCTATCCGTTCGTGCTCGCGCCAGCGGTGGTCGGAAAGCTTGGCTTCATCCACCAGCTCGTGCGGGGCGAGCGGGCGAAGAGCGGCAAAGCCAAGGAGCAGCACCCTCGGGGCCTTGCGCGTCTAGCGAGCGCGCTTCCCCTTGTGAGGAAGTCGGCCTGACTCTTCCTGTCGCCTGCCCTCCATTAGAAAAAAGGCCGCGCCGCCGGGACGGGTCGGCGCGGCCGGGCGTCGTTCTTCGGGTTCCCCGCGTCGACCCGCCCAAGGATCGATCTGCGCGGCGTTACTTACCCAACGCCTTGTCGGTGACCACGGTCGTATAGGCGCCGGTCGGCTCCTTGGAGATCACGGGGTCGGAGCCGCCGGTCAGCAGCGACTTGACCGTGCGGTCATAGTCGGCCTTGTCGAGCTTGCCGTCCGAGCCTGCGGTCAGCTTGTTGATCTCGCCCATCATTTGCTTCTGGTGATGCTCGGTCTGCGAACCGCTCGTATCGTTATCGAGCACGATCTTCACCGCCTCGTCACCATGCTCGCGCGCATAGGCCCAGCCCTTCATCGACGCCTTGACGAAGCGCGCCATCTTGTCGACGAACGCCGGATCCTTGAGCTTGTCCTCCATCACATAGAGGCCGTCCTCGAGCGTCGCGACGCCCTGGTCCGTGTAATTAAACACCACGAGCTGTTCGGGCTTGTAGCCGGCATCGATCACCTGCCAGTACTCGTTGTAAGTCATGGTCGAGATGCAGTCCGCCTGCTTCTGCAGCAAGGGATCGACGTTGTAGCCCTGCTTCAGGACCTTGACGCCGCCAGGCGAGCCGTCGGTCTTGAGGCCGAGCTTGCTCATCCAACTGAGGAACGGATATTCGTTGCCTGAGAACCAGACCCCGAGCGTGCGGTCCTTGAGATCGGCGGGACTCTTGATGCCGGTGTCGGCGCGGCAGGTGAGCTCGAGTCCCGAGCGCTTGAACGGCTGGGCGATATTGACCATCGCCGCGCCCTTCTCGCGCGCGGCCAGCGCAGCCGGCATCCAGTCGACGACGACGTCGGCGCCGCCGCCGGCGATCACCTGCTCGGGAGCGACGTCGGGACCGCCCGGCTTGATCGTCACATCGAGGCCCTCGTCCTTATAGAAGCCCTTGTCCTTGGCGACGTAGTAGCCGGCGAATTGCGCCTGCGGCACCCATTTCAGCTGCAGGGTGATCTTGTCGGCCGCCTGGGCAGCGCCCGCGGCCAGGATCGCCGCCGCGCTGGCGAAAGCAAACAGGGATGTTTTCATTTTTACCTCCAGTTGAACCGCATCTTCCCAATCGCCGGCAAACGTCAGCACGGCGAGAAGCTCATGCCCCTTACCTTCGATAGGAGGCGTGCCAGAAAGTCGCGCGGCGCTCGAGGCCCGCGACCAGAGCATAGAACGCCGACCCTGTCGCAGCCGCGACCACGATCGTCGCCCAGACCATATCGATGCCGAAATGGCCAACCTCGGTCGAGATGCGAAAGCCCATGCCGACGGTCGGCGTCCCGAAAAACTCGGCGACGATCGCGCCGATCATGGCGAGGGTCGTGTTGATCTTGAGCGCGTTGAAAACGAATGGCAGCGCGGCCGGGAGACGCAGCGAGAGCAGGGTCTGCCAGTAGTTCGCGGCGTAGGTCTTCATCAGGTCGCGCTCCATCGCGCCCGAACTTTCGAGGCCTGCGACCGTATTCACCAGCATGGGGAAGAAGGTCATCACCACGACGACCGCCGCCTTCGACTGCCAGTCGAAGCCGAACCACATCACCATGATCGGCGCGATGCCGACGATCGGCAGCGCCGAGACGAGATTGCCGAGCGGCAGCAGGCCCCGCTGGAGGAATTGCGATCGGTCGATGAGGATGGCGACGACGAGGCCCGAGGCTGAGCCGATAACGTAGCCTGCAAGCACGCCCTTGATCGTCTGCCAGAAATCGGCCGATAGCGTTGGAATCGAAGTCACGAACCGCGCCGCGATCGCGGACGGCGGCGGCAGGATGATTTGCGGCACGTTGAGGAGCCGAACTCCCGCCTCCCACAGCGCCAGCACGGCCAGGCCGAAGGCGAGTGGGGGCAGGAGGTCGGCGATGCGGCGGGCGGTCATGGGGCGAGCCCCATGCGGTGCTCGGTAGCCCGCCCGACGAGGCCGATGATCCCAACAAGCGCCGCCGACAGCGCCGCGGCGGCGAACAGGGCCGCCCAGATCTGCACCGTCTGGCCATAATAGGAGCCCGCGAGCAGGCGGGCTCCGAGGCCCCCGTCCTCGCTTTTGGTGACTTCAGCGACCACCGCGCCGACCAGCGCCGCCGCCGCGCCGATCTTCATGCTGGCGAAGAAGAACGGCGCGCTCGCGGGCGCGCGGAGCTTGAGAAACGTTTGGAGCGGGGTCGCAGAATAGGTGCGCATGAGGTCGAGTTGCAACGGATCCGGCGAACGAAAGCCTTTCACCATGCCCACCGTGATCGGGAAGAACGACAAATAGGCGGCGATCGCCGCCTTGGGCGCGACGCCGGTAATATTGAACTGGTTGAGGATCACGACGATCATCGGCGCGAGCGCGATGATGGGAACCGTTTGCGAGGCGACAATCCACGGCATCATCGACCGTTCGAGCCACTGCATCGATACGATGAGGATGGCCAGGCCGATGCCGAGCGCCGCGCCGATGAGAAAGCCGATCAGCGTTTCCTCGAGCGTGATCGCGCCATGATAGACGAGGCTGCGCTTCGAGGTCGGCGCGGTGGCGAAGACGAGCTTGTAAAGTTCGCTGACGACCTGGTGCGGCGCCGGCAGCTTTGGCCGCTCCATGTTTAGCGAATCGGCGATGAAGTCCTGCGTGGAATAATCGGTGCGTCCCGCGTTGGCGTAGGCGTCGCGTTGCAGGGACGCGTTCATCAGCGCCGCGGCTACGAACCAGGCCGCGATGACCGCAAGGACAACGGTCGTGATGGCGAGGGCGGACTTCATCGGCATGCCCTCATCCGGCGCTTCGCGCCACCTTCTCCCGCAGGCGGGAGAAGGGATTCCCCCTCTCCTGTTTGCGCGAGAGGGTCGGGGTGAGGGTAAGCAAGTCACCCGTCATACGAATGTCCCTCCCGCAGGCCGCGGCGGACGCGGTTGGCGATCGCCAGGAATTCCGGCGTCTCCCGGATTTCCAACGTGCGATCACGGGGGAAGTTGCATGCGATGACGTCGTAGATCCGGCCCGGACGCGGAGACATGACCACAATGTGGGTCGAGAGGAACACCGCCTCGGGGATCGAATGGGTGACGAAGAGCGCCGTTTTTCCGGTCACCTCCCACAGGCGCAGCAACTGCTGGTTCAGCATGTCGCGCACAATCTCGTCGAGCGCCCCGAACGGCTCATCCATCAGGAGAAGATCGGGATCGAAGGAAAGGGCGCGGGCGATCGAAGCGCGCTGCTGCATGCCGCCCGACAATTGCCATGGGAACTTGTTGCCGAAGCCCGAGAGATTGACGAGGTCGAGGCCGCGCGCAACCCGCTTTTCGCGCTCGGCCTTGTCGAAGCCCATGATCTCGAGCGGCAGCGCGATGTTGCGCGCGACAGTCCGCCACGGGTAGAGCGCCGGCGCCTGGAACACATAGCCGTAGGCGCGCTTCGCCCGCGCTTCGCCCGGACTCATGCCGTTGACCCGGATGGCGCCGCTGGTCGGCGTCTCGAGATCGGCGACGGCGCGCAGGAGCGTCGTCTTGCCGCAGCCGGACGGGCCGATGAAGGAGACGAATTCGCCGCGCGCGACTTTGAGATCGATGTTGCTTAGCGCCTCGACCGGCCCGTCGCGGGTTTCGAAGCCGAGCGACAGGCCGCTGATTTCGATCACCGTATCCGCAGGCGCCGTCGTCTTGCCGACAACGTCCCCAACTGGCGATGAAACCGACGCGACGCTCATCCCGAACCGGTCCCTCTAGCGCGCGACGGCGGCGGGCGCGGTGTACTCTTTGTACTTCTTGAGCGCGCGCGCATCGGCCGCGAACGGCTCGCGCTTGATGAACTTGCCGCGGCCGAGCTCCGCCTGCACCCGTCCGTCGCGGAACACGACCTCGCCGCGCGACAGCGTATAGCGCGGCAGTCCGGTCACCTTCGTGCCCTCGAACACATTGTAGTCGATCACCGAAACCTGGGTCCTGGCGGAGATGGTCTTGTTGGCCTTCGGGTCCCAGACGGTGATGTCGGCGTCGGAGCCGGGGATGATCGCGCCCTTGCGCGGGTACATGTTGAGGATCTTGGCGCTGTTGGTCGAGGTCACCGCGACAAATTCGTTCGGGGTCAGCCGGCCGGTCTCGACGCCGTAGGTCCAGAGCACCGGCATCCGGTCCTCGAGCCCCCCGGTGCCGTTCGGAATCTTGGTGAAGTCGCCGAGCCCGAGCTCCTTCTGCTTGGTGGTGAAGGCGCAATGGTCGGTCGCGACCACCTGCAGCGAGCCGGCGCGCAGTCCGTTCCACAGGTCGTCCTGATTGACCTTGTCGCGGAACGGCGGCGACATGACGCGCCGCGCGGCGTGCTTCCAGTCCTTGTTGTAATACTCGCTCTCGTCGAGCACGAGATGCTGGATGAGCGGCTCGCCGTAGACGCGCTTGCCGAGCGCGCGCGCCCGAGCGATTGCTTCATGCGCCTGGATGCAGGAGGTGTGGACGATATAGATCGGCACGCCCGCCTGATCGGCGAGCATGATGGCCCGGTTCGCCGCCTCGCCCTCGACGTCGGGGGGGCGGGACAGCGCGTGGCCTTCCGGTCCGGTGATGCCTTTTTCCATGTAGTGCCGCTGCAGGGCGGCGACAATCTCGCCGTTCTCGGCGTGAACGAGCGGCATTGCGCCGAGTTCGGCGCAGCGGACGAAGGAGGCGAACATCTCCTCGTCGTTGACCATCAGCGCGCCCTTATAGGCCATGAAGTGCTTGAAGGTGGTGACGCCCGCCTTCACCACCTTGGCCATGTCCTCGCGCACGCGGTCGTCCCAGTAGGTGACGCACATGTGGTAGGAATAGTCGGAGACTGCGTCCTTGGCGCGCTTGTCCCAGTCGGCGAAGGCTTCCATCAGCGGCTGGTTGCGGCCGGGAATGCAGAAATCGACCACCATCGTCGTTCCGCCGGACAAGCCCGCCTTGGTGCCGCTCTCGTAATTGTCGGCGGAGTTCGTGCCCATGAACGGCATGTCGAGATGGGTGTGGGGATCGATGCCGCCCGGCATGACGAAGCATTCGGCCGCGTCGAGCGAACTGTCGCCCTTGAGATCGGGGCCGATCGCCTTGATGGTCTCGCCCTCGACCAGCACGTCGGCCTTGTAGGTCCGGTCCGCGGTGACGACCGTTCCGCCTTTGATCACCAGCGACATGACAAACTCTCCAACAGTTCCGCTGGGCGGCGTCTTGAAGTACGCCGCCGGCGCTTAGTCAGGATACGATTTCGGCCTTTTCAAGCACGGCGTGCATCAGAACATTGGCGCCGGCGGTCGACCACTCCTGCTTGATGTCCTCCGCCTCGTTGTGGCTGACCCCGTCCACGCAGGGCGTGAACACCATCGATGACGGCGCGACACGGGCGAGATAGCAGGCGTCGTGACCGGCGCCGGACACGATGTCGCGATGCGAATAGCCGAAGCGCTCGGCCGCTCGCCGCACCGCCTCGACGCAGCCGGGGTCGAAGGCCACCGGCGGATAATAGAACACCTGCTTCAGGTCGCAGGTCAGGCCGATTTTTGTCGTGATCGCCTCGACGCCTTCCTTCAGCGCCGCGTCCATCTCGCTCAGCGTCGCATCGATCGGGTGGCGGAACTCGCAGGTCATGAAGACTTCGCCAGGGATCACATTGCGCGAATTCGGATAGGGGTTCAGCATCCCGACAGTCGACACTCCCAGCGGCGCCTTCGAGAGGCCGATCGCATTGACGAGTTCGACGATCCGCGCGGCGCCGAGGAGCGCATCCTTGCGGCGCGGCATCGGGGTCGAACCGGCGTGGCTCTCGAAGCCGGTCAAGCGAATTTCGTACCAGCGCTGGCCCTGGCCGTGGGTGACGACGCCGACATCGAGGTTCTCGTCCTCGAGGATCGGCCCCTGCTCGATGTGGAGCTCGAAATAGGCGTGCACGGGCCGGCCGCCGACAGGCTCCTCGCCCCTGAAGCCGATGCGCTCGAGTTCGCCGCCGAGCGTCCTGCCCTCGCTGTCGACCCGCGAATAGGCGAAGTCCCTGGTGAAGACGCCGGCAAAGACGCCCGACGAGACCATCGCCGGCGCAAAGCGCGAGCCCTCTTCGTTGGTCCAGTTGGCGACCTCGATCGGGTAACGGGTCTTGATTTTGAGGTCGTTGAGCGAGCGCACCACCTCGAGCGCCCCCAGGACCCCGAGCACGCCGTCGAATTTGCCGCCTGTCGGCTGGGTGTCGAGATGACTGCCGACGATCACCGGAGGCAGCGACGGATCCTCGCCGGTCCGGCGCGCGAACATGTTGCCCATCTCGTCGACCTTGACGGTGCAGCCCTCGGCCTCGCACCAGCGGCGGAAAAGTTCGCGGCCTTGCTTGTCGAGGTCGGTCAGCGTCAGGCGCTTGCATCCGCCCTTCGGGGTCGCGCCGATCTTGGCCATTTCCATCAGCGAATCCCAGAGTCTGGCTCCGTTGATCCGCACGTTGGAGAGGTCCGCCATCACGTACTCCGCTGACACCCGCAAACGCTATTATAGGTTTGACCAGATGGTCAAATGACGTAACCTTGGGCGAAACGCCCATCCTTTCGGCGCCACGGGCGCCTCGTCTCGCCGACGCGTGGAGGGCTTAAAATCCGGCGGTCGAGGGAGCGGATGGAGGAGCGCAGACCAAGGCCGACCATTCGCGAGGAGAACGAGCGCGCGCTCATCGACGCGGCCGAGCTGGTCTTCGCCGAGCAGGGATTCGCCGGCGCGACGACATCGGCGATCGCGCGCATCGCCGGCGTGCCGAAGGCGAACCTGCACTATTACTTCTCGACCAAGGAAGGGCTCTACCGCGCCGTGGTCGAGCGGGTGCTGACCGCCTGGCTCGACGCCGCCTCCTCCTTCGACACCAGCGAGGACGCGCGCGAGGCGCTCTCGGCCTATATCTCGGCCAAGATGGACCTTGCGCGCGCGATGCCGCTCGCCTCGCGCATCTGGTCGGCCGAGATCATGCGCGGCGCGCCGATCATCCAGGACTTCCTCGACACGACGCTCAGCCAATGGGTCGCCAAGCGCGAGATCGCGATCAGGCGCTGGATCGCGACGGGGAAGCTCAAGCCGATCGAGCCCAAGGTGCTCTTCTACATGATCTGGGCGACGACCCAGCAATACGCCAACGCCGCGCACGAGATGGCGAGCCTCAACGGCGGCGAGCCGCTCGACGACGCGGCCTTCGAGCGCGCCAAGCGCCAGGTGGTCGCGACCATTCTGGGCGGGGTGGCGGCGTAGTGCAGACGGCGCATAGCTTGGATTTGTAGGTCCCCGAGCAGCTGCGCGCGGAACTGCCTGCTAGCAGGCAGAGAACAGGGAGAATCGCGCCCTTTCGCGCTCGTTTTTGCCGCGAAAGACGTTGAAATCCAAGAGCTTGCGCGAAATTCCCCCTCGCGCCGGAACAGGACGGTATCAGGACGCTAAATCGTCGGTAACAGGGCGATAACAGGGCGATTACAGGCGGCGTCGCGGGCGCGAGGAGATGTTCCGCGCGTTAAGTTTGGGCAGGCCAGTCATGCGCTGTGCGCGGGGCTCGGGGCATGTCCGCACCGGCCCGCGACGATTGGACGCGGCGGAAGGCGACGGAAGCGGGCTCGGCGGTCTTCGATGCGACATGCAAGTGTGAAAAGAGCACGTATGAGATTGATCCGCTCCAACGGAGGGGTAGTGGGGATATCGAACTCTCAAACGCACGGGTCCAGCAATTGTTGTCGAGCAGTGTTTCGACCTTAACGGACCCGATCGAGTACCAGGAGGCCATCCGCGCCGCGGACGTGACGGTCGTGCCGACGGCCCGGGGCGAGTTCCGCGGCGAGCTCACCCGCGTCGACTTCCGTCGACTGTGGATGCAGCGCTTTGTCGAAAGCGCGCCGGTCGTCAAATTTACCGCGCTCTATCGTCAGCGCAGCATCATCGTCTTTCTCACCCAACCGAACCAGCCCGACATCCATCACGGCGGCGTTGACGTTTCGCCGGACGACATCGCGGTTTACCGCCTCGGCGCGTCGGTTCACCACAGGACGTCAGCGCCGTGTCGCTTTGGCTCGATGTCCCTCGCGCCTGATGACCTCGCGAAAATCTCTTACGCGTTGGTCGGTCGTGAACTCGCGCCGCCGCCGGACACCTGTCGGACGCGGCCGGCGCCCCACCTTCTGGCGCGCTTGCGGCGGTTCCATTTTGCCGCCGGACGGCTTGCGGCAAACGCGCCCGACGTCCTGACGAATCCCGAGGCGTCTCGGTCGCTCGAGGAATCGCTGACCCAGGCGATGATCTGGAGCCTGGCCGGCGAACGTCTCGAAACGGACCGCCGCTTTCGTAACCATAAGGCGGTCATGGCGAGGCTGGAAGATTTCCTCGGCGCGCATCCGGACCGCCCGCTCTATCTCTCGGAGATCTGCGTCGCTGCGAACGCGTCGGAGCGCACCGTCCGCGCCTGCTGTCAGGAGCATCTTGGCATGGGGCCGGTGCGCTATCTGTGGCTCAGGCGCATGCATTTGGCGCGCCGCGCGCTGTCGCTGGCGAGCGAGAGAGCGGCCACGGTGACCTCGATCGCCATGGCGAACGGCTTCTGGGAGCTCGGCCGCTTTTCCGTGGCCTATCGGAGCCTGTTCGGCGAAGCGCCGCTGGCGACGCTCCGCCGCCCGGCCGACGACGCGCCCGGCTCGCATAATTCTGGCCCGCTGCCGGTATTCGCATAGTCAAACACGAAATCGACGTGCGCAACCTGACGAATTGGTACTTCTTCCCCACCCGGCTGATTGCAGCATGGCGGGATTTTGACCGCCAAGGGGAGCCGCATGCCGGGATTCGGCGCCGATGCGTTCACCGATCCTGACGACTACGAGGCGAGCTTTGGGGACGCTCGGGTCGAGCTTGTGGTCACGGGCCGCGGACAATTTCGGGCGGCCGTGAGCCGTGCGCAGTTCAGCCAACTGCATCTGACGCGAAGCAAGGAAGACCTGGCGAGCATCGCCTATATCGCGCTAAGGCCCGATCTGGTTTTCGTGGCGTTTCCGACCTCTTTCGATCCCCCGCCCGTCTGGGGCGGGCGCCAGTTGCAGCCGGGCGAGATCGTCTTTCATGGCCTTGGCGATCGCATGCATCAGCGGACCGCCGGGTCCAGCCGCAAGGGTCTCATCGGCCTCAACCTCGGGGACCTTGCCGAGTGGAGCCGCGTTCTTGCGGAGGACGAAATTGTAGCGCCACCTTTCGCACAGATACTCCGGCCCTCCCGGTCGAACGCGTCGCATCTTTGCTATCTGCACGCCTCCGCCTGCGGTCTCGTCGAAAGCTCGCCCGAAACGATCGCCCACCCCGAGATTGCGCGGGCGCTGGAGCAGGAGCTGATACGCACGCTGATCGCCTGCCTGAGGCCGGACGACGCGCATCCTGCGCAACTTTTCCGCGAGCGCGGCAGGGCCGTGATGAACCGCCTCGAAGACGTAATCGCGGCTGAGCCGGACCGGCCCTTTCGGGTCCCGGAACTCTGCAGCGCCATCGGCGTCTCGGAGCGGACCCTGCGCCTGTGCTGTGCGGAGTTCTTGGGCATGAGCCCCAGCCGCTATCTGCGCCTGCGCCGGCTGAAAATGGCGCGGACGGAGCTCCGGAGATCCAACTCGGCGAAGACGAGCGTCGCGGCCGTCGCCAGACGATCCGGCTTTGCCGAACCTGGCCGCTTCGCCAGCTTCTATCGCGCCGTCTATGGCGAGGCGCCGTCGGCCACGCTGCGGCATCGGCGTCCAGGCCTGCCCCGATAAAGTTTCCACATTTGCCGGATTTGCATAGCCGGCCCCTGAATCAAGCGACAGTCTCCGCACGCGTGCAGTTGCGTCAGGTCGCAGAGGAATTGCGCGCACGAGAAGAGGATGCAGGCGGCGCGTCTGAGCGGGCTGACGCCAGAGGCGGCGCGTCAAGCAAGGGTTGATGGCGTCCTCAACCCCACGGGCAGCAAACCAGAGCGGAGATTTCAATGAGTTTGTGGCGGAAAAACCTTACGGCCGGAGCGGCGCTCGCCGCGCTGGCGGCTGCGTCGGCTCTGCCGGCGTCGAGCGCGATGGCGCAAGCGACGTCGAAACCCAACATCCTCTTCATCATGGCCGACGACATCGGCTGGATGCAGGTGCAATCATACGCGATGGGGCTTGGCAACGGTGAGACACCGAACATCGATCGCCTAGCGGCTGAGGGCATGAAGTTCACCGACTACTACGCCATGCAGAGCTGCACCTCCGGGCGTACTGCCTTCGCGACCGGCATGTATCCGCTCCGGGTGGGCCTGATTCCGCCGCAGCTTCCGGGCAGTCCGACGGGGCTCCTTCCCGGAACGCCGCACATCGCCAAGGTTATGCTCGACCTTGGTTACAACACCGGCCAGTTCGGCAAGAACCACCTCGGCGACCAGAACTTCGCCCTGCCGACTGCACATGGTTTCCAGGAATTCTTCGGCTATTTGTATCACCTGGACGCCATGCAGGGCGTGAGCTTTGGAGACCTCAACGTCAGCCCCACTCAGCAAGGTGCTGCCCCGCCTTGCGCGAACACGCCCGTGAAGGGCCTTGCGCCAGTGCCGGGTCAGGTCGATCCGAAGGGCAATGTTGTCTGCCTCACGCCCCCGCGCCCGATGCTGTCGTGCACATCAACCGATGGCACTGAGGCGAACCAAACGTGCAAGGACGAAGGCCCACTGACGCTCAAACGGTCGGAGACGGTGGATGAAGAACTCTCCGCGAAGGTGGTCGACTATCTCGACCGCAACGACCCCAAGAAGACCAACAAACCCTTCTTCGTCTGGTACAACCCGGCGCGCATGCACGTCACGACCGCCCTGTCCGAGAAGTACACGAACATGACAGGCGTGAGAGGCGGAAGGGACTGGGGCTTCAACGAAGCCGGCATGAAACAGCTCGACGACAACATTGGCGTCGTCTACGCCAAGCTTCAGGCGATGGGCCAGATGGACAACACGATCATCGTTTTCACCACCGACAACGGCGCCGAGACGATGACCTTCCCGGACGGCGGTATCACGCCCTTTAAGGGTCAGAAAGGTGACTCGTGGGAAGGCGGATATCGCGTTCCGATGCTGATCCGGTGGCCCGGCCACATTAAGGCGGGTGTCACAACCAACGAGATGATGGCCGCGCTCGATTGGCTGCCGACGCTAACTGAGCTGGCCGGAGGACCGACCGGCGATGGGCTGAAGACGCAGATCGAAGCAGGAAAGTACCCCGGCTTCGTCAAGACCACGCTCGACGGCGTCAACCAAGCCTCATTCCTGACGGGCAAGTCGGAACATTCGGCGCGCAACTTCTTCTTCTACTACTCAGGTGCGCAGCTCGCCGCGGTCCGCTGGAAGAACTGGAAGTTCACCTACTATGGTACGGGCCAGGGAGCCACGGGTTGGCTGCTGCCGCTCATTCCATACCACTGGACGCAGTTGACCAACCTCAAGCGCGATCCGTTCGAGCAGGCAATGAATGACAAGACCGCGATGGAGTTGGGCGGTGCCTACAACTCGACCGTGTCGGCGTACATCTACGACTGGAACCTGTTGCCCATCGGTCAACAGCTGGCGCTGAAGCACCTTGAGACCTACGAAACCTACCCGCCGATGCAGGCTCCTGCATCTTATAATCTCTCCCAGGTCATGGACGAGATCCAGAAGCAGAAGCAGCAGCACAGCAACCCGCCGGCGGCAGGCACTGGCGACTGACCTCGCGAGGCGGGTCGCGTATGACGAAGCGGGCGGCTCGAAGGGGCCGCCCGCTTTGCATCCCGACAGGTCAAGAAATGAAAAGGAAAGTCAACATGTCTGCCTCTCATTCCGTCGGCCTAAGCCGTCGCTTCGTGCTCGGCGCGCTTGCGGCGATACCGGCCCTGCCGCGGCTTCTCGGCGCCAGAGCCGCTGAGGCACAGACAGCGGCGGCAGATCCCCTGCCGTCGTGGAACGACGGACCGGCGAAGCAGGCCATCCTCGATTTCATTCGCGAAACCACCGATGCTTCGAGCAAGGACTTCGTGCCGCCGGAGGAGCGCGTCGCCACTTTCGACCAGGACGGCACGCTGTGGGTCGAGCATCCGATCTACACGCAGGTCATCTATTGCCTCGACCGCGTGCCGGTCGCTGGTAAGCAGAAGCCGGCGCTGACGAAAGTCGTGCCGTTCAAGACCGTCCTCTCCGGCGACTTCGAGGCGATCGCCAGCTCCCGATGCACGACCTCGAGACGATTCTGGCCGCGACGCTGACCGGAATGGACGTCGACGCATTTCTTGGCTGAAGTCGAAGGCCTGGATCGACAGGCCAGGGATCCCGCTGGAAGCGGCCGTACACCGAGCTCGTCTACCAGCCGATGCTGGAGGTCCTGAGCCTCTTCCGCGCCAATGGCTTCAAGACCTTCATCGTCACCGGCGGCGGTCAGGATTTCGTGCGCGTCTTCCCGACCGCGTCTATGGCATCCCGCCGCGAGCAGGTGGTCGGCACCGCGGGCGGAGTCAAATACGGCTACGACAAAGACGGCAGGCCGGTCCTGACCAAGGAGCCGAAGCTGCTGCTGAACGACAATTTCGCCGGCAAGCCCGAGGGCATCCATTTGGTGATCGGCCGCCGTCCGCAGGCGGCGTTTGGCAATTCGACCGGCGACCAGCAGATGCTGGAATACACCAAGGCGCGGCGACGGCGCACGGCTGTCGATGCTCGTGCTGCACGACGACGCGACGCGCGAATACGCCTATGGGCCCGCCCAGGGCTGCCGGCACCAGCGTCGGCACCTTCACCCAGGCGCTCTATGACGAGGCGAAGAAGGAGGCTGGTTTGTCATCAGCATGAAGGACGACTGGAATCGCATCTTCGCGTTCGAGAAGTGAGGGATGGGACTGTGCGCGGAGCAAAGCCATGCACGCGACGGGCGACAAGAGCCAGCTCTGGTCGTTCGGCGGCGTGGCCCAAGTGGCTAGCGTTACGCGGGGTCCTGGCGGAGCCTTTCTTCAACCCCAATTTTGGTGACGGCTGTTCGCCTTCTCGGCGCCGAACATTACCGACGACGAAGACCACGCGGGCGGAAATGGACCGTGTCCGTCGGCGGGGGCGCGCGCCGGATCATCTAGCTGGCGGGGCAAACTGCCGGTTAAACTGTCGCCGGGCACGTACTACAATTTCGTGACTCCGCAGTATGGCGCGAGGTGGCAAATCTATTCGACCGTCGCCGTGATCTTTTGACCGGATTTGGATAGTTGACTGCCGGGGATATCAATGGATCGGCTGCGGCAGCGTGCGAAGTAGCGCCGGTTTTGAGGAAGGGAAAATGATGTCCATGCATTCTTTGTCGCGCCGGGCGGTG
>CAWBBW010000017.1:0-230193 GCA_963787135.1 uncultured Alphaproteobacteria bacterium | reverse complement strand
GGCGCCGTTGGGGTAGAGGGACTGATCGAAGTCATGGCCGCGCTCGCCTTCGTCAGTCGCGCCGCGGTCGTAACCCTCTCCGCGATCTTGGGGCTCGCGATGACGGCCGCCGCCCAGGCCGCCGAGCCGCTGGCCGACCTTCACCCCGCTGCTCAGAAGCCGCTCTGCCTCAACGCGGCCGAGACGCGCGAGGAGGTCAAGGCGCACCGGCTCATCGAGCCGTTCGCTGCGCTCAAATCCGCCGCCTCGCAGCGCAAGGCCGAGGCGCTCTCCGCCAGGCTCTGCCACAACGGCGACGATTTCATCTATGAGATCACGCTCCTCCATCGCGACGGGCGCCTCGTGCATGTCGAGATGGAGGCCGACAGCGGCAAGCTCATATCCCGCCCGCCGCACGAGGCGCATGACGCGCCGGTCAAGAACTGATCGGCGGGGACAGGAGAAAGGCCCTGATGCGACTTTTGGTTGTCGAAGACGATCGCGATCTCAACCGACAGGTTTCCGCCGCGCTCGAAGCCGCAGGCTATGCGGTCGACCGCGCGTTCGATGGCGAAGACGGCTGGTTTCGCGGCGACACCGAGCCCTATGACGCGGTGGTGCTCGACCTCGGCCTGCCGAAGCGCGACGGGATCTCGATCCTCGAAGCCTGGCGGAAGGCCGGCCGCACGATGCCGGTCCTGATCCTGACCGCGCGCGACCGCTGGAGCGAGAAGGTCCAGGGCATCGATGCGGGCGCCGACGACTATGTCGCGAAGCCCTTTCACATGGAGGAAGTGCTGGCGCGGCTGCGCGCGCTCATGCGCCGGGCGGCGGGCCACGCGAGCAGCGATCTTGCCGTCGGGCCGGTCCGGCTCGACGCGCGCGCAGGGCGCGTTACCGTCGACGGCGCGGCGATCAGGCTCACCAGCCACGAGTACCGGCTCCTCTCCTATCTGATGCACCACGCGGGGCGCATCATTTCGCGCAGCGAGATCGTGGAGCACCTCTACGAGCAGGATTTCGATCGCGACTCCAACACGATCGAAGTGTTCATCGGCCGCCTGCGCAAGAAGCTCGGCGTCGACATCATCAAGACCGCCCGCGGCCTCGGCTATTTGGTCGGCGCCGACGAGGAGACGCCGGCCGCGAGGTAAGGGGGGAACCCGCGGGCGAATGCGGGAATTTTATTGCTGTGGAAAGATTTTGTGGTATACCTTTCTGCGGAAAGGTAAGAACCGCTCATGCCAGCCCTCACGCAAGAGCCCCTGCTCCATCCGGACGCACGAAAGGTCCTAACCAAGGCTGTTCTTGGCGCCGCCGATAAACTGGGCGTCCCGGCTTTCGCTCTGGCCGAGGTCCTTGGCCTCAGTGCGGCGACGATATCGCGGATGAAGAGCGGCGACTATCGGCTCAACCCTGAGAGGAAGGAATTCGAGCTCGGCGTTCTATTCGTCCGCCTGTTTCGCTCGCTCGACGCCATCGCGGGTGGCGAGGAAGGGGTCGCGCGGGCCTGGCTCGCCAACCCGAATCTGGCTCTCGGCGCAAGGCCGGCCGAAAAAATCCGCACCATTTCCGGCCTGAACGATGTCATTGCCTACCTGGACGCCCGCCGCGCTATCGTCTGAGCTGCGGCCCTACCAGCGCGCGGTCTGGCGTATTGTCGAGGCCCAGCACCGCGTTTCAACGATGAAGCTCGTCGACGGCCTCGGCGAACACGACGTGCTGGAAAACCTGATCGAGGAGACCAAACCAGCCTATCCTGCCGAATGCGGGGGCTTGCATTACCTCTTCAAGACGCCGTTCCGATACGGCGCAGCCTACCCCAGCGGATCGCGCTTCCGTCGCGCGGGCCTGACGCCCGGCGTCTACTACGCCTCCGAAGAGCCTCGCGCCGCGGTCGCCGAAATGGCGTTCTACAGGCTCCTGTTCTTCGCCGAGTCGCCGCAGACCCCGTGGCCGACGAACCCCTCCGAATACACAGGCTTTTCCGCGGCGCTAAAGACGCGACGCATGCTCGATCTCACAGCCCCGCCGCTAGAAAGGGACGCGGCGCTCTGGCGGCGCCTGACCGACTACGGCCCCTGTCAGGCTCTCGGGGATGTCGCGCGAACGGCCGAAGCCGAAATCATCCGATATGGCTCCGTCCGCGACGCGGCTGGCGGGGCAAACGCCGCGGTGCTGTCGTGCGCGGCGTTCGCGGATGTCGAACCGCTCGAAGCCCAGACGTGGCGGATCGGCGTGGGCGGAAACGGCGCCTACGCCATTCGTGAGTTTCCGCCGGATCGGGTCGAGTTCGGCAGGGATGCCTTCGCCTCCGACCCCCGCATCGCCCCGATGAGGTGGGAGCGGGCCTGAGGATATTCTCGCAACGTGCAGGGTTTACTCGCCAGCCGGATGGGTACTATATGGAACCAGATCAACACGGATACCTGAGATATGGAACCTATCGGTACCAGAATAAGCCGGCCGGCAAGCAGCCGGCGCCGGGCCGATACCGACGCCGTCCAGGCGCGGCGGCAGGCTATTCTCGCGGCGGCGGGCGAAGCGTTCCTGACCAAGGGTTACGCAGAGACAACGACGCTCGAGATCGCGGGGCTGGCAAATACCTCCAAGCGCGCCCTCTACCAGCATTTCGCCGACAAGCGGGACATTCTCAACCATCTCGTACGCGAGCGCAGCGGCGAGATGGCAGCGCCGATCGAAATGGCCGAGCCGCGCTCGAAAGCGGCGTTCTTCGAGGCGATCGCGGCCTTTGGCGCAGCTTTCCTGGTGCGCCTCGTCGATCCGACGACAATCGCCCTCTACCGGCTGGCGATCGCCGAGCCCGGGCCGTCGAGCGATCTCGGGCAGGCGCTGGAAGCAAGCGGACACGCCCCCGTGAGGCAGAGCCTGCGCCGCTTCCTCGAACATGGCGCGGCGCGAGGCTGGCTCGGAGGGTCGGATCTCGACTCGGCGCTCGAGGCCTATTTCGATCTCCTGATCGGCTCCGTGACGATGGGTCAGCTCTTGCGCACGGAGCCGCTTCCCGGTCAGGACGCCTTGCGGCGCCGGGCCGAACGCGCCGCCGCGGCGCTGAGGCGCCTCGCCATGAGCTTCTGACGTCTCAGTTCTTGCGCTCTGCGACGAATTCGGCGGCCGCCCGCAACCCGTCGCCCGAAGCCCCGAGACCCGCGGCGTCGACCGCCGCCTTCGCCTCGGCGACGAGGCGCGCGAGCTCCTGGCGGGCGCCGTCAATCCCGAGCGCAGCCACCAGCGTCGCCTTGTGCCGGCCGGCGTCCTTGCCGGCGCGCTTCCCGAGCGTCGCGGTATCGCCCTCGGCGTCGAGCAAATCGTCGGCGACCTGAAACGCCGTTCCGACGGCGCGGCCGTAGGCGGCGAGGGCATCGCTCGCCCGGGGATCGGCGCCTGCGAGCCGCGCTCCCGCTTCCACGCTGAACCTGAGAAGCGCGCCCGTCTTCATCGCCTGAAGGCGGGCGATCTCCTCGCGCGGCAGCGGCGCGTCCGCAGTTTCCGCCTGGAGGTCGAGCATCTGGCCGCCGACCATGCCCGCCAGACCCGCGGCGCGCGCCAGTTCCAGCGAGAGGGCCGCCCGGATCTCGGCGCTCGGGTCGGTCCGGGGATCGGCCAGGATCTCGAAGGCGAGCGCCTGCAAAGCGTCTCCGGCCAGAATGGCGGTGGCTTCGTCGAAGGCGCGGTGGGCGGTTGGCTTTCCCCGCCTCAGGTCGTCATCGTCCATCGCCGGCAGATCGTCATGGATCAGCGAATAGGCGTGCACGCATTCGATTGCCGCGCCCGCGCGCACCGGCCCGCCGTCCGAGCGCCCGAGCGCGCGGGCCGTCTCGATGACGAGAAAGGCTCTCAGCCGCTTTCCGCCTCCCAGCGTCGAGTAGCGCATGGCTGCGATCAACCGTTTAGGACGGTGGATTTCCGCCGCCTGAGGTTTGAACGCGAGCAGGTCCTCAAGTTCGCGCTCGACCGCCGCGACCGTCTCGGCGAGCTTCGTCTGGAATTCGTCGCGCTGCATGAGGCTTCAGGATCTCCGCCTCAGGCGCCGTAGTTAGCCGGATCGAAGACCCGCTTGGTCGAGCAGAATTCGCAGGTGACGCCGATCATGCCGTCGTCGCCGACCATGGCCTTGACTTCCTCCGGCGGGAAACTGCGCAGCATCGCGTCGACGCCTTCGGCTGAGCAGCGGCAGACGTCGGCCAGAGGCGTCGGCGTGAAGACGCGGACGCCGCGCTCGTTGAAAAGGCGAAAAAGCAGGCGCTCGGCCGAGAGCGTCGGATCGATCAGTTCGTGCGCTTCGGTCGTCGCCGCCCGCGCCTGGGCTTCGGTCCAGGCGTCGTCCTCTTCGACCTGGTGCAGCTCGGCTCCTTCCGGCGCGTCGCCCGGATGAAAATCGGCGCGCCGGCGCGGCGCTTCCGGCAAGTACTGAACGATGAGGCCCCCGGCGCGCCACGCCCGTCCTTGGCTCGACACCGTCTCCCCGACCGCGAGGCGCACCAAAGTCGGGATCTGCTCCGACCGCTCGAAGTAATGATGCGCGGCGCCCTCGAGGCCCTGCCCTTCGAGCGCGATGACGCCCTGGTAGCGCGTCATCTCGCCGCCGGGATCGATCGTGAACGCCATGTGCCCGCGTCCCAGCAGATCCTCGCCCGGCGCCGCGCGGGCCATTTTCGCCTTGTCGAACCGCGCGAGCGCACGCAGATTCGACGGCGCGTCGAAATCGACGAGCAGCATGTTGACCGGGCCGTCACTTTTCGTCTGCAGCTGAAAGCGGCCCTCGAGCTTGAGGGTCGAACCGAGCAGCGCGGCGAGCGCGACCGCCTCCGCCACCAGCTTCGACACCGCTTCCGGATAATCGTGGCGGCCAAGCAGACGATCGATCGCGGGACCCAGCCGCACAACGCGCCCGCGCGTGCTGAGCGATTCGACCGCGAAGGGCAGAACGATATCGTCCACCACCTCGGCGGATGCGGCGCGCTCGGCGGCGGCGGTCATGGCTGGACTCCAAAGACCCATGCCAGCACCCCCTTCTGTGCGTGCAGGCGGTTCTCCGCCTCGTCGAACACGGCCGACTGCGGACCGTCGATGACCTCGTCGGTCACCTCCTCGCCGCGATGCGCAGGCAGACAGTGCATGAAGATGGCGTCCGGCGCGGCGTGGCTCATCAGCCCGCTGTTGACCTGATAGGGGGCGAGCAGGTTCTGCCGCCGGCCCTCGTCCTCGTCGCCCATCGACACCCAGCAATCGGATATGACCGCCGCGGCGTCCCTGACCGACTCCTCCGGGTCCTCGCGCACAATGATTTTCGCCCCGGCGGCCAAAGCCGGGGCCAGCCGATGCCTGGTCGGCTGCAATTCGCGCGGGCAGGCGATGTCGAGGGTGAAGCCGAACCGCGCCGACGCATCGACCCAGGACGACAGCACGTTGTTCCAGTCGCCCGACCAGGCCACCTTGCGGCCGCGGATCGGGCCGCGCTTTTCCTCGAACGTAAGGAGGTCCGCCAGCACCTGGCACGGATGCGACTGCTTGGTGAGCCCGTTGATGACCGGAACCGTCGCGTTGGACGCCAGCTCGAAAAGATCGTCCTGGCTGAGGACGCGGATGACGATCGCCTCGACGTAACGCGATAGAACGCGGGCCGTGTCGGCGATGGTCTCTCCGCGGCCAAGCTGCATTTCGGCGCCGGTCAGCATAATCGTCTCGCCGCCCAGCTCGCGCATGCCGATGTCGAACGACACACGGGTTCGGGTCGAGGGCCGGTCGAAGATCATCGCCAGCGTCTTTCCGGCGAGCGGGCGTGTGGTGGGGGAAACCCCTTTGACGCGCGCCTTTTTCATCGCCGCGGCCATGTCGAGGATCCGCCGGAGCTCGGCGGTCGACAGGTCGAGGAGACCGAGAAAATGGCGCGGCGCTGTCTGGACGGGCGCGTTCATGCGTTCAATCAGTTGATCGCGACCAGGAGGCGCTCCTCGACCGCGGCGCAAGCAGCATCGAGCCGCCTGACCCCCTCGGCGAGCTCCTCTTCGGTGACGACAAGCGGCGGCAACAGCCGCACCACATTGTCGCCGGCGGGAATGACGAGAAATTTCTGCCCGAGGCACGCCTCGGCGAAACTCGCCGGCGGAACCTTGACCTTGAGGCCGACCATCAAGCCTTCGCCGCGCACCTCCTCGATCACCGAACCGTGGCGATCCTTGAGCTCTGCAAGCCGCTGCCGCAGGTAGAGGCCGAGCTTCGCGACATGCTCGATGAAGCCGGGCGCGAGAATCACATCGAGCGTCGCATTGCCGATCGCCATCGCCAGCGGGTTTCCGCCGAACGTGGTGCCGTGCACCCCGACCGTGAGCCCCCGGGCCGCATCCGCGGTCGCGAGGCACGCGGACATCGGAAACCCCGCGCCGATTCCTTTGGCTGAGGTCAGGATATCCGGATGAATGCCGCAGTGCTCGTAGGCATAGAAGCGCCCGGTGCGGCCGACGCCCGTCTGGACCTCGTCGAAAATCAGGAGCAGTTCGCGCCGGTCGCAGATCTCGCGCAGGCCCCTCAGGAACGAAGGCGGGATCACCCGCACGCCGCCTTCGCCCTGGATCGGCTCGATCAGGATCGCGGCGGTCTCGGGGCCGATCGCGGCCTCTACCGCGGCGAGATCGGTGATAGGGATCTGGTCGAATCCGTCGACCTTCGGCCCGAAGCCGTCCAGATATTTCGCCTGGCCGCCGGCGGCGATCATCGCAAGCGTGCGGCCATGAAAGGCGCCTTCGAAGGTCAGCACCCGGTAGCGCTCGGCATGGCCGCCGATCGACTGGCGGCGCCGCGCCATCTTGATCGCGGCCTCGTTCGCCTCCGCGCCGGAATTGGCGAAGAAAACGAGATCGGCGAAGGTCGCGTCCACGAGCCTGCGGGCAAACCGCTCGCCTTCCGGGTTCTGATAGAGGTTCGAGACGTGCCAAAGCTTCGAGCCTTGGCTGACAAGCGTCTCGACGAGATGCGGATGGGCGTGGCCGACCGAGGTCACGGCGATGCCGGCGCCGAAATCGAGGTAGCGCTCGCCGGTCGTCGAGACCAGCCAGCACCCCTCACCACGCTCGAAGGCGATATTGGCCCGCGCGTAGGTCGGCACGATAGCGGAGGTCGCTTGAGCGGAATGCACCTGTCCAACTCCTGGTCCCGGCTCTTCATTGCGGCGGGCGCGAGGGCGCAAAATAAAAACGCCGCCCCCGCTGGGGCGGCCGCCGAATGCCCGGCAAACATAGCGGAAACGCGCATATTTCGTCAAATGACGATTGGGGAGGCCAAAAAAATTTCATGCCGCAATTGACGGGCTGCGGCACGGCTAAAACCTTGATGCGACTCATTCAATCGGCCAAAAGCGGCCGCCCGCACGGAGGCCATGACGCGAAGACCTGTTGAAAAGCCGGGTCTCAGGCTCGGTCGGACTCTTGCGCGCGATTCAACGAGTAGTGTACCTTTTCCCTATTGAGCCACGAGATCTCGTGGCGAGGGCTTCAGAGAGAGTGCTGGTCCGCGTTTCGGCCGACGGCGTCCCGCCGTTCGACGCAGGAGCCGGATTCTGAGTCGGGCTTCCCTGGGCAGGGAATTGACCAACGAGGCGGCAATGTCGTGGACGGATGAAAGAGTTGAGCAGCTCAAACAGCACTGGCTCGAAGGCAAGAGCGCAAGCCAGATCGCGAACCTCCTCGGCAATGGGCTGACGCGCAACGCCATCATCGGAAAAGTTCACCGGCTGGGGCTCGCCGGCCGCGCGAAATCGCCGAGTTCCGGCGGCTCGCGTCCCCGTCAATCGGCTCCACAGCACGGAGCGCGCCGCGTCTCCTCCCCGCGCGCGCCGTCGGTCGCGCCCCGCATCATGCGAGGCGCGACCGCGTTGGCGATCAGCCCGATGCCGCTGAACGCGACCGAGCCCGAACCGTTTGAAAGCGTCGTGCTGCCGATGTCGCTCCGGGTCACCATTGTGGAATTGAACGAGGCGATGTGCCGCTGGCCGCTCGGCGATCCGACGAGCCCCGATTTCCGCTATTGCGGCTCTCCGGCTTCATCGGGGCCCTACTGCGCCCATCACGGCGGGCTCGCCTATCAGCCTGCCCAGGAGCGGCGGCGAGAGCGTGACCGCGAGCGACGGCTGGCGTTGCGTTAGGGAATAGCGATCTTCGGCCGCCAAAGTGGACGCGCCGGCTTAAGGCTTGCCGAACGTCTCGTCGAAGGCGTAGCCGGTGCCGCGAACGGTGCGGATCGGATCGCGCTCACGCCCTCGCGACAGCGCCTTGCGCAGCCGGCCGACGTGAACGTCGACTGTGCGCTCGTCGATCTCCGCGGCCTGCCCCCAGACGCCGTCGAGCAATTGCGCGCGCGAGAATACCCGGCCCGGCTTTTCCAAAAGATATTCCAGCAGACGGAACTCCGTCGGACCGAGATGGATGTCGCGAACGCCGCGCCTTACCCGGCGTGTTTCGCGATCGAGGTCGAGGTCGCCGGCATTGAGGCGATCGGCGATGCGCTCGGGACGGCTGCGCCGCAGCAGCGCGCGAACCCTGGCCATCAATTCCGGAACCGAGAACGGCTTGACGACGTAATCGTCGGCCCCAACCGAAAGGCCGCGCACGCGCTCGGCCTCCTCGCCGCGCGCGGTCACCATGATGACCGGGAGCGTGCGCGTAGTCTCGCGCGCCCTAAGCCTTCGGCAGATTTCGAGGCCCGATACGCCGGGCAGCATCCAGTCGAGGATGACGAGGTCGGGCGCGCTCTCCGCGAGGCGGAGCTCGGCTTCGTCGCCCCGCTCCACGCTCTCGACGACATAACCCTCCGCCTCCAGATTGTAGGCGAGCAACAGGGCCAGATCCAATTCGTCCTCGACCACGAGGATGCGGGGCGCCGAGGCGGCGTTGGGGCGGGCGATATCCTTGCGCGCCTGGTTCATACGTCGTCTCCGGCCGCGTCGAAGTCGTCGTCGGCCTCCATGTGCCCGCGCGGACGCTCCGTCCGCATCGGCTCGCCGGTGACGAGGTAGACGACCGTCTCGGCGATGTTGGTGGCGTGGTCGCCGATCCGCTCGATGTTCTTGGAGCAGAAGAGGAGATGCGCACAGAAGGAAATATTGCGCGGATCCTCCATCATGTGGGTCAGAAGATCGCGGAAGACCGAATCCTCCAGCGCATCAAGGTCGATGTCGCGCTCCCACACTTCGCGAGCGCGCGCTTCGTCGCGCTGCGCGTAGGCGTCGAGCACGTCCTTCAGGAGTTCGGTCGCCACCTCGTTCATATGCTTGAGGCCGATGATCGCGCGAGGAACCCTCGCCTCCGAACCGACCTTCACTGTGCGCTTGGCGATGTTCTTGGCGAGATCGCCGACCCGTTCGAGGTCGCCGGCGATCCGGATGGCGCCGATCAGTTCGCGAAGATCATTCGCCACCGGCTGGCGGCGCGCGATCGTCATCACCGTCATGTCCTCGATTTCACGCTGCAGCGCATCGAGGCGCAGATCGGTGGCGACGACCTGGTGCGCGAGCACAGTGTCGGCATTGGCCAGCGCGTCCATCGCTTCGATGACCATTTTCTCCGCGATGCCTCCCATTTCGGCAATGCGGCGCTCGAGCGTGTCAAGCTCCCGGTCGTAGGATTTGACGGTATGTTCTACCACGGCTCTCACTCCCTCAGCCGAAGCGGCCGGTGACATAATCCTGGGTGCGCTTGTCGCGCGGCGACGTGAAGACGGCGTCCGTCTCGTTGAATTCGACCATCTCGCCAAGGTACATGAAGGCGGTATAGTGCGAGACGCGCGCGGCCTGCTGCATGTTGTGGGTGACGATGGCGATCGTGTATTCGCCGGACAATTCGTCAAGCAGCTCCTCGATCTTGGCCGTCGAGATCGGATCGAGGGCGGAGGTTGGTTCGTCGAACAGGATCACTTCCGGACTGATCGCCACGGTGCGGGCGATGCAAAGGCGCTGTTGCTGGCCGCCTGAGAGGCTGAGGCCGTTGGCGTTCAGTTTGTCCTTGACTTCGCCCCACAGCGCGGTCCGCTTCAGTGACGATTCGACCCGGTCGTCCATTTCGGACTTTGGCAGCTTTTCGTAGAGGCGCACCCCGAAAGCGATGTTGTCGTAGATCGTCATGGGGAACGGGGTGGGCTTCTGGAACACCATGCCGACGCGCGAGCGCAGGAGGTTGACATCGAGGTCTTTCGACAGAATGTTCTCGCCGTCGAGCAGGACCTCGCCCTCCGCCCGCTGCCCGGGATAGAGGTCGTACATGCGGTTCAGCACACGCAGCAATGTGGACTTGCCGCAGCCCGAGGGACCGATGAACGCCGTCACCTGACCCTCGAACAGGGACATCGTGACTTCCTTGAGCGCGTGGTTCTCGCCATAGTAAAAGTTGAGACCGCGAACAATGACCTTGTCTTTGCTGGCGCTCGGCGGCCGCGCAGGCATCTGAGCATTCACTTTGCTATCCATGCGCGAAACCCTTCTTGATCCCTATTGCTGTTTGGCCTGTGCGGACAGCACACGAGCCATGATACTCAGCGCCAGCACGGCCAGCGTGATGATCAGCGCGCCGGTCCAGGCCAGCTGTTGCCATTCCTTGTACGGGCTTAGCGCAAACTGAAAGATCACCGCCGGCAAGCTCGACATCGGTTGGAGGAGGTCAGTGCTGAAGAACTGATTGTTCAGCGCGGTGAACAAGAGCGGCGCGGTCTCGCCGCTGACCCGCGCAATCGCAAGCAGTACGCCAGTTATCAGACCGGCTCTGGCAGCGCGATAGCCGATCCGCTGGATCACCAGGGAGCGCGGCATGCCGAGCGCAGAGCCGGCTTCGCGTAAGGCGTTGGGAACAAGGCCAAGCATGTCCTCTGTCGTCCGAACCACGACCGGGATCACCAGTACCGCTAGGGCAAGAGCGCCGGCGAGGGCCGAGAAGTGACCCATTGGCGCCACAACGATCTCGTAGATGAAAAGACCGATCACGATCGACGGGGCGCTGAGCAGAATGTCGTTGATAAAGCGAACGACAAAGGCGAGCCTCGAATACTTCCCGTATTCCGCCAGGTAGGTGCCAGCCAGCATGCCTAGCGGCGTACCCACGGCGACGCCGATCACCGTCATGATCAAGCTGCCGACGATCGCATTCAAGAGGCCGCCGCCGCTGCCAGGCGGCGGCGTCATTTGCGTGAAGACGTCAAGCGACAGCCCTGCGAACCCCTTCCATAGCAGCACCACCAGAATCATGAACAATCCCGTCAGACCGACGGCCGCGGCCGCGACGCTCAGGCCCAACCACATAGCGTTTCGGCGACGTCGCGCGGAGTAGGAAGAGGAGGGCATGTGGCTATCTCCCCGCCTGGATTTCGAGGCGCATCAGCATGATCCTGGCGATCGCGAGAACGACGAAGGTGATCATGAACAAGATAAGACCCAGCGCGATCAGCGACGAGGTGTAGAGATCGCCAACCGCCTCCGTGAACTCGTTGGCGATACTCGCAGAGATCGTCGTTCCCGGCGCGAGCAGCGAAGCGGAGATCTTGTGCGCGTTGCCGATAACGAAGGTCACAGCCATCGTTTCGCCGAGCGCGCGCCCGAGTCCGAGCATGACGCCGCCGATGACCCCAACTCGAGTGTAGGGAATGACGACATTCCAGACCACTTCCCAAGTCGTGCAGCCGATTCCATAGGCCGATTCTTTCAGCATCGGCGGCACCGTCTCGAACACATCGCGCGAAATCGACGCCACGAACGGCAGAACCATGATCGCCAGGATAAGCGCGGCGGTCAGCATGCCGATGCCGTAAGGTGGCCCCGCGAAAAGGGAATTCAGCACCGGAACGTCTGCGAACAGCGCAATCAGGGACGGCTGCACATATACCTGGAGGAATGGCGCGAAAACGAACAAGCCCCAGAGGCCGTAAATGATGCTGGGGATCCCCGCCAATAGCTCGATGGCGGTGCCGATCGGTCGCCGCAAGGAGGGCGGACACAGCTCCGTGAGAAACACGGCTATTCCGATGCCCAGAGGCACCGCGATCGCCATCGCAATGGCTGACGTGACAATTGTTCCAAATACCGGCGCGCCAGCGCCGAATTTCTCAGTGACCGGATTCCAAACCACCGTCGTGAAAAAGCCCAGGCCGAACGCTTGAAACGCTGGGATCGAGCCCTTGATCAGGGACGCGATCACCCCCGCAAGGATCAACAGGACGATGAGCGCGCAGGCCTGAGTCAAGCGGCGAAAAAAATTGTCGCTCCACGCGAAGCGCTTAATCGCGCGGCCACGCATCATAGCTTTGGAGCCCGCCAATTCGATCTGCGCCATCGCGATCTCAGTCATTGCTCTGGACTCCTGCAGAGTTCCGGCCGGGTGGCCGGAACGCCGAGTGCAGATGGGACTCGGGACATCCTAGGACAGCCTACGATCCATTGTGTTGTACGTCACTTGGCGAAGATCGGCTTGCCGTCCGGTCCCTTGATTTGTGTCGCCCAAGTCTTTTCGATCTGTGCGATGACTACCGCCGGTAGCGGCACGTAGTGGAGATCTTCGGCCGCCTTGCTGCCATTGGAGTAGGCCCAGTCAAAGAACTTGAGGGCGGCGGCCGAGTTAGCGACATCCTGGGGTTGTTTATACATCAGAATGAACGTCGCGCCGGCGATCGGCCAGCTCTCCGCGCCCGGCTCATCCGTCAGAATAACGAAATAATTATCCGACTTCTCCCAGTCGGCGTTCGCTGCAGCCGCCTGGAATGCCGCGGCGCTCGGCACAACAGCTTTGCCGTCGCGATTGATCATATTGATCGTCGACATTTTGGTCTCTAGGGCGTAGGCGAATTCGACATAACCGATCGCTCCCTTCGTCTGCGTCACGTTGTTCGAAACGCCCTCATTGCCCTTGGCGCCGATGCCGACAGGCCATTCGACGGCCGTGCTGGCGCCAACGTTGGATTTCCAATCCGGGCTGACTTTGGAAAGATAGTCTGTGAAAATGAACGTCGTCCCCGAACCATCCGAGCGGTGCACGACGACAATCGCGCTCGAGGGAAGCTTGGCATTCGGGTTGAGTTTCTTGATCGCTGCATCGTCCCACTTTGTGATCTTGCCTAGGAAAATATCGGCAAGCGTCGGACCGTCGAGGACCAGATCACCCGGGCCGATCCCGTCAAGATTGACGACAGGCACATCCCCCCCGATCACGGTCGGGAATTGAACCAGGCCGGAGGCTGTCAGATCCTTGGGCTCGAGCGGCATGTCCGAGGCGCCGAAGGTGACCGTCTTGTTCTTGATTTGCTTGATGCCGCCCCCCGAGCCGATCGATTGATAATTGAGGCCGAGTCCGGTCTCCTTCTTATACATATCGGCCCATTTTGCGTAGATCGGATAGGGGAAGGTTGCGCCCGCGCCGGAAATGTCGGCGGCCGAGGCCACGCTGATGCCCGCGGCAAGCACAGCCGCGCCAATAATGGACTTCATAAACATAAGGAACTCTCCGCGGAGGGATTGGGGCAGGCGGCGGGCCTCCCCCGCCTGCCAGCAGCTTTGCGCCGCGAACAACGCATACCGCGCCAACGACTGTCTTGTATGACACGCAGGTCATCGTTTTGTGACCATCTATAGCTTTGTAAGATATGAATATTTATGGCTTTGTTGGATGAAGCGGCACAGTTGCGACAAAAAGCGAGCCGTGGTTGACGCGGCTCGTGATCGTCAGCTTCCCCCGGTGCCGGGTCAGGATGTGCTTTACGATGGCGAGGCCAAGCCCCGTTCCGTTCTTGGCCCTGCTCTGTCCGGCGTCGACACGATAAAAGCGCTCCGTCAGGCGCGGCAGGTGCTCAGGCGCGATGCCGTAGCCGTAGTCGCGCACGCTCAAGGTTGCATCCCTATCCGTCATCGCAACGGCGACCTCGACGAGGCCGGCGTTCTCCGAGTCCGGCCGCACGCCATATTTGATGGCGTTTTCGATCAGGTTTTCGGCAACGCGGACGAGTTCATCCCTGTCGCCGGTTACAAGCACGGGCTGCGGTCCGCCGAGGCGAATCTCGACGCCCAATTCCGACGCCATCGGAGAGAGCGAATCGATCACCGTGCGCACTGTCTGCGCGAGATCGACGACGGTCTCAGGCCGCACATGCTGCTTCTGCTCGATGCGGGAGAGCGAAAGCAGATCCTCGATCAGTCGGGACATCCGCCGGCCCTGCTCCCGCATGATGGCGAGGAACCGATCGCGCGCCTTCGGGTCGTCGCGCGCCGATCCCTGCAGCGTCTCGATGAAGCCCAGCAGGGACGCGAGCGGAGTGCGCAATTCGTGGCTCGCGTTGGCGATGAAGTCGACGCGCATTCGCTCGACCTGCCGTAATTCCGTGAGGTCACGCAAGGTGAGCAACGTCGCCACGACATCCCCCTCGGCCGTCGCGAGCGGCGCGACGCGGACATCGAATAGCCGTTCGACCGGCACACGCTCGCTCCATTGCACGGTCTCTGCTTCGCCGCTCGCGATCACGCGGCGCCAGGCGTCGACCACATCGGGCGCCCGCAGGGCGAGAACGAAGGGTTCGTCGATCTTTAGTCCAGCAAGAAGACTGAACGCCGGCTTGTTGGCCACCGCCGCGCGCCCATCCGACCCGACAATGATCGCCGGCTCCGGCATCGCCTCGACAAGCTGGGAGGCAAATGGCGAGCCAATGCGGTTTGCAAGTTGGAGGACCTGTGCGTCGCTCATCTCACGCTCCGCCTAATCGTCCGAGGGAGCCGTCATGGCTTCGCGAATCGAGCGCCAGCGGCGCGTCGCCTCGACCCCGCCGAGCAGCGCCATGGCGCCAATGAAAGGCCCGACATAATAGATGCCACGAAAGAGCAGCAGCGACGCGAGCAAGGCGTCGGTGTCGCCGCCGACTCCCTGGAGGATCGTCGCCTCGAACACGCCGAGCCCCCCGGCGAATGACTGGCGATGCCGAGCATGGCCGCTAGCGAATAAAGCGTGGCGAATGTCGGAAAGCCGATCGTCGCGCCTTTTGGAAGCAGAAAGTAGAGCGCGGCTGAAGCCGAACAGACGTCCACCACCCCGAGCGCCATTTGTCCCAGGGTGACCAATGGACCCGGTAGTTTGAAAGTGCCGACGATCGGGGAGTCGCGCCAGCGCATGCTGCCGACCCAGCCGAGATAGACGATCAGAGCAGCGAGCACGCTGAGGCCTATCAAACGGTTGGCCAGCGGGTGGAAATGGTTGATTTCCGCCACGGCGTCGGAGGCGGTCATGAAGCCGACGCCGACGATGAAGCCCATGCCCAGCCAGAATGTGACGCCCGCAACGATCGTCAGACTCGCGATCTTGCCGGCGGTCAGACCCGCCGGAGCGTAGAGCCAGTAGCGGATCGCCCCGCCGGTCACGAGAGGGAATCCCAGAGTGAACGAGACCGCGTAGCTGGCGAAGGATGCAAGCGCCGTCAGCCAATAGGGAACCTTGATTCCGAGATGACGCAGGGCCAGGCCGTCGTATCCCGTCAACGCAAGGTAACTCAACGCTGTAAAGGCGAAGGCGAGCGTGATTTGATCACCGCCCGTCGCAGCAATCGCTGCTTTGAACTTGTTGACGTCGATGCGCAGCAATGTGCGCACGAAGATCGTCGCGGAGACCGCAATAATGAGAAGGCTTGCGGCGATGCCGAGCCGCCGAAGAGTCCGACGATGACGACGAAAAATGAGGATGAGGCGCGCGAGAAATTGGGGCGGATCCGGTGGCGGCGACGCGCTCCCCGGCGCCCAGTTCGAGGCCGGGCGTCGTTCCTGCGCTTGCGCCATGCCTTGTTCCTGTTGACCGGAGCCGCCTATAGGCTGCGCCTGCAACGCAGGCAAGCGCGCAACCAAAACAGCGCGAGCTAAGTCGCGCAAAATTCAGCCAACGGCGACGCGCTGCTTCGTTTTCCAGGACTGATAGGCCGCGTCGGCAAGGATGTTGGCCCTGAGGCCATCCTCGCCATCGGGACGCGGCTTGGCGCCGGTTTTGACAGCGTTGACGAACGCGTCGAGTTCGTTGCGATAGGCACTGTCGTAACGCTCGAGGAAAAAGTTGAGGACCTTGTCGCTGGTGAAGCCGTGCGCGCCGGCTAATTCGACCGTCGTCTCCCGAATATTGGCGGCATGCGCCATGCCCTTGTCGCCATGGGCCTCGACGCGCTGGTCGTAGCCGTAGCTCGCGCGCCGCGAGTTGGAGATCTGCGCGACCTTGCCCGACTTCGTTTCCATGATGACGACGGCGGTGTCGATGTCGCCCGCTTCGCCGATCGCCTTGTCGACGAGCGCTGAGCCCATCGCGCTGACCGCGACCGGTTCCTCGTCCAGGATGAAGCGCGCCATGTCGAAATCGTGGATCATCATGTCCCGGAAGAGGCCGCCCGACCGGGCGATATAGGAGAGAGGCGGCGGGGAGGGATCGCGGGAGACGATGGAGACGATCTCGAGCGAGCCGATCGCGCCTTCGGCGATGCGCTGGCGCAAGGACGCGAAATTGGGGTCGAATCGGCGGTTGAAGCCGATCATCAGCGTCGCGCCGGTCTGCTTGACCACGTCGAGGCAGGCGCGAATCCGTTTGACGTCGAGGGCTATCGGCTTTTCGCAGAAGACCGCTTTCCCGGCGCGCGCCGAGCGCTCGATGAGATCGGCATGGGTGTCCGTCGGCGAGCAGATGGCGACTGCATCGACCTCTTTCGATCCCAGAATTTCGTCGACAGATGCGGGCTTCGCGCCGGTCTCGGCCGCGAGCGCCGCGGCGGCGCCGGCATCGGCGTCGGCGACGTAGACCGCCTTGCAGTCGCGTCGAGCGGCGATGTTGCCGCCATGGATCTTTCCGATGCGCCCTGCGCCGATGATGCCGAATTTCATGCAAGTCCTCCCTAACGGATGCGCCCAAGGAACATCCGGCGGCGCGCTCTCAAAAAAAGAATATCCGTTCCATATTGACTTGGGAATAGAATTTTTGTTTCATTCTGGTGAAGGTCGCCGGCGGGCCAGCCGGCCGGGGTCTTAGGGAGAAAGCGCCAATGGCAGCCAGTTCCGCGCCCGAAATCGGGACGCTCGCCCGTGAACCCTATCGCGGCCCCGCTAATCTCAGAGGCAAAATCGCGGTCGTGACCGGCGGCACCCAGGGACTTGGCGAATCCATCGCGAGGGTCTTCGCCGAGCGCGGAGCGGCGGGTATCGTCGTCTGCGGCCGCAATTCGGACAATGGCGCGAGGGTCGCGAAAGAGATTTCGGCGACCGGCTGTGCGACCGTCTTCGTCAAAGCCGACCTCGCAAAAGTCGCGGAATGTCGAAACGTGGTCGCCGAGGCGGACAGGCGCTTCGGCCGCGTCGACGCGCTCGTCAACGCCGCGGCGCTCACCGACCGGGGCGACATCTTCGACACGACGGAGGAGCGATACAACGAGATTTTCGACGTCAACGTTCGCGCGCCATTCTTTCTCATCCAGGAGGCGGTGCGGATCATGCGGCGTGAGAAGATCGCGGGCGCGATCGTCAACATCCAGTCGATGTCCGCTCATGGCGGACAGCCGTTCATTACCGCTTATTGCGCCTCGAAGGGCGCGCTCGCCACCCTGACCCGCAACGTGGCCCATTCGCTGCTCAAATTCCGTATCCGCGTCAATGGCCTCAACATCGGCTGGATGTCGACGCCGGGCGAGGACCGGATCATGAAGACCTACCACGGGGCTCAGGATGGATGGCTCGAGGCCGCCGTGAAGAGCAAGCCGTTCGGCCGGCTCGTCGATCCGAAGGAAGTGGCCCGCGCCTGCGCCTATCTGTGCTCCGAGGAATCGGGGCTGATGACCGGCGCTAATATCGACTTCGATCAGAACGTCGTCGGAACCGCCGACCCGCCGATCGAGCCCTAAACGGGAGTTGAGCCGTGCCGGAACCGCGTCTCGACGTCATCACGATCGGCCGCTCGTCGGTCGATCTCTACGGCGTGCAGGTCGGAGGCCGCCTGGAGGACATGGCGAGCTTCTCCAAGGCCGTCGGAGGCTGCCCGACCAACATCGCCATCGGCACGGCGCGTCTCGGCCTCAAGAGCGGCCTCATCACTCGCGTCGGCGACGAGCACATGGGCCGGTTCATCCGCGAGCAATGCGCGCGCGAAGGCGTCGACGTCTCGGGCGTCCGGACCGATCCCACGCGGCTCACCTCGCTGGTGCTGCTGGGCATCCGCGACGAAAAGACCTTTCCGCTGATATTTTATCGGGACAATTGCGCCGACGGCGCGCTCGACGAGAGCGACATCGATCCGTCTTATGTCCAGAGCGCCAGGGCGATCCTGGTCAGCGGCACCCATTTCGCCCGCGCCAACGCCGCCGCCGCGCAGCTGAAGGCCATGCGTCTGGCGCGCGCCGCCGGGCGCAGAATTGTCTTCGACATCGATTACAGGCCCAATCTCTGGGGACTTGCAGGTCACGGAGCCGGCGAGGAGCGCTACATCAAATCGGGCGACGTAACGCAGAGCCTGAGCGCCATTCTGCCCCAATGCGACCTGATCGTCGGCACGGAAGAGGAAATGATGATCGCCGGCGGCGCGGACGACCCGCTCTCCGCATTGAAGGCGGTGCGCGCAGCGAGCCAGGCGACGCTGGTGCTCAAGCGAGGTCCCATGGGCTGCGTGGTCTTTCCCGGCGCCATTCCGGAAACGCTGGAGAAGGGGATCAAAGGCCCGGGCTTTCCGGTCGAAGTCTTCAACGTGCTCGGCGCCGGAGACGCCTTCATGTCCGGCTTCCTGCGCGGCTGGCTCAGGGACGAGCCGCTGGAGACCTGCTGCGCCTACGCCAACGCCAACGGGGCCTTCGCCGTATCGCGCCTGCTGTGCTCCGCAGAATACCCGACCTGGGCAGAGCTCAACGGATTTCTCAAACACGGCTCCGCCGCATCGCGCCCTGCGTCACGACGAAGCGCTGAACCATGTTCACTGGGCGACGACGCGCCGCCCGCAGCCGTCGTCGATCATGGCGCTCGCGATCGACCATCGCATGCAGCTCGAAAAGATCGCCGACGACGCCGGTGCGGACCGCGCGCGCATCAGCGCGTTCAAGCTGCTGGCGGTCGAGGCGGCGGCAAAAGTCGCCGCGGGCCGCCCCGGCTACGGCATGCTGCTCGACGGAAAGTATGGCCGCGAGGCGCTTTTTCGTGCGCTCGATCACGACCTCTGGATCGCCCGGCCGGTCGAGGAGCCGGGCTCGCGTCCGCTCGATTTCGAATTCGGCGGCTCGCTCGCCGCCAAGCTCCAGGAATGGCCGGTCGCGCATACGATCAAATGCCTCTGCTTTTATCACCCCGACGATCCGCCGGAAATGAAGGCGCGCCAGGAGCGCGAGCTCCTGCGCCTCCATGACGCAGCGCGCACGCTCGGCCGCGAACTCCTGATCGAGATCATCGCCAGCAAGAACGGTCCGGTTCAGGACGACACGACGGCCAGGGTGATCGAGCGGCTCTATGCCATCGGCGTCAAACCGGACTGGTGGAAGCTCGAAGGCCAGACGAGCCGGGCAGCCTGGGACGCAATCGGAGGCGCGGTGGCGGCCGGCGACCCGTGGTGCCGCGGAATCGTGCTGCTCGGCCTCGAGGCGCCGGAGGACGACCTTGCGCAAACCTTCGCCGTCGCGCGATCCTGCGATCTCGTCAAAGGCTTTGCGGTCGGCCGGACGATCTTTGTCGAGCCGGCGGTCGAATGGTTCGGCGGCCGCATTGGCGATCGCGAGGCGGTCGAGCGGATGGCGGGCGCTTTTGAGCGCCTGTGCATACTGTGGCGAGATGCGGCGCCCGCATCGTCCGCATTGCTTGAGGAACGTTTGACGCCATGAAAACTGTCCGACTGACGGCCGCCCAGGCGATGGTGCGCTTCCTCAGCGCCCAGAAGGTCGAGATCGACGGCCGCGAGCAGCGGCTGTTCGAGGGGGTGTTCGCCATCTTCGGCCACGGCAACGTATCAGGCCTCGGAGAAGCGCTCTACGCCGGACGCGATGCGCTCCCGACCTACCGCGCCCACAACGAGCAGGCGATGGCGCATGCCGCGATCGCCTTCGCCAAAGCCTCGCGCCGCCGGCGCATGATGGCCTGCACGACCTCGATCGGACCCGGCGCGACCAACATGGTCACGGCGGCCGCGGTCGCGCATGTCAATCGCCTGCCTGTGCTTCTGATCCCGGGCGACTTTTTCGCCAATCGCAGGCCCGATCCGGTTCTGCAGCAGGTCGAGGACTTCGGCGACGGAACGGTCAGCGCCAACGACTGCTTCCGGCCGGTGTCGCGCTATTTCGACCGCATCATGCGTCCCGAACAGATCGTGCCCGCGCTGAACCGGGCGATGACCGTGCTGACCGATCCCGCCGAATGCGGACCGGTGACGCTCGCCTTTTGCCAGGACGTGCAGACGGAAGCCTACGACTATCCGGTCTCGTTCTTCGAGGAGCGGGTCCATCGCCAGAGGCGGATCATTCCCGATCCCGACGAAGTCGCGGTCGCCGCCACTCTCCTGAATGCGAGCAAGAAGCCGTTCGTCGTCTGCGGCGGCGGCGTGCTCTATTCCGGCGCGGAGCGCGAGCTGATCGACTTCTGCGCCCGGCGCGGAATCCCGGTCGCCGAGACGCAGGCGGGCAAATCGGCGACCCCGGTCGATCACCCGATGGCCGTGGGCGCGATCGGCGTCACCGGAACCGGCGCCGCCAATGCGCTCGCGAGCGAAGCCGACGTGATCCTCGGCGTCGGCACGCGCTTTGCCGACTTCACCACCGGCTCGTGGGCGCTGTTCAAGAATCCCGACCGCCGCTTCATCAGCGTCAATGTGCAGCCCTTTGATGCGGCCAAGCACCGCGCCGCGCCCGTGGTCGGCGACGCTCGCGCCGCGCTCGCGGTACTGGACAAAGCGCTCGGCGACTGGAAAGCGCCGCACGCCTGGGGCGAAGCCGCCGCGAAAGCGACCGCCGAATGGAGCGCGACCGCTGCCCGCTATACGGCGAAGACCAACGCTCTGCTGCCGACGGACGCGGAAGTGCTCGGCGCTTTGATGCGGGTGGGCGAAGCGAGCGACGTCGTGGTCTGCGCCGCGGGCGGACTGCCCGGCGAATTGCACAAGCTCTGGCAGGCGGGAGCGCCGCTCGGCTACCATGTCGAATACGGCTATTCCTGCATGGGCTATGAGATCGCGGGAGGCCTCGGCGTCAAGCTGGCCCTGCCCGACCGCGAAGTCGTGGTGACGATAGGCGACGGCTCTTATCTGATGATGAATTCAGAGATCGCGACCTCGGTGATGCTGGGCAAGAAGCTTATCATCGTCGTGAACGACAATCGCGGCTTCGGCTGCATCAACCGGCTGCAGAATGCGACCGGCGGCGCGCCGTTCAACAATCTGCTCAGCGACACGCGGCACGAGGTGCTGCCCGACGTCGATTTCGTCGCACATGCGCGCTCGTTGGGGGCGGAGGCGGTCAAGGTTGCTTCGATCGCCGAGCTCGAAGCGGCCTTCAAGGCGGCGCGCGCGGCCATATCGACCCAGGTCATCGTCATCGACACCGATCCCGTGGGCTCGACGGACGCGGGCGGGTTTTGGTGGGACGTCGCCGTGCCGGCCGTCTCCGACCGCGCCGAAGTCAGCGCCGCTCGTCGCGGGTATGAGGACGCGCTGACGATCCAGCGCGTGGGAGACTGAGATGAGCATTCGCATAGGCGCCAACCCCATCGGCTGGTCGAACGACGATCTTCAGGAGATCGGCGGCTCGACGCCGCTCGAGACCTGCCTCGCCGAGGCGAAGGAAGCCGGCGTCGAAGGGCATGGAGAAGGGCCACAAGCTTCCCAACAACGGCGCGGCTCTCAAGGACAAGCTTGCCGAATTTGGTCTCGCCTTCGTCGGCGGCTGGTATTCGACCGAGCTTCTCAAGCGCTCCGCGCTCGAGGAGTTCGAAGCGGCCGAGTCCCATATCGCGATGACGAAGGCGGCCGGCGCGAGCATCCTCATCGCGGCCGAGACGTCGAACGCTATCCATGGCGACCGGCAGCGCCCCCTGTCCGAGCGGCCGCGGCTCGCCAAGGGCGACTGGGCCGCCTTTGGCGCGAAGATGACCGAATTCGCCAAACGCCTCGACGGCGAAGGGCTGAAGCTCTGCTATCATCACCACATGGGCACGATCATCCAGTCGGAGCGCGACATCGACGCCTTCATGGCCCACACCAAGCCGCCCGTGCATTTGCTGCTCGACACCGGGCACGCCCGCTGGGGCGGCGCCGACCCGGCGGGACTTGCGCGCGCCTATCGCGAGCGGATCGGCCACGTCCATTGCAAGGATGTGCGCGAGGATAAGATGCGCCAGTCCAACGCCGAAGACTGGAGCTTTCTCGATTCGATCCTGGGCCAGGGCGCGGAGCTCGGCGTCTACACCGTCCCGGGCGACGGCATGATCGACTACGTCGCGGTGTTCAAGGCGCTCAAAGGCTATTCCGGCTGGGTGGTGCTCGAAGCCGAGCAGGACCCGAAAAAGGCGCCGACGCTGCCATACGCGAAAAAGGGGATTGCGCATCTGCGCGGCGCGCTCAAGGAGGCGGGGTTGGTGTAGAGAAGAGACCCTCATCCGGCGCTTCGCGCCACCTTCTCCCGCATAGGGCGTCGAAAGACGCCCGTCTCTCGACGGGCTATGCGGGAGAAGGGAGAGAGCCGGGGTGAGGGCAAGAAGGAGACCGCCGTCGTGTCGCAATCGAAACTGCTCGTTCATCCCGCCGAGAGCGCGGATGGGGTCAGTCATCGCATCACGCCCGAGAGCGCAGGCTGGCGCTATGTCGGCTTCGAGACGCGGACGCTGAGCAAGGGCGCCAAATCAAAGCTCGACACCTACGGCACGGAAGTCTGCGTCGTGATCCTCTCGGGCAAGGCGCGGGTGACAGCGGGCGGATTCGATTCCGGCGTCATTGGCGAACGGATGAGCGTGTTCGACGGTCCGCCCTGGTCGGTCTATCTGCCGCCCCATTGCGCCGCTTCGATCGAGGCCGCGACCGATTGCGAGATTGCGCTCTGTTCGGCGCCGGCGAGCGGCGGCCTCAAGGCGCGCGTGATCAAGCCCAGCGACGTCGGTACGCTAACGCGCGGCTCGGGCACGAACGCGCGCCATGTCCGCAACGTTCTGCCCGAGGACGCAGAGGCCGAGAGCCTGCTCGTCGTCGAGGTCATCACGCCGGGCGGCCACTGGTCGAGCTATCCGCCGCACAAGCATGACCGCGACGCGCTGCCCGAAGAATCCTATCTCGAAGAGACCTACTATCATCGGCTGAAGCCGCCGCAGGGGTTCGCCTTCCAGCGGATCTATACCGACGACCGCTCGCTCGACGAGACGCTGACGGTCGGGGACGGCGATGTCGTGCTGGTGCCGAAGGGCTATCATCCCGTGGGCGCGCCGCATGGCTACGATCTCTATTACCTCAACACCATGGCCGGCCCGAGGCGCATCTGGCGCTTCCACAACGACCCGGCGCACGAGTGGCTGATGGCGTAGCGCCGGCGCCGTCAGAGGGAGACGCCCGATGAGCGATGCGCTTGCGCGCGAGTCAACGAAACGGCAGCGCGTGCTCGTTGTCGGCCTCGGCACGATGGGCCTGAGCCACGCCCGCGCCTATCAAACGATCGACGGCTTCGACCTCGTGGGCCTCTGCACCCGCAACGCCGCTGGGCGAAAGGATCTCGACCGGGAATTCCCGGGCGTGCCGCGTTTCGAGCGTCTCGACGAGGCGCTGAAGGCGCTGAAGCCCGATGCGGCCGCGATCGCGACTTACACCGAGCATCACGCGCCGATGGCGCTCGAGGCGCTCGAAGCGGGCGCGCATGTCTTCTGCGAGAAGCCGCTCGCCGACACGCTGGAGGCGGCGGAAAAAATCGTCGCCGCGGCGCGCACGGCGAAGAAGGCGCTGCTTGTCGGCTATATCCTGCGCGTCCATCCGTCGTGGACCCGCTTCGTCGAGATCGGGCGCACGCTCGGCAAGCCGCTCGTCATGCGCATGAACTTGAACCAGCAGTCCTCGGGCTCGTTCTGGGAGGTGCACAAGGCGCTCATGCGCGCGACCTCGCCGATCGTCGACTGCGGCGTCCACTACGTCGACGTCATGTGCCAGGTGACGCGAGCCAAGCCCGCCGCGGTGCACGCGGTCGGCGCGCGGCTCACCGACGAGATCGCGCCGACGATGGTCAACTACGGCCATCTCCACATCGCCTTCGACGACGGCTCGGTCGGCTGGTACGAGGCCGGCTGGGGTCCGATGATCAGCGAGACCGCCTTCTTCGTGAAGGACATGATCGGGCCGAAGGGATCGGTGTCGATCGTCGCCAAGGAGGGTGCCGGCGAGGGGATGAAGTCGTCCGACCATGAGGCGCACACCAAGACCAATGCGCTCCTGATCCATCACGCCAAGCTCGACGCCGCCGGCGCCTTCGTTAAAGCAGACACGATCGAGTCGACCGAGGACGAGCCGGGCCACCAGGATCTATGCGAGCGCGAGCAGCGGCTGTTCCTGAAGGCGATCCGCGGGGAGGTCGATCTGACGGATCACTGGGCCGACGCGATCAACTCGCTGCGCATCGTGTTCGCGGCGGACGAGAGCATGCGGACCGGAGAAGTGGTGCGATTTTAGGGGTCGCGAAAGAAGCGGCGATGCCGGCCGTGCACGTTTGGCAGCGACTCAATCTTTTAAGTTGCTTAGGCGCCTTTTTCTGTCGCGTTGTAGCTCCCAAGGCGCATTGTAGGGCACGGTCGCCGACCGCGCCGGCCGGGTCACCGACCCGGCCCCACAGCGGACGCCCGTCGCGCGATCCTATGCCGGTTGGCTGGACAACTTACACAAAGCAACAATTATTTGGTTCAATTATTAAACCACAGATCCGCCTCGTTTGGCAAGAAAATGTCGGCTTTTCGGAAATCTCTTCGCACCGTCGGCGGCGCCTCCGACGCGTGACCCCACGCTGTTGAAGAGTCGATCGTTGAGGCGCATTCTGAGCCTACGGGCTTCAATCGGGCATTGTCTCGGGCGGCCCCGGGGAGAGTGCGCCGATGGACGGACCGACACCCATCACCAATTCCTATCTTTCCGGCAATTTCGCGCCGGTGCGCAGCGAGGACGATTTCGAGCTCGAAGTCACGGGCGAGTTTCCGTCCGGCCTCAAGGGCGCCTTCTACCGCAATGGGCCGAACCCTCAGTTCGAGCCGCGCGGCCATTACCACTGGTTCACCGGCGACGGCATGATCCACGCCTTCTTCGTCGAGGGCGGCAAGGTCGCTTATCGCAACCGCTACATCCGCACCCCGAAATGGCAGCTCGAGCATGCCGCAGGCAAGGCGCTGTTCGGTGGCTTCGATCCGAGAGCCGCCGACCCCTCGGTGACGGGCAAGGACAGCGGCGTCGCCAACACCAACATCGTCTGGCATGCCGGCCGTCTGATGGCGCTCGAGGAAGCGCACAAGCCGTTCGAGCTCGATCCCAAAAGCCTCGAATCGCGCGGCTATGTCGAGCCTTACAGGGGCCGCGTCACCGCTCATCCCAAGGTCGATCCCGAGACCGGCGAGATGGTCTGGTTCGGCTATTCGGTCGGGGCCGGATGGTTCTCGAACACCATGTCCTATGGCGTGACCGACGCCAAAGGGGTGGTGACGCGGCGCGACGATTTCGAGGCGCCGTTTTCGAGCATGGTGCATGACTTTCTCGTCACCCGCCGGCATGCGCTCTTTCCCATCCTGCCGCTGACCGGCGATCTTCAGCGGGCGATGCGCGGCGGGCCGGCCTATGCCTGGGAGCCCGACAAAGGCGCCCATGTCGGGGTGATGGCACGCGACGCCGGCGTCGAGACGATGCGGTGGTTCACGACCGAGGCCTGCTACGTCTTCCATCCGATGAACGCGTGGGAAGAGGGCGAGACGATCTTCGCCGATGTGATGGAATATCCCGTCGCGCCATTGTTTCCCAATGCGGACGGGTCGATGCCGGAACGCGCGTCCGCCCGGCTGGTGCGATGGACCTTCGATCTCGCGGGGACGTCGGACACGATCAAACGCGAGCCGCTCGACGACCTGCCGGGCGAGTTTCCGCGCTTCGACGAGCGGCGCGCGGGCTTAAGCTACTGTCAGGGATGGTTTGCCGGGCGATCCGGCGGCCGCGAGGACCGCAGTTTCGACTCGATCGCCCATGTCGACCTCAGAAGCGGAAAGCGGACGACCTATGGGTTCGCGGCAGGCGACGCGCCGGGAGAGCCGGTTTTCGTGCCCCGCTCGGCCGATGCGGCGGAGGGCGATGGATGGGTGGTCGCGGTGGTCTATCGCGGCGCCGAGGATCGCAGCGATTTTGTCGTCTTCGACGCCGGCGCGATTCAAGCGGGGCCGATAGGGATCGCCAAACTGCCGCGGCGGGTTCCCTTCGGCTTCCACGGAAACTGGCGGGCGGCGTAAACCACGTCCGCCGACAGCGCCTGTTTCGTTTCGGCACGGGCTTGACGTGCCGGGGAGGGAGCGCTATCTACTTGTTCATGTTTTGTTCGCATGGACCCAAGGCATGAACGCGACCAGAGCCTCCCCAGCCGATCCGCGCCACAGCCCGGCGGCGATCGCCGAACGCATCCTCCCGGGAGAGCGGCGACGCGGACGCGGCGCGGCGACCAACGTCTCCGGGCGCTTCGAAAGCCAGAGCCGCGAGGCCTTCGACGACGGCTGGACGCGGGACGAGGCGCCCGAGCCGCTCGCGACGGAAGTGACGATCGAGCGGCCGAAGAGCATCATCACCCGCAACGATTCGCCCGATATCTCCTTCGACCGCTCGATCAACCCCTATCGCGGCTGCGAGCACGGCTGCTTCTATTGCTTCGCCAGGCCCACGCACGCCTATATGGGCCTTTCGGCGGGGCTCGATTTCGAAACGAGGCTCTTCGCCAAGGAAGGCGCAGCGGCGCTGCTCGAGCGCGAGCTCGCCGCCGCCAAATACACGCCCGCGCCGATCGCCTTCGGCACCAACACCGATCCCTATCAGCCGATCGAGCGGCAATACCGCATTACCCGCTCGCTTCTGGAGACGCTGCAGCGCGTCCGCCATCCGCTCAGCATCGTCACCAAGTCGAACCTCATCCTGCGCGATCTCGACATTCTCAGCGAGATGGGCCGGCATGGGCTGGTCAAGGTCTTCGTCTCGGTCACGACGCTCGACCGCGAGCTGGCGCGCAAGATGGAGCCCCGCGCTCCGACGCCGCAGAAACGGCTGGAGGCGATCGAGGCGCTGAACGACGCCGGCGTGCCCGCCGGCGTCATGGTCGCGCCGATCATTCCGGCGATCAATGATTCGGAGATCGAGAGGATCCTGACCCGCGCCCATGCGGCGGGCGCGCGGGAGGGCGGCTATGTCGTTTTGCGCCTGCCGCTCGAAATCCGCGACATGTTCCGCGAATGGCTGCAGGTCCATTATCCCGACCGGCTCAGCCACGCCGTGTCGCTGATCCAGTCGATGCACGGAGGCAAGGATTACGAATCGCAATGGGGCCGCCGCATGGCGGGCTCCGGTCCATACGCCTGGATGATCGGCCGCCGGTTCGAGATGGCCGCGCGCCGGCTCGGCTATCGCGAAACCAAGACGGCGCTGCGCACCGACCTTTTCCGGAAGCCGCAAGCCCCGGTGAAAGAAGGAGCAGCGCAGCTGAGTTTGTTTTGACCTCACCCCGGGTGGCGCGAAGCGCCGGATGAGCGGTCGCCCTCAAACCCGCAGGCCGCGAGGAGCTCCAGCATATGCGGCGGCGCGGGCGCCTCGACCTCGATCGGCGGCTTGGTCTTCGACAGCGGCACGACGATCTTGCGCGCGAGGAGCTGCAACGGCGTCTCGGCGCGCTCGCCATAGATCGCGTCGCCGAGGATCGGCCAGCCCTGCGAGGCTGAGTGCACCCGCAACTGGTGCGTCCGCCCGGTCTGCGGCTCGAGCTCGAGCCAGGCGATGGGCTTCTCCCGCCACAGCCCCCTTCCCTTGACGCGCCAGAGCGTCAGCGCCTTTTGCCCGTTCGGGTCGACCTTCATCCACCAGCCGCGTCTGTCGTCCAGCCGGCCGAGGGAGAGGTCGATCGCCCCGCTGTCCGCGTCGGGGGCGCCTGCGACCACGGCCCAGTAGGTCTTGCTGATCTTGCCCTGCTTGAACAGAAGCCCCAATGTCTCCAGCGCCTTGTGATGCCGTCCGAGCACCAGGCAGCCGGCGGTGTCGCGATCGAGCCGGTGCGCAAGCGCAGGATTCCGCGGCAGGCCGAAGCGGAGCGCGTCGAAATCGTCCTCGAGACTTGCGCCGCCCTTGGGCCCGCGGTGAACGGCGACGCCCGCGGGCTTATCGAGCACCAGCATCAACCCGTCGCGATAGAGCAGCCGCGCTCTTGTTTCTTCCGGCGTCATGAGGACATAGGTATCTGAACCGGGCCTCGCTCGCATAGGGCAGGCGGCCAAGGGATCAGGGCAGTCGCTTCCGGCCAGCGTGGTTACGCGTCCTGCCCCTCCACCACGCCAACGGGCGTCGGTGACGACGCCCGTCTTTCGACGGGCTATGGCGTGGTCCCGCAGGGCGGTGGTGGGGGCGGCGCTGGCGGGCGCGATCGCGCTTACGAAAGGACGAGGTGTTGAACGAAGACGAGAGGAAGGCGAAACCCGGCCTCATGCGCCGCTGGTTCGGCGGCTCGGCCGCGTCGGCCGACGCAGAGGCGCCGACGGCGCTGGCTGAGGTTCCGGCCGTAGTCCCGGAGCCTGCGGCCCCGCCCGCGCTCAAGCGAAGCTGGCTGCAGCGGCTCCGGTTCGGTCTCTCGCGCTCGTCCTCGAGCATCGGGCGGGGCATTGCGGACATCTTCAGCAAGCGCAAGCTCGACGCCGGCTCGCTCGACGATCTCGAGGATGTGCTGATCCAGGCCGACCTCGGCCTTGGCGCGGCGACCCGCATTCGCCAGGCGATCGCGCGCGGACGCTATGAAAAAGGGATTGACGCCGACGAGGTCAAGGCGGTGCTGGCCGAGGAGGTCGAGCGCACGCTCGCTCCCGTGGCGCGCCCGTTCGAAGTCGACGCCAGCAAGAAGCCCTTCGTCGTCCTGGTCGTCGGCGTCAACGGCTCCGGCAAGACGACGACCATCGGCAAGCTCGCAGCCAAGTTCAGATCCGAAGGGCATCGGGTGATGCTGGCTGCGGGCGACACCTTTCGCGCCGCCGCGATCGAGCAGCTGCGGGTCTGGGCGCGGCGCACCGGCTCCGATCTCGTGGCGCGCGACCAGGGCGGGGACGCGGCGGGACTTGCCTTCGACGCGCTGACGCGGGCGCGGGCGGAGAACGCCGACGTGGTGCTGATGGACACCGCCGGCCGGCTGCAGAATCGCGCCGAATTGATGGGCGAACTCGAGAAGATCATCCGGGTGATGAAGAAGGTTGACGCCGAGGCGCCGCATGCGGTGCTGCTTGTTCTCGACGCCACGGTCGGGCAGAACGCGCTGAGCCAGGTCGAGATTTTCGGCCGCACCGCGGGCGTCACCGGCCTCGTGATGACCAAGCTCGACGGCACCGCGCGCGGCGGCATTCTGGTCGCCATCGCCGACAAATTCGGTCTGCCGGTGCATTTCATCGGGGTCGGCGAAGGCCTCGAAGATCTGGAGCCGTTCGCCGCCCGCGATTTCGCCGAGGCGATCGCGGGCATCGAGCGGGCGGACGCGTGAGGCGATCATGACAGGAACGAACGCGACCGAAACCTCCGCCCGGCCGCCGCGCAAGGCGCTGAACCCGATGGTCAAGCTCGTGCTCGAACTCGGGCCGCTCGCGCTCTTCTTCGCCGTCTATTCGAGGCTCGGCATTTTCGCCGCGACCGGCGTCCTGATGGCGGGCGTCGTCGTCACCCTCGGCGTTTCCTATGCGCTGCTGCGGCGGGTTCCGATCATGCCGCTGGTGACCGCGGCGATCGTCCTCATCTTCGGCTCGCTCACGCTTTTTTTCCATGACGAGACGCTGATCAAGATCAAGCCAACCGCGCTTTATCTCCTGTTTGCGGCGGCGCTGTTCGTCGGGCTTGCGCTCAAGAAGCCCATCCTCAAGATCCTGTTCGACGGGGCGCTGCATGTGACGGAAGAGGGCTGGCGCATCCTCACCTGGCGCTGGGCGTTCTTTTTCATGGCGCTCGCGGTCCTCAACGAGATTATCTGGCGTACCCAGACCACCGACCTCTGGGTCAAGTTCAAGACTTTCGGCTTCCTGCCGCTGACCCTCCTCTTCGCTCTCGCGCAGGCGCCCCTGATCATGCGCACCGAGACGAAAGCGGAGGAAACCGCGGACAACGATTTTTAGGAGCCGCGATACATTTGAGCGACGCGATGGACAACGCGCCACGAAACAAGTTCGGAAGAAAATCAGAGGTCGCCTGGCTAGACATGCGCCGTCGGCGAGCGGCCCAGAAGATCACCGCCGCTGTCCGTCCGGCTGCACTTGCTTGATATGAGAGTCGCAGCTCACGCAATCGAGCGCTGTGTCGATCGAGCCCGAAGAAGCGCTGGCCGCGACGGTCAGTCTTTGCCTTCGTACTTGAAAGATACCTTCACCTTCGTGCGATAGGCCAGGACCTTGCCATTTTCGATCACCAGGTCCTGCTCGACGACCTCGGCGACGCGCAACTCCCTGAGGCTTTTGGAGGCGCGCTCGACCGCCGCTTTTGCAGCCTTCTCCCATGATTCCTCGCTCGTGCCTATCAGCTCGACGACTTTGTAGATGTTATTGGGCATGCAAACCTCCTTCGCCGTCGCCAGTCTCCGCGATCGGGCAGGGGCCCTCGCGGAAGCGCCGGCCAAGCGTGGTCCTGCCGATACAGGCTGCCGCGCGTCGACGAGCATGCTGCGCGCAGGGATTTGGCGTCAAGCCTAGAATCCTCGCCTAAGTTGGACCCGCAGCCGGTCGCGCCTCAGCGCGCGCAGATCCTGACTGCGCCGGGTGCGCCCCACATGGCGCAGGGCGAGAAGCTGAAGCGGTAGGTTCCGGTCGACGGCGTGCGAAAGGTCAGCACGCCCGGGGCCTCGGCGTCGCCGAAGAAGAAACCGCCTGGGCCCTCGACATTGGGGTCGCGCGGCCGCCAGACCTTGGCGACCTGGCCGGTGCGCGGGTCATAGTCGGCGGCTTCCCCGGTCATATGGGCGGCGATCGCCTGCCCGTTGGAGAAATCGCCGACGAAGGTCGTGGCGGCGCCGCGATAGGTCCAGCAGGTCTGGCCCGGCGCCATCTCGATCCGAACCGCGACGTCCTTGTTGCAGGAGCTCGCGAGCGCCGGCGCCCCGCAGGCCAAAATGGCGGCGAAGGCGAGAACGGGAAGAGATCGGTCGGAGCGCATGGCGTCCTTTCTAGGCGGTCGCGCGACCAGCGGCGAGGGCTCGGCGTGAAACTCGCTCAGACCATCGTTTTCGGGTGGCGCCGCGGGTCCGATTGCGCAAATGTCAGCGCCATAGACGGTCGATTCCCGCAAAGGCCGGCCGCAACGAGACCATACGGACCAAAGTCATGCTCGATATGCCTGCCCCCCCTGCCGCAACCGCGGACTACGCCGTGGTCAAGCGCGCGATCGAGTTCATCTCGACCCACTGGCGCGACCAGCCGTCGATCGACGAGATCGCCGAACAGGCCGGGCTCTCGCCCTCGCACTTCCAGCATGTCTTCAGGCGCTGGGCGGGGCTCACCCCCAAGGCCTTTCTGCAGGCGATCACCATCGAGCGCGCGCGCGAGCTTTTGCGCGATTCCGCGACCGTTCTCGACGCCGCCTATGACGTCGGCCTCTCCGGCCCGAGCCGCCTGCACGATCTCTTCGTGACCCACGAGGCGCTGACTCCGGGCGACTACCGGCGCGACGATCTCACCCTTCGATACGGCTTCCATCTCTCGCCCTTCGGGGAGTCGATCGTCGTCGCGGCGCCCCGCGGCATGGCGGGCTTAGGGTTTGTCGACGGCGACCGCGAGTCGGCGCTCGCCGACATGGCCAGGCGCTGGCCGCGCGCCCGGTTCGTTCGCGACGACGCGGCGACGGCGCCCTACGCGAGGCGGGTCTTCGACCCGGCCTTCTGGCGCCCGGACACGCCGCTGCGGGTGGTGATGATCGGCACGGATTTCGAAGTCCGGGTCTGGGAGACGCTGCTCTGCGTGCCGATGGGCCGGGCGACGACCTATTCCGACATCGCGCGCAAGATCGGCAAGCCGAAGGCGGCGCGCGCGGTCGGGGCCGCGGTCGGGCGCAACCCGATCTCCTTCGTCGTCCCCTGTCATCGCGTTCTCGGCCGCTCGGGCGCGCTCACCGGCTACCACTGGGGCCTCGCGCGGAAGCAGGCGATCATCGGCTGGGAAGCCGGGCAAGTCGGCGCCGCCTGACCGGCGCGCTTACTTCGCGCCGGGCCTGATCTGGCCGAACTGCGGATAGGGGATGCGGATGTCGGCCTCGCGCATCCGCCTAAGGATGTCGAAGTTGATGTCGCTCTTCGTCCGCTCGGCCGTCTCGATGTCGTCGACGAAACAGACGAGCGTGAATTTAAGCGCCCAGTCGCCGAATTCGGAGAACTGAACGGTCGGCGCGGGAATGGCGAGCACGAGTTCCTGCGCTTTCGCGGCGGCGAGCATAAGATCGCGAACCGCCTCGACGTCGCTCTCGTAGGCGACATTGATCATGACGATAATGCGCCCGACCCGGTCGTTGAGAACCCAGTTCTTGACCGCCCCGGTGACCAGCATCGAGTTCGGCACGATGAGGGTCGCGCGATCGAGGGTCTCGATCTCGGTCGAACGGGCATTGATCCGGCGCACGAAGCCCTGTTCGGCGCCCACCACCACCCAGTCGCCGACCCGAATGCCGCGCTCCCAGAGCAGGATGAGGCCGGAGACGAAATTGTTGGCGATCGTCTGCAGGCCGAAACCGATGCCGACCGAGAGGCCTCCGGCCACAAGCGCGAACTTCTGCGCGTCAAGCCCAATCTGGGCGCCGGCAAGCAGGACGGCGACCAGCGCGCCGACATAGCCGAAAATCGTGCTGATCGAGTTGCCGACGCCCGGATCGAGACGGGTCTGCGGCAAAAGCCTCGAGCGCAGCCAGTTCTGGATCACCCGGGTGACGAAGAGAGCGATGCCAAAGACCACCGCCGCCGCAATCAGCGACGAGAGCGAGAGCGTCACGCCGCCGACGGCGTAGCCGAAATAGGCGGCGCGCAGGGTGCGGAACATGTCCTGCGACTGGACGCCCCACGGCTCCAGCACCGCCGTCGCCGCGACCACGAGGATGGCGACCCGCGCCAGGCCCTGGATCACCACGATAGTCTGCGCGAGCATGCTTCGGCGCAGGCCCACCATGCCGACGAGCCATACGCCCACCGGCGAGTCGGGATGGAGCAGCGCCTCGGCGCCGTCCTGCACGACGACATCGATGAGGAACAGTCCGCACGCCAGTATGGCCAGGACAATCGCCTGGTTGATCAGGAAATTGGCGAAGGCGATGTAGCCCAGGACCGCCGCGGCGAAGACGATCATCGCCAGGATCCAGCCCAGCGTCCGCGCCGGCGCCCAGGGGTTGGCCTGCGCCGGAGTGGCGGCGTCGGCGGCCGGCCTGGCGAGGCGCCGAAGCAGGCGGGCGACCACGAGCGCCATCAGCGCTGCGCCCAGCCCACGCGCGGCCACCGCAATGTTGAGCGAGGCGACCGCATCGGCGGCGGGCTCGATCAGACGCTCCACGGCCCAGATCGCCGCGACCGTCATGCCGGCGCGGGCGATCATCGAGGCGGAACGATCGCTGACTGCAACGACCCGCCAGGCCGGGTCGTGCGGCGCGAGCATCGCCCGGCCAAGCGCGTTGAACACGATCAGCAGTCGCGCCGCATCGAACACGGCGTCGAGAACCCCCTGGATTCTGGGCTCGGAGAGATCGAAGAGATCGAGCCCATAAGCGAAGGCGCCGATCCAGAGCAGCGGCAGGACCGCGAGAACCAGAATGTTCCAGACCGCGGCGATGGCCCGCCGCAACCGGGTCGGATGGCCGGCGTCGGCGGCCTGGTAGATGAACCGGCGCGCGAACCAGCGCAGCGGGCCGGCGACCAGCGCCAGCAGAACCGCAAGGGCCGCGAGGCCGACACCATGCGGGACGGTGGCGCGTCCGGCGAGGCTTGCGAGCCATCCACCGACCAGCGCCGTCATTGCCTGCGCATCGAGAGGAACTTCGCGCCATACGCTCAGCCAGAGCTGCGGGTTCAATATGCTCGAGGATCTGGCGAAGGTTTCGCGCGCGAACAATTCTCGCCGCTTCGCGCCGATCCGGGTCGCGTTGTCGTCCACCTGCAGCAGCATGGCGCGCGCGGCGCGAAGCTTGGCGTCGAGTGCGTCGTGCCTCGTCTTCTCGGCCTGAAGCTCCGCGGTCGCGGCGTCGGTCGCAGGCGCTGCGTCCTTCGATTTCGGCGTGAGCTCGGCGAGCCGCTTGACCGAAGCCGCGAGCTTCGGGTTCATGTCGACGACCGCCGCCTGCAAGGCGACGGCGTGGGAGTCGTTTTCAGCGAGCAGGCGCTGCAGGTCCGCGTCGGTGAGGCTCGGATCCTTGAGCGCGGCGTCGATCGCGTTCAGCGCCGACTGCGTTGCGTCGAGGTCGAGCGGCGCGGAATCCTGGGCCGCAGCGACGCCGGCAGCCATGAGCGCGAGCGCGAGCACGAGCCAGCGCAGGACCTGCAGTACGGAACGGGGCGTCATCTCGTGCCGGGGCCGACCGATGATTCGAGGGAGCCAAACGCCCCCGCGTGTCATCCGATCACGGCGGAGCCGGAGCGGCAATGCCGATGTCTCCCGCAATCGCGACGCTGTCGAATTGCCGCTTGCGAATTGGCGCTTGCGCGCCGCTCAAATTAGACATAAAGATATGTTTATGTCTAAGGATCGACTGCTCGTTTCGCTGAACCAGGTCCCGTTCCCAACGCTGCTCGCCAATCTCGAGGCGGCGGGCGAGGAGACGCGGCTGCGCATCCTCTCACTGCTCGCGGAGGCCGAGCTGACAGTCAGCGAACTCGTGGCGATCCTCGGCCAATCGCAGCCGCGCGTTTCGCGCCATCTCAAGCTCCTGGTCGAAGCCGGCCTCGCCGTCCGCAGCCGCGAGGGCGCGTGGGCGTTCTTCCGTCTCGCCGACGAGGGCGGGGCGCTTGCGCGCGATCTGGTCGGGCGGCTCGATCCCGCCGACCGGACCCTGAGCGCCGACCGAAGCCGCCTCGAGGTGGCGCGCGAGGCGCGGCGCCGGCAGGCCGCGGCCTATTTCGCCGAGCGCGCCGCAGACTGGGACACAATCCGAGCGCTGCATGCGCCGGAGGAACGGGTCGAGGCAGCGCTGCTCGCGATGATCGGCGGCAAGCCCTACCGCAACCTACTCGACCTCGGCACCGGCACGGGGAGGATGCTCGAACTTCTCGCGCCCGGCGCGGCCCGCGCCGTCGGCGTCGACCAAAGCGCGGCGATGCTCGCGCTGGCCAGGAGCCGCATCGATCAGAGCGGACTGCGCCATGTTCAATTGCGCCAGGGCGACATTTATGCGCCGCCGGTCGAGCGCGGCGGCTACGACCTTGTCGTCATTCATCAGGTGCTGCACTTCCTCGACGATCCGGCGCGCGCGCTGAAAGAGGCCGCGGGCGCTCTCAGTCCGGGCGGACGGCTCGTGGTCGTCGATTTCGACGCCCATGACCAGGAATTCCTGCGAGCCGATTTCGCCCACCGGCGGCTCGGCTTTGCGATCCCGGAAGTCGAAGGCTTCCTGGCCGAGGCGGGACTCGTCGGCGTTCGCTCGAAGCGGGTGCCGCCGGCGAAGGGCGAATCGGGCAAGCTGACGGTTGCGCTCTGGCTTGCCGAGGACCCGCGCGTGACCTCCGATTCCTTCCCGAAAAGCGACGTGGAGTTCGCCTGATGGCAAGACCCGTTCCGTTGAGCCGGTCCGGCGCATCCGTCGGTGTCTCCTTCGAGTTCTTCCCGCCGAAAACGCCGGAGATGGAGGCGAGCCTCTGGGAGGCGGCGAAGCGGCTCGAACCGCTCGACCCGGCGTTCGTTTCGGTCACCTACGGCGCCGGCGGCTCTACCCGCGAGCGCACGCACGCGACCGTCGCGCGGATCGTGCTTGAATCCACGATGAAGCCCGCGGCGCACCTGACCTGCGTCGGCGCGTCGAAGGACGAAATCCGCGGGACGCTCCGCGCCTATCATGCCGCGGGCGTCCGCCATATCGTGGCGCTGCGCGGCGATCCGCCGACCGGCCTCGACGCGCCCTACGAGGCCCAGCCCGGCGGCTATCAGGCGACGGCTGAGCTCGTCGCCGACGCCAAGCGCATCGGCAATTTCGAGGTCTCCGTCGGAACCTATCCGGAAAAGCATCCGCAGAGCCCGACGCTGCTGCACGACGTCGAGGTCCTGAAACGCAAGGTCGACGCCGGCGCGGACCGCGCGATCACCCAGTTCTTCTTCGACAACAGCGCTTTCTTCCGCTTTCAGGACGTCGCCGCCGCGGCGGGGATCATGATCCCGATCGTGCCCGGAATCTTTCCGGTGCAGAATTTCAAGCAGACAGCCAATTTCGCCCGCCGCGCCGGAACGAGCGTGCCGCGCTGGCTCGCCGAGCGGTTCGACGGTCTCGAGGACGATTCGGCGACGCGCCGGCTGGTGGCGGCCGCAGTCTGCGCCGAGCAGGTGATCGACCTCATCGACCACGGCGTCGAGGAACTGCATTTCTACACGATGAACCGCGCCGACCTCGTCTTCGCCATCTGCCACCTCATTGGGCTGAGGGCGAAGCCGGCGGCGGGGCGGCCCGGACAGCAAGAACCGGCGTCGTTGCGGCGAGCCGCGTGGTGAGAGCGGCTTAACTGCCGCAACCTGTTTTCCATTGGGACGGCGCAGCACTGGAGGCAGCCATGTCCGAAACTGTCCGTCCGCGGGATCGGGCTCGCCCGTTCACGCCGGAATTGGCGGCTCTGGTCGACGATCCCTTGTTTGCGCGCGTGTGGGAGCGCCCGGGCCTCTCGAAACGCGATCGAAGCCTGATCACTGTCGCGGCGCTCGTGGCGCTCTACCGGCCGGAGCAATTGGCGGCGCACCTCATCCGTGCTCGCGACAATGGAGTGACCAAGGAAGAGCTCAGCGAAGCGATCACCCATCTCGCCTTTTACGGCGGCTTTCCTGCGGCGATCAGCGCCTCGGCGATTGCGCATGAGACGCTCGGAGCGCTCGATGGACACGACGCAATTGCTAACAAAGATCAAAAGGACACTATTTAACCCCTGCCGGCCGGAACACGTATTTCAGTCGAGCGCGAGATAGACGCCATAGGCCGCGACGAGCAGGACGAGGGCGGTCGCAAGAATAAGTTCCGCGCGCACGCTGCTTGCCGGATGTTCCTCCGGGTCGTCGAGGCGCCGCGTGATGCGAACGAAGCGCGCCGTTGCGAGCGCGATGATTGCGACCCCGCCAAAGATCAGCGCAAGGCCCTCGTAATGCCCAAATGGTCCGGACAGCTTTTCGAGATGCAGCCGGCGAGCCTCTTCTCCAAGGGCGGAAGTCGCGACGGTCGCGACGAAGAGATTGAACTTCTCGACCACGAACCCGAAGGCGACGACCGCGATCCCGGTCCGCACCCAGGCGAGAAAAGTTCGTTCGTTGGCGGCGTGGTCGCTGAACCCGCGAATCATGGCGGCTTACCTTACGCCGCGGACGGGTCGCGCCATTATGGCGATTTCAAAGCGTTTTTCACCAGGCCTTCGAGTCCGGCCGCCATCGCGTCCGCGTTCGGCGCGGTTGCGGCGCCGAGGCCGTGCCGGCGCGCGATCCAGCGCGGATCGTTGGTCGCGAGCCAGACCTTGCCGGCGGCGTCCTCATAAACCAGCGCCTTCAAAGGCAGATCGATGCCGACCGCCTGGTCGGCCTGCATGAGCGGCGTGCCGGCCCTGGCGCTGCCGAAGATCAGAAGCTCGGTCGGCCGCAACAGCAAACCGCCAGCGGCGGCTCCCGCCGCATGGTCGATCCGCGCGAACACGCTCATGCCCTTGGCCATTATTTGGGCCTCGAACCGGTCCATTGTTTCCTTGGGCCCGAAGGGGCTCTCAACCGTCGTCAGCCCGTCCGCCGCCATCGCAAAACCTCCCCCGATCCAAGCCAGAAATGCAGCCGTGACAGGCCCCGATGATGGCCGGACGCCGGCATCGTCCGCCTTGGGGATCGACATGAACTCGCCGCATGAGGCTACGTCTTCAACTCCTTTCGCTCAACCTCGCGCCGTGCTTGTGATGGGCGATCACCCCTTGTCATAAACGAGCTCGGCATGCCTATAGAGGTTTTGCGCCGCGATTGCTCCCTGCCTGCGCGGGGCAAAGCGAACGCACGATCGGGAGGACGAGCGACTCTTGAGGAACCGATTCTCAGCGCTAACGGCCGCGCTCTGTGTCCTGTCCGGCGTCCTCGCGGCCAGCGCAGCCGCCGGCGGCAGCTGGGACGAGCGCGTTTTTGGATCCCACCTCGATTTCGATGCGATCGCCGCGGCGGGACCCTCGGCGCTCGAACTCGCTCATCGAGCGCGGACGCGAGCTTTTCAAGGCGAAATTCACCACTGCGGACGGCGCCGGCCGGCCGAAAGCGACGCAGGCGATCATCCCGACCAAACGCAAGAGCGGGGTCAACCCGCCGTTCAGCCGCACCAGCGGACCGGATTCGAACTCCTGCTTCGGCTGCCATAATGACCCGATTGAGGGCGGTTCCGGCGACGACGTCGCCAACGTGTTCGTCTCGGAGGGCTTCGAAAGCGCGCAGTTCGACAACACCGACCCCTCGTTCTCAAGCGAGCGGCATACCATCGCGTTGATGGGGGCGGGCCTCGTCGAGTTGCTCGCGCGTGAAATGACGGCGGACCTCCAGGCGATCCGCGCGGAGGCCGTCGCCCACGCCCGTTTAACCGGCGAGGATTGCCGCGCCGATCTCGCCGCCAAGGGCGTGCGGTTCGGTTGGATCATCGCGCATGCCGACGGCATAGTCGATCTCGACTCGGTCGACGGCGTCGACGCCGACCTGATCGTGCGTCCCTTCAGCCGCAAAGGCGTCTTCACTTCGCTCAGGCAGTTCACCATCAACGCCCTCAACATCCACCATGGCATGGAGGCGGTCGAACGCTTCGGCGTGCGCTGGACCGGCAGCCACGACTTTGCCGAGAGCGGTGTGCCCGATGCGATCACGGCGGGCGACGTCTCCGCCCTCGTCGCGTTCCAGGCGACGTTGCCGCCGCCGACGGTCAAGGCAAACCTGCCGGGCGACTGGCGCGCCGCGGCGAGTCAGGGCGAGATACAGTTCCAGACAATCGGCTGCGCGTCGTGCCACGTTCAGACCCTGCCTTTGAAGTCGCTCGTCTTCACCGATCCCGCGCCCTTCGACATGGCGGGGACGCTGCGGACCTCCGAGGCGAAGACGCCGATCCGAATCGATCTCGCCGCCTTGCCTTTCGCGAAAAGCTTGAAACGGAACGACAAAGGCGAATGGCTAATCCCGCTCTACAGCGACCTCAAGCGCCATCTCGTCGTGGACGAGAGCGTCAACGCGCTCGGCAACGAATTACAGGCCCAGCGTTTTGTCGAACGCGACGTCTTCCTGACGCCGAGGCTCTGGGGCGTCGGCTCGACCGCCCCTTACGGCCACAACGGATCCTTCCGCATGCTCGACGAGATCATCGTCGCGCATGGGGGTGACGCGCGCTTTTCGCGCGACGCCTATCTCGCGCTTGATCCGCAACAACGCGACAGCATCGTCGCTTTCCTGCGTTCGCTGGTCATCGAGGCGCCATGATGCGGCTCGTTGCTTGCATTCTCTCTGCGCTCTTCGCTCTCACCGCCGCCCGCGCCGCCGACGGCCCGCAAAAGCCGGTCGGGGACGTGCCGGTGATGCATGAAGAAGCCGAGGGGGCGGGAATTCACAGCGTCTATGATGGCCCGTGGGAGTTTTTCGTCGGCGGGGGCGGTGCGGCCTTTGACTGCGACGGCTCCGGGTTTCCCTCGGTGTTTCTGGCGGGCGGCAAGAATCCGGCGAAGCTCTTCGTCAACCGGTCGAAAGCTGGCGGTCCTCTCCGGTTCGAAGAAAAGCCCCTCGATATCGGCGCCGATCCGAAACTCTTGCAGAATGTGATCGGCGCCTATCCGATCGACATCGACGGCGATGGCCACATGGATCTTTTCGTCCTGCGAGTTGGCGGCAACCTCCTCCTGAAGGGCGGGCCGGACTGCACGTTCTCGTTCGCCAACAAGGAATGGAATTTCGACGGCGATTCGGGTTGGACGACGTCGTTCGCGGCCGAGTGGGAGCCCGGCCAGAAATTCCCGACCCTGGCGATCGGCCATTATGTCGACCGCAGCGCGCCCGGTTCGCCCTGGGGCACATGCGAAGAGAATTCGCTCTATCGTCCGCAGCCGGGCGACCGGCCGGACTATTCCGTTCGAACGCCGCTTGCGCCGGGCTTTTGCGCGCTCTCGATGCTGTTCACCGACTGGAACAAATCCGGCGTGCCCTCCCTACGCGTCTCCAACGACCGCCAATATTATCGCGGCGGCGAGGAGCAGATGTGGCGCGTCGAACCCGGTAAGACGCCGCGCCTCTATACGCGCGCCGACGGCTGGCGACATCTGTCGATCTTCGGCATGGGCATCGCGGAGGGCGACATAGACGGCTCGGGCTACCCCGAATATTTCCTCACATCGATGGGCGATGAGAAGTTGCAGAAGCTCGACCCCGAAGAGGCGGGCCGCGGCGAACTGCCCGTCTATCGCGACATCGCGGGCGAGGTCGGCGCAACAGCGCATATCCCTTACACCGGCGGCGACAAGCGGCCCTCGACCGCGTGGCACGCCGAGTTCGCCGACTTCAACAACGCGGGCCTCCTCGACATTTTCGTCTCGAAAGGCAATCTCGAGCAGATGCCGGATTTCGCCGCGAAGGACCCGAGCAACCTGCTGCTTGGCCAGTGGAACGGCAAGTTCGCCGAGGCCGGTGACGAGGCGGGGATCGCTGGCGATCGCAAGGGCCGGGGCGCGCTGATCGCGGATTTCAATCTCGACGGCTGTCTCGACATTCTGCAGATCAATCGCGGCTCGAACGTGTCGCTGTTCCGCAATTTGGGCGCGAAGAACGGCGATGGTCCGCCGCTGCCAATGGGCAACTGGACGGAAATCAGGCTGGTCGAACCGAACCCCAACCGCGATGCTGTCGGGGCCAGGATTTCGGTGAAAACCGGGACCCGCGTCCAGACCCGCGGCGTCCAGGTCGGCGGCGGCGACGCCTCTGGACACGCGGGCTGGATCCATGTTGGCCTGGGGACAGCCGAGCGCGCGGAAATCCGCGTGCAATGGCCGGATGGCGAGCAGAGTCCGAGCTATCGCGTGTTCGCCAACCAGTTCGTTGTCATCGATCGGGAAAAGCCGCAGGCAGCGTACTGGTATCCGGGCCGATAGCGGCGCAATGGCTTGCCGTTCCGTGAGCGCCCCCGGAGTCAGGGGCTAAGGCGACACGACAGCGACGCTCGCCCGCCGGAAATTTGCATCCGTCGATAGTCTTCTTGTCCTCCGCAAACTATTCTCGCGCAGCGCCGCATAGGGCGACGACCCTCGTGCCCGGGAGGAATCGCAATGAAGGAGCTGGCAGGGAAGACCGCGTTCGTCACCGGCGCGGCGTCGGGGATCGGGCTCGGCATAGCGACCGCCCTCGCGCAAGCCGGGGTCAAGGTCATGCTCTGCGATATCGAGGCGAAGGCGCTCGCCAAGGCGGTCGAGGAGCTGAAGCGGACCAACGCCGATGTCGAAGGCGTCAGGGCGGACGTATCCCTCAAGGCGGAGCTCAGGGCGGCGGCGGACGCGACGATTGCCCGCTATGGCAAGGTTCATATCCTGGTCAACAACGCAGGCGTCGGCGGCGCCGGCCCCTATGGCGCATGGACGGACGGCGGATGGAACTGGACGATCGGCGTCAACCTGATGGCTGTCGTCTGGGGGATCGAGATTTTCGGGCCGCTCCTCGAACAGCACGGCGAAGGCGGCCATATCGTCTCCACCGCCTCGATCGCCGGGCTAATCTCTCGTGACAGCACTCCGTATAAAGTGACCAAATATGGCGTGGTCGCGCTCTCGGAGGGTCTGCGCTTCGAACTGGCGCCGCGCGGGATCGGCGTATCGGTGCTGTGCCCCGGCTTCGTCCGCACGCAGATATTGGATTCGGGGCGCAACCTGCCTCCTCGCTTTGGCGCCGTGTTCAACGATACGCCCGTTCCCGAACGGTTCCAGCAGGCGTTCAAGACGATGAAAGACCGCCATTCTCACGGCATCGACCCGGCTTACGTCGGCGAACTCGTCCGCGAAGGCGTCGAGAACGACTGGCCGTATATATTCACCGACCCCGAGTTCGAGCCGATGATCGAAGCCCGCTTCGCCGCCATCAAAGAGGGCTTCGACCGGATTCGCGGCCGCGAACCGCGCCGGTGAGCGACGCAGGCGTAGCGTCCTAGCTAAGCTAGCGACGCCTCACCCCAGATGCTTGCGGAAGAAGTCCAGCGTCCGCGTCCAGGCGAGCGCGGTGCTCGGGGCGTCGTAGCTCGCCCGCTGATCGCAGTTGAAGCCGTGATCGGCCGGATAGATGTGGACCTCGACCTCCGGATGGGCGGCCGCGACCTCGCGCACGCCCGCCACGGGAATGTGCTGATCCTTGTCGCCGAAGTGCAGCAGCGTCGGAACCGCGGGCTTCAGCGCTTTCATCGCGATGATCTGCCCTCCATAGTAGCCAACCGCCGCGCTCAAGCCGTTGAGCCGCGCCGCCGCCGCCCAGGCGATCGATCCGCCGTAGCAATAGCCGACGATGCCGACCTTGCCGCCCTCCTTGGCGACCGTGATCGCAGCGGCAACGTCGCGCAGCGTCTGCTCGAAATCGACTTTGCTCACGACGGCCATGCCGCGCGCCCGTGAATCGGGGTCGTAGCCGACGTCGAAGTCCTTCTCGACGTGTTCGAACACCGCCGGCGCGACCGCGAGATAGCCTTCCGCGGCGAACCTGTCGGTCACCGCGCGTATATGCGAATTGACGCCGAAAATCTCCTGAATGACGACGATCCCGCCGCGCGGCTTGCCGGCAGGGTCGGCGCGCCACGCCCGGATCGGGTCCGCGCCCTCCGGCTTCAGTGTGATCCAATGGCCCATATCAATCTCCAGGTCTGGTGAAGGACTAGCGCGCGCCGCCCGCGCCGAACTGCGCGATTGCGATGCCGCCGACGACGAGGATGAGAGCGACGACATGGTAAGCAGCGAAAGGCTCGCCGAGCAACCCAACCGCCATGATGGCGCCGAACACCGGCACGAGATTGACGAACACGCCTGCCCGGCCCGGCCCGATCAACTCAACGCCGCGCATATAGAAAATCTGCGACGCGAACGCCGGACCCAGCGCGACGTAGACCAGCGTCAGAAGCCCGGCGGCGGTCGGCCAGACGAAGCCGCCCGACGCGACTTCCCAGACCATCAGCGGCGCGGAGGTGACGAAAGCCGCCATCGCCATGCCGGCCAAGAGGCTCAGCCCCGAGACATGCGGGCGTTGGCGCAAGCCCACCGTGTAGCCCGCGTAGATCGCAGCCGCGACCAGCATCATCACGTCGCCGCTGTTGAACGCGAGCGCCATCAGCCGCGCCGGATCGCCTTGCGCCGCGATCGCGACGACGCCGAGCATCGTGACGAGAGCGCCGAGCGCCTGCAGACCGGTGAACCGGACGCCAAGGAAGACCCGCGCCCCGATCAGCACCAGCGCGGGGATCGCGCCCTGAATGATCGAGAGATTGAGCGCCGTGGTGCGATGCGCCGCGACATAAAAGAGAGCCACGAACACGGTGTAGCCGAGCGCGCCCATCGCGGCGACATAAAGCCAGTTGGCGCGCAAGACCGGCCAGTCCCGGCGAAGGGAGGGGCGCGCCGCCACGAGGATCGGGACGAGCGCTACCGCCCAGCGAAGGAAGGTCAGCGTCATCGGGCCGATCTCGCCGACAGCCAGCCGTCCGACGATCGAGTGCCCCGCCCAGATCAGCGTGGTCAGAACGAGCAAGAGAACCGGGCTCGCCCAGGCGGACCGGAGGAGCCCGACCTGCGGCGCTGTCGCGTCTGTCATGAAGCCTTCGATGCGCTGGACCGTCCGGCGCCGCGTTTGCGGCGGACGACGGCCCAGACGGCTAGCGGTCCTCGCCGCCGAAGGCAATGGCCTGAGAATGGCGCGGCCGGGTCTGGCGGCTGCTCAGCCGCGAAGCGGCCCGGCCGCTCACGCGAAATTGAACCGGCCCGCCGCCGTCAGTAGCGGGTGACGATCGGCGCCGGCGGGGGCGGGGGCGCGCCCAGGAGCCAGATCAGGCCGATGCGGAAGTCGTTCGAAGCGAGCGTGTTGCCCGAGTAGAGGTGATTCGAAACGCCGCCGTTGCAGTTCTGGGCGCTGAATGTGCCCCCACCGGCGCCGGCGAGGCAGTGCGAGCCGCCCGTCTCGATCGAGCCGTAGTTCAGATAGCGGTAGCCCATCTCGAGCTTGAGGTTCGGGCTGATGTTGAAATCAAGGCCCGCCATCAGCGCCCAGGCGAAGCTGGTCTTCGAGGCGTTGGAGAAATAGCCGCCCGCCGGGGAATCGAAGTAACTCGAGACGGCAATGGCCTGATCAGTGAAGCCCGACACGCTGTTGTCGGCAAAGCCGAGGCCTGCGCCGATGAAGGGCGATATCCCCCAATAGCTCCCGAGATTCACGTAGCCATTGACGAGGCCGATAAACGACGACACGTCTGCGCGGTAGAAGTCGGCGAATTGGGCCGGCCCGTAGTAGGCGGGCGAAGCCGGGTCAGTGAGCGTGTAGAGAGACTGAAGATTCGCGCCGGCGCGATATTCGAGGGTGCCGTCGACGCGGAACCAGGGGTTGAACTGGTAGCCGACGCCCACGTCCATGAGGGCGAAAGGAGAGAGGGTCGTGTTGTTGTACGCCTGGTTCGCCTGCGACGAGAGAAAGTCGCTCGAGATGCCCGTCGCGATGGGATCGGGATAGTTCTGAAGGTCGACCGACGTCGCGTTGAGGCCTACCCCGACGTCGCCGCGCAGATACCATCCGCCGAAATCCTCGACGACGGGCGCCGGAGTAGGCAGACGCGGCGCCGGAGGTAAATCCGCCGCGCTGGCCAGTCCTCCTGACGCAAGGGCAACACCGGCAGCGATGACGAAAGCTTTGGATATGGCCACCACGATTTTCCCTTCGTTTGGCGTGCGGCGGATGCGAACTCGCGCACAGCTAAAGACCGGGAAAACCTCTCATGATCGTCTTAATGCAAGCTTAAGCTTAAAAATTAACCTCAACAGATAATGAAATGCGACCTCGTTTGTCTTGCGAACGACTTCAAGCCGCCTGGCGAGCGGGCGCGCCGACGGTCATCCGGATCGCGTCCGCGAATGCCTTCGTTTCCTCGGACTGGCGACCCGGCGCGTGGATGAGGCCCATGCGCGTCAGCGGCAGCTCCGGCAGGCCCTCGTCAGGCCCGACGACCCGCAGGCCGTCCCCGACCATGGAGGCCGGCAGGGGCGTGACGGCGAGACCGGCGCGGACGACCGATCCGATAGCGCTGAAATTTTTGGAGAAGAACAGGCCCCGGGTGGCGCGCGGCGCAGCGGCGAGCGCCTCGTCGGCGGCGCGCCGCCAGATGCACGAGCCACTGCCGAGCGCGAGCGGAACCGGCGACTCGGCCTCGATCCGAAATCGCTCCGCGGCCGCCCAGACCAGCGGCTCTTCGCGCAGCAGCTCGAAGCCGTGCAGGCTGGCATAGTGCGTCACCAGCGCAAGCTCGAGCGCGCCTGCCGAAACCTGCGCGGCGAGCTCTTGCGAGGCTTCGCAGGTCGCCGCCACCTCGACCAGCGGGTGGCGCCGGTTGAACCGGGCAAGAATCTCGGGAAGGAAGGATTCGGCGTAGTCGTCGGGAATGCCGAGCCGGACGGATCCCCTCAGGCCCTTTCGCGACAGCGCGGCCATCGCGCCCGCTTCGACCTGGATAATACGCCGCGCGAAGTCGATCAGCCTCTCGCCCTCCGCCGTCAGTCGGGCGCCTCGACCCTGCTTGACGAACAGCGCGCAGCCGAGCTGATCCTCGAGACGGCGGACATGCATCGAGACGGCGGACTGCGTCTTGTGCACGCGCTCCGCGGCCTTGGTGAACGAGCCGGAATCGACGATGGCGAGGAAGGAGCGCAATTGATCGGTGTCGAGCATGGGGGTTGATCCATACGAATTCGCGATTAGATACTCTACAAACATTCGTTGGACCGATCAATGGCGCCGGAGTAGGTTTTTCGTAGGTTCCGAGATCGAAAGGCTTTCCCCGAAATCGAAAGGGTTTCCTCACCGGCGCGTTCGCGCCGAACGGGGCCTCGCGTCCAACCGTGTCTGAACGGAGAGAGACAATGATTGCTTCCATCGCCCGACTGGCCTCTTACGGAGCCGCCGCATTCGAGCACGCCCTCAGCTGGCTTTCGCGCATCGGGGCCGCCCGCAGCACAATGGCCCAGCTCGCGCGCATGTCGGATGCCGAGTTGCGCGACATCGGCCTCGTTCGGCAGGATGTCGTTGACATCGGCGCGCTTCGGCTGGACGCTGATCGATCAGCCTTGGCCGCGCGCCGCCCCACCGCCCCAAGGGGAGCGAATCTCGCGGTCTGATCGCGCGATCGGCCCTCCCCAACGGCGGCAAAACGGTCTACGAGGGATCGCAAAGACCGTTAGCCCCGAGGAGGACCACGAATGACCGCGCACCCGGCCGCCGCAGGCGTCCAAGTCCATGCAAAGCCGGGCGCCCGGCAGGCGGAGATCCTGAACAGGGAGGCGTTGACCTTCCTCGCGGATCTCCACCGCCGCTTCGACGGCCGCAGGCTCGAGCTCCTGGCTGAGCGCAAGGAGCGTCAGAAGCTCTTCGACGCCGGGAAGCTTCCGGGGTTCCTCTCCGAAACGAAATCGGTGCGCGACGGCGACTGGAAGGTTGCGCCCATTCCTGCCGACCTTCTCGACCGGCGGGTCGAGATCACCGGCCCGGTCGACCGCAAGATGATCATCAACGCGCTGAACTCCGGCGCGAAGGTCTTCATGGCCGACTTCGAGGACGCGTCCTCGCCGATGTTCGCCAACATGGTCGAAGGCCAGGCCAACCTGAAAGACCGCTGGGCCGGCGCGATCGGCTTCACCGATCCGGCCACCGGCAAGGCCTATGCCCTCAAGGACAGCCCGGCGGCGCTGATGGTGCGCCCGCGCGGCTGGCATCTGCCCGAGCGGCACGTGACGGTCGACGGCCGGGAGATGTCCGGCTCGCTGTTCGATTTCGGGCTCTATGTCTTTCATTGCGCGAAGACGCAGATGGCCCAGGGCTCGACGCCCGCTTTCTATCTGCCCAAGCTCGAGAACCACCTCGAGGCGCGGCTTTGGAACGACGTGTTCTCCCATGCTGAGCACGAACTCGGCGTCGCCAACGGCTCGCTCAAGGCGACGGTGCTGATCGAGACGCTGCCGGCGGCCTTCGAAATGGACGAGATTCTCTATGAGCTGCGCGACCATATCGTCGGGCTCAACTGCGGCCGCTGGGACTATATTTTCTCCTTCATCAAGCGGCTCGGAAAGAACCGCGCCTTCCTGACGCCGGACCGTTCGGCGATGACGATGGGGAAGGCGTTCCTCAGCGCCTATTCGAACCTCCTGATCAAGACCTGCCACCGCCGCGGCGCCTTCGCTATGGGCGGGATGGCGGCGCAGATTCCGGTGAAGGGAGACGCGCACGCCAATGACGCGGCCTTCGCCAAGGTGCGCGCCGACAAGGAGCGCGAGGCCGGCAATGGCCACGACGGCACATGGGTCGCCCATCCCGATCTCGTTCCGATCGCCAAAGAGGTGTTCGACCGGCTGATGCCGCAGGCGAACCAGCTCTCCGTCATGCGCGAGGACGTGCATGTGTCGCCGGCCGACCTTGTCCAGATGCACGAGGGCAAGCGGACGGAGGAGGGCCTGCGCGAGAACATCCGCGTCGGGGTGCAATATATCGAGGCGTGGCTGCGCGGGCGCGGCGCCGTGCCGATCTATAACCTCATGGAAGACGCGGCGACTGCGGAAATCTCGCGCGCCCAGGTCTGGCAATGGATCCATCTGAAAGCCAGGCTCGAAGACGGACGCGAGGTCACGCCGGACATGTTCCGGACGGCGCTCAAGGGCGAGATGGAACGGGTCAAGGGCGAGGTCGGCGCCAAGGCGTTCGAGGGCGGCCGTTTCCCGGAGGCGATCAAGCTCTTTTCGGACATGTCGCTCGCCAACGAATTCGACGAGTTCCTCACGCTCCCGGCCTACCGGCTGATCGACTGAGGCCTTGCCGGGTACGCCGTCATATGCCGTAGCCGCGCGCCATGGCGGCGGCGCACAACGGAATCAGCGCGAAGAGCGCCGCCTCGGCGTAGAGCGCCCTGCGCAGCCGGGAGACTTCCGCGGCGGGCGGCCGGAAGGCCGCATCGGCGCGGACCTGCCTTCGCCAGACGATGAAGGAGAAGGTCGGCACGGCCGAGATCAAGCCTACGGCGACAAACAGCGCCATCTTGATCCAGAAGAAAGTGTTGGCGGCGTAATAGTCGAAGCCTTTCGCTGCGAAGAAAACCCGCGAAAGCCCTGCCCCAACCACGATCGCGGCAGTGAGGCCGAACCATGCGTCGATGCGTGCGAGCCGGAGCACCGTGCGCCCGTCGAGGACGGTCGCGGTCAAGGCCAGTTCGGCCGCAAGGATGCCGGCCAGCGAGAACACCGCGAGATGATGGAAGCTCGCCAGCAGCCAGTCGAGAAACATGGGAAGCGCCCCAGCCACAATTCGCGTCGGGATTGTAGCCGCGCTCGCCGGACGCGGCCAGCAGGCCGCCTCAGGAGATGCGGGCGAAGCCGCGACTCACAGTCGCCTAAACCGGTTGACTTCGAGCCATCGCGCCTCTATAGGCTGGCACGCTTCAGCGCGGCTTTCGGCCGCGCTTTTGGTTTTTTGCGCCACGAACTTTTGTGCGTCAGGCGTTCAAATCGGAGCGTTCGCCCGCGGTTCTTTCCAGAGCCGCGATTTCGGTCCACTGCAAAGAAGCCGGCCGCGCGGGTTCCCGCGCAACGAGCCGGGCGGAACACGGGAAAAAACGATGTTCGCAGTCATCAAGACCGGCGGCAAGCAATACACGGTCGCCGCCGAGAAAAAGATCACCGTCATGTCGCTGCCCGGCGAAGCCGGCGCCGAGGTGGTGTTCAACGAAGTGCTTGCGCTGTTCGACGGCGCGACCAACCATATCGGCGCCCCGCATGTTGCGGGCGCGAGCGTGGTCGGCACGATCGTCGAACAGACCCGCGGGCCGAAGGTCATCGCCTTCAAGAAGCGCCGCCGCAAGAATTCGAAGCGCAAGCGCGGCCATAAGCAGGATCTGACGATCGTGCGCATCACCGGCATCCAGGCCGGGGCCTGAAGCGTGGCCGGCGACGATTTCCTCGTCCGCCGATTTGCAGTATAGAGACGACAAAGCGCGCCGTCTTTTAGGATGGCGCCAAAGGGTTTTGGAGCAAGGCTATGGCTCATAAGAAGGCTGGCGGTTCGTCGCGAAACGGCCGCGATTCGGCAGGCCGACGACTCGGCGTGAAGAAATTCGGCGGCGAACGCGTCATCAGCGGCAATATCCTGGTCCGTCAGCGCGGCACCAAGTTCCACGCCGGACGCAATGTCGGCATGGGCGTGGATCATACCCTGTTTGCGGTCGCGGCCGGCGAAGTCGCCTTCGAGATCAAAGGCGACGGCCGTCAATATGTAACCGTGCGGGTCCAACCCGCAGCAGAATAAAGGCGGGGTTCGAAAGACGAGAACCCCGCTCCGGCGATCAGCCCCGCGGACGTTCTCGAAACCAAAAAGCTTCGAGATGAGACTGAAAGGCCAAAAGTCCTTTCATCCGTCCGGTAAGCCGAGCAGCTTACGAAGGGGATGCGGTCGCCGCGTCTCCTTCGTCGTTTAGGGCCCCTTCGGGGCCGCTGGGCCGGAGCTTTTATGTTTCCCGATCTTGCAAGAGACGATGTGTTCCGACTGGAGACGGCGAGGCTCTGGCTGCGCTGGCCGCGCGCGTCCGACGCCCCGGCGATCCATCGCTTCTGCTCCCTATGGGAGGTTGCGCGCTTTACCGCCCGCATGCCCCATCCCTATCCCCCGGGCTCCGCCGAGCGTTTCATCTACGCCGCACGGGAAGCCAACGCCTCGGGCCGCGACCTGACGCTGGTGATGACCCCCTCGAAGGGCAAGCGCGACGTGATCGGTTCGATCAGCCTCGAATCCCGCGGCGCGGATCGCCTGACGCTGGGCTTTGCGCTGAGGCCGGAGGCCTGGGGCCAAGGCCTGGCGACCGAAGCGGCCCGCGCGATGGTCAAGGCAGGATTTGGCTTGACCCCGGCGGTCGAGACCCTCGCGAATGTCCGTATCGAGAACGTGGCCTCCTGCCGCGTGCTTGAGAAGTGCGGCTTCGCGATTCATGTCGAGCGGGCTGCTTGGCGCGCCGGCGCGCGGAGGGCTCGTCGAATGTCACACCTTTCGGCTTACCCGTCAGGCCTGGGCTGATGCGGGCGTCGCGCGGCGTCAAACCCTGGCCCATCAGGCGCGATCGCAAACGGACGGGCGGCTATGAAATTCCTCAATTCTGCGCGCGTCTTCATTCGCTCTGGCGACGGCGGGGCAGGCTGCGTCTCGTTCCGGCGTGAGAAATTCATCGAGTTTGGCGGGCCAGACGGCGGCGACGGCGGCCGGGGCGGCGACGTCGTGGTCGAATGCGCCGCAGGCCTCAATACGCTGATCGACTTCCGCTACCAGCAGCATTTCAAGGCCAGGACCGGCATGCATGGGATGGGCAAGAACCGGGCAGGCGGACGCGGCGCCGACGCGGTGCTCAAGGTCCCGGTCGGCACCCAGGTGATCGACGAGGAGAGCGGCGCGATGCTGGCCGATCTCACGGCAGAGGGCGAGCGCGTCGTCGTCGCTCGCGGCGGCAACGGCGGCTTCGGCAACTCGCATTTCACCACCTCGACCAATCGCGCCCCCCGCAGGGCCAATCCCGGCCAGCCGGGAATCGAGCGCGCCCTGCTCCTGCGCCTCAAGCTCATTGCCGACGCGGGCCTCATCGGTCTTCCCAACGCCGGCAAATCGACGTTTCTCGCCGCGGTCTCGGCAGCCAAGCCCAAGATCGCCGACTATCCGTTCACGACGCTGCATCCTGGCCTCGGCGTCGTGCGGATCGACGATCGCGACTTCGTGCTTGCCGACATTCCCGGCCTGATCGAGGGCGCGCACGAGGGTCACGGCCTCGGCGACCGCTTCCTCGGCCATGTCGAGCGCTGCCGAGCGCTCGTTCATCTCGTTGACGCGACCGGCGACAACGCCGCCGCGCAGTACCGCACGATCCGCCGCGAACTCGCCGCGTATGGCGAGGGGATCGAGGACAAAGCGGAGATCGTCGCTCTGTCGAAGGTCGACGCCGTCGGCGAGGAGACGCTCAAGACCCAGATCGAGCGACTGAAACGTGCGATGCGGTCCTACGGACCGCCGGTCGCCGAGGGCGGCACGCGCCAAAAGCCGCTCCTGCTCTCGAGCGCGACGCACCGCGGCGTGACCGAAGTCTTGAGAGCGACTATCGGAGCGGTCCAGGCTCAGCGCGCGGAAGACGCGGCGGAAACCGGCGAAAAGAAGCCCGTCTCGTGGGCGCCGCCAATCTGACGGCTTCGGAAGCGATCGGTCAGGACCGCTTCGCTTTCGGTTTTGCGGCTGTTCGCGTCTTGCGATTGTCAGCGACAGCGACCGACGGCGCCTCATTGGGCGGGGAAACAGCGGCGCCCAAGTCGCGTCCTTCGCCCGTGTCCGCCTCGCCTTCGAACTCAGCCCTCGCGGCCAACCAGAATTCTTCGCTTCGGCCGTGCGGCCTGCCGGCATGCTCCCACAATTCATAGGCCCGTATGCGGATCATCTCCTCAATGTCGCTCATTCTCGGGTCCCTTCCTGACTGTGATTCGGCGCAGGTCCTGACGTCTCATAGTGGCAAGAACTTGGCTCGCTTGCTTCCTCCCGCGGCCGTCTTCCGGGGACATGGTGCTCCCGGCTCAACGATTGTGCAACGCGGCATATGGCCTCGCCTCCGCTTGGCCGCGGCCCAAGTCAGGCACGCGAACGCCATAGGCCACGGGCGCGCGGCGGAAGATCGCGAAGGTTGCGTTACGTCCGGGCTCAACACCCGCCTTCTGGGGGAAAACGCCGGCCGAATGATTCGAGCGGCAGCCGCAAGGCATTCGTCAAATAGCTCACCATTCGATAGGAGCCAGCCAGCATCAGAATTTCAAGAATCGCTTCTTCCGGGAAATGCCTCCGGATGTCGTTCCACGCCTTGTCGTCGATGTCGCAGGTGGCGTGGAGCTGGTCGCAGACGGTCAGCAACGCACGTTCCGGCTCGCTCCACACGGAATCGGCGGCGCCCGATTGCGCGGTCGAGGCGATCTGCGCCTCGTCCAATCCGGCGCGCTCGGCAAAGAAAGCGACGTGAACACCCCATTCGTATTCGGAGCGGGACAACGCCGTGATCCGATCGATCACGATTTCCCGGTGGCGCAGGCTGAGGGTTCCCTTGTCGAGCAGGCTCCCCGCCAGGAACCGCTTGAACAGCCGCGGATCGCGCGCGAGCGTTGTGAACAGGAGCAGCGGCGCCACCCCCTTGGGCATCATCGCTTCGAGACGCTGCTGAACATCGCCCGGAAATGGGGGCTGCGCTTCCGGTATGCGTGCGGCCAAGGTCGTCCTCCGGAATAACCCCAGGCAATCAAGGCTGCTCCCGAGGGCAAATCGCCGCGTGCGAAAATATTGGCGCGCCCGGAGAGGCTTGAACTCCCAACCCTCGGTTTCGAAGACCGATACTCTATCCAGTTGAGCTACGGGCGCTTGAGGCGCCCGCCATAGCATGAAGCGTCGCCGGGTTGGAAGCGGGCCCTCCTTGAGGGTAAAACTTCTCGTCTCATCGGGTCGCGACGAAGAAGAGCCTCGGAAACGGCAGCAGCACGGTTCCGTCCGGCTCGGCCGGATAGGCTGCGGCGATCGCCGTCTCGTAGCGCGCGAGATAGGCCTCTCGCTCCGACGCATCGAGCGGATCGAGGAAAGGGCGGAGGCCCGTCCCCTTCACCCATTCGACGATCGCGCGCCCCCCGGCCAGAGGGTGAAAATAGGTCGTGCGCCAGATGTCGACGCGCGGCGCATGCGTTCGCAAAAGGCGGAAATACCAATCGGCGCCTTTGCGCTCGGCCCGCGCTTCGGCTGCGCCGGCGAGCTTCCCCGCCCATGGCCCGTGAGCGGCGACCTCGCGCATGAGCCGGTGCGAAGGCTCGTCGAGATTATCCGGCGTCTGGACCGCGAGCGAGCCGCCCGGCGCGAGCCTGCCGATCAGCGCCGGCAGCAGCGCCTCGTGGTCGGGAATCCACTGGATCACCGCATTGGCGAGAATGACGTCGAAACCGGTTTCGTCCCAGCCGGCAATGTCGGCGATTTTGAAGTCGACGTCGGGCAGACGCTTCCGCGCCGCATCGATCATGTCGGGCGAACTGTCGATGCCGACGATCGCGGCGTCGGGGTATCGCTCGCGCAGGACCTCGGTCGAATTGCCTGGGCCGCAACCGATGTCGGCGGCGCGCTCGACGCCGTGATTGGGGATGCGCTGGACGAGGTCGCGCACCGGCCTCGTGCGCTCCTCCTCGAACTTGACGTATTGCGCGGCGGACCAGGACATCGCAAATGCTCATGACAATGGACAGGCCGCTCCCTGCGACGTCCGCTGCTTGAGGGCAAGCCCGCACTTGGTCGACAGGCGCGCCCTCGCATTGGTCGCGCCCGAAAGATCGCCCTTGTCGCGATCGCGAGGTCCCCCCTAATCTGGCGCTCGAAGCTTACCGACAAAAGGCTATCGGCTCATGATGATCCTGGCGCTAGGCCTCGTGATCTTTCTCGGGCTTCACTCGATCCGCATCGTCGCCGAGGATGGGCGCGCGAAGGCGATCGCGCGGCTCGGGGATGGCCCCTGGAAGGGGATATATTCCCTGCTGTCGATAGTGGGCTTCGTGCTGATCGTCTGGGGGTTCGCAGAGGCGCGCTGGGACGCGCCGCTCCTTTGGGCGCCGCCGGTCTGGGCGCGGCACGTGACGATCCTGCTCATGCTGTTCAGCATGATTCTGCTGGCCGCCTATGGCTTCAAAAAGAGCCACTTCGCGGTCACGGTTCATCATCCGATGGTCTGGAGCGTTGCCCTCTGGGCTGTCGGGCATCTACTTGCCAATGGCTCGGCGGCAGACCTGCTGCTGTTCGGCGCGTTTCTCCTCTGGGCGGGCGCGGACCTCTTCAGCGCCTACGCTCGCGACCGGCGAAACGCCGTGGTCTATCCGCCGCCGAACTGGGGCGCGACCATCGGCGCGCTCGCGACCGGCGTCGTGCTGTGGGGCGTCCTTATCGGCGGCCTGCATCTGTGGCTCTTCGGGGTCTCTCCGGTCGCGATGTGAGCGTTGAACGGGACCAGACGAGCGAATTCGACCGTCGGTATCCACCGGAGCGCGTCAGAGGAACGGAGCCTGCACAACCGTAGACGTTGAAAGCGGATCGCAGCGGCTCCATACTGACATGTCAGAGCGCGAACAAGCCGATCGCCGCTCGCGGGAGGTTCGAACAATGGCGGACAAGACCAAGACCAAGCGCAATGGCGCGAAAGCCGACACGAAGCGGTTCCTGCGGTCCCGCCTCTGGTTCGACAATCCCGACAATCCGGGGATGACGGCGCTCTATATCGAGCGATACCTCAATTTCGGCCTCACCCCCGGCGAGCTCAGGTCGGGCAAACCGATCATCGGCATTGCGCAAACCGGCTCGGACCTCTCTCCCTGCAATCGCCATCACCTCGAGCTCGCCAAGCGGGTGCGCGACGGGATCACCGCCGCCGGCGGCGTGGCGTTCGAGTTTCCTGTCCATCCGATTCAGGAGACCGGCAAGCGGCCGACGGCCGCGCTCGACCGCAACCTCGCCTATCTCGGCCTCGTCGAAATCCTGATGGGCTATTTCATCGACGGCGTCGTTCTGACGACCGGCTGCGACAAGACGACGCCCGCCTGCATCATGGCGGCGGCGACGGTCAACATTCCCGCGATCGTGCTGTCGGGCGGCCCGATGCTGAACGGCTGGCATCACGGCGAACGTTCGGGTTCGGGCACCATCGTCTGGCGCGCGCGCTCGGATCTTGCCGAGGGCAAGATCGACTACGAACAGTTCATGGAGATCGTCACCTCCTCCGCGCCGTCGATCGGCCATTGCAACACGATGGGCACCGCCTCGACCATGAATGCGCTCGCCGAGGCGCTGGGCATGAGCCTGCCAGGCTGCGCGGCCATCCCCGCGCCGCACCGCGAGAGGGGCCAGATCGCCTACGAAACGGGCCGGCGCATCGTCGACATGGTGTGGGAAGACCTGAAGCCGTCGGACATCCTGACGCGCGAGGCGTTCGAGAACACGATCGTGATCAACAGCGCGATCGGCGGCTCGACCAACGCGCCCATCCACATCAACGCCATCGCCCGCCACATCGGGGTGAAGCTTTCGATCGAGGACTGGGAGCGCATCGGCCATGAGGTGCCGCTGCTGGTCAATATGCAACCCGCGGGCAAGTATCTCGGCGAGGAATTCCATCGCGCCGGCGGCGTGCCTGCGGTTGTCCACGAGCTGATGAAGCGCAAGCTCATCCACAAGAGCGCGCTGACCGTCAACGGCAAGTCGATCGGAGAAAACTGCGCCAAGACCAAATCGGACGATGCCGACGTCATCTTCCCGATCGAAAAGCCTTTGATGGAGAACGCGGGCTTCATCGTGCTCTCCGGCAATCTCTTCAACGATGCGATCATGAAGACGAGCGTCATTGACCAGGAGTTTCGCGCGCGCTTTCTCTCCAATCCCAATGACCCCGATGCGTTCGAGGGCCGGGCGATCGTGTTCGACGGACCGGAGGACTATCACCGGCGCATCGACGACCCGAAACTCAAGATCGACGAGCGCTCAATCCTCTTCATGCGCGGCACGGGGCCGATCGGCTATCCGGGCGGCGCGGAAGTGGTCAACATGCAGCCGCCGGCGGCGCTGATCAAGAAGGGCGTCCACGCGCTGCCCTGCATCGGCGATGGACGGCAGTCCGGAACGTCGGGCTCGCCCTCGATCCTCAACGCCTCGCCGGAGGCGGCGGCTGGAGGGGGACTTGCGCTCCTCAAGACCGGCGACCGCGTCCGGATCGATCTCAAGAAGCGGTCAGCGAATATCCTCATCTCCGATGCCGAACTCGCCGAGCGCCGCGCCGCGCTGTCGAAGCACGGCGGCTACGACTACCCCAAGAGCCAGACGCCGTGGCAGCAGATCCAGCGCGAGATGGTGGCGCAGTTCGACGAAGGCATGGTGCTGAAGCCGGCCGTCGCCTACCAGCGCCTCGCCCAGACGACGGGGACCCCGAGGGACAACCATTGACGAGACGATGAGGGCTCCGTATATACGAATAGTCATTTTTGTATAGACGGAGTGGCCGGTGGGCATCAGCATTCGTGACCCCGAAGTCGGCGAGCTTGCCAAGGAGCTCGCTAAATTGCGCAAGACCAACATGACTGAGGCGATCGGCCACGCGCTGCGCACCGAGTTGAAGCGCGAGCGCGACAAGCGGCCGTTGGAAGAGCGGCTTGAGGAGCTTGCCGTACAATTGCAAGCTGAGGCTGGCCCGAATCCGCGAGCGGTCACCAAGGACGAGATCGACGAGTTGTGGGGGCACTAATGTTCGTCGACACGTCGGCGATCGTCGCCATCCTCCTCGGCGAAAACGACGCGCGCGCGCTTTCGGCTGCGGTCGATTCCGCCAGTCGGCGCCTCACATCGGCGGCCGTTCGGCTTGAGGCCTGCATGGTGCTTGCGGGCCGGCGCGATGTCGCGCCCCTTCGCGCGCAGCACTATTTTGACGGCTTGGCGTCACAGTTCGCGTTGACCGAAATTCCGATCGACGAAACGATCGGTCGGATGGCCGTGGCGTGTTTCGAGCGCTATGGCAAAGGTCGGCATCCGGCCCAGCTCAACTTTGGCGATTGCCTGTCCTACGCGTGCGCCAAAGCCGCCGGGGCGCGGCTTCTGTTCAAGGGCGAGGATTTCGCTAAGACGGACGTGAACGAGTCATGATTGGAAGCTTCGAGGAAACCACCGGTACGATGACGCCTCAGTCTGCGCTGCCCATCGGCCCTCTCGTCGACGCCCACGCAGCCAAGCGACCGGAGCGGATTACGCTCAAGGGGCGCTGGGCCACCCTTGCGCCGCTCGACGCTCACAAGCACGCGATCTCCCTTTACGACGGCTCGAATGGCGAACCCGAGCGCGAGAGGGTCTGGACCTATCTGTTCGACGGACCCTATGCCAACCTGCAGGAATTTCGCGCGAGCCTTGAGCTTAAGGCGCGCTCCGAAGATCCGCTTTTCTTCGCCGTCATCGACAATGCCTCCGGCCGCGCGGTCGGCTATCAAACCCTGATGCGCGTCGATCCCGCCAATCGCGTCATCGAGGTCGGCAACATTCTCTTTACCCCGGCGATGCAGCGCACGGCCGGCGCAACCGAAGCCCAATATCTCTTCGCCCGATATGTCTTCGACGACCTCGGCTACCGCCGCTACGAGTGGAAGTGCAACAATCTCAACGCGCCCTCGAAGCGCGCGGCCGGACGCTTCGGCTTCGCCTTCGAGGGCGTCTTCCGCCAGCACATGATCGTGAAGGGCCGGAACCGCGACACCGCATGGTTCGCGATGCTCGACAGCGAATGGCCGGCGCGCAAGGCGGCTTTCGAGCGCTGGCTCTCGCCCGACAATTTCGATGGCCAGGGACGACAGAAGATCGCGCTTTCAGAACTCATGCCGAAGGCTGGCTCATGACCCCGACCATCGCCGACAAGCGCCGCCGCTTCGCCGAACTGCACCAGGCGCCGGAATGTTTCGTCATGCCGAACCCGTTCGACATCGGCTCGGCGAAATATCTCGCTTCGCTCGGCTTCCCGGCGCTCGCGACAACGAGCGCCGGGATGGCGTTTGCGGCGGGGCGGACGGACGGCGCGGATCGATCGCGCCTATGCGCTGAGCCACTTTCGCGACCTCGCCCACGCGACCGATCTCCCGCTCAATGCGGATTTCGAGGCCGGCTTCGCGACCGACGCCGAGGGCGTCTATGAGAGCGCGAGGCTTTGCGTCGGCGCCGGCGTCGCCGGCTTTTCGATCGAGGATTACACCGGCGACCGCAACGCGCCGCTCTTCCCGTTGAGTGAAGCAGTCGAGCGATTGCGCGCCGCCCGCGCGGCTATCGACGCCAGCGGCGAAACGGTCCTCTTGACCGCTCGCAGCGAGGCGATCCTGCGCGAGGCAGGCGGCCTGACCGAGGCGCTGCGACGGCTCGCCGCTTACGCGGAAGCCGGCGCCGATGTGCTTTACGCGCCGCTATTGAAGACGACGGAGGAGGTCGCAGAAGTGGTCCGGGTCGCGGGCAAGCTGCCGGTCAACGTGCTGGTCGGCTGGCCGGGCTTCACCCGTCGCCAGCTCGAGGACCTCGGCGTCAAACGGATCAGCGTCGGCGGCGCGCTCGCCCGCGTCGCCTGGGGCGCGATGATGCGCGCGGCGAAAGACATCGCGGAGAATGGACGGTTCGACGCGTTCGCGGAACTTCCCCCGGCGCGGGAGATCGAGGCGGCTCTTGCCGAGCGCCCTTCGCCATGACGACGCATCTCACTTGGTCCCAGTTCGGTTCACGCCAAGAGGGCGGTGACGTCGACCATAGCCCCGGGGAGGAGTGCCGGGGCGAGAGAACCCGAGGTCAGGCGCGGAAGGATGCGTATGCGCCCTCGTTGGGCTGCCGGTAGGCCTCGATGGCGGCGCCAACGAGGTCGACGATCCATACCTCGTTGACGCCAAATTGTGCGTAGAGCGGAAGCTTGATTCCACGGTCATAGCCGAGAGAGCTGTCGGAGACTTCAACGAGCAGGAGGACGTCGGCGGCTTCCGGATGGCTTGCGCGATAGTCGTCGGCGCGCGGCCGTAAAAGCAGCAAAATCAGGCTCGGGTTCGTTGTAGGCGTCGAGGCGCAGCGGATTCTGAACCGAGATCAGCGCCGAACCGTCCACCATAGTCTGGGCAAAGAAGCGCACGAGCCGGTTGGTGACGGCGGCATGCGGGCTGCCGATGGCATTCAAATCGATCACCTCCCCGCCGATCAACTCGACGCGATCGCGATCGGTCAGAATGCCGGCCTCGGCCATCTTGTAATACGAATCGACGTTGAGCCGATGCCGGGCCGGCGTTTGTGGACGCTCAAGAGTTTCGCTCATCGGTCCCTTCCGACACGAATATCTACGCTTGACCGGTCCTGGCGCCAACCCTTGACGAGATTGACTTCATCAGATCCCCTGCGGCCTTCTCAAATCCAGCGTGAGCGGGAAGTCCGGATGCGGGGTTTCCGGCGGCGGCTCGTAGGAGCCCGGCGTGTGGCCGCGCGCCTCGAACCGGGCGAGGCGGCGAGCCTCGGCCTCGTTGGAGTTGACCGGAAAGGTGTCGTAGCTGCGCCCGCCGGGATGGGCGACGTGATAGACGCAGCCGCCGAGCGCGCGCCCGCTCCAGGTGTCGAAAATGTCGAGGACCAGCGGCGCCTGGACCGGCACGGTCGGATGCAGCGCCATCGCCGGCTTCCAGGCCTTGAAGCGCACCGCGCCGACCGAGACGCCTTGGGTCGAGGTTCGCCGCAGCGGCACGCGGCGCCGGTTGCAGGCGACCACGTAGCGATCGGGATCGCCGGTCGTCAGCTCGACCTGCACCCGCTCGGTCGAACTGTCGGTGTAGCGCGCGGTGCCGCCGATCGCGCCGGTCTCGCCCAGCACATGCCAGGGTTCGAGCGCCTGACGCAATTCGAGCCGGACACCCTCATATTCGACCTCGCCGCAAAACGGGAAACGGAATTCGCGCTGCGCCTCGTACCAGTCGGAGCGGAAGGCGAAGCCGTGCGTCTTCAGATCGCCGAGCACGTCGATGAGGTCCTCCCAGACGAAATGGGGCAGCATGAACCGGTCATGCAGCGACGATCCCCAGCGCGGCAGAGGGCCGTCGAGCGGGTCGCGCCACAGGCGCGCGACGATGGCGCGAATGAGGAGCTGCTGCGCGAGGCTCATGCGCGGGTCCGGCGGCATCTCGAAGCCGCGGAATTCGACCAGTCCGAGCCGCCCGGTCGGGCCGTCGGGCGAATAGAGCTTGTCGATGCAGATTTCGGCGCGATGGGTGTTGCCGGTCACGTCGGTGAGGAGGTTGCGCGTCAGCCGGTCGAGGAGCCAAGGCGGCGGCGACTTGCCCTGCCCCGGACGGGGGATCTGGGCGAAGGCGATCTCGAGCTCGTAGAGACTGTCGTGGCGGGCCTCGTCGACGCGCGGCGCCTGGCTGGTCGGTCCGATGAAGAGGCCGGAGAAGAAATACGAGAGGCTCGGATGCCTCAGCCACTGGATGACGAGGCTCTTGAGCAGGTCGGGGCGCCTGAGGAACGGGCTGTCGAGCGGCGTCGCGCCGCCGACCACGACATGGTTGCCGCCGCCCGTCCCGGCGTGCTTGCCGTCGATCATGAATTTGTCGGCGCCGAGCCGCGAAAGTCGCGCCTCTTCGTAGATCGCCTCGGTCGTCGCCACGCATTCGCGCCAGTTCGCGGCCGGGTGGATGTTGACTTCGATCACGCCGGGGTCGGGCGCGACGCGGATCACGTTGAGGCGGGGATCGACCGGAGGCGGATAGCCCTCGATATGCACCGGGAGCCCCACTCGCGCCGCCGCCGTCTCGGCGGCCGCCACCAGTTCGAGGTAGTCCTCCAGCCGCTCGACCGGGGGAAGGAAGACGCAGAGGCGCCCGTCCCGCGCCTCGACCGTGACGGCGGTGCGCACCGCGCCGTCGATGTCGCCGAGGCGCTGCTCGACCCGCTCCTGGCCCGGCTCCGCCGCGGCGAACGAGGCGACCCTTTGGGCGCGTTCCCGTTCCGCCGCGAAATCCGGCAGCGGCCCGCGCGGCTCGGTCGGATCGGCTTCGACGACATAGGGAAACGACGCCGGCGGCACATAGGGCAACGCGCCGAGCGGCAGGCGGTAGCCGACGGGGCTGTCGCCGGGCGCCAGATAAAGCGCCCCGCGCCGCGTCTTCCATTTTTCGCTGCGCCAGTGATGCCCCGACGCCTTCGCCTGCCAGCGCTGGATCGGCAGAACGTAACCCGATGGTTCGTTCAATCCGCGCGCGAACACCCGCGCGAGCCTCAGCCGCTCCTCCGGGTCCTTGAGCTTGGAATTTTCAGGCGTGACGTTGTCGGGCAGGTCGGCTTCCTTGAGGATCCATGTCGCGGGATCCTCGTAGGCCGGCGCGACATAGTCGGTCTCGAGGCCCAGTTCGCCCGCGATCGCGTCGAGCAGCGCCTCGGCCTTCTTGCTGTCGGCCCCGGTTTCCTGACCCTCGGCCGCGATCCGCTTCCCGTCCGACCAGATCGGCTTGCCGTCGCGCCGCCAGTAGAGCGAGAAGGTCCAGCGCGGCAGCGATTCGCCCGGATACCATTTGCCCTGCCCGTAATGCAGGAACCCGCCGGGCGCGAAGCGGTCGCGCAGGCGCCGGATCAGCTTGTCGGCGAGCGTCCGCTTGGTCGGACCGACCGCTCCGGTGTTCCACTCTTCCGACTCGAAATCGTCGATCGAGACAAAGGTCGGTTCGCCGCCCATGGTGAGCCGCACGTCGTCGGCGACAAGCGTCGCGTCGACCTCCTCGCCGAGCTTGTCGAGCGCTTGCCAGGCCTCCTCGGAGAAGGGCCTGGTGATGCGCGGATGCTCCGACACGCGCCTGACCCGCATGTCGAAGGCGAACTCGACATTGGCGAAGCTGGCGAGCCCCGAGATCGGCGCGGCGTTGCGATAATGCGGCGTTGCGGCGAGCGGAATGTGGCTCTCGCCGGCCAGCAGCCCGGAGGTCGGATCGAGGCCGATCCAGCCCGCGCCCGGCAGATAAACCTCGACCCACGCGTGGAGATCGGTGAAGTCGTGGTCGGTGCCGGGAGGCCCGTCGAGCGCGACGAGGTCGGGCTTCAGCTGGACGAGATAGCCGGAGACGAATCGCGCCGCAAAACCCAGGTGGCGCAGGATCTGCACCAGGAGCCAGCTCGAATCGCGGCAGGAGCCGAGGGCGCGCCCGAACGTCTCCTCCGGGCTCTGCACGCCCGGCTCCATGCGGATGACATACTGGATCTCGTTCGCCAGGCGCCGGTTGAGGTCGACCACGAAATCGACGGTGCGTTTCGGCGACCGGTCGATTCTGTCGAGGAACTTCTGCAGGTGCGGCCCCGCGGGCTCGGGCGTACGGTAGATGACGAGGTCGGGCCTCAGATCCTCGCCATATTCGAACGGCCAGACCTCGGCGCTTTCCTCGACGAAGAAGTCGAACGGATTATAGACCGTCATGTCGGCGACGACGTCGACCTCGATCTTGAGCTCGTTGACAAGCTCCGGGAAGACGTAGCGCGACAGCCAGTTGCCGTAAGGATCCTGCTGGACGTTGACGAAATGCTCGGCCGGCGTGACTTTCAGCGAATGCGAGATCACGCGGGTCCGGCTCTGCGGCGCGGGCCGGAGCCTGATGATCTGCGGGCCCAGCGACACCGGCCGGTCGTATTTGTAGTGCGTGAGGTGATGGATCGCGGCTTGAATGGACATCGTGGAGCGGGCCGGGTTTTGTGACGGTTGAACCTTTCACAGTTTGTTGCGATGCACAATCGTCGCGGCGGACGGCTCGTCAGCGCCCCCGCCCCCTCAAGGGGCGTTCGGAAGAACGCCCCTCCTTCGACGGGCTATGTGGGGCGGGCTGGGGTGGGGGGTAGCGCGGATCGTGGAGATTGTCGTGTTCGACAAGGCCTACTGGAATTAACGACGGCGCGACCCCCCTCCTTTATCCTCCCCCACAAGGGGGGAGGAATCCTTCAGCCTTGCTCAGAGCCGCATGCCGCGTTTCAAGCTCATCCTCGAATACGACGGCGGGCCGTTTGTCGGCTGGCAGCGCCAGGAGAACGGCATGTCGGTGCAGCAGGCGCTCGAGGACGCCGTCTTCGCCATGACCGGCGAGCGCGTGAGCGCGCATGGAGCGGGGCGCACCGACGCGGGCGTCCATGCGACGGGCCAGGTCGCGCATGTCGATCTTTCGCGCGACTGGACGCCCTTTCGGCTCGGCGAGGGCTTGAACGCCCGGCTCGTTCCCCATCCCGTCGCCGTCGTGAAGGTCGAGCGCGCGGCAGAGGACTTCGACGCCCGCCACAGCGCCCGCGCCCGGCACTATGTCTACCGGATCGTCAATCGCCGCGCGCCGCTCACGCTCGAACGCGGCCGCGCGTGGGCGATCAAGCCGCGGCTCGACGCCGGGGCGATGCAGGAGGCGGCGCGTGCGCTGATCGGCCGGCACGACTTCACCACCTTCCGCGATGCGCAGTGCCAGGCGAAATCGCCGGTTCGCACGCTGGACCGGCTCGACGTCAGCCGCGACGGCGACGCCATCACCTTCGAAGTCAGCGCGTTGTCGTTCCTGCATCGTCAGGTGCGCTCGATGGTCGGTTCGCTGGTCGACGTCGGCTCCGGGCGCTGGAGCGCACCCGACCTCAAGTCGGCGCTGATCGCCGCCGATCGCAGCCGCTGCGGGCAGGTCGCCCCGCCGCACGGCCTTTATCTCACGCGCGTGGACTACGAACCGGACGCCGCGAAATAGCGCTCGAGCACGCGCTCATAGATGCGCGTCAGCCCCTCGAGATCCTCGAGCGGGACCCGCTCGTCGACGGCATGGATGGTCGCGTTGACGAGGCCGAGTTCGACCACCGGACAGACGCTCTTGATGAACCGCGCGTCGGAGGTGCCCCCGCCGGTCGAGAGTTCAGGGCGCCGCCCCGTTACGTCCTCGACGGCGTCCGCGACGAGGTCGGTGAACGGCCCGCGCCTGGTCAGAAACGCGGTCGCATTGCTCGGATCGAAAGTCAGCGTGAACCGCCTGCCCCCCGACGCCGCCTCGACCCGCCCGGCGATCTTGGCCGCGAGCGTCTCCGGCGTCCATGCGTCATTGAAGCGGATGTTGAAGACGAGCCGGACCTCGCCCGGAATAACGTTCGCCGCGGGATTGCCGACGTCGACGCTGACGACCTCGAGATTTGACGGCTCGAAGTCCGGGCCGCCGGCGTCGAGCGGCGGCGCCATGAGGGCGGCAAGAACCGGGGCAAGCGTGGGAATCGGATTATCCGCGACATGCGGATAGGCGACGTGGCCCTGCCGCCCGTGCAGCGTGAGGCGCCCGGTCAGCGATCCGCGCCTTCCGTGCTTGATGGTGTCGCCGAGCGCCGCAACGCATGTCGGCTCGCCGACGATGCAATGATCGAACCGTTCGCCCCTTGCCAGCGCCCAGTCGAGCAGCTTGACCGTGCCGTTGATCGACGGCCCTTCCTCGTCGCCGGTGACGAGGAAGCTGATCGAGCCCTGTAGACGCGGTCGTTGACCGCGTTCTCCAGCTACAAATCGCAGCGCCGCCGCGACCGCCGCCGCGACGCCGCCCTTCATGTCGCAGGCGCCGCGGCCCCAGAGCTCACCGTCGGCGACGGTCGCCGAGAACGGATTGAACCGCCAGCGCGAGACGTCGCCGGGGGGCACGACGTCGGTATGTCCGGCGAAGGCGAGGTTCGGCCCGCCCGACCCGAAGCGGGCATAGAGATTGAGCACGTCCGGCGTCCCCGGCGCCCTGAAGGTCACGAGATCCGCCGCAAAACCGGCGCGGACGAAGAGATCGCGCAGATACGGCAGCGCCCCGGCGTCGGCCGGCGTCACCGAGGGAAAGGCGATCAGCGCGCGCGCGATGTCGAGCGCGGTGGGCGGGTCGAGGGGCATCATCCTCCCCCGCGTGAGCGGACGACGCGCTGCGACCCTTCCCCCCTCGCGGGGGAAGGTGTCGTTGCGAAGCAACGACGGATGAGGGGGATCGCGCGAAGCGCGATGGCTTGCAGTTTTAAGCTGCGGCGCTTGACGCCACGACGCAAGAAAGGGCGCCACCTTCTCCCGCAAGGGAAGAAGGGAACTCCCGAGGCCACCCCCGTCTTCACTATCTCGGCCGCATCTCGCGCACCGGCGCGGCCCACTCGAGGCCGACGTCGTAGATCGGCGCCTCGGTGTTCGAGAGCAGGTTCCAGAGGCCGGTGTTGGGGCTCCGCTTCACCGACTTGATCAGCACCCTCCCGTCGGAAAGGCCGCAGACGCACATGCGCCCGACAAGGCTCTCGTCCGGCGGATTGCGGATGTCGTCGTAAAAGACGAGCCAGTTGTCGAACAGCGCGCCCAGCGAATGGCCGCGGATCTGAACCGCGACCGTGGTCGGCTTGGCGTCGATCGGCGCGTCGACCTCGTCGAACGGGCCCTGCCCATCGGCGTAGAAATGCGCGACGGCGCCGGCGCCGACGTTACCGATGAGCGGCGCCTTGGGGACGATCCTGTCGCCGCCGCCAAGCAGGCGCGGCGGCTCGATGCCGAGATATTCGGCGACGATCGCAATCTCGTCGGCCCGCAGGCGGCGATGGCCGTTGAGCAGGTCGGTTACTGCTGAGGGCGAGCGTCCCAGCGCCTTGGCGAGGCCGCTGCGCGTTTTGCCGGTGTGCTTGAGCCCGGCGCGGATCCATTCGACGGTCAATGTCTTATACCCCTTGATTCCGGCGGGCCGAAGAACCCGCTGCCTCAGATTAACTAACTTCCGAAAAACCGCAAGCAAAAAATTGACTTCGGCTTCCCTTTTTCACAATATGAACAGAACAAGAACAATTTATGGCGGCGATGGGGCCGCCGTTTGATTTCCAACCGGCCCAAGGAGGGGAACTCATGACCGCATCCGTCTCGCCAAAGCGCAAGCGGCCGAAAATCGACAGCAGGCGCGCCGCGGCGATCCGCGCCTGCGAACTCCATCACCTGGACCTCAGCCGCGCCCATGCCCGGCCGCCGGCCGACGTCCGGGTCTGCATGACGCGGATCCCGCGCTTCGTCGCGCCGGTCCCGGAAGGTTCCTGGTGCACCTCCCCGGCCCTCCTCTGCGCGGAGCTCGTCCGATGATCAAGACCTCCCGCGCCACGCCCAAAACCGCCCGCCGGTCGCCAAAGAACATCGCCGACGCCGTCCAGGAGAAGCTGGACGCGACGCCGGAGCGCCTCGCCCGCGCCAGGGAGGCCGGCCAGACGCCGGTCCGCGACGCCGAGCGGCAGCGCCGCATTCTCGACCCGTTCGACACCATGCGCGCCAACCGCCTGCTCGCGCCGCATGACCAGAAGCTCAACGACATCCGCTGGCTGGTCGGCGAATCCCTGCGCCGCACCCATCAGCGGGCAAGGCTCGACGCGTTGCGGGCGGTCGCGCCCGACCGGCTCGGCTCGACCGGCTTCGGTCCGCGGCCGGGGCTGCCCCAGTCCGAGGCCGCGCTGCACGCCCGCGACAAGCTGCGCACGGCCGAGGACCGGGTCGGCCCCGCCGCCTGGCCGATCGTCACCCGCATCGTCATCGAAGGCGCCGGGGTGCGCGACTGCCGCGGCTTCATCCCCGAACTCGCAACCCCCTGGCGCGCCGACGCCGTGGTGACCGACCGCCTCAGGGTCGCGCTCGACACGCTCGGCGGCCTCCTGGGGGTGACGAGCGGCCGAGGCCGATGAGCGCCAGTTGTTCAAAGAGTTGGTCAGCGTATCTGTGAGGAGCGTACCGCGATGCTGAAGCTTATCGAGGGGTCTTATGCGTCGTTTTTTCCAAAGGAAATGAATGCGATGTTTCGCAATCGGGCCGAAACCTTTTCCGAACGGCTTCGATGGGACGTCGTCGTCAAGAACGGCTACGAGCGCGATCAATTCGATGACGCCAATCCTTTGTACCTCGTATCGGTCGATCCCGACACCGAAGACTATTGGGGATCGCTCAGGCTCCTGCCGACGACCGGCCCGAACATGCTGCGCGACGTCTTCCCCTTCTTGCTCGAGGAGGGGGAGCATATCGAAAGCGCCACCATCTGGGAGATTTCGCGCATCTGCTGCAAGGACGTCGACGGGCAGCCCGAGCGAACCCGGCGCAGGGTCAATTACGCGCTCAATGAGCTCATCATGGGCGTCGGCGAAGTGGCGGTGCTCGCGGGACTGAGCCAGGTCGTCTGCGTGTTCGACGCCAGGATGTTCCGCGTCGTGAAAGCGGCGGGCTGCAATCCCGAGATCATCGGCAGGCCGCAGCGAATAGGCGACACCATGTGTTACGCCGGTCTCTTCGACACCGGCCCCGGTCCCCTGAAGTCGTTCCGCGCCGCAACGGGAATCAGGGATTCGGTGCTGGCGCCTGGCGCCAAAGAGCTGGCGTTCGCATAAGCGCCCAACCCGGCGGGCCCCGAACCCGCGCCCGGCGTAGATTTGCGGAGTTAGCTCGCGACCACACCTGGGCGCATCGAGATGAATTCGAGTTGATTCTTCCCGTCATCCTCATTGAAACTTTGCGTTTTAAGTTTGGCATTGGCGATGACGACGAGTTTTCGCATGATTGCTGTTATGGCGACGAGGGGCTTTTTGCCCGCCTGGACGAGGCGCTCATAGAAGGCCTTGAGGTTTGGATTGTGTTTGCGGGCGGAGAGGGCAGCCATGAAGAGGACTCGTTTGACTTCGGGTCTTCCGCCGCGGGTTCGGCGATAGGCGTCGGTCTGGCCGCTTTGATTGGGATGGGGCGCAAGGCCTGCGAGGGCGGCGGCCTGGCGGCGGGGGAGCGAACCGAGCTCGGGCATGAGGGCGATGAGGGCCGCGGCGGTCTTTTGACCGACGCCTTGGATCGCGACCAGGGTTTTGACGGCCTTGGCGATCGGCTCGCACCTGGCGCACAGGGCGTCGATATCGGCTTCGATCGCCTTGATTTGCGCGTCGAAGCTTTCGACGAGCGCCTCGAGATAAGCGTGGACGGCTCGGCGGCGGGGGCGGCGCGCCGATTGGCGTAGGCGAGCCGGTCCTTGACGAGGTCGCGTCTGGCCAGCACGAGCGCCTGCAAGCGCAGCCGCTCGGGTTCGCGGGCGCTCCAAAGCGGGAGTTCGGCGTATCGGTCCCTGCCGTATCGGGCGAGCGCGCTTGCGTCGATGGCGTCGGATTTGCCGAGCGTGCCAAACGAGCGGATGAAGGCCTTGACCTTGCGGGCGTCGGCCCGATGGGCCGGAACGCCGTCCGCCAGCAGGGCAGCCAGCAGATCGCGTTCATAGCCGCCCGTGGCCTCGCAGACGACAAAGCAGGTCGGGTCGAGCGAGGCGGCGAAGTCGTACAGAGCGCCTGGGCTCGTTGGCGATCGTGTAGGTGCGGCCGCTGGCGGTGTCGAAGGCGACGATTGTGGTTTTGCCGACGTCGCATCCGATGAAGCGCGAGGGCGTGGCGGGGGAGACATTTGCGGCTATCCTCCGTGAGCTTGGGATTGTCTGCGGGCGTGCATCGGTCAGATGGCGGCCCATTCAACTCATCAAGCGTTCAAGGGAAGCGGGAAGACGGCCCAGATGACGGCGGGCGTCACGCCCCATTGCGAGACGGCCAATCTCCCCGCGCGCCTATTCGGGCGGCCGCCCGAATCGGCGCATCCCATCTTCAGGGACAACCCTCTCTACCGAAACTCCAAGAGACAATTGCGAGGAGCGCAGCGACGAAGATTCCATGGGGCGGATAGCGGCCGGTCTTTGGTCAGACTGGGGTTGCCTATCCACCACTCTGGAGACGACCGATGTCGCTTGACCGTCCTTTCCCACAAACCGCCGCTATCCATTCGCAGCTTGGCGCAATTTTCGTTTCGTTGGAACTCAGCCGTTCGACGTGGCTTGTCACTTCGCTGTCGCCGGGGACCGGCGAGAAGTTGTCGAAGCGCGTGATCAAGGCGGGCGATGTTTGCGCGTTGCTCGCTCGACTGGCTGAGCTCAGACACAAAGCTCTGGCGCGAACCGGGACGAGCCATCCGATCATCGTGATCCAGGAAGCGGGGCTGGACGGCTTCTGGCTCCATCGGGTCCTGGAGGAGGAGGGATGCGAGAGCCACGTGGTCGACGCGGCCTCGGTGGCGGCGCCGCGCCGGCGACGGCGGGCCAAGACGGACCGGATCGACGGCGAGGGGCTGCTGCGCGCGTTGCTCGCCTTTAAGCGCGGCGAACCCCGGGTCTGCTCGATGGTGCGGCCGCCGACGCCCGAGGCGGAGGACGAGCGGCGGATGTGTCGCGAGCGCGCCGAACTGATCGAGGAGCGGATTCGGCACGTCAACCGGATCAAGGGACTGCTGTTCTCGCAGGGGGTGGGAGACTATGAACCGTTGCGCCGCGAGCGCCGCAAGCGGCTCGTCGAGCTGCGCACGGGCGATGGCCGGCCGCTCGGGCCGCATCTGAAAGCGCAGATCGAGCGCGAACTCGACCGGCTCGAATTGCTGCTCGAGCAGATCAAGGCGGTCGAGGACGCCCGCGACAGGCTGCTCGCCCGGCTCGCCGAAAGCCGAAGAAAGGACGCAACTGCGCCCGTCGAGGCGCAGCCTTCGCCTGTCGCCCTGCTCATGAGCCTGAGGGGCGTCGGGCCGGAGTTCGCCGCTTCCCTCTGGACCGAAGGACTTTGCCGCTCCTTCGCCAACCGCCGGCAGGCGGGCGCTTACCCCGGCCTCACGCCGTCGCCCTGGCGAAGCGGAAAGATCGAGCACGAGCAGGGCGTGTCGAAGGCGGGCAATCCGCGGCTGCGAACGAAAATGCTGCAATTGGCGTGGCTGTGGCTGCAACATCAACCGCAATCGGCGCTGGCGCAGTGGTTTCATCGGCGCCTGCCTGGCATGACGGGCAGGGCCGCACGCAAGCGGCTGATCGTCGCGCTCGCCCGCAAGCTGTTCGTGGCGCTGTGGAAATTCACCAGCGCCGGCGTCGTCATCGAAGGAGCGGTCATGAAAACCTCCGCCTGACCTCGTCCCAAGAACCGAAGTCCCCCTCTTCTTATCTGCCGAGGACTGATCAGCCCCGGCCGATCCGGGTCGGCGAACCGATGGATTGCTTGGCTTAAAAATGCCGATGCGAAGAATGGTCCCGCCTCCCGAGCCCCGCCGCCGAAAGCGAAATCATGGTGCAGTCGCTGGAAACGCGACGACCGTATGTGAGGTTGGTCCGGCGCAACGCCAGATCTCGCAAACGGGCTCGAACCAAGGATCGCGACCCCAGCGCCAAAGGACGCCACACCATCGCAAACACCACCCTTGACGAGCAAAGCCATAGCAATCCAAGGATCGCAGGTCACTATCCGATCTCTGGATCGCTTTGTCGCGACGCTCGTCGCATTGACGGCGGTGGTCGAACCTGTATTCGTCTCGCTCTACGACCAAAAGCCAATGAGGCTCGACTGGGTTTCGACCCTTTGCGGGCATTAAAGATCGGCTCTATGAACGGGCGGTAAGCGCGAGAAATCGGTCTTCGCTTACGGTGTTGGTGCGCGAGAAGGTCTCCGCATCAAACAGGTTCTGTTTCCATTGATGGAAAGCTACCCGTTTGGCCCCGGCCTACGTCGGCCCTTGGACGCCTCAGCTCATGCCCTTCAGCTGCACGCCGCTTTCGCCCCAGCGCTTTAGTTCTTCTTACTTTGCGCGAGATAGGTGCGTGTCTCATCGCCGACGATGCTGAGCAGATTGCCCATCGTCAGATTGACGTCGATGAGGTGCAGGCCCCAAGACGGCAGCAACGCCCCAGAGCTATTGATCAAGTCACCCTTGATATCGCTGGCTCGGCGGCCGTCCTGAGCGGCATTGCAACTCACCGCGAGGTAGACGACCTGACCATTTTCGACGCAGCTTGCGCTCAATAGGCCGGGAACTTTAACGAACGGCGTCTCAATCGGATACGGCGGGTCGGTCCATACGAAGGGAGTTTTCGGTTCGGGGGATGAGATGAGCGCGCCGGAAGTCGAGAGATAGGCCTCAAGGGTCCCCGAGCCGCCCTCCAGCGCTGCCGGATTGGCGCAAACCGGATGGGTGCCCTCAGGTGCCTTCTCGAACAATGTTCCGGGGGCCGGCGGAGTTTCCGCGCGGAACGAAGAGAAGCCGATGACGCAGCCGATCTCCGCGTTCGAGCGGCAAACCGGAATGTGTGGAAACACGAAGGCCGGGGTGTCGCCCGTCTTGACCCGCACGTCCCCAAGCGCGCCACCGATCAGCAACGCGGACACCAATTGGGCCTGGATCGGCTTGCCATCGATTTCCTCGCGAACCAGTCGGGCGAGAACGCCCGTTCCCTGGCTATGCCCCACTAGTAGTTCCGCACAGAGATTATGACTCTTTGAGCGAGGGATCGGGATAGGCGCGCGCCATTTTGGTTCTGGCCTTGTCGGTGGAGAACATCCAGTTGATTCGGGCGCCGCTTTGATTTCGCTGAGACTGCCAGACGTCGATCTCGGCGACGAGCCGGACACAGCTTTCGATGCGGCGATCGAGACATTGGCCTTTGAGCACGCCGATCTCGATCTCAACCATGTTGAGCCAGCTGGCGTGCTTGGGCGTGTAGTGGAAGTCGAGCCGCCTGAGCACGCGGCGCGCCTCGGCCGGCGGGAAGGCGGCGTAGAGAGCGGCGGCGGTGTGGGTGGAGAGGTTGTCGAGGACGACGCGGATGCGCTCGGCTTCTGGGAAGTCGACATCGACAAGCTCGCGCATGCAAAGGGCGAAGTCGTCAGCGGTGCGATGACCCGTGACCTTGACCCTGCGCCAAGAGCGGTGGGCGTCAAGGAAGACGAAGAGATTGACGACGCCGTTGCGGCGATACTCGTAGTCGAAGCGCTCGAGCCGTCCGGGTGCGGCCGAGATCGGCTGGCGCGCTTCGCCGATGAGCTGGGTGGGGCTTTCGTCGAAGCAGACCACCGGCCGCTTTGGGTCAGGCTGCTCGGCATAGAGGTCGAGCACATCCTCCATGCGGGCGACGTACTCGGCGTCGACCTTGGGGATGCACCACATGTCCTTCTGCCAGGGCTTGAGATGGTTCTCGGCCAAGCGCCGGCGGACGGTCTCACGCGACAGACTGTCATGGTCGGTCAGCTTGACCATCGCGCCAGCCAGCAGCTCCAGCGTCCAGCGGGCGCGACCTTCGGGCGGGCTCGAACAGGCGGTGGCGACGAGCAGGGCTTCTTCGTTGCTGGTCAGCTTGCGATCGGCGCCGGCCCGCGGCTCTTCGTTCAGGGCGGCTTCGAGATTGCCTTCAACGAAGCGGCGCTTGGTCCGGTAAACGGTCGAGCCGCCGACAGCGACCGCCGTGGCAATAGCGTCGTCGCTGAGACCGCTGTCGGCGGCGAGCAGAATCTGGGCTCGTTTGATCTTGCGGGCGTAATGCTTGCCGCCGCCCACCAGCGCGGCGAGTTCACACCGCTCGGCTTGGTTCAGTTCGACATGGTAGCGTATGTTCATCCGGGTCTCCTCGCGAATCGCGAGGCCCAGACGAATCAGGCTATGAATCAATTGTTTGGCGCGTGTCCCCAGCTCCCCCGTTCACCGACAAGCAAGGTCAGTACCTGGCCTTCATCTACGCCTACAGCCGTATCTTCCGCCAACCGCCCGCGGAAGCCGACATGCAGCGGCACTTCCAAGTCTCGCCACCCAGCGTCCATCAGATGGTGCTCACCCTCGAACGCGCCGACCTCATCAGGCGGATCCCCGGCGTCCCGCGCAGCATCGAGCTTCTGATCGAGTCCGAGGACCTCCCGGTCCTCCGTTGAGCTTCAAACCGTCAAAACCTCAGTGCAACGGAACTAGCACGAAGCCACGGCCATGATTGTCGTTGGCGAGATAGTTTTGCCATGCCGCGAGCACGTCGCTGTAACCGAGATCGCGGTTCATCGGTATGGGCTTGCCCGAGAACAGGGCCACCAAGGCAGGGATCGTGATCTGCCGATAGACCGGTGCGAATAGCCGGCAACGCGCGCCGAAACGAGCGAACTGCTGGATGGCGGCGAAAGTTAAATCGCTGTCGATCGCAAAATCGGCATTTCCCGTTGGTTCGTGTGAAACGGTGGGATAAACGTAAAAGCAGTCGATCGGAGCGTCCGGATCGGCGTGGTAAGCTTCGTGGGTCATCGACCCGTTTTCGGCGATGATGGTCGCGTCGAGATTGGCCGTGCACGCGTCGGCGCGCCCCGGGCGGCAAAGCCAGTGCGCGGGATCGGAATAGTCCGCCGGCATCGCTGCCTCGGTGTTCGGGCTCGTGGACTCGGCGCGAACTTCGAAAGACCCGCACAGGGCGATCAACAAGCCCGCAGCGCCGATCAAAGCGGCGCGGCGGCCGGACAGTCGCGGCGTCATGCGGCCGCGATCAACAAGGTCCTGGTTCATGATTGTTCCCTCCCAACGTGCGTTTTCGCATCGATCTGCTTAATGAGAAACTTGAATTCTAAAGCCCGCTCGCCGACGACGACGGACCCACCGCCCAAAGTGGGTCGCTTCTACGGCATCGTTTGGCCAATTTTATGGCCGCTTGGCCGGGTTGTTCCGAACACAACTGTTGTGGAGCGCGAACCGATCACCGGACGCTCGACACGGAATGGCGGCTATGGCGCGGACCCCGGCCCTTCCCAAGGCGATCCCTATGAGCCCGCTTCCCGCCCGAAGCGGACGAGCTTCGCGCTTCGTGGATGGAATTTTGACCCTGATGCACTCGCTGTCGCTTTTTCGCGAGACGGTTTGAACGCGAAAACCCCGAGACCGGCGTCGCATAGCCCCGCCCCCTGCGCAGTTGTGGCGTCAAGCAGCGCAACCCTCGTTCACGTTTTACCCTCCACAGATATGTCGCTTGTCAACAGTCCCCAACGTCAGCAAGTTCACAGTTAGGGAATGACCCTGATGCTGGGAGGGGAAGTTGGCCAAGAAAACGAAAAAAGAAGAAGTGGAAGTTAACGCTCCACAGCCAATGATAGGCGAGTTGAGGCTCTCGGCTTGCGAGACGCGAAGATTGATGTCCATATGCGTCGAACTGCTTGAGCTTTGCTGTCACGTCTCCGGACGAATCGATCCTGCGGCCGGCTGGATGGTAGCGCACGCCCGGGACGAAGTCATGATCGGGATTTTCGGTGTCAGACCATAGCGTCCTCGACCGGCCAGGCAACCGGCCAAGCATCAGCATCGACACTGCGGCGGTCAGGCTGACGGACACCATCCTCGGCTACAATGAGGAGGACCTCGCCGACTCGCTCAAAGCAATCGCGGCTGGAATTGGGGTCGCCCATATTTCCTACATTCGCTTTGCCTCCGACAAGAGCTCGGACACCAGCATGCTGACCGCGGCGATGACCTATTCGAGGGAATGGCAGCTCAGATATTTCTTCAAGGAATACATCAAGATCGACCCCGTCATCGCGCATGGACGCCACGCTGTTCTTCCGTTCGACTGGCAGACCTTATTCAGCGACGACCCCGGAGTGACAGGCTTCTTTGCCGACGCAGTCCAACACAACATCGGGCGTAACGGCATCTCGATTCCGGTGCGCAATCGAAAAGGCGTCTCTTCGGTCGTCTCCTTCACCAGCAATGTTTCGCGATCGGAATGGGAAGACTTTAAGACCGACAACATGGTGAAGCTGCAGCTCTTGTCGGTGCTGATCGATTCAGCGGCCAATATCAATTCGAAACTCGCCCCGGCGCCGGTCAGCCTGTCCCGGCGCGAGGAGCAATGCCTGATCTGGGCCGCGCGGGGCAAAACCTACCAGGAAATCGCGGACATTCTGAACCTGGCCTTCGGCAGCGTGAAGACCCATCTGGATCAGGCGCGCCACAAATTGCACTGCATGAACCTCACCCACGCGGTCGCCGTCGCCGTGGCGACCGGGGTGATCCCGCCGAAGGCCCTGCAGGATTAGCTTGGCGCGTGGCGCTCGGATTGACGTCACAACCTCGCGCCTGAAAGCCACCAACTTTCCAGGATCGCGCCCCCGGGCGCCCTACAGGTCAGCCCAAATGTATCGGCGACCTTCCGGTTGTTCGACATAAAGTGCTTGGTAATCATCCAAAACCGCGCTACAATGTCGTTGGGCCAAACGGGCCGGTAGAATGAGGAGACCTCAGCCCGATATCCCCTGAAGCAGCAGCCACCCAGGACTCTCTCGAATCTGCATAGCTGCCAAGCCCATGCTTGCCAAGCCATTGAAATAACTAATAAAAGTTGAGACATAAAAAGCCGCCGCCGACAGATGACAAGCATGAGAACAACAAAAAACGATCTCGGTTTTGCCGTGTCCGGCCGATCAAATCGTTATATTTCAATGTGTTAGCGGGCGGTTAGCCGCGTTGGGGGCCGCGGTCGGCGCGGAAATGGCGCCACAAAGGCTTGAAAACATTGAATTCAAGGCCGGAAATGGCGCCCCCGCGGGAGATTGCCGAAGTTGCCGACGGACAGACGCCTCACCACTCGTGAACGACAATCGCGAATCGCCTGGCGAGCAGCGGCCCGTCGGGCTCACGCTCCGTCCCTTCCGCCTGCGGCCGCACCTCGACGCCGATGTCGCCTGGGACGGCGCCGTGGCGCTCGAGTTCGGCCGCGACCGTCCGGGCGCGCGCATCGAGAATCCCGATCCGCCTGACGGGGTCGGCGGGCAGCTCGAGCACGCCTCCGATCTCGATGACCGTCACCGTATAAGGCGCGGCGCCCGCCACCGCGTCGGCGACAACGAGACGTCCGCGCTCGGAGAGCGCCGTTCCGCGCCACTCCCGATGCGACAGATGAAAGGTCTTCAATTCCGGCGCGAGCGCGCAGCCTGCCGTCAGTGCGACCGCCGTCAGGCTGGCGATCAGGGCGCGCCTTCTCATGATGGGAGCCCCTTCAGCCGTGCCAGGCCGCGACCGTCTTCAGCGTCGAAAACCCGTAGAGCGCCTCGAAACCCTTTTCGCGCCCGTGACCCGACTTTCCGACCCCGCCGAACGGCAGTTCGACGCCGCCGCCCGCGCCATAGTTGTTGATGAACACCTGGCCCGAGCGCAGCGCTTTGGCGAGCCGCATCTGACGGCCCCCGTCCGAGGTCCAGACGCCGGCGACCAGACCGTAGCCGGTCCCGTTGGCGATCGCCGCCGCCTCCGCCTCGTCGTCGAAGGGAATGGCGACCTGCACGGGGCCGAAAATCTCTTCCTGCGCGAGACGATGATCGGGCCTGACGTTGGCGAACAGGGTCGGGAAGACATAATGCCCGCCGGAGGGCGCGTCGGCGACGATCGACCCTTCCGCGGCGATGGTCAGATCCGCGCCCTCCTTGATGAAGCCCGCGACGATCGCCTTCTGCCGCGCCGAGATGAGCGGCCCGACGTCGAGATCGGCCTCCGCCGGTCCGACCCGAAGCGCGCGGTACCGCTGGCCCATGCGCTCGACCACCTCCGCGTAGCGCTTGCGCTCGACGAGGATGCGCGAGGCGGCCGAACAGGTTTGTCCCGCATTCTGGATCCCGGCGTTGACGAGAAACGGCAGCGCGTGTTCGAGATCGGCGTCGGCGAAAACCAGCTGGGGCGATTTTCCCCCGAGTTCGAGCGTCACCGGCGCGACATGGCGCGCCGCGGCCGCCTGCACCAGCGCGCCGACAGCCACGGAGCCGGTGAACGAGAGATGGCGCACGCGCGGATGGCCGGCAAGCGCCGCGCCCGCCTCCTCGCCGAGACCCGGCACGATGTTGAGCGCGCCGGCGGGAAAGCCGGCCTCGCGCGCGAGGTCGGCGAGCGCAAGCGAAGTGAGGCAGGCTTCTTCCGCCGGCTTCAGGACGCAGGCGTTGCCCATCGCCAGCGCCGCGCCGATCGTCCGGCCCGCGATCTGCATCGGATAGTTCCACGGCACGATGTGGCCGGTGACGCCATGCGGTTCGCGCAGCGTATAGACGGTGTAGCCGGCGAGATAGGGGATCGTCTCGCCCATCACCTTGTCGGCGGCGCCGCCGTAGAACTCCATGTAGCGCGCCATCGCCAGCGCGTCGGCGCGGCCCTGCTTGATCGGCTTGCCGACATCGATCGCCTCGATCCGCGCGAGGTCTTCGATGCGGGTGTGGATGAGCCCGGCGAGCTTCATGAGCAGCCGGCCGCGCTCGGTCGCGGTGAGCCGTCCCCATTCGCCCGCCAGCGCCCGCTCCGCTGCGTCGACCGCCGCGTCGATGTCAGCGCTTGTCCCGCGCGCGATCGCGCCGATCTCGACCCCGCGCGACGGGTCCTCGACGGGGAGGCGCGCGCCGGACCGGGCGGCGACCCACCGCCCGTCGATGAAGCACTTGTCGGTTTCGAACCAGGCGAGCTTTGAGGTCATGTCCTGCAAACCGCCCTACACGCCGCCCCAGACTTCCTCGGCGATTTCGACCAGGCGCGCGAGCTTGATCCACTGGTCGGCTTCCGAGAGGTCGTTGCCGTGCGCGGTCGAGGAGAAGCCGCACTGATGGCTCAGCGCGCATTGATCGAGCGGGACATATTTGGTGGCTTCCTCGATACGGCGCTTGACCTCGTCCTTCGGCTCGGGCGCAGCGCGCTTCGAGCTCATCAGGCCAAGCACGATGGTCGCGGTTTTCGGCGCGAAGCGCAGCGGCGCAAAATCGCCAGAGCGCTCGTCGTCATATTCGAGGAAGAAGCCGTCGATCTTCATCTCGTTGAGCAGGATTTCCGCGACCGGCTCGTAGCCGCCTTTCGCCACCCAGGCGCTCTTGAAATTGCCGCGGCAGAGATGAACGCACACTGTCATCCCGGCAGGCCGGTCACGGATCGAATCGTTGACGAGCTTGCAATAGAGCCGCGTCAGCGTGTCCGGATCGTCGCCGCGCGCTTTCGTGCGCGCGCGAATGTCGGGATCGCAGAGATAGGCGAGATTGGTGTCGTCGAACTGCAAATAGCGGCAGCCGCGCCCGGCGAGGTCCGCGACCTCGGCGCGATAGGCGGCGGTGAGATCATCGTAAAAGTCCTCGAGCCGCGGATAGACCGCCTCGCTGATCGCCTCGCGCCCACCGCGGAAATGCAGCATCGATGGCGCCGGGATGCAGACTTTCGGCGTGCGGGTTGTGACCGACTTGAGGAAGTCGAAGTCCGGCCCCTGGATCGGCGCGACCCATTTGACTTTGCTGCCGACGTGCATCGTCGGCGGCGCGAAGCCGACCTCGGTTCCGTCCGTCTTCCTGAAGTGGGACACGAACTCGCCGTAGCGCGTCTCGACGCCCTCGAGCCTCTCGAGGAAATCGACGTGGAAATAGGTGCGGCGGAATTCGCCGTCGGTGATCCCTTTAAGGCCCACGTTCTCCTGCGCGCGCACCACCTCGCGGATGCATTCGTCCTCGATCGCGTGCAGGTCCTCCGCGGCCAGACCGCCGGCGGCGAATCGCTCCCGCGCTTCCCGCAAATGCTCGGGGCGAAGGTAGCTGCCGACATGATCGGCGCGAAACGGCGGACGGGGCATGGGACTCCTCCCTTGACGGGTTCTGATTAAGAGACCGCGATGGTGTCACGCCGTTCGACGTCTTGGCAACCCGCGGCCGCTCAGCGCTTCGCGGCGAAGAAGGCCCTCAGCATCGCAGCCGCCTCGCTCTCGCGGATGCCGCCGTAGACTTCCGGCGCGTGGTGGCAGGTCGGCTGACCAAAGAGATGCGGGCCATGATCGACGGCGCCGCCCTTGGGGTCGGGCGCGGCATAATAGAGGCGGCGGATGCGGGCGTGGGACATCGCGCCGGCGCACATCGCGCAGGGCTCGAGCGTTACGTAGAGGTCGCAGCCGGCGAGGCGTTCGGAGCCGAGCGCGGCGGCCGCGGCGCGGATGACGAGGAGCTCGGCATGCGCCGTCGGGTCGGCCAATTCGCGCGTGCGGTTGCCGGCGCACGCGATCACGACGCCATCGCGCACGAGCGCCGCGCCGATCGGGGCTTCGCCGCGAGCCTCCGCCGCCCGCGCCTCGGCGAAGGCAAGGCTCATGGGATCGCCGCCGCCATTCGCATTGTTGGGCGCCATCCGCTTCCCCGTCCCAGCGCCCCGCCGCCCTTTTTGTCTGGCTCGCCGGGCGGTTCGGGCTTAGGACAGGCGCTCGCTCCAGGCAATGCCGGAGCCTTTCCAATTGGATATGTCGAGTATGAGCGACGGGACAAAGTCGGGTTCGGAAGTCCGCGAGGGAAGCCGCATCGCCAAGGTCATGGCCCGCGCCGGCCTGTGCTCCCGCCGCGACGCCGAAGCATGGATCGCCGCTGGCCGCGTCAGCGTCAACGGCAAGGTGCTGGAGAGCCCGGCTTTCAACGTCAGTGACGTTGACGACGTCAGGGTCGACGGCCAGCGGCTCGCCGCGCCCGAGCGCACGCGGCTGTTCCTGTTCCATAAACCCCGCGGGCTCGTCACCACGGCGCGCGATCCGGAGGGGCGGCCGACGATATTCGAGGCGCTTCCGCCCGACCTGCCTCGGCTGGTCGCTATCGGCCGGCTCGACATCAACACCGAGGGCCTCCTGCTATTGACCAATGACGGCGGCCTCGCGCGGGTGCTCGAACTGCCCGCGACCGGGTGGCTCCGCCGCTATCGCGTGCGCGCGCACGGGACAATCGACCAGGCGAGGCTCGACGGCTTGAGCGGCGGGATCAGCCTCGACGGCGTCGACTACGCGGCGATCGAAGCCAAGCTCGACCGGGAGCAGGGCTCCAACGCCTGGATCACGATGGGCTTGCGCGAAGGCAAGAACCGCGAGATCAAGAAGGTGCTGGAACACCTGGGACTGGCGGTCAATCGCTTGATCCGCGTTTCCTTCGGCCCGTTCGAACTCGGCGATCTCGCCGAGGGCGAGGTGGCCGAAGTGCGCACCCGGGTGCTGCGCGACCAGCTGGGCGCGAAGCTCGCCCGGGAAGCCGGCGTCGATTTCGATGCGCCGCTGATCGAGCGGAGCGCGCCGCCGCAAGAGCCGCAGCAAGAGCCGCGCCCGGACGACCGGCGCCGCGAGGAGCGGGGACGGCGCGAAGGGCCGGGTCGCGAGCGCCCGCCCGATGCTCGCCGGGGCCGTGGCGAGGAGGAACGCAGCAAGCCGTTCCGGCGCGAGGATGCGCCGCCGCGCCGCCCGCCGCCCTCGGCCCCCGAGCGCCGCCGCAAGCACGTCTCGGCGCTGCGGGCTGAGATCGTCGCGGACACGACCGGCGGCGCCGCGCCGCGGAAGCGGATTGAGCGCGGCTCGACCCATGACCGCAAGGGGCGCACGGTCGCTGTCGAGCGCCTGAAGCCGACCGCGGCGGAGCTCGCCAAAAGGGCCGCCGCTGAATCGCAGGGCCGTGGCCGCGGAGCCGCGCGAAGCCCCGGCCGCGGTGCAGGGGAGAGGCCGCGCCGGGCGGGCGCGTTCGACCCGGGGCGGAAGCGAGGCGGCGAAGAGCGCGAACCCGCGCCGCGATCAGAATTCAAACCCCGCGGGCCGCGCTCGGAAAAGCGTCCGCCGCGCCGAGACGCCGGCGACGGCGCGCCGCGCGAGCGTCGATTCGATCGCCCCGAAGGCGAACGGCCGCCAAGGCGCTACGAGGGCGGGGCGCCGAGAGGGTCCGGCCCCGGCCGGGAGAAATCTCCGCGCGCCGACTTCAAGCCGCGCGGCCCGCGCGCAGCCGGCGACGGCGGCAAGCGTGAGCGCCACCCCGAGCGGCCCGATGCAAGGCCCGCGCGGGACCGGCCGTCTCGCTCAGGCGTCGGCCACGGGGCGCCGCGCGAGCGCAAGTTCGACTGGCCGCAGGGCGAGAGCCGCGGCAAGGGCGGCGAAGGCAGGCCGCCGCGCTCGGATCACGGCTCTCCGGGCCGGGCGAGCGGCCGTCCGCCCGGCAAAAGGCCGGGGAAGAGCCCGGGCCACGGCCCGCGCCGGCCGCCGCGCAAGCCCTGAACGATGCGCATCGTCGGCGGGCGCCTGAAGGGCCGCGCTCTCGCCGCGCCGTCCTCGCGCGCCATCCGCCCGACCTCGGAGCGGCTGCGCGAATCGATTTTCGACATTCTGGAGCATCGCTATCCCGGCCACGTCGAGGGCCAGCGGGTGGTCGACCTTTTCGCCGGCTCGGGGGCGCTGGCGATCGAGGCGCTGTCGCGCGGGGCGCGCTTCGCCCTCTTCGTCGACAACGGGGCGGAGGCGCGCGCGCTGCTGCGCGCCAATGTCGAGGCGCTGGGCCTCGGCGGGGTGACCCGTATCTGGCGCGCCGACGCCGCCCGATTGGGCGCGGCCCCGGCCGGCGGCCCGTTCGGGCTCGCCTTTCTCGACCCGCCGTACGGCCAGGGCCTTGCGGGGCTGGCGCTCGCCGCGCTCGTCGGCGGCGGCTGGCTCGAGCCGGACGCGCTCTGCGTCGTCGAAGAGGCGGCGAAGGCCGAAATCGCCGCCCCTGCCGGACTCGCCATGGTCGACAGGCGCATCTACGGCGACACCCAGATCGCGATCCTCGGGCGCGCCGACGCCCCTTAGGGCAGATCGCGTCCGGCGTGGGCTCGGCTATGCGGCCTGCGCATGCGTTCGACGCGACCCGCCGCGCTGTTTTGTCCCTGCTAGCAGGGAGAAAACAGGGCGAAGATCGCAATTCGGCTCGAACTTTACGCACGAATATCATGTTTTTTCAATGGATTACCCACATATTCAAATACGCGGCGCGAACACGGATAACAGGGGCATATCAGGCCGTTATTCGCACTTATCAGGGCGGTAACAGGCGTCTGGAACGGGGTTCCACGAGCTCCGCCAGTGGGGCGTCAGAGGCGCCGCCGGTATGCGGGATTTGCATGGGACGGGCGCAGCATCCGGCGATCAAATCACTATTGCGGATAGGGATTGGCGTAGGTCCCGACGAGGCTCGATTCGGCTTTCCGGTGGCCTTTGAGCTTCTCCTGCAATTCCGCGAAGGTCAGCCCGGCCGGCAGCTCCTTGGGGTCGAGATCGGTCGCGACGACCTGGAAGAAATAATGGTGCGGCGTGCCCGGCGGCGGACATGGGCCGCCGAAGCCTGGAATGTTCTTGGTGCTCTTGCCGGCGACATAGGCGCCGGTCGGCTGGCTCGCTTCACCTTCCGCGAACGAGATCACGTCGGGAGGGATTCCATAGGCGACCCAGTGCGTGATGCCCGCGCCGAGCCCCGCATCGGGGTCGGACACCACGAGAACAAAACTCCGCGTCCCCTCGGGAGCGTTCGACCAGGACAATTGCGGCGAGACATTCTCGCCCTTGCAATTGGGGCCGCGCGCCGCAATGTCGCCGGCCGATTTCGGAAGGAGCGCGCCGTCCCTGAAGCTTGTCGACGAGAGCGTGAAGACGTCGGCCGCCCGGGCCGCGGGCGCGCCGAGCGCGGCAAGCGCCAAAGCCGTCGTCAGGAGAAGCGCCTGGGCTTGCGAGATCGTCATCGGTCCGCTCCTTCGCCAAACTGTACCGCGTCGGCCGCGATCAGCGATCGCGGCTCCAGAGCCTAGCGTGGGGGCGAGCCCAGGCCAAACCCGCGGCGACCGATGGCGCATTGTCAAATCTCCCTGCCTTTGCCAACCTGACGACCCCCATATTCAACGCGCCAGAAACGGCGAAAATTCAAGGAGGTCTGGAGTGGGAACCTGTGCTGCGATCCGGCTGGCCCCGCTCCTCGCATTGACGATGAGCGCCTGCGCGGAGCGGCCCGAGGTCGACCAGATCGCGCAGCAGGATATGATCGGCTTGTCGAAAAAGGATATTCTCGCCTGCATGGGAGAGCCGGCAGCGCGCCGCGGGCTGGGCGAAGGAACCGAAATCTGGACCTACGCCGGCGGAACGACGACGACGTCGAGTCCGCCCTGGGCGGTCGGCCTCAATTTCAGCGCGCTCGCGCCGCCGGCCGCCTGTGACGTGAAGATCGTCATGACCAACGCGCATGTGAGCCAGGTCACCTATCGAATGCCTGATGGGAGCGCCCTGCCTTCCGGCCGGCAATGTTCGTTCGCCGTCCAGGCCTGCGCCCGGCGGCGCGAGCTGCTTTAGCCGATGTCCCGCGCCGAGCGCCTCCTCGACCTCATGCAGAATCTCCGCCGCCGCCGTGCTCCGGTCGCGGGCTCTGCGCTGGCGGACGAACTCGGCGTCTCGCTGCGCACGCTCTATCGCGATATCGCCTCGCTGCAGGCGCAAGGCGCCGCGATCGAGGGGGAGGCCGGCTTCGGCTATGTTCTCAAGCCGGGCTTTGACCTGCCGCCGCTGATGTTCACCCTCGAGGAGGTCGAGGCGTTGGCGCTCGGCGCGCGCTGGATCGAGGGCCGGGCCGACCAAGGCCTGTCGAGGGCGGCTGGCGACGCGCTCGCCAAGATCGCTGCAGTGCTGCCGCCGGAGCGCGCCGCGGTGCTCGACTGGCCGACCCTCCTGGTCGCCGCAGGCGCTCAGGCTGAAGCCGAGGGCGCGGCGCTTTCGGCCGTCCGCAAGGCGCTGAACGAGGAGCGGAAGCTCAAGTTCGCCTACGCCGACAAGGACGGACGCCGGTCGCAGCGCAAGGTCTGGCCGGTCGCGGTCGGTTTTTTCGAGCAGGTCAGGATGCTGGCCGCCTGGTGCGAGACACGCGTGGCCTTCCGCCATTTCCGCCTCGACCGGATGACCGAGGTCGCGGCGCTCGACGAGCGCCTGCCAAGGCCCCGCCGGACGCTGCTCATCGACTGGCGCCGGGCGGAGGGGCTCGAAGGGTGAGCGCGGCCCCCGCCCGCTCCTGGGTTGCAATCGCCGACTGGCAAGCGGCTCGCCGGCGCCTTATATGTCGCAAGATCGTCATGACGGACGGCGCTTTCGGCCGTCATGGGCGGGTCCCTCCAGACTTCGGATTGCGATGACGTCTCATGTCTCCGCCGCGACGCAAGTCGTCAATTTCACCCTGAAGAACGGCCTCGAGCTTGTGGTCATCCCGGACCACCGCGCGCCCGTCGTCACCCATATGGTCTGGTATCGCAACGGCGCCGCCGACGACCCGCCGGGCAAGTCCGGCATCGCCCACTTTCTTGAGCATCTGATGTTCAAGGGGACCAAGGCGCATCCCAAGGGAGAGTTCTCGGAATTCATCTCCGAGGTCGGCGGCCAGGAGAACGCCTTCACCGGTTCCGACTTCACCGCCTATTTCCAGCAGGTCGCCAGGCAGCACCTCAAGGCCTGCATGGAGTTCGAGGCCGACCGGATGACCGGGCTCGTCCTTACCGACGCGATCGTCGCGCCCGAGCGCGACGTCGTGCTCGAGGAGCGGCGCATGCATTGCGACACCGACCCCGGCGCGCAGCTCGGCGAAGCTGTCCAGGCGACGCTCTTCACCCATCACCCCTACGGAATTCCGATCATCGGCTGGGGGCACGAGATCGAGGGCCTCAAGCGCGAGGACGCGCTCGCCTATTACCATCGCTTCTACACCCCGGAGAACGCCATCCTGGTGGTCGCCGGCGACGCCGACCCCGAAGAGACGCTGGCGCTCGCCGAGGAAACTTACGGCAAGGTGAAGCCGCGCGGCGCCAAGCCCGAACGCATTCGCTCGCTTGAACCTCCGACGGTGGCGAGCCGGCTGGTCACCGTATCGGACGCCAAGGTTTACCAGCCGAACTGGCAGCGCCACTATCTGGCGCCCTCCTGCCGCACCGCTAAGCCCGGCGAATCGGAGGCGCTCGACGTCCTCGGCCATCTTGTCGGCGGCGGCCAGACGAGCATGCTCTACCGCACGCTGGTCGTTGAAGAAAAACTCGCGGTCTCGGCCTGGGCCTATTACCACGGCACGGCGCTGGACGAGAGCCGGTTCATCGTCAACATGACCCCTGCGCCGGACGTGAGCCTCGAGACGCTCGACAAGGCGTTCGATCGCGCGCTGGCGACGTTCCTGAAGGAGGGCGTCGACGCGGGCTCGCTCGAACGCGCCAAGACGCGGCTCATGGCCGACGCCATCTACGCCCGCGACAGCCAGTCGGACCTGGCGCGCTGGTACGGCTCGTCGCTGGCGATCGGCCAGACGCTGAGCGACGTCGAGGAATGGCCGATGAAGATCGACGCCGTCGATGCGGAGGCGGTGATGGCGGTCGCACGCCGCTGGCTCGACCGCAAGCCCGCCGTGACCGGACACCTTCTGCCGCTCGAAGACGAAGCCGCCTGACAGAACTGCCGCGCCGCGGTTCACGCGGCGCCAATACAAAACGAACACGGGAAACGCCCATGCAAAAGCACATCGTGGTCTCGTCGCCCAAATCCGCCGTCAAGGTGAAGACGGTCGTCACCCCGCGGGGGCTCGCGCTCTGGCTGGTCGAATCCTACGCCGTCCCGCTGGTCTCGCTCGAATTCGCGATTCGCGGCGGCTCGGCGCAGGATCCCACCGATAAGGCGGGCCTCGGCATGCTGCTCGCGGGCCTCCTCGACGAGGGCGCGGGCGAGCTCGACGCGCAGGCCTTCCAGCGCGCGCTCGATGAAAAGGCGATCGAGATCTCGTTCCACAGCGACCGCGACGCGATGAGCGGCCGGATGCGCACGCTCACCAAGAACCTCGACCGCGCCGCCGAACTCCTGCGCCTTGCGATCAATCAGCCGCGCTTCGACGAGGAGCCGTTCATCCGGGTGCGCGAGAACGCCAACGCGCGATTGCGCCACGACGCCAACGACCCCGGTTCGATGGCGGCGAAGGCGTGGAAGGCGCACGCCTTCGCCGGCCATCCTTACGGCCAGCCGACCGACGGCGCGCTCGATACGCTGGCGCTGATCGAGCGGGCCGATCTCGCCGCGGCGGCGAAGCGGCTGCTGGCGCGCGATCAGCTTGTCGTCGCCGTCGTCGGGGCGATCGACGAAAAAAGCGCGGGCGAGCTTGTCGACAGGGCTTTCGCCGATCTGCCGGCCAAGGCAGATCTCAAGCCCGTCGCCGCGGCCCCTTTCGCCGGCCTTGGCAAGATCGACGCCATTCCGCTCGACGTGCCGCAGTCGACCATCCGCTTCGGCCGCCCGGGTCTCATGCGCGACGATCCCGATTATATCGCAAGCGTCGTCGCCGCCCACGTGCTTGGCGGCTCGGGCAACATGACCTCGCGCCTCTTCCGCGAAGTGCGCGAGAAGCGCGGCCTCGCCTATACGGTGTTCGGCAATTTCTACGCCTACGATCACGGCGCCTATTATTACGGCGGCACCACCACCAAGAACGAGCGAGCGCGCGAGTCCTTCGACGTCGCCTCGCACGAAATCCGCGACGTCGCGCTCAAGGGCCTGAGCGAAGAGGAGCTCGAGAAGGGCAAGACCTATCTCATCGGCTCCTATCCGCTGCGCTTCGACACCTCGGTCAAGATCGCCGCCCAGCTCGTCCACATCCAGCTCGAAGGCCGCTCGCCCGAATGGCTCGTCGAGCGCAACGTCGAGATCGCGGCGGTGTCGGGCGAGAGCCTCAAGCGCGCGGCCGAGCGTGCGTTCGGCGACGGCTCGCTCTATACGACGGTGGTGGGCAAGCCCGAGGGGTTCTAACTCTTCTCCCTCCGGGAGAAGGTGGCGCCATAGGGCGTGCGGAAGAACGCCCGTTCTTCCGAACGGTCTATGAGCGCCGGATGAGGGTGCGGCGCGACAGTGCCCTCATGGTCTTCCGCCGGGCCAAGTTTCAAAAGTGGCCGGGATGCGATAAGGCGTGGGATAATTCCCCTCTGGGGCGCCGCATCAAATCGACATGACCGGCGGCGATGACAAAGGCATAAGCGATGGCCGAAAGGCGCGGTCTGGAAGAGTTGATGGATCTCGGCGCCGGCAGGCCAGCGCCGGAATTCGTGGTCGAACTCTACCGGCAGGCGTTTCGAGACTTCGGCGCGCGAGCGCTCTGGAGCCGAAGGCCGAGCGCGCATCCCACGATCGCCCAAGCGCTGGTCATCGCGGAGAGCCTGCGGCGCGACGGCGACATGACCACCCGGCCGCTCGCGGCGCGGATCGAGGAGGCCTGCCGTTCCGCTATCTAGGATCCAAAGCGAGATCCTGCTGACCTTGGCAGGTCATCGCGATCCCGAGAGCTATGTCGCGGGCGCCAGTGCCATTAATCGCGATGGGCCGCGCTACTCCGACGATATTGATATTTTTCACGATCGCGAGGAAAGCGTCGCCAAGGCCGCCGACGCCGACGCCGCGTTGCTCGCTGAAACAGGATTCATGGTCCACTGGTTGCGTCGCGAGCCTGGCGTTCATGCAGCGCTTGTCGGAAAAGGCGACGGGGAAACACGATTGGAATGGGCGCGCGATAGCGACTTCCGTTTCTTCCCGGCTGTGAAGGACGACCTGTTCGGCTACCGCCTCACCCTATTCGACCTTGCGGCAAACAAGGCGCTTGCGGCCGCGGGACGGCGTGAGCCCAGGGATGTGCTGGACCTTCTCACGATTCATGAGCGCCATATCCCGCTGGGGGCGGTCATATGGGCGTCGGTCGCAAAGGACCCCGGCTATTCGCCGGAGAGCCTGATCGCGGAAATTCGACGCAATGCGCGATATCGGGCGGATGATTTTGCCGATCTTGCATTGACCGAGCCGGTCGACGCTGGCGCCGTCGCCCGTCGCTTCCGCGTAGTCCTCGACGAGGCGGATGCGTTCGTGCGAGCGATGCCGGCCGGAAAGGAAGGACTCGTGTTCTTAAGGGACGGGGCGCCGACGCAGCCGGATCCCGAAAATCTGAGCGCTTATGAAGCTTTCGGTGGGAGTCGACGCGGACACTGGCCGTCGTCCCCCGAGATCGGCAGCGCGATTGTCGAGCGCAACTCCCGCAAACCATAGAGCCAGATTTTCGCCAGCGGCAGCGATGTGTCCCTCACCGCCTTTGGAGATCGCTCGCTGGCCTTCCCTTCCCCTTGTTCCCCGGCAGTGCGATAACCCGGCCGAGGTCCGCCCGCCCCCATGCCGATTCGCCGTCTCGATCCGCTGCTTATCGACCGCATCGCCGCCGGCGAAGTGATCGAGCGGCCGGCCGCGGCGGTCAAGGAACTCGTCGAGAACGCGCTCGACGCCGGCGCGCGCCATGTCGAGGTCGCGATCGAGGCGGGCGGGCGCCGGCTCATTCGCGTTTCTGACGACGGGCGCGGCATGGACGAAGCGGATTTAAGGCTTTCGGTCGAGCGCCACGCGACCTCGAAAATCCCCGACAGCGACTTGACCGCGATTGCGACCTTCGGCTTCCGCGGCGAGGCGCTGCCGTCGATCGCCTCGGTGTCGCGGCTCGAAATCCGCACCCGAGCCGCGGGCGCGGCGACCGGCCTCAAGCTTGTCGTCGAAGACGGGGCCAAGAGCCCGGTTACGCCCTGCGGCCAGCCTTTCGGCACGCGGGTCGAGGCGCGAGATCTCTTCGCCGCCACCCCCGCAAGGCTCAAGTTTTTGAAATCCGATAGAGCCGAAGCCCAGGCGGTGGCCGACATCGTCAGGCGCCTGGCGCTGAGCCATCCGGAAACCCGCTTCTCGTTTTCGACCGATATCGGCTCCGGCTTCGACTGGCCGGCTGCGGGCGCGGGCGACGGGGCCCAGGCCGAGCGGCTGAGACAGGCGCTCGGCGACGACTTCGCCGCCAATTCGCTTGACCTCGACGCGTCGCGCGAAGGCGTCAGCCTCACCGGCCGCATTGGGCTCCCGACCTTCAGCCGGCCGAACGCGCTTCACCAGTTCGTCTTCGTCAACGGCCGCGCGGTCAGGGACAAGACGCTCGCGGGCGCGCTGCGGGCGGCCTACATGGACTTTCTGCCGTCCGACCGCCACGCAATGGTTGCGCTCTTCGTCGCCTGCGATCCGAGCGAGGTCGACGTCAACGTCCACCCGGCGAAAGCCGAAGTGCGCTTTCGCGATTCGGGGCTCGTGCGCGGGCTCGTGGTCGGCGCGGTCAAGCAGCGCCTCGGCGAGGCGCTGCACCGGGCCTCGACCACCGGCGGGACGGCGACCGTGCTCGCGATGCGGCCGCCCCAACCGTTCCGTCCGGCGATGCCGGCCGGCGGCTGGAGCTGGCGCGATTCGCCCGCCGCCCCGAACCTCGCTCCGAACCATTCCCTTGGCTTCGCCGAGCCTGCCCAGGCCAGCTTCGCCGCATTCGCCCCCGCCGCGTTGGTTGCTGCGACGGCCCCGCTCGAGGGCGACCTGTCCGCGCCGCTCGGCGCGGCGCGGGCGCAGGTTCATAACGCCTATATTATCGCCCAGACTGCCGACGGGCTCGTGATCGTCGACCAGCACGCGGCGCACGAGCGGATCGTCTATGAAACCTTGAAGCGCCAGCGCGAGGGACAGGGCGTCGAGCGGCAGACGCTGCTCTCGCCGCTGGTGGTCGAGCTCGACCCGGACGCGGCGGCGCTGATCGAGGCGCACGCGGATGAGCTCGCGTCGCTCGGCCTCATCGTCGAGGCCTTCGGCCCCGGCGCGATCATCGTGCGAGAGGCGCCGGCGGTGATCGCGGCGGGCGATCTCGCAGTGCTGGTGCGCGACCTCGCCGCCGATCTCGAAGCCGAGGACGGCGCCGGGAGCCTGTCGCGCCGGCTCGACGAGCGGCTCTCGACCTTCGCCTGCCATCATTCGGTGCGGTTCGGGCGGGCGCTGAAGCCCGAGGAGATGAACGCGCTCCTGCGCACGATGGAGGCGACGCCGGGCGCCGGCCAGTGCAACCACGGCCGCCCGACCTATGTCGAGCTCAAGCTCGCCGACATCGAGCGGCTGTTCGGGCGGCGGTGACGCCCGCCGGGGGCCGCAAAGGCGGCTCTAAATTCCCGCCTTCGGCCGCCTCCGGTCCAGCGCCTCGATTCGGTAGCGCCCGCCGCATTCCCGGCCGATGAGATCGGCGAGGCGCGCAGCGGCGGCTTCGACGTCGCCGACGCTGTTCGACTGGGCGGTCAGGACGGCCCGGCGCGTCTCGCGGCTTGAAGCGGTCCTTGCGTCCTGGCGCCAGTTCCATCGGCGGCAGAGCACGTGGCGATCGTCGGCATAGACGACTTCGCCCTCCTTCGGCGGATCGTTCGGATCCTCGCCAGGCTCCGCGCCCATATCGACGAAGCTGTCGCCCGGCCTCGAAAACCGGAAGACGAGGTCGCCCGAGGTCTTGTCGAGATCGTCGCAGCCGAGGCACAAGCCGGTCTCGAGCGAAACCATGTTGCAGAGATCGACGAGCGCGTTGATCTCGGGCAGCGGCTGGCCCGCGAGCACCCGCTTAATAAGGCGCTCGGCCGACGACCGGTAGCTCGTGCGCTTGACGCCGAAGCCCTTGTAGGCTGCGCGCCAAGCCGCGACTTCGGCAATGGCGGAAAGCTCCACGCCGGCCCAGCGCCGGCGGCATTCTGCCTCGGCGGCGGCGATGTCCTTTGCCAGCTCCGGTCCCCGCGGCCCAACGCTCAGCGGTTCGGCGATGACGAAGGCGACCCGGAAGTCGGGGAAGCGTTCGGCGATGTCTTCAATGGAAACCCGGGGCATCAGGCGCTCGTCGATCGTTATATCCGGCACCAACACTCGCGCGAGACGCCGCCGTCAAGAGACTGCCCGGCTTGATATTCGCGACTTCGCCTTTATAAACAGCGCCGGGTTTTAGATAAACAATCGTCCGCGACGGGAAATCTTCCAGCATGCGAATTCTCACTCTTGGTTGCGCTGTGGCGCTTTGCGTCTTCATCTCGGGCGGCGCCTTTGCTTTCGACGCTGCGGCGCCGGACGACGCGACCGCCGCGCCCAATTCGATGAAGCCGCATATGACGCCCGGCTCCGAGGACGCCGGCGCCCGCTCCGCCAAGTCGATCGAATGCTCACAGAAGGCCGACGCCGAAAACCTGCACGGCAAGCCGCGCAGACATTTCATGCACGAGTGCAAGCACGGCGCCTGAGCGCCTGAGGCTCTCCGGGGAACTTTTTTGACCGGGTCAGACGAGCGTATCGAGCTGTTCGCGACCCCGCGCGACTGGCTGCGCTACGCCATCGGCCGTTTTCGCGCCGCGGGCCTTGCGTTCGGGCACGGCGCGACGACGGCGCTCGACGAGGCCGCCTTTCTCATCCTCGAGGGCCTGAAGCTGCCGATCGACGCGCTCGATCCGTTTCTCGACGCCAGGCTGCTCAGGAGCGAGCGCGAGCGGCTCGACGCGCTGATCGAGGCGCGCGTGACGACGCGAAAGCCCGCGGCCTACCTCCTCAATCGCGCCTACATCCAGGGTGTGCCGTTCTATGTCGACGAGCGGGTCATCGTGCCGCGGAGCTTCATCGGCGAACTTCTGATGACGGCGTTCGCCGAGGAGAACGCGCTGACCGGCGATCCCGAGGCGGTTTCCCGCGCGCTCGATCTCTGCACGGGCGGCGGGTCGCTCGCCATTCTTGCCGCGCGTGTCTTTCCCAACGCGCGGATCGATGCGGTCGATCTCTCTTCCGAGGCGCTCGACGTCGCCCGGCGCAACATCGACGAGCACGGGCTCGCCGATCGGGTAACCCTCATCGAAGGCGATCTCTTCGAGCCGGTGAAGGGCGCGCGCTATGACCTCATCCTCGCCAATCCGCCCTATGTCGACGCCGAGGCGGTCAAAGCGTTTCCGCCGGAATACGCGGCCGAGCCGCGGATGGCGCATGCGGGCGGGGAAGACGGGCTCGACATCGTGCGCCGGATCTTGCGCCGGGCGCCCGACCATCTGACGCCCGAGGGACGGCTCGTCTGCGAGATCGGCCTCGGGCGGGAGCTCCTGCTGCGAGACTTCCCCAATCTGCCCTTTACCTGGCTCGATACGGAAGAGAGCGCGGGCGAAGTCTTCTCGCTGAGGGCTGCGGACTTCGCCCAGCCGCAGCCGCGCCCGAGGCGGAAGCGCTGAAACTCTATTCCGCTGCGGCGCGCATCATGGCGCGGATGTTGGCGCGAAAATCGTCGATCGGCGTGAGACGGCCGGCGCGCTCGACGTGCCAAAACATCCAGCCATTGCAGGCGGGCAGGCCCTGCACCAGCGCGCCGATCTTGTGGATGGAGCCGACGGCCGGCCCGGCCGCGACCGCCCCGTCGGCGCGCACGACGGCGGCGTGGCGGCGGCGCATGTCGACGATCCTTTCCCCCGGCTCGACCAGCCCTGCCTCGACCACGCTGGCGAAGGCGACGCGGGGCTCGCTGCGCCGCGTCGGCGCAGTCGCGACCGCCTCCTCAACGAGCGGCTCGACCGCCTCGATTCGCTTGCGCGCGGCGGCTGCGTAAGCCGGATCGCGTTCGATGCCGATGAAGGAGCGGCGGAGCCTTCGCGCGACCGCGCCGGTCGTGCCGGAGCCGAAGAACGGATCGAGCACCAGGTCGCCAGCGTTTGTCGCCGCGACCAGCACGCGCGCCAGCAGCGCTTCGGGCTTCTGGGTCGGATGCGTTTTGCGGCCTTTCCCGTCCTTCAGTCGTTCCGCGCCCGAGCAGATCGGCAGGAACCAGTCGGAGCGGGCCTGGCAGTCGTCGTTGCCCGCCTTCAGCATCTCATAGTTGAAGGTATAGCCTTTGGCCTCGGCGCTGCGCGCCGCCCAGATCATCGTCTCGTGGGCGTTGGTGAAGCGCCGGCCGCGGAAGTTCGGCATCGGATTGGCCTTGCGCCAGACGATGTCGTTGAGGATCCAGAAGCCGAGGTCCTGGAGGATCGCCCCGACGCGAAAGATGTTGTGGTACGAACCGATGACGACGATGGTCGCGTTGGGCTTCATCGCGCGCCGGGCGGCGGAGAGCCACGCCCTGGTGAACGCGTCGTATTCGGCGAAATCGGCGAACTTGTCCCAATCGTCGTCCACCGCGTCGACCAGGCTCTGGTCGGGGCGCGAAAGAGCGCCTTCGAGCTGGAGATTATAGGGCGGATCGGCGAAGACGAGGTCGACGGATGCGGCAGGGAGCTTGTCCATCTCGGCCACGCAGTCGCCGATCAGGATCGCGTCGCGGGGCGTGGATACGATTGCGGCCGGGCGTTTCGTCTCGCCGGCGCCAGTACGCAAAACCTGAATCTGGGCGGGGTGACGCAACGCTCCGGCGCGCAACATACGCATGAACACGAACCACTCGACTCGACGCCCGGATCAATCGAACCGGCGAGTCGGTTATGGCGCGTTTTAAGTAAAGGTCTGGTTATGCGGGCGGCCCTGACGCTGTGTCGTTTTCGCACGCCCGAAGTAATGGAAGAGAGTATTAACCTTATTGCTATTTCGACTTAATTTTACGGACGAGACCCCCTATTCGGCGTCCACGGACAGCCGGAAGGAGCGTCGGTGATAGGGGCAGGGACCGGCGAGCGCCAGCGCCTCGCGATGGAGCGCCGTGGCGTAGCCGACGTGGCTGGCGAAACCGTATTGCGGAAAGTCGCGCGCGAGGTTGCGCATCAGGGCGTCCCTGGTCGTCTTGGCGATGATCGATGCGGCAGCGATCGACATCGACAGCGCGTCCCCGCCAATGATCGGGCGCGCGGGGCACACGAGGCCGTCCGGGACGTCGCGTCCGTCGATGAGCGCAAGATCCGGCCGCAAGCTCAGGGCTCGAACCGCGCGCGCCATGGCGCGCAGCGCCGCGCCGCGGATGTTGTGCGCGTCGATCTCCTCGGGGCTTGCGAACACGATCGAGATGCTGAGCGCCTTGGCGAAGATCACGGGGCGGAGTTCGTCGCGCTTGGCCTCGCTCAGCACCTTCGAATCGTCGAGCCCCTCGGGAAGATCTTCAGGATCGAGAATGACCGCGGCGACGCCGACGGGACCCGCGAGCGGGCCCCGCCCGACCTCGTCGACGCCTGCAACCCAGCGGCAGCCCTGCGCCATGGCCTCGCGCTCGAAATCGAAGTGCGGTTCGCTCATCGCGCGGCCCCCAGCGGGCCTGAGGCGAGACGCGCGAGATCGAAAGCCTCAACGTCGCGCAAAAGCGCGATGAACCGCTCGACTCCATAGTCCGCCGCTGCCTCGCCCTTTTCGGCGGTCGCTTTGTTGGCTTCCCCCACCGCGCCCTCGGGGTTGAGGTCGCTCGCCATCCAGGCGAAGCCGAGCGGCGGCCTGGCGCGCAAAAGCTCGAAGTCGCGCTCCATCGATTCCGCGGCGCTCGAGAAATCGCGCGCTTCCGTCATGCGCACGGTTTCGGGCCGGAAGGCGAGGGTCAGCGACGTTTCGGCGTCGCCGCCGTGAACCCCGTGCGTCGTTTCGCGGGCCGAGAACAGACCGCCAGGGTAGCCGAGCCGCCGCCAGGAGGCGTTGATCGCCAGCATGCGCCAGCGCAGGCGGAGCGCAATCGCGGCGGCGTCGATCGCGGCGACATTGCCGCCATGCGAATTCATCACCACGAGCTTGCGGCAGCCGGCGCGCGCGACGCTGTCGCCGATCTCCGTCCAGGCGCGGATCGCGCTTTCCGCCGAAAGCGTCAGCGTGCCGGGAAAGTCGCTGTGCTCGCCCGAGACGCCGATCGGCTGCAACGGCAGGAAGAGCGCCGCCAAGTTCGCCGGAATTCTTGCCGCAGCGCGCCGGGCGTAGCCCTCGTTGATAAAGACGTCGACGCCGACCGGAAGATGCGGCCCGTGCTGCTCGATAGCCGCGACCGGTAGAATGGCGATGACTTTGCTCATGTCGGCGCGCTGGAAATCCGGCCAGGTCATTTCGGCCCAGAATTTCGTCGGCAGCATCGCCCACGGCCCTTCTGATTCGGTCTAGCGCCTGTCCGCGCCTTAGCGCACCGGCGGCGCCAGCGCCAGCGCGACCGTCGCGCGATGCGCTTTCCTGAAGCTAAGGTCGCATTCGGCTCGTTTTCGTATATGAGACATTCCATGAACATCGCCGCGATTCGCATCCTCGGCGTCGATCCGGGCCTGCGCAACACGGGCTGGGGACTGATCGAGGCCGCAGGATCGCGGCTGAGCTTCGTCGCCTGCGGGTCGATCCAGACCGACGCCGCGACTTCCCTCGCCGACCGGCTGGCCTCGATCCACTGCGCGCTGACGGCGCTCGTCGAACGGGACCGGCCGCACGAGGCGGCGGTCGAGGAGACGTTCGTCAACCGCGATCCCCAATCGACGTTGAAGCTCGGTCAGGCGCGCGGGGTGACGCTGGCGGCGCTCGCGCTGAAAGAGCTGCCGGTTTCGGAATACGCCGCCAACCTCATCAAAAAGACTGTGGTCGGGGTCGGGCATGCGGAAAAGAAACAGGTCGCGATGATGGTCCGAATGCTGCTGCCGGCCTCCGACGCCTCGACCCCCGATGCCGCCGATGCGCTCGCCGTCGCCATCTGCCATGCTCAGCACCGCCGGGCGCGTGCGCGGGGCGCCGCATGATCGGCAAGCTCAGCGGGATCGTCGACGGCCTGGAGGACGATGGCCTCGTTCTCGACGTCAACGGGGTCGGCTACCTGGTCGCCGCCTCAGCCCGGACCTTGCGCGCCCTGCCCGCGATCGGCCAGCCGGCTGCGCTCCTGATCGAGACGCAGGTGCGCGAGGACGCGATACGGCTCTACGGTTTTCTCACAATCGCCGAGCGCGACTGGTTCCGCCTTTTGCAAAGCGTTCAAGGCGTCGGCGCGAAAGTCGCGCTCGGCATTCTGGGCGCATTGACGGCCGACGCGCTTTCGGCCGCGATCGCCAACCAGGACAAGGCGATGATGGCGCGTGCGCCGGGCGTCGGCCCGAAGCTCGCCGCGCGCCTGGTGCTGGAGCTGAAGGACAAGGCGCCGGCTTTTGGCGGCGTCGATTTCGGCGGCGCGAACGCAGAGAGCGCGCCGAAGCTGCCCAAGGCGGCGGAGGACGCGATCCTCGCGCTCGTCGGCCTCGGCTACGCCCGCCCCCAAGCCGCCGCCGCGATCGCCAGGGGCTCGGCTCAGCTTGGCGGGGACGCTGAGACCGCGGCGCTGATCCGGGCGGCGCTGAAGGATCTGGCGCAATGAGGCAAACGTGGGACATAAGCGTCGTTCGCTCGAGGGTAAAACATGGCTGACGCATCGACGCTTTCATCCAAGTATCGGATCTCCATCCCGAAAGCGGTTCGCGAGCGCATGTCTTGGCGCCTCGGCCAGAGGATCGCGTTCATCGCCCGGTCGGACGGCGCCTTGATCGTCCCGATTCCGGAGCGTGAGGCGCTGGCCGGCTCCGCGCGCGGATCAAATCCGGAGGGCTATCGCGACCGAGGCGATCGTTTCTGATGGTCGTTCTCTGTTTCCTCTCGGCTCCGCAATGAACCCGTCGCCGCGCCGCTTCATCCTGCCGCTGATCGGCCTGATGCTGCTGTTCGCCGCGCTCGGGCCGGCGGTCGGCGGGGCGCTGTTTTTTCCTTTGGCCATTATCCTGAAGCCGCCGATCGGGGCTGACACGCTCGCCCTCTCTGCTTTGGTCGCGGCCCTGTTCGGGCGCACGCTTGTCCTGATCGCGGCCTATCTCGTTGGAATCGCGCCGGCTGCGGCGACCGGATTTCTTTACGGGCTGTGGGACGCGGCGGCCCCGGAACGATGGCCGCGCGCGCTGGTCGCGGCCGTTATCGGCGGCGCCGTCGCCTATGGCGTCCTGCTGCGTCTCGCTGCGATCGGCGGCTCGGTCGACATGACGATCGAGGCCAGTAACGGAGCCTCGACCGCCGACTGGATCGATACAGCGTTCTCGCGCGGGATCGAGGGCGCGCTCGCCCATGCGTTCGTCGCCTGCGGCGCCGTCGCAGGCCTCGTCTGCGCCATGGCGGCGAGCCTCGTCGGGCTGACGATGCGGCCGGCGCCCGAGCGGGCGCAAACGCCGGGAGCCGCCTGACATGGCCGATGCGCCCCGCCGTCTCGTCTCGGCCGAGAAGCGCCCGGAGGACGACGCGGCGCTGCGGCCGCAGGTGCTGGCCGATTTCACCGGACAGGAGGCGGCGCGCAAGAATCTCAAAGTGTTCATCGAATCGGCCAAGGCGCGCGGCGAGGCGCTCGATCACGTGCTGTTCGTCGGGCCGCCCGGCCTCGGCAAGACGACGCTCGCCCAGATCGTCGCGCGCGAGCTTGGCGTCAATTTTCGCTCGACCTCAGGACCGGTCATCGCCAAAGCGGGCGATCTAGCTGCGCAGCTGACCAATCTCGAACCGCGCGATGTTCTGTTCATCGACGAGATTCACCGGCTGAACCCTGCGATCGAGGAAATCCTTTACCCGGCGATGGAAGACTTCCAGCTCGACCTCATCATCGGCGCGGGACCGGCGGCGCGTTCAGTGAAGATCGACCTCGCGAGGTTCACCCTGATCGGCGCAACGACCCGCGCCGGGCTCTTGACGACGCCGCTGCGCGACCGTTTCGGCATTCCGGTTCGCCTCAACTTCTATACCACCGAGGAGCTGCAAACGATTGTCGCCCGCGGCGCGCGGGTGATCGGCCTCGCGCTCGCCGAGGAGGGAGCCAATGAGATTGCCAGGCGCTCGCGCGGCACGCCGCGCATCGCCGGGCGCCTGCTGCGCCGGATACGGGATTTCGCCACCGTGGAGGGCGCGACGGTGGTGACGCGCGCGCTCGCCGACGGCGCGCTGCGCCTGCTCGACGTCGACACGATCGGCCTCGACCAGATGGACCGCCGCTACCTCGACGCCGTCGCTGTCAAGTTCGGCGGCGGCCCGGTCGGCGTCGAGACGATCGCCGCAGCGCTGTCGGAGCCGCGCGACGCGATCGAGGACATCATCGAGCCCTATCTCATTCAGCAGGGCTTCGTGCAGCGGACGCCGCGCGGGAGGCTCCTGACTTCGCACGCCTTCCGCCATCTCGGCCTCGCCGAGCCGCAGCGCGAAGGGCCGCAGGCCAACTTGTTCGACGAGGACTGACACGATAACCAACCGTGTAATCATCGATCGCAGGACAGCGCCTTGCCGAGTTCTCATTCGCTTCCTCGTCGTGGTCGCCGCGCTGGCGGGCCTCGTCTACGGCGGCTTGTATGCGTTGGCGAATTTCGTCACGGTGAAACCGCGCGAGATCACCCAGACGATCATGCTGCCGAAGGTCGAAAAATGACGTCGCAGCCGGGCCGCCTCGTTGTCGGCTTCCTCGAGGCGCTTGCTTCCGAGCGTGGCGCGAGCCCCAACACGATCGAAGCCTACCGGCGCGATCTTTCCGACTACGAGGGGAGCCTCGGCGATCAGGGAACGGATGCGCTTAAAGCCGGTGCCGCGCATGTCCGCGCCTATCTCTCCTCGCGCGGCGCCAACGGTTTGAGCGCCGCTTCGCTCGCCCGCCGCCTCTCCGCCATCCGCCAGTTCCACAAGCACCTTTATGCGGAAGGGCGCCGGCGCGACGATCCGACGCTGGCGATCCAGGGGTCGCGCCGCGCCCGGCCGCTGCCCAAGATGCTGACGGTGGCGGAAGTCGATCGGCTGATCGCGACGGCGCGCGAAGGACTGGACGCGTCCGAAAGACCGTTGCGCGAGCGACTGGCCGCCGCACGGATGGCCTGCGTGATCGAGGTCATCTACGCCTCGGGCCTGAGGGTGTCCGAAGTGCTGAGCCTGCCGAAGTCGGCGGCGCGCCTTAAGGAGCCCGTCTTGACCGTCCGCGGCAAGGGCGGAAAGGAGCGCCTGGCGCTTCTGTCCAATCCCGCCCGCGCCGCAATGGCGGCGTATCGGACGTTGCTCAGTGAAGCGGCGCCCGGCGCAGCGGCCTTGCCCTGGCTCTTTCCCGCCTTGAGCGCGAGCGGTCATCTGACCCGCCAGGCGTTCGCGCGCGATCTGAAGATCGCGGCGGCCGCGGCCGGCATCCCGGCTTCCCGGGTCAGCCCGCATGTTCTGCGCCATGCCTTCGCCAGCCACCTCCTGCAAAACGGAGCGGATCTTCGCGTCGTCCAGGACCTGCTTGGGCACGCCGACATTTCGACGACCCAGATCTATACCCACGTGCTCGACGAGCGGGCCAAAGCCATGGTTCGCGATCTGCACCCGATGAACGACGAGGAGGGCTCGTGACGACGCGCAAAGGCGAGCCCTGGCGCACGACGCTGGAGGGCGTTGTGGTTGCGTGCCGGTTGACGCCGAAGGGCGGGCGTGACGCGATCGACGGCGTCGCGCGGCTCGCCGACGGATCGAGCGTCCTGCTCGCGCGGGTGCGCAGCGCTCCGGAAGACGGCCGCGCCAATAAGGCGCTCTGCGCGCTGTTGGCCGAGAAACTCGACGCTCCTGTTTCGCGCGTGAGGCTTGCAGCAGGCGCGAGGAGCCGGCTGAAACAGGTGGCGGTCGGGGGCGACCCCGAAGCGCTGATCGCGCGACTGCGAGCGCTTTGACGCGCGGCGCTTCGCCGAAGCGCCATTGCGCTCGAACGGAAAAAGGGCTTCGATGCCTGGCTTGGATTTAAGCGCAGGGATAGCTCGCGCCGCGACCGGCGGCGGACGCAGCCGGAACGCGGCCCCATCAGGAGGACATGCATGAAAGCCATCACCCTTGCCGGCCTTGGGCTGGCCGTTGCGCTCGCCGGCGCGGGCGCGGCTTCCGCCAAGACGCTGGTCTATTGCTCGGAAGGCAGCCCCGAGAACTTCACCCCGTCGATCAACACGACCGGCACCAGCTTCGACGCCGCGAGGCCGGTCTACAACCGCCTGACCGAATTCAAGCGGGGGACGACGGAGGTCGTGCCGGGCCTGGCCGAAAGCTGGGACATCACCGACGGCGGCAAGACGATCACCTTCCATCTGAGGAAGGGCGTCAAGTTCCATTCGCTGAAGGACTTCAAGCCGACCCGCGACTTCAACGCCGACGACGTGTTGTGGTCGTTCAACCGTCAGTGGAAGCCGGACCATCCCTACTACAAAGTGTCCGGCGGCAAGTACGACTACTTTAACGACATGGACATGCCCACCCTGCTCGATTCGGTCGAAAAGACGGACGACTATACGGTCGTGATGAAGCTCAAGACGCCGAATGTCGCCATCCTCGCCAATCTGGCGATGGACTTCATGGCGATCGGCTCGGCCGAATACGCCGATTTCCTTTTGAAGAAGGGAACGCCCGAGCAGTTCGACCAGGCGCCGGTCGGCACCGGTCCCTTCTCGTTCGTCGCCTACCAGAAGGATTCGGTCATCCGATACAAGGCGAATCCCGACTATTACGGCGAGAAGCCGCTGGTTGACGATCTCGTCTTCGCCATCACCCCTGACGCGACTGCCCGCTACGCCAAGCTCAAAGCCGGCGAGTGCCACGTCAACGCCTATCCGCGCCCTGCTGACCTTGCCGAGATGAAGGCGGACAACTCGCTGAAAGTCATCAGCGCCTCGGGCCTCAACATCGCCTTCTGGGCCTTCAACGTCACCAAGCCCCCGCTCGACAACGTCAAGGTGCGGCAGGCGCTGGCGCTGGCGATCGACCGCGACGCCATCATCAAGGACGTCTATCTCGGCGCCGGCGAGAAGGCCAAGACCCTGATCCCGCGCACGATGTGGTCCTATGACGATGCGATTCCGGACGTCCCCTACGACCCGGCGAAGGCCGCGGCGCTCCTTAAAGAAGCAGGGGTCGCGACGCCGTTCGACATCGATCTCTGGTATCAGCCGGTGCAGCGCCCCTACAATCCCAACGGCAAGCGCATCGGCGAAATGATGCAGGCCGACCTCGCCAAGATCGGCGTCAACGCCAAGCTCGTCACCTACGAGTGGGGCGAGTATCGGAAGCGCGCGCAAGGCGGAGAGGACATGACCGCCCAGCTCGGCTGGACCGGCGACAACGGCGACCCGGACAACTTCTTCTTCCTCGACGGTTGCACCGACGGCAAACCGGCCTCCAATAACATTCCCAAGTGGTGCAACGCCGAATACAACGACCTCCTGGTCAAGGCGCGCGTGGTTGCCGACCAGGCTGAGCGCGCCAAGCTCTATCAACGCATGCAGGAAATCGAGCACGACGAGCAGCCGGAGCTGCTCGTCGCGCATTCGATCGTTTCCGAGGCGATGCGCGCCAACGTCGAGGGCTACAAGCAGAGCCCGCTCGGGACGCACGCGTTCGAGGGCGTCGACCTCAAGTAAGGCCAGTCCGGGCCCCGCCGCTACTCCTCACGCGGGGCCCGTTTTCATCGGACTGCCCATGCTCGTCTATTTCCTGCGCCGGGTCGTGCTCACCATCCCGACGTTTTTCGCCCTGATGTTCCTGACCTTCGTCGCTATCCGGCTGGTGCCTGGCGATCCGGTCGAGGTGCGCGTTGGCGAACACGGGATGTCGCCGGAACGGCTCGCCTTTTTCCGTCATGAACTCGGGCTCGACCAGCCCGTGTGGAAGCAATTCTTGGATTACGTCTGGAAGCTCGTGCACGGCGATTTCGGCGTCTCGCTGGCCACGCAGCAGAAGGTCTTGAGCGAGTTCCTCACGCTTTTCCCCGCGACCCTCGAGCTCTCTTTCTTCGCCATGCTGTTCGCCGTCGGGTTCGGCGTGCCGGCCGGCGCGATCGCCGCGGTCAAGCGCGGCAGCATTTTTGATCAGGCGCTGATGACGGTGTCGCTGTTCGGCTATTCGATGCCGATCTTCTGGTGGGGGTTGCTTCTGATCATGTTCGTTTCGGTCAGGCTCGGGCTCCTTCCCGTCTCGGGCCGCATCGACCTCGTCAACTTCTATTTCGACCAGCCGACCGGCTTCATGACCATTGATGCGCTGATCTCCGGTCAGCCCGGAGCGTTTATCGACGCGCTGCGCCATCTCGTTCTGCCGGCGATCGTGCTCGGCACCGTGCCGCTCGGGGTCATCGCGCGCATGACGCGCTCTTCGATGCTCGAGGTCCTGAGCGAAGACTACGTCCGCACCGCCCGCGCGAAAGGCCTGTCGCCGGCCCGGGTCATCGGCGTGCATGCGTTGCGCAACGCGCTCCTGCCGGTGGTGACAGTGATCGGCCTTTCGGTGTCGGGCCTGATGGCCGGCGCCGTCCTGACCGAGACGATCTTCTCCTGGCCCGGCGTCGGCAAGTGGCTGATCGAATCGATCGGCCGGCGCGACTATCCGGCGCTGCAGGGCGGAGTGATGCTCGTCTCGGCGGTCGTCATTTCCGTCAATCTGATCGTCGACCTTATCTATGGCGCGATCGATCCGAGGATTCGCCATGGCCGCTGACTTCGCCGCCGCGGCCGAGGTCTCGCCTACCGACGACAGCGCCGCCCAGGTTCTGGCGCAGCCCTCGCCGCTCGCCGCCTTCTGGGCCGCCTTCCGCGAGAACAAAGGCGCGGTCTTCGGCCTCGCGGTCTTCGGCCTCGTCCTGATGCTGGCGCTGACGGCGAATGTGGTCGCGCCCTATTCGCCAATCGAGCAGTTCCGCGACGCGGTGCGCGCGCCGCCGGTCTGGGAGGCCGGTGGCTCCTGGCGCTTCATCCTCGGCACCGACGGCGACGGCCACGACATGCTGTCGCGCCTCATTTACGGCTCGCGGGTGTCGCTCTTCATCGGCTTCGCGGTGATGAGCGTCTCCTTCGTCATCGGGGCCATTCTCGGGCTTCTCGCCGCCATGACCGGCCCGGTCGTCGACGTCTCCGTCACGCGGCTCATGGACCTCATCATGGCGGTGCCGAGCCTGGTTCTCGCCATCCTCGTGGTCGCGGTGCTCGGTCCGAGCCTCGCCAACACCATCGTCGCGGTGACCATTGTCTATCTGCCGCGTTACGTGCGCCTGGTGCGCGCTTCCGCGCTCGGCGAACTCAACAAGGATTACGTGACCGCCGCGCGGGTCGCGGGCGTCGGGCCGCTGAGGCTCGCCTGGTCCACGGTGCTGCCGAATTGCCTCGCGCCCTTGATCGTGATGGCGGCGCTTGGCGTGTCGGACGCGATCCTCGAGGCGGCGGGCCTCGGCTTTCTCGGCCTCGGCGCCCAGCCGCCGACGCCGGAATGGGGTTCGATGCTGGCCGATTCGCGCGAGTTCATCCGCTCCGATCCATGGATCGTGACCTTGCCGGGCCTTGCCATTCTTGTCACCGTCATCGCCATCAACCTGACCGGCGACGGCTTACGCGACGCGCTCGATCCGAAGATGCGGCGGAGCTGACGATGGCGCTCCTCGAGATCCGCAATCTCACTGTCTCCTTCGCCATGCGGCACGGCTCGTTCACCGCGGTCGACGGCATCGACGTCACGCTCGACCGGAACGAGGTGCTGGCCATCGTCGGCGAGTCGGGCTCGGGCAAGTCGGTCGCGATGCTGGCGGTGATGGGGCTCCTGCCGCCGACCGCGACGGTCGCCGCCGACCGCATGGCTTTCGACGACGCCGATCTTCTCACGATGTCGCGCAATCAGCGCCGGGCCATCGCCGGCAAGGACATGGCGATGATCTTTCAGGAGCCGATGTCGTCGCTGAACCCCTGCTTCACCGTCGGCTTCCAGATCGGCGAATCGCTCAAAACCCATCTCGGCCTCGATCGAAGGCAGCGCGACACGCGCGTCGTGGAGCTCCTGGCCGAGGTCGGCATTCCCGATCCCGCGCGTCGCGCCCATGCCTACCCGCATCAGCTCTCCGGCGGGATGAGCCAGCGGGTGATGATCGCCATGGCGCTCGCCTGCCGGCCGAAGCTCCTGATCGCCGACGAACCGACGACCGCGCTCGACGTCACCATCCAGGCGCAGATTCTCGATCTTCTGCTCGCGCTGAGGCGCGAGAACGGCATGGGGCTTGTCCTCATCACCCATGACATGGGCGTCGTCGCCGAGACCGCCGGCCGCGTTATCGTCCAATACGCCGGCCAGCAGGTCGAGGCTAACGACACCCGCAGCCTCTTCGCCGATCCGCATCATCCCTATACTGCAGCCCTGCTCGCCGCTCTGCCGGAGCGGGCGACGGCGCGGCGGCTGCCGGCCATTCCAGGCGTTGTGCCCGGTCAGTTCGACCGGCCGCGCGGGTGCCTGTTCTCGCCGCGTTGCCGGTTCGTCTTCGACGCCTGCCGCCGTGTGGCGCCCCGCCACGCGCCGCCGGACCTTGGCTCCGCGCTCTGCCACACGCCGCTCGAGCGCGGCGTTCCGCAAACGGCGGCGCTGCTTGGGGCCGGCTCGTGACCCCGGTCATCGAAGCCCGAAGCCTTGCGCGCGACTATACGGCTTCGCGCGGCGCCTTTCGGGCGCCGGCGACGGTTAAGGCGTTGGCCGGCGTGTCGTTTGCGCTCGAGGCCGGCCGCACGCTCGCGGTGGTGGGTGAATCAGGTTCCGGCAAGTCGACGCTGGCGCGGCTCCTGACGCTGATCGAAAAGCCGACCGCCGGCGCTTTGATGATCGACGGCGAGGATGTGGCGCTGGCCAGCGCTTCGACGCTGAAGCGTCTTCGGCAGGAAATCCAGATCGTCTTCCAGAATCCTTATGGTTCGCTCAATCCGCGCCAGACGATCGGCAAGGCGCTGGAGGAGCCGCTCCTCGTCAACACGGCGATGAGCGCCGCCGAGCGGAAGGCCGCCGCGCTCGCAATCATGGAGAAGGTCGGCCTCCGGCCCGAATTCTATCACCGCTACCCGCATATGTTTTCCGGCGGCCAGCGGCAACGCATCGCCATCGCGCGTGCGATTGTGTTGAGGCCGAAGATCCTCGTGCTCGACGAGCCGGTGTCGGCGCTCGACGTCTCGATCCGCGCCCAGGTGCTCAACCTGCTCGCGGGCCTGCAGGAGGAGTTCCAGCTCGCCTACGTTTTCGTCTCGCACGATCTCTCGGTCGTGCGGCACATCGCCGACGACGTGCTGGTGATCTATCTCGGCCATGCGGTCGAGATGGGCTCGCGCGACGCGATCTTTGAGGACCCGCAGCACCCCTATACGCGGGCGCTTCTGTCGGCCACGCCGGTCGCCGTCCCCGGCGCCAAGCGCGAGCGCATTCTCCTGACCGGCGAGCCCCCGTCGCCGCTCTCGCCCCCGCCGGGATGCCCGTTCAATCCGCGCTGTCCGCTCGCCTTCGAACGGTGCCGCATCGAAGAGCCGCCGATCGAACGCAAACACGGGCGGGACGTGGCGTGCTGGGCGGTCGAGGCATGAACGGGGCGGGAATCTACGATTACATCGTCGTCGGCGCCGGTTCGGCGGGCTGCGTCCTCGCCAATCGGCTAAGCCGCGATCAGCGCAATCAGGTGCTCTTGATCGAGGCCGGCGGAAACGACAACTGGATCTGGTTTCACATTCCCGTCGGCTATCTCTACGCGATTGGCAATCCGCGCGCCGACTGGCTCTTCAAGACCGAGGCGGAAACGGGCCTCAACGGCCGCTCGATCGCCTATCCGCGCGGCAAGGTAATCGGCGGCTCGTCCGCAATCAACGGCATGATCTACATGCGTGGTCAGGCGGCGGACTATGACGGCTGGCGGCAGCTGGGCCTCGCCGGGTGGGGCTGGGACGATGTGCTGCCCTATTTCCTCCGCCACGAAGACCATCACGGCGGGGTCTGCGACCTGCACGGTGCGGGCGGCGAATGGCGGGTCGAGCGTCCGCGCATCTCCTGGCGCATCCTCGACGCTGTGCGCGACGCCGGCGTCGAGATCGGTATCCCTAAGGTCGACGACTTCAATCGCGGCGACAATGAAGGATCGGATTATTTCGAGGTCAATCAGCGGCGCGGACGGCGCTGGAGCGCCGCCGCCGGGTTCCTGAAGCCGATCGTCGCCCGGCCCAATCTGCACGTCGTCGATCACGCTCACGCCGAGCGGATTCTGTTCAACCGGCGCCGCGCCGTCGGCCTGCGCTACTTTCGTGACGGCGCGACCCATGAAGCGCAGGCGCGGGGCGAGGTGCTGCTGGCGGCCGGGGCGATTGGCTCGCCGCAACTGATAGAGCTCTCAGGGGTCGGCCGCCCGGACGTCTTGGAGAAGATCGGCGTTCCCGTCGTGCATCCGCTTCCCGGCGTTGGCGAAAACCTTCAGGACCATCTGCAACTTCGAACGGTCTTCCGCATCTCAGGCGCGCGCACGCTCAACGTCGATTATCGCTCGCCCGTCAAGCGGGCAATGATTGGTCTCGACTACGCCCTCCGCCGGCGCGGGCCGATGACCATGGCGCCGTCGCAGCTTGGCATGTTCGCCAAATCTTCGCCCGACTATGCGACCGCCAACCTCGAGTTCCATGTGCAGCCCCTGTCGCTCGATCGGTTCGGGGAACCACTGCACGGCTTTCCCGCGATTACGATCAGCGTGTGCAACCTGAGGCCGTCAAGCCGCGGCTCCACCCATGCGAGCACTCCAGACCCGCGCGCCTCGCCGAGTATTCGGCCAAACTATCTCTCGATGATCGAGGATCGCCGGGTTGCCTGCGATTCGATCCGGCTGGCGCGGCGTCTTGCCGCTGCGCCCGCGCTGGCGCGTTATTCGCCCAGGGAACTCATGCCCGGCCCAGAGGCTATCCGCGAGGACGATCTCATGAAGGCAGCCGGCGAGATTGGAACGACAATCTTCCATCCCGTCGGAACGGCCAAGATGGGTCGCCCGGACGATCCCGAAGCGGTCGTCGATCAACAGCTGCGGGTGCTCGGACTGGACGGCCTCAGGGTCGTGGACGCCTCCATCATGCCGCGGATCACCTCCGGCAACACCAATTCGCCGACGATGATGATCGCGGAGAAGGCGGCCGAAATGGTCCTTGCCGATGCGAGGGGCGCGTGAGAATGAGCGAAGGCCGCCTCGTTCTTCCGGCCGACGGCCGCCAGTCGGAAACGGCGCTGATGATCGCGCGTGGGGTGCGCCGGCTCTTGAGGACGCGCGGCTTCTCGAGTTCTCACCGAACTGCCGCTGATCGACGGACGGCGCGCCGACATCGTCGCGGTCAATGCGGAGGGCGAGGTCAGGATCGTCGAGATCAAGTCCTCGCCTGCGGATTTGCGCGCCGACCGCAAGTGGCGCGACTACGCCGCCTGCTGCGACCGGCTCTATTTTGCCATTTCCGAGCATACTCCGGCCGGTATCACGCCCGCCGACGCCGGCCTCATCCTCGCCGATCCCTACGGGGCCGAGATTGTGCGCGAAGCCGAGGTTCAGCGCATGGCGCCCTCGAGCCGCCGCGCGCTGATGCTGCGCTTCGCCCAGGCCGCAGCCGACCGGCTGCACCGGCTCGCCGATCCAGGCGGGGCGTGGGAATTTTGATCGCTAATGCGACATCAGCACCGGCAGCGATTGCTGGCGCATGAGGTCGAGGCTCACGCCGCCGAAGAGGCCCTCGTAGACCCGCGAATGGCCGAAGGCGCCGGCGACGATGAGGTCTGCGTCCTGCGTGTCGAGGCTAGCGAACAGCGCCTCGACCGCCGTCAGATCGCCGGTGTTGGTCCAGTCCGAGATATGCGCGGCCACACCGTGCGATTCGAGGTGCTGGATTAGCATGACGGCCGAGGCGCGTAGATCGCTGGGCCGCGAAGAGAAGCAGAAGACAGTCACCTTTCGCGCCTTCTTAAGGAGCGGCATCGCGTCATGCACCGCGTGCAACGCCTCCCGCCCGGCGTTCCAGGCGATGACGATGTTCTCGCCGAGCGTCCCGCCGGTCCAATCCGGCGGCATGATCAGCATGGGCGCGCCGGATTCGAGGAGCGAGCGATCGAGGATGCCGCGCCGGATGACGTCGCGCGCTTTCCCGCCGGGCGCCGGCCCAACGATAAGATCGACGCAATGGGTGAAGGCGTCGCCTTCGCCCGGCTTTTCCGGCGGAATGAAGACCGCCTTGAACGCCATGCCGCGCGTCGCCTCCTCGAAGACGTCCTGCGTCACCGCGGACGTTGCTTCTGGGGTGCTGGCGTCGACGCCGATGAGCCGGGCGGTCCCCTGAATCTTGGCGAGATTGACAGCCGAACGGAGCCGCTCGACCGTTTCGGCCGACGGATCGAGATAGATGAGAATATCCTTATAGGCCATCGCGCTCCTCCCGTTCCGATGGACGCCGCCGGCGGCTATCGGCTTGGCTTCGGCGAGAATGCCCGCCGGCTCGTCGACTGTAACATGGAGCGTGTTCTTGTCGACGGCCGCCTGCAGGGGTCTTGGGCTCGCTCAGGCTTCGACGTATTCCGCCACCGCGCTCGGCGGAGGGACGGGGAGGCCGTCTTGCTTGAGACCGTCGATATGGAAGCGGATCGCCTCGCTGAGTTCCCGCTCCACTTCCGCGACGGTGTCGCCGGTAGCGATGCAGCCTGGCAAGTCCGGCACATAGGCGGAATAATTGCCGCCCGCCTTTTCGATCACCACAGCGTAGCGCATCACCGAATCTCCACGCCGGCCTGCTTCACGATGCTGTTCAGCGTCCCAGGTGCGACTTCATCAGAAGGCTTGCCTGCGATCGTCACTCGACCCGGCTTGAGCGGATGTTTGAACTGCCGGTGACTGCCCCGTGTCGCGATATGGACCCATCCGTCAACTTCCACAGCCGGATCACATCGCGAACCTTCATTCCGAGCGAAGCCCTATGGAGCCACTTCCCCTCAATTGTCCAGAAAGCTCCTCAGCTTCCGTGACCGGCTCGGGTGCTTCAATTTCCGCAGCGCCTTGGCCTCGATCTGGCGGATGCGCTCGCGCGTCACTGAGAACTGCTGGCCGACCTCTTCGAGCGTGTGGTCGGTGTTCATGCCGATGCCGAAGCGCATGCGCAGCACGCGCTCCTCGCGCGGCGTCAGCGACGCCAGCACCCGGGTCGTGGTCTCGCGCAGGTTCGACTGGATCGCCGCGTCGATCGGCAGCACCGCGTTCTTGTCCTCGATGAAATCGCCGAGATGGCTGTCCTCCTCGTCGCCGATCGGCGTCTCGAGGCTGATCGGCTCCTTGGCGATCTTCAGCACCTTGCGCACCTTCTCGAGCGGCATGGCGAGTTTTTCGCTGAGTTCCTCCGGCGTCGGCTCGCGGCCGATCTCATGCAGCATCTGGCGCGAGGTGCGCACGATCTTGTTGATCGTCTCGATCATGTGGACGGGGATGCGGATCGTGCGCGCCTGATCGGCGATCGAACGGGTGATTGCCTGCCGGATCCACCAGGTGGCGTAAGTCGAGAACTTGTAGCCGCGGCGGTACTCGAACTTGTCGACCGCCTTCATCAGGCCGATGTTGCCTTCCTGGATGAGGTCGAGGAACTGCAGGCCGCGGTTGGTGTACTTCTTGGCGATCGAGATCACGAGACGCAGGTTCGCCTCGACCATTTCCTTTTTCGCCTGCCGCGCTTCGCGCTCGCCCTTCTGCACCATCTGGACGAGCTTGCGGAATTCCTGGATCTCGAGTCCCGTCTCGGTCGCGAGCGACTGGATTTCGCTGCGGATCTCCTTGACCGGGGTCTTGTCGGCGGCGACGAACTCCTTCCAGCCGCGCGTCGTCAGCTTCGAGATGCGCAAGAGCCATTTCGGATCGAGCTCCGAATTCTGGTAGTTCTTGAGGAAGTCCTCGCGGCTCACGCGATGGGCCTCGGCCATCCGCATGAGGCGGATGTCGAGGCCAATCAGGCGCTTGTTGATGTCGTAGAGCTGCTCCACCAGAGCATCGATGCGGTTCTGGTTGAGCGACAGCGACTTGACGTCGCCGACGATGTCCTTCTTCAGCGCCTTGTACTTGCGCTCCTGCGCCGGCGAGAGCGACTCGCTCCTGAGCTTGTTCTCGACATTCTGATCCTGCAGCCGGCGCAGCTTCTTGTAGGCCTCGGCGATGCGATCGAAAGTTTCGAGCACCTTGGGCTTCAAGTCGGCTTCCATCGCCGACAGCGAGACGGAATTCTCGAGATCGTCGTCGTCGTCGAACCCGTCGACTGGAGCCGCGCCCTCGCCCTCGAAGCCTTCCGGCGGGGCCGCCGGCGCGGTCGCCGGCGCCAGGCGGTCGCGAACGGGGTTGGGCGCGGGCGGCGCGCCGGGCGCCGTGTAATCGGTCTTCGGCGGACGCTTGCCGTCGGGGCCGGTGTAGCTCGCTTCGAGATCGATGATGTCGCGCAGGAGGATCTTGCCCTCGTTGAGTTCGTCGCGCCAGATGATGATCGCCTGGAAGGTCAGCGGGCTTTCGCAAAGCCCGGCGATCATCGCCTCGCGGCCGGCCTCGATGCGCTTGGCGATGGCGATCTCGCCCTCGCGCGACAGAAGCTCGACCGATCCCATCTCGCGCAGGTACATGCGCACCGGATCGTCGGTGCGTTCGGCCGGCTCGGAGGTGCGGGTCGCAACCGCGGTCGTCCTCGGCGCCTCGACGATCTCGCCAGCTTCCGGCTCTTCCTCGTCGTCGGGGGTTTCCTTCTCCGCCTCTTCCGCATCCTCGTTGTCGACGACATTGATGCCCATCTCGCTGAGCATCGCGTTCATGTCCTCGATCTGGTCGGAGGAAATCTCCTCGGAGGGCAGAACGGCGTTGAGCTCGTCCTGCGTGACCCAGCCGCGCTTCTTGGCGACCTTCAGCATCCGCTTGACGGCGGCGTCGCTCAGATCGAGAAGCGGACCATCGGGGGTTTCGACCGCCGCTGCCGTCGCTTCCCCTTCGACCTTCGCCTCGTCTTTCTTCGCCATCTCGGTCTCCGTTCATCCCGCGGAGGGTGCGCGGGGTTTAAGGTTTCATCGGGCCGAGGCTCAGGCGCGCAAGGCCGTTCTCAATACTCAAGCGACGCAGCCGGCCCTTGATTGGGGGTCGAGGCTGACGCCGCTTCCATGACGTGGTCCCCTTAAGCCCGCCTTAACCCTGACGCAAAAGCGGTCACAGGCTCGGCGTGGGCCTCCCGGAATGTTCGCCGAAACCATCGATTGCCGCCTCCGCATGCGCGAGATCGGCCAAATCCGCTTTGATATCCAGCAATCGGGCGAAATTCTGGTCGTTAGGCTCGACAGCCAGCGACCGCTCCGCGAGTTTCAGTTCCCTATTTAACGCGCCCGCCCGCCGATGCAAGGCCAAGGTTTGCCTTAGCACATGCTCGGCGTCGGAAGGCGCGGCGTCGGCGCGCAGGCACCACCAGTTGGGCATTCTGGCCGCCAGCGCAAGGATTCGCGTCGCGCTCTTCGGCCTGACCCGCCGCCGAGAGCGCCTCGGCAAGCGCCTCGGGCGATTGCATCGCCTCTGCCGGCGCTGCGATCAGCGTGTCCCGGAAGGCCGCGAGCCTCTTGCCCGCGAAGTCGAGCGCCGCCAGTTCCTCCCAATGCGCCTCGAGCAGCGAAGGATGGCCAAGCGCGATCGCCAGCATCATGACCTCGCGCGCCGGCTCGCGCGCCTTGCGGCCAAGCTTGCTCTGCGCGGGAAGCGGCGCTTCGGCGAGGCCGACGCGGGGCCCGTGCGGCGCAAAAGGCCGGCCGCGCCGGTCGGAGGGAAAGAATCGCTGCCCGCTCTCAGGCCGCGGCCGCACCAGGCGTTCCTCGCCGAAAAACGCAGTCAGCCGGCGCTTCAAATCCGCCTGATAATGACGGCGGAGGATCTCGTCGCCGATCAGGCTGACCGCGTCCGTCAACCTGCGCTCGAGGGCGGCGCGGCTTTCCGGCGTATGGAACTCCTGGCCATCGCTCTCGCGCTGAAACAGCATGTCGGCGAAGCTCCGCGCGCCTTTGAGGACCTCGGCCATCGCCGGCGCGCCGCCCGCCCGGATCAGATCGTCGGGATCCTGGCCCTCCGGCAGAAGCGCGAAACGCAGGCTTTTGCCGGCGCCGATCAGCGGCAGCGCTGTTTCGATCGCGCGAAACGCAGCCTTCCGCCCGGCATTGTCGCCGTCGAAGCACAAGATCGGCTCGGGCGCCATCGCCCATATGAGCGCGCACTGATCGGGGGTCAGCGCGGTGCCGAGCGGCGCGACGACATTGGCGAAGCCTGCCTCGCTCATCGTGATCGTGTCGATATAGCCTTCGACGACGATGATCTCGCCGCGTTCGTGCGCGGCCTTTCGCGCCCGATGGTGGTTGAAGAGCAGCGCCCCTTTGTGGAAGAGCGGGGTTTCCGGGGAATTGAGATATTTCGCCTTCGCGCCCGGCTCCATCGCCCGGCCGCCGAAGGCGATGACCCGGCCCGCGCGGTCGTGGATCGGGAACATTACCCGGTCGCGAAACCGATCGTAAGGGACGGCGATCCCCTCGCCGTGAACGAGCAGGCCCGCCTCGATCATCTGCTCGGCGCCGACGCCCTCCGCCGCCAGCGCGTCGCGCAACGCAAAGCGCTCGGGCGAGGAAAAGCCAAGCGAAAAGCGCTGCTGGGCGGCCGGACCAAGGCCGCGGTCGGAGAGATAGCCGCGCGCTTTCGCCCCGATCGGCTGCTGGAGATTGCCTTCAAACAGGCGCGCGGCCATCGCCAGTACGTCGATGAGGCTTGAGCGTTTTTTCTCCTGCTCGGCCTCGGCGCCGCTCTGCTGCGGCATCGGCACGCCCGCCATTGTCGCCAGCCGCTCGACCGCGTCAGGGAAAGTCAGGCCCTCGGTCTCGATGACGAAGCTGAAGATGTCGCCATGCTTGCCCGACGAAAAATCGTGGAAGAACCCTTTCTGGTCGTTGACGAAGAAGGAGGGCGTCTTTTCCGCGTTGAAGGGCGAGAGGCCCGCCCATTCCCGCCCCTGCTTGCGCAATTTGACCCGCCTGGCCACGACCTCCGACACCGGCAGCAGGGCCCGGATCTCGTCCAGAAAAGCGGGGGAAAACTTCATCGGCGCGGGATGGACCGGGAAAGCAGCATTTTGGCGGCGGGAGCCGCGTTGACAAGGGGCTGGCGGATTTGTCCCCGGGTTTTGCGCGGCGGCGTGAGCGCGAGGGCGGGAAGACGGCGGATGCTTGCCGGCGCTTCCCTGTTGTCTTCCTGAGCAGGGAGAACGACCTCCCTGCTGTCATCTGCTCCCGCAATCAAGCGCTGCGCTAGCAATGTTCGACAAGTTATTGCAAACATACGCTATTCTTGGCTAAATAGGCCCGCGCATGCGTCATTCCGCCCGCCGGCTTCCTGTTAGCAGGGAATATCAGGGAGTTTGAGATTCGGCGCCGCTGAGACCGCGCCCCTCAACCCGGCGCCGCGCCCATCAGCTTGCGGGCGGCGGCTGCGCTCATCGGCTGGCCGAAAGCCGTGCCTTGCGCGAACTGGCAACCGATCTGGGCGAGCTCGACCGCGTCCGATTCCGTCTCCGCGCCTTCGGAGATGACGTCCATGCCGATTTCCTGCGCCATGGCGACGATCGGGCGCAGGATCGGCGAACGGGCGCCCATTGCTTTCGGCCTCACCAGCGAGGCGTCGATCCGCATCGCGTCAAATCGATATTCCGGCAGGTGGCCGAGCGACGTGTAGCCGGCGCCGAACCTGTCGAGCATGAGGGCGGCGCCGATTTCGCGCACCCGCTGCAGGAGAGCCGCGGCGTATTCCGGGTTCTCCATCACCACGCTCTCTGCGATCGCGATCCGGAGCGTTCCGCGCTGCACGAGGTGCCGGCTCAGCGCGGAACGCACATCCGCGACGAGATCATTGCTCAGCATCTGGCGCGAGGACGCGGCGACGGTGGCGAATATCGGCGGATTGACCTCGAGCGCTTTTTGCCATGCCGCCAGTTCCCGCGCCGACGTCTCGAGCGCATAGGCGCCGATGTCGATCGTGGCGCCGGTCGATTCGGCGACCGAGGCGAACTCGTCCTCCTCGAGCACGCCGAGCTTGGGATGACGCCAGCGCACCACGGCCTGGAATCCGGCGACAGTTCGATCTTCAAGCCGGACGATCGGGCGGAACAGGACCATGATCTCGCCCCGCTCGAGCGCGCGGCGCATGTCGTTCTCGAGCATCTGCCGGTCCGAGCGCTGCGACCGCATGACCGGCGTGAACAGTTCGACCCGGTCGCCGCCCGCCTTCTTCGCGTTGGCGAGCGCGAGTTGCGCGTCGGCGAGAAGATCGCCGCCCTTGAGGTGGAGCTTCGGGTCATAGACCGCTGCGCCGATCGAGACGGTCAGCGCGATCTCCCGCTCGCCGAAGCTTATTGGCGCCGCCAGCGCGGTCCGCAATCGGTCGATCTTGATCGCAAGATCGGTCGAGTGCGATTCGTCGAGAATGATGCCGCCGAACTGATCCCCTGAAAGCCGCGCGAGCGTGTCGCCCGGCTTCATGTCGCGCGACAGGCGCCGCGCGACCGCAAGGAGCGCCGAATTGCCGATCGAGAGACCGAAGGAATTGTTGACCGTCTTGAACTGATCAATGTCGATGACGAGCACGATCGGCGCCCTCGTCCCCGGCTTCTGCGCAAGGGTCATCGCCGACGCCAGACGATCGTAGAACAGCTCGCGATTGGGAAGGCCGGTCAGATTGTCGTGGATAGCGTCATGAAGCATTCGCTCCTCGGCCGACTTGATCTCGGTCACGTCCGCCAGGGAGCCGATGACGCGCACCACCTCGCCGTCGGGGCCGACGACAGGCCGGGCTTTCAGCACGTACCAGAAATAGTGGCCATCCGAGCCGCGCAGGCGAAGGTCATGATTGATCCGCCCCGAACGCTGATGCAGAAGCCCGTCGAGCGCAAGCGTATAGCGGTCCCGGTCAAGCGGGTGGAGCACGTCGAGCCAACCGGCGGCGGGTCCCTCGAGCGCCCCGCGCTTGAGCCCGAGCTGGCTTTCGATCGCGTCGCTGCCGGTCACCTCGTCGTTGACGACGTTCCAGTCGAATATCGCCTCGCCCGAGCCCGTCATGGCGAGAGATCGCCGCTCCGAATCCGCGCCGTTGTCGCCGCCCCCGCCCGCTCCCGAAAACGCAAATTGCATCACGGTGAAGCCGATCAGCATCACGATCAGCACCAGTCCGCCGACAAGGCCCGGCGCCGCGAGATCATTGGTTAGATAGCCGAGCGCAGCGGCGCCCGCGGCCACGACCCAGACCGCGAGCAGATACCAGGTCGGAATGAGCATGACGGCGCGCTCGGATCCACGAGCGGCGAGACTGAGGATCAGCATGAGGCCGATCCCCGCGACGGTGGCGATTGAAATGCGTGCGACGCCAGCCGCGACCGGAGCGTTGAAGACCGAGAGCCCGACCACCGCCGCCATCAGGACCAGCCAGGCCAAAGCAAAATGCGTGTAGCGCACATGCCACCGGCGGAGATTGAGGTAGGCGAACAGGAACACGATCAGCGTCGCGGCGATGGTCGCTTCGACACCGGCGCGCCAAATTCGCTCGGTCGCGTCCTCCAGGCCGAACATTTTTTTCCAGAAGCCGAAGTCGACGCAAACGTACGCGAAGACCGCCCACGCAAGAGCCGCCGCAGCGGGGAAGATCATCGCCCCCCGAACGACGAACACGATCGTCAGGAACAAGGCGAGAAGCCCGGCAATGCCGATCAGAATGCCCTCGTAGAGGGTCAGGCTGGTCGACTTGTCTTTGAAGGCGTCTGGCTCCCACAGATAGAGCTGTGGAAGCGACGGATTGCGCAATTCAGCGACGTAGGTGACTGTGGTTCCTGGATCGAGAGTGAGCCGGAACACATCAGCGCTCGCGTTGTCGTCGCGCTCCGGCGCAGCTCCCTGACTGGCGGTGATCGTAGTGATCCTCGATGAGCCGAGGTCGGGCCATACGACGCCGGATCCGACGAACCGAAAATGCGGCGCGACGATAAGACGCGTCAACTGCTCGTCGGAATCGTTGGTCAGCGCGAACACGATCCAGGACGGCTGAGCCCCGGCTTCAAGCGCGCTCACCTCGATGCGGCGAACAATGCCGTCGGGGCCGGGCGCGGTGGACACCTGGATCCGGTCGCCTTGCGCGCTGTAGCGTTCGACGGCCCGGGTCAGGTCGATTGCATCGGAATCGGGCGAGACTCTGACCGACTGAACCGCGAGCGCGGGCCTGCACGCCGCAAGAAGAAGCGTGAGCAGGATCCCGATGCGCATCAGCGCCGACAATGCAGCGCGACAACGCGTCTCGCAGCCCGGGCGGACGCCGAGGCTCAGACGAGCGATGCGGCGGGCGTCGTTCCAGTCACGCTTGGGCAAATTTTGACGCCGTTAGTCTCGCGCGGACATCGCTTTCGACCAGCGCAAACAGAATGTGATCGCGCCAGGCGCCATCGATCTTGAGATATTCGCGCGCGTATCCCTCGCGCTGGAAGCTGTTGCGCTCCAGGAGCGCGATCGAGGGCGCGTTGTCCGGTATGCAGGCCGCTTCGACCCGATGGAGCCTGAGCTTGGAGAAGGCGAACTCGACAGTTGCCGCGACGGCGCGAGTCATCCGCCTCTTGCCGGCGTGCGGCGCCCCCATCCAGTAACCCAGCGTTCCCGACTGTGAGACGCCGCGTCGAATGCCGCCCAGCGTGATCCCGCCTAACAATTCGTCCGAGGTCTGGTCGAAGATAAGGAACGCATAGGCCTCGTCACGCGCGATGTCCTCGTCCTGCCGTCGCAGCCGGCGACGAAAGGCAGCCTGCGTCAGGTCGTCATCCGGCCAGGTCGGCTCCCAAGGCTCAAGAAACGCCCGACTCGCCGCCCGGAGCCGCGTCCACGAGGAAAAGTCGCCCGGCGTCGCGGGGCGCAAATAGAGCCCCTCTCCGCGCAGAAGCGGCTCCGGATTGACGGTTCGAGTGAGGCCAAAAAGCGCCATCAAACTCCTCTCAGCGCATCCGCGACTTTGGCTTCGCCGGGAACTTTGCCGACCGCGCCGATCGACGCAACGGTGGGCCGCGATCTAAGCATGGCGGCGCCGGTTTTGCGAACGTCTTCGACCGAGACGGCGTCAATGCGCGCCATGATCTCCTCCATCGAAACCGGACGCCCGTAGATCTGCATCTGACGCGCGATCTGCTGCGCGCGTGCGCCGGGCGATTCGAGCGCGGCGACCATCGAAACTTTCATTTGCGCCTTCGCGCGTCGGATCTCCTTGTCGTTGACGCCGTGGGCGGCCTCCGCAAGGCAGTCAATCGAGGCTGCCGCCACCTCCGCGGCGTCGCGGCCGGCCGAGCTCGCGTAGAAGCCGAAGAGTCCAGAGTTCCGAATAGTCCCAGTGATAGGAGTAGATCGAATAGGCCAGCGCCCGCTTCTCGCGCACCTCCTGGAAGAGGCGCGAGGACATGCCGCCGCCGGCCGCTGCGGCGAAGACCTGCGCCGCTTCGAGATCTGCCGCCCCGGACGAGCGGCCTTCGAATCCGACGACGATGTGAGTTTGCTCAAGGCGCTTGCTCAGCTTTCTCTCGCCGCCTCTGTATTCGGCAGGCGCCTGAAGCGGAGCGCGCTCGCGCGATAGTCCTTCCAGGCGGGCCCCGGCAAGCGCAACGACGTCGTCGTGCTCGACGGCCCCGGCGGCGACCACCACGACCGCCGGGGCGCTGTAATGCGTGCGCAGATAGTCATCAATAGTGGTTCTCTTGAAAGCGCCGACCCCCTCGCGTGTGCCAAGAATTGGCCGTCCGATCGCCTGGTCCGGCCATGCGCTCGAGGTCAGGAGGTCGAATATGAGGTCGTCGGGTGTGTCCTCGACCGCGCCGATTTCTTGCACGATGACGTTCTTCTCCCGCTCGAGTTCGTCCTGGTCGAACTGGCTGTCGGTGAGAATGTCGCCGAGGATGTCAAGCGCCAGCGCCGCGTCGCCGCCCAATACGCGGGCAAAATAACCGGTGCGTTCGACTCCGGTCTCGGCGTTTAGGTCGCCGCCCACATCCTCGATCGCCTCCGCGATCTCGCGCGCGCTTCGACGACGGGTGCCCTTGAAAGCCATGTGCTCAAGCAGATGGGATAGACCGTGCTCTCCCGCGCTCTCGTGCCGTGAGCCTACCGCCACATAGACGCCGATTGCGGCGGTCTTCACATGCTTCGTCGCGTCGGTGACGACGGCGAGACCAGAAGGCAAAGTTGTGACCTGAACGCTCACGCCGGCGCTCTCGCGGTCTGACGGAGGTAGTCGGCGACCGCGCTTCGACTGTTCGGCAGAACGACGATCGTCTCCTTGTGGTCCATGAGATCCGCAAGATGCGCGGGCAGCGCCGGACGCACCCCCGTGGCGGCCTCGACCGCGTCGGGAAACTTCGCCGGATGCGCGGTCCCAAGCGCGATCACAGGCGTCTCCGGCGAGGCGGCCAGCGCCCGCCGCGCGGCCCCGACGCCGATCGCGCTATGGGGGTCGATGACAAGGCCGCTGTCGCGGTAGGCACGCGCCATTTCCGTGCGGCAACCCGTCTCGTCGATCCGCTCGGCGCCGAAGTCGGCGCGTATCCGTTGCAAGATCGGGGCTGAAATCGGGAACGATCCGTCGCGCGCGAAGTCGCCCATGAGGGTGCGGATGACCTCGGGATCCTGGCCTGAGCACTCGAATAGCAGACGCTCGAAGTTGGAGGAAACCTGGATATCCATTGAGGGCGACAGCGTCGCCTTGACGCCTCTGGGCTCGTAGCGGCCGCTCGATAGCGCTCGAGCCAGGATGTCGTTCACATTGGTCGCGATGATCAGCCGGTCGATTGGCAGACCCATCCGTTTGGCGTAGTAGCCCGCAAGAATGTCGCCAAAGTTACCGGTCGGAACGGCAAACGTGACCGGTCTCTCGGGGGCGCCGAACGCGACGGCGCCCACAAAATAATAGACTATCTGGGCGAGGATGCGCGCCCAATTGATTGAGTTGACACCCGAGAGCCGCATTTCGTCGCGAAAGGCAAGATCGCCGAACAGGTCTTTGACGATCCGCTGGCAGTCATCAAACGTGCCCTCGACGGCCAGCGCGTGGACATTGGGCTTGCCAACCGTCGTCATCTGCCGGCGCTGCACGTCCGAGACGCGACCCAGCGGATATAGGATATAGATGTCGGTCTGCGATTGGCCGCCGAACGCCTCGATTGCAGCGGCGCCCGTGTCGCCGGAGGTGGCGCCGAGAATGGTCGCGCGGGCCCCACGCTGGCGCAAGATGCGGTTCATGGCGCGGCCCAGCCACTGCATGGCGAAATCCTTGAACGCCAGCGTCGGCCCATGAAAAAGCTCGAGCGCGAACAGGTTAACGTCGATTTGAACCAGCGGAGCCGTCGCAGGGTGCCGGAAGCCTGCATAGGCTTCTGCGGTCATTTCGGCGAGTTCCGCTGCGCCAAATTCCGCGCCGATGAACGGCTCCATCACGCGAACGGCTGCGTCCGCGTAGGCTAGACCCCTGAGGGCGCGGATCGCATCGGGACGCCATTGCGGGAGAGCCGCCGGCGCATAAAGGCCGCCGTCTCGGGCGAGGCCTGCAAGAAGCGCGTCCGCGAAGCCGAGAACCGGCGCCGCGCCGCGGGTCGAAACGTATTGCACGAATTGGAGATCCCTGGCCGACTGGCTCGTCGTCTAACGCAAAAGGGGCGAAAGGAAAATGTTGCCGGAAGTGGTCCCCCGATTGGGGCCAAACCAAGACAAGCGCCCGCCCGGCGCGGTTGCGAGCCCGAAAGGGGACCGATGCCCTTGAAAAATCGGTCGAACTCTCCCTAAGTTAAGCGGCGGGAGGCGATTTCTTTCGCGCGGATAGGGGACTGTGCCGGACGATAGGGGTGTTTGGGTATGGCGATATCGTTCACGGCGTGGCTGGGGAAGCTCGTACGCACAGGCGATCTCGAAGTGGAGACGGCCGACGGAAAGACACATGCTTTCGGGGACCGGTCGGGCTCCCGGCTTGGCGTTAGGCTTGTCGACCGCGCGGCGGAGCTCGAGCTGCTGATGGATCCGGCGCTTGCGCTCGGCGAACTCTACACGGACGGTCGTCTGATTATCAGCCGGGGCTCCCTTTACGACATTCTGGAAATGGGAGCCCGCAACCTCTCCCAGCTTGAGGCGCTGCCATGGGTCAAAGCGCTCGATAAGGCCCGAGTGGCGTTCCGGGTCCTGCACCAGCGGAACGATCGCCGGCATGCAAAGACGAACATTGCCCGCCATTACGACCTCGACAGGCGCTTGTATGATCTCTTCCTCGATGCCGACCGGCAGTATTCCTGCGCATATTTTGAGCACCCCGGCCAGTCGCTCGACGACGCTCAGCGGGCGAAAGAGCGCCACATCGCCGCAAAACTCCTTCCCAGGAACGGTATGTCAGCGCTCGACATCGGATGCGGATTTGGCGGCATGGCGCTCTATTTGGCTGGCGTCGTTGGAGCGAAGGTCACAGGCGTCACGCTGTCAGAGGAGCAATTTGGCGTGGCGTCGGGGCGCGCGCGGCAATCCGGTTTCGCCGATCGTCTCGATTTTCGCCTCCAGGACTATCGCGACGTCGAAGAGTTTTTCGACCGCATTGTTTCAGTCGGCATGTTCGAGCATGTCGGCGTCCGCGGTTACGACGAGTTTTTTCAGACCGTGCGCCGCCAGCTCAAGGATGATGGGGTGATGCTGCTCCATTCAATCGGCCGCAACTCCGTGCCAGGCGCGACCAATCCGTGGATTCGCAAACATATTTTCCCGGGCGGCTACATTCCGAGCCTGTCGGAAGTACTGCCGGCGATCGAGCGTTCGGGACTTTACGTCACCGACGTCGAGATTTTGCGCTTGCACTACGCCGAGACGTTGCGCGCCTGGCGGGAGCGGTTCATGGCGAACCGCGAGGAAGCGGCGCGGCTTTACGACGAGCGATTCTGCCGCATGTGGGAATTCTATCTCGCCGGATCGGAAACCTCGTTCCGCGTCGACGGACATATGGTCTTCCAGATCCAGATCGCCAGACGACAGGACGCCGTTCCCTTGACGCGAGACTACATACCGGAGCGCGAGGCGGAATTGCGTCTCCGTGAGGCGACGCAACGTCCGTTGCGCGAGGCCGCAGAATAAGGCGTGGAACGCGAAGCGGACTCGTCAGGCTGCGCGCGCGAAACGAACCGCAAGGCCACTTGCGGTGACACGACGCAACGCCACCCCGTCGATATCGTGCCCCCTGACGTCGTCCATTTCAAACCGGACGTCGACGACGGCGTCCGCGCCGTATTCCTCAGCCTCGCGCTTCAGCGCATCTATAGCCGCTTGGCGCTCACCTTCGGAACCCTGCCCGTCGGCCGCGCGCCACCGAGTTGTCGCTTTCACACGTCCGATCGCGGTCGTCGCACGCCCGTCATCGAGCGCGCTGGTAAAGCTCACCTTCATGATTCTGAATGTCCCGTTCAGTCTCGATCGCACGCCTATACGCCGGTCGCCTTTCTGCTCCGTTAAAGGACCGTAACCGGAACCGGCTAAGTTCGGTGGAAAAGCGTGGGGTACCAAGTTGGCGAAACGAAAAAGCGGCGCTTGCCGGCGCCGCTCTCGTTTCGACGAGCGTTGGGAGCCCTATTCGCTGGCCGCCGCCGTCTCCGGGGCCTGGGCCTTTTCGAGATCAGCGCCAGTCTGCTGGTCAACGACCCGCATGGACAGCTTCACCTTGCCGCGATCGTCGTGACCGAGGACCTTGACCTTGACCTTGTCTCCTTCCTTGACGACGTCGGTCGTCTTGGCGACCCGGGTCTTGGCGAGTTGCGAGATGTGGACCAGGCCATCTTTCGAGCCAAAGAAATTGACGAAGGCGCCGAATTCAACCGTCTTGACCACCGTGCCGTCGTAGATCTGCCCGACTTCCGGCTCCGAGGCGATCGACTTGATCCAGTTGACGGCGGCCTTGATCTTGGCGCCGTCGCTCGAGGCGATCTTGACCGTGCCGTCGTCCTCGATGTTGATTTTCGCGCCGGTCTTTTCGACGATTTCGCGGATCACTTTGCCGCCCGTGCCGATCACTTCGCGGATCTTGTCGGTGGGGATCTTCATCGTCTCGATTCGCGGCGCGAACTCGCCAAGTTCCGCGCGCGCGCCGGTGATCGCCTTGCTCATTTCGCCGAGGATATGGATGCGGCCGTCGCGCGCCTGGGCGAGCGCGACCTTCATGATCTCCTCGGTGATCCCGGCGATCTTGATGTCCATCTGCAGCGAAGTGACGCCCTCGTTCGTGCCGGCGACTTTGAAGTCCATGTCGCCGAGATGATCCTCGTCGCCGAGGATGTCGGAGAGAACCGCGAAGCGAGAACCTTCAAGGATGAGCCCCATGGCGATGCCGGCGGTTGGCCGCTTCAGCGGCACGCCGGCGTCCATCAGAGCAAGCGACGAACCGCAGACCGTCGCCATCGAGGAGGAACCGTTCGACTCGGTGATCTCTGAAACGACGCGGATCGTATAGGGGAACTCCGCGGCGGTCGGCAACATCGGGCGAATTGCACGCCATGCCAGCTTGCCGTGCCCGATCTCGCGCCGGCCCGGCGAACCCATCCTACCCGTCTCGCCGACGGAGTAGGGCGGGAAGTTGTAGTGAAGCAGGAAGCGCTCCTTGTAGGTCCCCTCGAGCGAATCGACGTACTGCTCGTCCTCGCCCGTGCCAAGGGTTGCGACAACGAGGGCCTGCGTTTCCCCGCGAGTGAAGAGCGCGGAGCCATGCGTGCGCGGTAGGACGCCGACCTGGGCGAGGATCGGACGCACGGTCGTCAGGTCGCGTCCATCGATCCGACGCTGTTGATCGAGGATGTTCCAGCGCACGACCTTCGCCTGGGCGTTATGGAAAGCTTCGGCGATCTCGGACGGCGGAAACTTGGGCTCGGCTCCTGCCGGCGCAAGCGAGGCCGTGACCTTCGCCTTCACCGCATCGATAGCAGCGTACCGATCTTGCTTCTGGGTGATCGCATAGGCCGCCCGCAGATCGGCTTCGGCGACCTCGAGGACCGCCTTCTCGACCGCCGCACGATCGCTTGGCGGCAGTTCACGCGGCTCTTTGGCGGCCTTTTCAGCAAGGCGGATGATCGCCTTGATGACCGGCTGGAAGCCGGCATGGCCGGCCATGACCGCCTTCAGCATCGTCTCCTCGGACAGCTCCCTGGCTTCCGATTCGACCATCAGGACCGCATCCGCCGTGCCGGCGACAACAAGGTCCAGAGTGGAATCCTTCATCTCCTCAATCGTAGGATTGACCCTGACTTCACCCTTGATCACGCCGACGCGAGCGGCGCCAATCGGACCCATGAAGGGAACCCCGGAAAGGGTCAGAGCCGCCGATGAGGCGACCAACGCCAGAACGTCCGAGTCCGACTCGAGATCATAGGAAAAGACCGTTGCGATGATTTGCGTGTCGCATCGGAATTCGTCGGGAAACAGCGGACGGATCGGCCGGTCGATCAGACGCGAGGTCAGCGTCTCCCGGTCAGAAGGGCGCCCTTCGCGCTTGAGATAGCCGCCCGGAATGCGGCCTGCGGCGAAGGCCTTCTCCTGATAGTGAACAGTGAGGGGGAAAAAGTCCTGCCCGGGCTTGGCCTCTTTTGCCGCGACGACGGTCGCCAGCACCGTCGTTTCGCCCCAGGTAGCGAGCACCGCGCCGTCGGCCTGACGGGCCACGCGGCCGGTTTCGAGAACGAGCTTGCGCCCGCACCAGTCGAGTTCTTCACGTTGAATGTCAAACATCTTTCTTCATCCTGCCTTTTGAGGATGCGAAAGCCTGCGGCCATGCCGCCCGCGGTTCGGGCTCGTCATCGGCAAGACGGCGGGGGGCTGGGCCAAACTAGCGCCAGCCCCCGGCGATCCTGCCATGACGCGAGGCTCCCGCATGTGTTGCGAGCGCCGGTCCTAATCCGCCGCCCGGTAGTGAGATCGGTCGCGCGAGACACGAGCCCGCGCGAGTTTAACGGCGAATGCCCAAGCGCTCGATCAGAAGTCTTGTAGCGCGCCTCGTCCTGCTTCTTGACGTAGTCGAGCAGCGTGCGGCGCTGCGACACCATCTTGAGCAGCCCGCGACGGGAGTGGTTGTCTTTCACATGGGTTTTGAAGTGGTTGGTCAGATTTGCGATCCGCTCGGTGAGGATTGCGACCTGCACCTCGGGCGACCCCGTGTCGCCGACCTTCACGGCATATTGGTTGATGAGCGCAGATTTGCGCTCGGCGGTGATCGACATCGGATTGTTCCTTAATCTTGCGGCGGGTCTGACCGCGCCAGTTCTTAAATTCCGGCCGAACCGGGATGTCGTCCAGGTCGGTCGCAGGAGAGCCCGCGCATTTGGCGTGGGATCGGGCGCTTATACAGATTTCGGACGGCTGCGCCAGCCTTTTCTGACCCGAACGGCCTTCGTCTTGCCCGGGACGCCCCGAGCGGCTACCAAGCCGCGCTGAACCCGGCCGACGCCAATGCAGACATCGCCAGAAGATCTTCTCGCCTACCTCGCCGATCTCTCGATCGAGACCTCGACCATCGACCATCCGCCGCTTCATACGGTCGAGGAATTGCGCGCGCTGCGAGGGGACATTCCGGGCGGCCATACGAAAAACCTGTTCGTCAAGGACAAGAAGAGCGAGCTCTTCCTGCTGGTCCTGGACGAAGAAACGTCCGTCGACCTCAAACGCGTGCACGAGAAGATCGGCGCCCAGGGCCGGGTTTCCTTCGGCGCAGCCGAATTGCTCGAGGAGGTCTGGGGGGTGCGGCCGGGCGCGGTGACCCCGTTCGGCGCGATCAACGACAGGGCCGCGCGGGTCAGGGTCGTGCTTGACCAGGCGATGATGCGCCATCAGCGGCTCAACTTTCATCCGCTCGTGAACACCCGTACGACGGGCCTTGCCAGCGAGGGCCTCGTCAGGTTTCTCCGGGCGACCGGTCACGAGCCCCTGATCGTGGCGCTCGGCCAGGAGGCGCGGTTGAATCCCATGCGGCTCGCCTCCATTTAAGCCGCCGAACATGTATACGAGAGGCGCACGCGCCTCGCTTTGGGCTGGAGATCAAGACGATGGCGAATCTCGATAGCGCAGCTGCGCTGATGACGAAGACGGCGCCGCCGAAGGAGGTGACGACCGCCTCCTTCCGGACGGATGTGCTCAGCGCCTCCCAGCGGCAGCCGGTGCTGGTCGACTTCTGGGCGCCATGGTGCGGGCCATGCAAGCAGCTCGCGCCGGCTCTCGAAAAGGCGGTCGCCGATTCGAACGGCAAGGTCGCGCTCGTCAAGATGAACATCGACGACCACCCGCAAATCGCCGGCCAGCTCGGCATCCAGTCGATTCCTGCTGTCATCGCTTTCAGCAAAGGCCAGCCGGTCGACGGGTTCGTCGGCGCGCTGCCGGAGAGCCAGATTCGCGGCTTCATCGAACGCCTGGTGGGACCGCTCGAAGGCGGGGCGGCGGCGCTGCTCGCCGAGGCCGAGGACGCAGCGGCCAAGGGCGACGCGGCGGGCGCCGCCGCGATCTATGCCGAGATCCTGGAAGCGTCCCCGGGTGAAGCCAAAGCCGGCGCGGGACTGGCGCGACTTCACATCGCGGCGGGGCAGCTCACTGAGGCCAAAGCGCTTTTGGAGACCGTACCCGCGCCTCCGCCCGGCAAGGAGCAGGATCCTGCGGTCGCGGCCGCCTGGGCGGCGCTGCACCTGGCCGAACAGGCCTCGAACGTCGGCGAACTCGCGCCGCTCGAACAGGCAGTTGCGGCCAATCCTGACGATCATCAATCGCGCTTCGATCTCGCGGTCGCGCTGTCGGCGAAGGGAGAACGGGACGCTGCGGCCGACCATCTGCTGGAAATCATCAGGCGGGATCGCAAATGGAGCGACGAAGGAGCGCGGAAACAACTGTTGCAGCTCTTTGAAGCCTGGGGCTTGATGGACCCGGCGTCGGTGGCGGCCCGCCGCAAGCTCTCGGCGATCTGGTTCTAAAGATGGGCCGCGTCGCGAGGCCGAAGGAAAGCGAAAAGGGAGCGATGAAGCTCAACCGCACTTACGCCGGGCCGGCCGACATGCCGGCGACGATTTCGTTGTTTCCGCTCGAGGGGGCGCTCCTGCTGCCGCGCCGGCCGATTCAGCTCACGGTGTTCGAGCCGCGCTATCTCGAGATGCTCGACGATGCGCTGAGCGGCGAGCGGCTGGTCGGCATCATCCAGCCGTCAAGCGCGGACGGGGCGGCGCGGGCGCCGGAGCTTTATCCGCTCGGCTGCGCCGGCCGCATCGTGCAATATGCCGAGATCGGCGACGGCCGATGCTTTCTGACGCTCATGGGCGTGGCGCGCTTTCATCTTGCCGCCGAGCCGCCCGGCGTGACCCCCTACCGCATCGCCGTCGCCGACTACGCGCCCTTTGCCGAGGACTTCACGGAAGGGGCGGGCGAGGCCGCGGTCGATCGCGAAGGCCTCCTTTCGACCTTGAGGCGCTTCGCCGAGGTCAACGAGGTCAAGATCGTCTGGAGCGACATCAAGAAAGCCTCCAACGAAGCGCTGGTCAACGGCCTCTCGATGCTGAGCCCCTGCGGGCCGAGGGAGAAACAGGCGTTGCTCGAAGCGCCCGACCTCAAGTCTCGAGCCGAGATGCTGGTGGCGATCACCACGATCGGCCTCGTGCGCGGCGACGACGCGGCGACGCAGCTGCATTAGAGCTGGACTCAATCAGGCGGAGACGGGGGGCGCCATTTCCGGGCGCTGATCGTGACTTTTCAAGCGATTGCGGCGCCATTTCCGCGCCGACCCCGGATGCTCGCGCGGGCATGACAGGCCTTGAGGTTTTTGCGGTCGCAGCCGGCCAAGTCTTTCCAACTCGCTCTATTACACATACAACAACCGCATTATAGCACCGCTTTCCAGGCCGGAGTTCGACCAGTTTCACCTGGCCCGATCCATCATCGCCGGCTTGACCCGGCGACCCATGGACCCGCGGGTCAAGCCCACGGGCGACCACAAGCGAAAACGATTCCGCCCGATCGTACCCTTCCTAAATTGGCGCCCACAGGCTTCCCGACAATTAGAACACAAGTTCGACTGTTTGGCAAGAAAATGTCTATTTTTCAGAATTGGCGCAACTAGTAGGCCGCGCACCGACTGCCGTCGCGGCGATGAGCCAACTGCTCTCGCACAACATGCATCACATGCATCCCGCGCCGCGCCGTCGCTACTCAGCCTGCAGCTTCCGTGCTAGGCTTGGCTGGATACGGCCGCCGGGCCGCCGCTCCTTTTCGAGTTGGACCATGCAATACGAAAACACCCCGATCTCATCCAACGTCGAGGACCGGCGCGGCCAGGGCGGAGGCGGCGGAATGCCGATGGGCCGCGGCGGCCTCGGCATCGGCGCGATCATCATCGTATTCGCCATCAGCTATTTCACCGGCATTTCGCCGCAGGTGCTGATGGGCGGCGCCGAGATCGTATCGAACAGCATGAACCCGCAGCAGCAGACCCAGCCGGCGTCGAGCGGCCCCGCCGTGGACCCGAACGATCCTACGCGAAAATTCCTCGCGCATATAATGGGCGCGACCGAGGACGTCTGGACGACGGTGCTGCCGCAGCAGACCGGCGTCAAGTACGCGCCTGCGACGCTGGTCATCTATGACGGCGCAACCCGGTCAGGCTGCGGCGGCGCGCGCTCGGCGATGGGCCCCTTTTACTGCCCGATCGACAAGAAGGTTTATCTCGACACCTCTTTCTTCAACGACATGAAGACGAAATACGGCGGCGGCGGCGACTTCGCCTATGCCTATGTGGTCGCGCACGAGATCGGCCATCACGTGCAGGATCTGCTCGGCATTCTCGACAAGGTCGACGCCGCGAAGGAGCGGGTGGGCCAGACCCAGGCCAACGCGCTCTCGGTCCGGGTCGAGCTCCAGGCCGACTGCCTGGCAGGCGTCTGGGCGGCCAACGCCAACCAGAAGTGGCAAATTCTCGAGCCCGGCGACATCGAGAAGGCCTTGGCGACCGCGCAGGCGATCGGCGACGACCGCCTGCAGACCGCGGCGCGCGGCTATGCCGTTCCCGACAGCTTCACCCACGGCTCGGCGGCGGCGCGCCAGCAATGGCTGACCGCCGGCCTCAAGAGCGGCGATATCCGCTCCTGCGACACGTTCTCGAAGTGAGGCGGCTTTGGGCGTGGGGCACGCCAAGAGCGGCTTCGGTCACGTCGCGGCAAGTGGCGTAGAACTCACGTCCTCGACATTCCGCACGCGGTTCCAGCCGCCCGCGATCGGCGCGGCAAGGGGCTTGCCGGTTGGGTCCTGCTGGAGGTAGCGGACCTGCAGGGCGCCGTATTCGAAGGTCACCTGTTCCTTCGGGAACTCGTCGTCATGACTCCAGGAAATCGTCTTGACTGCGACAAGCTTGAAGTCGAAGCGGAGAAAAATCAGGCTTGCGGAATTGACGGCGGCAGTGGTCGCTCCGCCGGCGCTCTTGGCCAGCGCAAGAACGACGGTCTCGAACGGCGTTCCCGAACAGGCCATTTCGAATAGCAGCGGTGAGGCTCTGTCGGTCTTGCGGGTAATGGAGAACGGGTTGAAAGTAACCTTGCCGGCGCCGGCGCCGCTCGCCTGGCTGCCGATATTGAGGGTTTGCTCGATGTCGAAGCTGAAGTCATCGATCTCGAAAATCTTGCCTTGGGTCAACTTCGATGGCGTGTCCATCAAAGGTTGATTGATTTTCGAAAAGTCGACCTGTGATTCCGAGTTCGAGCCAGGCCCCGCCCGAGGAATACTGCTGGAAGGCGATATAGCTGTCGATTGCCATGATCCGTATCCTTTTGCGTGAATGAGCTTTATCGCGAGCAATGAAATGGAAGGGCGGCTGCGAATAGAGCGCCATCCTTGACGCTCGCAACCGGACTATGATCCGCGCGGCGGTTCGACATTTCAAGCGACAATTTTGGAGACGCCAGCGTCGAACGATATCGCTGAACCCGCGTCGAAGACAGATGGTGATATCCGTCGAACAGACATTGGCCTGGCCGGTTTGTCGCTCGCGCGCTTTTCGCGTAAGGGGGCGGACCGGTCTCTATTCGGGATTCGCTCCGTCGGGCCGGGAGGGGGGATTCGGTTGCGCTTTTGAGCGACGCCGGTCGCCCTGCAACATCAATCGCGGGGCGCGCGAATCGCCCGAGCCTGGAGCCCAAGAATGAAATTCGTAATTCCGTTTTGCGCGGCCGTGCTGTGCGCCGGCGCGGCTTATGCCCAGACCGACCTCACCGCTTACGCCGACGCCAATGGCGATCTCGACGTTCAGAAGCTGACCTGCAAGCAACTGGCCGGGACCTGGCAGGAGGACGCCGACTTCCTGACGGTCTGGTACAGCGGCTGGTACAACGGCCTGGCGGACTACAGCAAGATGAAGGTCGATCGCGCCAAGGAACTGGAGCATCGCGTCATCGTCTATTGCAAGGCCCATCTGGACAAGAAGGTGATCTCCGCGATGGACATCAACATCAAGCAGATGCGCAAGGAAGCCGGCATCAAGGTGATCGACGAGAAATAACCGGTTCGTTCGACGCTCGCCAGATCTGGCTCTGCTCCCTCAATTGGAAAGAAATCGAAGATGCTCATCTCAAACAGAATCCGCGCCAAATTCTCCGCTGTCTTTCGGCGCGCAGACTGGCGCGTCGCGCTCGCCGCGTCGGCGGCTCTCGCCGCGTCCGTTTCGGCTTCCCAGGCCCAGGTCGATTTGAAGACCTATGCCGATGAAAAGGGCTATCTCAACGTCAAGGCGCTGACCTGCGCGCAGCTTACCAATACGACCCAGGACGACGCCAATTTTCTCGGGGTCTGGTACAGCGGATGGTTCAACGGCCACATGAAGCGGCACGCCATCAACGTCAACCGGACCAAAGCAGGCATCCACGAAGTCATCGAATACTGCAAGGCCAATCCCGACAAGACCGTTGTCGATGCCGTCGAAACCTATGTGAAGAAGGTGCAGGCGGGTCAGTAGAATCCGGGCAACCGGTCGCCGACAGTCCGGTCGTCCCGGCCTTAGACCGTCCGCGTCACCTTCATCAGGTGCGGCGGCTGGTCGGGGTCGCGGCCGCGGCGGCAAGCCGTCGCTTCGGCCAGGCGATAGAAGGCGTGTAGCGCAACGATCGGGGTGAGCAGCGGATGGCCGCCGTCGGGGGCGACCAGCGTCGGCCAGCGCGAGTGCTTGTCCGCGTCCATGACGAGCGGAGCAGCGCCGAACGAGGCGAGGCGATCGACGGTCGCGAAGAAGCCTTCGCGCGCCGCGTCGGCGGGCGCGAAGGCGAGGACCGGGAAACCCGGCCCGATGACGCCCGCGGGCCCGTGCAGCACCTCGGCCGAGGAGAAGGCCTCGGCGTGAATCGCCGACGTCTCCTTGAGCTTGAGCGCGGCCTCGGCCGCGATGGCGAAGGTCGCGCCGCGGCCGATTACGAAGAGCGATGTCGAGCTTGCGAGCGTCTCCACCGCCGCGTCGGGCGGCGGATGCTTCGAGGCGTCGAGGATCGCGGGCAGCCGGTCGAGCGCGGCGATAAGGTCGGCGTCCTCGGCCCAGTTCGCGACGAGCGAGACGCCGGCAATGAGCGAGGCGATCATCGACTTGGTGGCGGCGACCGAGTGCTCCGGGCCCGCGTGCAGCGGCAGAAGCGCGTCCGCCTCTTCCGCGACCGGCGACTGGACGTCGTTGACGAGCGCGATCGTCATCGCCCCCGCATCCTTCGCCGCCTGCTGCATGGCGACGATGTCGGGGCTGCGGCCCGACTGCGAAATGGTCACCGCGACCGCGCCGCCGAGGCGCAAGGGGGCATGGTAGAGCGAGGCGATCGAGGGGCCGAGCGAGGCGCAGGCGAGCCCAAGCCGGACCTCGATCGCATATTTGAGAAAGAGCGCCGCGTGGTCGGAGCTGCCGCGCGCGATCGTGACGACGAAGGCGGGTCTCCGCGCTCTCAGCCGCCGCGCCGCTTCGTCGGTCGAGCGCGCGTTGAGGACGAGCTGGCGGCGCGCCGCCGCGCCCGCCTGAGCGATCTCAAGGGCCATCACGGTTCCGCTCATCGGGCTGCTCCTTCCGACCGCGCCCGCGCGCTCGCCGACAGCGTCAGCTCGGCCACAAAATCATAGGTGTCCGAGCGATAAAACGAGCGGGTGAATTCGACCCGCCGGCCGTCGCCGAGAAAGGCGACGCGGTGAATGTGGAGCGCGGGCGAGCCTTCGGCGATCTCGAGCAGCGCCGCCTCCGCTGCCCCGATCACCACTGCGCGCAGCCGCTGAAGCGCGCGAACCGGGCGAAAGCCCGAGCCTTCGAGGGCGGCGTAGAGCGACTCGACGACAGGCTCCGTTCCACCGAGGAATCGGAGCGGCACCGTCGCGCGCTCGATCGCCATCGGCACGCCGTCGGCGAGCCTGAGCCTGGCCAGGCGAAACACCGTCTCGCTGAGGGAGATGTCGAGCATCATCGATTCCTCCGGGGTCGGCAGGAAGCTTCCGCGCTCGATGACCCGCGACGAGGCCGTGAGCCCTCTTAAGCGCATGTCCTCGGTGAAGCTGGTCAGGCGCGAGAGCGGCTGCTCGACATGCGGCGGATTGCGTCTGACGAAGGTCCCCGCGCCGTGGCGGTGGACAAGCACGCCCTCGTCGATGAGGCCCGCGATCGCGCGCCTCAAGGTCGTACGCGACACGTCGAGCATTTCCGACAATTCGCGCTCGCCCGGCAGCACGTCCGCGCTCGCGAAGCGTCCGCCGGCGATCTCGCGCTTCAGCGACTTGCCGACGCTCTCGAAGAGCGGCGTGCGTTCGGCTCGGCTCGCGCGGCGTCCCTCCATGTTCGTCCCCGACCTCGCTCGGACCGCTAGACAAGTGGTATACACTTGGCCCATAATGAAACACAAGAGGGCCTCAAGTGGTATGGCTCCAGCGGTGGGAGAGAGGAATTGCCGGCGAACGGGCGCCAGTCCGCAGAAGGCTTGAGGGGGAGCAGCGAGCCGTTGCTCGCGGCGCTGATTGCCGGTCAGCGGCGCGCCGTCGAGCGCGTCGCTTCCGAGGCGCGAGCGCTCGAAGCGGGGGCGAAGCGCATCGCCAAAGCGCTCAGGGCCGGGGGACGGCTGATCTATCTCGGCGCCGGCTCCTCGGGCTTGCTCGCGATGCAGGACGGGCTCGAGCTTCCGGGCACGTTCGGCCTCGGCGAGGAGCGCATCCGCTTCGTCACCCCCAACGGCGAACGCTTTGTCATCGACAGCTCCGGCGAGGACGACGAAGAGGCCGCGGTCACGGCGATCGACGCGCTTTCGCTGGGACCGGACGATGTCGTGATCGCCGTTTCGGCAAGCGGCGCAACGCCCTTCACCGTCGCCGGCGCGCGGCGTGCGAAGGGCGCGCGCGCCAATGTTGTCGCAATCGTCTGCCGCATGGGCTCGCCGCTCGCCGGCCTCGCCGATGTCGCCGCCGTCTTCGACATCGGGCCGGAAGCTGTCGAGGGCTCGACAAGGCTTGCGGCGGGAACGGCGCAGAAGGCCGCGCTCAGCGTCATTTCAACTCTCGCGGCGGCCGAACTCGGCTATGTTCACGACGGGCTGATGATCAACGTCCGCCCCGAGAATGCGAAGCTCAAGCTCCGCGCGAGGCGCATCGTCGAGCGCCTCGCCTGCGTCGAAGACGAGGCCGCAGAGGCCGCGCTCGCTGCGGCGGGCGGAGACGTTGCGGCGGCGGTCACGGCGGCGGCCGGGTCGCTCGACCCGGCGGCCGCCCGGAGGCTTCTAAAGCAATGCGGCGGCGATCTCGCCGAAGCTCTCGAGCGCCTTCGGGCGCGAGACACGAAAGTCAACGCAAGCGCGGGCATGAGGCCCGCCGGATCAGGAGGATAGGATGAGTAAAGGTTTTGCATGGATGCGCGGCGGCGTCGCGCTGGCGGCGCTCTTTGCCGGGCTCGCGGCGGCCCAGGCCGGCTCGCTCAAGATCGAGAGCTGGCGCAACGACGACGCCGACATCTGGAACAACACGATCATCCCCGCCTTCAACAAGCACTATCCCGACATCAAGATCGAGTTCTCGGCCACCCAGCCGGCTGACTATGACGCGGCATTGAACGCCAAGCTCGACGGAGGCACCGCCGGCGACCTCATCACCTGCCGTCCGTTCGACCGTTCGCTCCAGCTCTATCAGAAGCACCAGATCGACGGCCTCAACGGCCTCACGGGGCTCGACAACTTCCCCGACGTCGCCAAGGCGGCCTGGTCGACCGACGACGGCAAGACGACCTTCTGCGTGCCGATGGCCTCCGTCATCCACGGCTTCTTCTACAACGAGGACGCCTTCAAGAAGATCGGCGCCAAGCCGCCGAAGACGATGGCCGAGTTCCACGACATCCTCGACAAGCTGAAGAAGGACGGGACCTACACGCCGATCGACATGGGCACGGCGGACCAGTGGGAGGCCGCGACCATGGGCTTCCAGAACATCGGCCCGGACTACTGGAAAGGCGAGACCGGGCGGCTCGCCCTGATCGCCGGCAAGGAGAAGTACAGCGATCCGGAATATGTGGCGGTCTTCTCGGAGCTCGCATCCTGGGCGCCTTATATGGGCAATGGCTACCAGGCGCAGAAATATCCCGACAGCCAGAACCTGTTCTCGCTCGGCAAGGCGGCGATCTATCCGGCCGGCTCGTGGGACATCTCGACCTTCCGCAAGGACGCTCAGTTTCCGATCGGCGCGTTTCCTCCGCCGCTGCCTGCCGGCGACACCGAGTGCTACATCTCCGATCACACCGACATCGGCATGGGCGTGAACGCAGCCTCCAAGAACAAGGAGGACGCAAAGAAATTCCTCGAGTGGCTGGCGACGCCCGAATTCGCCGAACTCTACGCCAACGCCCTGCCGGGCTTCTTCCCGCTCAGCAAGGCTGCGGTCACGATCAAGGACCCGCTCGCGGCTGAAATGGTCGGCTGGCGTAAGGACTGCAAATCGACGATCCGCAACTCCTACCAGATCCTCAACCGCGGCACGCCGAACCTGGAGAACGAACTCTGGGGCGTCTCGGCCCAGGTGATGAATGGCGCAATGACGCCGGACGCCGCCGGAAAGCAACTGCAGGCCGACCTCGACAAGTGGTACCACCCCGGCAAGTAAAGGCGCGGCAGACCCTCATCCGGCGCTTCGCGCCACCTTCTCCCGCTCGGCGGGAGAAGGGTAGCGTCCCCTCTCCCGCATAGGGCGTCGAAAGACGCCCGTCTAACGACGGGCTACGCGGGAGAGGGTCAGGGTGAGGGAACGAAAAGAACAATGGCCGAGCCCGTTTCCCAAGTCGTCGCATCGATGCCGCGAGGCCGGTTCCTCGCGCTGATGGCGCTGTTCCTCGGGCCGGCGGTCGCGGTCTATACGCTGTTCTCGATCTATCCGCTCGTCGCAACGATGGGCCTCTCGACCTACACCACGGACAGCAGCGGGGCGTATCATTTCCTCGGCCTTGCGAATTTCGGCACGCTGCTCCTCGATCCCGACTGGTCAGGTCACTTTTGGAATGCGGCCAAGAACAATCTGATCTTCTTCGCCGTGCACATGGCTGTCCAGAACCCGATCGGCATCGCCCTTGCGGGGCTGCTGAGCCTCCCCGGCCTCAAGCTGAAGAGCCTCTACCGCACGATCATTTTCCTCCCGACCATGCTATCAGTTGTGATCGTCGGCTTTTCCTGGAATCTTATCCTGTCGCCTTTGTGGGGCGTGGCTGAAGGCGCGCTGAAGGCGGTGGGCCTCGGAAGCTGGTTCGCTCCCTGGCTCGGCTTGCCGTCGACCGCCCTGGTGACGCTGGCGCTCATTTCCGTGTGGCAGTTCGTCGGCATCCCCCTGATGCTGATCTATGCGGCGCTGCTCAACATTCCCGACGAGCTCGTCGACGCCGCGCGGGTCGACGGGCTCGGCCAATTCCGCATCTTCTGGTACATCAAGCTGCCGCTGGTTTTGCCCACGATCGGACTCATTTCGATCCTGACCTTCGTCGGCAACTTCAATGCCTTCGATCTCATCTATTCGGTCAAGGGCGCGCTCGCGGGGCCGAACTTCGCCACCGACATTCTCGGCACTTTCTTCTACCGAACCTTCTTCGGTTTTCAGTTGCAGCTCGGCAATCCGACCATGGGCGCGACGGTGGCGACGGTGATGTTCTTCATCATCCTCGTCGGCGTCTGCCTCTACCTCTTCGTCGTGCAGCGCCGCCTGCGCCGCTACGCATTCTAGGGGACGCTCATGTTCAATCAGCGCGCGCAGATCGTTGGCGTCCACATCATCCTCATCGCCTATTGCGCGCTCGCGCTCGGACCGATCTTGCTCGTCGTGATGAACTCCTTCAAGGCGCGCAAGGCGATCTTCGGCGCGCCGCTCGCCCCGCCAGACGCAACCACATTTTCCCTCATCGGCTACGCCAAGGTCTTCAGCGCCTCGCATGTCGGAACCTATTTCATGAATTCGCTGATCGTCACGCTGGTCAGCATGGGCCTTGTCCTGCTGTTCGGCGCAATGGCGGCCTGGGCGCTGACCGAATACAGGTTTCGGGGCTCGACCGCGCTCGCGCTCTTCCTTTCGATTGGCATCATGGTTCCGATCCGCCTCGGCTCGGTCGCGATCCTGACCATGATGCGCAAGGCCGGCCTCAACGACACGCTGACGGCCCTGATCCTCGTCTATATTGCGCAGGGGTTGCCGCTGTCGATCTTCATCTTGAGCGAATTCGTCCAGCAGATCCCGAAGGACCTGCGCGACGCGGCGCGCTGCGACGGGGTGCCGGAGACGCGCATTTTCTTCGAAGTCATTGCGCCGCTCCTGCGGCCGGCGATCGCGACCGTCGCGGTCTTCACCATCGTGCCGATCTGGAACGACCTCTGGTTCCCGCTGATTCTCACCTCGTCAGACTCGACCCACACAATTACGCTTGGCGTGCAGCAGTTCCTCGGCCAGTACATCACCGACTGGAACTCGGTGCTGGCGGCCCTGTCGATGGCGATTTTGCCGGTCGTCGCGATCTATGTCATTTTCTCCCGGCAACTGATCAGCGGCCTCACCGCCGGCGCGGTCAAGTAGGCGCGCCCCATGGCCGGACTTCACATCAAGGCGATCAACAAGAGCTACGGCTCCGCGCATGTGCTGAGCGACATCAATCTCGCGATCCAGGACGGCGAATTCCTGGTGCTGGTCGGCCCGTCCGGTTGCGGCAAGTCGACGCTTCTGCGGATGATCGCCGGCCTGGACGCGCCGACCTCGGGCGACATTTTCATCGGCAACCGGCTGGTCAATGCGCTGGCTCCGGCGGAGCGCAAGATCGCGATGGTGTTCCAGTCCTACGCGCTCTATCCGCATATGGACGTTCGCAAGAATATGACCTTCGGGCTCAAGTTCACCGGCGTCGAGCCGGCGGAGCGGGAGAAGCGCGTCGCCGAGGCCGCGCGCATGCTTCGGCTCGAGGAACTGCTTCAGCGCTATCCGCGCGATCTCTCCGGCGGCCAGCGGCAGCGGGTGGCGATCGGGCGCGCGATCGTGCGCGAGCCGGACGTCTTCCTGTTCGACGAGCCGCTGTCGAACCTGGACGCGGCGCTGCGCGTCTCGACCCGGGTCGAGATCGCACGCCTGCACAGGCTGCTCGGCGCGACAATGGTCTATGTCACCCACGATCAGATCGAGGCGATGACGCTCGCCGATCGCATCGTGGTGATGAACCAGGGCCGGATCGAGCAGGTCGGCAAACCGCTCGAACTCTACTACACGCCCGCCAAACTGTTTGTCGCCGGCTTCATCGGCTCGCCGGCGATGAACTTCTTCCCGGCCGAAGTCGAGCGCGCGGAGGGCGCCCAAGCCCTGGTGAAAGGCGCGACGATCGCGCCGGTCATGCTTCCACTGGGGTTGCTGACGCCCGGCGCGAAGCTCACCATCGGCGTGAGGCCAGAACATCTCGCTATAGGCGCGCCCGGCGACTTCTCGACGACCGGCGTGGTCGAGCTCGTCGAGCGTCTCGGCGAGTTGTCATACGCCCATGTCCGCTGCTCGGACGACAAGCTGATAGTGGCCGAGATACGCGGCCGCGAAACCCCGACGCCGGGCCAGGCCGTGACCTTCTCGGCGCCGGCCGAGGACATTCATGTGTTCGACGAGGCCGGACGCCGCCTCTAGCCCTTCGCACGCGGCCACGGCGCCCGCGCTGAAATAGCCGGTGTCGGCCAGCAGATGTCAACCTTGCCCAGGCCTTCGGGCAACGCGCCGATCTTCTCCAGCATCGGTTCGACCTGCTGCTTGTCATTGGGCGCCTGAACCACATCGACGGCCACGACCAGAAGACTTCCCGCAGCGACCGCGGCTTGCGCATTGTAGCACTGGTCGAAGCCGCCGCCCGCCACCGGCATGATGCGCGACTCCGCGTCGGTCAGGTTGACCTGATCGGTCGGCAGCGGCCCTTCGGTCGGCGGCGCCGGCGGCTTTCCCCCGGGCTTCTTGCCCGTCGCCGCGGTCTTCGCCTCGCGCGACGCCATTTTGGCTTGGTGCTCGGCCATCTCGCGCGCATGCCGTTCCTTGGCCCGAGCCTCGATCTTCGCCTTCGCCTCGGCCAGCTTACGAAGGCGCTCGCGCCGCGCCAGTTCGTCGGGAATCGACATCCCGTCGGGAACGTCGGCCGCATCCGCAGCCTCGGCTCGGGCCAGCAAATCGGCGACCTCGGCCTTCAGTTGCGCCTCGATCCTGCCCACATGCTCATAGGAAAGCGCGCTGTGCCGGCTGGCGTTGGCGTGGATCTTCGTCCCGTCCAGCCCGATTATGCCCATCTTCAAGACGCCCATCTCGCGCGCCAACTGAAGAACCTCGACGAACAGCTCCTCGATCTCCTTTAAGAACCGCCGCCGAAACGCGGCGATCGTGTCGTGGTCGGGATGATCGTTCGCCGCGATGAACCGAAACGCTACCGAGTCGTAGGTCGCCCGCTCGAGCTTCCGGCTGGAGAATGTCCCCGTCGCGTACCCGTAAACCAACAGGCCCAGCAACATCCGGGGATGATACGAAGCCGACCCCGAACCTCGGTAAGCCCCGCTCAGCCGGCCCAGGTCGAGACCGTCGATAACTTCGACGATGAACCGCGCCAAATGCTTCTCCGGAAGCCATTCGTCCACAGAAGGCGGCAGCAGATACCCCGTCTGCCGATCGATCGTCCGAAAATTGGCCATCAAAAACGTATGGCCCGCCCCGTCTGCAAGGGGTTTGTCGAGATTGGCGGCTGATCCAGTCTGCTTCAACGTATCCGGCCTCGAGGAGCTTCCTCCGGCCATGATGGAGATACGCACGCTCCGGTCCTCATAAAACTCCCGGCGTCAGATCGCGCCGTTTTTTGAACCAGGCTTCCGGAGCGCCGTTCGACTGTCAGGCCATCCCGTCGTTACCCTCTCGCAAACCCCTGTTGACCGATGGACGCTTTGAGCGCGACCGGCCGAGCTCTATGCCACCACCGGCATTCCTGTGACGGCGAACCGTTCTCCGCGCCGCAGCACCGCCCAGGCAATTCTCGCCAGCTTGTTGGCGAAGGCGACAACGGCCACGTTGTGATGAGCGCGACTCATAAGCGCTTTCGCCCATCGTCCAAGCGGCGTCTCGCCCTCAGCCACATAGGGCAGAGCCGCACGCGCTCCATGGATCAGCTGCCTGCGCAAGTATTTGTTGCCGCGCTTGCTGATCCCGAGCAGCTTCGGCTTGCCGCCGGTCGTGAACTGACGGGGAACCAGGCCGAGCCACGCGGCGAGATCGCGCCCGCGGTCGAAGCTTTCCGCCCGACCGACGGCGGCGACAAGGGCGGATGCGACGATCGGGCCGACGCCTGGGATTGTCGTCAGCCGCCGAGCCTCTTCGTTCTCCTTCACCCAGCGGATGAACTCGGCGTCGAACGCAGAGATCCGTCGATCGAGTTCCGCCCATTGCGCGCGAGCGTCGGCGACGAGCACGATCATCCGCAGGCTCAATCCTGCTCCGCCCTGCTCATCCATCAGCACAGCCAGGAACTGCTCAAGCTTCCGCTTGCCCTGCGGCGCGACCATTCCTCGCTCCAGCAGAATGGCGCGCAACTGATTGATCAGAGCTGTCCGCTCCCCGACCAACCGGTCTCGCGATCGATGAAGCGTCTGCATGTCAAGCTGGTCCTGGGTTCGTCTCTCAGGGAGCAATGATGCCGCAGCGATCGCGCCGGGAAGCTTTGGCGGCTCCTTGAATGAATTGCGATTGAGTTGATCAATAGACCGTGATTGTTCCGGACGCGTTCGCATCAATTTAACTCAAATGTCGGATTCTGGACCCTGGCCGGTCCTGAAGGCGTTGCGCGACTGCCTTTCCGTCGCCATAATTGGGCGACGAACGCGTCGCGTCGCCGCGGGAACTGAGGCTTCGTGCGTGGCGTTATTCGTGTGTTTCGGGGATTGACTTCAAAGAGGGAACCCATGCGCCGCACCCTGTTCCGCGCCGCCGTCCTGGCGGGCCTTTTCCTAAGCGCCGGTACGGCGTCCGTGTTCGCCAACGCTCTCGATTCGCAGTTGCAGCCGGTCGCGTCGGCCATTCCGCGCGAGACGGTCTCATTCGATGGCGGCGAGGCGCCCGGCACGATCATCATTCGCACCAGCGAACGCCGGCTCTATTACGTCCTGCCTGACCATCAGGCGCTTCGGTACGGCGTCGGCGTCGGACGGCCCGGCTTCACCTGGGCCGGCGTGACCCATATCGCCAACAAGCGGGAATGGCCGGACTGGACCCCGCCCGCGCAGATGCTCCGGCGCCGTCCCGATCTGCCGCGCCACATGGAAGGCGGCCTCGACAATCCGCTCGGCGCCCGCGCGATGTACCTTGCCGGGACGCTTTATCGCATTCATGGCTCCAACGAGCCCGATACGATCGGCCAGGCGGTCTCGTCCGGCTGCATCCGCATGACCAACGACGACGTCGTCGATCTCTACAGCCGCGCCAAGGTCGGCGCGAGGGTGATCGTCACCCGCTAAAAACCGCTGCGTCCGCCGTTATTTGCGGCGGCGGACGCCTTTCTTTCGGGCAAGTGCGCATCTATGTTGATGCGGATGAACGCCCATTCGCCCCTCTCCGCGCCCCCGCTCGTCGACCCGTTCGGCCGCACGATCGCCTATGTGCGGGTGTCGGTGACCGACCGCTGCGACTATCGCTGCGTCTATTGCATGTCGGAAGACATGAATTTCCTGCCCAAGCGCGACGTATTGTCGCTCGAGGAGCTGGACCGCCTCTGCGCGGCCTTCATTGGCCTGGGCGCGCGCAAGATTTGGGTTACCGGCGGCGAGCCGCTGGTGCGCCGCAATGTGATGTCGCTGTTTCAGGGGCTAAAGCGCCATCTCGCGAGCGGCGTGCTCGACGAAGTGACCCTGACGACCAACGGCTCGCAGCTCGCGCGCTTTGCGAGCGAACTCGCCGAGTGTGGCGTCAGGCGGATCAACGTCTCGCTTGATACGCTGGACCCGTCGAAGTTTCGCGCCGTGACGCGCTGGGGCGATTTCGGCGTCGTGATGAAGGGAATCGACGCGGCGGCCGCGGCGGGGCTCAAGGTCAAGATCAACACGGTCGCGCTGAAGGGCTTCAACGACAGCGAAGCGCTCGGCCTGATCGACTGGGCGCATGGCCGCGGTTTCGATATCACCTTCATCGAGGTGATGCCTCTCGGCGCGATGGAGCGCGATCGCGCCGACCAGTTCCTGCCGCTGACCGAACTCAAGCGCGACCTTGAAAGCCGGCTCACCCTTGCGCCCTCGGCCTACGCGACCGGCGGCCCCGCCCGCTATTACGACGTGAAGGAGACGGGCGGACGGCTCGGCTTCATTACGCCCCTGACCCATAACTTCTGCGAGAGCTGCAATCGCGTGCGCGTCACCTGCACCGGCACGCTCTACATGTGCCTTGGCCAGGAGGACGCGGCGGACCTGCGCGAGCCGCTGCGCCGCTCCGAATCCGACGAGCCGCTGATCGCCGCCATCCGCGCCGCGATCGCGCGCAAGCCCAAGGGTCATGATTTCGTCATCGCCCGCGCTGCGGCGCCTGCCGTCCAGCGCCACATGAGCGCGACCGGCGGCTGACCGGTTTTTCCTGGCCGACCCGCTGGCGGAGGCCGCGATTGCGCTCTATATCAGCGGAGCGAAGGGGCGGGACCTTGACTCTCCGCTCTCGAAAGGACCAACGCCCATGGCAAATGCTCGCGAACGGATCGAGAAAGTCATTTCGGAAAACCCAGTCGTCCTGTTCATGAAGGGTACGCCGCAGTTCCCGCAATGCGGGTTTTCCGGCCAAGTGATCCAGATCCTGGATTATCTTGGCGCGCCGGTTCATGGCGTCAATGTGCTCGAAGACGCGGACATCCGGGAAGGCGTCAAGCAATACGCCAACTGGCCGACCATTCCCCAGCTCTACATCAAGGGTGAGTTCGTGGGCGGCTGCGACATCACGCGCGAAATGTTCCAGTCAGGCGAACTCGCGGCGATGCTGACCGAAGCGGGCGTGCCGCTGAAAAGTCCCGCCAAAGTTTGAGGCGCCTCGGCGAGACGGACCGTCGTCGCCGACACCGCAGCCATGAAAATCATCAAGACCGCGCCGGCGGGAGCCTGCGCGGCCTGACGTCTACACATTTCGTTCAGACGGACACGGCGCGCGCGGCCGTCTGCGCAGCGTCAGTCTAGTCCTTGAAGACCCCCCGGCCCACGACGACATAAGCCTGTGGTCAATCGACGCATTAGCCTTTAGGCCTGATTGAAAAGCAGGGGCGTGAAGGCTAGGCTGACATGTCAGGCGTCGTTTACCGCCTGTGGGAAGCCGGAAACCTTTTATGTATCGAAACTATCCGTACCATGTCTACGAAATGGCGCATGCGGTTCTGGCGCCGGCGCGCGCCGTGTCCGACGCGACCCATTTCGTTTTCCGCAATCCCTGGAATCCGCTTTCCAACACCCCTTTCGGCAAGAACATTTCCGCAGGCGCGGAGCTGTTCGAGCGAATGACGCGACGTTACGGCAAGCCTACCTTCGGGCTCGACGAGTTCGAGCTTGACGGCGTCGTTTACCCGGTGCTGGAGGACGTGGTCTGGAGCCGCCCCTACTGCAATCTGTTGCACTTTGTCCGGCCCAATCTTCCGGGCGCGGCCGACCAGCCGAAGCTCATGATCGTTGCCCCGATGTCGGGCCACTACGCGACGCTACTGCGCGGAACGGTCGAGGCGTTCCTGCCCCATTGCGACGTCTACATCACCGACTGGGCGGATGCGCGGATGGTCCCGCTCGCGGTCGGAACCTTCGATCTCGACGATTACATCGACTATCTGCGCGCAATGCTTCACCACGTGGGCCCCGGCGTGCACACGCTCGGCGTCTGCCAGCCTTCGGTGCCGCTCCTTGCGGCAGTCGCGCTGATGGAGGCGAACGGAGAGGCCGACGCGCCGGCCAGCATGACCCTGATGGGCGGGCCCGTCGACACGCGGCTGAGCCCGACCGAGGTCAACAAGCTCGCCGAGAGGCGCGGGGTCGAATGGTTCCGGCGCAACTGCCTGCAAACCGTCCCGTTCCCCTATCCGGGCTTCGGTCGGGAAGTCTATCCGGGCTTCCTTCAGCTTTCCGGCTTCATGGCGATGAATCTCGACCGCCACGTCAACGCGCACCTCGACATGTTCAAGCATCTGGTGAAGGGCGACGGCGACTCGGCCGAGAAGCACCGCGACTTCTACGATGAATATATGGCGGTGATGGACCTCGACGCCGCCTATTACATGCAAACGGTCGAGACCGTGTTCGTGCGCCACGCCCTTCCGAAAGGCGAGATGACGCATCGCGGCCAGCCCGTCGATCTCAAGGCGATCCGCAATAGTGGATTGCTGACGATCGAGGGGGAGAACGACGACATTTCCGGCGTCGGCCAGACTTACGCGGCCAACGAATTGTGCGTCAACATTCCCGATTGGAAGAAGCTCTACCATCTGCAGCGCGAGGTGGGCCACTACGGCGTCTTCAACGGCTCCCGCTTTCGCAAGGAGATAGTTCCGCGCATTCGACAGTTCATCGGGATGATCGAAGACAAGGCCGTGAGGCCCGCGAAGCCGAATGGCGCGGGCAAGCCAAACGGCGCCCACAAGCCGAACGGCGACCACAGGCCAAACGGGACGAAACGCGCGCCCGCCGTGGCTTGAGGTTTCCTCCCGACAGGAGTGCTGTTTACCCTGATCAACGAACGCAACCCGTCCGTCTGACGCCGATGGTATTTTGCCGGCGCCAGACGGAGACGGCGGTATGAGCGCAAGAGCGATTGCGGGGGCTTTGGGTCTGATTGCCACGGCCTTGACCGGCCCGGCGGAGGCGGGGCGGATCATCGACTATGCGACCGACTATCCCTCCGGCGCGGTTGTGATCAGCCAATCCGCCAAGCGGCTCTATCTCATCCTCGATCAACGCACCGCCATCGCCTATCCGGTCGCGGTCGCCAAACACGGAAAGGAATGGAGCGGAAGAGCGCGCATCGCCGGCAAGTTTGTCGAGCCCGCCTGGTCGCCGCCGGATTCGGTCAAGCGCGACCATCCGGAACTGCCCGAGGTCATTCCCGGCGGCTCGCCTTCAAATCCGATGGGCGCGCGGGCGATCACGCTCGACCGCGACGAAATCGCGATCCACGGCACCACCAAAGCGATGCGCGCCTCGATCGGCACCGCTGCCTCCTACGGCTGCATCCGCATGCTGAATGAAGACGTGATCGACCTCTTCGACCGCGTCGCCGTCGGCGCGCCGGTGATGATGATGCAGTGATTGCGTGGAGCCGCGCCTTTGGTTTCTCGTCTTCGAGACGCGAGGCTCCGCTTCGCTCCTCCGGATGAGGTCGCGCAGTCAGCAAAAACCGACACGCCGCAACCAGATCAAAAGTCGCTCGCGATTCCCTTCACTTCCCAGTCGCCGTAGCGGACGGGATCGGGGCCGTCACGGCCGTTCCATTCGCGCGGACGTTCGGGCTCGGGCCGTGCGCGCCGCGCCTCGGCTTCCGCGAGCGCGCGTTGCGCCGCGGGCGTGAGGACACGGGCGGTCCGGTCATTGGACTCGGGCAAGGAGTCTGGGGGCGCCGTCGTCTCGCCGTTCGCGCTCATCGCTCGCGCCTCGTTTTGCCGCCTGTCGCGACTATATCGTCGCCGTTCGCGATTTCTCAACCGGTCGGACGATGCTTTTGCATCGTCCCCTTTTTCGCCGTTCGCGCTCATCCTTTCGATAGCCCGACACAAGCCAGCCGCGGAATTGACGTATAAGCTTGATGAGGCGGGCGGACATGATTCGGACAGAGGCGCGTTTGGCTCGACAGCAGCACGGATTCAACGGCCCTCGACCGCAAGCGCCGGAGCCGCCGCCGCCCGGCATGACGGCGCGTGTCGCAGCCGCCCGCGCAGTCGCCGAGGCCGTGACCCATGCGCGACCGCTCGACGAGCGTTTCGCCGCCGATCTCTCGCTGCGCGGTCATGGCGTCGATCCGCGCGATGCGGCGCTCGCCCGCTCAATCGCGACGGTGGCGCTCCGCCGGCTCGGCACAATACGCAAGGCCCTCGCCGAGCGGCTCGACAAGGGCATGCCCAAGCGCAGCGCCATGCTCGAATGGACGCTCGTCGTCGGCGCAGCGCAGATCCTCTTTCTCGATGCGCCCGATCATGCCGCGGTCGATCTGGCGGTACGGGCCGTGCGATCGGATGCGGCAAGCGCGCCCTTCGCGGCGCTCGCCAACGCGTTGTTGCGCGGAATCGCGCGCGAACGCGACACGATTCTTGCGGCCTCCGACCCGCTCGACGACGACACGCCTGCGTGGCTCGCGGCGCACTGGCGCGCGAACTACGGGGAAGCGACGGCTAGAGCGATCGCCGCCGCGCACCGCGCGGAGCCGACGCTCGACATCAGCGTCAAGAGCGACGCGGCCGGCTGGGCGGAGAGACTCGGGGGGCTCGTTCTGCCGACCGGGTCCGTGCGGCTCGATACGCACAAGCCCGTCGTCGACCTCGAAGGTTACCAGCACGGCGAATGGTGGGTGCAGGACGCAGCCGCAGCGCTCCCGGCGCGGCTCCTTAACGTCCGCGCCGGAATGCGCGTCGCCGATCTTTGCGCGGCGCCGGGCGGCAAGGCGATGGAGCTTGCGGCCGCCGGCGCGACCGTCACGACGATCGACCGCTCGGCCGAACGGCTCAAAATGCTCGCGGCCAATTTCGAGCGGCTGAAGCTTCATTCGGAGATCGTCGTCGCCGACGCGCTCAACTTCGAAGCGCCGCCCTTCGATGCGGTCCTCATCGACGCGCCCTGCACCGCCACCGGCACCATCCGCCGCCACCCCGATGTCGCATGGATCAAGCGCCCGGGCGACCTCGGCCAGCTCATCAGACTGCAGGTCCAGCTTCTCGACAAGGCGATCGCGCTGACCAAGCGCGGCGGCCTCGTCGTCTATTGCACCTGCTCGCTCGAACCCGAGGAAGGCGAAGCCCAGATCAATGCAGTGCTCAGGCGCAATCCCGACGTGCGGCGCGTGGCGATTGAGCCCAGTGAAATCGGCGGTCTCGCCGAATGCCTGACGCCCTCAGGCGACCTTCGCACCCTGCCCTGCCATCTCTGGAGCGAAGACCCGAGGCGTTCCGGCCTCGACGGGTTTTTCGCCGCGAGGCTTATGAAGGCGGGATAGGGCTACCCTGACCGGCCGGCTCACAACCCATGTTGGCCCGTCCCAGAATATTCCCTGATCCATTCCGATCTGCGACGGCTTGGTTCACGGCCTCGTGGTCGAAGTTCCACTTGCGATCGCGGGGCGTCAGCGACTGCGTCGGAATTTGCTCGCCCAAGCCATATGAGCCCCATGATGAGGAGGCGCCGGTCTGCGCGAGCCCGACTGCGGGCGTGAGGGCGATGACGGCGGCAAGGCCGATTGACGCTACGGCTTTGATCATGGTTTCTCTCAAAGCAGGCCGGCCGGAGGAGTGCCTGATTTACCCGGACGGCGAGGATGATTTCCGCCAAAACAGGGGCCAGTACTTTGATCACGACGACCTTCATGACCTCGGTCGGCGCCGCGTTTCTCGGCGCGCTTGTCGAGGTGGTGGAAGCGTTCACCATCGTTCTCGCCGTATCGCTTGTGCGCGGCTGGCGCCCGGCGCTCGTCGGGACGCTCGCCGGCGTCGCAGCGCTGGCGATCATGGTTGTTGTGCTGGGCCCGGTGCTCAATCTCATCCCGTTGCGGGCGCTTCAGTTCGTCGTCGGCTTGGCTCTGCTCCTGTTCGGCCTGCGCTGGCTGCGGAAAGCGATCTTGCGCTCGATCGGTCTCATCGCGCTGCACGACGAGGAGGCGGTGTTCGTCGCCCATACGCGCGAACTCGGCGCCGCAGAGCAGCGCAGAGCCGACAGTCTCGACTGGATCGCCGGGCTTGCCGCGTTCAAGGCTGTGCTCATTGAAGGGACCGAAGTCGTCTTCATCGTGATCGCGGTCGGCGCCGGCAACGGAATGCTGTGGCCCGCGGCCCTTGGAGCGCTCTCAGCGGCCGTTCTCGTGCTGGCGATCGGCGCCCTGGCGCACAAACCTCTTTCCCAGGTTCCGGAGAATGGGCTCAAATTCGCGGTCGGCGTCATGCTTTCGGCGTTCGGCCTGTTCTGGGTCGGGGAGGGTCTGGGCGTCGATTGGCCGGGCGCCGACCTGTCGATTCTCGCCTTCGTTCTCATCTTCCTTGGAATCGCCGGGGTGTTGATCGTCGCTCTTCGCCCAAGATCGGAAGAGACGGCGTGATCGGCTCAATACTCAAGGAAATCCTCGGTCTTTTCGTCGACGACGAGATTCTCGCGATCGGCATTCTCGCGATCGTCGGCGCCGCCGCCGCCTTCTCGCCATGGCCGGGACCGACGGTCGCCGCTCTGATTCTCGTGATCGGCCTGCCAGCCATCCTGGTCGCGGACGTTCTGCTGACTGTAAGACGTGCGCCCAGGACATAGGGCCTCGGCACGCCTTCATCCCGATAACAGGGGAAAAATGGAGAGCAGCCCTCTTCTGCCGGACCTGGCTGCAAAAAAGCCTTTGTTATCAACCATCTCACGCCGGTCCAGCGCAAAATAACAGGGCCGTAACAGGGAGAGAATTCGGGCTTATCAGGACGATAACAGGCGGCGAAAACAGGGAAAATAGCGGCCTCGAAAATCGCCCATGATGGGTCGGCGCTATGCGGTTTGCGCATGCGTTCGAGCGAGGCGCCGATCATTCGACGGGGTGGCGATGACGATGGCACCCCCTCCTGCATGGCGGCGGACATAGGCCGCGCCGGCTCTCGCCTATGACCCGAGTCGGGTGGGCGGCTCCTCGACCAGCCCCGCTTTCCTGAGGCCCTCGACGACGGTCTCGAAGTCGGCGGGATTCTTGTACGGCAACACCTTGCGGCGGTGCTCGAGAGAATAGGCGGGGTTGACCTTGAGCGCTTCGCGCCATTGCTCGCGCGCCTCGTCGAGACGGCCCATCTGGCCGTAGGTCGCGGCCAGGAGCACGCGCGAGGCGTCCGTCTCAGGGAAGCGGAAAATCCGCCGCTTGAGGACGGCGGCAGCCTCTTCGTATCGCCGCAGCTGAAAGTACGCCTGTCCGTGGAAATGCAACACCATGCCCGGGCACATAGGGTCCAACGCCATCGCGCGCTCCAAGCAGGAGAGCGCATCCTCTGACCGGCCGACATAATGCAGAACGACGCCGAGGCAGTTGTATCCGTCTGCGAAGTTCGGGTTGAGCGCGATCGAGGTTTCCGCGGCCAGGATGGATTCGTCATAGCGCCGCATCCAGAGGTAGATAAAGGAAAGCGCCCAATGCGTATAGGGATATCGCGGATCGAGCGTCGCAGCCCGAGTTGCGGCCTGGAGCGCGAGTTCGAGCGATTGCGATGGCGATGCAGTCCACCCGCTCACGTAGTCGTTCACATAGGCCGCCGCGAGCCAAGCGAAGGCAGGCGCGAAACCGGGATCGAGTTCGGTCGTGCGCAGGAGCAGCTCCCCGGCCTGGGCGTTCGGCTCTTTTGCGTGCCGCCACCAGAGCTCGCGGCCGCGCAGAAAGCACTCGAACGCTTCCATATTATCGGTCTGCTCGGCCATCAGCCGCTGCCTGTCGCCCTGCGTGAGGCTGAGCGAGAGGGCGGCGACTATCTTGCCCGTCACGTCGTCCTGGACGGCGAAGATGTCGATGAGGTCGCGGTCGAAGCGCTCGGCCCAAAGATGCCCGTCATTGGTCGCGTCGATCAGCTGCGCGGTGATCCGCACTCGATTGCCGGCCTTGCGCACGCTTCCCTCGAGCACGTAGCGCACGCCGAGCGCCTTGCCTATTTCCTGGACATGGACGTTCTTGCCCTTGAAGGTGAAGGAGGAATTGCGAGCGATGACGAAGAGCTGCGACAGCTTCGACAAAGCCGTGATGATGTCCTCTGATATTCCGTCGGCGAAATAGTCCTGCTCCGGGTCACCGCTCATATTCTGAAAGGGCAGGACCGCGATCGAAGGTTTTTCCGGCGCCGCGGCCTTTCCCTCCGCGAGCCGAACTTGCGGCGCGGGCTTGGCTTCGGCCGGCAGTCCGACCGCCAGCGAATACACCCGCATTGGTTCGGCAATGTTCTTGAGTTGAGTCTCGCCGAGATCGCTGACCGCGAGATCGAGCCGCGCGCGCACCTGGCGAAAGGCGTCCTCGGACAGGCAGATCGCGCCGGGCGCGGCGATCCCTTCCAATCGCGCGGCAATATTGACGCCGTCACCCATCAGATCGCCGTCGGCCTCCTCGACCACATCGCCGAGATGAATTCCGATCCTGAACTCGTTGCGCCGGTGGGCCGGGACGCCCGCGTTGCGCTCGACCATCGCGTGCTGGATTTCGACGGCGGTCGGATCGATGAGGTCACTGCGCAATGCGCGCAGTCGCGCAAGGGTGCGGTCTTCATCGGCGCCCGCAAGGCGGCTGAAGCCGACCACATCGGCGGCGAGAATCGCCGCCAGCTTCCGCACTTCCGGCATTGGCGAAACTCCCAGCCCTGCGAAGCTAGCACGAAGAGCGTGATCTTCAACATCGCGCCCGCGGCCATTCGGCGTTCGCCCTTCGCAGGCGTTCCGGCCCGGAGGGAACCATGCTATTGCGCCGCAGCAAAACTGCGTACGTGGCGGCTCAGGGGGCGCGAATGGCAACCGATATCGTCAAAATCGGGCGGGCGCTGATCTCCGTTTCCGACAAGGCCGGGCTCGTCGAACTGGCCGGCGCCCTTGGCCAGCGCGGCGTCGAACTGCTGTCGACCGGAGGCACGGCGGCGGCATTGGGCAACGCCGGCCTCACGGTCATCGACGTCGCGCAGATGACCGGCTTCCCCGAGATGATGGACGGGCGGGTCAAGACGCTGCATCCGCGCGTGCACGGCGGCCTGCTCGCGATCCGCTCGGAGCCCGCGCACCAGGCGGCAATGATCGCCAACGACATCACTCCGATAGACCTCCTCATCGTCAATCTCTATCCGTTCGAAGCGACGCTGAAGCGCGGCGCCTCGTTCGAAGAGAAGATCGAGAACATCGACATCGGCGGCCCGGCGATGATCCGCGGCGCCGCCAAGAACCACGACGACGTCGTCGTGATCGTCGACGTCGCGGACTATCCTGCGCTCCTCGACGAACTCGCGCGGAACGAGGGCGCGACCAGCCTCGCCTTTCGCCGGCGCATGGCCCAGAAGGCCTATGCGCGCACCGCGGCTTACGACGCGGCGATCTCGAATTGGCTCGCCGACGAGATTCACGAGACGGCGCCGAAATGGCGCGCCTTCGGCGGCGTTCTGCATGAGAGCTTCGGCGCCCTGCGCTACGGCGAAAATCCGCATCAGAGCGCGGCGCTCTACCTCACCGCCGATACGCGTCCGGGCGTCGCGACGGCGCGGCAGGTCCAGGGCAAGGAGCTCTCCTACAATAACATCAACGACACTGACGCGGCATACGAACTCGTCGCCGAATTCGATCCGGCCGAGAGCGCCGCCGTCGCGATCATCAAGCACGCCAACCCGTGCGGCGTCGCGATCGGCGCGACGCTGCTCGATGCTTACGAAAAGGCGTTCGCCTGCGATCCTGTCTCAGCTTTCGGCGGCGTCGTCGCGCTCAACCGCCGGCTCGACGCCGCCGCCGCGCGAAAGATCGTCGAGATTTTCACCGAGGTCATCATCGCGCCCGAGGCCGACGACGAGGCGCTGGCGATCGTCGCGGCGAAAAAGAACCTGCGCCTGATGATCGCGGGCGCGCTGCCCGACCCGCGCGCCGGGACGCTCACCGTCCGCTCGGTCGCGGGCGGTCTTCTGGTGCAGGATCGTGACAGCGGCGCGCTCGATGAGGCAACGCTGAAGGTGGTGACCAAGCGCGCCCCGACGGTGAGCGAAATGGCGGATCTGCGCATGGCCTGGCGCGTCGCCAAGCACGTCAAGTCGAACGCGATCGTCTACGTCAAGGACGGCGCGACGGCCGGCGTCGGCGCCGGGCAGATGTCGCGCGTCGATTCCGCGCGGGTCGCGGCGCGGAAGGCCCTGGACGCGGCGGCCGCCGCGGGGTGGGCGGAGCCGCGCACCAAAGGCTCGGCCGTCGCCTCCGACGCGTTCTTTCCTTTTGCCGACGGCCTATTGTCCGCGATCGAGGCAGGCGCGACCGCGGTGATCGAGCCCGGCGGCTCTATGCGCGACGCCGAAGTGATCGCCGCCGCCGACGCGGCGGGGGTGGCGATGATGTTCACGGGGATGCGGCACTTCCGGCACTGAGGCGGGTGAGGTTTACTCCGGCGACACGATCACCGAAATCTCGCCGTCCTTGACGCCGCTCAATTGGAGGTCGAGCGGGCGGGCGGGCAGGTCGAACTTGACGCTCTTCCGCGCCCCCTCGCAGCCAAGCGCGCCGGAGAACGCCTTCGGATGCAGGAACTCGCCGGCGTCGATCACGTCGATCCAGGCTTCGGACGCGATGGTGATCTTGTAGATCCCGGGCTTCGCCGGCGCGGCAAGCGCGAAATGACCTGCATAGGATTGCGCCGACTTCGGCGCGCGCTCAGGCGCATGCGGGAGACCGGCCCCGGCGAAGGGGGCGAGCTTCAGCGTCGCCGCGGCGTCGGCGGTCAAGGCGCCGCCGTTGGCGACTGCGGGCTTGCCGGGACTCGCGAGCGCGGCGCGCTCGTGATCGAGCGGCCATTTGAACGCATCGCAGCCTGATGGCTCATCCGCGGCCGCCAGGCCAGGCGCGATGGCGAGCGCCGCGCCGAAAAGCCAGCGCGCGAGCCTCATTGCGACGAGACCGCCGGGGGCGGGCTCTTCAGTGTCTCCGGTTTGGCGCCGTGCAGCAGGTTGATCGCGGCCTGCAGCTGCGTGTCCTTGTCCTTCTCCGGCGGGACATAGGCGTCGGAGCCCTTCTCTTCGTCAGTCCCATTCTTGAGGTGGCCGAAAAGCGACGCCTCGCCGAGGCTCGACACCTTGCCCTTCAAGTCGTCAGGGATGTTCTCGATCACCGGGATGTCGGGATCGATGCCCTTCGCCTGAATGGAGCGTCCCGAGGGCGTATAGTAGCGCGCCGTCGTCAGCTTCAAGGCGCCGTTCTCGCCGAGCGGCAGGATCGTCTGGACGGAGCCCTTGCCGAAAGAGCGGGTGCCGATCAGCGTTCCGCGCTTCAGATCCTGAAGCGCGCCGGAGACGATTTCCGAGGCCGAGGCGGAGCCGCCGTTGATGAGGACGACAAGCGGCTTACCCTGCGACAGGTTGACCCCGGGGCGGGCGCTGTAATGCTGTTCCTGATCGGCGTTGCGTCCGCGAGTGGAGACGATCGGGCCGCTGTCGACGAAGGAATTGGTGATCTCGACCGCCTGATTGAGCAGGCCGCCGGGATTGTTGCGCAAATCGAGGATGTAGCCCTTGAGCTTGCTCGCGCCCGGATCGGAGCGGAAGTGATCGAAGGCCTTGCGCACCCCATCATAGGCTTCCTGGTTGAACTGGGTGATCCGGATGTAGCCGATGTCGCCGTCCTCGACATGCGAGCGCACGGACTGCACATGAATGATCTCGCGGACGATCGTGTATTCCTTCAGGTCCTTGTTCGTGCCGCGCTCCACCGTCAGCTTCACGCTCGACTTCGCCGGCCCGCGCATCTTGTCGACGGCCTCTTTGAGAGTCAGGCCCTTGACCGGCGTGTCGTCGATCCGGGTGACAAGGTCGCCGGACATGAGACCGGCCCGCGCGGCGGGGGTTTCGTCGATCGGGCTCACGACCTTGACGAGGCCCTCCTCCATCATGACCTCGAGTCCGAGACCGCCGAACTCCTCGCCCTTCATGCTCGTCTGGAATTCGTCGAGCGCCTTGGGATCGAAATAGGTCGAGTGCGGATCGAGCGAGGCCAGCATGCCGTCGATCGCCCCTTTGATCAGCTTGTCGTCGTCCGGCTTCTCCGCATAATTGTCCCGGACCTTGTTGAACACGTCGCTGAACAGGGTCAGTTGATCGGCGCTGATGGCCGCGGCGGCCTGAAGCGCGCCCTCGGAGACGCCGGCCAGAATCACGCCCGCGACGGCGCCTGCTGCGAGGTAGGAGAGACTCTTCGTCATTGACTTATCGTCGACCTCGGTTGGGCGCCATTCGTCGGGCTTGATCAGTTGGGCTTGGCGGCGTCCGGCGGCGTGACGGCGGCCGAAGGCGTCTCGACCTTGGCCGCGTCGCTCTTCTCCTCCTTCGCCGACGTCGTCTCGGCAGGCTTCACGCCGTGCAGGAGACCGATGGCGGCCGTCAGCTGCTTGTCGTCCTTCTCCTCCGGCGGCACGTAAGCCTGCGACCCGGACGTATCCTCGTCGCCGTTTGCGAGATGGCCCTTGAGGGACGCCTCGCCCTTCATGTCGTCCTTGCCCTTGAGGTCGTCGGGCACGTCCTCGAGCACCTTGTAGTCGGGCTCGATGCCCTTGGCCTGGATCGACCGGCCGGATGGCGTGTAGTAGCGCGCCGTCGTCAGGCGAAGCGCGCCCTCCTGTCCGAGCGGCATGATCGTCTGCACGGAGCCCTTGCCGAACGACCGCGTGCCGATCAGGGTCGCGCGCTTGTGGTCCTGAAGCGCGCCCGAAACGATCTCCGAGGCCGAAGCCGATCCGCCGTTGATCAGCACCACGAGCGGCTTTCCACCCGATAGATCGCCGCCCGGGCGCGCGTCGAAACGCTGGGTCTCGTCAGCTGTGCGGCCGCGGGTCGAAACGATCTCGCCCTTGTCGACGAACGCATTGACGACGTCGATCGACTGGTCGAGCAGGCCGCCGGGGTTATTGCGCAAATCGAGAATGTAGCCCTTGAACTTGTCGGCGGGGATATCGTTGTGCAGCTTGTCGATCGCCGCCTTCAGGCCTTCCGCGGTCTGCTCGGTGAACTGGGTGATGCGGATGTAGCCGATGTCGCCGTCCTCGACGTGCGAGCGCACGGATTGGACCCGGATCAGGTCGCGAACGACAGTGAAGTCCTTGACTTCCTTCTTGGGCCCGCGCGTGATCTTGAGCTTGACCGGAGAATTGATGGCCCCGCGCATCTTTTCGACCGCCTGGTCGAGCGTCAGCCCCTGCGTGGACTGATCGTCGATCGCGGTGATGATGTCGCCGGACAGGATTCCGGCCTTGGCGGCGGGCGTGTCGTCGATCGGCGTCACGACCTTGACGAGGCCGTCTTCCTGGGTGACTTCGATTCCTAGGCCCCCGAACTCGCCTTTCGTCTGGACCTGCATATCCTTGAACGCCTTGGCGTCCATGTAGCTCGAATGCGGGTCGAGCGACGCGAGCATGCCGTTGATCGCCGCCTCGATCAGCTTCGCTTCGTCGGGTTTTTCGACATAGTCGCTGCGGATCTTGTCGAACACATCGCCGAAGAGATTGAGCTGACGATAAGTGTCGGCGGCCGCGGCATAGGCCGCAGGGCTCATGTAGGACAGAGCCTGAGGCGCCGCGACGGTCGCCGCCGCGCCCAGAACGACGCCCAATCCGAGGTAACCAGCTTTCCGATTCATCCGCGCGCCTTTTCGATGTCTGACTTCGCCCACCACGGCCCCGGATCGATCGCCGTTCCGTCCTTACGCAACTCGATATAGAGAACGGGCTCGGCGGCGCCAACTGCTGCCGCCGTCGCCATTCGGGCCGACCCGTCGCCCATGGCGCCGACGGGTTCTCCGGTCAGAACGAACTCGCCGGGAGAGACGTTGATGCGATCCATTCCCGCGAGCAGCACATAATATCCTCCACCCGCGTTGATGATCAAGAGTTGTCCATAGGTTCTGTAGCGGCCCGAAAACACCACCGAGCCGTCCGCCGGGGCCGACACCACGGCTCGCGGCAGAGCTGACATCGAGACGCCGCGCTCTGTTCCCCCAATCCCGTCGGGCTCTCCGAAGGCTTTGAGGATCGCGCCGGCGACGGGCAGGCGCACGCGCCCCTTGATGTCGGCGAAGGCGACCTCGGGCTTGAGGCGCGCCGGCTCCTCGCCCCGCGCGTCCTCGGCCTTGAGCGCGATCTGCCTGGCCGTCTGTTCGTCGGCCGCATGGGCGGCGTTCGCCTGAGCCTTGCGCTGGGCGTCCTCTGCGTCCAGCCGGGCGATCAGATCCTTGAGGGAAGCCGCTTCCCTCGCGAGATCGGACGCGCGCTTTTGCTGTGAGCCCAGCGCCCCCTCAGCCGAAGACAGCGACTTCTGCCGCGCGTCGACGAGTCCGGACAGCCGCGACGTCTCGAGGGCCAGAGAGGCGCGGGTCTGAGCCAGGCCGTCGCGCTCGCTCGCAATCGCCTCGCGCGTTGTGGAGAGTTCATCGATGTCGCGGGCGAGCGCTTCCGCCTGCGATTTGAGATCCGGGATCACCGCCCCGAGAAGGGACGCGGCCCGCACCGCCTCCGCCATGTCCTGCGGCTTGATCAGGATCGCCGGCGGGGGATTGGCGCCCATCCGCTGAAGCGCCGCCAGGACCTCAGCGATCGCCTCTCTCCGGCTGTCGAGAGAGCGGCTCAGCGAATCGGCCTTTGCGTTGAGGCTCTTCAATCGTTCGTCGGCCGCGGCCACCTCGCGTTCGGCGTCCTGCACTTTCGCCGTCGTCTCGATCAGCGCGGTGGAGAGCCTGGCCCGGTCCGCGCGGATGGCCTCCATCTGCGCCTGGATGGCGCGACGCTGCTCCTCGGACTCCCGGATCGTATCCTCGACGCCGCGAAGCTCTGTCTCCTTCTCCGTCTTTTGCTGCTCTGTCGAGGCGGACACCGGCGCGGCAGGATCGGCGCGCGACTCCAGCGGCCAGCCAAAAGCCGCGCCGAGCGCGGCGGCGCCGAACCCCAATTGCATCGCACCGCTTCGCCTCATCGACATCACGCGTGCCCAAGACCACCAAATCTGGTCGATATCGCGGCGGTCAACCGCGATGATAGGGATGGCCCGAAAGAATCGTTATCGCCCGGTAAAGTTGCTCGCAGGCCATCGCGCGCACAAGCTGATGCGGCCAGGTCATGGCGCCGAAGCTGACGATTCGCTCGGCCTTCGCCCGCAGCGAATCGGAAAGCCCGTCGGGGCCACCCACGACAACGACGTAGGCCGGGCGCGACCCGTCTCGGGCGCGGCCGATGTCAGCCGCCCATTCCGCGCTGCTCGGGGAGACGCCGCGTTCATCGAGCGCCACCAGCACGGCCCCGGCCGGCGCAGCGCCGGCGATCGCCGAGGCTTCTTCCTCGCGGCGGTCTTCCGGCCGGCGCGCATGCGATTCATCGATTTCGCGCAGATCGACGCCCGAAATCCCGACGCCGCGGGCACTTTGGCTGAGCCTCTTGAAATAGCGATCGAACAGTTCGCGCTCCGGTCCAGCCTTCAGCCGGCCGACGCAAATGAGCGCGATTCGCATCCGCGCGGCCCTGTCCGCTTCAAGTCTTTCGAGCTTCCCCTGGCCGGTCGGCGCTCCACATCTTCTCGAGATTGTAGAACTGACGGACGTCCGGGCGGAAGATATGCACAATCGCGTCGCGCGCGTCGAGCAGCACCCAGTCGCAAAGCGGCACGCCTTCGACCTTCGGCGCCGGATAGCCGGCGTCGCGGCAGGCCTTCACGACGCGGTCGGCGATCGCGCCGACATGGGTGCTTGAGCGTCCGGTGGCGATGATCATGCGATCGGCGAGCGTCGTCTTGCCCGCGAGTTCGATCGAGACGATGTCTTCCGCCTTCGCGTCCTCGAGGCCTTCGACGATGATTTGGGAGAGGGGATCGGCGGCTTGGCCGTCGACACGGAGTTTGCGGGCCTTCGGCGCCGCATCAGAATGAGACGTGATTGTCAGCGTCGCGTTCCTAACGGGCGCAGGACCGATTCGCCTGCGCTTCCCGCCAACATGAGGGGTCGTGGGCCGCTTTTCAAGCCGAAATCGCGGATCCCGTGGTGAGTACGATCTTGCCGACATGCGCCGAACTGTCGATGCGCTGATGCGCTTTCGCCGCCTCGGTGAGCGGAAAGACCGAATCGATGACCGGTTTGCAGCGGCCGGCCTCGAGCAGCGGCCACACCTTTGCCCGCAGGGCGTCGGCGATCACCGCCTTTTCCGTCGGCGACCGCGGGCGAAGCGTAGACCCGGTGTGGATGAGACGCTTCTGCATGATCGGCCGCAGGTCGATCGCCGCCTTCTGGCCCTGGATGTAGGCGATCTGCACGATCCGGCCTTCCATGGCGGCGGCCGCGTAGTTTCGTTCGACATAGTCTCCGCCGACCATATCGAGGATGACGTCGGCGCCGCGCCCCGCGGTCGCCGCCATGGTGCGCGTGACGAAGTCCTCGGTCCGGTAGTTGACGCCGAGGTCGGCTCCGAGCTGCTCGCACCGCCGGGCCTTGTCGTCCGACCCCGCCGTCGCGACAACCCGCGCGCCAAAAGCCTTGGCGAGCGTGATCGCGGTCGTGCCGATGCCGGACGTTCCGCCATGAACCAGCAGAGTCTCGCCGGATTTCAGCGCGCCGCGGTCGAAGACATTGGTCCAGACGGTGAAATAGGTCTCGGGAACAGCCGCCGCCTCGATGGCCGTCAGACCCGCCGGGATCGGCAGCGCGTTGCGTTCGTCGACGACGCAATAGTCGGCGTAGCCGCCGCCAGGGAGAAGCGCCATGACGCGCGCACCCAGCGCATGGCGGGTCGCGTTCGCGCCCCGGGACGTGACCTCGCCCGCGACTTCGAGCCCGAGCGCGTCGCTTGCGCCGGGCGGCACCGGATAGTGGCCCATGCGCTGGAGGACATCCGGCCGGTTGACGCCCGCGGCCTCGACCTTAATGAGGATCTGGCCTTCGGCCGGAACAGGACGCGGGCGCATCTCGATCTCAAGGACCTCCGGGCCGCCCGGCCGCGTGGCCACGACAACGCGCATCATTTCGGCCTGACCGCTCATCTCAATCTCCCACCCGCAAGCTCTCGACGGTGACCCTCGTCCGGTCAATCGGCGATCGCAAACGGCGCGGTCACGCCGTCTTCCGCCGGCGCGGCAAGAAAGGCTGGAAGGGCCTCGGCGCGGGCGCAAAACTCGGCGAGGTTCGGGTATGGGCCGATCTCAACGAGGTCCGCCAGGATGAGCCGGGTGAAGGTGAAGGCGCAAACCACCGAGATGTCGGCGGTCCCCAACTCGCCGTCGACCCAACCGTTCTGCGGCGCCTCGGCGTCCAGCGCCGCGAGTCCGGCCATGAGCTGGCCCATGACCCGCTCGACCCACGGACCGTGACGCTTTTCGGGCGGACGCAGCGCCCGCTCGTAATGACGCTGCACGGCCTTTTCCATAACTGTCAGGGCCAGCGCCGTCAGGCGAAGCGCGCGCAGGCGTGCGTGCGGCTCCGAGGGCGTCAGTCCGGCGATCGGTGGAAATGCCGCCGCAAGGTAGTCGAGAATGACGCTCGAATCCATCAGCACCGTGCCGTCATCGGCGACCAGGGTCGGCGCTTTGAGCAGCGGATTGATCCTGGCGAAAGCATCGATGTGGCGGAAGAGCGAAATCGGCCGATGCTCGAAAGGAACCTTGGCGGCAATCAGCGTCACCGCGACCCGGCGCACATAGGGCGAATCGAGCATGCCGATAAGTTGCATTGAGTCCTCGTCGTTACGGCGCTGACTTGCGCAACTGGAGTGTGCCTCGCAAGCGGCGGGAGTCGCAAGCCTACCTGGCTCGCCCGTCCCTGCGGGTGGCGCAAAGAAAAACGGCGCTCTTTTAGGAGCGCCGTTTGGATTTGGTTGCGGGGGCAGGATTTGAACCTGCGGCCTTCAGGTTATGAGCCTGACGAGCTACCGGGCTGCTCCACCCCGCGTCGAGCCGCGCGAAAGCGCGGAAGTCAGAAGTCAGAAGTCAGAAATCGGAAGCGGAAGGAAGCCATTCTGGCTTCTGATTTCCGATTTCTGACTTCCGGCTGTGAAGAGGAAGGGCTCCGTTCTTTGCAGGCCTGGCGGCGACCTACTCTCCCATGTCTTGAGACAGAGTACCATCGGCGCTAAGGCGTTTGACGGCCGAGTTCGGGATGGGATCGGGTCTTTGTCGCCTTGCAAGGGCCACCAGGCCGGCGAAGAACGGTGTCGGACGGCGGAGGACGGAAGTCGGACGACGGAGAAGCTTTTAAGCTCTTCCGTCGTCAGGCGTCCGTTCTCGGGCGTCCGATCGAAGCAAAACTGGTTTTTCGGGCGATAACGACAGAGCACGGACGAAAGGAAGGGGTTATCCGTCCTCTGTCATCCGTTGTCTGTCCTTCTGAGCGCGCTTCGCGCGCACGCGCCTTGGCGACGAGAGCAATCAAGTCGAACGAGCGATTAGTACCGGTCAGCTGCACGCGTTGCCGCGCTTTCACATCCGGCCTATCGACGTGGTGGTCTTCCACGGCTCTTCAGGGAGAACTTGTTTTGAGGCTGGTTTCCCGCTTAGATGCCTTCAGCGGTTATCCATTCCGTATATAGCTACCCTGCACTGCGGCTGGCGCCACAACAGGTCCACCAGAGATACGTTCACCCCGGTCCTCTCGTACTAGGGGCAAATCCTCTCAATTCTCCGACACCCACGGCAGATAGGGACCAAACTGTCTCACGACGTTTTGAACCCAGCTCACGTACCACTTTAATCGGCGAACAGCCGAACCCTTGGGACCTTCTCCAGCCCCAGGATGTGATGAGCCGACATCGAGGTGCCAAACACTCCCGTCGATATGGACTCTTGGGGAGTATCAGCCTGTTATCCCCGGCGTACCTTTTATCCGTTGAGCGATGGCCCACCCACGCGGGACCACCGGATCACTATGACCGACTTTCGTCTCTGCTCGACTTGTTGGTCTCGCAGTCAGGCTGGCTTATGCCATTGCACTCGACGACCGATTTCCGACCGGTCTGAGCCAACCATTGCGCGCCTCCGTTATGCTTTGGGAGGCGACCGCCCCAGTCAAACTACCCGCCATGCGTTGTCCCGGCCCCGGGTGACGGGGCGCGGTTAGACATCCATGAAGTCAAGGGTGGTATTTCAAGGGTGGCTCCACCAGAGCTGGCGCCCCGGCTTCCAAGCCTACCACCTATCCTACACATGACTTAACGAATGCCAACGCAAAGTTATAGTAAAGGTGCACGGGGTCTTTCCGTCTGACCGCAGGTACCCCGCATCTTCACGGGGACTTCAATTTCACTGAGCTGACGTTGGAGACAGCGGGGAAGTCATTACGCCATTCGTGCAGGTCGGAACTTACCCGACAAGGAATTTCGCTACCTTAGGACCGTTATAGTTACGGCCGCCGTTTACCGGGGCTTCAATTCAAGGCTCGCACCTCTCCTTTTAACCTTCCGGCACCGGGCAGGCGTCAGACCCTATACGTCATCTTACGATTTCGCAGAGCCCTGTGTTTTTGTTAAACAGTTGCCACCCCCTGGACTGTGCCCCCCCAGACCGCTTGCGCGACCCGAGGGCCTCCTTATTCCGAAGTTACGGAGGTAAATTGCCGAGTTCCTTCAACGTCATTCTCTCAAGCGCCTTGGTATGCTCTACCTGTCCACCTGTGTCGGTTTCGGGTACGGTCTGATGAGGAAGCTATTTCCTGGAACCTCGTCACCGCCCGGTCAATCCAGTAAGACCGAACGATATAAGAGATCCGTCACTTTCCTCTGGCTCACGACTATTAACGTGATTCCCATCGACTACGCCTTTCGGCCTCGCCTTAGGGACCGGCTAACCCTGCGAAGATTAACTTTACGCAGGAACCCTTGGACTTTCGGCGACACTGTCTTTCACAGTGTTTGTCGTTACTCATGTCAGCATTCGCACTTCCGAAGCCTCCAGGACGCCTCACGGCTATCCCTTCATCAGCATACGGAACGCTCCGCTACCGTGGTCGGAGGACAGAAGACGGACGACGGAATACGGATAACCTCACGAACGAGCCGCCAACACTTGTATTTACCTAGACAAGGCTTGCAGCTGTTTGGAGATGATCTGGTATTCGTCGCGCCAATTTCGCCAGGTCTCATCGTCGATGTACCCGAGATCGAACGCATAGCGCGCCCAAACCCGCATCTCATCCGACGATCCGATCGCCATCCAACAAAAGCGCCTAAATTCCGCTTTCGACTGTTTCTGGCGACCGTAGCCTTCAGCAATATTGGAGCAGATGGACTTGCTCGCCCGACGCATCTGATCGCCCAGCGCCTGCTGTTCGATCTTCGGCATCTTCAGGCTCGCGCGATGGATCTCAAGCGACAGCCGGTACGCCCGCTGAAAGACCTCCAGGTCCTCAAACGAAACGACCGCCTTGCGGCGCTCTTCCTCCATCTGTCCTCTGTCGTCTGTCTTCTGTCCTCCGCCACCCAGAGCTTCGGCTCACGGCTTGAGCCCCGTTACATCTTCGGCGCAGAAACCCTTGATTAGACCAGTGAGCTGTTACGCTTTCTTTAAAGGATGGCTGCTTCTAAGCCAACCTCCTGGTTGTTTTGGGATTTCCACATCCTTTCCCACTTAGCCGTGAATTGGGGGCCTTAGCTGTTGGTCTGGGTTGTTTCCCTCTCCACAATGGACGTTAGCACCCACTGTGTGGCTCCCGAGCATGACTTCCAGGTATTCGGAGTTTGGTTAGGTTTGGTAGGGTTTTAGCCCCCCTAGCCCATCCAGTGCTCTACCCCCTGGAGCCTTATCTCGAGGCTATACCTAAATATATTTCGCGGAGAACCAGCTATTTCCGAGTTTGGTTGGCCTTTCACCCCTAATCACAAGTCATCCGAGCCTTTTTCAACAGGCACCGGTTCGGTCCTCCAGCAGGTGTTACCCTGCCTTCAACCTGCTCATGACTAGATCACTCGGTTTCGGGTCTAAAGCATCGAACTGAACGCCCTGTTCAAACTCGCTTTCGCTGCGCCTACACCTGATCGGCTTAAGCTTGCTCGATACTTTAAGTCGCTGACCCATAATACAAAAGGTACGCGGTCACGGGCTCACCAAAGGTGAGCCCTCGGAAAACAGAGAACAGAAGTCAGAGAACAGAAGTCTTGCGCGCTTCGCGCAGGCTTTCTGTCGTCCGTCCTCTGTCGTCCGGGCGCTCGCCTTTGGCGAGCCCGCTCCCACTGTTTGTAGGTATCCGGTTTCAGGAACTGTTTCACTCCCCTCGTCGGGGTGCTTTTCACCTTTCCCTCACGGTACTTGTTCGCTATCGGTCGCTGAGGAGTACTTAGGCTTGGAGGGTGGTCCCCCCGCATTCAGGCAGGATTGCACGTGTCCCGCCCTACTCGAATCTTTCGCTCGAACCCTATCCATACGGGGCTGTCACCCGCTGCGGCCCGGCTTTCCAGCCGGTTCTGGTAAACTCAAGCAAAAGCATTGGCCTCGTCCGCGTTCGCTCGCCACTACTAACGGAGTCTCGTTGATGTCCTTTCCTCCGGGTACTGAGATGTTTCAGTTCCCCGGGTTCGCTTTTATTCTCCTATTTTATTTTAGAGAATAAATACCTTCTTGTGATCTCTGTTGGTCCAAAGACCGCAAACGGCCGTCTCTTATCGAAACGACCCTTGCCGGCCCATCGGAACCCAAACGTCGGCCCTGTGCGGCTTTCCTTGGCATTCCCATGCGCCTCTTCGGAGCAACAGAGATCGAAGGTGGGTTTCCCCATTCGGAGATTCACGGATCAAAGCCTGTTCGCGGCTCCCCATGACTTATCGCAGCGTACCACGTCCTTCATCGCCTCTCAGCGCCAAGGCATCCACCAGATACCCTTAAGACACTTGATTGCTCTCATCGCCAAAGCGCGGCTTTGACGGAAGTCGGAAGTCGGAACTCAGAAGATCGGAATGCGAACGTCTCCGACTTCTGATTTCTGTCCTCCCGATTTCCGCCGTCTTCGGCGTGAAAAGACCAGTTTTGCTTCAAACGCATCCGGGGATCTGAGCGGTCAGGCTCCAAACCCACGACTGGTTGCCCGAGAGACCAGATGACAACGCGACGTATTTGTCGCCTTCAGACCCTCACGGACCCTTCGGCTTGACGCCTCGCCTCATCCGGTCTTCGACCGAATGCGCTTCCTCTTCACAATGTCAGAGATCGAGGGCCGGACAGAACGGCGGAGGACTGGAATCCTGCTCGCCGGCCATTTGGCCTTCGTCACGTTAAGCGCTCTCGCGCTCAACGAAATTGATAAATTGCACCGGAAAGGATAGGAAAACTTCAATCTGCTCGACACGTCGTCAAGACCTTTAAGGTCCGGACTTGGTGGAGCCAGACGGGATCGAACCGACGACCTCATGCTTGCAAAGCACGCGCTCTCCCAACTGAGCTATGGCCCCGTTTCAAGACTTGCCGGCATCAACACTTGCCGGCGCCCCAAGTCGTGGTGGGCCTGGGAGGACTTGAACCTCCGACCTCACGCTTATCAAGCGCGCGCTCTAACCAACTGAGCTACAAGCCCGGTCGAAAGAAGAAGCCCACGGATCGCCCAAAACTTTCAAAGAAGCCTTTCAAAGCAAAGACTTTCAAAGCCGGCGAAGACGCAAGTCTTCCATATCCTTAAATCAGAAAGAGAGACGAAGGCGGCGCGATCCCGCAAATGCGGCTCGCATGACTTTGAGCCGCTTGATTCTGAGCCGGACGACAAAACATGCCGACATCGACACGAAAAGCGTGAGCCTTCCGTTCCTCATGTCCTCTGTTTGATGAAGTCCGAATCCAGAAAGGAGGTGATCCAGCCGCAGGTTCCCCTACGGCTACCTTGTTACGACTTCACCCCAGTCGCTGACCCTACCGTGGCCGGCTGCCTCCTTTCGGTTAGCACGCCGTCTTCGGGTAAAACCAACTCCCATGGTGTGACGGGCGGTGTGTACAAGGCCCGGGAACGTATTCACCGCGGCGTGCTGATCCGCGATTACTAGCGATTCCAACTTCATGCACTCGAGTTGCAGAGTGCAATCCGAACTGAGACGGCTTTTTGAGATTTGCCAGGGCTCGCGCCTTCGCATCCCTCTGTCACCGCCATTGTAGCACGTGTGTAGCCCAGCCTGTAAGGGCCATGAGGACTTGACGTCATCCCCACCTTCCTCCGGCTTATCACCGGCAGTCCCCCTGGAGTGCCCAACTGAATGATGGCAACTAAGGGCGAGGGTTGCGCTCGTTGCGGGACTTAACCCAACATCTCACGACACGAGCTGACGACAGCCATGCAGCACCTGTGTTCCCGGCTCCGAAGAGAAGATCGCATCTCTGCAATCCGTCCAGGACATGTCAAAAGCTGGTAAGGTTCTGCGCGTTGCTTCGAATTAAACCACATGCTCCACCGCTTGTGCGGGCCCCCGTCAATTCCTTTGAGTTTTAATCTTGCGACCGTACTCCCCAGGCGGGATGCTTAAAGCGTTAGCTGCGCCACTGAAGAGCAAGCTCCCCAACGGCTAGCATCCATCGTTTACAGCGTGGACTACCAGGGTATCTAATCCTGTTTGCTCCCCACGCTTTCGCGTCTCAGCGTCAGTTCCGGGCCAGTGAGCCGCCTTCGCCACTGGTGTTCTTGCGAATATCTACGAATTTCACCTCTACACTCGCAGTTCCACTCACCTCTCCCGGACTCAAGATCTCCAGTATCAAAGGCAGTTCCAAGGTTGAGCCTTGGCATTTCACCCCTGACTTAAAGACCCGCCTACACGCGCTTTACGCCCAGTAATTCCGAACAACGCTAGCCCCCTTCGTATTACCGCGGCTGCTGGCACGAAGTTAGCCGGGGCTTCTTATCTCGGTACCGTCATTATCGTCCCGAGCGAAAGAGCTTTACAACCCTAAGGCCGTCATCACTCACGCGGCATGGCTGGATCAGGCTTGCGCCCATTGTCCAATATTCCCCACTGCTGCCTCCCGTAGGAGTTTGGGCCGTGTCTCAGTCCCAATGTGGCTGATCATCCTCTCAGACCAGCTACCGATCGTCGCCTTGGTGAGCCGTTACCTCACCAACTAGCTAATCGGACGCGGGCCAATCCTCCGGCATATAAACCTTTCCCCCCGGATTAAATCCGGGGGCGTATCCGGTATTAGCCCAAGTTTCCCTGGGTTATTCCGAACCGGAGGGTATGTTCCCACGCGTTACTCACCCGTCTGCCACTCCCGTGATCGCTCACGAGCGTTCGACTTGCATGTGTTAAGCCTGCCGCCAGCGTTCGTTCTGAGCCAGGATCAAACTCTCAAGTTTCATTGAGATCTGATCGCTGACTGGTCACTTCAGCAAAACCTCCAAGCCTCCAAATCTTGCGACTTGAAACCAGGCCCTATCGACCTGAAATCAAGTCTTATCGACCCGAAACCCTCGGATTCCGCTGTATTCTTGACGAGTTCCAAACACATCCGCCTCAAGGCCAAACCACGCCAGCCCGCCTCACGGCGTTCCAGCGCAGCCAAACCAAAAAGCGCGATGAATTTATCGAAACGTGACCGTCAGTTGTCTCTTAACAGGCCTCGCCGCCAGCCAAGCCCGTCAGCTTATCGCCAACAAACCCAACCAACACCAAAGCCCCGCAAGGACCACGCCGCCCACGTCTCTCTTCCTTCCGATGCAATTGTCAAACAGCAGAGACGAGCCCATGGCCTTGCGGCCTTGAAACTCAACTCACCCGGATCATTTCGTCGCTGGGAGCGTCAGCTCCTCTCACGACGAATTGACCCGGAAACTTGCCGGCAACAAACGACAAAAACCCATCCGCCCCGCCTCTCAGCGGGTGGGAGGTTCGATCGTTCGCATATGATTGCCAGATAGCGCTCGCGCCGCAAAACGTGACAGCGCAACCGGTGGACGGGCGATATAGGGAAGATCGCTTTCACTGTCAAACATTTTTTTGAAAAATTTGTCACATTCCGATGAATGGCGGAGCCTTACGGGAAAGTGCGCATTGCCGCGCTTTCGCCACGGTCCAAGACGACAAGCCGGGTCGCGGCGCCGTTAGCTTGCGACGCCGCACCGCCCGGGTTAACAAGCCCCGACCCGCTCCGCTTCGGCTGCGGGATAAAAGCGAGCCACGCGAAACGCCTTGACGACATTGGCTGCCGCTTTCCCTCGCCTCGGGCCCCGAAGCGACCGCTCGATGCTTGGCCTCGAGCTCGGCGTTGAGGCGCCAATTAGGCTGGGCGACGACCGGCTCGATCGCAGCGAACGCCGGCGCGCGTCATTGCGATGGCTCGCCGGCGCAGCGTTGACCGGGCTTTGCGGCGTTACGCTCATTGGCGCTGCGCTCTATTTCGACCTCGACAGTCAGTACGATTTCGCGGAGGCGCCGGAATTCGCGACCGCGGCCCCGCCGACCGACGTGGAGGAAGAGGGCGTCAGTCCGGGCAAGGGCGATCGACTCTTGCGTCCGGTGGACATTGTCTCCGACAAACAGACCTACAAGGTTCCGACGACCATCAGGATCGGCGACAAGGAGGTGGTGAAGGAGCGCCCGTTCACCCGCCTCCAGACAACGCTGACCACGACGCCGACCGGCTTTTCCGACGCGGTGCCAATTTTCAATCCGCTCAAGCTCGTCAACCGGGCCGACGTACCGGACGCTCCGCCGGACCCGGGCCCGATGCAGGACGATGCGGAAGTGACGTTCCGCACTCAGGACCTCGCGCCGGCCGAAGCCGAGCAGGCGACGGGCGAGTTGTCACAGGCCGAAGCGCAGGCCCAGGTCGTCGAGACCATGAAGGCGCCGACGGGCGCGCCGAAAACTCCGGCCCAATCGCTGCCAGCCCAGCTCTTGCTGACACGCACGACCCAGGCCGCCTCCGAGTCGCTTGCCGGCCTCTCCGCCTATGCGACGGTCGGCGCCGTGAGCCCGAGCGCCCCCTTCGCTTCGATCGAAGTGCGCATGATCCCGGAGAATGTCACCAACGTGGCCAAATCGGCGGGCCCCGAGGACGCGTCCCCGAGCGAAAAGCTTATTCAGTTGCACCACGGCGAGAGTTTCGAGGATATGCTCAAGGCGAATGGCGCGACGCCGGAAGCCGCCTCGGCCATCCTGGCGGCCTTCGGGCTCAAGCACGGCGAATCGCCGGTCTCCGAGGGGCAGAAGATCCTTCTTCTTCCTGAGGAGCTCGCCTCGCGGGGGGCCAGGCCGCGGATCGCCCGCGTCTCGGTCTATGCGGACGATCAAATGAAGGCCATGGTCGCGATCAACGACAGCGGCGCCTATGCCGCGGTTTCGTCGCGCGCCGCTCAATCGACCCGCAAGCCCAGAGCCTCGGAGGACAGCGATTCGGGCGGCATGAGCATCTATCAGAGCCTCTATGAGACTGCGCTCAAGCAGGGACTGCCCAAAGCTCTGATCGACGTTCTCGCGCGCGTCTTCGCCAACGATGTGGATTACCAGCGCGCGACCGTTCCCGGCGATTCGATCGAGGCGTTCTATTCCGAGCCCGACGAGATCAATCAGCGCCCGGAACTGCTCTATGCGACCATGACGGTGCGCGATCAGATCTACAAGTACTACCGGTTCCAGACGCCCGACGACAACATGGTCGATTTCTACGACGAAAATGGCCGCTCGACCCGTAAATTCCTGTTGCGGAAGCCCATCGCCGAGGGCGATATGACCTCGGGCTTCGGCATGCGCTACCATCCGATCCTGCATTTCGCGCGCATGCACACCGGCGTCGACTGGGGGGCGCCGGTCGGCACTCCGATCTACGCCGCCGGCAACGGCGTCGTGCTCAAGGCCGAGTGGGACTCCGGCTACGGGCGGCGGGTCGAAATCCAGCACGCCAACGGCTATGTGACCACCTACAATCACATGTCAGGCTTCGGCCGCGGCATCACCGATGGCGTGCATGTGACGCAGGGTCAGGTGGTGGGCTATCTTGGCCAGACGGGATTGGCCACCGGACCGCACTTGCATTACGAAGTGATCATCAACGGCAACTTCGTCGACCCCATGGCGATCAAGCTCGCCCGCACCCGCGAGTTCGACGGCAAGATGCTGGCTCTCTTCAAGCGTGAGCGCGACAGGATCGATGGGCTGATGGCGCAGGCGCCGTCGGCCGCGGCGATGGCGGCGGAGAAGCCGGTTCCGGCTCCTGCCGGAACGACCGCCAAACTCAACTGAGGGCGACCGCGAGACCGCCGCTGTCCCCGTCGCCGAATCCGAGCGCCGCGCGGATCGCCGCCGGGGAGACGCCGCACGCGCGAAACTTCGCGAGCGATGGCGAGTGACGGCGCTTCGCCAATTTTGTCCCGTCAAGGTCGAGCACCAGCCGATGGTGACGATAGCCTGGCGCCGGCAGGTCGAGCAGTTCTTGCAGCAGTCGATGGACGGAGGTTGCCGCAATGAGGTCGCGGCCGCGGACGACATCGGTGACGCCCTGCAGCGCATCGTCCACCGTCACCGAGAGATGGTAGCTCGCCGCGAGGTCCCGCCCGCTGAGCACGATGTCGCCCCAGCGCTCGGGCTCCGCAGCCTCTGCCACCGGGGTCGAGCCTTCGCCGAATTCGCGCCAGAAGAGGCGGGCCGGGACGCGGTCGATCGCGCGACCCATGTCGAGCCGCGACGCCCGCTTTTCGCCCCGTTCGATTCGCGCTGCGGCTTGGCTCGCCGACAGCGCGCGGCAGGCGCCCGAATAGAGCGGCGCCCCGTCGGGATCGCGGCCGGAAGACGCCCGGGCGACTTCGGCTCGGCTGCAAAAACAGGGATAGACCAGATCTTGCGCCGCAAGGGCGTCAAGCGCGGCGGCATAGTCGCCCGCGTGCTCGCTTTGCCGGCGCGCCGGCGCCTCGAAGCGAAGACCGAGCCAGGCGAGATCGTCAGCGATCGCCGCCTCGTAGCGCGGCTTGCACCGCGTGCGATCCAGGTCTTCAATCCGCAACAGGAGGCGGCCGTTCAGCTCTTCGGCGACGCGCTCGTTGCAAAGCGCCGAATAGGCGTGGCCAAGGTGCAGGAGGCCGTTCGGCGACGGGGCGAAGCGCAGGACCGGCGGACCCGCGAGGACTTTGGAGGACATGGCTGAGAAACCGATGCACAGGAAGCCCGGCCGCGCAAGGCGGCGGCCCAAGCGCGTCGTCCGGCCGAGGGTCTATCATCCCGGGCCGCCGATCTCGGACGAAGCAAGCCTGCGAAAGGCGGTCGAGGGCTTGCGCGAGAAGCACCCCGAGTTCGTCGCCACGCTGACGGCGATCGGAGGGCTGACGCCCTTGCGCCGGCGCGAGCCGGGCTTTGCCGGCCTTGCCGCGATCATCGTCTCGCAACAGGTGTCGGTGGCGAGCGCCAGCGCCATCTTCGGCCGCCTCGAAGCGCGCATCGCGCCGCTCGACGCGGTTCGGGTCGCCGCGGCTACGGAGGACGATTTGCGCGCCTGCGGCCTTTCGGCGCCGAAGATCCGAGCGCTGCGCGCGCTCGCCGGGGCGATCGTCGAACGGGGGCTCGACCTTGCGGGTTTGGCCGAGCTCGACGCCGAGGAGGCGCATGCAGCGCTGGTCGCGGTGAAGGGCGTGGGTCCCTGGACGGCCGACATTTTCCTGCTGTTTTGCCTTGGCCACCCGGACGCCTTTCCCGCAGGCGATCTGGCGCTGCAGGAGGCGGCCAAGCTGGCGCTCAAGCTCAAGACCCGGCCGGACGCGGCGCTGCTCGAGCGGATCGCCGAACGCTGGCGGCCCTGGCGCGGCGTCGCGGCGCGCCTGCTATGGGCCTATTACCGGGGCGTGAAGGAACGATCGGGGATGGCCCTCGAGGGGGCTTCGGGCTAAGGCAGGTCGCTTAAAGCCAAAGCCCCGGAGCCCCTTCGATGAGCGCTGCCCTGGACGGACCCCGTCTCCCTGTGAGCGGCGGACGCGCGAGCGGGCTCGTCGTCTTTCTGCACGGCTACGGCGCGGACGGAAACGACCTGATCGAGATCGGCCGCCAGTGGCGCGGGCTCCTGCCTCAGGCGGCGTTTGTCTCGCCGCATGCGCCGGAGCGCTGCATCGGCGCCCCGATGGGCCGCCAGTGGTTCGCGCTCTCGAACAGCCCGCCCGACAATCCCGCCGGCGCCGAAGACCGCTGGAACGGGGTCGTCAAAGCGCGCGGCGCCATTGACGCCTTTCTCGACGCCGAGTTGCAACGCCTCGGCCTCGACGATACGAGGCTGGCGCTGGTCGGCTTCAGCCAGGGCACGATGATGGCGCTCCATGTCGGCCTAAGGCGCAAGCGCGCCCCGGCGGCGATCGTCGGGTTTTCGGGCATGCTGGTCGGCGAGGACCGGCTGAGCGAAGCCACGGCGCGCGACGCGCGCGGAGCGCCGCCGCCGGTTCTCCTCATTCATGGCGATCAGGATCCGATGATACCGCTCGAGGCGATGTTCATCGCCGCCGAGGCGCTCGCGGGCGCTGAAATCCCGACCCAATGGCATCTCTCGGCCGGAATCGGGCACGGCATCGACGAAGGCGGCCTGCGCCACGGCGGGCTTTTCCTGGCGCAGGCGCTGACGGGAAGAAGGAGCTGAGCGGCTCCCCTCATGCGGCCTCGGCATGCATTCGAAGGGCCGCTTAAGCGCCGTCATGCCTGCTAGCAGGGAGAAAACAGGGGAAGGCGCGGCTCTTGCCGAACGTGGCCGGCGAAAACGTATTTATGATCAACCGCTTGCTGCTAACAAACAATGCAAGAGTGTGAAAATTAACAGGCCAGGAACAGGGGCGTATTTTGCGCTTAACAGGGCGATATCAGGCGGGGAAACGAGCGAATCGGCCGCCGCGAAAATCGCCTTTGAGAGCTTGGCGCTATGCGCTCTGCGCATGCTGCCAAGGGCAATGCGCCGCCGCCTGCTCCGGCCGCTTGCGTCTGAAGCCTACCCCACAAAAAAGGAGGCCGCCTTTCGGCGGCCTTCAAGTCTAGGGAGGAAACGCCCAAGGAGGGCATATGCGGGCGAATCAAATCGCGCCGCACCGCAAAACCATATTTGTGCGTCGCACGAAATGCAAGAACTTTTGCGCCGGTCTTCACACAAAAGTGTGATTAACTGTAAATCCAGCTAGTTACGGCCGCATTGAAGCCGCATGAGGAACAAAATTGCTGGGTTTTGCACAGCTTTTGCACAGGCTGAACGGCAGGCCGGTTAGGGGGAACCGGCCTGCCGCATGGTCTGGCGTCATGCGCGGCGAAGCGGAACGCCGGCCTCCCCGCCAGGCCCGCTGCTCGGGTTACGAGACGGCTTCGGTCGACAGCGCGACGAAGCGCGTGCTGTCTGCTGTCTTGACCTGCATCAGCACCGACTTCTCGCCGCCGGACTTGGCGGCGTCGATCGCGGCCGTCACGTCCGAGGGACTCGACACCGGCTTGCCGGCGACCTGCAGGATGACGTCGTCGGTGGCGACGCCCTTCTGCGGGGCCGCGCCGCCCGGATCGACGTCGGCGACGACGACGCCGGTCTTGCCGGCGCCCTCGACCGCAGTCGCGGGCTCGAGCGACATGCCGTATTTCGCCATCGCGTCTTTCGCATGCGCCTCCGGCGTATCGGCCATCGCCTGCTTCTCGTCCTGCATGGCGCCCAGCGTCACCTTCATGGTCTGGTCGAACCGTTGCCCGTCGTCGCCCGCGGCGGCATCGTCCAAGACATACGCCGCCGGATGGCCCTCCGTCACGTACAGCGAGCCGCCAGGTTTGAGGAAGTGGGCGACAATCTCCGTTGTCGCCGTTCACAACAAATCCGCTGCAGATCAACGTCGAAACGGTGTGGCGGCAGAGGATCGTCGGGACGATCCTAGTGCTCGTGGAAGACAATCTCGCTGTTACCCGGAGAACGGCAGCTTGAGCGACGCTCCGACGAAAGGGGAAGCTCCGCGAGATCGGGCGCTTCTCCTCGATCGTCAAAGGGGGTCCCAATTCTCCGTGATGACGCTGGTTTATCTCGGACGAAAGTTGCATTGACGCGCCATTCTTCCGACGACGTAATTGCGGCAGCCGATGACCTTGTCAACTTGGGCTGCAGAACGCCTTGCGGAGAGGGCGGAAGGAGGAAGCAGCGAACACGCGGTTGCGGCCAAGGTCATGACTGGAATCCAGAGAATCCCTGGGAGGAAAACATGACCGAGTTCATATTCGGAAATAGGACATCAGGCCTCGTTTCGCGCCGTCGCGCTCTCCAGCTTGGAGCGGCGGGCGCGACCCTGTTACCCGGTTTCTTCGGGCAGGTTGGCAAGGCTTACGCGGATGACAAGCCTGCGCTTGGAACCTGGCCGGCCGGCTCGCAGGGCGACTCGGTCACCATCGGCGCCACCGTCCCACGTACGGGCGCCTATGCGGTCCAGGGCGAGGATGAACTCAAGGGCATGCAGCTTGCGGTCGAGCACCTCAATGAGGGCAATGACCTGATCAAGCAGATCGCGCCGAAGGTGACCAAGGGAGTGCTCGGCAAAGAGGTGAAGCTCGTCGTCGCCAACTCGGCGGCCAAGCCGAACAACGCGGTGCAGGAACAGCAGGTCTTCATCGACGAGAACAAGATCATCGCCATGACCGGCTCAACCTCTTCGGCGGTCGCCGTGGCGTTGAACAAGTTCGCGGAGCGCGAAAAGATCCTCTATCTCGTCGCCATCTCAGGCTCGAACGACACGACCGGCAAGGACTGCTCGCGCTATTCGTTCCGCCAGTGCTTCTATGGCGAGACCGCCGCCAACGCGATCGGTCCGGTTCTGGTGAAGAATTTCGGCAAGGACAAGAAGGCGGCATACATGACGCCTGACTACACTTACGGCCATACAGTGACGAAGTCGATGAATGATTATCTGACTTCGCAGGGCGGCTGGACCATGGTGACGAACCAGGTTTCTCCGCTTGGGACTCAGGACTTCAGCCAGTATCTCACCAACATCGCCAATTCCGGCGCCGAATTCATCATCAATGTGAACTGGGGCCGGGACGCGGTGCTGTCCGTGCAGCAGGCCAAGCAGTTCGGCCTGACGCCGAAGATGAAGATGGTGATCCCCTATCAGATTCCCTTCCTCGCCAAGGAAGTCGGCGCAGAGCTCACGGAGGGCGTATTCGCCGCCACGGACTTCTGGTGGACGCTGGAGGACAAGTACCCCTTGGCGAAGATGTTCGTCGACGCCTTCCAGAAGAAGTACAATTACCGGCCGGAATGGGGCGCCGAGAACGCTTACATGCAGTTCGCGATCTGGGCCCGCATGGTCTCCGAGGCGGCCACTTTTTACCCGCCGGACGTGATCAAGCAGTATGAAAAGGGCGAGACTTTCCCGTCAATGGTAGGCGACGTGAGTTTCCGCCCCCAGGACCATCAGTTGATCCGCCCCGTCATCATCGTGCGAGGCAAGGCGCCAAAGGACATGAAGAACGACGAAGACTTCTGGGAAGTCCTCGAAGTGGTGCCGGGCGGGCCGCTCATGCAAAAGCCGGACGCTTTCGGCTGCGACCTTGGCGCCTACATCTGACGAGCGCCGATCCCTTCTCCTCGCTCGAGGAGAAGGGCTCTTATCTCGCAGCGATCGGCGGAAGTTCGCCTTCTCGGCCGGGCTCATAGGTTGGCAGTTTCCGTGTCACTATGGCGGGCATGGTGACAGGGGAACAGGCTGATTCATCAACTTCGGTGCGAGCGGCGGCAGCGTGGTCAACTGGGCAGACTTCATAGCGCAGTGCTTCAACGGGCTTGTGCTCGGCGCGCTTCTGGCGCTGATTTCGTCCGGCCTGACGATCATCTACGGCACGCTCGGCGTCCTCAATCTCGCGCATGGCGCGATGTTCATGCTCGGCGGTTACGCCGGCTGGGTCGCCTACGCCTATTCCGGGTCCTTCATCCTGGCGGTGATCGCCGGCTCGCTCTTCGTGATGCTGGTCGGGGTGTTGATGGAACGGCTGATCATTCGCTATTTCTACGCGCGCCCGAATGAGGACCAGCTTCTCGTCACCTTCGGCCTCGGCATTGTATTCGTTGAGGCCGTGCGCTTTTTCTTCGGCAGCCTGTCGAAGACGGTCCCGCCGCCGATTGTCGGCATCACGTCGCTTGGCTTCACGGTCTATCCAACCTATCGGCTGGCCCTGCTGGGCATCGTTTCGGCCGCGCTGCTCGCGCTCTATTTCGTGCTTTACCGCACACGCATCGGCATGATCGTGCGCGCGGGGATTGAGGATGCCGTGATGGTCGATTCGCTCGGGATCGACGTCTACAAGATCTTCATGCTGGTCTTCGGCATCGGCGCGATGGCCGCGGGCTTTGCCGGCATCGTCAACGCTCCGGTCGTCTCGGTGAGCCCGGACGTCGGCGAATCGATCCTCGTTCAGACTTTTGTCGTCGTCGTCATCGGCGGCGTCGGCTCTTTTCCCGGCGCGGTGCTCGGAGGCCTGCTGGCCGGCGAGATCATCAGCATCACGTCGATGTTCAACCCCGGCTATGCCTACGTCATGCTTTTTGTGGCGATGACGCTCGTCCTGGTCATCCGTCCCTATGGACTCCTGGGCACGGCGGGCCGCGAGTGAACGCGGTCCCTTCATGACCAGGACACGTCCCTTCGTCGGTGAAGCGTTCACGATCGTCGCGCTGATTGCCGCGCCCTTCGTGCTGCCACATCTCGGCTTCTCGCTGACCACCATCAACCGCGTCCTGATATGGGGTCTGTTCGGGCTCGGCTTCGATCTGCTGTTCGGCTATGCCGGCCTTCTGTCGTTCGGTCAGTCCGCGTTCTTCGGCACCGGCGGCATGTTCGCCGCCTATCTGATGACCGAAGCCAACTTTCCCTATGTCCTGACGTCGATTGTGATCGGCGCTCTGGTTGCGGGCGTTGTCGGCTATCTCGTCGGTTTGATCGCCCTCAGGCGCACGGGCATCTACTTCGCCATGATCACGGTGGCGATCGCCGAAGTGTTCTTCTTCGTCGAGTTCAATCCGTTGTCGGCCTTCACGGGCGGAGAGAACGGCCTGCCGGGCGTGCCGACGCCCAGTTTCAACCTTGGTTTTGTGACGCTGCGCTTCGACTCGGACTCGTCGATGTACGCCTTCCTGGCGTTCTGGTATTTCGTCGGCTTGGTCATCGCGCTCCGCATCGTGCGCTCACCGGTGGGAGCGATCTTGAGCGCGCTGCGCGATAATCCGCTGCGCGCGGCGGCGCTCGGCCACAACATTCACGGGTACAAGCTCACTGCCTTTGTGATTGCGGCGGTTTATGCCGGTTTCGCGGGCGGCCTTCTCGGCGTCTTGCAGGGCTTCATGCCGCCGGATGCCTTCATGTTCGACACGTCCGGCCAGCTTGTCATGCAGACCGCCATCGGCGGCGCGGGCACGCTGATTGGGCCGCTGGTTGGCGCGACGGTATGGCTCTATCTCAGCGATTTCTTCCAGAACACGTTGCATCTTGGCGCGACCTGGAAGCTGGTGCTCGGCATCGTGTTCGTGCTGCTCGTCTGCTTCCTCAGGCGCGGAATTGTCGGGGCGATCGTCGACCTCTGGGGGCTGGCGGGGAGCCACAGGAGAACGGCGGAGCTCGCCGAGACGACGGCCGGACCGACCGTATCGTTGGCCGCCGCGCGCGCCGACGTCGAACCGATCCCGGCGCGACGTCACGCTGCCGACAACGTGTCAGGACCAATTCTCAAGGCCACGGGCCTTACCAAGCGCTATGGCGGACTGGTGGCCAACAGCGACATCGATTTCGTCGTCAATCACGGCGAAATTCGCGGCATCATCGGGCCAAACGGGGCAGGCAAGAGCACCTTGTTCAAGATGCTGACCTGCGAGGTTCCGCCCACTTCGGGCAGGATCGTGTTCGAAGGACGCGATATCACCGGGATGAGCGTCACCCGTGTCTGCCAGCGCGGGCTCACCAAGAGCTATCAGATCAATCAGCTTTTCGATCGCCTGACGGTTAGGCAGAACCTCCGGATCGCGGCGCTGGGCCAGATCCGGGGCGAGTTCAAGCTCGACCTGTTCCGAAGTTTGCGCAGCATTCCCGGCCTCGACGAGCAGGTCGAACAGACTCTGGCGCTCGTCAATCTGACCAAGCGGCCGGATACGCCTGTGTCCGAGCTGCCCTACGGCGAGAAGCGGCGGCTCGAGATTGGGCTAGCGCTGGCGACCTTACCGAGCCTGCTCCTGCTCGACGAGCCGCTTGCGGGCATGAGTCCACGAGAGCGCATCGACACGGTCGCCTTGCTCAAGTCGATCGCGCGCGGCCGCACGGTGATCATCATCGACCATGACATGGACTCGCTATTTGAGCTGGTCGGAAAAGTCACTGTGCTGCAGGAAGGCCGCGTGCTGGTCGAGGGCGCGCCTGACGAGATCAGGACCAATCCCAAGGTACAGGAGGCCTATCTCGGCGGCGTTCGCGGAGAGGCGGCATGAGCCTGCTCGAAGTCAACGGACTGAACAGCTACTACGGCGAGAGCCATATCCTCTTCGACGTCACGCTGCGTGTCGAGAAGCACGAGGCGGTGGCTCTTCTCGGCAGGAACGGCGCAGGCAAGAGCACAACTCTCAAGAGCCTGATGGGCATCGTCGAGCGACGTACGGGCAGCATCAAGCTCGACGGCGTTGAGCTTGTCGGGCGGAAGGCTCACAACATCGCGGGGCTCGGCATGCAGCTTGTGCACGAGGATCGGCGGATCTTCGGCAGCCTGAACGTTGAAGAGAATGTCATTCTTGCCGGGTTAACCGCTAAGAACAAATGGCCGCTCGAGCGCATTTACGAGATGTTCCCGCGGCTGAAGGAGCGGCGCACCAGCCGCGGGACCGACCTTTCCGGGGGCGAGCAGCAGATGTTGGCGATCGCGCGCGCTCTCGTGCGCGATCCGAAGATCATCCTGCTTGATGAGCCGTTCGAGGGTCTCGCCCCCGTCATCGTCCAGGATCTGGTGAGGACGTGCCGTGAGCTCGCGCGAACCGGGCAGACCATCGTCCTGGTCGAACAAAACCTGGCCGCGACGCTTGCGTTGGCGCAGCGCGTCTACATCATCAACAACGGCCATATCGCACATGAAGGCCCCGCCGCGGAGATAAAGGCGCAGCCCGACCTCCTGCAGCGCTACCTCGGCGTCTAGATGGGTGCGAAGGGTCCGCGAGGCGGCTCGACGGAAGAGCGGCAGGCCGGTTAGGGGGAACCGGCCTGCCGCATGGTCTGGCGTCATGCGCGGCGAAGCGGAACGCCGGCCTCCCCGCCAGACCCGCCGCTCGGGTTACGAGACGGCTTCGGTCGACAGCGCGACGAAGCGCGTGCTGTCGGCTGTCTTGACCTGCATCAGCACCGACTTCTTGCCGCCGGACTTGGCGGCGTCGATCGCGGCCGTCACGTCGGACGGATTGGACACCGGCTTGCCGGCGACCTGCAGGATGACGTCGCCGGTGGCGATGCCCTTCTGCGCGGCCGCGCCGTCCGGATCGACGTCGGCGACGACGACGCCGGTCTTGCCGGCGCCCTCGACCGCAGTCGCGGGCTCGAGCGACATGCCGTATTTCGCCATCGCGTCTTTCGCATGCGCCTCCGGCGTATCGGCCATCGCCTGCTTCTCGTCCTGCATGGCGCCCAGCGTCACCTTCATGGTCTGGGTCGAACCGTTGCGGATGATCGCAAGATCGGCCTCCTTCTTCGGCCCGAGCGCGGCGATCTTGCGGGCAAGATCATGCGAATCGGCGACCGCTTCGCCGTTGACCGAGGTGATCACGTCGCCGTCCTTGAGGCCGGCCGCCGCTGCGGGCGAATCCTTCTCGGCCTTGTCGACCAGCGCGCCCTTGCTCTCCTTGAGGCCCATGCTGTCGGCGATGTCCTGGGTCACCGGCTGGATCTGCACGCCGAGCCAGCCGCGGGCGACCTTGCCGTCGTCCTTCAACGACTGGATCACGCTCTTGGCGACGTCGCTGGCGACGGCGAAGCCGATGCCGACGCTGCCGCCCGAGGGCGAGAAGATGGCGGTGTTGACGCCGACCACTTCGCCGTTGGCGTTGAAGGTCGGGCCGCCGGAATTGCCGTGGTTCACCGGAGCGTCGATCTGCAGGAAGTCGTCATAGGGGCCCGAGCCGATGTCGCGGCCGCGCGCCGAGACGATGCCGGCGGTGACCGTGCCGCCGAGGCCGAACGGATTGCCGACCGCGATCACCCAGTCGCCGACGCGGGGCGCCTGCGAGGCGAAGGACACGAACGGATAGTCGCCGCCTTCGGTGACCTTGAGCAGCGCGAGATCGGTCTTCGGATCGGTGCCGATGACGCGCGCCGGGATCGTCTTGCCGTCAGTCGTGGTGATCGTCACGTCCTTGGCGTGGTCGACGACGTGATTGTTGGTGACGATGTAGCCGTCGGCGGAAATGAAGAAGCCGGAGCCCTGGGCCATCGCCATGCGGGGCTGGTCGTGCTCCTGCCCGCCGAAGCCGCGCTCGCCGAACTGGCGGAAGAATTTCTCCATCGGGCCGCCTTTGGGGAAGTTCGGCATCGGCTGCGACTGCGAGTCCTCGCCGTCGAACGAGGCCTTCGACTGGTCGATCTTGACCTTGACCGAGACCACCGCGCCCTTGACGTGGTCGACGACGTCGGCGAACGACGCGGGGCCGGCCGAAACCGTGGCTGCGGCGGCGAAAGCGGGATGGGTCGCGACCGGCAGCGCCTCGATCGTCAGACCGCCGACGGCGGCAAGCGCGACGGCTCCGAGCAGCACGCTGCGGAACGACTTCCGGCCGGCCGGCGGCAAGAGAGAATTGGTCACTTTTGAGTTCTCCATTCTGGAACTGCCGACCCCCGGGACCGGCTTGATGGAGATCATATGGGCCAACGGCGCTTACGCTCGGATGGCGGGAGGATGAAAGGTTGGTAAGCTCGGTGGAGGAGCCGCGCCAACGCTGTTTACAGGCTGCAACCTTTGCGCTACTGGTTACGGTAGGGGAAGTTCAACTGGGAGATTGCAGTCTCGCTCGGTTGATACGAGGGCGCGCTGAATCGACCAATGTAGGATGCTAAACAGTCGGGCTGCGCCGTCGAAGGCGCGCACCGGCGGGGTTTTTTTGCGGGCGCGTCGCCCGAAATCTCCGGGGGCAGGCTAATCGTGAGTGACAATACCCCTCTTATCCAAGTTGACGGGAATCAGGCGCGGACACCGTTTCTCGAGACTGTAGCCCGCTCCAGAGAAATTGAGTTGGGTGGCCCCGCTGAAATCGGCAGTCCGACAGCTGACGAATTTATCGCCGTGATCGAAAGCCGCACCTTCATAGGGGAGTGTATTCGGCGAAGCATGCTGCCCGCGTTTCCCTTGCAAATCGAAACGTTTTCGGACGCCGTCGAATTGCAGCGGAAATGCCGCAAGCAGCCGAAATTGATTTTACTCTCTGAAATCGAAGATACTAACGACGAAGGCGCGAACGTCTTCAAGAGTCTCTCTCAGATCGCGCCCGGGACGCCGGTGGTCGTCCTGGCCACCACTAGTGGCCCCGAAAGGGCCAAGGCCGCCATTTCGCATGGGGCACAAGGATACATCCCAATAACCCTGGGATTGGACATCACAATCGAGGCGGTGCGCTTTGTTCTGGCGGGAGGGACGTATGTCCCGATTGACTATTTGCTCACGAGCAGTTGGCAGGGGGAGCGCGGGTCCGGGACGCCGCAGCCGTCCGGAGCGGTCACGCCCCGGGAACTCGCGGTCGTTCGAGCGATCCAGCGCGGCAAGTCGAATAAAGTCATCGCCTATGAGCTTGGTATGTGTGAAAGCACCGTCAAAGTTCACGTGCGTCGCGTCATGAAGAAATTGAACGCGAAGAACCGTACGGAAGTGGCCATCAAATCGCAGACCGCTTTGAGCGGCTTGCCTGATTAAGTTGACGCCGCGGCCGGCGCTAAGCAGACATATCCCGCTGCATATCGCATCCCTGGCCGATCTATTATTGGACCCGGAGCCTAATTCGGGCGGTCGTAACCCTGACCAACAGACTTGAGGGACGCGAGTATTTCCCACCAAGGGTTATGCCGGCCTCTCCGGGCCTCAGAGAGTGTGACGGAAAACTGCGTTTCACAATGAGCAAAATCCAACGAGCACACAGGGCAGCTCGAGGCTAAACGCGATTTGATGCTGCCAATGGACTCCGTGAATCCGTGGTGGCATCTCGGGCATTTGACGGGCCAAGAGTTGTCGTCGTTGTACATACCGCTGCAATCTCCAGCTAGGGCCGCTAGAGAACGTCTAGAAGCCCGTTTCGGTTTCAATGGGTCCAAAGGTTATTCGGCTTCACTTAACTCTCGATCTCTTCGAGGCCCGGCTCTGCACCGCCACTCCAGAGAAGGCTTACTCAATCGCCGCTGAGCGGCCAACAGCCGAATCTGGCGAGATCATAACGTGAACATCGCTAAATTAACCGGATCGCCGCTGACCTTTTCATCGAATCGACGACGCAAATACCTCGGAACGGGCGCGAGCGGTGCAAACTGCGTCTCGTCAGCCGCCGCCCTGTGACGCGCGTCACAGCGATCCGCCGAACAAAATGATCTGGTGAAAGTAGCGGGGGCTTCGATCATTCAAGGAGGCGGTTCATGGCCAGCCTCAAGGATCGTACCGGTTACAGCGACCGCTCCCAGGGTTCGTACGAATTTTTACCTCTCGTCGCTGACGTGGTGGGTTGGATCGGGTTGTTGGTCTGCGCGGTCGGCTTCCTCCTTCTCCTCGGGGAGGGCCTGGCGGCTGTGTTCGGGCTTTACGAGACATTTCCTGCGGCGACCCTCGGTCCTTGACCAACCGCGACGCCCGAGGCGAGATCCACTTTGACCGCTTCGCGCATCGTTCCCCGACTTCGCGCCGAAGGGGTAAACTCGACCCTGAGCGCACCTTCAAGATCGGCGCTATGGACGGGCGGGAAGCGTCGGAATGCTGTCGTTGGATGCGGTCCAGAAATCAAATAATCTACCACGCGATTCAGGCCGAGAATCGAGGACCTTTTGAGAGACGACGACACCCGACTACGCCCACTAGTTTCATCTTTTCCAATTTTCTAATCTTATCAAACGCGTTGTCCAGTTTATAGGACCAAGTTGGACGACGCGGTGTCGGTTGAACTCGTCCATTGCGGCGATGATGCGCTGCTTGAGTTCCTGTTTCGATGCGACGCGGATGTGGCGCAGGACGGAGCTCTAGCTTGGAGAGCCCTCGTCGTGTTTGAGCCAGGAGCCGTGCTTGGGCGTGTGGTGTTTTCGTAGCGGCCGTCGTGCTGCTCTTCTTGCCGCTTTTTTTCCTTGGATGTGCGCGGTTTGTTTGTCGCGTCAGCTGATGCCGTGTGGCTGGATGGCGGCATCGGGCTTGGGTTCGTTGTTTCGCGGCTGCGGTGGCGTTCCTTGCCAGAGCGTGTCCGCGCCGTTGGCAGGTCGTTGCCCGCCAGCGCTGCCGTGCCGTGGCGCTTTTTTCTTGTCGCGCGCGTGTCGCTTGCGCGCCGGCTCTCGTCCGGGCGTCGCGGCGTCGCCTGGTGCCGGGTTTCTCGTCTTGGTCTCGCCACCGCGTCGCTCGCTTCTTCTTCGTGCGCCGCGTCTCTTTTCACCTTGCCTCGCGTGCGCACAGACTTCCGCCTCTTGCTTTGCTCGGTCGCGGCGTTCCGTGTAGCGCACCTTGTGCGGCTTTTCTCCTGCTCTTTGGTCTTGCACAGTGCCCTGCCAGCTTGCCGCGGCGTGCCCTTCGGGGTCCTGCTCGCGCGCTTGTCGAGCCAGGCCGCGTCGTCCACTTCGTGCGGATAGCCCTGTCCTTCGCCCTGCGCAGGCCAGAGAGCCAGCCATGTCCTGTCCTCGCAGTGATCGTCGCTCCTGCTCTCGATCGTCGAGCGCCGCCATTGCACCATGCCAGCGCTCGCTCTGCAGCGCTGTACCGTCTGTTGATGCACTCCCAAGCTTGACCCACCGCAAGACGAGGTCCTTCCGTAGCCACAGCATTCTCGCTCGCTCTACCCTCTCTCTTCTCCGTTCTCTAGCTCTCTTCAACAGCCTCGCCAATCCTCTTCTCCGATCGACAGCTCTATCTCTCTTCTCCTCTCCTCATATCTCCTCGTCTCGCGTATCAAGCATCTTACACCTCTCCTTTCTTCTTGAACTAGTTTTTCAGTGTCGCTACGGTGACGACATCAGAAGCCTTTGCGTAGGGCGGCATGGAGACCAGCCTTAAGGTCAAGCCCGGTCGTTTTTTTGTCGAGGACGTTCATGGAAGAGCGCTTTGCATTCGATCAGATCGCGAACGTGTATAAGGTTGCGCGTCCGAGCTATCCCGAGGCCCTCATTGAGGATGTCGTCTCATACGCCGATCTCAAGCAAGGCGACCACATTCTCGAAGTTGGCTGTGGCACGGGCCAGGCAACAATAGGCTTTGCCAAGCGTGGCTTCCCGATTGTCGCGATGGATCCCGGACCAGAAATGCTCCGTGGCGCACGTGAGGACTTGGCAGGCTTCAGCAATGTTGAGTTGCTGGAGACGACGTTCGAGGCATGGCCAACGAACCAAGGAGCGTTCCGACTGATTGTCGCCGCGCAGTCATGGCACTGGGTGTCCCCGGAGATGCGGTTTACGAAAGCCGTAGAGGCGCTTTCGCCTAACGGTTCGCTCGCGGTGTTTGGAAACGTCCCGGTCGGACTGCCCACCGAGTTACTCGCGCAGTTCGAGGACATTTACCTGCGCCGAACCGGCAAGTGGGGCCCGCCGCCGGAAGCTGGGTACCTACCTATTGGCCCGTTCAAAGGATGGTTTGACGAATCAGGGCTATTCGGGTCGGTCGAGCACAGAAGGTATCCGTGGAAGTGGCAACGCACGACATTAGGCTTCACCGATTTCTTACGCACGAGACCGGAGTATGTGATGATGGAACCCGCGAAACGCGAAGAGATGCTCGGTGAAATTGCCAAGGCAATTGACGCTCAGGGCGGAGAACTCACCCTGGATTATGAAACACATCTCTATATTGCTCGCCGTTTAAACCGCGATTGATTGTTTCCCACGCGCACTTGCGGCCCTAATTGCGGGCGGCCCGCGTGCAGATGTTTTATTCCGCCTGGCAATGGAATGAGGGGTTCGCCCAATTCCGGTCGTTCCCGACGTGACCCCTGTAAGCCCGCTATCCCTCCATTTGAGACGATCGATATTCATTCGGCGATTGACTGCCGTCGACCCTGAGCCGCCCTTTGAGATCCGCTGCGTGAACGGCCGAAGAATAGCTGGACCCCGGATTTAGGACCATTGGCTAAGGTGTGAAATGTCCTGCTCTGTCGCAACCGACGGAGCGAGGAATGACGAAGTCACGCAAGAAGTTTGATGCGGCGTTCAAGGCGAAGATTGCGCTTGAGGCGCTGCGCGAGGATGCGACGGTTCCGGAACTGGCGAAGCGGCACGGGGTGCATCCGAACCAGATTTATGCCTGGAAGAAGCAGGTTCTCGACAACGTCGCGAGCCTGTTCGCGCGAGGGGCGAGCGGTTCGGGCGATGCGAGGAGGAGCGCGAACGCGAGACGGCCAAGCTTTACGCCAAGTCGGCCAACTGACGGTCGAACGGGATTTCTTGGCCAGGAGGCCAGGTCGATGAGCGCGCCCGATCGAAGAGCGATGGTCGAACGGTCTGGCAAGGACCTGTCGGTGCGCCGCCAATGCGAGCTTGTGGGCGTGGCGCGCTCGGGGATCTACCGCCCCAAGCCCGTCGCCGAGGCGGACGATCTGGCGGTGATGCGCCACATCGACGAACTGCATCTCGAACTTCCGTTCTACGGCTCGCGGCGAATGACCTTCGAGCTCAACAGAAGGCCGTGGGGTCAACCGCAAGCGGGTGCAGCGGCTGATGCGGGTGATGGGATGAGGCGCTGGTTCCGCGCCCCGGCACGAGCAAAGCCGCGCCCGGGCACAAGATATACCCCTACCTGCTGCGCGGCCGAAGATTGTCGAGACGAACCACGTGTGGGCGGTCGACGTGCCTACATCCCGATGGCGTGCGGCTTCCTCTATCTGGTGGCGATCATCGCTGGCCAGCCGAGCGGTTCGGCATGGCGGCTGTCGAACACCAACGATGCGATTGTGCGCGGCGGCGCTGGAGGAGGCGCTGCTTCGTTTCGGAAAGCCGCGGATTTTCAATACCACAGTGCTCCACATTCACCGCCGAAGCTTTCGTCGGCAAGCTCGCGGGCCGGCGTCGCGATTTCGATGGACGGACGCGGCCGCTTCATGGACAACATTTTCATCGAACGGCTGTGGCGCTCGATCAAGTATGAAGAAGTGCATCTGAAAGCTTATGCCGACGCCAGCGAGCGCGGCCGGCATCGGTTCCTGGATGACCTTTTACAATTTTCGACGCCCGCACCAGGCGATGAACAACCAGATGCCGATGGCGGTGTGGCGCGCCGGCATCGACAAAATCGAGGCGGCAGGCTGGGATATGCCGCTTCGCTTACAACGCAAACGCGTTGCCCACATACCCACAGCAGAAGCAGCAAGAGCGCTTATCTTGAAACAACACGAGATCACACCTTAAACCAACTCCCGTGTCCCACAAATGCAGTCCAGTTCAGACGCCAGGACGGTGAAACTCAAGCCTTTCCCGGGGGCGCGAGCCTTGAGGGACATTGCACGACCGGCGCGCTGAGTTGACTTGACTAACGAAGCCGTCAACGTTTGGGCGCAAGAGAATGCCATGGTTCAGGGTTCGCAATGACGAACGTGGGAGCCAGAGGAGCGCTTGACATGCGCAATATGTCGATTGTCGCGCTGATCGTGGCTTCAGTTGCTTTATCCGGCGCCGGCGGCGCCGTCGCCCGCAGCAGCGGCAACCCAAGCGCGGGGATGCGCTACAATCAAGCCATATGCGATGCGCAGCGACGTGGGGAATATCCGCGCTACCATGATGCTTGCCTTCCAGACTATCCCGATCGATCCGGCATTTCCAGTAATTCGGTTGGGCGTTAGTCCGGAACGGGTGACGGATGCCAGGGCTACACGCCCTCGCGCTTTTATTGGGGCGCGCGGTACGTCTACGGCGCGCGGTCCCGTGGAGATGTGGAGCGCGACTATCGCGTGACGCGTTGAACGTTTACCTTGCGGGACCGAGTGCGCGCGTAGGCGGCGCATAAGCGTGCTGTTTATTCCATCCACGAACCAGTCCGCATCTCGGCTCGGCGAACGGGCCAACTCGACCCGTCGCCTTCCTTCCCGCTTGGCGCCCGGTACGGAAGGAATGCGCCCGTGAGCGGTCCTTCCCGTCTAAAACATGCAGACCGGGGCTGGCATTTGGGCTAGTGTGGCGACCCCAAGAGGGGCGCGATGAGCGAAACCCGCAAACTGGCCGCGATCCTGGTGTCCGACGTCGTCGGGTACAGCCGGCTTGCCGGCGCCGACGAGGACAGAACCCTCGCGCGCCTTCGCGGTCTCCGCAGCGATCTGATCGATCCCGCCATCGCTGCGCATCACGGCCGGGCCGTCAAGCGCACCGGCGACGGCTCGATCATCGAGTTCCGCAGCGTCGTGGACGCGGTTCGCTGCGCGATCGAAATGCAGAACGGCCTCATCGAGCGTAACGCCGGCGTGCCTGAGGACCGTCGAATCGAATTCCGCGTCGGGATTCACTGTCGGCGACGTCGTCGAGGAGAGCGACGGCGACCTGATGGGCGACGGCGTCAATATCGCCGCGCGGCTCGAAGGCATCGCGAAGCCCGGCGCGATCTGTCTTTCCGAGGACGCCTATCGCCAGGTCAAGGGGCGGCTCGATCTCGCCGTTAGCGACCTCGGCCCGACCCAGCTCAAGAATATCGCCGAGCCGATCCGGGTCTATTCGCTTGACGTCAGCATCCCCGCGCAGGCGAAGCAACCGGTGGCGCACGTGACGCCCGTAGCGCCCACGCCGCAGAAGAGGCGTTTCGGGCTTGCGCCGCTCGCCGCCGCGCTCGCGGCGCTGCTGGTTGTGATCGCGGGCGGCGCGTGGTGGCTCCTCAATGCGAACCGGCCCGCTAGCCTCGCCACGAAGGCGCCCGCCGAGGCCGCGCGTCTTTCGATCGTCGTGCTGCCCTTCGCCAATCTCTCGGGCGATCCGGGGCAGGACTACCTCGTCGACGCCCTGACCGATGAACTGACCACCACTCTCGCGCGCATCCGCGACACCTTCGTCATCGCGCGCAACACTGCCATGACCTTCAAGGGCAAGCCGATCGACGCGAAGGCGATCGGCAAGGATCTGGGCGTGCGCTATGTTCTCGAAGGCTCGGTGCAGCCGAGCGGCGACCGGATGAGGGTCAACGCCCAGCTCATCGACGCCGGCAGCGGCGCTCATCTCTGGGCCGAACAATTCGACACGCCCCGCGCCGATCTGTTGCAGACACAGGACGCGATCGTCACGCATCTGGCGCGCGCACTCGATCTTCAACTCATCCAGGCCGAGGGCGCACGCGTCAAACAGACGCCGGCGGCCAATCGCGACGCCGAGGACCTGGCTCTCCAATGCGCCGCAGGCGTGGAGAAGGCCGGATGGATCGGCAAGGAGGCGGATGCAGCATATGCGCTCTGCGAACAGGCGCTCGCCATCGATCCCAAGAATGTCCGCGCCCTGCAGATGTTGGGGGTCAAGTTCTGGGTGCGGGCGTCGCTTGGCGTTTCCGGCGACCCTAAAGGCGACCTCGGGCGGGCCGATGAATTGGAGTCCAAGGCGCTCGCCCTCGATCCAGATTGGACTTGGCCGCACGACGTGAAGGGCAGTATCCTTCGAGTCAGCAGCGGCGCACCGAGGAAGCCGTCGCCGAGCACGAGCGCGCCCTCGCGCTGGACCCGTCCAACATGGACGCCGCTGCCCAACTCGGCATCGACTACCTATTCCTCGGGCAATTCTGACAAAAGCCTTGAATATTTCGACAAGGCGATTCGGACGAGCCCGTCCGATCCGATCGCTCGCCTATTGGTACGACAGCAAGGCATGGGCCAATTTTGGGCTGAAGAACTATGACCAGGCGATTGACGCGGCTCGCCGGTCGATCGCGATCAATCCGAATTCCGATCCCGTTTACGCATGTGGTCCTTGTGGCGGCGCTCGCCTTGACGGACCATGATGCGGAAGCGCGCGAGGCGCTGCAGCGCTACCTCGCGCCGCCCTCCACCGGCGCCGCTCAAGACGATCGCAGCATGGAAGGCGTACCAGATGTCCAAGGTCCCGGAACAGGGCGGCGATCCACGCTTCGTCGAGATGAGCGAACGGTCATACGACGGCCTGCGCAAAGCGGGGATGCCGGAGGAGTGAGCGATGAAGAGTTGAATATTGTTCTTGTCCTGAAACGGGAGCGCGACGATGCGCCAATCGTCAGCAACGATGGAACGCGAGAGCGCGGGGGAGCAATTTGAATTTGCGGCGGTCGCCGACGCGCTGGCCGACAAAGGGTTTCTGCTGACAAACACCGAGTTGATGATCGGGTGGGCGCGAACCGGCTCGCTGCATCTTATGAGCTTCGGTCTCGCCTGCTGCGCCGTCGAAATGATGCAATTTCTGACGCCGAGATACGACTTCGACCGGCTCGGCATGGCGCTCCGCGGCTCGCCGCGGCAGTCCGACCTCATGATCGTTGCGGGCACTTTGTGCAACAAGATGGCGCCCGCCCTGCGCAAGGTCTACGACCAAATGCCGGAGCCGCGCTACGTCATCTCAATGGGGTCCTGCGCCAACGGCGGCGGCTACTATCACTATTCCTATTCGGTCGTGCGCGGCTGCGATCGGATCATCCCTGTCGACATATACGTTCCGGGGTGCCCGCCGACTGCCGAAGCGCTGATGTACGGCGTGCTGCTGCTGCAGAAGAAGATCCGCCGGACCGGCTCGATCGAACGGTGAACCGCCCTTTTCGGGCGTTTCCGAGACTCTCTCTCTTGGGCGGACAGGCGCCGGCGTCTTGTGTTATCTCTTTCCAGCCGGAGGAGGCATGACCGAAACCCGGACGCTCGCAGCGATCCTCGCGGCCGATGTCGTGGGATACTCCCGCCTCATGGGCGAGGACGAGGCGGGCACCGCGCGCGCGGTGCGCGAGCGGCGCGATGCGGCGGCGCCTATAGTGCGGGGCTTTGGCGGCCGGCTGGTCAAGACGACCGGCGATGGCGTTTTGCTCGAATTCCCCTCCGTCGTGGCCGCGGTGGAATGCGCGGTCCTCATGCAGAAGATGATGGCGGAGCGCAACGCGGCGCTCCCGGAGGCCAAGCGCCTTGTCTACCGAATGGGCGCCAATCTCGGCGACGTGTTGATCGAGGGCGACGACATTCTCGGCGACGGGGTCAACGTCGCCGCGCGGCTCGAAGGAATCTGCGAGCCCGGCGGCGTCTGCGTCTCAGGCTCGGCTTACGAGCATGTTCAAGGCCGCGTTGCAGCGGACTTCGCCGACCTTGGCGAGCAGAGGCTCAAGAACATCGCCAAATCCGTTCGCGCCTATGCGCTGTCGCCGGAGGCGATCGCGGCGGCGAAGGTCGAGCCGCGGGAAACGACCACGCCAAAGTCAACAAAGCCGTCGGCGGCGAGAACGCGTTCGGCATTGCCGCTCGCTGCCGCGCTGGCGGCGCTGCTAGTCGTGATCGCCGGCGGCGCGTGGTGGTTCCTCGATGCGATCCCGCCCGCAAGCGTGGCTGCGAAGACGCCCGCAGAGGCCGAGCGTCTTTCGATCGTCGTCACGCCCTTCGTCAATCTGTCGGGCGACCCGTCGCAGGACTATCTCGTCGACGCCCTGACCGACGAACTGACCACGAGTCTCGCGCGCATGCGCGATACTTTCGTGATCGCACGCAATACGGCCATGACCCTCAAGGGCAAGCCGGTCGACATCAAGGCGATCGGCAAGGATCTGGGCGTGCGCTATATTCTCGAAGGCTCGGTGCAGCCGAGCGGCGATCGGATGAGGGTCAACGCCCAGCTCATCGACGCCGGCAGCGGCGCTCACCTCTGGGCCGAACAATTCGACACGCCCCGCGCCGATCTGTTGCAGACGCAGGATGCGATCGTCGCGCATCTAGCGAACACGCTCGACCTTCAGCTTCAGGAGGCCTACGTCGCAGGAGTCAAACGGACGCCCGTGGCCCAATCGCGACGCCGAGGACCTGGCTCTGCAATGCTCCCATGGCGCATGGAAGGCCGGAATGATCGGCAAGGAGGCGGATGCGGCATACGCGCTCTGCGACCAGGCGCTCGCCATCGATCCCAACAATGTCCGCGCCCTGATGGGGTTGGGGGCCAAGTTCTGGGTGCGGGCGATATTTTCAGTTTCCGGCGACCGTAAAGGGGACCTCGCGCGGGCCGACGAATTGGCGTCGAAGGCGCTCGCCCTCGATCCCGATTGGACCTGGACTCACGCGGTGAAGGGGGCCGTCCTTCGGGCCGAGGGGCGCCCCGAGGAAGGCGTCGCAGAGCAAGAGCGCGCGCTCGCTCTGGACCCATCCAACGTGACCGCTGCCGCCGACCTGGGCTTCGACTATGCAAACCTCGGGGAATTCGACCAAGCCCTTGAATATTTAGACAAGGCGATTCTGGCGAGCCCGCACGATCCCTCGCTCAAATATTGGTACGGCGGCAAGGCGGAGGCCCATTTCGCGCTGAAGAATTATGACCAGGCGATCGAATCGGCTCGCCGGGCGATCGCGATAAATCCCGATTACAACGCGTTTTCGCATGCGATGCTTGTGGCCGCGCTCGCGTTGACCGATCATGATGCGGAAGCGCGCGAGGCGCTGCAGCGTTTCCTGGCGCTGCCCTCCACCGGTCCGCTCAAGACGCTCGCGGCATGGAAGGACCACTTCGTCACCGAAAAACACGTCGATCCACGCCTCGTCGACCGCGACGAACGGACTCTCACCGGCCTGCGCAAGGCGGGGATGCCGGAGGAATGAGCGGTCGCGATTCGGTCGAAAGCGGCCTCGATGCGCGGCCGTGCCGTCCGCAAGCTTTTGCGCTACCATGTCGTCATGACGACGAAAGTGAGAAGGCGGCTCACGACGCTGCTCTGCGCCGATGTCGAAGGGTATGCCCGCCTCATGGGGGCCGACGAAGCGGGCACGCTGGAGACGTTGCGCCGTTACCGCGCCGCCATGGCGACGCTGATCGAGCGCCACGACGGGCGCATCGTCAACACCTGGGGCGACGCCGTCATTGCCGAGTTCCCCAGCGTCGTGGAGGCCGTGCAATGCGCGGTCGAGACGCAGCAGGAGCTCTCCACCTACAACGGCGCGCTGCCCGAGCCGCGACGGATGATTTTCCGCATCGGGATCCATTTGGGCGACGTGATGGTGGAGGGCGATGATATCTATGGCGACGGCGTCAATATCGCCGCGCGATTGCAGGAATTGGCCGAACCGGGGGGAATCCTGATATCCGGCCCGGTCTATGAGCAGGTGTACAACAAGCTATCCATTGGCTTCGACTGCCTCGGCCAACAGCACTTGAAGAACGTCGCCAACCCGGTGACAGGCTATCGCGTTCTTCAGGTCGGCGCGGCGACGCCGGCGCGCGCGCCGCGGCCCGATGTGAGGATGGAGGTCGCTACGCCTCCTCGTCCCGCAGAACAGGCTCAGGCCGGCCTCGCTTCCGCATGGGGCTGGTACCGAGCGCTGCCGCGCGCAAGCGCGGTGTTGATCGCCGTCGCAGTCTTCCTGTTTCTGATCAACGTGTTTAGCGGCCTCAAGGAGATCTGGTTTCAATGGCCCGCCACGCCGCTCCTGTTGATCGCTTTTCTTCGGGCCGCGTTCCCGCGCAAGCCGTCGTAGATAGTTAGCTGTTGCGCTCTCTGCCGAGCGCCGGTGGCGGCTGTCAGTCATTATCGCTGTGCGGTGACGAGCGAGCGGATACGGTCGGCGTCCGCGGTCGTGGCGGGATTGTAGACGATCATGCCGAGGTCGGGACGGCCATCGACAGCGAAGGCCGAATATTCCAGTTCGATCGGGCCCAGGATCGGATGATGCAGGCGCTTGGCGCCCTCGCCGTAAGCGTGGACGTCATTGTCGCGCCATAATGCTTCGAACTCGGGGCTGAGCCTGCAAAGCTCGTCCACGAGCTGGGCGACTTCGGAAACTGCGCCGGCGCGCGCAGCATCGGCCCTGAAGGCTCCGACCACAAACCGGGCCACGCTCTCCCAATCGTGTTGCGCGGCCATCCCAATCCCCGCGTGGCCTCGGAACTGGCGGAGCTTCGATGTCCGCGGCCGGCGTAAACGTCTCGGTGGTGCGCCTTCCCCAGGTGCACGACACGGTCAAACAGGGCCTCATCACGCCTGCAGTCGCGATAGCCCGGGAGAAGGGCGTCTCCGCCTATGTGGGCGAGGGACTTAACCGCTGGCCGGCGGCGCACGTGCTCGATGTCGCGCGGCTCTATAGGCTCGCGCTCGAGAAGCAGGAGCCGGGCGCGAGGTACAACCCGGTCGCCGAGGAGGGTATAAAGGTCGGGGACATCGCGGAAGTGATCGGCCGGGGCTTGAAGGTTCCGGTCGTCTCCATGTCTCCGGAGGAGGCGGCGGGTCATTTTGGCTGGCTGGCGGCGTTTGCCGGTCTCGATTTCCCGGCCTCGAGCGCGCAAACGCGGAAACGGCTCGGATGGCGCCCGACCGGCCCCGGACTGATCGCCGATCTCGAACAGATGCGCTATTTCGACGCTTGAGCCAGTCGCTGGCGCGCCGTCGCAGCGGGGTGACCGTCCAGCTCTCCTATCCGAATCTCGGCCAGGGTGCTGAATTCGCCCTTCGGATATTTCTGGAGGTATGCCTGGATCAACGCCGGATTCTCGCTCTCGCGGACAGATTCCCAAAACGCCAGTTCGATTTCCCGGTCGTGCGGATCGCGCATGCCAACCGCGTCTTCCCTGATCGCCTCGAGGCGAACCCGGGCAAGTGCGACAAAGCTGCCCTCCGGGTATCGATCGAGATAGGCCTCGTACTCGTCGGCGCGAATGCTGTTCTTGATCGAATCCCAGAACTCGATCTCCACCGACTGTGGGTCCGGACCGGGGCCGGCCGCCGCCTCCTCGAAAAGCGACGGCAGATCGTCGTCAACGCTCAGCGACGGCGCTTCAGATTCGCTCGGGCGCAACTCCGACTTTCGCTGGTCCAGGATCAGCCGAAAGACACGGACAGGCTGCGCGATATTCTTGACGCTTTGCTCGCCGAGATCCTCGAACTCAAACGGCAATCTTTTCATGACATGGTCGTGAATGCCGCGCGAAATGCAGATGCCGCCGGGCTTGGCCAACCCTTCGAGACGTGCCGCAATATTGACCCCGTCGCCGAAAATATCGCCCTCTTTCATCATGACGTCGCCGACGTTAATTCCGATGCGAAACTGCATGCGGCGATTGATCTCCAGGGCGTCGTTCGAACGCGCAAGTTCGTTCTGGATGTCGACCGCGCATTGGACTGCAGCCAGCGCGCTGCCGAACGCAGCGAGAATGCTGTCGCCTGCGGTGCCGCAAATTCTTCCGCCGTGCCGCGAGATCAGACCGTCAGTGACCACGCGAAAAGCCGACAACGTGGCCAATGTTCCTTCCTCGTCAATTTCCATCAGCCGGCTATAGCCCGCGACATCGGCGGCAAGAATGGCGACGAGTTGTCGCTCGAGCGGAGGGGCTTCCATTTTTGTTTTCCCTGGTCGCCGCGCGGGCTGACGCCAGCGCTCGCGGCCTCGGGGCCGCGGCCTGAAACGAGCTCCGCCCCCGATGCAAAACGGCCGCCGGGGCGACTCGGCGGCCGTGCCTGGTTGGTGGCCGAACGTTAAGCCACGCCGGGCCGAGCTCAGTTCGGACAGTCCGTGGTCTGCCTCGTGGCGCTGGCCCCGGTATTGTTGTCCGTCATCGTGGTCGTCCTCGTGTTGCACGGCGGCGCCACCACCACCGGCTGGGCCGGCCCCGTCGCTGCTCCGCCTACGGCCATGCCGGCTACGCCGCCCACGGCCGCCCCGACTGGACCGCCCACGAGTGCGCCAGCCACTGCTCCGCCGACGCCGCCCTTCACCGCGCCGTCTCCGTCTGCGAGGGCAAACGATGGCAAAGCGATGGCGCAAATTCCCGCGAGCGCTAGGTTCCTAAGCATGTTGATCTCCCAAGTTTCCAGAGGGGGTTCAACTGTTCGCAAGGCCAAAGGTTCCAGACATCGGGACCGCGCGGGAGATCTCACCGATGACTTCGTGACCGGCCCCATTTCCGGCCCGCGCCATAGTCCGGAGCGCGATATCAGAGCCGAATTGAGCGTCATCTGTTGTCCGTCGTGGTCTAACAGGAGGGCGACATGGGCTGGCGAAACTTGCTTTGGCTTCTCGACGCCCACAGAGATCGCAGAGTGATTCTCACTGCGGCCCTTGCTTCGGCGATCTCGACTGCCGCCTTGGCTGAAACGCTCTCGCCCGAGGCCGATGCATGCAAGGCAAGCGGCCTGATCGCGCTGAAGCAAAGGTCGCCTCAGGTGAAAGATGTCGAGATCGACCTCGACAGCGCCAGGATCATAAATGCCGACACCAAAATCGAGGACGTTCCGATCAAAACGGTGGTCATCGGCGAAGCTTATATCGAACGCGCAAAGAGCGCGAAGCCGCAGACCTTTGTTTGCATAATCGGCGACAAGGGCAAAGTTCTCCTGACGCTCTTCACCGATAAATAGCTGTCGATTTTGCGATTTTGCCGCGACGCCGGGCAATCGCGATTACGAGCCCGTCACCGCTTCGCCAGCGCCCGAAGATCGAAGGCGGGGTTTGCGGCGTCCTCGGGGGTCAGCGTTTTCGACGTTCCGATGATGCGCTTGGCCGCGGCGTGATCGCCGGCGCGGTTGACCGATTCGACCACCGCGAGCTTGCCGTTGCGGAAGCCGAAGGTGGAGAAGGCGCGCGTCTCGGGGTCGCCGCGCAGCACCCAGGTGTCGACGCCGTGCGAGAGGCCGGCGATCATCAGCTTCAAATCGGCCTGATCGCTCCAGAACCAGGCAAGCGCGTCGTAGGGCGCTGGCCTTCCGGCGAGGCGCGCGGCGACCGAGCGCCCCTGGTCGACGGCGTTCTGCACCGATTCGAGCCGGGTCCGGAATCCGAGCGAGGCATGGGGAAAGTCGGCGCAGTCGCCGATCGCCGATATCGCGGGGTCCGAGGTCTGCAAATGCGCGTCGACCACGACGCCGTTCAGGCATTCGAGCCCGCTCTCGCGCGCGAGCGTATCTTCCGCCGTGACGCCGACGCCGATGACGACGAAGTCCGCCGGCAGCACCTCGCCATCCGTGAGCACGACGGCCTCGGCCTTGCCGGCGCCGCGGATTTCCGAGACGCCGCGCCCGATGCGGAACTTGAGGCCGCTCGCGGCGTGGTCCTTGAGGTAAAAATCCGACATGAGCGGCGAGACGGCGCGCCCCATCGGCCGCGCGATCTCGACGACCGTCGCCTCGGCGCCGAGACTTTTCGCGCTGGCGGCGATTTCGAGGCCGATGAAGCCGGCGCCGACGATGGCGACCTTCGTTCCGGGCTTGAGCCTTTCGCGGATCGCGGTCGCGTCGGCGATCGTGCGCAAGCTGAAGACCCCCGGCAGATCGACGCCGGGCGCGGCGAGGCGCCTTTGCCGCGCGCCCGTCGCCAGGATCAGATGGCCGTAGTCGATCACGCTCCCGTCCCTCGTTTCGATGCGCTGGGAGGCCCGGTCGATCCGCGCCGCGCGCGCGCCGCGCCTGAGCTCGATCCCGTGCTCGGGGAAGAACGATTCGGCCCTCAGCGGCAGGCCGAGCATGTCCATCTCGCCTTTGAGAAAGGCCTTCGATAAAGGCGGGCGCTGATAGGGCAACTCCGGCTCGTCGGAGAGGAGCACGATCGGCTCCTGAAATCCCTCCTCGCGCAGGCTGGCGGCGGCCTGCACGCCCGCATGGCCCGCGCCAATGATGACTGTTGAAGACGAAGACATCGTCAGGATTGTCCCATTTGCGCCGCTTGAGAAGCGACGGCGCTCATTCGCTGGCGTAGAGCGGGAAGCTGCGGCTCTCGGCTGAAGGCTCGCCGGGGCCGGGATCGTCCGGCGCCATGGTCGCCGGGTCGATGATGACGCCAGAGCGCAGCGGCGGAGTGCGGCGCGGCGGCTCGACTGGCGTCGGCGCGGGGGGCGCCAGGACTTCCGGCGCGACGGCTTGCGGCGGAGGCGCGACGATTTGCGGCGGCGCCGGAGGCTCCGGCTTGACCGGCGGCGGCTCGACATAGGGCGCGAGCCGCTCGTCGGGAGTGCGCCAGACGAAGGCGTCGAGCGTCCCCGACGGCGAGACCGGCGCCCAGCGGTCGCTGATCACGCCGTCGGCGACCCAGGCCTTGTCGCGCGGCGCGCGGGCTGCGCGGGCGAGCCATTCGCGCACTGCGCCGAGATTGCCTTCCGTCTCCTCGATGTCGGCCATCAAGAGGCACGCTCGGCGGGTTGGACGGCCATGCGGCGAATCGGAGGCGATCAGCGGCGCGATCGCGGCGCGCGCGGCGTCCCGGTCATGCGCCTCGAGCGCCGCGCGGCCGATGGTCAGCATCGACTCGGGATCGCCCGGCGCGACGCGCGCCAGCGACCGGGCGCGCGCGAGCCGGTCGCCGGTCGAATCGCCGTGCCGAACCCTTAAGTATGCCGCGGCGAGGTCGGGATGGGGCGTCTGCGCATAGGCGCTTTCGAGAATCCTGGTGGCGCGGCGGTAGTCGCCGGCGTTCGCGGTCAACCGTCCGCAAATCGCCGCGGCGGGAACGAGCGCCGGAGCGAGACGGCAGGCTTCCTGCGCCAGCGCCAGCGCGGCCTTCGGATCGCGCTCCATCGTCTCTTCCGCCATCGCGGTCTTGATGACGGCTCGCCAGCGGTTGGCGGTGGGTTTGTCGATGAGGCGGGCGGAAGCGTTCGATTCGACGGTCGCGAGCGCGCCTGCCCAGTCGCCGCGGCGGGCGCGGTCGTCGAGCACCGCCTGCCCCGCCCATGCGGCGGGCGCATGCGCGTTGGCGCGCATGGCGTATTGCAGCGCAGCTTCGTGGTCGCCGCCCCGCCGCGTCTCGAGATGCAGGCCACGGAGGCCCAACCCGTGCGTCTCATGATGCTCGAGCATCGCGTTATAAGCGGCGAGTGCGCCCGCCCGATCGCCCGCCAATTGCGCGGCCTGGGCGCTGAGCAGCCTGGTCATCGGTTCGTGCGCGACGAGGCGGTTCGCCTCGGCGGCGTGCTTTGTCGCGGCGCGCGCATCGCCGGCGCCGACGGCGATCATGCCGTGCGACAACGCCATGAGACCCTTTTCGCGCCTGCGCGCCCGCGCAGCCAGCGTCACGAAAGACGGGATGTTGAAGACGAAACGCAAGACGCCCCAGACGATCGACAGCGCGATCGCCGCTGCCGCGACGACCCCGAGCGCCAGCATCAGCGAGACTTTGTATTCGACCCCGCGCCACACGACCGTGACGAGGCCCGGATTGTCCGAGAGCCACATCAGGCCCCAGGCGGCCAACGCCAGCGCGGCTAGAAAAATCAACAGCCGAAACATATCCTCACCGCTTTTCCAAACGATCTCGCGGGCCCCGGACGAACGCCGCGACCCGCCCGCTCAAGACTTTCCGGCGGCCGCCAGTTTCGCGATCGCCGCTTCGCGTATGGAGCTGAGCGCTTCGCCCGCCGCCTGTTTTGCGGCGGCTTCCGCCGCCCAGCCGCTCGCGGCCTGCCGGGCGGGCTCTGGCAGCTTGGCGAAAGCGGCGAGCGCGCCGCTGACGTCTCCGCGCCGGCTCTCGGCCTCGATCTGCGACACCAGCGCCGCCGGGTCGTCGCCCTGCGTCTCGCTCAGAACGCGAACCTGAACCAGTCCTCGCAGATGGGCGAGCAACCGGTCAACGGCGCCGTCGGCTTCCGGGCTCGACGCGGCCGCCAGCACTTTGGGCGCGACGGCGTCGAAAGACGCGGCGAGCGCGCGATCGGTCGGCCCGCCGGCGGCCAGGGCTTTCAGCGCCGCAAGCTTCTCTTGCGGCGCGCCGAGGCTCTGCAACGCTGCGAGTTCGGTTGCGAACGAGACCCCCGCGCCGAGCTTGTCGCGCAGCGCCTCGGCGACGATCGCGACAGCGGCCGGGTTGTCGGCCGCCTCGGGCTTCTCCGCGGCGACGCGCGTCTCGCTCTTGGGCGCGGCGAGCGCGGCCTCGACCTTGTCGAGGCGTCCGGCGAGAGCCGAAATTTCCGGCGCGCCGGCTGCGGTCTGCGCGGGAGCGGATTCGAGTTTCGCCACGCGAGCGGCGAGGCCGGGAATTTCACCGCGCGCGGCGTCGACGTCCGCCCTCAGGCTCTTCAAATCGGTCGCGACCCCCTGCGCCGACTGCGCCGACTGCACGGCGGCGGCGATCTTCGCGGCTTCCGATGTGCTCGCCGCTTCGAGAGCTCCCAGCCGCTTGTCGAGGCCGGCAATAGCGGCGCCCTGGCGCTGGGCCTCCTCGCCCCCGCTCTGCACCTGCGTTTCGAGGGCAGCGAGGCGCCCCGCGTCGGCCTCGGCGAGATCGGTTTTCGGCGCAAAGGCGTAATAACCGCCGGCTGCGGCGAGAGCGGATACGATCAGCCCGCCGAGCGCGCCGAAAGCAAACGCGCGGCCGGCGCCTGGCGCCGGCCTCTCGGGCGGGGCGAAACGAGGCGGCGCCTCCGCCTTCGGGACGTCGGCCGCAGCAGCGGCGGGCGCCTCGCCGTCGACGCGGGCGGCGACCTCCCCGTCGATGACACCGGGATCGCGCTGTCTGTCGCGATTGACCGGAGCGCCTCCCGCCGGGTCGGACGCAACGTCCTGGCTTTCCTCGTCGACCATCGCATTCGCGCCCTTCACGATTTCGGGCCCTATATACGGTAGGGCCTATCCGAAGGAAACAAGCGCGCGGCGTGGCTCAAAGTCGCAATCAACGACGGCTCATCCGCCCTCTGGGCGACAAAGAGATGGGCGGCCCCGATCGCCTCCAGCGGCGCGGCGACGTCCGCCGAGAGGCAAATATGCGCCATCCCGGCGAACTGCCCGGAGAGGCCCGCCGCCTCGGCCAGCCGGGCCGCAAGCCCTGCCGATCGCCGGGAATAGTGCAAGGCGATCGCTGAGGACGCGAGCGCGCGGATCTCGGCCGGACGCCAGCCTCGCCGCGCCGCCGCCGCATAGGCCTCGACGACTTCGAGCGCGCGGGTCGCGGCGAGCGCCGTTTCGAGCGAGGGTTTACGATCGCGACCGGCGAGATAGAGCACGCTTGCGCCCGGCTCGGTCATGCGCTCGAGCGTTCCGGCGAGGCGCTCGGCGTCCGGCGCGGGCGGGGCGGCAAGGCGCCAGCCACGAGCCTCGCCCTCGCGCGCCGTCCTTGCGCCGACGACGAAGAGCGGCGCGGCCCGGTCGAGGGGAGCATCGCTGAGGAACGCCTTGGCGCTGGTCGCCACGACTGCGTCGTAGCGCTCCTTCGTCGGCGCGAAGGGAAGCGGCGCGATCTCGATCACCGGCAGATGCGCAACGGAAAACCCGAGGCGACGCAGCCGTGCGGCGCTGCCCGCGGCATCCTCGCGCGCCCGAAACAGCGCGATCCTAGGCGTCATCGAACGCTCGATTGTCCACGGGCGCCATCTACGCGGCAGGCGGGCGGGGAAACAAGGCGCCGCTTGCCGATCGGCGCGCGGCGCTTTACCCCGCAAAGCGCAATTTCACCCCTTCCGGCGCGTCCCCACGCGACGGCGGCAGGACCCGTTCTTGGAGAAAGCCCTCGATACTCCGGACATCGCCGCCGCGCGCGCGGGCCGCGACCTCGACTTCCGGAAGGACATCAACGGCCTGCGCGCGCTCGCAGTGCTCGGCGTCGTCGCCTTCCACGCCGATCGCGCCCTCGTTCCCGGCGGCTTTGCCGGCGTCGACGTGTTCTTCGTCATTTCCGGTTTTCTCATTTCGCGCATCATCCTGTCGGAATGCGCCGCGGCGCGTTTTTCGCTGGCGATGTTCTACGCCAAGCGCGCCAGGCGCATCCTGCCCGCGCTCATCCTCGTTGTGAGCTGCGTCTGGATCGTCGGCTGGTTTCGCGCCGTGCCGACCCAGTTTCGCGACATCGGCGGCGGCCTCCTCGGCAACTCCTACTTCACCGTCAACTTCTGGCTTCTGAGGCTCGCCGGCGTCGGCGGATATTTCGGCGCGGATTCGACCACGAAGCCCTTGCTGCACCTCTGGTCGCTCAGCATCGAGGAGCAATTCTATATCGTCTGGTCGGTCCTTCTGCTCGCGGTGTTCAGGATCAGGCGCAATCTTCTGCCGGCGGTCATTGCCGGCATCTTCCTCGCGTCGCTAGCCGCCTGCGTGATCCTGACGCCGATCGACCCGATCGCCGCCTTCTATCTTCCTTGGACCCGCGCATGGGAGCTCGCGCTCGGCGCGCTGATCGCCTATCGCGAGGTCTTTCTGCTCGAGGCCTTGCCTTATCCTGGCCGCGGCGTCGCCAATATTGGCGCCGCGCTCGGCGTCGCGCTGATGCTCGGCGCGTTTTTTCTCATGAGCGAGGCGCAGCCCTTCCCGGGCTGGCGGGCCATGATCCCGACCGCCGGCTGCGCGCTGGTGATCGCGCATCCACGTTCGCTGGTCGGCGACGTCGCGCTCGGCAATCGCGTCGCCGGCTTTTTTGGCGTCATTTCCTATCCGCTCTACCTCTGGCACTGGCCGCTCTTCGCATTTGCCCATATCTGGCCCGGCATCATTCCGACGCCCCCGGTGATGCTCGGGCTGGCGGTGGTCGCGGTCGGTCTCGCGACGCTCACCTACCGGCTGATTGAGGCGCCGGTCGCGGCGACGTTTCGCCGCCGCCCCTTCGCGATTGCGCTCGCGCTGACAGCGATGCTGGCTGCGACCGGTGTCGTCGGGCGCATTACATACGACGCCAAGGGCTTTCCCGGGCGCTTTCCGCCCTTGGTTGCGCGCATTTTCGATTTCGACGTCAACGGCGCGCAGGGAAAACGTCTGATGCAATGTTTTTATCAGCGCGACGACCGCGCCTATTCGCTCGAAGAGGAACGCCGGCGCGCGGCGCGTTTCTTCGAGGACGGTCGATGCGGCGAAAAGGACGATCCTGCCAAGCCGACGATCCTGGTCGTCGGCGATTCCCATGCTGCGCATCTTTTCGCTGGGCTCACGCAAGCCTTCGCCGGCAAGGCCAACCTCCTGACGCTGTCATCGGTGTTTTGCGCGCCGCTGGTCGAGCACGTCGCAATGGACGAAGGCGTCGCGGGAACGCCGCGCTGCCGCGCCATCAACGACTATGTGTTCGAGCACATCCGGGCGATCCGACCGGACGTGTTGCTGGTCGCGGGCTATTTCGCGCAATACGACCACGAGGCGAACTGGCGCTATCCCGGCTATCTCGACGATTTGGTCGAGGGCGCGCGGCGCCTGCACCGGGACGGCGTGCGCTCGATCGTGGTCGCGGGCCAGGTTCCGACCTGGGCCCCGATTCTGCCGATTCTTGTCGGACGCGACATCCTCGAGCGCGGCGAAGCGGCGGAGTTCTCGCGCATCGGCGTCCGGCCGGATTCGCTCGAGACCGACCGGGCGCTCGCGGCCAAGGACTGGGGCGAAGGCGTCGCCTACATCTCGCAGGCTAAGACGCTCTGCGGCGCCGAGGGTTGCCGGCGCGTCGTCGGCCGCAATCTTCCCGAGGACCTGCTGGCGGTCGATTACGGCCACTACAGCGTCAATGGCTCGATCTTCGCGGTCAAGACCATGCTCGCGCCGGTCATCGAGGCGGAGATCGCCAGGTCACGCCAATAGGGTGGCGGCGACCGCGCCCAATACTGACACGGGTTCCATAGTCGTGCCCTTCAGGCTATGGGCCTTTTCGAATTCGAGCGCAGGAAACGCGCCGGGGCCGGAGAATCAGGCGGATGCGCGTACTGGGGATCGAGACGACCTGCGACGAGACGGCGGCGGCGGTCGTGCGCCTGCGGCCGGACGGCTCGGGCGAGATCCTCTCCGACGAAATCATGAGCCAGATCGCCGCGCATGCGGCCTATGGCGGCGTCGTGCCGGAGATTGCGGCCCGCGCCCATGTCGAGATCATCGATACGCTGATCGCCCGCGCGCTCGCCAAGGCGGGCCTCTCCGCCAAGGATCTCGACGGCGTGGCGGCGGCCGCCGGGCCGGGGCTGATCGGCGGGGTCATGGTCGGTTTGATGGCTGGAAAGGGTGTCGCGCTGGCGACCGGAAAGCCGTTCGTCGCGGTCAACCATCTGGAAGCGCACGCGCTGACGGCGCGGCTCATCGCCAGCGTCGGCTTTCCGTATCTCATTCTTCTTGCGTCCGGAGGACACACCCAGATTCTAGCCGTGAAGGGGGTCGGCGACTACATTCGCCTCGGCGCCACGATGGACGACGCCGTCGGCGAGGCCTTCGACAAGACGGCGAAGCTGCTCGGGCTCGCCTTTCCCGGAGGTCCGGCGGTCGAGGCCGCAGCCCGGCGGGGCGATCCCGACCGGTTTCATCTCCCGCGGCCGCTGGTCGGCCGGCCGAACGCCGATTTTTCCCTGTCCGGCTTGAAGACTGCGATCCGCCAGGCGGCCGAGGCGGCCGCCCCTTTGCGTCCGAGAGACGTCGACGACCTTTGCGCCTCGTTTCAGGCAGCGATCGTCGATGTGGTTGAGGACCGCATGCGCATGGGACTCAAACTTTTCCGCGAGCGTCTCGGAATCGCGCCAAGGGCGGTGGTCGCCGCGGGCGGCGTCGCCGCCAACGAGGCTCTGCGCCAGGCGCTCGAGCGCCTGTGCGGCGAAGCAGGGCTGCCGATGGTCGCCCCGCCGCCGAAACTTTGCACCGACAATGGCGCAATGATCGCCTGGGCGGGAATCGAGCGATTGCGCCTCGGACTGAAAGACGAACTGAACGCGCCCGCGCGCCCGCGCTGGCCGCTCGACCCGAAGGCCGAGCGCGCCCTCAATAACAAGGCCTAGTCGGGCGCTTTCACTGCGCGGGCGGCGGAGACGTTGTCGGATGGGCGCTCTGCGCCGCGGCCTCGCCCTCTTCCTTGCTCTTTTCGTTGGCCATGTGATGGCCGACCGCGCAGCCGCCAATCGCGCCGAGCACGCCATGATGGGCCATATGCCCGGCGACGCCGCCGACAATCGCGCCTTTGATGCAGCCCTTGGCGTCGGCGGGGGCTGGCGACAGAAGCGGGGTGAGCGCCAACCCGAAGGCCGCGGCCATGACGAGTGCTGATTTCATAACTGAATTCCTTTCCTGGAGAACGCGCGCTCGGCGCCGACCTCGTGTCGGACCGAACGGGCGCCTCGCTCTGAACGTCGCGATCTGGGGTTATGATCCCTATTCGGCAAGGTCAGAACCAAGTATTTTGCGTCGCGCCCCGCTTGATTTGGCGGAAGCGATTGCAATTCGCCCTTTGGGCGCCTATAAAGGGCCATTCCCCTAGAGTTTTGTTGTTTCGAGGCTGCGCCTCATCCGGCCGGGACCGGTGCCGCGCGCCCACCCGCCGTAAGGAGCATGCCGAATGAGCGACGCGCCGTTGATGCCGAAGGCGACCGCCGTATGGCTGGTCGAGAACACGTCCTTGACCTTCGACCAGATCGCGGAGTTCTGCAAATTGCATCCGCTCGAGGTCAAAGGCATCGCCGACGGAGAGGTCGCGACCGGCATCAAAGGCTACGATCCGATTTCGACCGGCCAGCTTACCCGCGAGGAAATCGCCGCCGCCGAGGAGGACCCGAGCCATCACTTGCATCTCGCGACGGCGAAGGTGCGAACGCCCGAGTTCAAGAAGCAGCGCGGCGCGCGCTATACCCCGCTCTCGCGTCGCCAGGACCGTCCGAACGCAGTCCTGTGGCTGCTCCGCAACCACCCGGAGCTCAAGGACGCGCAGATCATGCGGCTCGTCGGCACGACCAAGCACACGCTGCAGGCGATCCGCGAGCGGACGCACTGGAACTCGGCCAATCTTCAGCCGATGGACCCGGTGACGCTCGGTCTCTGCTCGCAGATCGATCTCGACTTCGAGGTCAATCGCGCCGCCAAGGACAAGCCCAAGGTCGAGGAGGATCGCAGCCAAACCCTCGTCTCGGCCGAGATTACGACCGCGAGACCCGCGCCGTCGAGCCAGCTTGAAGTGTTCGGCGTTCCGAAGCCGAAGCCCAGCGAGGAGCGCATCGACGTCGATGCGGTGTTCAGCAAGCTGAAGGAGCCGCGCGGCGAGGAGTAGTCACTCCGCCGCCTTCGCGGCGCTCGGATTGTTCGGATGCGCGGTCCAGGCCGCCGCGGGGCGGTCGTAGCGCAGGCCAGTGCGAGGATCGACGCCGGACGTCTTGTGGACGAGAGTGACGCAGCCCTCGACTGGGCAGACGAGCGCGCAGAGATTGCAGCCGACGCATTCGGCCTCATTGACGACGAACCGCCGCTTTCCGTTCACATGGGCGAAGATCGCCTGGTGCGACGTGTCCTCGCAGACGATGTGGCATCGGCCGCACTGGATGCAGAGATCCTGATCGATTTCGGCCTTGACGACATAATTGAGATTGAGGTGCTGCCAGTCGGTGACCGACGGGACCGCGCGACCACGAAAATCGTCGATCGTCGCATAGCCCTTGCTGTCCATATAGGAGGCGAGGCCCGAGACCATCTCCTCGACGACCTTGAAGCCATAGGTCATCGCCGCGGTGCACACCTGCACCGTCCCGGCGCCGAGCGCGATGAACTCGGCTGCGTCGCGCCAGGTCGTGATTCCGCCGATCGCCGAGATCGGCAGGCCCGCGCACTCGGGGTCGCGGGCGATATCCGCCACCATCGCGAGCGCGATCGGTTTGACCGCGGGGCCGCACATCCCCCCGTGCGTGCCCTTGCCGTCGATCGCGTCCGCCGGGGCCATCGCGTCGAGATCGATCGACATGATCGAGTTGATCGTGTTGATGAGCGAGACGGCGTCCGCGCCCCCGTTCTTCGCCGCCCGCGCCGGATTCTTGATGTCGGTGATGTTGGGCGTCAGCTTGACGATGACCGGCATGCGCGTATGCGCCTTGCACCAGCGCGCGACCATTTCGACATATTCCGGCACCTGACCGACGGCCGAGCCCATGCCACGTTCCGACATGCCGTGCGGGCAGCCGAAATTGAGCTCGACCCCGTCGCAGTCGGTCTCTTCGACGCGGGCGAGGATCGCCTTCCAGGAATGTTCGTCGCAAGGAACCATCAGCGAGACGATCAGCGCCCGATCGCGCCAGGCGCGTTTGACCTCCTTGATCTCCTGCAGATTGATCTCAAGGTCGCGATCGGTGATGAGCTCGATGTTGTTCATCGCGATCAGGCGCCGGTCCGGGCCGTGGATCGCCGCGTAGCGCGCGCCCGAGACATTGACGACCGGAGGCCCCGCTTCGCCGAGCGTCTTCCACACCACGCCGCCCCAGCCGGCGCGAAATGCGCGCTCCACGTTGACCTTGCGGTCCGTTGGCGGGGCCGAGGCGAGCCAGAACGGATTCGGCGATTTGACGCCAAGGAAATTGGTGCGCAGATCGGCCATAGGACCCTCGCTTCAGATGTTTGCGACGCCGAGCGCTGCGACGATCGACCGCGCCGCCTGCTTGCCGTCCTCGACCGCGCTGACGGTCAGATCCTCGCCGCCGAGAACGCAGTCGCCGCCCGCCCACACGCCTTTTAGGCTGGTGCGCCGCTCGGCGTCGACCACGATCCGGCCGTCCTTCACTTCGATCTGCGCCCCGTTCAGCGTCTCCGGCGTTCCACGCTGCCCGATGGCGGTGAATAGCATGTCAGCTTCGATCCGGAAGACCGAACCGGGCGAGGCGAGCTCGCCATTGTGCTCGCGCGTGTCTTCGAAAATGACGCCGCTCAGCGCGTCCCCGTGCCCCTCGAGCGACACGGGACGCGCCCAGGTGCGGATGACGACGCCGCTCGTCTGCGCGAGCTCGCGTTCGAACGGGCTCGCCTTCATTTTGTCGACGCCCCTGCGATAGACGATCGTCACGTTCTCAGCGCCGAGCTTTTTCGACTGCACCGCGATGTCGATCGCCGTCATGCCGCCGCCGATGACGACGACACGCCGGCCAACCGGCAGCTTAGTCAGATCCTCCGCCTGCCTGAGGCGCGCGATATAGTCGACCGCGTCGACAACATTTTCAAGCTCCGCCTCTTTCGGCAGGCCGAGCTTGTTGGTCGAGCCGAGGCCCATGCCGAGAAACACCGCATCGTAGTCCCGGCGCAGGTCGTCGAGTTTGACATCCCTGCCGAGCGCAGCCTCGTGACGAACCTCGATGCCTCCGATCGAGAGGATGAAGGCGGCTTCCTTCGCCGCGAAGTCGTCGATCGCCTTGTAGGCGGCAATGCCATACTCATTGAGACCGCCGGCTTTTGGACGCGCTTCGAAAATCGTCGACTCGACGCCCGCGACCGCGAGGCCATGCGCGCAGGCCAGGCCCGCCGGGCCGGCGCCGACGATCGCGACCCGCTTGCCGGTCGGCGCGCCGCGCGCATAGGGCGACTTGCCGGCCGCGATCATCGGGTCCGTCGCATAGCGTTGCAGAAGGCCGATCGTGACCGGCTTGCCTTCGGCCGCCTCGCGCACGCAGGCTTCCTCGCACAACGTCTCGGTCGGACACACGCGCGCGCACATGCCGCCCATGATGTTGGCGTCGAAAATGGTCCGGGCCGCTCCGTCGCGATTGTCCGCCGCGACCTGACGAATGAAGAGCGGAATGTCGATCGAGGTCGGGCAGGCGTTCTGGCAGGGCGCCTCGAAGCAGAAGTAGCAGCGCTCCGCCTCGACTTTGGCCTCATGCCGGGTCAGAGGCGGGTGAAGATCGACGAAGTTGGCTTTGACGTCCTCCTCATCGAGGCGGCCCGGCGAGACGTCCGCGAGACCTGGCGGGTGGGCGGCGATCGTCATGGCGTCTTCCTGAAGCCCATGTTGCGAAAAGATATTCCTGACCGTTTGGTCAGCGTCGCGCGGGGGTTGTGGTCTGTCAAGCCCGGCGCATCGTTCGGGGGTTTCCCTTCAATGTCGAGCGGCCTAGCGTTGAAGGCGATTCGCTCTCGCGCGGAACGCGGCGAGTCGGAACCAAGCCGGGCATGAAACAATCCGTTGTCCACATTGTCGGGGCGGGCGTGGCGGGTCTGGCGGCGGCGCGCATGCTCGGGGCGACGGGCCGGCGCGAAGTCGTGCTGCATGAGGCGCGGCCGCAGGCGGGCGGACGGCGACGCTCCTTCTATGACGAGACGCTCGGATTCGACGTCGACACCGGCAATTTCCCGCTGATTTCAAGCTGGTCGTCCGCCCTTTCGCTGCTCGATGCGGTCGGCGCACGGGGCGAATGGCGCGAGGAGAAAGAGCCGGGCGTCGCTTTCGCCGACTTTTCCACGGGCGAGCGCTGGCGACTGCGACCCAACCCGGGTCGCGCGCCCTGGTGGCTCATCGTTCCCGGACGGCGAGGGCCGCGCTTGACGCTTTCGGACTATTGGACCGCGCGGCGTCTCTTTTCGGCTTCCAGGACGGCCACTGTCGCGAGCCTCGGGCCGAATGGCGGGCCGGCGATGGAGCGGCTGTGGCGACCCCTGTGCGTCGCCGCGCTCAATTGTCCGCCGGAAACAGCCTCGGCGAGCCTGGCCGCAACGTCGTTGCTCGAGCTCGTGCGCTTCGGGGGATCCGGGATGCGGCTTCTCACGCCGGTCCACAGTTTCGGGCGCGCATTCATCGAGCCCCTGGCGCGGCGGATTCAACGCGACGGCGCAACTCTGCGCTTCGAGCGCCGGTTGATCGCGCTCGACTTTGACGCGGAGCGCCTCTCGGGACTGGAGTTCGAGAACGATCGTGTCGATCTTGGCCCGGGCGACGCCTTGATCCTGGCCGCGCCATGGACGGTCGCGGCTTCGCTTGTTCCGGGCCTCGAGCCGCCGCGCAGCCTTTCGAGTGCGCTGACCGTGCATTTCGGGGCGCCGGCCCCCCGGGCTGCGCCAACGGTGCTTGGGGTGCTGGGGGGCCTGTTCCAGTGGCTCTTCGGCTACCACGACCGCATGTCGGTGACGGTTGGGGACGCTACAGCGTGCGTGAACCAGCCGAACGATGCGGTGGCCGCCGAATGCTGGCGCGGGGTCGCAGCTTTGACGGGGCTTTCCGACGCCTTGCCCCCCTGGCGCGTGATCCGATCGCGGCGCAGTCTCGCCTGGACGCCCGAAGAAACGGCGCGCCGGCCATCCGGCCGGACGGCCTGGCGGAATCTTTTCCTCGCAGGCGGCTACCTGGCCGGGCCGCTGCCGGATTGCATCGAAAGCGCAGTGCGCTCTGGCGAATCCGCCGCGCGCGCCTGTCTCGAGAACGGCGGCTAAGATCCAGCGTCGCCCACAGTGCGTAGAGTCCTGTGCGAAAGAAAGCCCGCGGTTTGAATTTCATTTGTTGCGGTGCAACATATCTGCTATCATTGTCACCGAGAAGGACCTTGGAGGGGCCTATGGCAGCCACCTGGAAGACGAAGTGGGGCGTGCGCCGTGTGCGTCGCGACAACCCGACCATCGAAGAAGCCCTCGTCGCGGCCGAGAGCCTAGCGCAGGAACCGGCTGAGCGTGCTGAGATTGCGGCCTCTCTGATGGGCCTGCCGGTCGAAGAGGTGCAGGTGCTCGCTGCGAAGCATGCGGCGAAAACGCGTGGGCGCGCGAGCCTGGTCGCGGGCCGGACCCGGGCGGTGGTCGTCGAATACACGCGCCCGCGCACCATTCGCCCGACGGCTTCGTTCGCGCGCAAGCGCTGACGGCCCGCTTTACCGCTTCGACATGCTCATCGCTGCAGGCTGACGGGGGCGCCCGTTGCGGCCGCCCGTCAAAGATTGGCGAGAATTGCGGCCGAGGGTCTCGTGGTTCGATACTGGCTGCGCGCCGCCACATCGGTGGCAATGACCGCAACCGCAATCAGCGTCATTGCGGTCATGTCGTTGAAGTCGACATTGAGAAAGGCCAACGCGACGACCGCCGTCAGACCCGCGGCCATGTAAGGGGCAAGGCGAGCCGGCGCGTTGCCGATATCCCGGAAGGCGAACCAGAGGCCGGTCGCCGCAACCAGCGCGCCGATGACGCCGAGCTCGTACCAGACCGTGAAGGCGAGGGCCGTCGGTGTCTGCGGAGGCAGAATCGCGGCGCGAACGCCGCGGCTCACCGTCTCGAAGCCGTGGCCGGTGATGAGCCTCAGCTTGTGGTGGGTGAAAATGTCCGCCGCGACCGACAACGGCGCGTAGGGAGGCGGCAGGCTGGCGAGCTTGGCGTGGAATATCCAGGCGGAGACGGTCGGGGCGATCGCAGGGATCAACGGGCTGAGCAGGACGACCGCCGCCGCGCCCCACGCAAGCTCCCGGGCTGTGCGCCTCATGTCCGAGATGGCGAACGACAACGCGAGATAACCGGCGAACAGCGCGACCGTCAGCGGCGCATATCCATCGATATAGGCGAAGACCAGGGCGAGGATCAGCAGCAGCCGCGCATAGCCGTTGCGCCCGCGCGCGGTGAGTTCCTCCAAGCGCAGGAAACAGCAGCACGGCGAGGGCGACCGCGCCGGAGCCGAGAGTGGCCTCGTTGACTGCGCCGGTCAGAATATGGGCCAGGCCCATGGCCGCCATCGTCGCCATTCCAAAGACGACGCCAATCGGAAACAGATAAAGGTCGGTGGCGCGGGCGTTGTCCCTCGGGGCGGCCACCGCGAGCAGCGTCGCGGCGATCAGAAGGGCGAGCTTGAGCGCATGTTGAGCCGCCGAAACGGGATAGGGCGTCCAGAGCACCGACAGCATCGCCCAGCCGAGCCCCGCGATCAGCGCGACGAAGGCAGGAATCCGGAAAGCCCGCAGAACCCTGTCGATCAAGCCGGCCGGGCCCTCGAGTATGGCTGACATCAGGATCAGCGCCACGCCGATGGGGAAGATGACGAAGAGGGCGAGCGGATGGATGACGACCCCGACAGGCGCGCCGAGGCCAAGGACGGCGTAAGCGATGCGGGCGAAGAAGCGCGAGGCGTCCGCGGCCTCGTCCCGTTCGATGCGTCTCGAGCGCGCGCCGCCTGCGCCGAACGTCATGGCCCTCGAACCGACCCGTTCCGCCATCGCCAACCCTCCATTGATGGTTATACGACGGTGGAGCCGAAGCGGCTGTGTGTATGGCGCCACACCTGCGTATCAATCGAGCGCCGGGCAGCAAAGTTCCTTGATTTCGGCGTGATTGACCCTCGGGCGGCCCCGTGCCACTGGAGGCCCGGGGGGAAGGGGCCTTTAGAGGAGCGAAGGCGACGACTTGAGGGACGCTTCCATCGTCGCTGGCGCCGAAACTCGAGAACGACATGCGTCCCGCCTCGCCCGCTGGGCGGTTGGCGCGTCGATCGCGCTTGTCGTCCTCCAGGCTGTCGCCGCCCGGCGCCTCGAACTCACGTTCGACGAAGCCTATTACACGCTCTGGTCGCGCGGGCTCGCCTTCGGCTATCTCGATCATCCGCCCATGGTGGCGCTGGTCATCCGCGCCTCGACCACGTTGTTCGGGAGCTCCGAGCTGGGCGTGCGGGCCCTTTCCCTGGGCCTCGTCGCCGCGCTCCCTGCCCTGATCGCGCTGATCGCCTGGCGGCTTTTCCGCTCAGCTGAGACGGCGGCGCTCGCTGTCCTCATGTGGATTGCGATGCCGCTTGTCCTTGCCGGCGCCGTGTTCGTGACGCCCGATGCGCCGCTCGTCGTGTTCTGGACGCTTGGCCTCGCGGCGCTGGTCGAGCTCTGGCGGACCGGGAATCCGCGCTGGCTGCTCGCGCTCGGCCTCGCGCTTGGGCTGGCGCTGCAATCGAAGTTCACCGCCGCCTTTTTCGCCGCCGGCGTCGTGCTCGCCTTTGTAACGACGCCCTCGCTCCGGCGCTGGCTGGTGTCGCCGGCGGCGGCGGGAGCGCTTGCAATTGCGATCCTCGTGTTCGCGCCCTTCGTCGCCTGGAATGCGGAACACGGCTGGGCGACTTTCTTCAAGCAGCTCGGCCGCGCCCCGCCGCACGGCTTCGAGCCCTATTACATCCTCGAATTCCTCGTAGCGCAGATCGGGCTGATGAATCCGCTGGTCTTCGCGGCGGTTGCCGCGGCGGTCGCGGCGGTTCCGTGGCGCGCGCGGGCCGCGCCCGGCTCGCGCGACGAGGCGCGGCGCATGCTGGTGAGCGCCATCGCGCCTGCGGCGATCTATTTCACGGCTCATGCGCTGCACGACCGGGTGCAGGGCAATTGGCTCGCCCCGCTTTTCCCCGCTTGCGCCATCCTCGCCGCCGACTGGGTGGCGGAGGCGCGCCGCGAAGGCGCGGCCGGTCTTGACGGCGCCGTCGCCAAAGGCGCCCTCTGGGCCGCGCCTCTCGGTTTCATGGTCATGGGGCTGGCGTTCGTGCAGGCGACGACCGGAGTGTTGCCGCTGGGCGCAGCCGATCCGACCGCGCGGCTAGGCGGCTTTCGCGATCTTGCCAACGACCTCGATTCCGAGGCGCGCGCCGAAAATGCGGCTTATGTGCTGAGCCAGGGCTACGCCCTGACCTCGCTGATGACCTATTACGGCGACCCCGCGATCGCGATCGTTCAGCCGGAGCAGCGCATCCGCTGGGTGTTCAAGCCCGCGCCGTCCGAGGCCCTGTTCGCGGCGCCAGGGCTCGCGCTCGGCGAGGCGGGCCGCCGCTTCGACCTTATCCTCAAAATGCGGTTCCGCAGCGTCGAGCCGGCTGGCTTCATCGAGCGTAGGCGCGCCGGCGCCGTCCTCGAAACCTACGAGCTCTACCGCGTCGCCGACCCGTTCGCGCCCGTGCTCGATCCGGTCTGTCCCAGCGCCGCGGTCGATCTTAGCCGCCAATGCCGGCCTTGAGCGACGCCGCCCGCAGTGCGCCGGTCGCGCCTTGCGGTTTCATCCGAGCCTCAGCGTGACAACGCCGATGAGGATGACCAGCGCAGCGACGGCGCGCTGCGCCTGGAACGGCTCGCCGAGCAGGACGACGCCGATCAGCGCGGCGAACACGACCGAGGTTTCGCGCAAGGCGGCGACCGCCGCGATTGGCGCCTGGGTCATCGCCCAGATCACCACGGCGTAGCCGACAAAGGCCGCCAGCCCCCCGGCCAGCCCGCGCCGCCAGTCGCGAACGAACGCGAAGGCGACCGAGCGACCGCGCAAGAGAAGGACGATCGGCGCATAGGCCAGCGCCGTCAGCGCGTCCGCCCAGGCGTTGTAAGCGAAGGCGAAGAGCGCGCCGGGGCCCGAGATCCTGCCGCCTTGTCCGTCGATCACGGAATAGACCGCGATCACGACCGAATTGGCGAGCGCGACCACGAGCGTCGCCGCGTCGATCCGCCCATGCGCCAGACCGCTCGCACCCATCAGCATGACGCCGAAGACGAGGATCACGACGCCGAGAATCGCGATCGGTCCCGGCGCCTCTCCGAGCGTCGCGAAGGCGATCAGGGCGGCGACCAGGGGCGCAAGGCCGCGCATCATCGGATAGGCGACGGACAGGTCGGCGTTGCGATAGAGCCGCCCGACCAGCAGAAAATAGACAATATGGATGAGCGCCGAGGCGACAATGAACGGCGCCGATGCGCGCGAGGGCCAGGGAAGGACCAGCGCCGCCGCGAAGGCCGCGACGCCGCACCAGAGCGCGACCAGAGCGGACGACAGGAATTTGTCGTCGGCGCTCTTGACCAGAGAATTCCACAGCGCATGAAGGAGCGCAGCCCCGAGAACCGCGGCCATGACGCCTGTTGTGAGGTGAGCCGCGCCTGTCATGAATGGTTCACAATGACGGATTTGCCCACGGCGGTCGAGGCGCTCGGCGTTGCGCCGGCCCGCCAGCGGGCTGATGCTTATGCGCGCGCGTCGTTCGCGCGGACGGGCGCGCGAACCGAACCCGAGCGCCTGTTCGAGACGGGCGGCCTGCGCTGGCGCTTTCCGCGCTCGGCGAGCCCGTGCGAAGCGGTGCTGGTCAACACCGGCGGGGGGGTCGCGGGCGGCGACGCCTACCGCGTCGAGCTGGCGCTGAAAGAGGGGGCCGAGGTCGAGGCCACCACGACGGCGGCTGAAAAGATCTATCGCAGCGACGGCGCGCCGGCGCGCATCGAGACGCGCCTTACCCTCGCGCCGCAGGCGAGCCTGTTCTGGCTGCCGCAGGAGACGCTCATCTTCGAGGGCGCCGCCCTCGAACGGCGGCTTCAGGTCGAGATGGCGGGCGACGCAAGCCTCATCCTGGTCGAGAGCCTCGTCTTCGGGCGGCTCGCCAGGGGCGAGAGCAGCATCGACGCGCGGCTCCGAGAGTCCTGGCGCATTCGGCGCGATGGCCGGCTCGTCTTCGCCGACGAGACGCGGCTCGATCATGCCGGCGCCGCGCTCGATCGCCCTGCGGTCGGCGCGGGGGCGCGGGCGCTCGCGACGATTATCGCCGCGGCGCCCGCGGTCGAGACGCGGCTCAGCGATGTGCGGGCGGCGCTCGATACTGCGAGCGGGGAGGTCGAGGCCGGGGCGAGCGCCTTCGACGGCCTGGTCGTCGCGCGGCTCCTTTCAGCTTCGCCCGTCCGATTGCGCGAGACGGTGATTGCGTCCATTCTTGCGCTGGGCGGGCGCAAGCCGCCGCGGCTGTGGCAGTAGGAGGGGCGGCGCCCTCATCCGGCGCTTCGCGCCACCTTCTCCCGCACGCGGGAGAAGGGTCTCGGGGACTGCGGGAGAGGGCCGGGGCAAGCGCAAATAGAGGAAAGACCAAGGCTCATGAATCTGACCCCCCGTGAGAAGGACAAGCTTCTGATCGCCATGGCCGCGATCGTGGCGCGAAAGCGGCTCGAGCGCGGCGTCAAGCTCAACCACCCGGAAGCGGTCGCGCTGATCACCGATTTCGTGGTCGAGGGCGCGCGCGACGGGCGCTCGGTCGCGGAGCTGATGGAGGCGGGCGCGCATGTGCTGACCGCCGATCAGGTGATGGACGGCATCGCCTCCATGATCCACGACATCCAGGTCGAGGCGACCTTTCCCGACGGCACCAAGCTCGTCACCGTGCACCATCCGATCCGCGGCGCGGACGACAAGCATGTGCCCGGCGAAGTGCTGGCCGAGCCCGGCGAGATCGCGATGAACGAGGGGCGCGAGACAATGACGCTCGAGGTTTCGAACACCGGCGACCGGCCGATCCAGGTCGGCTCGCACTATCATTTCTTCGAGACCAACCCGGCGCTCAAATTCGAGCGCAAGAAGGCGAAGGGCTTCCGGCTTGACATTCCCGCCGGCACGGCGATCCGCTTCGAGCCCGGCCAGAGCCGCAGCGTGCGGCTGGTTGCGCTCGCGGGCAAGCGCGAAGTCTACGGCTTCCGCCAGGATGTGATGGGGAAGGTGTAAGATGATCGACGGCTGATCGTTGACAGCGGTCGGCCCTCTCCTTACCTCTGAACAAAATTGTAAGGAATCCGGCGATGGGCGTTTTCGAGGCCAAAGTGACCAGCAAAGGCCAAGTCACACTTCCTGCGAAGCTGCGTTCGGCGATGCGCCTTCAACCGGGCGACAAAATTACATTCACCGCTGAAGCAGACGGCGCGTTCCGGGTCGCGGCGCGGAACGGGACGTTACGCGACCTCAAAGGCGTCATCAACGGTGGTCCGCGCGCATCGGGAGATCAGATCGACAAGTGGATTGAGGAGGCGCGGGGACGCGCAACGCCGGCCAGCCTCAGGGACGGCCGGCGCTCAAGCGCGTGACGCTTTGATCGGCCTCGACACCAATGTCCTGCTAAGATGGCTGATCGACGAGTCGATCTGGCCAGACGACAATCCTGGCCAGACCGCGGCGGTTGCACGGTTGCTCGGCGACGACCGAAAGACTTTTTTCGTCAATGCGATTGTCCTCGCAGAAACGCTCTGGGTGCTGCTCCACCCAATGAAGCAACCGCGTGCGGTCGTTCTGTCGGTGCTTGACCGCCTGCTCAGCCTCGCCAATGTGGATGTCGAGCATCGCGACGCCATCTCAGCGGCGCGGTCGGCGATGGCGACGAGTAAGAGCGGGATTCACGATCGGCTGATTGCCGCGATCAACGCGCAAGCGCAGTGCGCCTTCACCGCCACCTTCGACAGGGCGGCCGGCGCGACGCCCGGCTTTAAATTGTTGGAAGCGAAAGGCTAGTCCCCATGGCGAAGCGCCCCAACAGCCTCCCCCCGACCTCCCTCCCCCGCGCGGCCTATGCCGACATGTTCGGCCCGACCACGGGCGACCGGGTCCGGCTCGCCGACACCGACCTCTTCATCGAGGTCGAGAAGGATTTCACCACCTACGGCGAGGAGGTGAAGTTCGGCGGCGGCAAGGTGATCCGCGACGGCATGGGCCAGGCGCAGACCACGCGCGCCAGAGGCGCCGTCGACACTGTGATCACCAACGCGCTCATCCTCGACCATTGGGGGATCGTGAAGGCCGACGTGGGCCTGAAGGACGGGCTCATTCATTCGATCGGCAAGGCCGGCAATCCCGACATCCAGCCCGGCGTCACCATCATCGTCGGTCCCGGCACCGAGGTGATCGCAGGCGAGGGCAAGATCCTCACCGCCGGCGGCTTCGACACCCACATCCATTACATCTGTCCGCAGCAGATCGAGGAGGCGCTGATGTCGGGCGTGACCTCCATGCTGGGCGGCGGCACCGGCCCCGCCACCGGCACCTTCGCCACCACCTGCACGCCCGGGCCCTGGCACATTGCCCGGATGATCGAGGCGGCCGACGAATTCCCGATGAACCTCGGCTTCGCCGGCAAGGGCAACGCCTCGAAGCCGGCGGCGCTGGTCGAGCAGGTCAAGGCCGGCGCCTGCGCGCTGAAATTGCACGAGGACTGGGGCACCACCCCCGCCGCGATCGACTGCTGCCTCAGCGTCGCCGACGACTACGACGTGCAGGTGATGATCCACACCGATACGCTGAACGAATCCGGCTTCGTCGAGGACACGATCAAGGCGTTCAAGAACCGCACCATCCACGCCTTCCACACCGAGGGCGCTGGCGGCGGCCACGCGCCCGACATCATGAAGGTCGCGGGCCTCGCCAACGTCTTGCCCTCGTCCACCAACCCGACCCGGCCCTACACCAAAAACACGCTCGACGAACATCTCGATATGCTGATGGTCTGCCATCACCTCGATTCGAGCATCCCCGAGGACCTCGCCTTCGCCGAGAGCCGCATCCGCAAGGAGACGATCGCCGCCGAGGACATCCTGCACGATCTCGGCGCGCTCTCGATGATGTCGAGCGACAGCCAGGCGATGGGCCGGATCGGCGAGGTGATCATCCGCACCTGGCAGACGGCCGACAAGATGAAGCGCCAGCGCGGCGCGCTGAAAGGCGATGGCCCTCGCAACGACAATTTCCGCGCCAAGCGCTACGTGGCGAAATACACCATCAACCCCGCCATTGCCCATGGCGTCTCGAAGCACATCGGCTCGATCGAGAAGGGCAAGCTCGCCGACCTCGTCCTCTGGACGCCCGCCTTCTTCGGCGTGAAGCCCGACCTGCATCATCAAGGGCGGCGTCATCGCCGCCGCCGCAGATGGGCGACCCCAACGCCTCGATCCCGACCCCGCAACCGATCCACTACCGCCCGATGTTCGGCTCCTACGGCCGCGCGCGGACAGGCTCGTCACTGACCTTCGTCTCCGACGCGGCGATCGCCGGCGGACTGGCGCGGAAACTGAAAGTGCAGAAGAAGCTGGTCGCGGTCGAAAACACCCGCGGCGGCTTGCGCAAGAAGAGCCTCATCCACAACGGCGCGACGCCGAAGATCGAAATCGACGCCGAAACCTATGCGGTGACGGCGGACGGGGAACTCCTGGTCTGCGAGCCGGCGGACAAGCTGCCGATGGCGCAGAGGTATTTTTTGTTTTGAGGGCAGTCACGCACTTCCGATTTCGATGTCCTCGATTAGCAGCGATGTGATATAGCTACCTCTATTCTTAAAATATCTAACTTTGGCATACGTCGCGTCCGGAGCGAAGCGGAGCAGCGCCGAAGGCGCTTGACGGCGGCGGACCGGCGCGGCCCGCGCCGTTTTCAACGCTATGGCCGACTCTCGCTCTACCCTTCGACCTCGATGCCATTGTCCGCGCACCATTCGCGCAGAGCCTTTTCCGTCGCGGCGGCTTCGTATTCGTACCACTGGTTGAGCGCGCCGACGCGCACGAGAAAATCCTTGAACCGGCCGTAGGCGCCTTTGCGGGAGAAGATGGCGGCGATCTCATCCGCGTGGTCGCTCATGACGTCTTCGGCGAAACGCATGACGAGCCGGCTGCCGAGGTCGAGAGCGCGCGGGCCGGGCACGGCGATGTAGTTGCTGCTACGATGTCGTCGGGGAGTTCGTCGATGGTGTCGCCGAGCTCGGAACGCCAAAAAACCGCGCCCGTTTTGCGGCAGACGAAGGCCGAATTTCCTCCTCCGTCCAAGCTGACGAACATGAACGCGGACTCAATGTCGTCCCAAGCGACGGGCAAGGTCAGGACCTCCTGGACGGCCGACGGGGAAGCCTATCGCGATTTTCGATCGCCTTGAAGCGTACGCGACCCGGGCTTCGCGAGAAGCGCAGGCAGTCGTTAGTCGGCCCTCAGCCTTCAGAACCGCAAATCTCCGCCGCCTTCCTCTGCCCGACACGTGCTTGGCGTCTGGGCCGAGCCCGCTTGGCGGGTCGCCCATAGGGCATCCGGAAGGACACCCGTCTCTCGGCGGCTATTGGCGAGCCTTGACCCCTCCTCGGGGGTCAGGCCTTTCATTCCGTCATACGCCCCGAATTTGCGCAGATTTGTCTCTTTGCACCTCATAACGCTATGCGTTATACGGCGAAACGGCGCTTGTCTGGTCGGGGCGGCGCAGTCGGCGGCTACCCGGCAACATTCAGGCGGCTGCGTTGGGGAAGTTGCGCCTTCTCAATCAGGCGCGGAGCCTGAGCGATCTTCGGGCGCCGCCCGGCAACCGGCTGGAAGCGCTGAAGGGCGAGCGGTCTGGACAATATTCTATCCGCGTCACCGACCAGTGGCGCATTTGCTTCGCGTGGAGAGAAGGAGGCCCGTTTGATGTCGAAATCGTCGATTACCACTGACCCCGACTGGCTGCCCAATCCGACGCCGGGCGAAATCCTGCTTGAGGAGTTCATACGGCCGCTCAAACTGAGCCAGACCGCGCTCGCCCGGGCGCTCCGCGTGCCGCCCCGCCGGATCAACGAAATCGTGCTCGGCAAGCGGGCGGTCACCGCCGACAGCGACCTGCGCCTGACCCGGTATTTTCGCCTGACGCCCGGCTTTTTTCTCGGCTTGCAAGCCGACCATGACCTGATGGAGCGGCGCCGCGAACTCGGGCCCGATCTCGAGCTGATCGCTCCCCGCGCCGCGTGACAGAGCGTCCTTTAAAGGGCAATCAAGTCAGTTGGCCGGGTCTCCCGGAAGACCCTATCTTTGCCACCCGCCTTCTGCTTGCCGCTATCGGCTCCCTTTGTCATGCCCGCGCACGCGGGCATCCAGAATCGAAGGCCCGCGCGGCGGGGTCAGTCTGGATTCCCGCGTTCGCGGGAATGACAATGTCCAACGACACCGAGCCGCCCCTCTATCCCATGCCGGACAAAACCCGGATCGCCAACTCCCTGCGTCCCCTCGTCGCCGCCCTCCTTGATCTTCTCGAGCAGGCAGGACCTGCAGCGTCGCCCTTCCTCCACGACTGGCCGCGCGCCTTGATCGCCCGGCCGCAAGCCGAGCGCTCGCTTCCGGTCGTTGCCGCCCTCGAAGGCCTGTCGCGTCACGCTGCGCCCGAGACACGCGCGCTGGTCGAAGGCGTCGCCGCGCTGGCCGGCGATCTCGACTGGCGGCAGACCTATACCAGCGCCGATTTCGGCGAGCGACTTCCTGCAAAACTACGGCTGGAGCGAATGGATCGGTAAGCGCGGGGCGTTCGAGAGCGACGCGATCGCCTGCGGCGTTCTGCTGCTCGGCCGCGACATCGAATATCCCGCCCATTCGCACGAGGCGGAGGAGCTCTATCTCCCGCTCGCCGGGCATGCCTGGTGGCGAGCGGCCCAATCCGGCTGGCGGCTTCGCCCGCCGGGACAATGGATCCATCATCCCTCCTGGACGACTCACGCCATGCGCACCGAAGGCGAGCCTCTGCTCGCGGCCTATGTCTGGCGCGCGGGCGACCTCACGGCGAAATCGCGCATCACTTAGGCTCGACCGGTTCGGTCACCGAAATATCGCGTTCCCAGCCCTCGTTCTCGAGCACGAGCTCTTCGATGGCGACGTCGGCGCTGTTGGCGTCGAGCGGCGGCAGCGCTTTGTAGAGCGAAGGCCAGCAGCGATAGATCTTGTAGGCGAGCACGAGTTGTCCCGCCTCGTTGTAGAACTCGAGATAGACGTCCTTGCGAAAGTCGGCGAGCGCGACCTCGCTCCCGAGCGCCGCGCCGAGGCGCCAGACCTTGTTGGCCCAGTCTTCGAACGTCCGGTCCTGGGTCAGGCCGCGCTCGAGCGTGATCGCCTCATAGTCCGTGCGGCCCGGCGATTTGCGCGACGCCGAAGCGTCGCCGCCGTCGCGAAACTCGATGACCTCGGTGGTGCGCTTGAGGGCGCTCACCTTCGAAACGCCGGCGACATAGGCGCCGTCCCATTTGAGGCGGAAGTTGAAGTTTTTATAGGGGTCGAGCCGTGTCGGATTGGCCGGGAACTCCACCATGAAAACCTCCCTCGCCCCTTGCGGAAAGGCGGTCAAAAGCCGGCCGGACAGGGGCACAAAGCGATTGCTACACAATGACGTTGCGCGTGTCCCGGGGAGCCATGGCCGTCGTCAGCTCTCACAGGCGGCGCTACCAAGGGTGAGCAAATTTCTGCCGACAATTTCTTGCAGAAAATCAGAATATCGGCTATAAGCTATTATTGAAAGCCCGGAGCCCAGACCTGCCATCCGGCAAAGCGGGCGAGGCGTTGCGAGGTTTTGACAGATGAGTTGTGGCCAACTGTCCGACGAAGGAGCGCAAAAAATAAATTTTCGCCGCTAACGTCTGTAACCCATTGAAAACACTCAATTCCGATGCGTGGATTCTAGTAGAAGAAAGCAAAAGCAAGCAAAGAAAGCCCAGATTCAAGGAAAAACGCCCTTCATTCAAGCAATGGAAAGCGGCGTTTCCGCTTGATCGCCCGCGCCCGCGATGGTTCGAATGGCCAAGGCGGTTTGGGGAGGGATGGCCATGGGCGAGGCGGACACGATCTCCGGCCGGGTCAGCGTCGCGATCGCGGACGGCGTCGCCGAGGTTCGGCTCGACCGGCCGGACAAGCTCAACGCGCTCGATCCCGCGATGTTCGAAGCCCTGATCGAAGCGGGCGAGCGGCTCCGCCGCACGCGCGGCCTTGCGCGCCGTCGTTCTGCACGGCGCCGGGCGCGGCTTCTGCGCCGGGCTCGACATGGCGAGCTTCGCCGCGATGGCGTCGGGGCGGCGCGAGGGCGCGCCGTCCAATCTTGACGCGCGCACCCACGGCGCCGCCAACGCGTTTCAGCAGGCCGCGCTCGTCTGGCGCGACCTGCCCGTTCCGGTGATCGCGGCGATCCACGGCGTCGCCTTCGGCGGCGGCTTCCAGATCGCGCTCGGCGCCGACGTCCGCTATGTCGCGCCCGAGGCGAAGCTCTCGATCCTCGAGATCAAATGGGGCCTCGTGCCCGACATGGGCGGCATTGCGCTGATGCGCGAACTGGCGCGCGGCGACGTGATCCGCGAGCTTGCCTTCACCGGCCGGCAGTTTTCGGGCGCCGAGGCGTTTGCTTACGGCTTCGCCACCGCCGTCCACGCCGACCCACTGGCCGCCGCGCGCGCCGCCGCACGTGAGATCGCCTCGAAGAGCCCCGACGCCGTGCGCGCGCTGAAGCGCCTCCTCAACGCAGCGACCGATGCGGATGCGGCCGCGATCCTCCTCGCCGAATCGAAGGAGCAGGCGGCGCTGATCGGCTCGCCGAACCAGATCGAGGCGATCCGCGCCGGCATCGAGAAGCGGGAGCCGCGGTTCGCCGATCCGGAGTGAGGGGCAGCCTCATCCAGCGCTGGAGTGAGGGTAAGTGGAAGGGCAAACGATGTTCAGCCAGGGCCTGTTCGCGGGCAAGAAAATCCTCATCACCGGCGGCGGCACCGGGCTCGGCAAAGCGGTCGCGGAGCGCCTCCTCGGCCTCGGCGGCGAAATCGCGATTTGCGGGCGGCGCAAGAGCGTCTGCGACGCGACGGCCGACGAGCTCATGAAGGCGCACGGCGGAACCGTCAGAAGCTTATGGCGTCGACATCCGCGACGCCGCGGCGGTGGATGCGATGATCGAGGAGATTTTTCGCGAAGGGCCGCTGACTTCGCTCGTCAACAACGCCGCGGGCAATTTCATCGCCCGCACCGAAGACATCTCGCCGCGCGGCTTCGACGCGATCGCCAACATCGTCATGCACGGCACGTTCTATGTCACGCAGGCGGTGGGCAAGCGCTGGATCAAGGGCGGCCATCGCGGCAGCGTCGTCTCGATCACCGTCACCTGGACGCGGAACGGCGGACCTTTCGTTGTGCCCTCGGCGATGAGCAAGGCGGCGATCCAGGCGATGACCATGTCGCTTGCGTCCGAATGGGGCCGCCACGGCATCCGCCTCAATGCAATCGCTCCGGGCGAAATCCCGACCGAGGGCATGAGCAAGCGCTTGAACCCCGGCGCTGAACCGGGCGCGGAGACGGCGAGCGTCAACCCGCACGGCCGCGTCGGCAGGCTCGAAGAATTGCAGAACCTCGCGGCGTTCCTGCTGTCGGACGGCTGCGACTGGCTGACCGGCGAAACGATCGCGATGGACGGCGCGCAGGCGCTCGCGACCGGCGGCAATTTCTATGAATTGCGCAAATGGGGAGACGCCGAATGGAAGGCCGCGCGCGAGGCGATCGAGGCGCAGAACGCGCGCGACCGCGCAACGCGCGGCTGACAGCGGACCTCGTGGCCGCGATCGCTGATTGCGGCGGCCATCCGACCTCGGCTACAATCGCTACCTGAGCTCGGCGGTGAACTTCTGGATCTTCTTGCACGCCTCTTCGAGCTGCTTCAGCGAAGTCGCGTAGGAGATGCGGACGTTCGGGCCCAGCCCGAAGGCGCTGCCGTGCACGGCGGCCACGCCCTCCTGCTCGAGAAGCGCGGTGACGAAGTCCTCATCGGTCTCGATCACCTGGCCCGACGGCGTCGACTTGCCGAGCGCGCCGGCCACTGACGGATAGACGTAGAACGCGCCTTCGGGCTTCGGGCACTTGAGATGCTTGGCCTGGTTCAGCATCGAAACGACGAGGTCGCGCCGCTCTTCGAACGCCTTGCGGCGGATGGGGATGAAGTCCTGCGGCCCGGTCAGCGCCTCGACCGAGGCCCATTGCGCGATCGTGCAGGCGCCCGAGGTCTGCTGGCCCTGCACCATGTCCATCGCCTTGATGAGCTCCGCCGGGCCGGCGGCGTAGCCGATGCGCCAGCCGGTCATCGCATAGGCCTTGGACACGCCGTTCATGGTCAGCGTGCGGCTCTTCAGACCCGGCTCGACCTGAACCGGCGTCGTGAACTTGAAGTCGCCGTAGACGAGATGCTCGTACATGTCGTCGGTCAGCACCCAGACGTGCGGATGGCGCATCAGAATGTCGGTCAGGCCTTTAAGTTCGTCGCGCGTATAGGCCGCGCCGGTCGGGTTCGACGGCGAGTTGAGGACGACCCACTTGGTTCGCGGCGTGATCGCGCGCTCGAGGTCCTCCGGCTGCAGCTTGAACCCCTTGTCGAGATGGGTCGGCACGATGACGGGCTCGCCCCAGTTGATCGCGACCATCTCCGGGTAGCTCACCCAATAGGGCGCGGGGATGATGACCTCGTCGCCCTTGTTCATCGTGACGAGGAAGGCGTTGTAAAGTATCTGCTTGCCGCCCGTGGCGACGATCGTGTCGGACGGCTTGTAGTCGAGACCGTTCTCACGGCTGAACTTGGCCGCGATCGCCTCGCGCAAAGGGGGAATGCCGAGCACGGGCGGATACTTGGTCTCGCCGCGCCTGATCGCGGCGACCGCGGCCTCCTTGATGTTGTCGGGCGTGTCGAAGTCCGGCTCCCCGACCGAGAGCGAAATGACGTCCCGTCCCTTGGCTTTGAGGTCGCGCGCCTTCTGCGTGACCGTCATGGTCGCGGAGGGTTTTACGCGTGAAAGGACGTCGGCGAGGAAGGCCATGGAAAACCGAACCCTATTTGGGGAGGGATTTTTGCGGGGCGCACCATAATGACGCGGGCGCCTGAGGGCAACGGGGTTGCGCCTCGCTACCCGAACCTCACGCCCTCTGTCGCCCATCGCTTGAGGAGATGATGGGCGATCGCCATCGGGATCGGCGCGATGAGGCCTTCGGGATGGCGCCGATCGAGAAGGGCGAGCGCTTCCTCGCGGGAGAACCAGCGAGCGTCCTCGAGCTCCACCCCGTCCACTTCGAGCGCCCGGCTCCGGGCTTCGGCGAAGCAGCCGATCATCAGCGACGACGGGAACGGCCACGGCTGGGAGGCGAAATAGCGGACCTCGCCGCAGGCGACGCCGGCCTCCTCGAGGATCTCGCGCCGCACCGCAGCTTCGATCGTCTCGCCCGGCTCGAGGAAGCCGGCAAGGGCCGAGTACATGCCCTTGGGGAATCGTGGCTGCCGCCCCAGGAGGCACGCGTCGCCATCGACCGCCAGCATGATGACGACCGGATCGGTACGGGGGAAATGCTGCATCTTGCAGACCGGGCACTCACGCCGCCAGCCCGCCGCCGTGACCGCGGTCAGCGCGCCGCAGTTCGAGCAGAATCGCCGCCGCGCGTGCCAGTGCATCAGCGCTTTCGCAGCCCCCAGCATGCTTGCCTTCCCCGGCGGGACCAGGCCGCCTGCCGCAATCGAGCGCAGGTCGATCAGTTTGAGATCGTCGCGGCCGGGGACGACGAGAACCCGCCGGTCGAGAAAACCGTCGCTCGAATCCGACTGTTCCTCAACTGCCTCGTCGGCGAGCATCTCGGCGAAGACCGGCGCGCCGTCGGGCATGACGCCCATCAGCGCCTCGACCCGCGCCCCGCCCAGTCTTTCGATCTCGCTCATCGGCAGGAGCGGCTCGAGTTCGGCTCCCGCCTTGAGGAGCAGAGGCATGTCGCGGGCAATCAGAATCGCACGTGCATCGTTGCGGGCGCGGAGATGCGCGACCTCGCCGGCGTCATCGCGCCGGTAGGAAAGGCGGTCGAGCGGATCGGCGGCGAAGCCGAGACCATCGAGCATCGTCAACGGCATTGCGCCAATGGGCCGCTCACGGATAGCGCGCCTTTAGACTGGCGACCCGGGCGGCGTCATAATCGATGATGCAGCTCAGGCGGGGATCGCCCCCCTTGGCCGTCATGCCCGCCTCGAACGGCGCCACATCCTGGCACTCCTGGTCGCGCCAGCTCACCCACTGCGCCTGCGCTTCGGTAAGCGAGCGGCGCCAGCGCGACTTTTGCGACGATAACAGGCCCTGGCGTGAATCGATCGATTTGGTCGCCGCCTCGACCGCCGCGGCAAGCTCCGCGTCCGCATGCACAGCGCTGGCGCGCAGGCATTCGGCGAGATCGCGGGCGCCAATCTTTCCGGCGTCGCAGGCGAGCTGCGAGGGGCGCGCGTCCTCCGCCGCGGCGGGTCCGGCGACGAGCGCCGAGACGACGAGCGCGGCGGCAAAAGGGATTCGCATGATCGGGCCTTCTCGCTCAGGGTTTCTCTAGGCCAGCGTTCGGCGACGCCGGACGGCTCAGAAAGTCGGCCATGCGCGTAAGCGCACGTTCGATGTTTTCCAGCGAGTTGGCGTAAGAGAGGCGCAGATAGCCCTCGCCGTGAACGCCGAAGTCCGGGCCCCCGATCGTCGCAACGCCCACTTCCTCGAGCAGGGCCGAGGCCAACGGCTTCGCCTTCCAGCCTGTCCGCGATACGTTGGGGAATGCGTAGAACGCGCCCTTCGGCGTGACCGCGCTCACCCCGGGCAGGCGGTTCAGCCCAGCAACGACGGCCTTCCGCCGGCGGTCAAACTCGGCGCGCATCGCCGCAACAGAATCCTGCGGACCCTTCAGCGCGGCGATCCCGGCGAACTGGGCCGCGGAATTGACGCAGGAATAGGAATTGACCGCGAGCTTTCGCGCCATGTCGCGCCACAGCTTTGGCCACACCGAGTAGCCGAGACGCCAGCCGGTCATGGCGTAGGTTTTCGACCAGCCGTCGAGCAGAATGAGCCGGTCGCGGATCTCCGGATAGGCGAGCAGGCTCCGGTGGGCGAGGCCGTCGTAGGTCAGCTGGCCGTAGATCTCGTCCGACAGGATCGCCGCATTCGGCCATCGCGCAAGACCGGCGACAAGCTTGTCGATCTCCTCGCCTGGCGTGACGCCGCCGGTCGGGTTCGCGGGCGAATTGAGAATGACGAGGCGCGTCTCCGGCGTCATCAGCGCCAGCGTCTCCTCGGCCGAGAAGGCGAAGCCGTTTTCCTCCCGCATCTGCGCCGGAACCGGCCGCGCGCCGGTGAATTCGATCATCGACCGGTAGATCGGAAACCCTGGATCCGGGTAGACGATGTCGGCGCCCGGATCGCCGAACATCAGGATCGCCATGAACATGGTGACCTTGCCGCCCGGAACGATCAGCACCAGGTCGGGCGAAACGTCGAAGCCGAGGCGGCGATGCAGGTCCGCCGACACCGCCTCCCGCAAGGGGGCGATGCCGGTTGCGTCGGTATATCCGTGCTCGCCGTCGCGCAAAGCCTTGACCGCAGCCTCGACGATATGCGCCGGCGTTTTGAAATCCGGCTGGCCGATGCCGAGATTGATGACGTCGCGCCCTTGGCGCTGCAGTTCAGCGGCCTTCGCCAGCACGGCAAAGGCGTTCTCTTCGCCGATGCGCGCAAAGGCGGGATTGACTGCGATCAAGGCTGAAACTCCCCGGGAGAGGCGCTCCTTTTGGCAAAGCCAAGCCGAAGGGGCAAGCCTCAACGCGGCCGGAGACGATTCAATTGCGCGGACGCTTACCCCAGCGCTTTTTCAAGCACCCGGCGTAAGCGCGCGGCAAAGGCGGGCGGATCTTCGACGCTTCCACCCTCGAGAAGCTTTGCTTCGTCGAGCATCAGCCACGCCGCGTCCTCGATCAGCGGCTTGTCTTGTCCCGCGCCGAAGCGGCCCGCAAGAGTGACCGTCAGCGGATGCGTCGGGTTGATTTCGAGGATGGGCTTGGCGCGCTCCGCGAGACGCCCATGGGCGGCAAGCATCTTCTCGAGCTGCCGATCAGGTCCGAATTCCGGAGCGATGAGACAGGCGACGCTGTCGGTCAGGCGATCCGACGCGCGGACCTCGGCGACCTCGCTGTCGAGCGTCTGCTTGAAGAAAGCGAGCAGCGTCGCGACCGGACCCGTCGCCTCAGCAGGCGCCTTGGCCCCCTCGACCAGCGCAATCGACTTGATGTCGGCCGCGCCCTGGCTCACTGACTTGAACGGCTTGCCGTCGAATCCGGCGGCGGTGGAGACCCAGAACGCGTCGACGGGGTCGGAGAGCAGCAGCACCTCCACCCCGCGCGCGCGAAAACCCTCGAGCTGGGGGCTCGCGGCGAGGCGCTTCGCGTCATCGCCGGTCAGATAGTAGATCGCCGTCTGGTTTTCCCGTAGGCCCGCGACATATTGCGCAAGCGCGCGGTCTCCGGCCGGATGAGTGGTCGAGGCAAAACGCGCGATCTTGAAAATCCCGTCGCGCCGCTCGGGATCCTCGTAGAGACCCTCCTTGATGACGGGGCCGAAATGCTCCCAGACTTTGGCGAATTTTTCAGGCTCGGCTTCCGCGAGCTTGCCAAGCTCTTGGACGACACGGTTGGTGACGCCCTTGCGGATCGCGGCGAAGACCGCGCTTTCCTGGATCATCTCGCGCGAGACGTTGAGCGGCAGGTCGGCGCTATCGACAACGAGGCGCAGGAAGCGGAGCCACCCCGGCAGGATATCGGCGTTCTCGGTGATGAGCACCCGCCGGACATAAAGCTTGTTGCGCCCTTTGCGGGTCGGATCGAAGAGATCAAACGGACGCGAGCCGGGGATAAAGGCAAGCACGGTATATTCGTGCCGCCCCTCGGCCCGCCAGTGCATGGTCAGCGCGGGCTCGTCGAACTGGCCGGAGAGGCCCCGGTAAAACTCGGCGTATTCTTCCGGCGTGACGTCTGATTTCGGCTTCGCCCAGATGGCCGCGCCGTCGGCGATCCGGCGCGGCTCGGCGCCCGGTTTGTCGACGAGGTCGATCGGCACCGGGACCGCCCCTGAATGTTCCCGTACGATGCGCTCGACCCGATGGGCGTCGACAAAATCGTGCGAGGCGTCGTTGAGGTGAAGAACGACCCGCGTGCCGCGTTCGGGCGCGACCTCGAGCGCCAGCGGAGCGATGGTGAAGGAGCCCTGGCCGTCCGATGACCAGCGCCACGCCTTATCGTCGCGCGCGCGCCGGGTCTCGACCACGACCTCGTCGGCGACCATGAATGAGGAATAGAAGCCGATGCCGAACTGACCGATGAGGGCGGAAGCCTCCTTGCTCGCGTCCTCGGCCGCGAGCTTGTCGAGGAAGGCCTTGGTGCCGGATCGCGCAATGGTGCCGAGCGCCTCGGTCAGGTCCTCGCGAGTCATGCCGACGCCGTTGTCCGAGACCGTCAGCGTCCTCGCCTCGGGATCAAGGGCGATCGTGATCGCGAAGGCGCCGCCCCGCTCGATCAGCTCAGGTTTGGCGATCAACTCGTAGCGGAGCTTCTCGCAGGCGTCTGCGGCATTGGAGACGAGCTCGCGGACAAAAATCTCACGGTCGGAATAGACCGAGTGAACCATCAGATGCAGCAGGCGCGAAACGTCGGCCTCGAAGCTCTGCGTTTTCGCGGCTTCGCTCGTCGGGGTGTGGGCGTCGGCGGTCAAGTCTGGGCCTCGTCAGTAGTTGTGGCGACGGTTGTGAGTTGCGGGGAACGTGGCGAGCGCAGCAGGAGTTCATTGATCGCTACGCCGAGATTGCGGCTGTCTCCGACACCAAATTGCGTCGCCGGAAGGTTGGGCAGGTTTGAAAGGTCAATCCGGAAATAGGCGAAGGTTGCGGCGTCCGCGGAGGCCATGGGCCACCGGTCGTCTTCGAGGAGCGAGCCTTGCGCGGATAGCGGAAGGTCAATCGCGCACCGGGCGCCTGCAACAACGATGGAGGCGCCGGCAACCGGCGGGCCAATTACCTGCGGATCTTGGGCCTGCCCGGTGTTCAGAAACAGTATCCGCCGGCGAGCGTCCGATCCCGCGACCTTCAGATCGACCCTGTTGGTCGTTCGAGCCGGTGGCAGGAAAGCCTCAATTTTGAGGCCAAGCGTTGGCTTCTCCAACCGCGCAAGCTCTGAACGGCGAACCTTGAATTGGATCCAGCAGAACTGACCGATCGTCCATCCGCGGGTGTCGTCCTGGGACGACCATTCTCCCCAAAGCATGGCCCGGGAAGCCGGCGAGTTGGCAAGCGTGTACGTGACGTTCGGGGTAATTTCGAAAACAGTCATGCCTGGAATATCGAGAAAACGATGGTATGTGCGATTGCGATCGGAAGCTCTTCGCTCTTTCAGGGCTTTAGCGTATGCGTAGAGACGACGATCGTAGGCAATGAGGGGTTCAACGGCATTCCGATACGCGTTGTCTGCGGTAATATCTGCAGAGACGTAGGTGTGCTGATCGGGATGATGTATATAGAGCTCGTCCGTAACATTTCCTTTTTGCATTTGATAGGCTGGCGCGCGTCCAAGTCGAGCCGCAAGGTCCGATAGGTCTTGCTCAAGCGTCTCGGTGGTCATGATATCGTCGATCTTCTCTAGGTTTTCGCAAGCCATCTTCAGATGCTTTTCTCTAACTTTCTCTCCTTCATAGGCAAAATCAGCGAAGTGTCGCACCATGACATTGTCAAGATGCACCACCAGAGGTCCCTCCTTGACCCCCAGGAACTCAACGAAACTCAGTTCTCTCGCCAGCTTCATCAGGTATTTTGTTTCACTAGCGGCTATTGCGTTTTCTGGCGCCGAGGGGTTGATCCCGGCCCAGAACCGATACTGGGAACGCAGCCGCCGCTGGGGCTCCCGGAGCAACGTGACCGTCCAATCTTCCCGTGGAATGTACTTAAACAGTGTAAATGTCGTATGCGTTGCGATGAAGGGGGCTCGCACCGAGGCCGTCGACTCATCCTGAACGTCATGCGATGTGATATAACGATCGAAGTAACGGCTCAACGTTCGATAAACTGTTACCCCGCCACATTTCGGGACGTGAAACAAGATCAAGCGTTCTTTATTTATAGGCATCGCGTCAGTGCGCATCCATGCAGGACGTCTTATCGTTGTCAGAAACCCTCGAGTGGGGCGAGCCGTTGGCGTCGAACCCAGTGCCTGCGTAGACCAATCCGGGAAATCTTCGCCTGATAATTGAACCCGTCCAGGGTCGTCGGTCAAGACGCCAGAACAACCGAGGATCCTGCGGCGCGGCGGTGCTTTGTAAACCGCATCGCTTCCCCGTGCGAAGGCCGCCTCAGGCCTCGCGCCGGAGATGCTCAATCTGCGAATAAAGGGTAACTTTCTCAAGCAGATCAATGCGGGCAAGCGGGTCGGACCCATCGCAGTACGCCATACTCGTGAGCCCGGTATGAATCGAGCGATGATCCACGTCCCCAAATCGCCCACGCGCCAAAAGGCTGATCGTTACCCTTCCATTTTCGCCGACCAGACCTTCGAAAGAAATGAAACGGTTCCATTCATACAACTTGAAGGAGGCGAGTTCCGCGCCGGCGTTGACGACAAGCGAGATTTCCGAACTTCTGGGAGGGCACTTGACTTCGAGATATATTCTAACCTTGTCGCCCTGTTTGAGTTCACAATCGAACACAAGGCTCGATCGGCGTTCGCTAGCCCACACGCCCCAGTTTTCCATATAGAACCAACCAGAGTCGCGAGCAGCCCGGAAGGTGATGATCGGCTTATGCTCCGCCGCCATGCGAAGCAAGGCGTCATCACCGCCTTCAATGATACTATTCTTCGGCAACAAACAGTTCAGCAACCCGGGCCCTTTAGGCAAGGCTGTGCTCGTTCCTATAGCAGTAGAGAAAAACTCATCGCAGAACTCTTGCCACGTCTTCGGGTGGAAGTTAGCCTCGATATCCGCGGTCCACTCGGCGAGACCCTTGGGATCAAGGATCGTGTCCCGGACGACTGCATAACCCTCCGATTGGTTCCAGGGTTCGAGGTACCGGACGAAGCGTCCGCCGACCTCCGGCATCGATGTGGTATTGGATGCGATGCAAGGCTTTTTGTAAGCGAGACTCTCGCCGATCGGCAGGCCAAACCCCTCTGCAAAGCTAGTGTAAATTGTAAAAAGGCAGTGGTTATAAAGAAATTCTAGCTCATCGTCGGAGATGTCATTGAATATAAACAGCCAATCTCCGACGCAGCCCTGCTCGGCCAGATGATGGCGCAGATCGTCAATCTGCCAGCCCCACTTTCCGACCCAAACCAATTTCGGAATTTTCTCACCGAACTCTTTAATCAGCCGTTCCCAAATACGCACTTGATACATATGGTTCTTGCGCACTTCGATGGTGGCGACGCAAAGGACGTATTCCTCGCTCGCCATCTTTCGAATATTATCGTTCAGAACCTTCGCACTTTTCTTTGATTTTCGCAGCTCTGTGGGCAGCAGGATCGGTCGGACAGGCAGGCTGAAATTCAAATACTCCTGAAGATATGCTTTGACCTCCGACGCAACAAACGCCGAATTCGTCAGGACAAAATCCGACACCGAAAGAACATCGATGAGCTGTCTCTGAAATTTATCAATCGCAGCCTGCTGAACGTATTCTGGATTTCTAATCTGAATAAGGTCGTGAATAAAGACACCAAACCGCATGCCCTTCTTACGGTAGGCCCTGATGACATCGTAGTGCGGATAGATCCAGAACGCGCCCGCGACAAGAAAAATATCCCCTTGTTTTGGCCACACTTCGAATCGCGTTTCATAGACCGCCACGATGGCTTTATCGATCATCGTGCGATCGTTAATTGGGGCATCGAATTGACGAATCAACGCCGCCAGAGGGGCGGAACTCGCAGCCAAAATACGGTGTCGATAGACGCAAGGCGTTATCGTCGGCACAGCGGTCGGCATAGACATCGCGGGCAACGTCGGCGGAATTCAACATAAGCCAAAGCTCAATCCTTGAGAACGGCGCGAATATCGTGGTGTCTCAGGACCAGGTCGCCAGCCCCAACGGCCAAATTTTCATGGACGGGGAGACAGGCACCGACGCGACGAGCTTGACCGGCTATCCGAGTGGCACGCAAATCGGCATCGAGTTCAAGGATCCCGGGGGCGGCGAAGTCGATCGCCACCTTTACGGGGGCTTGGCTTGCGACCGCCGGGGCGCAATGCCTTCTCGTAAACTCAACAGTGACGACCTGGAAAATACACTTTGTCGGGGGCAATGTCGTCAACTGCACGGCGGCGACCAGCAGTAACGGCATGATCGAAAACGATAGCACGGCCTCGGGCGTGCTGATCGACTTCATCGGCACGAAATTCTGGCAACCCACCGGCTCTTCGCTAGGCCCATACGTCTACAACGCCGCGGGCGCTCAGCCAATCGTTCTGGAAAGCGTGCGATTCTCCGCAAATCCCAACGGATATGTGAGCGGTCCGTGGGCCGGTCACTACAGCGACGATACTGGCCAACGCGATTTTGGCCTCTGTCATGCGGCGACGGCCGCCATCATCTTGTCCATGCCGAGAATATTGAGTGCTCGCCGCAAATTGTAGACGAGCGCGGTCAGGTTGAATTCGGCGCGCACTTTTTCCAGGCCGCGCATCAGGAACGCGCCCTGATTTTATTTGACGGCGGTCGCCGGCCTGCTCGACATTGCGGCCGAGGAGACGAGAATTGGCTACGTCTCCGCCTACGGCGATCTTTGGGCGACGCTGGAGCGGCAGCGCGCGGGCGTCGACAGGCTCATGCCGATGCACGAGAACTGGGGAGCCGCGCTGACCAGAACCTCATGGCTGGCTCAAAAGCCGATCCGGGAGCAATATTGGGAGTTCGTCAAGGATATGTCCTCGAGGGAGATGCGCCGTAAATCGCCGCCGCTTGACCCAGCAAAGGTGAGACCCAGCAGACAAATCCCCAGTTCGCGATTGTCGCCAAAGCCCATATGCGACGGGATAAAGACATTCGACGCCAGCCGCACGTCACGCGCCGCGGCGGGAAACAGGAACGCAGAGCTGTCGTCGTCCGAGAGCGGGCGGCGGACCTCGCCATCGACCAGGAGGCGCACGTCGGCGTCGCGCCCCGGCCTCCAGCCGAT
>CAWBBW010000016.1:0-74615 GCA_963787135.1 uncultured Alphaproteobacteria bacterium | reverse complement strand
GGCCCGGGCAATCAGCCGCTCCCGGGCAAAAGAGAGCACCGCGCCCTCAAGCGCCACCGGGCGGCAGAAGTCTTGGTGGGTCCTCCCGTTGGCCGGCGGATCCAAGCCGTCGAGGCCGGCCGATTCGTCCTCGAAGAACGCGCGGTTATCCATATCCAGGTAGCTTTCTACCGGGAGATTGTTTGCGATGACGATGTCGTGGCTCTCGAGTTCGATGTGATAATAGCTCACTTCGTCGACTTCGGCCGTTGCGATTGTCGCGCCATTGATGAGGTTGGAGACCGGAATCAGCACCTCGCCGCAGAAATCGATGCAGATCGCGTGCCCGCTCGAAAGGAAAAGGTCCTGTGACGGGCGGTCCGGTCCAAAGGCGTCGGCGGCGATCCGAACCGGATGACCTTCAGTCGGATTGGGATACCGCCGGCAGTCGATGTCGCGGCGACCGATCCACTTGATCGGGCGCAACTCACCGGAACTGGTCGAAACAAGGTCACCGACCTCCAGCGTCTCCACCGGAACGTCGCCTCCGGGCCGGCGAATCTGGGTGCCCCGGACAAAGCATCGAAATACCATGTCATCCTCGTCTTATGAGAGACCGGTCAGGGAATCGACGACCAATTCCATCATTATCGACTGTAACAGGAAAATCTTCTTTGTCTACCGCTCCGGAACCTCCGCCCCGACCGGCAGAAATAGGTCTTCGCCGCTACGGAAGGCCGAGACGGCCCAAATCGCGACAGTCCTTTCGGATTAGCCGGGAATTTGCTTTACCGCCTCAGCCCTTTGACGCAACAGGAAATGCGGCTGACAATGGCGCCTGGCGCTGAATCCGGTCCGAAGGGAGCCGCGGCGGCACGGCGCGTCGGCGCCTCGAGCGTAAGGCGAGCCGGATGCTGAGACGGGTTTTGAGGCGTTACATCATGGCCGCGCTCCTGGGGCTTCTGGCCTGCGCCTCGGCAGCGGCCGCCGACGAGGTCGTGTCCTTCACGAGCGCCGCCGGCGGCATCGACGTTCGGGGCACGCTGGCCAGGCCCGAAGGGCGGGGTCCCTTCCCGGCGGTCGTGCTCCTGCACTCGTGTCTTGGGCTTCCGGCGAACCGGCAATCGATCGAAGACCAAATCGCCGGATGGGGCTACGTCGCGCTCTTCGTCGATGATTTCGGCCCTCGCGGCCTCAAGGAGACCTGCACTGTCGACTTCCCGGAAGGCGCGTCAGACGCCTTTGGCGCCCTGGCGTTCCTGGCGCGGCTTGGTTCGGTCAATTCATCCAGGATCGCCGTGGTCGGCTTCTCGCAAGGCGCCGACACGGCGCTCGCGATCGCGGCATCCGGGCCCAACTCGCCCTTGGCGACCCCGGGGGGCCCCACGTTCAAGGCCGCGGCGGCTTTCTATCCGCCCTGCGCCAACCGGTCGGACGCAGAGCTGCAGATTCCAACCCTCATTCTCGTGGGCGCGCTCGACTCCGTCACCCCGGCGGCGGATTGCCGGCAATTGGCGAAAAGGCAGCCGGGCGCTGTCGGACTTGTCGTCTACCCGGGCGCCGATCACGGCTTCGACCTCCCCGAATTCGCCGGCGGCCGCCGCGTGCTCGGCATGTGGCTGAAATACGACCACGAAGCAGCGCAGCATTCATGGGCCGAGCTGCGGCGGTTTCTGGCCAGAAGTCTCGCGCGATAGCGGCGCCGTCGAAGCCCGTGTAGACTTGGCCTTTCACGCCCGATAACGGGCGGTGCGGAATTTGAACCCTCGGAGACAGTCCTGATGCGGAGACGCGATTTTCTGCTTGGCGCGGTGGCGGGCGCCGCCGGCGCCATCGGCGCCTTTCCGGCCCTTGCCGTTCAGCCGTTCCGGAGCGACATGTGGCCGCCGCTCAACGACAAGGCCCAATTCGTTTCCTGGATGGCCTCGAATCGCGGCGAGGATCCGACCTACCTCGGTCGCCGCTTCGACCGTTATCGCGAGGTCCTCGCCTTCAACGATCTCTGGACTCCCGCCGACAAGCGCGCCTTCCTGATGACGCCGCGCGAGGAATTCGTCCTGCCCCAGGATCGCGAGCAGGCCTATGTCGGGCACTATCTCGACATCGGCTTTGGCGTCACCATCACCCCGCCTGGCACGATGGGGCGGATGACAAGCGCGCTCGGCGTTCGCGGCAGCGACAAGGTGCTCGAAATCGGCACAGGCTCAGGCTACCAGTCGGCCCTCCTGACCTACCTGACGAGCCGGGTCCATTCGATCGAGATTATTCCCGAACTCGCCGCGCGCACCCGCGGCGTCTACGATCGCCTGATCGGCGCCGGCTACCACGAATATGGCGTGATCGAGACCCGTAGCGGCGACGGGTATTTCGGCTGGGAAGAGGCGGCGCCGTTCGACAAGATCATCGTCACCTGCGGGATCGACCACATCCCGCCGCCGCTCCTGCAACAGTTGAAGCCGAGCGGGATCATGGTCATCCCTGTGGGTCCGCCGGGCGCGCAACATATTCTCAAGGTCGTGAAGACCACCGGCGCAGACGGCGCCACGACGGTTTCGCGCTCCGATATTTTCGGCGGCAAAGTCATTCCGTTCGTGCCGCTGTCGGGCGGCCACCAGAGCGAGGGCTGAGCGGCAAGCCGGCTCGATTCCCGGGTTAGGCGCGGTCATTTGGAGGTGATAGGGTCGCACAGCCCGGCAGGGAACTTGCCGCGACCCGAAGGGGGAAACATGACCACCGACCTTCAATACCTCGCCTATACGGCGCTGCTCACTGCGTCGCTGTGGATCGTCTATATCGTCCGCCCAGTGATGACCAACGGGCTTCTCGCCCCGCAAAATTACGCCGATCCCAAGCCGCGTCCGGTGCCGCTCTGGGGCCAGCGCGCCAATCGCGCCCACATCAACGCGGTCGAGAGTTTCGCGCCCTTCGCCGCACTCATCCTGATCGCCCAAGTCGCGGGCAAGGCCGACGCTACCACCGCGTTCTGCGCCATCGCGTTCTTCTGGCTCAGGCTCGCGCACGCCGTCGTCTACTGGATTGGTCTCCCCTATATCCGAACCCTCGTCTTCACTCTGGGGTGGATTGTCGTCGTTGTGCTTTTCCTGCAAGTCGTGCGGTAGCGGCGTCTCCTCCCCGTTGATGGCGAACCGCTCGATGCCCACGTTGGATCCGGGCCGATCCACGGAGGCGCATCCATGAGCTTGGTTCTGGTGACGGGCGGATCGGGCTTCATCGGCGGGCATTGCATCCTGCAGCTGCTCGCTCAGGGCCATCAGGTCCGTACGACAGTCCGAAGTCTTGCACGCGAGCCGGAGGTTCGCGCGTTGCTGAAGCGCGCGGGCGCTGAAGGCGACGACCGGCTGACATTCGCCGCCGCGGACCTCGAGCGCGACGCGGGTTGGCCCGATGCGGTTGCGGGTTGCGACTTCGTGCTGCACGTCGCCTCGCCTTTTCCGTTGACCACGCCGAAGCACGAGGACGAGCTCATTGTTCCCGGCGCGCGACGGCGCCTTGAGGGTGCTGAAGGCCGCGCGGGCGGCGGGCGTCAAACGGGTGGTGCTGACCTCATCCTTCGCCGCGATCGGCTACGGCCACAAACCGCAGACTGCCCCGTTCGACGAGACGAGCTGGACCGATGTTAGCGGAGGCGGCGTCAGCGCCATATGCCAAGTCGAAGACGCTCGCTGAGCGCGCAGCCTGGGATTTTGTCGCGAAGGAGGGCGGCCTCGAACTCGCCGTCGTCAATCCGGTCGGTGTGTTTGGTCCCGCCTTGGGGCCCGACTCGTCGACCTCGGTCGCGGGCGTCAAGCGCTTGATGGACGGCGGCGCGCCCGGCCTGCCGCGGATAGGCTTCGGCGTTGTGGACGTTCGCGACGTGGCCGACCTGCACCTGCGCGCGATGACCGCCCCGCCCGCAATGGGTCAAAGGTTTCTCGCCATGGCCGGCGATTTCATGAGCTTGCGGGAGATGGCGTTGACCCTGAAGGCGCGGCTGGGCGAGGCGGCGCGCCGCGTCCCGACACGCGAATTGCCCGATTGGCTCGTGCGCCTCGCGTCCCTCGCCGACCCTTCGCTTCGGCAGGTTGTCGGTGAACTGGGCAAGACCAAGAACGCAACCAGCGAAAAGGCGCGCCGCCTGCTCGGCTGGGCGCCGCGGTCGCGCGAGGACGCGCTGGTCGCGACGGCAGAAAGCCTCATGCTGCTCGGGCTCTTGAAAGAAAAGAGAGCGGCTTGACGAGGGTCATTCGAATCGGGCCGGCAAGGCCGGGCCTCTGCGAAACTCTGCTGGAAGACGCTTCCGCCATGGCGTAAGCCTGTCGCGGGGCGGCGTCGCGGTGAGGCGGGGGCAGCATGACCGCGGGGCGTCTCGCTTCGACGATTGGTTGGATATGTTTGTCGGCCCTGGTCATCGCGCCCCTGACCGTCTGGGCCGCGATGGCGCTGTGGTTCCGGCTCCCGGCGCCGGAATGGGCGAGAGCCGCCGCCGCGGGCGTCTTCGTCATTCTTGGCCTCGCGACCGTGCTGGCGCTGTTCAGACGCCGACGCTGGGTCGCGCTCTCAGTCTACGCGCTGGCTTTTGCCGGGGTCGTCGTCTGGTGGGGCACGATCCAGCCGCCAGCCGGCGGCGACTGGGCCCCGGATGTCGCGCGGCAAACGACAGGGACGATCGACGGCGACACGCTGACGCTATCCGACGTGCGCGATTTCGACTGGCGCACCGACAACGATTTCACCGGGCGATGGTCCAAACGCTCCTACGATCTTTCCACGCTCAAGACGCTTGATCTCTTTCTCGCCTACTGGGCCGGGCCTGAGATGGCTCATGTCATCATGAGCTTCGGCTTCGAGGACGGCGATTATCTCGCGTGGTCGGTCGAAGTGCGGCGCGAGAGGAATAGCCAGTTCTCGCCAATCGCCGATGCATTCAAGTCGCATACCCTTATTTATCTCGCGACGACTGAGCGCGATTCGGTTCATCTCCGTTCGAACGTGCGCGGCGAAGATGTGCGGCTCTATCGGCTCAGCACGCCCGCCGACCAGGCGCGCGTCCTCCTCACCCAATACGTCCTGGAGGCGACCGCGCTCGCCGAGCAGCCGAAGTTCTACAATTCGATCACCGCCAATTGTGCGACGGTCGTCTTCAAGATCATCCGCGCGGCTGGGGGGATGTACCCCTTCGACTGGCGGCTCGTCGTCAATGGCTTCCTTCCCGGATACCTTTACGACCATCAGGTGGTGGTCACGACGATGCCTCTCAGCGAACTGATGGAGCGCGCTCGTATCGGCGCCCAGGCGAAGGCGGCCGATCAGTCGCCGGATTTTTCCCGGCTCATCCGCGTCGGCGTTCCTTCGCCCCACGACCAGGCGAACCAGTGACCCCAACCGATCTGGCTGGATCGTTGGTGATCTTCGACAGCACCAGCCTCACGTCGGCCTGCATCTGATCGATGGCGTGGGTATCGCCGGAAAGGTGTTTCAGCAGGCATTGCTGAAACAGTCCGTCGATCATCGCATAGATCACCGAGGGCGGCATAGTCTGCGGCTCTCCGGTCAATTCCGCGAAGCGGCCCATGATGCGCCAGATCATGTTCTCGAGGCTCCTGTCCAGTTCGGCGACGTCGGCCTGGAACGCCGTCTCGAACAGGGTCTGCGAGCGAATATCGTACCAGAGGCGATGCATATGCGCCTCGTCGCGCATTGTCTGTGCGAGAGCCGCGAGAAAGCCGGTCATCAAGTCTTCGTAGGTCCGCGCGTCCGCACTGACCTGATCGTAGCGGGTCACGCATCGCGCCTTGTACTGGCGCACGCTGCAAAGGATCAGATCGACCTTGTCGCGAAAATAATAATGCAGAACCCCGTGAGTGAACTCGGAATTCTGCGCGATCTCGCGCAGGCTGGTGCGGGCGTAGCCCAGTTCCGAAAGGGTCTGCAACGCCGCCTCGGCCAGCTCCGCGCGGCGCTCGGCGAACTTGTCCACCCGCTGACGCGGGATTCTGTCCAGTCTGGTCACCTTTTGCAAATTCGCTCTCGTGTTGCCGTGAAACGCCTACGATCCCTCGGACGGATAGCACGCAGGCGATGGAGATCAAGGGACATCAGTTTCATTGCGCCGCTTAGCTTCCCCCTCCTTTGCCGGCATCGCCGTCCCCGGGTCGCAGCCCGGCGGTCCATGGACTCGCGGGTCAAGCCCGCGGATGACGGGGTCAAAAATTATTTTGACAGTCGTATAAGAAAAGCTTGACACCTGTCAAAATATTCAATCCCATTGCCCCGTCTCCGCAAGAGACACGATCGCGAAAAGGAGGAAGCCCGTGCGGACGGCATCGATTCGATTCGCTGCTTTGGCGATATCGGCGAGCCATTGGTCCGCGCTCGCGCCCCCTCCTGACATGAGCACGACGATCGACCGCTCGGCACGAGCGAGCAGGCGATTGGCGCATGCACTCAATCCTGGAGGAATCGTTCAATGAGCAATTTTGATCTCGCCGGTCGAAAAGCCCTGGTCACCGGCGGCGCGCGCGGTCTTGGCGCCGGCATGGCCGCGGCCCTCTCGAAGGCCGGCGCCGCGGTGATGATTGGCGATGTCCTCACCGATGTCGGCAGAGATACCGCGAAAGCTATTGCCGCCACTGGCGCCAAGGTGGGCTTCGTTACGCTCGACGTGACCGACGACGCGAGCTGGCAGGCGGCGGTCTTAAAGACAATCGCGGAACTGGGCGGCTTCGACATCCTGGTGAACAACGCCGGGGTCGAGATCACGTCGCTGGTCATCAACGTCGAGGCGGCCGACCTGCGGCGCATGTGCGAAGTCAATGTCGTAGGGACAGCGCTGGGCATGAAGCACGCGTTTCGCGCCATGAAGCCGGACGGGCCCGCCGGCAAGGGTGGAGCGGTCATTAACATTGCGTCCGTCGCGGCGACCATCGCTTTTCCGGGCATCGCCGGCTATTCCGCCACCAAGTCGGGCGTCGACCGGCTGACCCGGGTCGGCGCGATGGAATCGGGCAAGCTCGGTTACGGCGTCCGCGTCAATTGCATCTATCCGGGCCTCGTTCCGACCGACATGGGCATGCAACTGGCGAACGACGTCGTAGCGGCCGGCCTTTTCCCAAGCGTCGAAGCCGCCGTCGGCGGCGTGATCGGGGAGACGCCGCTCGCCCGGCTTGGCGAAGTCGCCGACATGGCGGACGCCGTGGTTTTTCTCGCTTCCGACGCCGCCCGGTTCATCACTGGCGCGGGCCTGCCGGTCGACGGCGGAATGGGAATGTGACCGCGAGCCCCATGGGCTGCGCGGCGAAGAAGCAATCGGAGGAACCGAAATCATGAGCGACAAGAAACCTGTCATCGTCTATGGCGCGTCCGGCTACACGGGCCGCCTCGTTTGCGAGTATTTGCGCGAGCTGCATGTGCCCTTCATCGCCGCCGGCCGCGATCGCGCCCGGGTGCAGGCGGTGATGGACAAAATCCCCGGAATCGAAACCGCCGACTACGAAGTCGCGACCGTCGAACACAGCGTCAAGGCGCTGGCCGGATTGTTCGACGGCGCCAAGGTCGTCAGCAACATGGTCGGCCCGTTCAGCAAGTACGGCCCTGAGGTCGCCGAGGCGTGCCTCGCCGCCGGATGCCACTACACCGACACGACAGGCGAGCAGGACTGGGTGCTGGACGCCAAGACCCGCTGGGGACACAAGTTCGCCGCCAAGGGCCTGCTGCTCTCTCCCGGCATCGCGCAAATGTACACCACCGGAGAAATCGCCGCGAACATCTGTCTGGAAACGCCGGGCGTCGATACGCTCGACATCCTCGTGCTCTGGAAAGGCTTTCCGACTTACGCCTCGACCCAAACCATTTTCGCGATCCTGCAGGCCAAGTGGTACTATCTGGAGCAGAACAAATATGTCGAATGGGCGCAGAACACCCATTTCGACGTCAACGTTCCCGGCCAGCACGTCCACGCGCTGGTGACGCCGTGGGCCGGCACCTCGCACCCTGTCTGGTTCAAGGACGACCCGCGGGTGGCCAATTGCAAGGCTCTCGGCGGGGTCTTCGCGCGCGAAGTGATGGAGGGCTTCGTGGCGACGCAGAAGATGTTCGAAGAGCAAATCAAGCCGCTGCCTCCCGATCAGCAGCAGGCCGCGCTCGCCAATATCGCGGCCTCGATTCAAGCGGGAATGCCGCCGCGGGAAAACCCGCGCGTCAACGTCTCGCTCGACTCGGTCTACGCTTCCGGCCCGCTGGCGCGCGTGCACTGCGTGATCCACGGCGTCAGCAACTACAAACAGACCGGCCTTCTGCAGGCCCACGCCGCCTATTCCCTGCTCCAGTCTCCGCCGAAGAAGGCGGGCTTCGCCTCGGCCTGCCAGGCCTTCGGGCATCGCGAGCTGCTCGGCGTTTTGAAGAGCTTCGGGCTGGTCCGGGACCCGATTGTCACCGCGCATTGCTAGCCTTTACCGTTGTAGCCGCGATCGATGATCGCGGCCGGCGCGGTCGATTGGGCGTCCGGACGGACGCCCGTCTTCGCCGGGCTTTGGACCGCGCCGTACAACAGCCGGCCTTGAGGGCGGCGCCTCGGCCTCCCCAAAACTCCACGCGTTGGAGAGCGTCATGCGGTTGGTCGATTATCTGGACAAAGGGGCGACGCTGGGGGCCGCCGCGCCGTGCCTGACCATGGGCGACAAGGACTTCTCCTACGGCGAGGTACAGCGCCTCACCTGGCGCGTCGCCCGGGCGCTTCATCGGTCGGGCGTCAAGCCGGGCGACAAAGTGGCGATCCTCTCAGGCAATGATCCGGTCGCATTCGCTTGCGTCTTCAGCGTCTCGCGCGCCGGCGCCGTCTGGTGTCCGATCAATCCGCGCAACGAGGCGGCCGAGAACCGCTTCATCCTCGACGCCTTCGACTGTACGGGCCTGATCTTCCATAGCGCTTACGCGCCGCTGGTAGAGCAGATGCGCGCCGACTTACCCAAGCTTTCCTTTCTCGTCTGCCTCGACAAACCCACGCCCTTCTCGCCGGCGTTGGATCAGTGGCTCGAGGGCGTCGGCGATGAGCCGATCGAAATCGCGACTGTGGACGACATCGCTATGATCGCGGGCACCGGCGGCACCACCGGTCAGCCCAAAGGCGTAATGCTTTCTGGGCGCAATCTGGAGACGATGTCTGCGCTCACGCTGATGAGCTATCCGTTCGAAGGTCGCCCCGTCTATCTCGCGCTCGCGCCATTGACTCATGCGGCGGGCGTTTTGTGCTTCCCGATACTGGCCTTGGGCGGCCGAATCGTCATCATGCCCAAGGCGGACTTGACCGAGTTTCTCGCCCTCATCGAGCGCCGCCGGGTCACCCATACGTTCCTGCCGCCGACCTTGATCTACATGCTGCTGGAGAACCCGAAACTCGCGGGGACCGATCGTAGCTCGCTGCAATGCTTCTGGTACGGCGCCGCGCCGATCTCGGCGGCGCGGCTGGAAGAGGCGATCGACAAGATCGGGCCGGTCATGGCGCAATTGTTCGGCCAGACCGAGGCGCCGATGATGATCTCGACCATGGCCCCTAAGGACCATTTCAATCCCGACGGGACCATCGCCCGTGAGCGCCTGGCCTCGGCGGGACGGGCGACGCCCCTGACGCAGGTCGGGGTGATGGACGAGAGCGGCCACCTTCTGCCGGCCGGAGAGCGCGGCGAGATCGTGGTGCGCGGATCCTTGGTGATGGACGGCTATTACAAGAACGCCGAGGCGACTGCCGAGGTGTCGCGCTTCAATTGGCATCACACCGGCGACATCGGTTATCTCGACGCGGAAAACTTTCTCTTCATCGTCGACCGCGCCAAGGACATGATCATCACCGGCGGCTTCAACGTCTATTCGATCGAGGTCGAGCAGGCGCTGCTGCAGCATCCGGGCGTAATGGACAGCGCCGTCTTTGGACTGCCGGACGCAAAATGGGGCGAGAGGGTCGCCGCGGTCGTGCAGCTCCATGCTGGCCGCGTTCTGACAGCCGAAGAGCTCATCAGCTTCGTCAAGGGGCGCATCGGCAGCGTCAAGGCGCCCAAGCAGGTGGATATCTGGCCCGACCTGCCGCGTTCGAAGGTCGGAAAAGTCCTCAAGAAGGAGATACGGGCCAAAATGCTCGCCGATCGGAAGGGAGCTTAATTCGGAGACAGAGAGACCGGCTTAGGAATGTACATCAATATTACGCATAATTATCATTAACCAAGCGTCCAAAAATTCTCCAACAAGAGGTTCCAGAAAATCAGAAGTTAGTCTATTCTGTCTTCTGGGCCCTGCCTCGCAGACCCCGCGAAGTGGCGGGGAGGTCGAGTGGCGGAGTGGCGCGGAAAAGGCGCCGCAAGCCATTGAAATCGCCCGATTGCGGCGCGGAATTGGCGCCCCCCTCGCAGGGACGCGGTTTCGCCGGCGCCGGCAGCGGCGCTTCAGCGCGGCGCCTTCTTGGTCGCCGTCAAATGGGCGTCGAGCGCCGACGGGTCGGCGAGCAGTTCGGCGCTCGGCGCGTCATGGGCGATGGCGCCGCGGTCGAGCACGATGGCGTGGTCGGTGAAAGGCAGGATCTTCTTCGGTTTCTGCTCGACGATGATCATCGAAAGCCCGGCGCGGGCCAGTTCGCGGAGCGCCGCCAGGAGCTCGTCGACTATGATCGGAGCCAGGCCCTCGGTCGGCTCGTCGAGCAGCAAGAGGCGCGGGTTCAGCACGAGCGCGCGGCCGATCGCCAGCATCTGCTGTTCGCCGCCCGACAATTGCCGCCCCATATTGGTGCGCCGTTCCTCGAGGCGGGGAAAGAGCCCGTAAACGCGCTTCGGCGTCCAGTCGCCGGGTAGCGCGACCGCGGTCAGGTTTTCCTCGACCGTCAGCGAGCGGAAGATGTTGCGCTCTTGCGGCGTCCAGCCGACGCCGCGTCGCGCCCGCGCATGCGGCGGCAGCGAAGCGATGTCCTCGCCGGCCAAGAGGATGCGTCCGCCGAAACGGGTGGTCACGCCGATCAGCGTATCGATGAGGGTCGTCTTCCCGACGCCGTTGCGCCCCAGAAGCGCCAGCGACCGGCCATCCTCGAGCGCAAAGGTGAGGCCCTGGATGACCCGCGCCTCGCCGTAGCCGGCGCTCAAGGACTCGACGCGGAGGAGCTCACTCATGCCCGTCCTCGCCGAGATAGACCGCCCGAACGCGCTCATCTTTCGCGATCTCTTCCGGCTCGCCCTCGGTCAAGAGCCGCCCGGCGACCAGCACCGAGATGCGGGTGGCGAAGGTGAAGACGAGATCCATGTCGTGCTCGATCAGGAGGATGGCGACGTCCGCCGGGAGCGCAGACAGCGCCGCCAGAATGTCCTGGCGTTCCTCCTCCGGCACGCCGGCCGCGGGCTCGTCGAGCAGCAGCACGCGCGGGCGGGTCGCCAGCGCCAGCGCGATCTCGAGCAGGCGCTGTTTGCCGTAAGGCAGCTTGCGCGTCGGGTGGTCCATCTCGCCCTCGAGGCCGAAACGCGTCAGCAGATTCTCGATCTCGGCGATGATCGCAGGCCGCGTGCCGGCGACCCGCCAGAAATCGGCGCCCGAGCCGTTGCGCTCGGAGATCGCCAGCCCAAGCGACTCGGCCGGCGTCATATGAGGAAAAAGCTGATTGATCTGGAACGTGCGTGAAAGCCCGAGCCGCACCCTCTGGCTGGACGACAGCGTCGTGACGTTACGGTCTTGCAGCAGAACCTGCCCTTCGCTCGGCTCGACGACGCCGGTCAGGAGATTGATGAGCGTCGTCTTGCCGGCGCCGTTCGGCCCGATCAACGCCTGCCGCGCCCCCGCCTGAATCGAGAAAGACACATTGTCGGTGGCCTGAAGCGCGCCGAACCGCTTGGCGAGCCCGCGCGCCTCCAGCGCCGGCGCACTCACGCCGCGTCCTCGCGAACGTGTTTGGGGACGAGAGAAGAGGCGGCGCGAACGGCGAAGTCGTGAATGCGCTCGCGGCCGATCAGCACCAGCGCGACCAGCAGCGCGCCGATCCAGAATTCCCAATACTCGGGCGTCGCAGCCGAGATCACGTCCCTCAGCACGATGAACACCGCCGCGCCGATGATGCCGCCATAGAGATAACCGGCGCCGCCGATGATCAGCATCAGCATCACGTCGGCAGAGCGGTGGAAATCGAAGAGATCGAGCGACACGATCTGGGTCGTTTGGGCGAGCAGGGCGCCGGCCGCGCCGGCGTAGGCCGCCGAAACGGTATAGATCGCCACGATGCGCCGCGAGGTCGCGATGCCGAGCGCGCCCGCGCGCAAGCGGTTTTCGCGGATCGCCGCCAGCGCGAGCCCGAACGGCGATTGCGCCAGACGCCGCGCAAGGGCGAAGAGGATGAACAGGACGGCAAGGCTGTAGAGCGCCGCGTTCCGCTGCCCGGTGAAGCCGATCGGGAAGAGGCCCAGCACTTTGCCGATCGAAAAGTTAAGTCCGTCCGCCCCGCCGGTCAGCCAGCCGTTACGGTTCGCGAGCTCGCCCAACATCAGCGAAACGCCGAGCGTCACCATCAGTCGCGTCAGGTCCGAACCGCGCAGCAACAAGGGCGCGGTCGCGAGCCCGACAACGGCTGCGGCGGCAGCCCCGACGACCAGCCCGAGCATCGGGTCGGTAAAGCCCTTGCTCGCGAAGATGGCCGCCGCATAGCCGCCGAGGCCGAAGAACGCCGCCTGTCCGAGCGAGACGATGCCGGTCAGTCCGAGAATAAGGTCGAGCGACAGCGCGAAGAGGCCCGCGACCAGAATTTCGTTGATCAGCGCGTCGCGCGAGGGGACGAGGACGATGACCGCGGGCAGGGCGGCCCAGAAGACGATCTCTGACCATCGCCAGCGCGCGCGGCGATGCATATGCGCCTCGAGCCGGCGCGTGAGCGCCGTTGGCTGAGCCGCGCTCATCGTCCGTCGCCTCGCGCGAACAGGCCTTGCGGGCGCAGGACGAGTGTCACGACCATCACGCCGTAGATGATGAAGCCGCCGACCGAGGGGACATAATATTTGCCCGCCACATCGAGCACGCCTAGCAGCAACGCCCCGAACAGCGCGCCCAGAATCCCGTTCGCGCCGCCGATGGTGACGACGATTAGGAACGTGACCAGAAATTTGACCGGAAAGGAGGGATCGATGCCGCCGACAACGTCGGCGGCGAGCGCGCCGCCCAGTCCTGCAAGGCCACTGCCGACGGCGAAGGCGACGGCAAAAATGCGGTCGACATTGATCCCGAGCCCGTCGGCGACGCGGGCGTCATCGACCGCCGCCCTCAGTTGCGCGCCGAACCGCGTCCTCACGAGGAAGAGTTGCAGCACCGCCGCAATGATTCCGCAGACGACGACGATGAAGAGGCGATAGAGACTGATGCCGACTCCGTGCACTGTCACGCTGCCGGACAGCCAGGCCGGCAGATTGACCTGCTGCGGCTCGTCGCCGAGAAAGAAATCGGCGATCGGCATCGCCATCAGCACGAGGCCAATGGTGAACAGCACTTGATCGAGCGGGCTTGCCCCGTAGAGTTCGACGGTAGAGCGTCCGCTCGAGCACGACGCCGAGGATCGCCGGGATGAGGAAGGCGGCGGGCAGCGTGACGAGAAACGGAACGCCGGCCCGATTCATCAGAAGCGCCGTAACGTATCCGCCGACCATGGCGAAGGCGCCGTGCGCGAGGTTGATGAAATTCATCAGCCCTAGCGTCACCGAAAGCCCGCTCGCCAGCACGAACAGCAACATGCCGTATGCGACGCCGTCGAACAGGATCGTCAGCATTTCGGCCCGGCCCCTTTCGGCCGCCTCCGTTCCGACTAGTGCTTCGCCGCCTTGTATGGGTCCTTCACGTTTGGAATGGTCTCGAATTCGACGTTGTAGAGCGCGCCGTCCCTTTTCTCGACCTTGCGGACATACTCGTTCTGGACGATGTCTCGGGTGTCCGGATCGATGGAGATGGGTCCGCGCGGGCTCATCCAGCTCGCGCCCTTCATCGCCGCCAGCAGCGCGTCGCCGCTGGCGTCGCCCTTGGTCTTCTCGAGCGCCTGATAGACGAGTCCCATTCCGTCGTAGGCCGCCACCGCCATGAAATTCGGCCGCATGCCGTTGTTGGCCTTCTCGAACGCCTCGACGAAGGCTTTGTTCTCCGGCGAATCGTGGGCGACCGAGTAATGGTGGGTGGTCACCGCGCCAAGCGCCGAATCGCCAATGTCGGCAAGAAGGTCGTCGTCGGTGACGTCGCCCGTGCCGATGAGCTTGATGCCGGACTTGTCGAGGCCGCGCTCTGTGAACTCTTTCATGAAAATCGCGCCGAAGCCTGACGGCACGAACACGAACACCGCGTCTGGCGCGTCGTCCTTCACCCGCTGCAGGAACGGAGCGAAGTCCGGATTTTTCAGCGGCACGCGAATCTTCTCCGCAATCGTGCCGCCCCCCTTCTCGAACGTGTCGCCGAACCATTTTTCGGCGTCGGCGCCCGGGCCGTAATCGGTGACGATGGTGACGACTTTCTTGATCCCGTTCTTCAGCGCCCAGTCCGCCATCGGCGCGGCGGCCTGCGGAAGCGTGAACGAAGTGCGCACGATGTAGGGCGACTTCTCGGTGATCATGGCTGTCGCCGCGGCAGTGACGATCTCGGGCACTTTCGCTTCGGTCGCGACCGGCGCCGCCGCGAGCGCGAGCGGCGTGAGGCCGAAGCCCATCAGCACGCTCGCATGATCGTTGCCGATCAGCTCTTCTGCGAGGCGCTTGGTCACGTCTGCGGCGCCGGTGTCGTCCTTGATGGAAAGCACGATTTTCTTGCCGGCGACCGTATCGCCGTGTTGCTGAATATAGAGCTCCGCCCCCGCGCGCTCCTGTTTGCCGGTTGAGGCCACGGGGCCGGTCATCGGCACGATCATGCCGACGGTCACGGTAGTGTCATCGGCCAGCGCCGGCGCGGCGAGCAGCGCGCCGCCCAGGACGGCGCTAAGGGTTAGGTGTCTGGAATCCATCGAATGTTTCCTCCCGTTCGGCCGTCAGATGGGCACGAATTGTGGCGCAACGCTAACCTCTTCGGGAAGGAAGCGGAAGAGGCGCCTTAGTCGGCCTCCGGGTCGAGGCGGCCGAGAATCCTGTCGGCGAGAACGCGATAATCCGCCGCCTCGTCTGGGCTCGAACGCAGGCCGAGATCGCCGATTGCCTGCTGCCAGCCGACCGAAGCGCGGGACATTGCTCCGTCGAGCCCGAGGAGATCGACGGTCAACGTGACCTCGCGCATCTCCGCCGCTCGCCGGACGCCATGCGTCATCACCCGCTCGAGCATATAGGCCGAGCGCTTTTTCCAGTCGAAGCCGGGATAGGTGTCGTCGAGCGAGTTCGAGCACGGTCTCGATAACGCCGGCCTTGCGACCGGCAAGCACGCATTCGCAGACCAGCGCCTCGAGCCCCTTCATCATGATCGAGCGGATCATCTTGATCGCCGACGAGGAGCCGACCGGCCCGTCATGAATCGTCGCCGACATGTCCAGCGCCGCGAGCGCGCCTGCCGCATCCTTGGCGTGCATGCCGCTGATGAGGAGCGGCGTCCGATGCAGCCTCGGGTGAACCGGCGCCATCACCGCCACGTCGACGTAACGCGCGCCGGCGGCGTCCACCTCTTTTGCCGTTCGCTCCTTCGTCTGGGGCGCGCAGGAGTTGCAGTCGAGGAACAGCGCGCCATTGGCGAGGCCGGGCAGAGCGGCCATCGCCGCCTCATGCGCCTGATCGGCGGTGACGACCGAGAAGACGACGTCGGCGCCGGCGACGGCCTCGGGCGCGCTCGACGCCCCCATGACATTCGCGCGGGCGTAGTCGGCCCGCTTGGCGGCGCGCACGTCCGAATCGGGTAAATCGGTCTTTATGTCGTACGCGGCGACCCGCGCGCTGAATCCGGGTTGCGCGCGCCAGCCTTCAAGGAAGGCGCGCGCTGCTTCGCCGAATCCGATGAAGGCGATTGAGCCTGTGGCGATCGTGGACCCGGACATGGCCTTCAGTCGTTGTTACCCTTGCGTCTCCAGTAGGCGGACGACGAGCCCGTCGATCGCCGGCGACGCCTTGATCTGGCAGGAAAGGCGGCTGTTAGGGCGCACTTCGGCGGCCGCCAGGTCGAGCATCGCGAGTTCATTGTCGTCGGGAAAAGGCGGATCCGCAAGCCGCGCTTCGTCGACGTAGCAGTGACAGGTCGCGCAGGCCAGGAGCCGCCGCACTCGCCCACAATCCCCTCGACCCCATTCGAGACCGCGCCCTGCACGAGGCTTGAGCCACGGGCCAGGTCCACGGTCGTGGAGCGGCCGGCCCCCGCTGGCGCGCTGCGGAGCGGGCTTGCTACCTAATGCCGCATTCCTCTCTGGCAATGCGCTCGGTATTTGAGCGCCATAACGATGTCAGAGGGGAGGAGCCCAATGTCCGGTTCGTGGGAAATCTTTGGCACGACGCCGTTCGACGGCGAAATGGCCCAGCGCGGCTACGCGCTCAACAAGATGTGCTTCTCCTTCAACAATGCAGCCAACCGCGCCGCCTTCAAGGCCGACGAAGGCGCCTATATGCGGGCCCATGGCCTCAACGGCGAGCAGGCGAAGGCGATCCGCGAGCGCGACGTGCTCGGGCTGCTCGCCGCTGGGGGCAACGTCTACTACCTCGCCAAGTTTGCCGGCATCCTGGGCCTCGACGTGCAGGATCTCGGCGCCGCCCAGACCGGCATGAGCAAGGAGGCGTTCAAGGCGCGCCTCGTCGCCCAGAACGAACAACCCGAAACGATGTGACGAGAAGGACATTTCCATCATGGCCAGGATCATCGGCGCTCTCGCTACCTCGCACATTCCCGCAATTGGCGGCGCGATCGCCAAAGGGCTCGAGCAGGACCCGTACTGGAAGCCGTTCTTCGACGGTTTCGGCCCGGCGCGCGACTGGCTTCGGCAGGAAAAGCCGGACGTCGCGATCATCTTCTACAATGACCACGGCCTCAATTTCTTCCTCGACAAGATGCCGACCTTCGCGATCGGCGCAGCGCCGGAATACCGCAACGACGACGAGGGCTGGGGCATTCCGACCCTGCCGCCGTTCAAGGGCGCGCCGGATCTCTCCTGGGCGATTATCAACCATCTTGTACAGCAGGAATTCGATATCGTGAGCTGCCAGGAGATGCTGGTCGATCACGCGTTCACGCTGCCGTACAAGCTCTTCTGGCCGAAGGGCGAGGGGCCGCTGACAGTGCCGGTCTGCATCAACACCGTCCAATTCCCGTTGCCGAGCGCCAAACGCTGCGTCGCTCTTGGCCGCGCTGTCGGCGAGGCCGTCGCCGCCTGGGACGGCGACAAGAAAGTCGTCGTGATCGGCTCGGGGGGCTTGAGCCACCAGCTCGACGGCCAGCGCGCCGGCTTCATCAACAAACCCTTCGATCTCAGGTTCATGCAAAGCATGATCGACGAGCCGGAATGGGCGGCGCAATACAGCATCCGCGAGCTGGTCGAGAAGACGGGCACGCAGGGGATCGAGCTCCTGAACTGGCTCGCGGCGCGCGCAGCGGCCCCGAGGCGCATGCGCAAAGTCCACAGCAATTACCACATCCCGATCAGCAACACTGCTGCCGGAATGATGGCGTTAGAGGCGGCCTGACGGCGGATCGCGCCGCACATAATGCGTTGACCGAAGACCGCCCCTTGTTGAAACATGGGGCCGTTTTTTGCGCGCTTGCGGCCGCCGAGCCCTTCGCTAGAATTGGGGCTGCTTGATCACCGCCCCCGACGGTGAGGGAGGAATTGCCTTCGATGCAGAGGACGTCCCGGACGGCCATTCCCCGTCTCTACGCGCGTGGCGGAGCGTCTAACGGCTCGCTTGCGTTCAGGCTGGAAGCGGGGGCGTCGGCGCCGTGCGGGGAGGCCAGCATGCTCCGGACCCTTGCGGAGGGATCGACATGAGTGGCCGGATCACCGGCCTCTCGTCGATGGCGACCCGACACATCCTGGCGGATCTGGCTCGAGACTATGAGCTGCGAAACGGGATTGGAGATCGATATCCGATCCATGGGCGGCGTCGAGGCGGCAAAACTTGTGCGGGCCGGCGAGCCGATCGACGTGATCGTGCTCGCGTCAAAAGTCATGCGGAGCTCTGGAGGCCGAGGGCCGTGTCGCCGAAGGCAGCATAAGGGATTTCGCGCGATCGGAGATCGCCATTGCAGTTCCCGCCGGCTCGCCGCGACCGAGTGTCGAGAGCGAACAGGCCGTCAGGCAGGCGATGCTTGAAGCAAGAAGAATTTGCTACTCGACGGGTCCGAGCGGCGACCACCTGAAAGCGCTTGGCGAGAAATGGGGCGTGACCGGATCTGTGGTGGCGCGCGCACTCATTGCTCCGCCCGGCGTTCCCGTGGCCAGTTTGGTCGCGCGCGGCGACGCCGATCTCGGTTTTCAGCAACTAAGCGAACTGATAGGCGAGCCCGGCATCGAGGTTGTTGGCGCTCTGCCGCCGGAGATTCAGGCTATAACCGTGTTCTCGGCCGGCGTGTCCCGCACATCCGCCGACCGCTCGATGGCCCAAGCTCTCGTTGCCTATATCGCTTCCGCCGAAACCCGGGAGACAAAACGACGCTACGGCATGGAGCCCCCATAAATCGCCCTAAGGGGGTGTGTTCGAATTTGCCCGTAAGGACGCTTCCAGATGATCATCGACTGCCACGGCCATTACACGACCGCTCCGAAAGCGCTGGAGGCGTGGCGCAACCAGCAGATCGCCGGCATCAAGGACCCCGCCGCGAAGCCGAAAGTCGCCGATCTCAAGATCAGCGACGATGAGCTCCGCGAATCGATCGAGGCCAACCAGCTGCGGCTGATGAAGGAGCGCGGCGCCGACCTCACGATCTTTTCGCCGCGCGCGAGCTTCATGGCCCACCACATCGGCGATTTCTCCGTCAGCTCGACCTGGGCCTCGATCTGCAACGAACTCTGCTATCGGGTGTCGAAGCTCTTTCCCGACCATTTCATCGGCGCGGCGATGCTGCCGCAGAGCCCGGGCGTCGATCCGAAGACTTGCATCCCGGAGCTCGAGCGTTGTGTGAAGGAGTTCGGCTTTGTCGGAATCAATCTCAATCCGGATCCATCGGGTGGTCACTGGACGAGTCCTCCATTGACCGACCGGCACTGGTATCCGATCTACGAAAAGATGGTCGAATACGACATCCCGGCGATGGTGCATGTCTCGACCAGCTGCAACCCATGCTTCCATACGACTGGGGCTCATTACATCAACGCCGATACGACCGCGGTGATGCAGTTCATTCAGGGCGACCTCTTCAAGGACTTTCCGGCGCTCCGCTTTGTTGTGCCTCATGGCGGCGGGGCCGCGCCCTACCACTGGGGCCGCTATCGGGGCCTGGCGCAGGAACTGAAGAAGCCGCTTCTCAAGGACCACCTGCTTCACAACGTCTTCTTCGACACCTGCGTCTATCATCAGCCGGGCGTCGACCTGCTCGCCAAGGTGATTCCTGTCGACAACATCCTGTTTGCGAGCGAGATGATCGGCGCGGTGCGCGGCATCGATCCGGAAACCGGCCATCATTACGACGACACAAAGCGTTATATCGAGTTGACCGTGAACCTGACCCCCGAGGAACGCCAAAAGGTTTATGAAGGCAATGCGCGCCGGGTCTACCCGCGTCTCGACAAGGCGCTGAAGGCCAGAGGCCGGTAGGAGGGATAGATGACCGAACTCGGCGTCGTTCGACGCGCCATCACGCGGGCCGACCGCGCTTCCGTCGATGCGCTCGCGCCGCTCGGCGTGGCGACCGTGCACGAGGCCATGGGCCGCGTCGGACTGATGAAGCCCTATATGCGGCCGATCTTTGCCGGCGCCCAGGTCTCCGGCACGGCGGTGACGGTGCTCCTGCATCCGGGCGACAACTGGATGATGCATGTCGTCGCCGAGCAGATCCAGCCGGGCGACATTGTCGTGGCCGCCATCACCGCCGATTGCGAAGACGGCTATTTCGGCGATCTTCTGGCGTCGAGCTTCAAGGCGCGCGGAGCGCGCGCGCTTGTTATCGATGCGGGCGTTCGCGACGTGAAGACGCTGACCGAGATGGGATTCCCCGTCTGGAGCAAATGCGTCAGCGCCAAGGGAACAGTCAAGGCGACGCTGGGCTCGGTCAATATCCCGGTCGTCTGCGCCGGCGCGCTAGTCAATCCCGGCGACGGAATCGTCGCCGACGACGACGGCGTGGTGGTCGTCCCTGCCGCATGGGCCGAGAAGACGCGCGCCGCCGCAGCCGCGCGGGAAGCCAACGAAGGCGACAAGCGGGCGAAGCTCGCTTCGGGAGTGCTCGGCCTCGACATGTACAAGATGCGCGAGCCTCTGGAAAAAGCCGGTCTCAAATACATCGATTGAAGGCGCCTATGAACGCGATCTCCAAACCGGTCACCGGACCGTTCGAAAAGACAAAGGGCTGGCTCGACTGGTACGCCGACCCGAGCAAGCCGGATTTCCGAGTGCCTGCGGGAGCCGTCGACGCGCATTGCCACGTCTTCGGCCCCGGGGCCGAGTTCCCCTACGCGCCCGAACGCAAGTACACCCCTTGCGACGCAAGCAAAGCCCAACTCTTTGCTTTGCGCGATCACCTCGGCTTCTCGCGCAACGTCGTCGTGCAGGCGACCTGCCACGGCGCGGACAACAGCGCGATGGTCGACGCCTGCTTGTCCAGCGACGGCAGGGCGCGGGGCGTTGCGACCGTGCGTCGCGATGTGAGCGACGACGAGCTGAAGCGCCTGAACGAAGCGGGCGTGCGCGGCGTGCGCTTCAATTTCGTCAAGCGCCTCGTCGACTTCACGCCCAAGGACGAACTGATGGAGATCGCCGCGCGGATCGCCAAGCTCGGCTGGCATGTCGTGATCTATTTCGAGGCGGTCGACCTGCCGGAACTCTGGGACTTCTTTACCGCGCTTCCGACCACGATCATCGTCGACCATATGGGCCGACCCGATGTGAGGAAGCCGACGGATGGTCCCGAGTTTGCGCTCTTCCTCAAATTCATGCGCGAGAACGCCAACGTCTGGGCGAAGGTATCGGGCGCCGAGCGTCTGTCTGTTTCGGGTCCGCCGGCGCTGAATGGCGAGCGCGAGCCGTATCGGGACTTCGTCCCCTTTGCCCGGCGGGTGGTGGAAGAATTCCCCGGCCGCGTCATCTGGGGAACCGACTGGCCGCACCCGAACCTTAAGGATCACATGCCCGACGACGGACTGCTGGTCGACATCCTGCCGCATATCGCGCCCACGGCCGAGCTTCAGCGGAAGCTGCTCGTCGACAATCCCATGCGGCTCTACTGGCCCGAGGAAAGAGGAGTTTGAACCATGGCTCTCGACAAGGAGTTCAAGGAAATTCCCGGCACGATCGTCTTCGACGCCGAGCAATCGCGCAAAGGCTACTGGCTCAACCAGTTCTGCATGTCGCTGATGAAGGCGGAGAACCGGGCGAAGTTCAAGGCCGACGAGCGCGCCTATCTTGATGGCTGGAAGCTCACCGAGGAGCAGAAGCAGGCGGTGCTCGACCGGGATCTCAACCGCATGATGGCGCTCGGCGGCAATATCTACTTCCTGTCGAAGATCGGCGCGACCGACGGCAAGAGCTTCCAGCAGATGGCCGGCTCGATGACGGGCATGAGCGAGCAGGAATACCGCGACATGATGATCAGGGGCGGCCGCAAGATCGACGGCAACCGCAGGATCGGCGAGGACGGCGACGCGCAGCGTCCCCGGAAGGACTGACGACGGTCTGCCGACATTTCCCGAGGAAGGACTTTTTGAACATGGCCCGCATCACCGCCTCGCTCTTCACCTCGCACATTCCCGCCGTCGGCGCGGCCTTCGACCTGGGCAAGACGAAGGAGGACTACTGGAAGCCGGTCTTCGACGGATACGACTTCGACAAGAAATGGGTGAAGACGCACAAGCCCGACGTGATCTTCCTCGTCTACAACGATCACGCCACCGCCTTCTCTCTGCAGATGATCCCGACCTTCGCGATCATGACCGGCCCGGAATTCAACCCCGCGGACGAAGGCTACGGCGCGCGGCCAGTGCCGAAGGTTATCGGCCATCCTGAGCTTGCCTCCCATATCGCCTCGGAGGTGATCCAGCAGGATTTCGACCTGACCATGGTCAACGAGATCGACGTCGACCACGGCCTCACAGTGCCGCTGAGCTGCGTTTTCGGCGAGGTCGACGAGTGGCCGTGCAAGATCATCCCGTTCGCCGTCAACGTCGTGCAGCACCCGGTGCCTTCGGGGGCGCGCTGCTTCGCCCTCGGCCAGGCGATCCGCAAGGCGATCGAGAGCTACCCCGAGGATCTCAACGTCCATATCTGGGGCACCGGCGGCATGAGCCATCAGCTCCAGGGTCCCCGCGCCGGCCTGATCAACAGGGAGTGGGACAACAGGTTCCTCGATCGGCTGATCGACGATCCGAAGGGCCTCGCGCAAATGCCGAACATCGAATACGTCCGCGAGGCGGGTTCGGAGGGCATCGAACTCGTCATGTGGCTGATCGCCCGCGGCGCGATGGCGGATGCCGCCGGCGGGCCGAGGCCGAAAGTGGTGCACCGGTTCTACCATGTTCCCGCGTCCAACACTGCGGTTGGCCATCTCATACTCGAAAACGCGGCGTAAAGAGGGGCAGGGAATGCCATCTTCCATCAAGGTCGCGCTGGCGGGCGCCGGGGCTTTCGGCCTCAAGCATCTCGACGGCATCAAGCTGATCGACGGGGTCGAGGTGGTTTCGCTCGTCGGCCGCGAGCTCGACAAGACGAGAGAGGCCGCGGCCAAATATGGCGTCGCTCACGTGACGACGGACCTCGCCGACAGCCTCAAACTGCCCGGCCTCGACGCCGTCATTCTCGCGACGCCGACCCAGATGCACGCGGCGCAGGCGATCCAATGCTTGGAAGCGGGCAAGCACGTCCAGGTGGAGATTCCGCTTGCCGACAGTTTGAAGGACGCCGAGTCCGTCCTCGCCATGCAGAAGCGAACCGGGCTCGTCACGATGGCCGGTCACACCCGCCGCTTCAATCCGAGCCACCAGTTTGTCCACAAGAAAATTTTGGCCGGTGCGTTTCGCGTCTACCAAATGGACGTACAGACCTATTTCTTCCGCCGCACCAACATGAACGCGCTCGGTCAGGCCCGCTCGTGGACCGATCACCTACTGTGGCACCATGCGGCGCACACCGTCGACCTCTTCGCCTGGCAGTGCGGATCGCCGATCGTCAAGGCCAACGCTTTGCAGGGGCCGATCCACCCGACGCTCGGCATCGCGATGGACATGAGCATTCAATTGAAGGCGGCCAACGACGCGATCTGCACCCTGTCGCTCTCGTTCAACAACGACGGACCCCTCGGCACTTTCTTCCGTTATATCGGCGACAGCGCGACCTATATCGCCCGCTACGACGACCTCTTCACCGGCAAGGACGAAAAGATCGACGTCAGCAAGGTCGACGTCTCGATGAACGGCATCGAGTTGCAGGACCGCGAATTCTTCGCGGCCATCCGGGAGGGCCGCGAGCCCAACTCCAGCGTCGCCCAGGTGCTGCCTTGCTACCGCGTGCTCGACGCCCTCGAAAGGCAGTTATCCTAGCCCGCAGCCGCCAGGCTCTGCCGACGCAGCCGATCGTACTCGGCCTTTTCGACGGCTGGCGCGCCGGGCTCGCCCAGATCGTTGAGATGGACGCGGAACGTCTCGCGCGCGCTCCAGGCGGCAATCGATGCGATGGCTGTGATGCCGAAGGCGAGCGCTCCAACCGTCAGCGGCACATTTTGCGAGCCCGGGGGCGCGACCGTCGCGAACAGCGCCGGCAACAAGGCCGTGAGCATCGTACCGATATTCTGGGCAATCGCCATTCCCGAGACCCTCGCGCGCGTCGGGAAAAGCTCGGGATAGAAGCTCGGATAGACTGCGTTGTACCCTTGATAGACGATGCCCCACATCAGGATCGAGAAGACGAACGCAAGCGGCACGTTCCTGATGCTGATCGCGTAGAGATAAGCGAAGCTCATGAGGCCCGCCAGCAGCGAGCCGACAATGATCGGCATTCGGCGGCCGATCCTGTCCGAGAGGTTGCCGACGAACGGAATCACGACGACGGCTACGATATTGCCGATGACTGGAATCCACAGGTAGATGGTTTTGTCCATTCCAACGCCGTAGGCGGGCTGCACGGCGTAAGCGGCGCCGAAGATGGTCGCCACCACCGGTATGACGTTCATCAGCGCCATGCAGATGACCCGCAGCATGTCCGGCCAATGGTTGGTCAAGGCGTCCACGACTGGCGACTTCGGCACGTCGCGATGCGCTTGCTCTTCGGCGAAGGCGGGCGTCTCCTCGACCTCGCGCCGGATAATATAGCCTGCAACCAGGACGAGAACGCTGAGCAGGAACGGCACGCGCCATCCCCATGAGAGAAAGGCCTCATTCGACAGCGCGTATGTCAAGGGCAGAAAGACCGCCGCGGCCAGAATTTGCCCGGCCTGCACGCCTTGCAGGGTGAAGCTTGCGAAATAGCCGCGCCGTCCGAATGGAGCGTGCTCGAGGATCATTGAGCTCGCGCCCGAAATCTCCCCAGCGACCGCGAAACCCTGGATGAGGCGCAGGACCACCAGAAGAACCGGCGCCAAGATCCCTACCTGCTGATAGGTCGGAAGCAAACCGACCGCGGTCGTCGAGAGGCCCATCAGGACGAGGCAAATCAACAGCACGTTCTTGCGCCCGTGTGTGTCGCCCCAGTGGCCGAGCACGAATGCCCCGACGGGCCGGGCGACGTAGCCCACGCCATAGGTCGCCAGGGACGCGACGATCGCGGTCTTGGGGTTGCCGGAGGCGAAGAAGATTTGCGGAAAGACGAGCGAGGCCGCAGTCGCGTAAATGAAGAAGTCATAATATTCGAGCGCCGAGCCGATCCAGCCGCTCGCGGCCGCGACCTTGCTCTGATGACGACCTTGCGGTTCGTGCGCGATTGCGGCGGTCATTCATTCCTCCCTGTCTTGTTTTTTTGACCGTTCTTAGTAATCGACCCGGGCTACCGCTCTCAGCTCCTCCTGAGTTGGCGCCGGGAAGCCGAAGAACTCGAGATAGGCGGGTATCTGTTCGAACAGCATATCGATGCCGACCTGGACCGCGCAACCGCGAGCCTCAGCTGCGGCTAGAAACGCGGTCGTCTCTTGCCTCATCACGACCTCGGCGACGTAGGTCGAGGGCGACAACCGCGACACATCGAGCGGCATGGGGTCGCCGGCATACATGCCGAGCGGCGTCGCGTTGACGACCACGTCGAATCCGCTGGGATCGTTCGACCCGACCGCGACCGTGAGGTTCGGATAGCTCTGCCTGAGTTGGTTCGCCAGAGCGTCTGTCGATGAGGCGTTGACGTCATAAAGCGCTACTTCGGAGGCGCCTGCCGCCGCCGACGAGGCCGCGATCGCGGAGCCCACTCCACCCGCGCCGACAACCAGAAGCCTCTTGCCGCGCAGCGAACCCCCGTGGCGCGCAACGCCGCGGACGAATCCTTCGCCGTCGAACATGTCGCCGATCAGTCGACCGTCGCTGTCCCGGCCCACCGCGTTGCACGAGCCCGCGACCTTCACCGCGGTCGAGACCTCGTCGAGAAGAGCGATGACTGAGACCTTGTGCGGCATGGTGATGAGCGCGCCGTGGAAATTAGTGAAGCGACAGATCTCCGGAAAGGCGCGACCAAAGTCCTCGCTCTTGACGCCGAGCGGAATGACGGCGGCGTTGATTGCGCGCGCGTCGAACCAGGGATTGTAGATCATCGGCGACTTGAACGTCGTGGTGGGATAGCCGATGTGCGCGATGATCTTGGTGTTGCCGTTCAACATCGCGGTGCGTCCCAAAGTCGCAGCTGACCGCCCCTCATCGCGGTCGAATATAGCATTAATGGCATCGACAGCTCCATGTGACCATCCAAAGCCTCTCGACCGAGGGAGAGAGGCTTCAAGGAAGGGAGTCCTCGCCTCCCATACGGCGCCGGCTCCGGCTCGGAGCCGGGCTCGAAACTTGAGATTCTCGCGTTTTTCCTCTAGGACAGCGATCCGTCGGGCGTCGAGGGAGCGCAATCATGCCATTTGGCGTATGGTCACTCGGTCGCAGCGCTGCGGCCGGCCTCGCCGCATCGCTCGCGCTTTGGGCGACATCTGTGTCGGCCGCGCCCTATCTCGTGGCCGACGCCGACAGCGGCCAGGTGTTGATGCAGAGCGACGCCACCGAGGTCTGGTATCCCGCTTCGCTCACCAAGCTGATGACCGTCTATGTCGCGCTCGATGCCGTGCGCAGCGGCAAGCTCACCATGGACACGCCGCTCGTCGTGTCCGCCCGCGCGGCTCGTGCGCCGCCCTCGAAAATGGGCTTTCGCCCAGGCACGGAAGTGACGCTCGACAACGCGCTGAAGATGCTGATGGTCAAATCGCCCAACGACCTTGCGATCACGGTCGCCGAAGGAGTCTCGGGCTCGGTCGAGTCTTTCGCCGATGAAATGAATGCGGCTGGACAGCGCCTCGGGCTGCACGAATTGCATTTCGTCAATCCAAACGGGTTGCACAATCCTGATCACGTGTCCTCGGCGCGGGACATGGCGATGATCGCCCGCGCCCTCCTGCGCGAATTCCCCGAACACGCCGATCTTTTCGGAATTGGGGAGCTGCAGCTCGGCAATCAGATCATCACCAACCACAACGGGCTCATCGGCCGCTACCCTGGCGCGGACGGCATGAAGACCGGCTTCACTTGTCCGGCCGGCTTCAACGTCGTCGCGAGCGCCAACCACTACGGACGCCATCTGCTCGTCGTCGTGCTGGGCTCGCCGACCGCGAAGATCCGCAATCAGGAGGCTGCGGATCTGTTCGATCGAGGCTTCGCGATGGGCGGCGGGAGCGGGTCTCTCGACGCGCTGCCCGACGCGGGCTCGAGGATCGCGACCAACTCCAATATCTGCCTGCACCGCAGCGCCGCAGCGCTCGCGGCCGCCGAGGAGGAAGGCGCCTCGCAGCCCGAGCAGAGTATGGTCGCAGGCGGCCGCGGGGGCGCAATCGTCTCTGTGGTCTCCATTTTGACTGGGGGCGGCGAGCCGACTCACACACAGCTTTCCGACGAACGGCCGCACTTCGATCCCGTGCCGGTTTTCATAGGTCCGGTTGCCGGCTGGAACGGCCCGGTCCTCGCTGCTCGCTCAACAAAATCGGATACCGCCGCGCTGCCGGCCGACGCCAAGGCCTATGTCGGCGACAAGGAGACCGCATCGGATAATGACGAGTTCAGCGAACGGTCAGGAAACTGACGCGCCTACAGTCCTCAAGCATGCCGTGCGCACGCCGCCGCTTGCCCATGGGGCCAAGCCAGTTAGAAACGCGGCGCTCGAGGGCAAATCGCTCAAGAAGCCGGCCGGCGCCAAGGCAGCCATTGCCGCGAGCGGTAAGGACGCAAAAGTCGATAAAGTCAATGCATTGAAGAAGGACGTGAAATCGACGACCAGCAATTGATTGCAAGTCTGAGGGCAAACCGGATACGCTGCGAGGCGAATAGCTAGGCCCGGTCAAAAAAAGTTTAAGTAATGCCTTAGTTCGGCCAGCTTGTGGTCAAGCGCGCGCCGCAAGGCTCGGCCATATTTTGTCTCTGCCGCGTGAGATCGGTTCGCGGTTGCTCGGTTTTCTTGCCCCCCAGCCCCCGAGCGCCACGACGGGCCGAAGACATCTTACGAAGGCTAGCGGATCGGCGGGCCCCCTCCCAGCCGGTCCGCTTTTTTTGCCTTTTTGCCTGAATCACGATTCTCGCGTCGGACTGCGTCCGATCCATCCCACGGGACGGACCCGTCACGCCGGCGTCATGCGACTCATCTAGCGCCCGCCCGCATATCCAACCGGGGAACGCCCGTGAGGCATTCGACCGACGCAGTGCGGAAGACGACCGACGCCGGTCTCAAGGCGGCCGTTCATCGGGCGAGGCCGCTCTCCCGGGCGGGCCTGCTCGAGCGCATGTTCACCCTCGCCTTCTCGAAGCTGGTCTATCCGCAAATCTGGGAAGACCCGGTCGTCGACATGAAGGCGCTAGAGATAGGCCCCGGCTGCCAGGTAATCGCGATCGCCTCGGGCGGATGCAATGTGCTCTCGTATCTGACCGCGGATCCCGCGGGCGTCACCGCGGTTGATCTCAACGGCGCGCAGATTGCGCTCGGGCGGCTCAAAATCTGTGCGTTGCAGAATCTGCCCGACCACGAGACCTTCTTTCGTTTCTTCGGCCGCGCGGACGCCCGCGCCAACATCGGCGTCTATGATCAGCGCCTGCACGCTCTGCTCGATCCCGCGACGCGGGCCTACTGGGACCAGCGCAGGGCGTTCGGCCGCCGGCGGATCGGCGTATTCGCGCACAACGTCTATCGCCATGGCGTCTTGGGCCATTGCGTCGGCGCTGGCCATACGCTGGCGCGCCTGCACGGGCTCGATCCCTCGGTCGTTCTCCGGGCGAGGACGATCGAGGAGCAGCGGGCCCTCTATCGGGAGCGGCTTGCGCCGATCTTCGAGAAGCCGTTCGTTCGCTGGCTGATGAAGCAGCCAGCTTCGCTCTACGGCCTCGGCATTCCGCCCACGCAATACAAGGCTCTTGCCGCCGATTCGCCGAAAGGCATCGCCGACGTTCTGAGCCAGCGCCTTGAACGGCTTGCCTGCGAATTCGATGTCGCTGATAACTACTTCGCCTGGCAGGCGTTCGGACGCCGCTACGCGCCAGGGCCGAACCCCTCTTTGCCGCCCTATCTCCAGAAGGACAATTTCGAGATGGTGCGCAACCGTTCCGATCGCGTCCGCTATATCCAGCGCTCGTTCACCGAAATCCTGCGCGATTCGCCACGGGTGAGCTTCGACCGCTACGCGTTGCTCGACGCACAGGACTGGATGAATGACGCCGACCTGACCTCGCTTTGGACCGAGATCACCCGCACGGCCCGGCCTGGCGCGCGCGTCATTTTCCGCACCGCGGCCGACGAGCGGCTTCTGCCGGGCCGCCTTCCCGAGGGGCTCCTTGCTCGCTGGACCTATGAAGAGGAAGCGAGCCGCGAGTTCGGCCTGCAGGACCGTTCCTCGATCTACGGCGCCTTCCATCTCTACGTCCTGAAGGGTGCGTGAGATGGACGACGCCGCTGCGCTGATGGATCGGATGTATCGGCATCAGCGCCATGTCTATGACCTGAGCCGCAAATACTATCTGGCCGGCCGCGACGAGGCGATTGCGCGCCTCAAGCCGGCGCCGGGCGATACCGTGCTCGAGATCGGCTGCGGCACTGGGCGTAATCTCATCAAGGCGGCGACGGCCTATCCTCAGGCCCGCTTCTTCGGCCTCGACGTGTCGCGCGAAATGCTTGCGGTGGCCGCCGCCTCGATCGCCCGCGCCCGGCTCTCGTCGCACATTGCGATTGCGCAAGCGGACGCGACGGCCTTCGACCCGCAGGCTCTATTCGGTCAGCCGCAGTTCGATCGCGTGCTCATTTCCTACGCCCTGTCGATGATCCCCCCGTGGCGAGAGGCTTTGCGCCGGGCGCTGGACCTCGTCGCGCCGGGCGGCTCGCTGCATTGCGTTGATTTCGGTGACTGCTCGGGCCTCCCGCGCCCGTTCGGAACGGCGCTGCGCCGATGGCTAGCTGCCTTCGACGTCAGCCCACGCGACGATCTGGCGGACACGCTCGCCGAGCTCTCAGCTTCGCGCGGACTGACATCCGCGACGGAGTCATGGCGACGCGGCTACGCCACGCTGGCGGTTGCGCTCCGCGATCCTTGAGGTGTGACGCGTTTTGCTGAGGGCCCCGTCAGCCCTCGCACGCATTTCCGTGAAACCGACAATCTCTTGACAACGGGTCGATTCCGTGGTTTAGTTGTTCATGTTCGGGGCGGTGGTGCGGCGGAGAAGGCGAGCGACCGATTTTCCGGTATAACCCATTGATAATATTGGATTGGATAGTTTCGATTTCTTGCGACTGACTTTCATTTCCTTGCGCCCGGTTTTCGTTTCTTTGTGTCTGGCTTTGTTTTCCTTGGGGCCAGTTGTCTTTTCCTTGCCCCGCGCCAGCGGCCGCTTGAGATTGACCGCGCCGGCGGCTATGGGGCGGGATGGACCAGCCATCGAAAGACGCACCGGCGAGCGTTCATGAGCCGAAGGTCGACGAAGCGCTCGCGATCACCCACGGTCTGAAGCCCGACGAATATCAGCGCTTCGTCGCCCTGATCGGCCGAACCCCCACGTTCACCGAACTTGGCGTCGTCTCGGCGATGTGGAACGAGCATTGCTCGTACAAATCCTCCCGCTTGCATTTGCGCGGCCTGCCGACCAAGGCTCCCTGGGTCATCCAGGGACCCGGCGAGAACGCGGGCGTCATCGACATCGGCGACGGCGAGGCCTGCGTCTTCAAGATGGAAAGCCACAACCACCCATCGTTCATCGAGCCTTACCAGGGCGCCGCGACCGGGGTCGGTGGCATTCTGCGCGATGTCTTCACCATGGGCGCCCGCCCCGTCGCCTGTCTCGACTTCCTGCGCTTCGGTTCGCCTGACCATCCAAAGACACGACATCTCGTCGCCGGCGTCGTGGCCGGAATCGGCGGCTACGGCAATGCGTTCGGCGTGCCGACGGTCGGCGGCTCGGTCGGCTTCCATCGGCGCTATGACGGCAACATCCTCGTCAACGCGATGGCGGTCGGTGTGGCGCGCGCCGACGCGATCTTCACCGCGAAGGCGACCGGCGTCGGCAATCCGATCGTCTATCTCGGCTCCAAGACCGGGCGCGACGGCATCCACGGCGCGACCATGGCTTCGGCCGCCTTCGAGGCCGATGCGGAGGAGAAACGGCCGACAGTGCAGGTCGGCGATCCGTTTTCCGAGAAGCTCCTGCTCGAGGCCTGCCTCGAATTGATGGCGTCTGGGGCCGTCGTCGCCATTCAGGACATGGGCGCTGCGGGGCTAACGTCCTCGGCGGTCGAGATGGGGGCAAGAGGCGATCTTGGAGTTGAACTCGATCTCGATGCGGTCCCCTGCCGCGAGGCCGGTATGAGCGCCTACGAGATGCTGCTCTCCGAAAGCCAGGAGCGGATGCTCATGGTGCTGAAGCCCGAGAAGGAAGCGGAGGCCGAGACCATCTTCCGCAAATGGGGGCTCGACTTCGCCGTTATCGGCAAGACGACCGGCACAAAGCGCTTCGTCGTCCGGCACAAGGGCGAGGTCAAGGCCGACCTGCCGATCAAGGAGCTCGGCGATGAGGCGCCGCTCTATGACCGACCCTGGACCGCGACCGCGCCGTCTCCTGCGATCGACCCACTCTCGATTGTCCCTCCGATGCCGACCGATGCGGCGCTCCTCAAGCTCATCAGTTCGCCGGACCTTTGCTCAAAGCGCTGGGTCTATGAGCAATACGATACATTGATCCTCGGCAATACGGTCCAGGGTCCGGGCGGCGGCGCTGCTGTTATCCGTCTGGGCGACGGCCCCAAGGGCCTTGCGCTGACGACCGACTGCACGGAACGCTATTGCGATGCGGACCCGCGCGAGGGCGGCAGGCAGGCGGTGGCGGAGGCCTGGCGAAACCTGATCGCCGTCGGCGCTCGTCCGCTCGCTCTGACCGACAATCTCAATTTTGGCAACCCGGAGAAGCCGCACGCCATGGGACAGCTCGTCGGCTGCATCCAGGGCATCGGAGAGGCCGCGCGTGCTCTCGATTTCCCGATCGTCTCAGGCAATGTTTCGCTCTACAACGAGACGAAGGGGACTGGCATTCCGCCGACGCCCGCGATCGGCGGGGTTGGGATCGTGTCGGACGTCGCCGGTGCGATGACGCTCGCCTTCAAGGCGGAAGGCGAGGACGTGCTGCTGGTCGGCGGCGCGCCCGACTGGCTCGGCCGGTCTGCGTGGCTCGCGACGGTCGCCGGACGCGAGCAGGGGGCGCCGCCGCCGGTCGATCTTGCGGCCGAGCGGCGAAACGGCGAATTCGTCGCGGCGCTGATCGCCGCGGGTCGTATCGGCGCGGTTCACGACCTCTCGGACGGCGGCCTGGCCGTCGCGCTTGCGGAGATGGCGATCGCCGGCGGCGTCGGCGCGAGCGTCGAGTCGGAAGGGTCCGAGCATGCGTTCTTTTTTGGCGAGGACCAAGGCCGCTATGTGCTGACCGTCTCGCCCGCTGAGACAGCCGCGATCGCCGAGGAAGCAGGACGGCTCGGCGTTCCGCTCTCGCGCATCGGCGTCACTGGCGGCGACACGCTGCGACTCGGAGGCGCAGCCCCGGTCGCGCTTGCTGCGCTTCGCGAAGCGCACGAGACTTGGTTTCCCGACACCATGAACCACCCTCAGGGGAAGAACCCATGATTCCGTTCGTCATCGTCAAGACCAAGGCGGGGTTCGCCTACTTGCGGCCCGAGCACATCGTCGCTGTCAACGCGACCGATTCGGCGGAATGCCTTATCCTCATGACCGACGGCGTCACGATCGCCGCCATCGAGCCGGCAGAGGACGTCGTCGCGCGGCTCGAGGCGGAGGCCCGCGACGAGGACGAGGCGGCCGCGATCATCAAGGAGCGCAAGTAGCATGGCCATGTCCCTGTCGGAGATTGAGACGATGATCCGCGAGGCTTTCCCGGGCGCGCGCGTCGAGGTGAAGGACCTGGCCGGAGATGGAAATCACTACTCGGCGAGCGTCGTCTCCACCGCCTTCAAGGGCAAGAGCCGGGTACAGCAGCACCAGATGGTCTATGCCGCGCTGAAAGGCCGTATGGGCGGCGAACTGCATGCGCTGGCGCTACAGACGGCCGAAGGCTGAGCCTCAGCATTCCAGGACCGGTCCTCGCGCGACGCCCGCTTACGCCCCGGCAATCTTAAATGCGCCCGCGCACGCGACGACGTCAGCGCGGCAGGGCCGCACCAGAAACGTCGATCCTTTCCGTTTGGCAGACAGAGCGCTGATAGATAGGCGCCGCGCCCTCAGCGGATCATGTCGATGATCGCGTCGACGACCGCGGAGCCGAGACCTTTGGACGACTCGTCGGAAATCACGTAAATAAGTGTCTCTCGTTCAATTGGGCCGCCGTGGCGGCCTCGCCAGATATGCGGGCGCCTCTATCCGCCCATTGCCTCCTCGATTCTCGCCCGCCAACCGGCCTCGTCATGCGCGGGCGTTGCAAATTGCAGGCGTGCCACGCGAGCGCCAGCGGAAAGGTCGAGGCCGTCGCTGTCGAGGCCGATGGCCCGCCAGACCCGTCGGCCGGACGATTTGCGGCCGGCGAGCCGGTTGACGGCGTCGTCGCCGCGGGCGTTGATCTCGTCGATCAGGCGCGGCTCCGCCTCCGTCAATGCCGCCTGGCCTTCGCTGGAGCTCAGAATGTCGCCCGGCTCGAGTAGGTTGGCGCGGCCGAAGCCTCCGTTGAAATGCACGAGTTCGATCGCAAGACGGAAAAAGGCGAAATCGCCGAAGTCGGCGTAGAGCCTCGCCTTGGGATTGCGCTGCAAATAGCGCCTGCGAGCGCTTGGAGCCTGGGTCTTTTCGATCCGGCCGCTCAGCGTCACGCGCGGATGGTTCAGCGGATCGCCGCGCTCGGGCTCTCCGGTGAGAAGCAGCGAAGCGCGGGGGTCGCTCATGAGATGCTTTGTGTGTCGGGAGAGCGTCGACATCAGAAAGATCGGCGCGCCGTCGAAACCGCTCGCAACCCCGACCAGCGTGGTCAACGGCGCCCCTGTGTCCGGCTCGAGGGTGGCGATCGCGCCCAGGCGGGCGAGCCGCATCAACCGCTTCGCATCGGCGACAAACTCGGCGTGCTGGGTCTGCGGTTCGACCGGCGGTTTCGACAAGGGGCGCCTCGGGTAGATCGGGCCTGAGAAAACTGCGCTCGACGCTGCGGGTCAAGCACGCACGATGCGTCCGAGATCGCGAGCCGCCCGAATATGGAGCGACAGGGACTCATGGGATTCGATGGAATGAGCCACTCACAACGAGACGGCGCTCGCCGAATACCAGCAAAACCAGGCGCGTGTTAAGATCATTTATCGCTCCGAGCCCGATCGGCGTCCATCCGGTCGCCGGTCGCCTGGATCGGCGAAAATCTTACCCGGAACGCCTCCAACGGAGCATTCGACGGCGCGCAACACACTAATGGCGCCCGCAACGGCCCGACCCTCGACCCATCCACGAATTGCGCCTCATAGGTCACGTGAAAGCGGTCAGCGGCGTCATCGTCCAACCGCAGTCGCAAGCCGAAGATCGGCACGGCCTTGTCGCGCGTGCCGCAATAGTGACCCGCTGCGACGGCGTCTGAAAGAGCGCCGGCCGCGGTCACGGACTGATACGAAAAGCCGGCAGCCAGCAGGTTGTCACCAATGGCGATTGCAAACCCCTCAATGGCCAAACCGCTGCCGCGCCGGCCAGCCCATCCATCCGGCCTCAACCCCGTGTCGCCCACGTTGGCGACATGCGCCAGAACCTTTTGCGGAAAGCAGGCGCGGTCAGAGCTGTCGCCCGAATCGTCTGGCCGAGTCTCCGCATCAGGCCTCGTTTTGGGATATTCCGGCCTAAGTCTTCTCAACTCATGTTCCCGCTCCGCGAGCTTTCGCTCGAGTTCCTCGATGCGGGCCTGATTTCCCCTCCGCTCCTGAAGAAGGGAGTTGGCCCCGGTCCAAACTGAGCCCATCTGGGCGAAGATGGCCCGGATTCGCTCGGCGTCGCTCTCGTTCTCCAGCGAACACAAATCCTTCACGGGCTCCGGCGCTTCAGGCCCAACGGCCGCAACGCCGAGCCCTTCCGAGTGGCGGAAACTGAAGCAAGGGGTCGTCTCAGCAAGCTCTTCAAAGAACCGCCAAACGCCGAAATCGTCTCGGCGCACATTGGTGTCATGGAAGAGGATCACGCCCCGTTCAGAGAGTTTGGGCCGCCACTGTTCAAAGTCGTGCCGGACAGCCTCGTACGAATGATAGCCGTCGATGTGCAGAACATCGATCGCGCTATCTGAGAAGCGCAGACCCGCCTCGTCGAACGTCATTCGGAGCAATTCGGAGAAGGCGGCATAGTTCGCATCGCTGAAAGCTTTCAACTCATGGTAAACCTGATCGCCGTAGAAGCCGGCCTGCGGGTCTCCTTTCCAAGTGTCGACCGCGTAAACCTTGGCGTCGAGGCGCGAGCGCGAAACGGCTTCGCAAAATGCGGCATACGACACCCCATGTTGCGTTCCCAATTCGACGAGCAGGCGCGGTTTGCAGACAGCGATCAACCAGAAGGCGAAAGGAACGTGACCCCACCAGGCGCTTGGCATATCGAGACGGGCAGGGGTCCAGAATAGAGGTTGAAGATCCTTGAGGAAGATTGAGTTGAGCTCTCTCGTAAAGAGTCGATTATTCGACACGCGCGAATCCCCAAAGTCGGATGCCACGGTAGAGCGCCAAAACAGGCGCTGCAATACGAGTGCCTATGGGACAGACGCGTCCGCCGCCACCCGAGCCGGGGATAAAGTTATCCGGAAGGCCTCGAGCGCAGCTTTCGATTGAGCACAGCACACCGTCGGCGCCAATAATGGTCCGGTGCGCGATCCGTCCACGAATTGAGCCTCATAAGTCACATCGAACGCATCAACAAAATCATCGTCAACGCACAACCGCAATCCAAAGACCGGCGTGGCCTTGCGCCTCGTGCCGCAATAGTCGCCTGCTCGAACGGGCTCTGAAAGTTCTCCGTTGGCCGACACGGTCTGGTACGAGAAGGCGGCAATTGGCGGATCATCTTCAAGAATTATCGAAAATCCCTCGATGGCCAGACCACTGCCGCGCTTTCCGGCCCATCCATTGGACTCCGACTCGGTGTCTCCGGCGGATTGGATGTGCGCCACAATTTTGGGCGACAAAGCGTTGAGAAGGCTCATCTGCACCGGTCGAGACCCCCGATCAGCCGCGACGTCCCGCGTGTCGGAAAAACTCTCCCCGTAAAGGATCAGCAGCTTTCTCGTGTATTCGAACACCGCGGCTCTGTTCAGGTATGTCGAGACGAACTTCCGGCCGTTGGCGGCAATCTGCCTGAATAACACCGGCTCGCACGCTTCCATATCGATGATATTCTCTACATCGCCATCATCGGTAACCGGAACAAAATGCACCCACCGCTGCATGCTATCAAAGTAATACATTGTATTGTCCGAATCGTATTTCAGAAGCACACTGTTGCTGAGCAGCGCGATGACAATGCGCGAGCAGGTGGCGCCATTCCCATCGATCGAGAGAATGAACCTCCGCTGCAGCTGTTCTTTCCAGTCGAGTTGAGGCTTGCGACAGAATGGCGCCGTCTCCAGAAGCGCCTTCGCCTCGGGCGTGGCCTGCACAATGTTCGGGAGTCGGAAATCCACCCGTTCATTGTCTTGAAAATACTTGGCAGCGCGGAGGCGGGGCAGCGCCAGGGTGCGGGCGACGGCCGGCGTGATATGCCCGCCGGTCGTGGAGCCGGAAAACACGGCGCGGGCAATTTTCTTCTCGTAGGGAATCGTGTCGAAGAACGAGGGGTCACCGTAAAAATCGTTCATCAGGAAATCGATGTCTGGCAGCAGCGGATTGCGATGTCTGCGGTTCTTCTGCCAACAGAAGATGGGGGCGCTCAATCCGCCTGCGACTTCATCGTTCAAAGTCATGCAGAGAGTGAAGCTGACGTTTTTTGGGAGTGTTTGAGCGACCGCGCGAAACAATTCCAGATAAAAGATAGTGCGAGGACCGTAGGTTATCTCTGATCGGAAAGCCTCCGGCTTCGGTTCGAGCAATACTTCGCCATTGTGAAATCGGTACAACACCGCCCAGTTGGTGCTGGTATTCAAAACATTGAATACTGCTTCGGCTTCGACGCGGTTGATGCCCTTCTGCCGCCATGGCGCCATCTCGCGCATCGCCCAGCCGTGGAGCGTGGGCTTGACAGTGTCGATGGCCAGTTCCTCCGGCGCCAACGCAGCCAGCTCCGCTCGCGCCGGATTCTCGTAGCGGCCGAGCTCGATCGAAAGACGGTAGGACGCGATCGCCTCCGGAATCCTGCCGGCGAGCTTGAGCGCATGCCCTTTCTGCAAACGGACGTCAGGTTCGCGATCGTCAAGCGTAATCGCGGTGTCATAGGCCCGGAGCGCGCCGTTGCAGTCTCCAAGTTCCTTCCTGGAGTTGCCCAGTTGCACCCAGATCGCGAAATCCTTCGGCTCCGACGCCAGATGTTCGGCGTAACATCGCGCAGCTTCGGACCAGTCGCCAAGGTCCCGGGCTCGGTCTCCAGCGTCGCGAGCACTGCGTCCTTTGGTCGCCAGGTCGATATCAGAAGCGTCGGCTGCACGAGCACCTCCTTTGCCGAACAAGCGAATTCGCATTGCCACAATTCCCGAGCCAGTCCCGCCCGACAAGCGCTCGAGGACGAACGTGAAGAGCAAGCGTCGACGGAGTGAGGAGCATCAACAGCCGCCGCGTTAAGTCAATCTGCGCGACTTGTCGACGCCTTCAGCCCTTATGCGCCGCCCTACGGTTGACCACGTCTCGCAGGCGCAACCTCAACCCGGAACCAAGCGGGAGTCATATTGTCTCTGTACAAGAAGAGGGAACCACTTTCGAGAAACAGAGGTCCGGACACACACGATGTAATTTCTCTGCGCTCAGACTTACATTGTGCGGCCGGTTCGGGGGGAGTAGAGAGTGCCGGCTTATTCTCCGAACAGGAGTTCTCAAGCCGGCCACTGCGACCTGTCTACATACAAGCGAGTAAGCCGTTATCGCTTCCGGTCCAGCCAGATGAAATACTCCGCCAAGCTCCGTGAACAGGAGTCCGACAATAGCGGAGGCGGCGTCGCGAGGACGAAGCGGCGTCCGCACCTCGTCATCCGCAGCGCGGAACTCCATGAGATTATTGTCGACTGCCGAGAAGCGGGCCAAGCTCGCCATGGGGTCGTTTGCGGTGGGATAAAGCAATGACAGTCGCGCTACCATTCCCCCATGATGCAAAATGCATTGCTCGGCTTTCAATTTGGTAAGCCCGTATAATGTCTGGGGGGCAGGCTCGTCTGCTTCCGTGTAGGCGCGTCCAAGATCGCCGCGAAACACGAAATCCGAAGAGGCGAATAGCAGGCGGGCGCCAAAATCTTTGGCGTAAGTTGCCAAGGTCCCCACCGCCTCGACGTTGGTCTTCCAGGCTAAATCTGGGTTCAGATTTGCGACGGAGGGGCTCGAAAGCGCGGCGAGATGAACGATGTGGGTCGGACGTACGGTTCTCAGAAATTCTTGAAGACATCGTGCGCGCGTAATATCCAGCTGGTAGTGGCGAGAACTTTCAGGCGAATTCCGGGATAGAGTATATGTTGAGGAAGCGCCTGCTGTAGGGTGATGAGCAAGCGCTTCGAGAACATTGGGGCCCAGGCAACCAGTACTGCCCGTCACCAGGACCCTGACAGCGCCCGGATTGGATGAGGGCTGCGCCAACTCTGGTGTCCCGCGCGCCTCCGAATTGGTGTCCACGGCGACCGCCCCACACCGACTCGTACAAGCCCAAATTAGCGCGCCATTTCCCTTAGGGCCAGCAAGGAGCCGCGTCAAACGGCGAGGCTTACGCAAAGTCAGTGACGCAGCGAAACGCATGAGCTGGCAGCGGACACCTACGAGAAATCGATTGGCTTTGCTTAAAGCCAGGCGCTTCAGAGAGGCAGCAGCTCGACAGTCATTTGTCGCCTCTGTACGATCGCGCTCCGATGAAGCACGGGCACGCCAGCCGCACGGCGTTGGGGGCGGCGGGACATCGAGCGGCGCATCAGGCTCTGGAGCGCGGCATGGTTTTTGCCGACCCGCTGGCGCTCGCCATTCTCGGCGAGGACGCCGAGGAAGCGGTCGCGCTGGCCAGGCAACAACCGGAGCGGCGCGCCCTCAGGCTCTTCATCGCGATGCGCAGCCGTTTCGCCGAGGACTCCGCCAAGGTGGCGATTGGCATGGGTGTCCGGCAGATCCTCGTTCTCGGTGCGGGACTCGACACGTTCGCCTACCGGCTCGAAAGCTCCGACGGCCTCAGGGTTTTCGAACTCGATCATCCGGCGACGCAGAGCGATAAGCGGCGCCGGCTCGCCCGCGCCGGCGTCGCCGAAGCGCTGCACGTTGCATTTGTGGCGCATGACTTCGAGCGCGGGAGCATGACTTCGGCGCTCGAGGCGGGCGGTTTCGACACCGGTCGGCGCACCTTCGTGCTCTGGCTCGGGGTCACGCCCTATCTGACTGAGGAGGCGGTCTTCGCCACGCTCGGAGAGCTCGCGCGCTTCCCCGGCGGCGTGGAGATCGTCTTCGACTACGCCAACCCGCCGCAGACAATTCAAGAGGCGGACGTTCGCGGCTTTCACGATGAGTTGGCAGCGCGGGTAGCAGCGATCGGCGAGCCTTTCCGATGCTACCTCGATACGGACGCGCTTCATCGGCGAGCGCGCGATCTCGGCTTCGCCGGTATCGAGGACCTCGACCGTGCGGCGCTGGTCGCGCGCTATTTGCCCGAGTTCGCGGTCGCGCCGCGCCCGGGCCCCGGCGGGCACGTCGTCAGGATGGCGACGCAATAGACCGCGGCGCGCCCACACATAGGCGGAGAAAGCCCCTGTGACCGTGAAATAATGACTGGTCGGTAAGGGCGGCCAACCAGTAGCCGTCGGAGGCCGCGCGGTTCAGCACCAAGCCCTCAATTTTCGGCGATGGAGAGCGATTTCCGCTTCTCGCTCAGCTTCTGGTTGATCCAATAGGAATAGTCGACATCTATATTTTCCTGCAGGCCAATCAGATCAGCGGACTGCTTGCTCAGCAATTGGACGCATTGGGCGACAATGTTGCCCTCCCGTTCGACAAACTTGAACGTTGTATTGGCCCCTTTGATCAGGTCGGAATATTGGATCCAGCTTTTCCAGTCCTGGAGCCAGCTGCTCTGCAGCGTGAAGAGCCGCTGCAATGCGGCATGTTGCATTTGCATCAACTCTTCCAGAACTCTCCGCGTCGATTCCCGAGGCGAAAACCTCCGCAGTTGCGCTCGCATTGCACAGAGCGCGGGCCGCCCAGTCGCTCTGGAGCGCAACGCCCCTCAGCGCATGATGCAACGCAGGATGGGGAATTGGCGCGGTCCGAGGAGCCGTGGAAGCGAGCTCCCTGCCGGAGGCCGCGACCGTAAGGGAGGTGCTCGTCATGACTTGGACGCTTTCATGGAAGGCCGGCCGCTGCAAAGCTGCTCCAGCATTTTGTGGACAGCGCGGATCTGAACGGCGTCACGGGAGTAGTAGTCCGGGTTATCCGGATTGTCGGAGGTGTAACCCCACCAGTCCCAGCAACCATCCGGATTTTGCGCCTTGTTGTCGTCTGTGCCGGTGACCTGGGGGTAGAGCACGATGATGTCGTTGCTGTCCGCGATCTGATTGTAGCCCGTCGTGGTCATGTAGCGGTCGCCATATGGAGGCTGGCTCGTAATCGCCGCCAGGCCAGTCATGTAGTTGACGTAACTATAGCCCTGCTTGCAGCCGTGCAGCGCAATATGCACTCCACGAGCGGTGGCGCCGCGCTTCACGGCTTCCGGCACATAGACGTAACCGTATCGGCCCATGCTCGCATAGGCCACATCGGCGCCGAGGAAGTCGAACTGGTCGAAGCGAATGAGCTCTCCGCTCAAATGCCCGGAAGGAGCCTTCAGATCACCGTAGATGTGACGCAGGATATCATGGGATTGCATGAAGCCTCCGTTGTTGATGTACGGCGGCTGGTTCGCGCCCAACGGCGAGTCTTCGGCATTGTCCGTGATGATCGAGTGGCCCGCGGGCACGGTATCGATGAATTTGATCTGATTGGATTTCACGCCCAGCGCTTCATAGAACTGGCGCGTGCTGAGCACCACAATCGAACCGACCACTTCGTCCCGGTTGCCGGTGAAAATATACACGCGATCGTCGGCCAGATTGGCGACAGGGTCGATCTTGCCGGCGGCGGCAGTCTCGCGGGCCAGATCGGCAAGGCGCTGAGAGTTGGGCGCCGTTCTCTGCGTCAAAGGGGTCATGCAGATATAGAGGGCGTTCATGGCATAGGCGTCGTCCGCCACGGGCGCTGTGTCGCGGAATGATTCCGCGCAGCGATACGGGCCGCCGGCAATGATCCCCGCCCCGACAAATTTCGCCGAATGCGCCAGATGCAATTGGACCGTCATGAAGGCGCCGGAAGAAAGTCCCGAAATGGAATTTTGGTTCTTTTGAACGTTATAGCCCTGCAGCCCGGCCGGCGTGGATTTTGCGCTATGCAACATGGGTATCCCCCTGAATTGTCACGCGTCTCCGAAAATAGAAATTAAGAAATCAAAACTTCAATGCGCAAACGATAGCACGCCATTGTGCACCGCACAATGGCGTCTGACCATTTGAGAAGGGCTCGCCCGAGGCGATCAGAGCGAGATCCTGGCCCGCGCTGCGAGTTCACCGACGATGCCACGGCGGAAGACCAGCACGCAGGCGACGAAAACGACGCCCTGTATCACCGTGACCCATTCCCCGTATTGGGCGAGATAGTTCTGCATCGAAACGACGATGAACGCGCCAACGACGGGCCCGTAGAACGTGCCCATGCCGCCAACGAGCGTCATCAGCACGACCTCGCCCGACATGGCGAAGGACACATCGGTGAGCGATGCGTTTTGCGCAACGATCGCCTTGGTGGCGCCAGCGAGGCCTGCGATCGCGGCCGACAGGGTGAAGGCCGCGAGCTTGTACTGCATCGAGCGATACCCGAGTGAGATGACGCGCGGCTCGTTTTCCCGGATCGCCTTAAGAATCTCGCCGAACGGAGAGTTGACCGCGCGTTGGACAGCCAGAAAGCCGAAGAGGAAGACAATGGCGACGAAGACGTAGAGAACCCAGGGATTCGATAGATCGAACAGCCCCAGCGCGCGTCCCTGGGGAACGCCCTGGATTCCGTCCTCGCCATGCGTGAACGGCGCCTCGACGCAGAAGAAATAGACCATCTGCGAGAACGCCACAGTGATCATCGCGAAATAGATGCCGATGCTGCGAATAGCCAACGCTCCCGTCACGAGGCCGAGCGCCGCGGAAGCAGCCACGCCCAGCACGATCGCAGAGACCGGCTCGAGGCCCCAGACCTTGGCGGCGTGTGCGCAGACGTAGCTCGCCAACCCCAGGAACATCGCGTGGCCGAGCGAAAGCAGGTTGACATAGCCGATGAGCAGATTGAATGCGCAGGCGAACAGGGCGAAGCACAGCGCCTGCATGATGAAGAATGGGTAGGCGACGAAAGGGGCGATGACGATTAGCGCGAGCATCACAGCGAAGGCGATCGCGTTGGCGCGGCGATTTCGCGCCGTCGTATCGACCGCAACCGCGGGAGCCTCGAGGCGCACGCTCACAAAGTCCTCCCGAACAGGCCCGCAGGCCGGATCAGCAGCACGATCGCCATGATCACGAACACGACCGTGTTCGATGCTTCGGGATAAAAGACTTTGGTCAGGCCCTCGACGACCCCAAGCACAAAACCGGTCAGGATCGAGCCCAGGATCGAGCCCATGCCGCCGATCACCACCACCGCGAAAACAACGGCGATGATGTCGGCTCCCATCCCCGGGCGGACCTGATTGATCGGCGCGGCCAGGACGCCGGCGAAGGCCGCGAGCGCCACACCGAAACCATAGGTCAGCGTGACCATGCGCGGCACATTGATGCCAAAGGCGCGGACCATGGTCGGATTTTCCGTCGCGGCCCTCAGGTAGGCGCCGAGCTTCGTCTTTTCAATCACGAGCCAGGTCCCGAAACAAACGACCACGGAAGCGACGATCACCCATCCACGATAGACGGGCAGGAACATGAAGCCGAGATTGTAGGCGCCCGAGAGCTGTTTAGGGATTGCATAGGGCAGCCCCGAGGCGCCAAAAAAGTTCTGGAACAGGCCCTGAAAGATGAGCGCGAGGCCGAAGGTCAGGAGCAGGCTGTAGAGTGGGTCCAGGCCGACTAGGCGCTTCAGGAACAGACGCTCGACGAGCGCCCCGATTGCCCCAATGGCAAGCGGCGAAAGGATCAGCGCCCACCAGTAATTAAGCCCCGCAAGTTTGAGCAGGAAGTAAGCGCCGAACGCCCCCATCATGTAGAAGGCGCCGTGGGCGAAGTTGACGATGGTCAGCATGCCGAAAATGACGGCGAGGCCAAGGCTCAAGAGCGCATAGAACGACCCGTTAATAAGCCCGATCAGCAGCTGGCCGTAAAGCTGCGGCCAACTGATGACGTGACCGAAGACGTTCACGGAACGCCTCCATCGCACCCGAGCAGTCGAGTCACGGCGGTCGCTGTCATACGCCCAGCGCCTCGTGCAGCATGTCCATCTTTCCCGGAAGCTCGGAATTGGCGAAGGCGTCGATGATGCGGCCGTGCTCCATCACGAAGAAGCGGTCGGCGATGGTGGCGGCGAAGCGGAAATTTTGCTCGACGAGCAGGATCGTAAAGCCTTCGCGCTTGAGTTCCGCGATCGTGCGCCCGATCTGCTGGATGATGACCGGGGCAAGCCCCTCGGTCGGCTCGTCAAGCATCAGGAACCGGGCGCCGGTGCGAAGAATTCGGGCGATTGCGAGCATCTGCTGCTCGCCGCCGGAAAGCTTGCCGCCCCCGCTCGAAAGCCGTTCGCTCAGGTTGGGAAATAGTGTGAAGATCCGCTCCACGCTCATCGCGCCCGTCCTGGCGATCTCAGGCGGCAGGAAGAGGTTCTCTTTGACCGACAGGGTCGCAAAAATGGCCCGCTCTTCCGGGCAGAGCGCCACGCCGAGCCGGGCGATCCGGTCGATCGAAAGGCCGATCAGCTCCCGGTCGTGAAACGTGACCGAGCCGCTGCGTTTGCCCACGATACCCATGATCGACTTCAACGTCGTCGTCTTGCCGGCGCCGTTTCGCCCGAGCAATGTGACGACCTCGCCCTCGCGCACGTCGAGATCGACGCCATGCAGGATATGCGATTCGTTGTACCAGGCCTGCAGGCCCTCGACTTTCAGGACCGTCGCCGCCGCGGCCGCTGGGGTCTGGACGTGGGCGGCTTCAGTCATGTCCTGCCCCCATATAGGCCTGACGGACCTCCGCGTTCTCCGACACCGTCCGATAATCGCCTTCCGCCAGCACCCGCCCGCGCGTCAGCACTGTAATGCGGTGCGACAGATTGGCGACGACCTGAAGATTGTGCTCGACCATCAGGATCGTCCGGTTTGCCGACACTCGGCGAATGAGTTCGGCGATCCGGTCAATGTCCTCATGTCCCATGCCCGCCATCGGTTCGTCGAGCAGCATCATCTCCGGCTCGACTGCGAGGGTGGTGGCCAATTCCAGCGCCCGTTTGCGGCCATACGAGATTTCTCCCGCCTTCGAATAGGCGAAAGACGTCAGCCCGACATTGTCCAGGAGCTCGAGGGCGCGTCCGTTGAGCGGTTCGAGCGCCGACTTCGAGCGCCAGAAGTCGAACGAATCGCCGCGCTTGCGCTGCAAGGCAATGCGTACGTTTTCGAGCGCGGTCAGGTGCGGAAACACCGCCGAAATCTGGAACGAGCGTACGAGACCGAGCCGCGCGACGTCGGCCGGCCTCATCGCGGTGATGTCGCGGCCGTTGAACGTGATTCGCCCGGAGCTCGGCGCGATAAATTTGGTCAGCATGTTGAAACAGGTGGTCTTGCCCGCGCCGTTCGGGCCGATCAGCGCGTGTATCGCCCCGCGCTGAACGCGCAAGGAGACGTCGCTGACCGCGCTGAAATCGCCGAAGCGCTTGCTGACGCCCTCGGTGACGAGAATATCGTCCGCGCTCATTCTCGCCGGTCGCCCGGGCGCATACGATTCCCCCCGAAGAGTTTGCCGCCAAATCCACCGAATGGCGCAACGATGTAAAGCCCAAAAGGCGGGGCGATGCAAATAGTGAAGGCCGTCGGCGGGAAAGCGGCCGCCGTCAAGGCTTGACGTCAGGGCGGCGGTTGTGGAGGCGCCGTTCCCAGTCGAGCGCCTGACGAACGATGTCGTCGAGATTGTCGCGAGAAGGCTTCCAGCCGAGCGCGCTCTTCGCCCGATCGGCCCTTGCGACGAGGGCGGCCGGATCACCCGGGCGACGCGGCGACATGATCACCCCGAAATCCACGCCCGACACGCGTTTGACGACATCGACGACCTCCTTGACCGTCTGCCCATGGCCGTAGCCGCAATTGCAAACGAGGCTGGCTCCGCCATCGCGCAGATAGGCGAGCGCCGCCAGATGCGCGTCGATAAGGTCGGTTACCTGGATATAGTCGCGTACGCACGTGCCATCCCGCGTCGGATAGTCCTGGCCGAAGATTTCGAGGCTGGGATAGATCCCGAGCGCCGTCTGAACCCCGCGCTTGATGAGATGCGTGGCTTTCGGCGTCGACTGGCCGAGGCGGCCCGCCGGATCGGCCCCGGCGACGTTGAAATAGCGCAGCGCGACATAGCGAAAATCATAGGCGCGCGATGCGTCCTTGAGCATCCATTCGACCATCAGCTTCGACCGCCCGTAAGGCGAGATCGGCAAGAGGGGCGCATCCTCGGCCACCGGCTCGGACGAGGTTTCACCGTAGACGGCCGCGGTCGAAGAAAAGATGAAGGACTTGACCCCGCCCTGGATCGCCGTTTCGATCAGGGTGCGCGCGTTCGACGTGTTGTTGAGGTAATACCCGAGTGGGTCCGTGACCGATTCGGGCACGACGATCTTCGCCGCGAAATGCGCGACCGCGTCGACTTTGTGCTCGGCTATGATCTTCGCGACAAGGTCGGCGTCCCCCGTGTCGCCGACGACAAGCTTCGCGCCATCGGGCACCGCCCAGGCAAAGCCGGTCGAAAGATTGTCGAGAACGACGACCGTCTCTCCCGCGTCCATGAGACCCAGCGTCATATGACCGCCGATGTATCCCGCGCCGCCGGTCACCAGAACGCTCATTCGCGTCTCCTCTCGCTTTACCCTGCGTCGCGCGCGCCCCAATTGCTGCTTGGATCGCCGGCGCGGGACCTGTTAAGCGATAGCACTTTCACCGCCCCGAGCGATCATCTGTTCCCGATCAGGACCGATCCCCGATGAAAAAACCGATTCGCAAAGCCGTCCTCCCGGTCGCCGGCCTCGGCACGCGATTCCTGCCTGCGACCAAGGCGATCCCGAAGGAGATGCTGACGGTCGTCGACCGGCCGATCCTGCAGCACGTCGTCGACGAGGCGCGCGAGGCCGGAATCGAGCATTTCATTTTCGTGACCGGGCGAAACAAAGGCGTCATCGAGGACCATTTCGACTCGTCCTATGAGCTCGAAGACACGTTGAAGCGGCGCGGGAAGGCGCTCGAATATGCCGCGCTGATGGGCGACCTCCCCGCCCCCGGCGCGACCAGCTTCACCCGCCAGCAGGCGCCGCTCGGCCTCGGCCACGCGGTCTGGTGCGCGCGCGAGATCGTCGGCGACGAGCCCTTCGCGGTACTTTTGCCCGACATGGTGACGAAAGGGGGCCCGCGCGGCGGGCGTTGTCTGGTCCAGTGCGTCGAGGCCTACGATCAGTATGGCGGCAATGTCATTGCCGTCGAGGAGGTCCCGGCTGCTGAAACGCATCAGTACGGCGTTGTGGCGGTAGGCCGCGACGATGGCCATGCATTCGAAATCACCGGCATGGTCGAAAAGCCGAAACAGGGATCGGCGCCATCCAATCTGATCATCGCTGGCCGCTACATCCTGCAGCCGGAAATCTTCCAGATCCTCGAGCTGGTGGAGAAGGGCGCCGGGGGCGAGATACAATTGACGGACGGCATGATCCAGCTCGCCCGAACGCAAAAGTTTTATGGCGTCCGCTTCGACGGACGCACCTACGACTGCGGTTCGCGACTAGGCTTTCTCTCCGCCAATATCGCCTTCGCGCTCGAGCGGAGCGATCTCGCTCCGGGCCTCAAGGAGCTCCTGCACGGCTTCGGTTTCGTCAGCGGTAAGACATGAATCTCAGCGCTGCAGTTTGAGACCCATCATGACAATCGTTGCGGCGTAGCTCGTGCCGGGCTGGTTGGACACGTAGAACTGGCGGCTTGCGCTGGCCTTCAGGACTACGTCGCGGTTGAGGCTGTAGCTGGCGACGAGGCCGAACGTGGTCGTCGTGTCCCTGAGCGGCATGCCGGCGTAGGCGTCGGTCGCGTAGCTGACCGTCCCGGTCAGCGTCAGATAGCGGCGAAGCGCGTGATCGATCTCGAACGTCGTTGCGTGCTGCGCTGCGCCGGAGGCGCCGCGGATGGTGGTCTCGGCGAGGCTTGAGGTCGACTTCAGCGTGACCGTGGTTAGCCCCGTCGCGTTCCAGACCAGCGACGCGTCGAAGAGCGGGCTCGCGAGATCCGGCAGGCGCGGGTCCTGATAGTCGCGCTCGCCATAGCCGACGTCGAGGCTGCCTGTGAGAATGCCCGCGAGGTCGACCTCGGCGCCGAGCCGCGCCGCGACGCCCTCGGAGTTGCGCTGATAGCCATATTGGTCAACGCCCGAATCGTAGCGGCGGGCATCGACGAGGACATCGACGAACGGCCTGAGGGTAGCGCTGACGCGATAGCTGGCGCGGCCGCGCAGGCCCCAGTCGGTGAAAACGTCGCTCGAGAGTTCGTCCACGGCGCCATCGCTCAGAGTCGCATTTTCATAAGCCGTGCGGTCGAACGAGCCGTGCAGCGAGAGATCGAGACGGCCGAACGTCCGGTCGCCGCCGACCGTCGCGCCGTAGGTCTCGGTCAGCGGAGCGCCGGAGGAGCCAAAAGCGACGTTGGGTCCGAGGCCCAGCGAACCCGCGGTCATCGTGGTCACCGCGAATCGGCCCTCCCCGTCGAAGCTCAGCGCCCGCGAGAGGTCCCAGCGGCCGTTGACGACGCCGTTGGCGAAAGGCGCGTCGGCGGACGGGTCGGCGAAATAGTCGGTGAGCCCCCCTTTGAAGTCGCCGTGAAGGGCGCTCCGGGACCAGTCGGAATCGACGACGAAGCCAGCCTGCGACATGAGGAAGGCCGAGCCCTTCTGGGGTCCTGGCAGAAGTCCGGGGTTCGAGGACCAGCCGAGATCCTCCTCGACGAAAGGCTTGAGCCTCAAATCGCCCACGCTGACTCCCAGCGGATCGAACGGCTTGTCGTCGCGGACCGGCCGCTTCGGCGGCGGCAGGGTGGGCAAGGCGGCGATGGTCGGCGAGGGGGTCACGCCGTCTTTTGGGCCGGCCGGGCCGCCGCGCTGATCGAGCCGCTCGGCGCCTTTGTAGGGTCTCAGCGGCGGGAGGGGGGTTTTTGCCGGCTCCCCTTTCGGCTTGGGGGGAGCCTCGCCCGGCTGACTGTCGTTCGGGCCCTCGCCGGCCGGAACAGCCGGCGCATCAGGCTCGTCCACGCCCTTAAGTCCCAGATCGGCCGGGCCCAGATCTGCCGGTCCTGGGTCCTGCGACAGGGCGGCGCCCGCGACGAGACAGGTTGCGATCCCGATCACAGCGCAAGCGCATCGCGCGCGCTGCGCGGGACGAAGATGGCGCAAGCCCACGGGCGCTCCTGAAGAACGCGCTTTGGCCGCGGAGGCGCGTCTGGCCCGGAGAGGGTTGTTCCTTTATGGTTAAGGCGCGATTAACTCGCCTAAGGGCAGCCGGCCCGCGGAGGGGAGGTTTCAAACGCTCCTTCCGGTGATAAAGAGCCCCGATGATTCAAGAATCAGCCAGCGCCGTTCTGTCGGCGATTCGCACCATCGAGAACGAGCGCCAGGGCCTCGAGGCGCTGGCGGAGGCGGTGCGGAAGGCGGGGGAAGGCGGGCTCGGGGCGGCCTTCTCGCAGGCGGTCGAGCGGATCGCCGCGGCGAGCGGCCGGGTCATCGTGACCGGCATGGGGAAGTCAGGCCATGTCGCCCGGAAGATCGCCGCGACCCTGGCTTCGACCGGCCAGCCGGCCTCGTTTGTCCATCCGGCGGAGGCGAGCCACGGCGATCTCGGCATGGTGCAGAACGGCGATGTCGTGCTCGCGCTCTCCTGGTCGGGCGAGACGGTCGAGCTGGCGGCGATCGTCACCTTCGCCAAACGCTACGCCATCCCGCTCATCGCCATGACGGCGTGCTCCGAGAGCTCGCTCGGCCGCGAGGCCGACGTCTGCCTTGTGATGCCCAATGTCAACGAGGCCTGCCCGAACGGCCTCGCGCCGACGACCTCGACCACGATGCAGCTCGTGCTCGGCGATGCGCTGGCGATCGCGCTGCTCGAGGGGCGGGGATTCACCGCGCTCGACTTCCGCGCCCTCCATCCGGGCGGCAAGCTTGGGGCAAGGCTCGCCCATGTGCGCGACGTCATGCATACCGGCGAGCGCGTGCCGCGCATCGACGCCGGCGCACGCATGGCCGATGCGATCGTCGAGATGTCCTCGAAAGGCTTCGGCTGCGTGGCGGTGTTCGAGAAGGGCGAGAAGCTCGTCGGCATCGTCACCGACGGCGACCTTCGCCGTCAGCTGAAGGCCGACTTTTCGCTCGATACGCCGGTCGCCCGCGTCATGACCAAAAACCCGCGCACGATCGCGCCCGGCGCGCTGATCGAGGAGGCGCTCGAATGCATCAGCCACAAGATCTCGGCGCTCCTGGTGGCGGAGAAGGGCGCGGTGGTCGGGATCGTCCATTTCCACGACCTGATGCGCATCGGGGCGGTGTGAGGGATACGCTGCACGTTTGGCAACGGTGAAGCGATTTCAGAGGGTTAGGCGCCTTTTTCTGTCGCTTTTGCGGGCGCGTTATATATTACATGGTTAATTTGATACTAAGTGATGTGGTACTGCCGCCGCTCCGCGCGCAAACCCGAAGGAAAGATACCACAGCTCCGTCAGCAAGGCAAGAAAATGTTGGTTTTTCAGAACTGCAGGGGCGCGGCCTGCGGCGCAAGTTTTCACATCTGAAAGAGGAGCCGGATCTCGCACTCCTCACCCTTCGCGCTACGCTCGATCCGGTCGGCGTGCAGGCCGGAGAGATAGCCCGAAAGCCCGCTCACGAAGCTCTGCTCCTCCACCATTATCTTTTTCGGGCGGGCGTCCGGCAGAGACGGCAGATTGCCCGCGTAGCGCAGCGTCGCCAGAATGTCGAAGGAGTCGCTCCCCAACTGGATTTCCACCGGGCCGTTGGCATTGGCCACGACATCCTCGATGGTCGCATCAACGACTGAGCGCACCCGCAGGGCGTCTTCTGCAGGGATATTCCAAGCCTTGGCCTGTTTCTCGAAGAACGCGTCGAATGATGCGGCCGTGGCGGCCTCCGTACCTGTTCCGAGGCGCAGCTGACTGTAACGCCACGTGCCGAGCAGGAAGAGGGCGTTCAGCGGCACGGAGACGACCACCGCCATGGAAATGATCGATCCGGTTAGCTGGTGCGTCCAGCCTGGAAGCGACAGGTAGAAGTCGGAAAAAACCGGCACGGTCAGCGCCGCCAGGATCGAAAATCCGACAATGAGCGAAGCCCGAAGCGTGATCGGACGGCTGGCGACAATCTGGATGCCTGCGACCAGCATGAGGGCGCCGTTGAAGAAGAGGGCCGCGGCCATCACCGGACGGGGCATGTTCACGATGAGGCCGGCAAATTTCGGCAGGCACGACAGCAGGATGAGCCAGAAGCCGATCGACCAGGCGATGAACCGGCTCGTGGCGCCGGTTGTCTTTTCGATGCTCACGAGGCTGGGGGCAGCGCTCATGCCCGGGGTCCCCAACAGGCCGCCCACGAGGCAGCCGAAACCGTCAGCCCTGATGCCGGCCGCGATGTTTCGCATGTCGGGGCGGCGCCATCCCGAATCGTTGATCTGCTGACAGGTGGTCAGCGCGCCGATGACCCGCAGACCCGAGGCAAGCCCCGCGATCGCGAAAGGCGCGGCCAGGGAGGGCGCAAACCCATAAGACAAGAAGCCGGGGTCGGGAACGGCGAAGAAGCGCGCCGCCTCGAAATCGGCGAGGAAGTCTGGCGAATAAACCTGGAAGGCCGCCGCCGCAGCGTATCCGACCAGAATCCCGATCAGCGAGCAGAACAGCTTCGGCAAGCCCGTGGCCCAAACCGCCAGGCCGGTCATCGCGGCGAGGGCGCAGGCGACGGTCGCGAATGACCCGATGGTTTGCCCGCTGTGCGCGGCGTCATGCTCCAACAGTACGCCGGCGGCGATCTTTCCGAGCTCAAGGCCAACGGCCATGATGACGACGCCCGAAACGACCGCCGGAAACAGCTTTCGCGTCCGGCTGACGAGCGACGCCACCGCGATCTCGCACGCGCCGGCGAAGATCACCATGCCGCAGACGGCGGAGATCCCGAACGACGCGGCCGCCGCAAGGCTCGACGGCAAATAGATGGCCGAGACGACCGGCGGACAGAGATAGCCCGAACCGACCGGTCCGAGCCGCAAACTCTGGAGGATCGTCATGAAAGCAACCGCGATCATGGCAAGGCCGATGGCGCTTTTCGCCGCCGCGTGCGGCAATTTCGCGGCTTCCGCGACCAGCGCCACCATCACCAGATAAGGGCAAATGACGGCCACGTGCTGAAACCCGAGGGCCAGCAGCTGCGGCCAGGGCGGTCTTTCGTCCAGCCCATAAGTCAGTTCGCTCGGCCGTTCCGGCATGCCGGCCTCCCTCCGCCAGGCCGCTCTTCGATCGCATCGGCTTCGGCCGCCGTTTGCCCGCGAGGTCCGACGCAAGCGTTGCAAAATCGACCGCCTGCGAGATTATGTCGAGGCGCCCGGCGCCGCAATTCGCGCGCGAGCGAACCTCATGAGGACCATCCCGCCTTGCCACGCCGCGGCGCCTATGGCAGAAGCCGGACGCTTTCGGCGGCGACGCCAGATGCTGCAGTAGCTCAGTGGTAGAGCACTCCCTTGGTAAGGGAGAGGTCGAGAGTTCAATCCTCTCTTGCAGCACCATTCCCTGTCAGACCTGCGCGGCTCAGTGTTTACTTCTTTAGCTCACGTCTTGTGACGAGAAGGCGGTTGGCGCGTCTCCCCTTCTCCGCGAAGCGGGGAAGGTGTCGCCGAAGGCGACGGATGGGGTGTGGAAAGCAGGTCTGAATCGATGGAGGTTTGCAGGAACGGTCGTGCAATCCGACCCACAGTTGAGGCAGCTGGCCACACCCCATCCGGCGCTGCGCGCCACCTTCCCCAGCTTAAGCTGGGGAAGGGACCCGCGGCGGCTTAAAGATCGAAATTGGTGGGCAGCATCACGACGTCGCGAATGGTCATGCCGCGCGGCCGCGTCAGCATGAAGGTGATCACATTCGCCACTTCGCCGGGCTCGAGCAGACTTCCCGACTCCCTGGCCTCCTTGAGCTTTTCCGGCGGCCAGTCTGCGAGCAGCGCGGTGACGACAGGACCGGGCGAGATCGAGCCCACGCGAATGCCGTGCCTGAACACCTGGCGCCGCACCGTCTGGACAAAGCAGTTGATCGCCCATTTGGACGACGCATAGACCGGCTCCCATGGGGTCGGAAAATGGGCCGCGAGCGAGCTCGTGACGATGATGTCGCCGGTGCGCCGCTCGATCATATGCGGCAGCACGTCGTGCACGTTCTTCATCACGACATTGACGTTCAAGTTCAGCATCCGGTCGATTGCGCGAGTGTCGTTATCGACCAGGTCGCCGCCGACATAGATGCCCGCATTGGCGTGCAGGATGTCGAGTTGGCCTGCCTTCTCCAAAACTTTCGGCAGCAGCGTCGCGCAAGCCTTCGGGTCGAGGAGGTCGATCACCAGCGGGATCATTTTGTCGCCGTGCCTGGCGCCGAGCGCCTTCAGCGCCGCTTCGTCGCGGTCGACCATCACCACGCGCGCACCAGCGGCCAGCATCGCCTCGGCGCTTGCCAGTCCGATGCCCGAGGCAGCCCCGGTCACGGCGGCGACCTTGCCCTCCAATTCTCCTGCCATGGTTTCTCTCCCTGTTTCTGAAGTCGGCCTATGTTAGGTCGCGTCCCAAGCATGCCGCGCCCCTTAGGCACGTCAGCATGTTGCAATTGGGACGCTCTGCGACTGTAACCGCGATCGTTGATCGCGGCTGACGCGATCAGCGATCGCGTCTACAGGGGATCAGCCGGCGTAGGCGGATTGGGCGGCGAGCGTCGCTAGGCGCGTCCCGATCGCCTCGAGCAGAAGCTCGTGCGCCCTGGCCGCGATATCCTCCATCGAGGGCGAGTTCGCCAGCATCGCCCGCGCGCGGCTGACGATCTCGGTCCTGCTCGGAACGTGAGGCAGATTCAGTTCGCTGAGGATCTCGAAGCCGGCGAAGGGCTGGACCTGGCGAAGCCGCTGGTGAAGCTCGGAGAGCCGGCTTTTTCCGAGGGCCGCAGCGGCCGCGAGCGCGATGCGCTCGGCGTTGAAGCTCTCCGCCACCTGTAGCGCCGCCCGGCTGATCACCCTCGTCCCCAGGCGGTGTCGGTTTTGCACGACCTCAGGGGTCGGACGCTTGAGTTTCCATACCACTCCCAGCCGCTCGAGCAGCTTCAGGAGATAAAAGGTCGGATCGTATTCCCACCAGCGGAATCCCTGGCGGGCGCTGCTCTGGAACGCGTGATGATTGTTGTGCCAGCCCTCCCCCATGGTGAATATGGCGAGGAGCCAGTTGTTGCGGGAATCGTCGCCGGTGATGTAGCGGCGGCGCCCGGCGACGTGGGCGACCGAATTGATGGAGAAGGTCGCGTGATAGACCGCGACCGTGCTCCAGAAGAAGCCAACGACGAGCCCGGGCCAGCCGGCGGCGGCGAAGCACAGAACGGCGAGCGCGAAGGCGGGCGTAAGCTCGTGGCGATGGAGCCACATCAGCTCCGGATAGGACGCGAAATCGGCGATGCGCGTCAGATTCGTTTGCGAATGGCGGCGGGAGAAAATCCAGCCGAGATGGCTGTACAGAAATCCGGTGTGGCGCGGCGAATGAACGTCGAGCTCGGTGTCCGAATAGAGGTGATGATCGCGGTGGTTGGACGCCCACCACAACACGCTCTTTTGCGAGGTGCTCTGCGACAAAAGCGCGAGAATGAATTGAAAAGCGCGGCTGGTCTCAAACGCGCGGTGCGAGAAATAGCGATGATACCCCGCCCCGATGGCGAAAATCCTCAGCCAGTAGAGGCCGACGCCAATGGCGAGCGCCTCAATGGTGACGCCGGTCCAGATCGCCCCGAGGCACGCCAGATGCACCAGGACGAAGGGGATCGCGGAGGGATAGATGATGTCGGAGGTCGGCGGACCATCCGGCGCGGGCTCTTGGGAATCGGAGTTTTGGTTCTGCGTCATCTTGGATCCAATAGCAGTTCGCATGCGACCAATTGATGGCGGCCGCGTGCGTCGGGGAGATTTATCACATCTCCGAGGGGACCGCTGCAACGATTGGCCGGACTGCGCAGTGGGCCCGGGGCCCTGCGCGACATCACCCCCCGTTGACCGGAACCCTTGCCATTGACAGGCGCGTCCATCGCGACCCAAACGAAGCGAATGCCTTTCGTCCGAAAAGCTTTTCTCCCGATCGCGGCCATCGCCGGCCTTGCCTGCGCCCTTGCTTTGGCCGTCTTCATGGAGACTCGGGACCATGCCGGGGAGGCGCTTTGCGGCGGGCAGAGGTACGAAATCAGCCGCCTCAGGAACGGCGTCACTCCCTATATTGCGCTGACCGCCGCGGGCATTCCCGGGCAGTTCCTCCTCGACTATGGGGCGACGCGAAGCTCGCTGTCGGCCGACACATTTGCCGGAACGGCAGGATCGGACAAAGCAGCGGCGATTTCGCTCCCAAGTTTCGAAAAGGGCGCTTTCCGTCTCGCGCGTTACGACCAGCCGGTCCAGACCGCGACGCGGCAGCTCGGCGTGATCGGCACCGACTTCCTCTCTCTGCTCACCGCGCAATTTTCCGGAAGCAGCGTCTATCTCGGCGACCACCCCTGCGAAGCCAAAGCGCTTCGCGCGCAGGGCCTCGTTCCCGTCTCCCAGAGCGGGTTCTTTTCGTCCGACCTTTCGACGATCAAGAGCGGGCTCGCCAATGTCCCTGTTGTCTATCTCAGCCTCGGCGGGGTCCGCGCCTGGGCGCAGATCGACACCGGCTATGCCGACACGGTTTACCCGCGCTCCGTCGACATCAACGAGGCTTTGTACGACCGCCTCGCCGCGAGCGGCGTCCGGCTGGAGCGGCTCCGCGACCTCGGCGTCTGGACCTGCGAGGGTCGCGAGATCCGGCGGGTCTATGCGGTCCGGGACAGCGCGCTCAGAATTGAAAACGAACAAGCGAGACCGATCGTCCAGACCGATAGCTTCACCCTGATCGTAAAGCCGGCGAACAGCTGCGGCGGCATCGCGACGATGGGCGAGCCCGCGGCCCAGCTCGGCGCCTCCTTTCTAAAACTCTTCGGCACGATCGTATTCGACCCCAAATCCGCGACTGTGTGGCTCGACGGGAACGCAGGCAGATAAGTCCGTCGAGGTCCCGCGATCCCGATATTGCCGAGACCGGGCGTCTTCACCGGAATCGGAACACGCCCGTCCGCTTGATCTCGGAATCCTCGAGTTCCCGCGTCACCGGCACGCGATATTCGATCACGCAGTCGAGCCGGTCGGTCGGGAGATAGGTCCGGCGCGGGTCACCGATGAGGACGGTCGCGCCGCGGGCCGCGAGCGAGGCGAGCCAATGGGTAGCGGCCGCGGCCATCTCTCTTTCGTAGGCGATGTCGCCCGCGAGCACCGTGTCCCAGCCCTCGTCGGCGCCGATCAGATCTTCGAGGCGCGCGAAGACCGAGACGGCGTTCTCGGCGGCGTTGATCCCGATCGCGGCGGTGGCGAACGGGTCGACGTCCGAGGCCTCGACGGCGGAGGCGCCGGCGAGCGCGGCCGCGATCGCGACGAGACCCGAGCCCGAGGCGAAATCGAGCACATGTCGCTCCCGCACCAGCGCCGGGTTGTCGAGGACGTAGCGCGCGAGCGCCTGCCCGCCCGCCCAGGCGAAAGCCCAGAATGGCGCCGGCAACCCCATGGCGCCGAGCTCCTCTTCCGTTTTGGTCCAGATCGGCACCGCTTCGTCCGCGAGCCGGAGTTTGACCTCGGGGACGAGCGGCGGCGCCGTCAGCCTTGTATTGGCCAGGATGAAGGCGCGCTTCGCAAAACCCTCATCCGGCGCTTCGCGCCACCTTCTCCCGCGGGCGGGAGAAGGAGAAGCCGCGCGCCCGGTCATGTCTTCCAGCGCAGGGTGGAGACGAGGGTGAAGAGCCGGCGCGCGGTGCCCTGATCGATCGTGACCTTTTCCGTCAGCCGCTGGGCCATCAGTTCGGCCCCTTCGTTGTGGAGCGCCGTGCGCTCGCGGTCGATGGCCTCGATCTGGCGCGGGCTCGCCGTGCGGATGGCGGAGTAATAGGTCTCACAGACCATGAAATAGTCCCTGAGCAGCGGCCGCAGCGGGGTCATCGAGACGATGATCGAGACGGCCTGCTCGCCGTCCCCGGTCCTGACGTCGAAGGTGAGTTTCGATTCCTCCTGCGAGATCGTCAGCGTATAGGGCCCGTCATCGCGGCCCGGGACGCCGAACGCGTTTTCTTCGACGAGATCGAAGATCGCGACAGCGCGCTCATGATCGACGTCGATCACGCCGCGCGGAATGGTCTCTTCATCGAGAAAGACCTCGCAAAGGCGGTCGCGGCGCTCATCCGCCTTGTCGCTCACGGCCGCCTCGGCAGGGCCGGCTCCGGGCCCGGGTTCTCCGGCTCGAGGCGCATCGCGACCGAGCGGGCGTGGGCATCGAGCGACTCTGCCTCGCCCAGCGTGACCGCCGCGGGCCCGAGGGCAGCGAGAGCGCGCGCGTCGCATTTGAGGATCGAGGTGCGCTTCATGAAGTCGAGCACGCCGAGGCCCGAGGAGAACCGGGCAGAGCGCGCGGTCGGCAGCACATGATTGGAGCCGCCGACGTAGTCGCCGATTGCCTCGGGCGTATTGGACCCAAGGAAGATCGCCCCGGCGTTCTTGACCTCGTCGCCCAGCGCATCGGCGCCTTCCGCCATGATCTCGAGATGCTCCGGCGCGAGTCGGTCGACGAGCGGCAACGCGGCCTTCAGCGACGGGGCAAGTATGATTGCGCCATAGTCGCGCCAGCTCGGGCCGGCAATTCTGACGCGCGGCAGCGTCGCGAGCTGGCGCTCGACTTCGGAGCGTACCGCGCGCGCGAGCGGCGCATCGTCGGTGATGAGGATCGATTGCGCCGCCTCGTCATGCTCCGCCTGGGCAAGGAGATCGGCGGCGACAAATCGGGGATTGGCGGTCCGATCGGCGAGGATGACGACCTCGGAGGGGCCGGCGATCATGTCGATGCCGACGACGCCAAAAACACGGCGTTTCGCCGCCGCGACATAGGCGTTGCCGGGCCCGACGATCTTGAAGACGGGCGCAATGGTCTTCGTCCCATAGGCGAGCGCGGCAATCGCCTGCGCCCCGCCGACCCGGTAGATTTCGTCGACGCCGGCGATCCGCGCCGCAGCCAGCACCAGCGGATTGACCGCGCCGTCCGGCGTCGGCACAACCATGGCGACGCGCGAGCAGCCCGCCACTTTCGCCGGCACAGCGTTCATCACCACCGAGGAGGGATAGCTTGCCGCGCCGCCCGGCACATAAAGCCCGACCGCCTCGATCGGGCGCCAGCGCCAGCCGAGCTCGACCCCGAGCGCATCGACAAAGCGAACGTCGGCGGGCCTCTGGCGCAGATGGTAGTCGGTCACCCGCCTGTGGGCGAGCTCAAGCGCCTTCAGCGCTCCCGGCTCGCAAGCCGAGATCGCGGCGTCGATCTCGCCTGATGCGACCCTGAGGCCCTTCGCTTCGATGTCGACCCGATCGAAACGGCGCGAGTAGTCGGACACCGCCTCGTCGCCGCGCGCACGCACGTCGGCAATGATGGCTGCAACCGCTTCGTCCACCTCGACCGCGGACTCGCGCTTGGCGCCGAGCAGCGCCTCGAAGCGCTGCTCGAAATCCGCCGACCGCATATCGAGCTCAATGGCCACTCGGGACCTCTTTAACAGGGCCTCAAACCGACGACGGGTCCGTCAGCGCGTGTCCGGCGCAGGCCGTGGCGGGCTGCCGGAACCCCATGTCGCGAAGCTCCGCCTCGACGCACTCGACCTCGAGCCTGACCAGCGCGCCGTCGGCGAAGGCGAGGATGATCATTCCGGCCGGCGGATCGGTCTTCTCGAAGGTGAGAGCGAGCAGATTGAGGGTCTGATCCTCGCCTCCATCGCCAAGTCCCAGATGCGAAACGCGCAACACGCGGTCGAACCGCAGCACGGTCGACACGCGCTCCGCCGGCCCCGTCTTCGCCCCGACCCAGTCGTAGCGCATGCCGGCCAAAAGAAAGCGCCGTTGCCGCGGCAGCCACGCCATGTCGGTGCGCTTCACGCAAGTGTTCTGCGCATGCGCCGAAATCACCTCGAGGCCCTCACGCTCAAGCGCGAGCAGTTTGAGGTTGGGTTTGTCGGCTGCTGGGTTGTCGGCGTCCATCGTCAGCCCGGAACTCTGATGATGTCGGCGCCGCAGGCGCCGAGCTTCTCTTCCAGCCGCTCAAAGCCGCGGTCGAGGTGATAGACGCGATTGACGGTCGTCTCGCCCTCGGCGACGAGCCCGGCGATCACGAGCGAGACCGATGCGCGCAGATCCGTCGCCATCACTGGGGCGCCCCGGAGCCGGTCGACGCCGTCCACGATCGCCGTATCGCCCTCGAGCTTGATATGGGCGCCAAGGCGAGCCAGCTCCTGCACATGCATGAAGCGATTCTCGAAAATGGTCTCGGTGATCCGCGACGTTCCCCTCGCGCGCGTCATCAGCGCCATGAACTGCGCCTGGAGGTCGGTCGGAAACCCGGGGAAGGGCGCGGTGGCGACATCGACGGCGTCGATGCCTGCGCCGTTTCGCGTAATCCTCACACCGCGATTGTCACCGACGATTGTCACTCCGGCCTCTTCGAGCGCCTCGAGCGGCCGCTTGATGAGATCCTCGCCGACGCCCTCGAGCAGGATGTCCCCGCCCGTCATGGCGACGGCAGTCGCGTAAGTGCCCGCTTCGATCCGGTCCGGCAGCACCCGGTGATGGGCGCCGTTGAGCCTAGCGACGCCCTGTATTTCGATGGTGGAGGTTCCCGCGCCGCGAACGCGCGCGCCCATCTTGTTAAGGCAGTCAGCAAGATCGGCCACTTCCGGTTCGCGCGCCGCGTTCTCGATCAGCGTCGAGCCGCGGGCGGTCGCCGCCGCCATCAGCGCGACATGGGTGCCGCCGACCGTCACTTTCGGGAATTCGATCTCACCGCCGACGAGCCCCTTCGGGGCCTTGACGACCGCGTAGCCGCCGTCGATCTCGATGGTCGCGCCGAGCTTCTCGAGCGCCATCAAGAGGAGATCGACCGGGCGCGTTCCGATCGCGCAGCCGCCCGGCAGCGACACCCGCGCTTCCCCCATGCGGGCGAGGAGAGGCGCGATGACCCAGAAGCTCGCGCGCATCTTGGATACGAGTTCGTAGGGCGCGGTGGTGTCGACGATCGTCCGGGCGCGCAAATGTGCGGTCTGGCCCGACGCGGCCTCCTCGCCGACTCGCTTGCCGTCGATCGAATAGTCGACGCCGTGATTGCCAAGAATACGGGCGAGCTGGTTGACGTCGGCGAGGCGCGGCAGGTTCTCGAGCGTCAGCATCTGATCGGTCAGGAGCGACGCGATCATCAGCGGCAGCGCAGCGTTTTTCGCGCCCGAAATCGGGATCACGCCGTTGAGCTTGGCCCCGCCGCGGATTTGAATGCGATCCATTCTCTTTTCCCTCCCGCCCCAACAAGGGTTGCGTCGAACGCCCGACGCCTCCCCAGGACGACTGTCGTCACGCTTTCGGACCCGGCGTCGTGGGCCCTTCGTCCTTCGCGGGAAGCGCCGGGGGCGCCTCGGCAGCCCGCGAACGCTGCTGCGCCTTGCGCCGCCTCAGGTTCTCCCTCAGCGAAGCAGAGAGACGCTCGCGCCGCCTGTCGCGGATCGTGCTGCCGGCGTCATCCGGGCTCATGTCGTCGCCTCAAAAACGCGCTCACGCCGCCTCAAGTCCGGCCGGCGCTTGATAGGGCCAATGCGGTGGGCGGAGCAAGCCGAAATGGAGAAAAGCCTCTCCTTCCAGTGATCATCCAGCCTTTTCGATCAGGCTCACGGCGGCCGCCCGCGCCTCGTGGGTAATCTCCGCGCCGGCAAGCATGCGGGCGATTTCCTCGCGACGCTCGCCCGCGCCAAGGCGCGCCACGCTCGTCGCGACGCGCTCACCCTTGCCGACGGCCGATTTGACGATGCGATAATGATTCTGCGCCCGAGCCGCAACTTGCGGAGCGTGCGTCACGGCGAGGACCTGCGCACGCGCCGAGAGCCGCGCGAGCCGTTGTCCCATTGCGTCGGCGACCGCGCCGCCGACGCCCGTGTCGATTTCGTCGAAGACCAGGGTCGGCGCGGTGCCCTGCTCGGCGAGGCAAACCTTGATCGCCAGCAGGAACCGCGCGAGCTCGCCTCCCGAGGCTACTTTCATCAGCGGCCCGGGCCTCGACCCCGGATTGGTGCGAACGAGGAACTCCGCCCGGTCGTAGCCGTTCGCCGAGACGAGGGCGTCGTCCTGCTTGAGGTCGACACTGAACTCGGCGCGCTCGAGCTTGAGCGGCGGGAGCTCGGCCATCACCGCACGTTCGAGGCCGCGCGCGCTTTTCACCCTCGCCGCGCTGAGCACGCCCGCCGCCGCGGCATAGGCGGCCCTCGCGATGGCAGCCTTGGCTTCGAGCCTGGCGACCTCGCTGCGGCCAGCCTCGAGCGCCGCCAGATCGTCGGCGAATTTTTGCGCCAGCGCCGGCAGATTTTCGATCGGCGCGGAATATTTGCGGCTGATGGCCCGGAGCGCAAACAGCCGCTCCTCACAGCGTTCGAGGTCGTTGGGATCGAATTCGCAGCCCTCCAGCGCAACCTCGACTGCACGGGTCGCGCCCTCGAGCGCCTCGATCGCCTCGTCCAGAGCCTTCACGCTCGGCTCGATCAGTGCCGGCGCCTGAGGCATGCGGCGCTGCAGCCGGCGTGACACAGAGAGAAGCGCGGGAAGGATCGCGGCGTCCCCGGTCAGATGGTCGCGCGCCTCGCGAATGTCGGCTTCGACCTTCTCCCCCTGCATCATCGCCTGCCGGCGCGCCGCCAGCGCCTCCTCCTCGCCCGGCTGGACAGCGAGACGCGACAATTCCTCGTGGGCGTGCCTGGCGAATTCGGCCTCAGCCTCTGCCGCCGCGACCCGCGTCCGCTCGTCCTCCAGCGCGCGCTCGGCGTCGCGCAGCGCCGCAAAACCCGTCTGGACGGCCCGGACCTCCGCGTCGAGTCCGCCATAGGCGTCGACCAGCGCGCGATGGGTGGCGGGATCCGTCAAAGCGCGCTCGTCGTGCTGGCCGTGAATCTCGACCAGCGCGGAAGCAAGAGACCGCAGCGCCTGCGCGCTGACGTTCTGGTCGTTGACATAGGCGCGGGTGCGCCCGTCGGCGAGCTGCACGCGCCTGAGGATCAGTTCGTCGCCAATCTCGATGTCCTGCCCTTCAAGAAGCGCATGGGCCGCGTGGCCCGGCGGCAATTCGAACACCGCGGTCACTTGCCCCTGCGCCTGGCCATGGCGGACAAGGCCGCCGTCGCCGCGTGCGCCAAGCGCAAGGGACAGCGCGTCGAGAAGGATCGATTTGCCCGCCCCGGTCTCGCCGGTGAGGATCGTCAGGCCGGCGGAGAATTCGAGATCGAGCTGGTCGATCAGCACCACATCGCGGATGGAGAGGCGCGCGAGCATGCCGGCCCGTTCAGGAGGGAATAACCGTGTGGTAGAGCTTTGACATCCAGGACGCCGGATCGTTGTGCGGGGATAGCCCCTTGCCCTTCAGGAGCGCATAGGCGTCCTGGTACCATTGGCTGTCGGGGAAGTTATGTCCAAGCACCGCGGCTGCGGTCTCCGCTTCAGACGTGATGCCCAAACCCAGATATGCTTCGACGAGACGATAAAGCGCCTCCTCCGCATGGCGGGTCGTTTGATAATTTTGCAGCACGTTGCGGAATTGATTGATGGCGGCAGTGTAATTGTTCCGGTTCAGATAGAACCGCCCGATCGACATTTCCTTGCCGGCGAGTTGGTCGGCTGTCACCTGGATCTTGAATTTCGCGTCTTCGACGTATTCGGAGGTTGGATATTTCTTCACCAGATCCTGGAAAAGTTCATAAGCCTTGGCGGCGGACTCCTGGTCGCGCGAAATATCGGGTATCTGCTCGTAATACGAATTCGCCTGGAGGTACGCCACGTAAGCGTCGTCGCTCGATTTGGGGTAATCCTTGAGATAGCGCTCGGCGGACGTCTCCGCGTCGGTAAAGGCGCCGGCCTGGAATTGAGCATAGGTCGTCATCAGCAAGCCTTTTTGAGCCCAGTCCGAACTGGGGTATTGCTTGCCGAGCTCGGTGAACTTTTTCGCTGCCTCTTGCGGGGCGCCGTTCGCGAGTTTCTCGAGGCCCTGATCGTAAGTCTTGCTGGCCGGCGTGTCGGGCACAATTTCCATCTTGTATTTTTCGCCGCCGAACGGGTTGAACTGGTCAAACATTGAACATGCGGACGCCAAGAAACCGATCGCGATCAGGGCGGGGACGACTCGCGGCGCGTGACTGGCGCCGCGCGAGGTCAAGCCGATTTCGAAGTTGGCCATCCGTGAAGACTCGATTGGTTTCGGGGGAGAGCGCGCGTTTTGGGCGAAGCGACTGTTTACCTCAGTCCGCCCGCCAGCGCCATCCGGCTTATCCGGCGCGAACGCGACAAATGCCCGCCAATTGTGGCGTCATCGAGTCACTGGCTGCGCAACGCCGGTGGGCCAAACGCGCGAATAATCAATCGGGCGCGGCAAATGCGACGGCGCCGGCGGGAACATGCGATCCTGCCGCGAAACCTTTGACCGAGGCCTTGGCCGTCGGCGCATCAACGATCTCATAAGCGGAACGGCTAGCAAACAACGCCTCCAGAGCCAGCGCGTTCAGCCTGTGGCCTGGACGGTAGGTGCGATAAAGGCCGACGATCGGCGCTCCGGCGAGCGACAGGTCTCCGATCGCGTCTAGAGCCTTGTGGCGCACGAACTCGTCCCGGTAGCGCAGGCCTTCGGGATTGAGGACGATGTCGTCGTCAATCGCCACGGAATTGTCGAGCGAGGAGCCCAGAGCGAAGCCCGCTTCCCACAGTTTCTTGACGTCGCATACAAAGCCGAAGGTGCGCGCTCGTGCGAGTTCGCGGCGGAAGGTCGCCGGATCGAGGGTCAAAGCGCACCGCTGACGGCCGATCGCCGGCGATTTGAAATCGATCTCGACATCCAGCCGGAATCCGCGGTCGGCGGGTAGAAATTCGGCATAGCCGCCGTCGCGTTCGACGCGCACGGGCTTCACAATCTTGAGGTGGCGGCGCGTGCGCGACTGATGGACGATGCCCGCCTGATCGATCGCGCTAACGAACTCGGCGGCCGAACCGTCCATGATCGGGGTTTCGGGTCCGTCGATTTCGATCAGGACGTTGTCGATCTGCAGGCCGGACAGAGCGGCGAGAAGATGCTCGACCGTGGCCACGCTGGCGCCCGACGCATCGCCAAGCATCGTGCAAAGCGAGGTCTGAGTCACGTTCGACCGCTTGGCTTCGAGCAGGCGCTCGCGTCCGCCCGGCAAGCCCGTACGCAGGAAGACGACGCCGGAGTCGACGTCCGCAGGATGGAGAACGAGTTGCGCAGGCGTCGCCGAGTGGACTCCGACCCCGGTCACCTTGACCCGGTTACGGAGCGTATTCTGAAAGCCTGGCTTCATCGTCAATTGACCCCGGGGCGCTCGCCCGGCCCTGATTGGCGACGCCGGACGCTTCGAGGGCTGGAAGCCCGTGGCCCGACGCCAAACTATCGCCAACGCAGTCAGCCCTTCGCGGACATCCTGCCACCTCGGCGACCCGATTGGGCGGCGACATTGCTGGCGATTCAGCGCGGAGACAAATCACCTTTGGTGAACAAAAATTACAAGCTCGCCGCAATTCTTTTCACAATAAATTTCAAATGCTTAAAGAAGATATCTTAGAACTTTGTTGGCCGAAATGTGTCAGGCCGCGGTAAAGGACCGCGGCCTGAGCGTCGTCCAAGCCACGAATCAGTTCGGGTGCCGCCGCAGAAAGGCCGGGATATCGAGGTGATCGTCCTCGGTCGCCGGAGGGCGGGGAATCGCCCGGCCGTGCGGGTCGAGAGCGCCTGCCGCCGCGCGCGCCGGCAGCGGGCGGGGCGGAGCCCGGCCAGCCTCGGCGTGAGACGATGACGCCGGATACGCCCGCTGGGGAGGGGCGGCCGCGGGCAATGCGGGCGTGGCGGGCTTCGGCGCTTCGGGCTCTTCATCGTGACGGGTGATGCCGAACGCGGCCAGTTTCTCCAGGAGCGACCGCCGGCGCGTTTCCGGCGCAGGCGTTCCGGCATGCGCTTCGCGGATTGCCCGGATCTGGTTCTGCGCGACTTGCGGCAGATCCTCGATCTGCGGCATCCGCGCGGGGCGCACGCCCGCCTGTTCGGGCGCAGGCGGAATGAAGTGCGGCGTCTCGTCTTCCGGTTCGTGGCGAGCCTCGATCGGTTCGGGGAACGCGACGACCGGAGCGGCGGGCTGGATCTCGAGGTCATCGACAAGTTGCGCCGCCGCCTGGGGCGCCTCGATCAGAGCCGCCGGCGCAGACCTGACCGGAGCCGGCGCCCGAACCCGGAGCAGAGCCTCAGCCCGGGTTTGAGCGCTAACGGGCTCGATCTGCGAAATCGACGCCTGATCGATGCCGGTCGCCACCACCGACACGCGAACCACGCCGTCGAGAGCCGGCTCGAAGGTCGCGCCGAGGATGATGTTGGCCTCCTCGTCGACTTCCTGGCGAATGCGGCTTGCGGCCTCGTCGACTTCGTACAGCGTGAGATCGTTGCCGCCGGTGATCGAAATGAGCAGGCCGCGGGCCCCTTTCATCGAGGTTTCGTCGAGGAGGGGATTGGCGATCGCAGCCTCCGCGGCGAGCACGGCGCGCCGCTCGCCCGTCGCCTCGCCCGTGCCCATCATCGCCTTGCCCATCTCGCTCATGATCGAGCGGACGTCAGCAAAGTCCAGGTTGATGAGGCCCTCTTTCACCATCAGGTCGGTGATGCAGGCGACGCCGGAATAAAGAACCTGGTCGGCCATGGCGAAGGCGTCGGCGAAGGTCGTCTTCTCGTTGGCGACGCGGAACAGGTTCTGGTTGGGAATGATGATCAGCGTGTCGACCGCCTTGTGCAAGTCGGCGATGCCGGCCTCAGCGACCTTCATTCGGCGCCCGCCCTCGAAGTGGAACGGCTTGGTGACGACGCCGACGGTCAGGATACCCAGTTCGCGAGCCGCTCGCGCGATGACCGGCGCGGCTCCGGTGCCGGTCCCGCCACCCATGCCGGCGGTCACGAAAACCATATGCGCGCCGGCGAGGTGGTCGCGGATCTCCTCGAGCGCCTCCTCCGCAGCGGCCTTGCCGATTTCGGGCTTGGACCCGGCGCCGAGCCCCTCAGTCACCTGAAGGCCCATCTGAATGATGCGCTCGGCGCGCGACGAGGTCAGCGCCTGGGCGTCGGTGTTGGCGACGATGAAATCGACTCCGGAGAGCCCGGAGACGATCATATTGTTGACCGCATTGCCGCCGGCGCCGCCGACCCCGCAAACCATGATCCGCGGCTTCAATTCCCTCAGTTCGGGGGCCTTCAGAGTGATCGACATGTCCTGCCTCATTCCGTTGGGCGCCCGGCGGCGCCGATTCGATTTACAACAACGTTTGTCTGGAACGCCTCTGCCGACGAGGGTCCCGAAACTCCTTAAAAGCTCGCCTTCAACCAGCGCCCGACCCGAGCCGCATATCCGCCTTCCACGTGCGCGTGCGGCATGACGCTGCGCGTGGGTTCGAAAAATTCGAGGCCGGCCATCTGCGGGTAGACCAGCAATCCCACCGCCGCCGCGAAGGAGGGGTTCTTGCCCGATTCGGGCAGGCCTTCGATTCCCAAAGGCCGCCCGATCCGGGCCTGATTCGAGATGACGGAGCGGGCGAATTCCGGCAGTCCCGTCAGCTGGCAGGCCCCGCCGGTCATCACCAGCCTGCGGCCCGCCTGAGCGGCGTGTCCCGAGGCGCGCAGCCTGTCGCGCACGAGTTCGAGGATTTCCTCGACGCGAGGGCGGATGATGCGCAGGAGTTCCGACTTGGGCAGATGGCTCGGATGGTCCATGTCGTCTCCCAGGCGGTTGATCGCTACGGATTCGCGGTCGTCCGACTGGGACGCGATGCAGGCGCCGTAGAGGGTCTTGAGCCGCTCCGCGTCTGTCACCGAGATATTGAGCCCCCGCGCGATGTCTCTCGTGACGTGAACGCCGCCGACGGCGACGGCGTCGACGTGGATGAGCCGCCCGCCGCGAAAGACGCCGACCGTCGTCGACCCGCCACCGAAGTCGACGATGGCGGCCCCGAGTTCAGCCTCGTCGTCGATGAGCGTCGACAGTCCCGCCGCATAGGGGGTCGCCACCATCGCCTCGACGCGAAGATGGCAGCGCTCGACGACCAGCATGAGATTGCGCGCGGCGGCCTGGTCGCACGAGGCGACGTGCAAGTCGACGCCGAGCTCTTCACCGATCATGCCTTTGGGGTCGAGCACGTCGCGGGTGGCGTCGAGCGAAAAGGCGGTCGGCAGCGCATGCAGAACGGTTCGGCCCGGATGGGCGTTCGCTGACGACGCTGCTTCCAGAACGCGATGGATGTCGTGCTCGGACACGGTCTTGCCTCGCAAAGCGGCCTTGGCGCTGAAGCGCTGCGACGCCAGAAGGCCGCCGGACATGTTGACGATGACGCCGCCGACCTCGACGCCCGCCATGCGCTCGGCCGCGTCGACCGCCAGCCGCACCGCATGCTCGGCGGCCTGAAGGTCGACGACGGCGCCGCCTTTGACGCCGCTCGAACGCTGATGCCCGATGCCGAGCACCTTGCAGCGATGGGTGCGGCCACGCAGCGCCTCCGACGGCTCCATCGGCGTCAGCCGCGCGATCAGGCAGACGATCTTCGACGCCCCGACGTCGAGAACCGAAAGAATGGCGCTCTTGCGAGGAGGAATCTGCCGCATGCGCGGCGGGAGCGGCCGAAAGCTCATGGCTGGGCCGCCTTCTTCGGCGCGTGCGCATCCGCCCAGGCGGCCGCCGCCTCCTCAGACAACCGCACGAACACGCGGCCCGGCACGCGGAAATCGAGCGCCAGAACGTCGCGCTCGAGGATGCGCTGCTCGCGCTGGAGGCGGAGCAGCGTCGCAATCGCCGCTTGCGGATCGGATTCGGGAAGCTTGATGTCGACGCCCGACTTCAGCTTCAAATTCCACCGGCGCTGGTCAACCAGTACGCCTGCCTCGACTCGCGGCTTGAGCTCGTCCATCGCGTCCACAAGGGCGACAAATTCGCGGATCCGCTGGTTTGCGCCCTCTCCGACGACAAACGGCAGGTCGACATACCGCCCGTCCTGCGCCTCATCGATCGCTGCGCCGTCGGCGGCGATTGCACGCACCTGTCCGTCCTTTTGCCAAAGACCGTAGGGGGTGCGCTCGACGATTTCGACCACGATCTGGTGCGGATAGAGTTTGCGCACGCTGGCCTGCTTGACGAGCGGATCGGCCTCCAGCCGCGAGCGCGCGGCGGCGACGTCAAAAAACGGCAGCGAGTCCTTTGAGCTGATCCCGGCGATCGTCAGGATTTGCTGCTCGCTCAGATGGATGGCGCCGGACACCGTGACGACGTCGACGCCGAAGCCGAGGGTGCGCGCGACGAAATCGCCCAGTCCGCCGTAGCGCGCGACGAAATCGTCAAGTTGCCCGCCGCGCTCCGCGCCGAGCGCCGCGGCCCCGACGAGGACGGCGAGCGTCAGCGCAATTTCGAGCGCGATCGAGGGCGGGCGATCGAGGGAAAGGCGCCAGCGCAGTGGCCCCCGCGCGGAACGCTCGCCCCGCAGCACGACTTTATGCGGCGTGGCCGCGATCGGGAAGCCGGCCATCACAGGGGTTGCGGCCGGGCCCCAGACGAACGCCTGGCTCAGCGGTCGCACGACGCGTCCTCCACCATCCAGGCGACCAGCTCGCCGAACGACAGGCCCGCGTGGGCCGCCATTTCCGGCACGAGCGACGTTTCCGTCATGCCGGGCTGGGTGTTGACTTCGAGACACACGAGCTCGCCCTCTTCGCCTTTCGTTTCATCGAACCGGAAGTCGGCGCGGCTCACTCCGCGGCACCCCAGCGCCCGATGCGCTCTCAAGGTCAAGTCTTGGACCTTATGGTAAATATTCGGTTTAAGTTTTGCCGGCAGGATATGCTTTGAGCCGCCCTTGGCGTATTTTGCGTCATATCCGTAGAACGCTTCGGAAACCGGCTGTATTTCGATGACCCCCAAGACCCGCTCGCCCATTGCGGCGCAGGTCAACTCCTTGCCGTCGACGAATTGCTCAGCCAGAATCAGATCGCCGTAAGGCCAGTCTTCCCGGCCGACTTCCTGCGGTGGATGGGCCCGATCCTCCTTGACGATCACGACCCCAAGCGACGAGCCTTCGTTTATCGGCTTGAGCACATAGGGCGGCGCCATCGCGTGGCGGCGCGCAGCCTCGTGCCGATCAATCGTAATCCCATGGGGAACGGGAACCCCCGCCGCGTGCAGGATCACCTTCGCAAGATCCTTCTGCGCGGCAAGGGCTGAGGCCAAGACGCCGGAGTGGGTATAGGGAATACGAAGAATCTCGAGCACGCCCTGAATGGTCCCGTCTTCCCCAACGCGCCCGTGCAGTGCGTTGAAAGCGACATCGGGCTTCAACCTGGCGAGGGTGTCGGCGATCGACCGGTCGACGTCGATCCGCGTCACCCGGTAGCCCTGCAATTCGAGCGCGTCGGCGCAGCCGCGGCCGGAATTCAGCGAAACCGGACGCTCCGCCGACCAGCCGCCCATCAGCACCGCGACATGCTTCATCGCCCGCCATTTCCCTAACGATCCGCCAAAGAGCAGAGTTAAGGCAGGACTAAGTCGCGCGCCTTAACGAAGCGTTAACCTGCGCGGTGTGATCGCGGGAAAGGTTGCAAAAAACAGCGTCGCTGCAGGCTGATAGGGAGCTGTCGCTGCGGCGCCGCCGCGCGCTTATGTCGACGCTGCCTTTCCGATGCGCCTGATTTCCCATTCGAGCGCGACCCCGCCCGTCTCGAGCACGCGGCGGCGCACTTCCTCGCCAAGCGCTTCGAGGTCGGCGGCGCTCGCCGTGCCGCGGTTAATGAGAAAGTTGCAATGCATAGTCGAAACCTGCGCGTCGCCGACCGTGAGGCCCCGGCATCCGGCCTTGTCGATCAGCTCCCAGGCCTTTCGCCCGGGCGGGTTCTTGAACGTCGAGCCGCCGGTCTTCTCCCGGATCGGCTGAGAGGCTTCGCGTGCACGAGTAATTCGCTCCATTTCCGCTTCGATCCCGGCCGGATCGCCCGGCCGGCCCCGAAACGCAGCGCGCGTGAAGATGACGTCTTCAGGAGCAGAACAGTGGCGATAGGAGAAGCCCATTTCGGCGTTCGAGAAGACGCGCCTGACCCCTGAGCGGTCGACGCCCTGCGCCTCGATCAGCACGTCCCTGGTCTCGCCGCCGTGGGCCCCCGCGTTCATGCGAAGGGCGCCCCCGATCGACCCTGGGACGCCACGCAAGAAGGCGAGGCCGTCGACGCCTGCGGTCGCGGCCGCCTTGGCGACGAACTGGTCGGGCGCAGCTGCGCCCGCGATCACGCGGAAGTCGTCCATGACGTCGATCGCATTGAAAGCCCGGCCGCCAAGGCGGATCACGACGCCTTCAACGCCGCCGTCGCGCACGATGAGGTTCGAGCCGAGGCCGATCGTCGTGACCGGAATCGCGGGCGGCAGCGCGCTCATAAGACGGGCGAGATCGTCCTCGTCGGCCGGCGAGAACAGGGCCTGCGCCAGGCCGCCGACCCGAAACCATGTCGTCTCGCCGATCGGGGCGTTGACCACGAGGCGCCCGCGCAAGCCGGGCGCGAGCGCCTTCAGATCGCCGGAGATATCCGGAAACGTCATGCGACCCGCGAGCCTCAGGGGCGGTCGAGCGCGGCGAGTTCGCCCGGCAGCGCATAGGCCCATTGGGTGATCGAGCCGGCGCCGAGCAGAACGACGAAGTCGCCGGGCCGAGCGAGCGAGTGGACAAGCGGGGCTAGCTTCTCAGGCGAGGGGAGCGCGAGCGCGTGCCGATGGCCGTGAGCGCCGATCGCGGCCACGAGCGCCTTGCTGTTCGCGCCCTCGATCGGGGCCTCTCCGGCAGGGTAGACGTCTGCGACAATGACGCTGTCGGCGTCGTTGAAACAGGTGGCGAAGGCGTCGAACAGCGACGCCAGGCGCGTGTAGCGGTGCGGCTGCACGACGGCGATCACCTTGCCGCTGGTCGCGGCCCGCGCCGCCTTGAGCACGGCGGCGATTTCGACCGGATGATGGCCGTAGTCATCGTAGATCGCGACTCCGTTCCACTCGCCGGTGCGGGTGAAGCGCCGCCTGACGCCGCCGAAGGCGCCTATCGCTTTGCGAATGACCTCGACCGAGGCGCCGAGTTGGTGCGCGACCGCGATCGCCGCCGTGGCGTTGAGCGCGTTATGCCGGCCGGGCATCGGCAGGACGAGGTTGTCGATATAGGTCGCCTGGCCGGTCGGGCGCTCACGAATCAGCACCGAAAACCGGGTCAGGCCGCCGGTCAGGTCGACATCCATGAGGCGAACGTCGGCCTGAGGGTTCTCGCCGTAGGTCATGACCCGGCGGTCCTCGATACGGCCCACGAGCTCCTGGACGGTCGGATGATCGAGACACATCACGGCGAAACCATAGAAGGGCAGATTTTCGACGAAGGTGTAAAACGCCTCCTTGATCGCATCGAAGGTCTTGAAGTGGTCGAGATGCTCCGGGTCGACATTGGTCACGACGGCCACGTCGGCGGGCAGCTTCAGGAAAGTGCCGTCGCTCTCGTCGGCCTCGACCACCATCCAGTCGCCGGCGCCGAGCCGTGCATTGGTTCCATAGGCGTTGATGATCCCGCCGTTGATGACGGTCGGATCGAGACCGGCGGCGTCGAGCAGCGTCGCCACGAGCGAGGTCGTCGTCGTCTTGCCGTGCGTTCCGGCGACCGCGACGCATTGCTTGAGCCGCATCAGTTCGGCGAGCATTTCGGCGCGCCGCACCACCGGAATGCGGCGCGCGCGCGCCGCGACGAGTTCCGGATTGTCGCGCTTGACCGCGCTCGAGACGACGACCACGGCCGCTTTTCCCAAATTGGCGGCGTCATGGCCGACGAACACCTTCGCCCCATGCTCGCGCAGGCGCTTGACGTTCGCGTTGTCGCTCGCGTCCGAACCCTGGACGTCGTGGCCAAGGTTGATCAGCACTTCCGCGATGCCGGACATGCCGATGCCGCCGATGCCGACGAAGTGAATGGGGCCGATCTCATTCGGCAGTTTCATGGCTTCTGGAGGCTCCCGCGCGGGCGATGGACCGGCCCCGACTCATGAGCGGGAGGGAATAGGGCAGTTCGGGCGATTTGGGAAATGGGGCGGTCAGGGGGCTGGATCGCACCCTGCGCCTCGCCGAACGTCCTCCCTTCGCCTGGTTGCCGGGAAGCGCGCGACCTATTTCAGCGCGGAGAAGTCGGTTGGCGTCAGAAACTCGTTGCGGAGAGTCGCGACGATGGGGCCATCGCGCTCACTGTCGTCGCGGGCCTTGTGCCAGGCGGGATCGTTCACGAACGCAGTCCACTTCGTTTCGCGCTCCGCCAGGGATTCCCACGGAATGATGTAGGTCAGGTCATTATTGGATTCGCCGACGAGCGTGGTCCAAAAGCCGAGAGCACGGATGCCGTGGCTTTCCCAAATCTTGACCGTGTGGTCCCTGAATTGGGCCAGCATATTGGGCATTCGGCCCGGCAACACCCGATACACGCGCAGTTCGTAAATCATCGCCAAAATCCTTCACAACCGACTGCGGCAGAGCCGCTCCAACTTCAACGTCGTCATGGCCGGCCCGGCGATGACGGAGGAGCCCACTGGATCGCCACGCTTCGCTCGCGATAACGACGCCCGACTTCACATTTAATACAATTTACAATTTCTCTTGTCCGGCCCCGTCGCAAGGGCCTGGAGCGGGCGAAGGGAATCGAACCCTCGTATGAAGCTTGGGAAGCTTCCGTTCTACCATTGAACTACGCCCGCAATCGCCTTGAGGCGATGGCAGGAGAGGCGAGACTCGAACTCGCAACCCCCGGTTTTGGAGACCGGTGCTCTACCAATTGAGCTACACTCCTAAGAAGGTCCGTTTTGCCGCATCGCGCTGCCCGATGCAAGGGCGGATGGAGCGGAAAACCTCGGCCTGGCTCAAGCCTCGCCGCGAAATCGCTCTTCTTTCAGCCGCTGACGGGCCTTCGCCATCGCCGCCGCCGCCAGCGTTTCGTTCGTGTCGACGATTGTCGCGTATTCGCCGTGAAGATGGGCGAGCGAAAGCGCATGCACGTCCTCCGCGGGCCAGCGCCTGCCGCGGAGATCGACCTTGTCGACCGCCCATGAGGCGTCGGCGACGACGAAAGCCTGATAGCCGAGATTGCCGGCGTGGCGCGCTGTCGCTTCGAGCGAATTCGGGGTCAGGACGCCGCACAGCACCAGCGTCGTCGCGCCGAATTCGTCGAGCAGGGCCTCGAGCGCCGTGCCGACGAAGGCGCTGTTGGCGGTCTTTGCGATGACACACTCGCTGTCGAGCGGCAGGGCTGAGGCCTTGAACCGATGTCCGGGCGAGCCCGGCGCATAAGGCGAGCCCGGTTCGACCGAATCGTGCCGGATATGGACGATGGGAAGCGCCTCCACCCGCCAGGCGGCGATGAGGGCCGCGATATTCGCTTCGGCTCCGGGATTGTTGCGCGGCCCCCAGCGCGGGTCGTCGATCGCCTCCTGCAGGTCGATCACGATCAACACTGCGTCCGCCGGCAGCCGCATGGTCAGGGCCGGCGCGGGATCAGCGCCCAGTAATCGAGATCGAGCACGACGCTCGGCTCGTAACCCTCGCCCTGGCGCAGCGGTAAATCGGAGCAGGGGCGGTTCTTGGTCGCGACCGTGCGCAGCCTCAGCGCGCCGACGTCGTCGCGCCGGGGCAGCGCCGCCGTTGCGATCACCTCGCTCCAGGCGAACACCGTGTCGCCGGCGAAGAGGGGCGCGACATGCCGGCCGCCGTTGATCGCCGCGATATGGAACGCGTTGGCGAGGCCGTTGAAGCTCAGCGCCCGGGCGAGCGATATGACGTGGCCGCCATAGATGAGCCGGCGGCCGAAGCGCCCCTGCCCCTCGCTCAACTGGTTGAAGTGGACCTTGGCGGTGTTCTGGTAAAGGCGGGTCGCGATCATGTGCTCGGCCTCCTCGACGGTCATCCCGTCGGCGTGGTCGATTTTGGCGCCCGCCTCGTAGTCCTCGAAGCGGAACGGCGAACCGCTGAGCTCGAGATCGAAGGCGGCGCGGTCGATATTCGGACAAGCCGAGCCAAGGTCGGCTACGGAGACCGCCTCGGGCAACTCGGGCAGATGCGCTTCGGGCGCCGGCGCCTCGGGGGAGCGCTTCCTGACCATCACCCAGCGCACGTATTCGATCGCCGTTTCGCCGCGCTGGTTGAACCCGCGCGAGCGCACATAGACGACCCCGGTCTGCCGGTTCGAGTTCTCCTTGCGGCCGATCACCTCGGAGACGGACGAGAGCGTGTCGCCCGGATAGACGGGTTTCAGAAAGCGGCAGTCGGCATAACCGAGGTTGGCGACGGCGTTGAGCGAGATGTCGGGCACCGTCTTGCCGAACACGATATGGAAGGCGAGCAGATCGTCGATCGGGCTTGCGGGGTAGCCGATCGCCTGGGCGAACGTCTCAGCGCTCTGCGGCGCGAAACGCGACCCGTAGAGCGCCGAATAGAGCGAGGCGTCGCCGGCGGTCAGCGTCCGCGGGGTCGCGTGCCGGATCGTCTCGCCGATCCGGAAATCCTCGAAAAAACGACCGCCCGCGGTCATTGGTGGGCGCTCCGGTCGCCGCTTCAGAAGACGTTCGGATAGATGTAGTAGATGATGATCCGCTCGAGCAGCATGACGCCGAGCAGGAGGATGATCGGGGAGATGTCGACGCCCCCGGTGCTTGGCAGGAAATTGCGGATCGGCCGCAGGAACGGCTCTGTCAGGGCGAGAAACAAATTCCACACCGAACGCACGATGTCGTTGCGGATATTGACCACGCCGAACGCGATCAGCCAGGAGAGAATGGCGCCTGCGATGATGACCCAGGTGTAGAGATTGAGGGCGACCATGATGATGTCGAGGACCGCGCGCATGAATTCTCCTGAAGCCCCAAGGCCTCGTCGCTCGTCGTGAAGCGTGAGCCCAGCCTTCGCCCCGGAACCGTTGACACTGAAAGGGCGCGCACGTAAAGACCCGCCCGACGGGGCTGTAGCTCAGATGGGAGAGCGCTGCAATCGCACTGCAGAGGTCAGGGGTTCGAAT
>CAWBBW010000015.1:0-19299 GCA_963787135.1 uncultured Alphaproteobacteria bacterium | reverse complement strand
TGCCTCGGCTGCACGCACCGGAGTCCCGGGCGACGCCGCAATGTTAATTCCCTCGGCGCCATCATGATTTGGACCCCAGCAGAATCCCCACATAATCCTGCCCGCCGACGGCCAGCCGAAGCGGATCTGCCCAACTGAAGCCTGCTCCTCCAAGTGAACGGCGCTGGTATTGCTCTCGGCGACAACTGCTGTCGGCGCAGCCAGCGATACAAAGACGATGAGCGCAAAGGCCACTCCGAGCGATCCGCCGCTGGGCGGCGCGTTGCTTCGGTCACTCGACGCGTTCATAGGCGCCGACCCCGAACCGGACACGGGGCAATCGGTGAGCACTGCAGTGGCGTAGCGTCAGGACGCTCGCACTGGTCCTGGCCAACCACTTCAAAGTCGAAGGCCAAGTCAGGCGGCTGAAAGCCCGTATCGTTGCTTGTCATAATGCTATCCTCCCGACACGCGGGATCGGCGATTGGGTAGTTGACAAACACGGACAACCAGCTACCGTCGTAACTGCCTTGTGACGGGAGGGATACGTGGCCAAAAAACCAGCGCCCGCGTTGCAGAGCGCGGAAGCGCTTGAGGCAAAGCACGGCGAGAAAATGATCGAAGTTAAACTTCGTTTCTGGACTAACGGTCTTGCAGACGAAGATGGGAAAGTGACGCCGAAGCATGCGTGGTCTGCAGGTGTCGTTAGGCTTGAGCGCAACGGAACGCACAACATAGTGCCGGGAGCGCCGCTCCCGTTCCATTCGCTCCTAGACGTTGGAGCAGTAATCGAGAAAGCCCTTATCGGCCACGGGATAAAGCTTCATCCATCCCGGCGCGAAAAGAAATACATCATCCCTTAGAAGCACGGCGCCGCTTTGAAGCGCGAGGGCGCTCAATAACTCGCCCGCACGCGATAAATCCTCGGCAGCGCCGATCTCGCCGGCCTTCTCGATGAAGGCTCGGGACTGATTGAGGTCATCGGGACGCTTACCTGGCGCCCGAAGCGTCGTCCTCTTCATCTGGTTCCTGCCAAAGGGGCTGCTCTATAAAATCGGACGAGGATGCGGCCGGGACCTCTTCTGCCGTGTCGGGGAATTCCAATTCCCGCTGAGCAATCTTAGGGGGCAACGGAAGGTCAGCAATTCCGACGACGGTGATCCCAGCCTCTTTAGCGATTGCTCGGATCCCTTGGTCGTCAGAATAAATTACGGGCGCTTGAAGCACCCTCGCAATCGCAACGATCTGCCTATCATATTTCACCTTGGCCCACGTATCCCGCGAGCCGGACTTCTTGTCCCCGCGACTTATGGCCGTTCAAGTCATGGCGGCAACCTCAATCGCAGCCAGAGCATCAAAAGGCGCGATGCGAAAGACGGCCGCCTTGTTTATTTCTTCGACAAGTCGTGGCGCATCAGACGGCGGTGCCCGTACGAGAACCTCACTCAAGGCTGGTGTAGGCACTATCAGCTTACTTTTCTCCTTCTCGAGCGTCGCGATAAGAAATTCAATTCTGTCTCTGACCTCCGTCACAGGAAGTCCGGTATTCGAATCAATTGGGCGCCCTGAATCCGGTCGCAAGAGCAGTAACAAAGTGGTGGCGTCAATCACCACCATTAGCTGTCTCCGCCCCGTTTCCGTCTCGAAGGGCCAACAATTCGTCTACAGTTAAGTCTTCCCAGTGCGCCGTGATGGTTCGCAATCCGGCGATGGTCTTGGATAGGGGCTCATCGCGAAGCTCTTGGAAACTATCGACTGTGAAATGGTCTAGAGCCCATTTCCCCTCAAAATTCCGCGTCCAACGTCCGCGACCGAACAGGCGCACCGGCTCAAACAGTCGCACGGCGAGCCGCTTTGCGATGGCACGCGGTGCCCAACACCCGCTCAACTCTTCATCCTCGGATTGCAAGATGATCGGGACATTCTTTTGAGAGCCGCCGATGCGTATGACTTCGCCATCGATCGTCGCTTGCTGCTTCACGGATTCGAACTTTTCCTCGGACAACTCGCGTCCGGGAAACCTAATAATCTCAGCGGACTCCTCGCTCAGCACGCCGACAGCATTATCCTCTCGCAAAAACTGATTGATCCTGCGATTCGCCCGAACGGCATCGAGGGGGCCATTGCCCACGCGCACAGAGGTCACGCGATCGACCACTTTTGGAACCGCTTCGCGCTCAATTTTATGAACCACAATGGTACTGCCGCCTTCCAGTCGGACTAGATGGACTGCATTCAACTCTCCCAAAATTATGGCCAATTGCGCAAGGTACTCCGCGAGACGGGCCATGGGCATCGTCTCGGGAGAATACGCGTCAATTTTAAATCGAAACTCCTCGCCAGCGGCCATTGGATTTAGGATCACCTCTAACTTTGCGCCCGGTCCCTTGACAAGTCCCGGTATGTGAGCCGCTTTCCAGTGATACCACGAAGGGCGCTGGAGGCGCGAGCCTCATCGTCACCTCCGAGCCGGACGCGATTGCTGTATCGCAGAACGAACTCGGCAAGATAACGGTGAAGGTGCTTCTCGGCGCAATGCTGGTACACGCCCTTCGCTTCGACGCCCGGCTTCCGGCGGAACAAGGTTTCGTCTACTTCAACGATGAAGTCAGCCCCGCCCATCGCGGCTAAAGGGCCGGAGCGCATGGCCCCGCGAAGCCGGTGCTCCATAGACCAAGCTGTTTTGTACTGGACTTGCAAGGTTCGATGAAGCTGATGCGCGCTGATCCCCTTTTGGGAGGAGGCAAGCAGATGGGCCGCCTGAAACCATTTATGCAGCGGAACCTTGGACCGCTCAAATAGCGTCCCGACCGTCACGGTGAATTGCCGATCGCAGGCTCCGCACCGTCGCAAACCCGGCCGCCCTCCACGGACAACGGTTATCCTGTCCATCGCGCTGCAACGCGGGCAGACCGGGCCATGAGGCCATACAATTTCTTCGAGACGCTCGCGGGCGGCGTCTTCGTTGTGGAAGTGCGGTGCGAAAAGAATGCTCACGATCTAACTTCTTGACTCTCCTTATAAAGTCAAGTCGCGTGTTTGTCAACTACCCAATCGCCGTGGGATTGGTTGAAGCAAGATCGCCTCTGGGCACTTGCCATAGGCGCGTCGGTCACAGCCTTCGCCGCCGGGCTTTATGGCGATGGCGTATTGTCGGGTTGGAGCGTGGTCAAGGACGGCCAACAGGTATGCACCGATCTAGCGGCCTATACCGACGTCAAGGAGATTGAGTGCAATTGAGGCACGCCGAACGCGCTCCTCCCGGCTCCGTGTCAGGATTGATCCGCGGACTTGAGCTCAAGTCGCGACCGCCCCGATCCGCCTCTCCAGCGCGTCGTAAAGCGGGTTCACTGCGTCGAACACCTGTTCGAGGGCGGCGACGCTGACGCGCTCGGCCCCTTGCTCGAGCAGCCAGCCCGCAAGATCTGCGGCCTTGGCGCGGGCGCAGTGGAGGGCGACGAAGCCGTGCGTGTCGGTGTTTTCGCCACCGGCGGCGACGGCCTCGAACCGCTCGGCGGCCTTTTCGACAATGAGATGCGCACGCGCCGGCAGCCTTGCGCGCACCTCCCGCGACGTTCGCGCTTCCTCGGTCGCGGCGATGCGATCGAGGATGGCGCGCGCCGATTGCCTCGCGTGAGGCCCCCAGGGCGCGGTGAGCGAGGCGACGAGCGTCGCCTGCGACTTCAGGATGATTCCGTCGTCGAGCGGCTTCAGCGCGTTCGCCGCGAGCGTCGCGCCGGTCGTGGTGATGTCGACGATGAGCTCGGCCGAGCCCGCGGCGGGCGCGCCTTCGGTCGCGCCGAGGCTCTCGACAACTCGATAATCCGCCACGCCCTGCTCGGCGAAGAAGCGGCGCGTGAGATTCACATACTTCGTCGCAACCCGCATCCGCTCGCCGCGGCTCGCGCGATAGGCCGATGCGACATCCTCGAGATCCGCCATGGAGCGCACGTCGATCCAGGCGCGCGGCGCGGCGACCACCACATTGGCGTGACCGAAGCCGAGGTGGCTCAAGAGTTCGAGCCTGGCCTCGACGTCCGGGATCTTCTCGCGCACCAGATCCTCGCCGGCGACGCCGAAATGCGCCGCGCCCGCGGCGAGCTGGGCGACGATCTCGGCGCTGGAGACATAGGCGACCTCGACCCCGGGAAGGCCGATCAGCGACCCGCGATAGTCGCGCGCGCCGCGTCCCTGCACGAGTTCGAGACCGGCGCGGGCGAAAAAGGCGGCCGCCGCCTCCTGCAGCCGGCCCTTGGAGGGAACGGCCAGAACGAATGGCGGTTCGGCGGAAGTCGTGGCGCCGAAGGCCATCAGGGCGTTCCCCTCGCCGGCAGCCGGTCGATCGCGATCGCCGCGCCAACGGCGGGAATGTCCGCGCTGGCGCCGAGGCGTTTCGCAAGGCCGTCGTACCGCCCCCCGCCCAAGGCCGGGCGCGCGTCGGGCCGCCCCGGATCACGCGCCTCGAACACGAAGCCGGTGTAATAGTCGAAGTCGCGCACGAAGGCGGCGCTGAAGCGGGTTTGCTCGATCGCGACGCCCCGGGCGGCAATGAAGCCGTTGCGCCTTTCGAACGCGTCCAGCGCTTTGCCGAGGTCAAGCCGGGCGTCATTGGCGAGGGTCCGCAGCTTCGCCGCGGCCTCATCGGGATCGCCGGAAATCGCGAGAAAGGCTTCGAGCGCCTTGCGCTTCTCGGCTTCGATCGCCTCACCCGACCGCAGCGCCGCCTGCTCGAGGAAGCGATCGGCGATTTCCCCTGCGGTTCGGCCGCCGACGGCGTCGATGCCGGCGATCGCGAGGAGATCCTCGACCAGCGCCCTGGCCCCGGCGTGGTCCGCGCTTTCCATGGCGGCCAGCACGCCTGGCTGCGCGAGCGCGCTTTGGCCCGGGGCGTCGAGGATGGCCGAGAGGCTTCGCCCGTATGCAACGCCGCGCCTCAGGCGACGGCGCCATACGTCCGGCAGCGCGAGCGATGCCAGCATGCTGTCGAAGAGATGGACGTCTCCGAGCCGCGCTGCGAGCTGGCCGCCGGCCTCGGACGCCGCTTCCATCGCCAGCGCAAAGATTTCCGCGTCGGCGGCTTCCGCGTCCTTGCGCCCGAAGCTTTCGAGCCCGGTCTGAATGCGTTCTCCGCCCTGACCCGCCTGCGGTCCGGCCTGGGCTCGGAAGACCGGGCCGAGATAGGAATATTCAGCCACCCTGCCGGCTTCCGGTGAGGCGAGATAGGCACGGCAAACCGGGATCGTATATTCCGGCCGGAGGCAGAGCTCCTCGCCCGAGGCCCCATTGGTCAGAAACAGGCGGCCGCGAATCTCCTCGCCCGACATGTCGAGAAAGATCGTCGCCGGATGGAGGATCGGCGGCTCGATGCGCACAAAGCCGGCGGTCAGGAAATGCTCGAGCGTGCGATCTCCCGGGCTCGAAGCGGCCTGGCCGGGGGGGTCGTTCAAAATCGCATTCACCGGATTGTCCACAAAACTGGAGAATTCCTTTAGCAAAGGCCCGGGAGGGGCGCAGCCCTTTTCACCTTCAAAGGTGAATGCGGCCTTTGCCGCCGGCGCACTTGGGCCTCAGTGCAATGATGGGGGCGAATGCCAGCCAGACCGATTCGATACTGGCGCAGCCCGCTCTGGACGTGAGGACGTCGCGCTTTGATGGAGTGCGGGGAGCGCCCTGCACTTTTGAAGACGCGGCAAGGTTTTCAAAGGGTTAGCGCGCCAAAAACCGTCACTTTTTCGCCGCGCCCGGCGGTCCGGCCCGGCGGCAAGGAATTGAAAGCCCAACGCAAGGAATTGAAAGCCAAGCACAAGGAAATCAAAGCCAGGCACAAGGAAACGAAAGTCAGACGCAAAGAAATGAAAGTATGGAATCAATATTTTTCAAGGAGTTATGGCAGACACTGGCTCCCGGCGCGCTATTAACCTTAACTTCTTGCGGCTCGCGTTGATTGATGAGCGTGTCCGTCCGGTCATGAGGCTACAATACTATATAATTCCGATTTACGGAAGCAATTGTCGAACTCATCTGTCGACGGTCGGCTAACCGTCGGCTGTGCGCCCTCTAGCCATCGGCGCGCCGACCCCCTAGATTGGTTCCTTGCGGAGCTGGGTGGCGCGTCAGGACATATTCCTCGGGGCCGTACGATCCCTATGGGAGCTGTCCCTGCCCTAGCCCGTGGGCTTTGGCACACGGCGCCCACCTACTTACGTAGGCGCCCGGGATTCACCGTCCAACGGCCTTCTCGGCTCCGCGCTTATTATGCTGACGGATCGGCGGCACGCTTTGACTTCGGAGAACGCCGAATTCGAAAGCGGTCCTGCGCCGGGAAGCGCTCGCGCGGCGCCGGGCGCTGCCGCCCGAGATTCGCGACCGCTTCACCGTGCGGCTGATCGACGAAGGTCTGCGCCTCGCGCGCCTGTGGATGCCCTCGGCCGTCTCGGCCTTTCATCCAATTCGTGACGAACCGGACGCGCTGGCGCTTCTTGGCGCGCTGGCGGACAACAGAATTCGCGACCGCACTTCCGGTGGTCGCGGGCCGCGGGTCGCATCTCATCTTCCGGCTCTGGCGCCCCGGCGATCCGACTGTGACCGGCGCCATGGGCATTGCTGAGCCGCTCAATGCGGCGCCTCCCGTCGAACCCGACCTTCTCTTCGTGCCGCTCGCCTGCTTCGACCGGGGCGGTCACCGGATCGGTTACGGCGCCGGCTATTATGATCGAAGCATCGAGAGACTAAGGGCGATGAAGACGGTTCACGCCGTTGGCGTCGCCTATGGGGTTTGCGAAGTCGCCGCCGTGCCTTATGAGGCGCATGACCAACGCCTGGACGCCATCGTGACCGAACAGGAAACCATTTTTGCCAGCGAGCGCTGAATGCGGCTCCTGTTCATCGGCGACGTCGTCGGACGCTCTGGGCGCGCAGCGATTACTCAACAGGTTCCTCTCCTGCGCGAGCGCTGGAGCCTCGATTTCGTTGTCGTCAACGGCGAGAACGCCGCCGGCGGAATTCGGCGTCACGGAACCGATTCTCGAGGAGTTCCTGGCCGTCGGCGTCGATGCGGTGACGCTCGGCAATCACGCCTTCGACCAGCGCGAGGCGCTGATGTTCATCGAGCGGCAGCCGCGCCTGATTCGTCCTGCCAACTATCCCGCAGGCACCCCGGGGCGCGGCTCGTCGATCGTCGAGAATGCAAGGGGCGCGCGGCTCCTCGTCATCAACCTGCTTGGCCGGATCTTCATGGACGCGCTCGACGATCCGTTCGCCACGCTGGAGCGGGAACTGGCTGCTTCTCCGCTGGGCCGGACCTGCGACGCGGTCGTGATCGATGTGCATGCCGAGGCCACCAGCGAAAAATCCGCGCTTGCCCTTTTCGCCGACGGGAGGGCCAGCCTCGTAGTCGGCACCCACACTCATGTGCCGAGCGCCGACCATCGCATTCTCGCCGGAGGCGCAGGATTTATCACTGACGTCGGCATGACCGGCGACTATAATTCGGTGATCGGCATGGAGAAGGACGAACCGCTGCGGCGCTTCACCCGCCGCATCGCGTCCGGCCGGTTCGAGCCAGCGCTGGGCCCCGCAACTCTTTGCGGCGTCGCGGTCGAGATCGGGCCCGAGGGTCTCGCCAGGGCGATAGCGCCGGTTCGGATCGGCGGCCTGCTCAGCGCCGCCCAGCCGGACTTCTGGGCGTAAGTCGATGATGACCGTCCCGACTATCGTCTACGATCTCGACGGGACGCTCGCCGACACCGCAGGCGATCTGATGGGCGCCTTGAACGCTGTGCTTGTCCATGAGGGCCTCGCGCCGCTGCCGGCGGAAAACGCCCGCTCGATGCTCGGCGCAGGCGGTCGGGCGCTCATTCAGCGCGGATTCGCAGCCTCTGGCAGGGAGCTGTCTCCGGAAAAGCTCGAAGTCCTGTTCGGCGACTTCCTTGCTCATTACAACGCCCATATCGCGGATCACACCGAGCTTTATCCAGGCGTTGAAGCAGCTCTTGCGGCCTTCGCGCGCGACGGCTGGCGGCAGGCCGTGTGCACCAACAAGATGGAGGGTTCGGCGAGGCTTCTCATCGAGACGCTGGGCGTCGCGGACAGGTTCGCCTTCATCTGCGGCCAGGACACATTCGGAGTGGGCAAACCCGACCCAAAACCTCTGCTCGGAACCGTTGCCGCCTCGGGCGGGATTCGCGCGCGCGCCGTCATGGTCGGAGATTCAGTCACCGACATCAAGACCGCTCGCGCCGCCGGCTTGCCGGTGATCGCAGTCGACTTCGGCTATACCGACGTGCCGGTGACCGAGCTCGGGCCCGACCGGGTCATCTCGCATTTCGACGAACTGGCGGCGGCCTGCGCGGCGCTGATCGAGCCTTGATAATGCTTCTCGGACCTTTAGTGTCCGATTTGTGAAGACGAATCCTTCTCAGCTGGCAAGAGACGTTTGTCGAGTGTGCCAGCGGCATCTATTGCTGGGGCCATCGCATTAAGCAACTTCATTTCGTCGCTAGGTATTTTTTCATTTACCTTAGCCCAAAGACCAAGCATAGCTTTATTGCGGTCATCGAACGTGTTCTGCTGAGCCTCTATTGTATTGCCCAGCACTCTTATATCCGGTCCGTACGTAGCGACATCCTCCTTGCGGGTTTCGTAAACAAGGTTCGCCATTCGCCACCAATCCAGAATGTTCTGAATATCCTTCGCGAGACCTTCTTCTTGAATGGCCACCTGCATCGCAAGTTGGATACGACGAAGCGTCCTTGTGTCCTCGGGCGTTAATCTTGTTGGGTCAAATACCCCGGACGGACCTATTCCATATTTGGCCTTCAACTGCTGTACTATGGGGAAGTCGCGTGCGATCGAGGGGTTGTTGATAGCGCGTGTCTCCGCATCCGCTTCTGCGATAGCCAGCGCGCTCTCGACGGTGCAAGCGGGAAATGAAGTTGCGACTGCCTGAGCTTCGACATTCGGGAAGGCCACTCGCATGACCATAAGGAAATTTCCCGGCAAGTCAGTATCCGCCGGAAAAGCGGATGGATTCGAATATAGTGCCCAGGCGGCTTTGAACATTTGTTGGACGACTATCGCATCCCGACTGTGCCCGCTTTCGATGAAATTGGACAATCGAACGCTTTTTATTTGGTCCGCTATCTCCATAAATCGTTGAGAATCATGGACGGAAAGCTGAGCTCCAACCGACCTGCTCGGGTCCTTCGCTTTTGCAGTTAATGCTCTAAGCTCGTCGATCAAAGGCATCATCGCGCTTGCAGAGCGCCCCTCGATGTCGACAACGTGACCATAGATTTCGAAAGTGGCCGCCTCGACGGTGCATGTCTTCGGCTGGGCCTGCGCGAGAGCGACAGTCGACAAAACTGCAGCGGACGATAACGTCTTCGCTAACAACGGTCGCACCTTCATGATGGACACTCTTGCCAAGCTGGCTCCGCTTCTTCGTCCTACCACAAGAAACTGAGGCTATAAAACACCAATCTGGGCTGGCCTATCGAGCCAAACCTCAAAACATTGCGGCAACATGTGGCGGCCGAAGATCAGTCGGGACGGCGCAGTGCCGCTTACAAAGAGCGTTTCACAACTAAGTGGCATGGCAGAGAGCGTAATTAATGTCTGAACCGGTTTTGTTTGAATTGTCTAAGATTGAGATTGCTGTTGAGCAACTCAACTGGGCCATTCGGCTTTTCCTCGAGCACAAGGCTTCCGTCCCGGCTATCACCCTAGCGGGCGCAGCTGAAGAAATAGTTGGGCAGGCCGTTGGCGAGCTACGCGCATCGGAGGCAATTAATAAACATCTTGCCTCTGAACTCTCGATCACCGGAATTGAAGCAAGCCGTGAACATACGAACTTCTTAAAAAACTGGCTGAAGCATTGGGGGGACAGAACTGAGTCCGAAAAGGTCAGCGCGTATCTCATTGAAGAACCGATCCAATACATCGTCCGGGCTCTGACCAACCTCTCGAACTATGACGGTTCGATGCCGAGCGAGGGGCCGCGCTTTCGGGATTGGCTGGAGAGGAACCGACCAGACCTTATGGCCGACTAGTCCTTCGCCCGCTCGACGTAGCTGCCATCCTCGGTCTGGATGACGATGCGGGTTCCGGGGCTGATGTGCGGCGGCACCATCACGCGCGCGCCGTTCGAGAGCTTCGCCGGCTTATAGGACGACGAGGCGGTCTGGCCCTTCATCGCGGGTTCGGTTTCGGTGACTTCGAGGGTCACGCGCGGCGGCAGCTGGATCGCGACCGGCGTCTCGTTGAACATCGACAAAATGACCTTCATGCCCTCCTGCAGCCATTGCGCCTGATCGCCGATCACCTCGGTCGGGACCTGGATCTGATCATAGGTTTCGGCGTTCATGAAATGATAGCCATCACCGTCGGCGTAGAGAAAATCGTACGTTTTGTCCTCGACGAAAGCGCGCTCGACCTGCTCGGTCGTTTTGAACCGGTCAGTCACCTTGACGCCGTCGGAGAGGCGCCGCATGTCGATCTGGGTCGTCGGCGTGCCCTTGCCGGGATGGAAGCTTTCGGCGGACAGAACGACGCAGAGCTGACCGTCCTCTCGCTCGATGATGTTGCCCTTGCGAATTGAGCTTGCGATAACTCTCACGGTCTTGTCCTCGGAAATTGGCGCGCGCCGCTTGTGCGCGACCGGGCGCGTGGTTTCAAGCGACGCTTTGGCGATTGGGGCGCGCTTTATACCGATTTTGGCGTCAAAGGCCAGCCGTTTCGCCAGCATTGTTCTCCATCCCTCGGAAGCCGCTTGAGTTTCACCGCCTCTCCCGCACTCTGGAACCGGGATCGTCACGCCGAACGCCGCACGCGGCTCCTCGCGCGCCAGCGGATTGCGAACTATGTCCGCCGCCGGTTCGAGGCCAAAGGCTTTGTCGAGGTCGATCCTGCGGCGCTGCAGCCGTCGCCCGGCAATGAGACGCACCTCATCGGGTTTGCAACGGCCCTCGAACGGCCGGACGGCTCCTCGAGCGCCGCTTATCTGCATACCTCGCCCGAATTCGCCATGAAGAAGCTGCTCACCGCCGGGGAGACGCGAATCTTTGCGATGTCGCATGTGTTCCGCAATCGCGAGCGAACTGCGCTGCACGCCCCGGAATTTACGATGCTCGAATGGTACCGGGCCGGGGCGCCATTGACGCGTCTCATGGATGATTGCGCCGCGCTCGTCGCGCTCGCCGCTTATGCCGCCGACGCAAAAGCCTTTGCCTTTCGCGGCAGGACAGCGAACCCCTTCGAGCCGCCAGAGCGCCTGACCGTACGCGAAGCTTTTCTGCGCCACGCCGGCGTCGATCTTTACGACAGTCTGTCTCCCGATGGCGCGCCCAATCCGGCGATTCTCGCTCGCCAGATGAAGGCGGCCGGCCTGAGGGTTGCGGAGGACGACACATGGTCCGACATGTTCAGTCGTCTTCTCAGCGAGAGGGTCGAGCCCAATCTCGGCATCGGGCGGCCGACGATCCTGCACGATTATCCGGCGAGCGAGGCCGCGCTCGCGCGGGTTAGCCCGGACGATCCGCGGGTGGCGCAGCGGTTCGAGCTCTATTGCTGCGGCGTCGAACTCGCCAACGCCTTCCATGAATTGACCGACCCCGAGGAGCAGCGCCGCCGATTCGAGGCGGATATGGCCGAGCAGCGCCGTATCTACGGAGCCTCTCACCCGATCGACGAAGACTTCCTCAGCGCGCTCGCCGGCATGCCGGACGCGAGCGGAGCCGCGCTCGGCTTCGACCGTCTCATCATGCTCGCTACCGGCGCCGACCGTGTCGAAGCCGTGCAGTGGGCGCCTGTGTTCGATCCCGAGGCGAAAGCATGACACAGGAGCCGCCGCTAATGGCGAAAGCGCGCGCGTCGCTTGCGAGCGTCTACGGCTTTTCCACTTATCGCCCCGGTCAGGAGGAGATTGTCGCGGCGATGCTGGACGGCAAGGACGTGCTCGCGGTGATGCCGACCGGCAGCGGCAAGTCCCTCTGCTTCCAGCTTCCGGCGATCGTCCGCGAGCGCCTGACGCTGGTCGTCTCCCCGCTGATTGCGCTGATGCGCGGTCAGGCGGCGCAACTACGCGAGCTCGGCGTCGAGTCTGCGAGCCTCAACTCGTCGACCGAAGTCGAGGAGCGACGGCGCATCGCCCGCAGTCTTCGGGACCGCTCTCTGCGCCTCCTCTACATCGCGCCCGAGAGGCTGCTTCGCGACGACGTTCTGGCGAGCTTGAGAGACGCCTCCATCGATTGTCTTGCGATTGACGAGGCCCATTGCGTGTCGCAATGGGGACATGACTTCCGGCCCGAATATCTGCGCCTGCGCGAGGTTGTCGAGGCGCTCGGCCGGGTCCAGACGGTCGCCGTGACCGCGACCGCGGATGCTCCAACACGCTCGGAGATCGTTGCAAAGCTGTTCGTCCGCAAGCCGCAGATCTATGTCAGATCCTTCGACCGGCCCAATCTTTTTCTTGCGATGCGTCCGAAGTCGAACGCGACCCGCCAGCTCATAGACAGGCTTGGCGCCCATCGCGGCGAGAGCGGCGTCGTCTATTGCGCGTCACGCCGGCGGACAGAAGAACTGGCTGAGGAATTCGCGCGCATCGGCCGGCGCGCGCTGCCCTATCACGCAGGTCTCGATCATTCCATACGCGCGGCCAATCACGACGCGTTCCTGCGCGAGGACGGTTGCGTGATCTGCGCCACCATCGCCTTCGGCATGGGCATCGACAAGCCGGACGTCCGATTCGTCTTTCACGCCGACATGCCCTCCTCGATCGAAGCCTATTATCAGGAGATCGGCCGCGCGGGGCGCGATGGATTGCCGGCGGATGCCTTCACGCTCTATAGCGCCGGCGACATCGAGCTCAGGCGCCGCCAGATTCTCGAGAGCGGGGCGAGCGAAGAGCGCAAGCGCGTCGAGATGGCGAAGCTCGAGGACCTCGTCGCCCTGTGCGAAACGGCGCGCTGCCGGAGGCAGACCTTGCTTGGCATGTTCGGCGAGCAGTCCGGCCCGTGCGGCCATTGTGACGTCTGCCAGGGCGCGGTCCGGCTGATCGACGGCCGCGTCGACGCGCAGAAGGCGTTGTCGGCGGTTCTGCGCACCTCGGGGCGGTTCTTCTTCGGTCATCTCGCAAATATCCTGGCGGGCAAAGCAACCGACGCCGTCGAACGGCACGGGCATAACCAGCTGAAGACCTTTGGCGTCGGCAAAGACCGGACGCCCGCCGACTGGCGAGGAGTCCTGCGCCAATTGCAGTCGGCAAAGCTGATCGACCGGGACGAAGGTGACCGCGACCGGCTCATTGTCACCGAAGAGGGCAGGCGCGTGCTGCGCGGCGAAGCGCCTTTTGCCCTGCGCGAGGATGTCGTCAACGCGAAGGCGCGACGATCGAGACGCGCCGCAGTCGAGTCCCATGATGACGACGCCCTGCTTCTCGCAGCGCTGAAAGCCTTGCGCGGCGCGATCGCGGCGTCGCAGAAACAGCCGGCCTATGTCATTTTTCCCGACCGCACGCTGATCGAGATGGCCAAGGCCCGCCCGGCCGAACTGGACGAGCTTTCAGGCCTGCATGGCGTCGGGGCCGTCAAGCTGCAGAAATATGGCGCGGCCTTCCTGGCTGTCGTCCGGGACCATTCCCATGCCTGAGCTGCCCGAGGTCGAAACCGTGCGGCGCGGCCTCGAGCCGGCGATGCTCGGCGCACGGATTTAAAAGGTCGAACTGCGCCGCGCCGATATCCGGTTCCCGTTCCCGCCCCGATTCGCGCAGAGGCTGACCGGACGGCGGATCGTCGCTCTCGGGCGCAGGGCCAAATACCTCCTCTTCGGCCTCGACAGCGGCGAAACTCTGATCGCTCATCTCGGCATGTCGGGTTCGTTCCGGATCGAGGCCGCAAAGTCCGTGACGCCTGGCGTGTTCCACCACGAGCGTTCGAAGGAGCCCAAGCACGACCATGTCGTGCTGGATCTCGATAACGGCAATGTCGTCATCTACAATGATCCGCGACGGTTCGGCTTCATGGATCTGGTCCGCAGCGAAGCGCTCGAGTCTCATCCGAGGCTCCGCGCGCTCGGCGACGAGCCTTTGGCCCAGGAGTTCGACGCCGCGCGTCTGGCGGCGCTGCTTGGAGGATCGCGGGCGCCGCTGAAGGCCGCCTTGCTCGACCAGAAGCGCATCGCAGGCCTCGGCAACATCTACGTCTGCGAGGCGCTTTTTCGTGCCGGCCTCAATCCGTCGAGACCGGCGGGGGTCCTCGCCAACGCCCGCGGCGGTCCGACCCGCGCCGCCGTGGCGCTGGCGAAGGCGATCCGTGAGGTTCTCGAGGAGGCGATCGAAGCCGGGGGCTCGACTTTGCGCGACCATCGTCAGGCCGACGGCGGCCTCGGCTATTTTCAGCACGCCTTTTCGGTTTACGATCGCGAAGGCGCGGCTTGCCTGAGGTCGCGGTGCGCCGGGACGATCGCGAGGGTTCCCCATTCCGGTCGCTCGACATTCTACTGCCCAGTCTGCCAAAAGTAGCGCGTCTTCCCGTCAGGCCTCCCGGCCCCTCTCGTCATTGACAAGGGATGGCTCGGCTCCTATCTCCTCCGGCAACCCAGTTCAGCGGCGCGAAAAAGGGGCGTTTGGGCCTCTTTTCGCGCTTTTTGTTGTCGCCGTCGTCGCCAGCGCTCAAGAACCCCTGAAGAGGGAGCCAAACAACCGGCGGTAGGCATTGGAAAGGTCGAAAATGCTCGGCGCGCTTAAGTTCGAACTCCGTGATGAAGAGGGTCTTCGGCTCGTCCAACGACCGTCGGCTCAAGGGCTATCGGCCGATGGTCGCCGAGATCAACGCGCTCGAGCCCCAGTTTGAGGCGCTGAGCGATGACGAACTGCGCGGGAAGACCGACGAATTTCGGGCCGAGCTTGCCGCCGGAAAGACTCTCGACGACCTGACGGCGCCCGCCTTTGCCGCTGTCCGGGAAGCAGCAAAACGAACGCTGAAACAGCGCCACTTCGACGTCCAGCTGATCGGCGGCCTTGTCCTCCACGAGGGAGCGATCGCGGAGATGCGCACCGGCGAGGGCAAGACGCTGGTCGCCACCACCGCGGTCTATCTCAACGCGCTCGGTGGGCAAGGCGTGCATGTGGTCACCGTCAACGACTATCTCGCCCGCCGCGACTCGGAGTGGATGGGCCAGATCTACAAGTTCCTCGGGATGACCGTCGGCGTGATCGTGCATGGTCTCGACGACGACCAGCGTCGCCAGGCCTATGCCGCGGACGTCACTTACGGCACGAACAATGAGTTCGGCTTCGACTATCTGCGCGACAACATGAAATACGACATGGCCCAGATGGTTCAGCGTGGCCACGCCTTCGCCATTGTCGACGAGGTCGACTCGATTTTGGTCGACGAGGCGCGCACCCCGCTCATCATCTCGGGGCCGTCCGAAGACCGGTCGAACCTCTACGTCGCCGTCAACACGATCATTCCCGAACTCGTGCGCGAGGAATACGAGCTCGACGAGAAGCAGCGGACCGTCAACCTCACTGAGGCCGGCAACGAACACGCTGAGGCCCTGCTGCGCTCGACCGGAGTGATGAAGGAAGGATCGCTTTACGAGGCGGCCAACGCCACGCTTGTCCATCACGTCAATCAGGCGCTGCGCGCGCACAAGCTTTTCCAGCGCGACAAGGATTACATCGTCCGCGGCGACGAGGTCGTGATCGTCGACGAGTTCACCGGGCGCATGATGCCCGGCCGGCGCTATTCGGAAGGCTTGCATCAGGCGCTCGAGGCCAAGGAAGGGGTCACCGTCCAGTCGGAGAACGTGACGCTTGCCTCGATCACGTTCCAGAATTACTTCCGCTTGTACAAAAAGCTCGCCGGCATGACGGGCACGGCCGCAACCGAAGCGGACGAGTTCGCGGAGATTTACAAGCTCGTCGTCGTCGAAATTCCCACCAACAAACCGATCACCCGTCTCGACGAGGACGACGAAGTCTATCGGACTTCGGAAGAGAAGATGCGCGCCGTCGTGCGCGAGATCGAGGCCGCGAATGCGAAATTGCAGCCGATGCTGGTCGGCACGACGTCGATCGAGAAATCCGAGGTTCTCGGCGAGGTGCTCGAGCGCGCAGGCTACAAGAAGATCGACTTTTCGCAGCCGAATGCGCTGAAGGCGCTCTACGCCGCCGCCCGTTCCGGCAAGCCGTCGAAGAATTTCGCCATCCTCAACGCCCGCTTCCATGAACAGGAGGCATTCATCGTCGCGGAAGCCGGCGTTCCTGGCGCGATCACCATCGCCACCAATATGGCCGGCCGCGGCACCGACATCCAGCTTGGCGGCAACGTCGAAATGCGGGTCAAGCAGGAGGCCGATCCGAATGCGGCGCCGGACGTGCGCGACGCGGAGGAAGCGGCGATCCGAGCGGAAGTCGCCGACTTCAAACAGAAGGCGATCGACGCCGGCGGGCTCTATATCATTGGCACCGAGCGGCACGAGAGCCGCCGCATCGACAACCAGCTGCGCGGCCGTTCCGGACGTCAGGGCGATCCCGGCCGGTCGAAGTTCTTCCTGTCGCTTCAGGACGACTTGATGCGCATTTTCGGGGCCGAGCGCATGGACGCGATGCTGAAGCGCCTCGGCCTCAAGGAGGACGAAGCGATCGTCCATCCATGGATCAACAAGGCGCTCGAGAAGGCGCAGCAGAAGGTCGAAGCGCGCAACTTCGACATGCGCAAGAACATTCTCAAATTCGACAATGTGATGAACGACCAGCGCAAGGTGATCTTCGAGGACCGGCGCAAGATGATGGCGTCCGAGTCGCTGGAGCCCACGATCGAGGATATGCGCACCGGCGTCATCGACGATCTCGTCGCCAAGCACATTCCCCACGACGCCTATCCGGAGGCGTGGGGCATCGCCGATCTTAAGCAGGAGGTCGCCGCGAAGCTCAACCTCGACCTGCCGGTCGACGCCTGGGCCAAGGAAGAGGGCATCGCGGACGAGGAAGTCGCCGCGCGGCTTCACAAGGCGGCCGGCGACGCCTATGCGGAGCGCGTCCGGCGCAATACGCCCGAAGCCATGCGGTTTGTCGAGAAGCAGGTGATCCTGCAATCGCTCGATCATCTGTGGCGCGAGCATCTGGTGACGCTCGACCATTTGCGTCAGGTGATCGGCTGGCGCGGCATGGCCCAGCGCGATCCGCTCAACGAATATAAGTCCGAGGCGTTTGAACTCTTCCAGCAGCTGATTGCCCAGTGGCACGAGGCCGTCATCGCCCAGATGTCGCGGGTGGAAGTGCGCTTCCCGGAGCCGGAGCCGGCGCCGCCGCCGATGCAGTTTCAGCATCTCGATCCGGCGACGGGCGAAAACGAATTTCCCTTCGGGCCGGTCAGCGAGCCGGTCAGCGCCGGACTGCTCGCGGCGACGTCCGGCCTCGCGATCGCCGAACGCGATCCGAACAACCCTGCCAGCTGGGGACGGGTCGGGCGGAATGAGCCGTGCCCCTGCGGATCGGGCAAGAAGTTCAAGCATTGCCACGGGCAGGTCGCTTGAACCGAACCTGCTTCAGCGCGGAAACGACGCGCGCGGAGGCGCTCAAACATCTCGTCGAAAAGTTTCGATGCGCTGAATTGGACGATCCGGGTCGCGAGGCCCGGCTGACGCTGTGCGCGGCCGCGAGCCTTCCGCCGGCCGCTCTGATCGCTGCGCCCGAGGCCCCGCTTGGCGCGGCGGCGGTGCGGCTCGAAAACTTCGCGATGAGGCGCGTCTCCGGGGAGCCGCTGTCGAAGATTGTCGGCAGGCGGGAGTTCTGGGGTCTGGCGCTCACAGTTTCACGCGACGTGCTCGACCCTCGTCCGGAAACAGAAACCCTTGTCGAGGCTGCTCGCGCGCTCTTCGCCGACAGGCGGCTGGATCAGCTGCGTGTCCTCGATCTCGGCGTCGGGTCCGGCGCGCTGCTTTGCGCGCTGCTGCATGAATTCGTCAACGCGCGCGGTCTTGGCGTCGACGTCTCCGCCGCCGCCGCCGAAGTCGCCCGCCGCAACGTGGCGGCTTGCGGCTTTGCGGACCGGGCCGAGATTCGCGTGGGCTCCTGGGCGGATGGGGTCCCCGGTCCTTTCGATCTCATCGTCTCGAACCCGCCTTATATTCCAACCGCCGACATCGAAGTGCTTTCACGCGAGGTGCGGGATTTTGATCCGCGCCTTGCGCTCGACGGCGGGATCGACGGGCTTGCCGCCTATCGGATCATCCTTCCTGCGGCGGCGAGGCTGATCGCGCCGGACGGTTTGCTCCTCGTCGAAGCGGGCGCGGGACAGGCCGGTGCTGTTATGGCGATTGCGGCGAAGGCGGGCTTTCTCGAGCTCTCGACCGATCGGGACCTAGCGGGAGTCGAGCGGGTCGTGGCTGCGCGGTCGCCGCGGACAGTCGGGGGATGCCATCTCGAGGGGGGCGTCGGTCTTGAACGCGTCAGCGCTCATGAATGACGGGGAGCCGAGAGGGGAGTTGACCGTCCGGCTGATCGCCATGCCGAGCGACACCAACGCCAATGGCGACATTTTCGGTGGCTGGGTGTTGAGCCAGATGGATCAGGCGGGCGGCATCGCAGCCGTCGAAAAGGCGCAGGGGCGCGTCGTCACCATCGCCATCGAGGCGATGACGTTCATTCGGCCGGTGAAGGTCGGCGACGTGCTATGCGTCTATACGGCGGTCGACCAGGTCGGACGCACGTCGATCAAAATCCATATCGAAGCCTGGGCGCAGCGCTTTCGCACCCATCATCGCGAGAAGGTGACCGACGGCACCTTCACCTTCGTCGCGGTCGACGAAACGGGTCGGCCGAGATCGGTGAATCCGGACATAGCGAAGGCGCAAATTTAACCCCTCGTCCGGCAAATTGGCGCGGTGAATTCGCCTCCGCCCTGCCGCGTGACAACGATCGACGTCTGTTCGACCTCGGAGATCGAGCGCCTCGGGCCATGCTGGGACGACCTTGCGGGCCGTGCGCTGGAGCCGAAACCGTTCGCCGAGAGGGCTTTCCTGATCCCGGCTCTGCGCCATCTCTCGCGGCGGAAGCTCGTTGTGCTCTGCGTCTGGAACGGCCCCGACCTGGCGAGACTTGATGCAATCGCGGTGCTGCGGGCGTCCGTCGTCCCGTTCGGCGTTGTCGATGTCTGGCGCGTCGAGCAGGCGCCGTACGCCGCCCTCCTTCTGGACCGCGAGTTGGCGGCTCCGGCAGTGGAGGCGATATCCTGCTGGCTGGCGCGCCAATGGCCGGGCGCCGTCGGGCTCGGCATCGCCGATGTCGACGTCAACGGCGCGCTTGCCGAGACGCTG
>CAWBBW010000014.1:0-36568 GCA_963787135.1 uncultured Alphaproteobacteria bacterium | reverse complement strand
TGGCGACCGAGGGGACATAGCCGCCCGAGCGGGCTCTCAGCGACTCGGCGGCGCTCTGGCCGGGCGCCTCGCGGTCGAAATTGGCGGCCGTGCGCAGCACCGCGATCCGGGTGAAGTCGATGAGGCCCGCTTCCGCCCCCCGCTTCAGCGCGGTTATGGTCGCGCTGTCCTCCTGTTGCGTGGTGCAGGGGTTGGCCTCGCCGTTGGTGACGAGCCTCGCATAGGCCTCCATCGCCGCGCCCAGGCGCGCGCCGTGCCACCAGGTGTCGGAAGAGATCGTGTCGCAGATCGAAACCTGCGGCGGCGCGGTTGCGGCAGGCTCGGCATATTTCGCCCGATAGGCCTTGGCCGCGTCGCTGTCGACGAGGTCGGCTCCCTTGGTCAGGCGGAAGGCTGCTTGCAGCATCTGCTCGTTGAGGCGATAGACCTCGTCGCCGTAGTGCAACTCGGCTTTCTCGCCAGGCGCCGGCGCGCCCATCGCGAGATAGCCCGAAGTCCAGTCCGAGGGCGCCTCGCGCGGGTCGATTTCGTTTTGCAGCCCGCCGTCGATGACGAAGCGCGCCCAGTGCGCAGAGCCGAGCGTGCCCTGGGCCGGATCAACGCCCGCAATGCCTGAAATGAGAAAATAGGTCCTGGTCAGATCGAACCGGCCGCCGAACACGAGCGCCGCGATCGAACTCGCCGCGTTGGCGTAGCCCATCCCGGTCGTCATCATGCATAAGCCCCCGTCCGAGCAGATGACGTTTGGATAGTCTTTGGAGAGCCCGGGCACGGGAATCTTCTGGCCGAGAGCGTCGCCGTCCAGCCAGGGCTTCGCCTCGCCGCCGAACATGGTGATGACGAGAACCTTCGGCGCGATCGCGGGGTCGGCGGCGACCGCCGGCGGCGCGAGGGCGAGAAGAAGCGGGAGCGCCAGAAGGGCCGAGCGCGGGAACATGGCGGGCTCCCATTTTTGAGGGTTGATTGGCGAGTTGGGCGAATGCGGAGGCCCGCAAAATTTGGACCAGCGCCGGGCCTGACGGCCCGGCGGCCCTCATCCGGCCGCGCCAAAGCCCGTCGAAAGACGGGCGTCCTTCGACGCCCTATCGCGCGCCCACCTTCCCCCGGAAGGGGGAAGGAAGGCTCAGGCCGCCTCGTAGCCCGCGATGCCCTTGATCTCGAGAAAGTCGTCGAGGCCGTATTCGGCGTATTCGCGGCCGTTGCCCGACTGCTTGTAGCCGCCGAACGGCAGACCGGCGTCCCAGACGGGATAGTTGATGTAGACATTGCCGGAGCGCATCCGCCGCGAGACCGCGCGCGCCTTCTCGATGTCCTTGGTCTGGATATAGGAGGCGAGGCCGTAGACGGTGTCGTTGGCGCGCTCGATCGCCTCCTCGACCGTGTCGTAGGGCATGATCGACAGCACCGGCCCGAAAATCTCCTCGCGCGCGATCCGCATGTCCGGCGTGACGTCGGCGAAGATCGTCGGCCGGACGAAATAGCCGCGATTGAGGCCGGGCGGCAGGCCGGGGCCGCCGGTGACGACGGTCGCGCCTTCGGCGATGCCGCTTTCGATCAGGTTCTGAATCTTGTCGAACTGCGCCTTGCTGACGACAGGGCCGAGAACCGTACCCTCGGCGTCCGCGGCCCCGACCCGGTACTTTTCCGAAGCCTTCTTTGCGAACGCGGCGACCTCGTCCTGCCGGTCGCGCGGCACGAACATGCGGGTCGGCGCATTGCAGGACTGGCCGCTGTTGCCGAAACATCCGGCGACGCCCTTCTTCACTGCGGCGGCGAAATCGACGTCGGGGAAGAGAATGTTGGCCGACTTGCCGCCGAGCTCCTGGTGCACGCGCTTGACCGTGTCGGCGGCGGCCTTGGCGACGAGAATGCCGGCGCGGGTCGAACCGGTGAAAGAGACCATGTCGACGTCGGGGTGGCTCGCAATCGCCTGCCCGACGGTCGGCCCGTCTCCGTTGACGAGGTTGAAAACGCCCTTGGGGACGCCGGCCTCGTCCAGAATCTCGGCGAAAATGATGGCGTCGAGCGGCGCGATCTCGCTGGGCTTCAGCACCATCGTGCATCCGGCGGCCAGCGCCGGCGCGACCTTGCAGGTGATCTGGTTGAGCGGCCAGTTCCAGGGCGTGATCATGCCGACGACGCCGATGGGCTCCTTGATGACCAGCGAGCCTCTCTTGACGCGCTCGAATTCAAAAGTCTCGAGGGTGCCGACCATCTCCTCGAGATGCGCAAGGCCGATAGAGACCTGCTCCTTGAGCGCGAAATCCCGCGGCGCGCCCATTTCCCTCGAGACGGCGAGAGCGAGATCGCCGGTGCGTGTCTTGTAGACCTCCACGATCCGCCGCAGGAGCGCGAGCCGGGCTTCCCGGGTGGTGAAGGCGAAGGTCGAGAACGCTCGCTTGGCCGCGGCGACGGCTTTGTCGACATCCGCTTTCGAGCCCATCGCGATCTTTGCGAACGCCTCCTCGTTCGACGGGTCGATGACGTCGAGAAATTTCGGGGTAACGGGCGCGACCCAGGCGCCGTCAATGTAAAACTGCGAGTTCGTGCGACATCGAATCCTCCTTGGACGAACTTGCGGTGGTATTTGGTGCGGGGAGGATATAGCGATGGCGCCTGTCTTGGCCAGTGCCGAGGCGTTAGCGGCGGGCGCCTGATCGACGGGAAGCCTCCGTCTTAAGAAAACTTTTCCACAACCCCCTTGCCCGGCGGGAACAAAAACGCTATGGGACGCGGCTGGGGTTGACGGCGCAATGCGACCCCGAATGATCAATCATGGCTACCGTCCTGTTTGAACTGGACCTCTTGGAGGCCGGCTGGGATAGAGACGGCGGATAGGCCGGAGGACGGAAAGGGATTTCCTTTGCGTCCGTTCCGGCCATGTCCTGTCCGAGACTGCCGGCGCGCGAAGCCTTCGGGCGATGCGCTTAATTCTTGAGCCTCCGCAAGGGGACGAAGGGCCAGCATAGACGGGGAAGACCAAGTTTTCAAACCGTCGGGGGATTTCCCGTTCGGAAAATGCGGTTCGAACCTTCTGTCCGGCGCTGGGTACGCCCAACTCCGGGGACAGGCGCAAGTCGTCGCGGCGCTCGATTCGAAGAATTGCGCGGCGCGGCATGTGCAACTGGCGGGCTCCTGAAGCCCGCCGACCGGAGATGAGCACCCGTGGATAGAGCGGAAAAGAAAGACGCTGTCGCGGCCCTGCACGATGTCTTCTCCAAGACGTCGGTCGTGGTCGTGGCGCACTATTCCGGCCTGACGGTCGCCCAGATGCAGCGTCTGCGCAAGCAGATGCGGGCCGCTGGCGCAAGCGTTCAGGTCGCCAAGAACCGCCTCGCCCAGATTGCTCTCGAAGGCACGGACGTCGCCTCGATCGGCTCCCTTCTGAAGGGTCCGACCCTGATTGCTCATTCGAGCGACCCGGTGGCGGCGGCCAAGGCAGCCGTGGCTTTCGCCAAGGATCACGAGAAATTCGTGCTCCTCGGCGGCGCCATGGGCAAGACGGCCCTCGATGTCGATGGGGTCAAGGCGCTCGCGACCTTGCCGTCCCTCGATGAGCTGCGCGCGAAACTCCTGGGACTCCTCATGGCCCCTGCGACCAAGATCGCCCAGCTCTCGACCGCTCCCGCAGCCAAGCTGGCGCGGGTGGTCGGGGCCTATGCCGCCAAAGACGCAGCCTGAGCCAAAGGCTCTTCAAAAATCTCGGTTCGAACCCATATAAGGAACACCAGAAATGGCCAATCTCGAAAAAATCGTCGAAGAACTCTCGAGCCTCACGGTTCTTGAAGCCGCTGATCTTGCGAAGCTTCTTGAAGCCAAATGGGGCGTGTCGGCCGCCGCCGCGGTGGCGGTTGCGGCTGCTCCGGCCGGGGGCGGCGCCGCTGCGGCGCCCGTCGAGGAGCAGACGGAGTTCACCGTCATTCTCTCCGCCATCGGCGACAAGAAGATCGAAGTGATCAAGGAAGTCCGGGCGATCACCGCGCTCGGCCTGAAAGAAGCCAAGGACCTTGTTGAAGGGGCGCCGAAACCGGTCAAGGAAGGCGTCACCAAGGAAGAAGCCGAAAAGATCAAGGCTGCCCTCGAGAAGGTCGGCGCGAAGGTCGAGCTCAAATAATGGGCGCGGGCCCGGTCGGGCTCGTTTTTTCAGGAATGGACGGTCCCTGGCCTCGGCCCGGGGCCGTTCCGGCGTTTTTGAACGTGGGCGTTTTAATAGAAAGTCTGATGGGGCGAAACGGCGGCGGCGGGACATCGAAACGCTGTTGAGATCAAAAATGGGGCAGTCGCAGCGCCCCGCAGCTCAGGGACGGTCGCGGTGCGTATCGGGCGCGCGGCGGACCGTCGTGACATTTGAGGCTTGAGGAACGACATGGCGCAAACATTTACCGGCCGCAAGCGCGTTCGCAAGGTTTTCGGGCACGTCAAGGAAGTCGGCGAGATGCCGAACCTGATCGAAGTGCAGAAGGCCTCCTACGACCAATTCCTTCTCATGGACCCGCCGAAGGGCGGCCGTCCGACCGAGGGCTTGCAGGCGGTTTTCAAGTCGGTGTTTCCGATCAAGGATTTCGCCGACACCGCGCATCTCGAGTTCGTCAAGTACGAATACGAAGCGCCGAAATACGACCTCGACGAGTGCCGCCAGCGCGGCATGACTTACGCCGCCCCGCTCAAGGTGACGCTGCGCCTCATCGTGTTCGACGTCGATCCGGAGACGCAGGCCAAGTCCGTCAAGGATATCAAGGAGCAGGACGTCTACATGGGCGACATGCCGCTCATGACGCCGAACGGCACCTTCATCGTCAACGGCACCGAGCGCGTCATCGTCTCGCAGATGCACCGCAGCCCCGGCGTGTTCTTCGACCACGACAAGGGCAAGAGCCATTCCTCGGGCAAGCTCCTCTTCGCCGCCCGCATCATTCCCTATCGCGGTTCGTGGCTCGACATCGAGTTCGACGCGAAGGACATCGTCTACGCCCGCATCGACCGGCGCCGGAAGATTCCGGTGACGTCGCTCCTCTATGCGCTCGGCCTCGACAACGAGGAGATTCTGACAACCTTCTATCGCAAGATTGTCTACAGCCGCCTCAAGGACGGCTGGCGCGTGCCGTTCGACGTCGAGCGCATGAAGGGCATGAAGGCGGTCGCGGACATGGTCGACGCCGACACCGGCGAGGTTGCGATCGAGGCCGGCAAGAAGCTGACCGTCCGCTCCGCCCGCCTGCTGGCCGATAAGGGCCTGAAGGCGCTGCTCGCGGCTGATGCGGATCTCTACGGCCAGTACATCGCGGAAGATCTCTACAACCCGCAGACCGGCGAAATCTATGCCGAGGCGGGCGACGAGATCACCGAGAAGTCGCTCGCGGGGCTGCTCGAGGCGGGCTTCAAGGAGTTGCCGATCCTCGACATCGACCACGTCAACGTCGGGCCCTATATCCGCAATACGCTCAAGGTCGACAAGAACTCGTCGCGCGAAGACGCGCTCTTCGACATCTATCGCGTGATGCGTCCGGGCGAGCCGCCGACGATCGAAAGCGCGGAGGCGATGTTCCAGTCGCTCTTCTTCGACTCCGAGCGCTATGATCTTTCCGCAGTCGGCCGCGTCAAGATGAACATGCGCCTCGACCTCGATGCCCCCGATACGCAGCGCACGCTGCGCAAGGAGGACATTCTGGCGGTCGTCAAGGCGCTGGTGGCGCTGCGCGACGGCCGCGGCGAGGTCGACGACATCGATCACCTTGGCAACCGGCGCGTGCGCTCGGTCGGCGAGCTGATGGAGAATCAGTATCGCATCGGCTTGCTGCGCATGGAGCGCGCGATCAAGGAGCGCATGTCTTCGGTCGAGATCGACACGATCATGCCGCAGGATCTCATCAACGCGAAGCCGGCGGCGGCGGCGGTGCGCGAGTTCTTCGGCTCTTCGCAGCTCTCGCAGTTCATGGACCAGACGAATCCGCTCTCCGAGATCACCCACAAGCGCCGCCTCTCGGCGCTTGGCCCGGGCGGCCTCACCCGCGAGCGCGCGGGCTTCGAGGTGCGCGACGTGCATCCGACGCATTACGGCCGCATCTGCCCGATCGAGACGCCGGAAGGCCCGAACATCGGCCTGATCAACTCGCTCGCGACCTTCGCTCGCGTGAACAAATACGGCTTCATCGAGAGCCCTTACCGCCGCGTGCGCGAAGGCAAGGTGACCGAGGAGGTCGCGTATCTCTCGGCCATGGAAGAGCAGAAATACGCGGTCGCACAGGCCGACACGCCGATCGACGCCAGCGGCCATCTGGTGGGCGATCTCATCGTCTGCCGTCATGCCGGCGACGTTGTGTTCCTGCCCGGCGATCGTGTCGACTATATGGACGTCTCGCCGAAGCAGCTCGTGTCCGTCGCCGCGGCGCTGATTCCGTTCCTCGAGAACGACGACGCCAACCGCGCGCTGATGGGTTCGAACATGCAGCGTCAGGCCGTGCCGCTGGTGCGCTCGGACGCGCCGCTCGTCGGCACCGGCATGGAGGCGATCGTCGCACGCGACTCGGGCGCAGCGATCGCTGCGAGGCGGGCCGGCGTCGTCGACCAGATCGACGCGACCCGCATCGTCGTGCGCGCGACCGAGGAGACCGACGCCGCCAAGCCCGGCGTCGACATCTACCGCCTGATGAAGTTCCAGCGCTCGAACCAGTCGACCTGCATCAACCAGAAGCCGCTGGTCAGAGTCGGCGACCGGGTCGAAGCCGGCGACATCATCGCCGACGGTCCCTCGACCGATCTCGGCGATCTGGCGCTCGGGCGGAATGTGCTGGTCGCGTTCATGCCCTGGAACGGTTACAACTTCGAGGACTCGATCCTGCTCTCCGAGCGCATCGTCAAGGACGACGTTTTCACCTCGATTCATATCGAGGAATTCGAGGCGATGGCCCGCGACACCAAGCTCGGGCCTGAGGAAATCACCCGCGACATTCCCAACGTCTCGGAAGAGGCGCTGAAGAACCTCGACGAGGCGGGCATCGTCTACATCGGCGCGGAAGTGGTGGCCGGCGACATTCTGGTCGGCAAGATCACGCCGAAGGGCGAAAGCCCGATGACGCCGGAAGAGAAGCTCCTGCGCGCCATCTTCGGCGAAAAGGCCTCGGACGTCCGCGACACCTCCTTGCGCGTTCCGCCCGGCGTTCAGGGAACCATTGTCGAAGTGCGGGTGTTCAACCGCCACGGCGTCGACAAGGACGAACGCGCCCAGGCGATCGAGCGCGAGGAGATCGAGCGTCTCGCCAAGGACCGCGACGACGAGCAGGCGATCCTCGATCGCAACGTCTACGCCCGTCTCGCCGAGACGCTGGAAGGAGAGCGCGCGCTTTCGGGGCCAAAGGGCTTCAAGAAGGATCAGGTGCTGACCCGCGCGCTGATCGACGAAGTCCCGCGCTCGCAATGGTGGAGCTTCGCGCTCGAGTTCGACCGGACGATGTCGGAGATCGAGGCGATGCGCAAGCAGTACGACGAATTGAAGAAGTCGCTCGAAAGCCGCTTCCTTGACAAGGTCGAAAAGCTGCAGCGCGGCGACGAACTGCCGCCCGGCGTGATGAAGATGGCCAAGGTCTTCATCGCGGTGAAGCGAAAGATCCAGCCGGGCGACAAGATGGCGGGACGTCACGGCAACAAGGGCGTTGTCTCACGCATCGTGCCGCAGGAGGACATGCCGTTCCTTGCGGACGGAACGCCGGTCGACATCGTCTTGAACCCGCTCGGGGTGCCGAGCCGGATGAACGTCGGCCAGATCCTCGAGACGCATCTGGGCTGGGCCTGCGCGGGCCTAGGCCGACAGGTCGGCGAAGCGGTCGACGCCTATATGCGCTCGAACGACGCGAAGCCGCTGCGCGGCAAGCTGAAGCAGATCTACGGCGAGGACGAGACGATCAAGGCGCTCGACGACGCCGGCGTTGCGGAACTGGGCGAAAATCTTCGCCGCGGCGTTCCTATCGCGACCCCGGTCTTCGACGGCGCCCGTGAGAAGGACATCGTCGAGATGCTGAAGATGGCCAACTACGATCCGTCGGGACAGGTTGTGCTGTTCGATGGCCGCACCGGCGACGCCTTCGACCGCAAGGTGACGGTGGGCTACATCTACATGCTCAAGCTCCACCATCTGGTCGACGACAAGATCCACGCCCGCTCGATCGGCCCCTACAGCCTCGTCACCCAGCAGCCGCTGGGCGGCAAGGCGCAGTTCGGCGGCCAGCGCTTCGGCGAAATGGAGGTCTGGGCGCTCGAAGCCTATGGCGCCGCCTACACGCTGCAGGAGATGCTGACCGTCAAGTCGGACGACGTCGCGGGCCGCACCAAGGTCTATGAATTGATCGTTCGCGGCGACGACACGTTCGAGTTCAGGCATTCCGGAGAGCTTCAACGTGCTGGTCAAAGAAATGCGTTCGCTGGGCCTCAACGTCGAACTGGCCTCGCTCAAGCGCTTGCCGGACGAAACCCCGTCGGCGGAGGCGGCCGAGTGACGGCAGGCGACGCGATGCGCGTGCGTCCCCACCTCAATGAACTTTGGTCGCGGCGATCATGCCGCGGCTTTCTTCCATGAAAGCGAATTCGGCGTTGGCGGCGCCGGATGTCGCGGGAGACGAGAATGAACCAGGAAATCACCAATCCGTTCGCCCCGGTCGCAGCGCCGCAGGCGTTCGACCAGATCCAGATTGCGATCGCTTCGCCCGAGAAAATCCTCTCGTGGTCGTTCGGCGAGATCAAGAAGCCCGAGACGATCAACTACCGCACGTTCAAGCCGGAGCGGGACGGCCTTTTCTGCGCCCGCATCTTCGGGCCGATCAAGGACTACGAGTGCCTGTGCGGCAAATACAAGCGCATGAAGTACAAGGGCGTGATCTGCGAGAAGTGCGGCGTCGAAGTGACGCTGTCGCGCGTCCGGCGCGAACGCATGGGCCATATCTCGCTCGCGGCGCCCGTCGCTCACATCTGGTTCCTGAAGTCGCTGCCCTCGCGCATCGGGCTCCTGCTCGACATGACGCTGAAGGACCTCGAGCGGATTCTCGATTTCGAATCCTACATCGTGCTCGATCCGGGCCTGACGCCGCTGAAGGACCGTCAGCTCCTCAGCGAGGACGACTTTCTGCGCGCGCTCGACGAATACGGCCAGGACAGCTTCACCGCCATGATCGGCGCCGAGGCGATCCGCGAGATTCTGAAGGGCATGAACCTGCAGAAGATCGCCGAGGACCTCAAGGTCGAGATCTCCGAGTTGAAGAGCGAACTGAAGCCGAAGCGTCTCGCCAAGCGCCTCAAGATCATCGAAGCTTTCATGCATTCGGGCAACAAGCCCGAGTGGATGATCCTGACCGAGGTGCCGGTGATCCCGCCGGACCTGCGCCCGCTGGTTCCGCTCGACGGCGGCCGCTTCGCGACCTCGGACCTCAACGATCTTTACCGCCGCGTCATCAACCGCAACAACCGACTGAAGCGGCTGATGGAGCTGCGCGCGCCCGACATCATCATCCGCAATGAAAAGCGCATGCTGCAGGAGTTGGTCGACGCACTGTTCGACAACGGCCGGCGCGGGCGCGTCATCACCGGCGCCAACAAGCGTCCGCTGAAGTCGCTCGCCGACATGCTGAAGGGCAAGCAGGGCCGGTTCCGCCAGAACCTGCTCGGCAAGCGCGTTGACTATTCTGGCCGCTCGGTCATCGTGGTCGGTCCGGAGCTCAAGCTCCATCAATGCGGCCTGCCGAAGAAGATGGCGCTCGAGCTGTTCAAGCCGTTCATCTATTCGCGCCTCGACGCCAAGGGTCTGTCGGCCACGGTCAAGCAGGCCAAGAAGCTGGTCGAGAAGGAAAAGCCGGAAGTCTGGGACATCCTCGACGAGGTGATCCGCGAGCACCCGGTGATGCTGAACCGCGCGCCGACCCTGCACCGCCTCGGCATTCAGGCGTTCGAGCCGGTGCTGATCGAAGGCAAGGCGATCCAGCTGCATCCGCTTGTCTGCTCGGCCTTCAACGCCGACTTCGACGGCGACCAGATGGCCGTGCACGTTCCGCTGTCGCTCGAAGCGCAGCTGGAAGCGCGCGTCCTGATGATGTCGACCAACAACATCCTGCACCCTGCCAATGGGCAGCCGATCATCGTGCCGAGCCAGGACATCGTTCTGGGCCTCTACTACGTGTCGCTGATGCGCGACGGCGAGCCGGGGCAGTACGCCGAGGACCCCAAGACGAAGCGGCCGATCCGCGGCTTCTACAGCGACATGGGCGAGATCGAGCATGCGCTCGCGGCCAACGCGATCACGCTGCACACCAAGATCAAGGGCCGCGCCTGGACCTTCAACGAGGCGGGAGAGCGCGTGGCGAAGATCTTCGACACGACGCCCGGGCGCCTCTTCCTCGGCCAGCTCCTGCCCGAGCACGTCAAGATTCCCTTCGACGTCGTCAACAAGCTGATGACGAAGAAGGAAATCTCAAACATGATCGACATCGTCTACCGCAACTGCGGTCAGAAGGAGACGGTCATCTTCTGCGACCGCATCATGGCGCTGGGATTCCGCGAGGCGTTCAAGGCCGGCATTTCGTTCGGCAAGGACGACATGGTGGTGCCGGACACCAAGCCGGAGCGCATCGCCGAGACGTCCGCTTTGGCGAAGGAATACGAGCAGCAGTATAACGACGGTCTCATCACCCAGGGTGAGAAGTACAACAAGGTCGTCGACGCCTGGGCGAAGTGCTCGGACAAGCTCGCCGAGGAGATGATGGCGGGGATCTCGGCCGTGCGCAAAGACGAGCACGGGCGCGACAGGCCGATCAACTCGATCTACATGATGTCGCACTCGGGCGCGCGCGGCTCGCCGACGCAGATGCGCCAGTTGGCCGCGATGCGTGGCCTCATGGCCAAGCCCTCGGGCGAGATCATCGAGAGCCCGATCATCTCCAACTTCAAGGAAGGCCTGTCGGTTCTCGAATACTTCAACTCGACCCACGGCGCCCGCAAGGGCCTCGCGGACACCGCGCTGAAGACGGCGAACTCCGGCTACCTGACCCGCCGTCTCGTCGACGTGGCGCAGGACTCGATCATCACCATGCCCGATTGCGGATCGCAGGGCGGCATCAGCATGCGCGCGATCATCGATGCGGGCACGGTGGTGGCCTCGCTCGCGACCCGCATTCTTGGCCGCACCTCGGCCGAGACGCTGCGCGACCTCGACGGAAACGTCATTGTCGAAGCGGGCCGGATGATCGTCGAAGAGGACATGCCGGCGATCACCGCGGCCGGCATCCAGGAGGTGAAGATCCGCTCCGTGCTGACGTGCGAGGCGCCGAACGGCGTCTGCGCCGCCTGCTACGGACGCGATCTCGCGCGCGGAACGCCCGTCAATATGGGCGAGGCCGTCGGCGTCATCGCGGCGCAGTCGATCGGCGAGCCGGGCACCCAGCTCACCATGCGCACCTTCCACATCGGCGGCGCGGCGCAGCTCGCGGATCAGTCGTTCATCGAGTTCGAACTTCGACGGCGAGGTGAAGATCCGCAACCGCAATCTCGCGCGCAACGCCAACGGCGATCTGATGGCGATGGCGCGCAACGTCGCGGTCGTCATCTACGACCGCAGCGGAGCGGAGCGCGCGGTGCATCGCGTGCAGTACGGCGCGCGACTCAAGGTCGACGAGGGCGACAAGATCAAGCGCGGCCAGAGGATCGCGGAGTGGGATCCGTTCACCCGTCCCATTCTCACCGAGATCGACGGCGTCGTCGGCTTCGAGGACCTGGTCGAAGGCTCCTCGATGTCGGAGCAGGTCGACGAGGCGACCGGCATCGCCAAGCGTATCGTGACCGACTGGCGCTCGACCCCGCGCACCGCGGGCCTGAAGCCCGCTCTGGTGATCAAGGGCAAGGATGGCAAGCTCGCGAAGCTGCCGCGCGGCGGCGATGCGCGCTATCTGCTGCCGGTCGAATTGATCATCTCGTTCGAGCCCGGGTCGACCGTGCGCGCCGGCGATGTCATCGCGCGTATCTCGATCAACAGCGCCAAGACCCGCGACATCACCGGCGGTCTGCCGAGGGTGGCGGAGCTGTTCGAAGCGCGCCGTCCGAAGGATCACGCGATCATCGCCGAAATCTCCGGCACGGTGCAGTTCGGGCGCGACTTCAAGAACAAGCAGCGCCTGACGATTGTGCCGAGCGAAGAGGGCGCGGAGCCGGTCGAGTACCTGATTCCCAAGTCGAAGCACATCCATCTGCAGGACGGCGACGTGATCGAGAAGGGCGAATATATCGTCGACGGCAACCCCGCTCCGCACGACATTCTCGCCATCAAGGGCGTCGAGGAGCTGGCGGCCTATCTCGTCAACGAGATTCAGGAAGTCTACCGGCTGCAGGGTGTCAGCATCAACGATAAGCACATCGAGGTGATCGTGCGTCAGATGCTGCAGAAGGTCGATATCACGGACGCCGGCGACACCGACTTCCTGATCGGCGAGCAGGTGGACGCAAGCGATCTCGAGGCGGCCAACGAGGCGGCGGTCGCCGAGGGCAAGAAGCCCGCGGTCGGAACGCCGGTCTTGCTCGGCATCACCAAGGCGAGCCTGCAGACGCGCTCCTTTATCTCGGCGGCGTCCTTCCAGGAGACCACGCGCGTCCTTACCGAGGCCGCGGTCAACGGCAAGGTCGATACGCTCGAGGGCCTGAAAGAGAACGTCATCGTCGGGCGGTTGATCCCGGCCGGGACAGGCGCGGCCATGTCGAAACTGCGCTCCATCGCCTCGATGCGCGACACGCTGATCCTGGCGCAGAAAGCAGAAGCCTCCGAGGCGCCGGCCGCCTTGCCGCTCGCCGCCCCGGCGATCGAACCGCCTCCGCGCAAGGAGCGGTCGAAGTCGGCGGCGGAGTGACGCCGAAGGCAAAAGCCGAAAAGAGCCGCCCCCGGGGCGGCTCTTTTTTTCGCAGGACTTTCTAGCCGGGGCGCGCCGCCGAGGTACGACAATAGTGACAGTTTTTGGCGCCTAAGCCATTGAAAGACTTGCGGTGCTGACAAACGTGCAAGTTACCCGAACAGACCGACGGCCCCGCGCTCTTCGGGCCAGACTCAATGAGTCGGAGCCAACGCGACGTGACGTTCTAGCCCCGCGGCGGCGCCGAGGATTTCTGCGCGACTGCGTCGTCCAGCCGCTCGTCCTCGATCCCGTGCGGTTCGATGTGCGCGGTGGCTTCGACCGTGCCGGGCAGCAGGTTCTGCACGGCCGTCTCGGTCGCGTCCCCGATAGCGTGGCCGATCTCGACGGTGAGGCCCGGGTCGACTTCGAGGTGGTATTCCACGAAAGTCCGGTCTCCCGAGAACCGGGTGCGCAAGTCGTGAATGTCCCGCACGCCCACGCAGGCGCGGACGGCATCCTTGATCCTGCGCCGGTCCTGTGCCGGAAGCTCCTGGTCGAGAAGCTGCTCCAGCGCTTCGCGCGCGATGGCGTAGGCGTTGCGCAGCATGTAGGCCGAGATGACGAGCGCAAAGGCAGGATCGGCGCGGGTCCAGCCGGTCCAATGGGTCAGGCCAAGAGCGAGGAGAACTGCGGCGTTGAGCGCGATATCGGCCAGATAATGCGCGCGGTCGGCCGCGATTGCGGTCGAGCCGGTCCTCTGCACCGCCCAGGTCTGCATCGCTACCAGCCCGAGGGCGGCAAGGAGGCTCGCGCCGATCAGCCACACGCCGATCTCCAGTGCGTCGAGGGACACGGGAGAGACGAGCCGCTGGATGGACTGGAACGTCAGCACGACCGCCGCGCCGGCGAGAAAGCTCGCCTGGGTGAAGGCGGCGACCGCCTCGCCCTTGCCATGGCCGAAGCGGTGGTCGCGATCCGGGGGCTGCTCGGCGTAGCGGACGCCCAAAAGCGTGACGACGCTCGCCCCCGTATCGACCAGCGCGTCGATGGCGGAGGCCAACAGGACCATTGAACCCGTGAGGAGCCATCCCGCCAGCTTGCCGATCGAAAGAAGGATGGCGACGATCAGCGTGACGCGCGTGGAGACGCTCTTGATCACGGAGGCCCGCCGCGCCTGCTCGGGATCGTCGGGGATCATTCTCATGGGCGGGCGTTCCTTTGCGGCGCCAGATTTCCCATGGCTTCCGCGCGGCCGCAATTCTCCAAGCGCGCCTCACTCCGGCGGCAGCACGCCCTTCTTGAAAATGAAGCAGCCGTAGTGGCGGCGCTCCCCGGTCACGAGAATGGCGAAAGCCTCGCCGGCGCGGTCATAGAAGGCGAAGCGCTCGATGCCGACCAGGGGCACGCGCCGGCCCGCGGCGCGGTCGATCGCCTGCTGCACTTCCTGCTGCACCGGCGGCACAGCGACGGGATCGTCGACGACTTCCATGCGCAGCGCCGGGTCGGGCACGAAACTATCGAGCGGCATGACCGAGAGCACCGCTTCGACCGCACGCGCCGACGAAACCCCCGCCATCAGGATCGGCGCGCCGGTCACCGTCGACGTCGCGGTCGAGGCAGCCGGAAAATTCGCGTCGACGATCGCGATTTCGTCGCCGTGGCCCATTCTGCGCAGCGCGAACAACAGGTCCGCGTCCAACAGCGGATCGATCCCCCAAAGCATGGCTGCCTCCCCGTTGCTTGTTTGGGCAGAATAGCGGGTTCTGGATGGAGTCGGCAATCGGCGACCGGCGGCGGCTCGCACTACTCGTCATGGGCGCCAGCGGACCTGATACGGCCAACAGTCCGTCTTGCCGGCTCGGGCGAAAACTCGAGCTTGCCCTTGGCGTTAAGCCGCGCGACTGCCCCACCGACATTCGCCTTGAGCGCGCGTTTCTCAATCGAAGCATCGCGCAGGCGAAGCGCCAGCGCCTCGATCTTCTCGAGCCCGATCCGGCTCGAATCCCGCCCACCGGCGGCCGCGACGCGACGGGCGAGAATGCGCTGGACGATCGCGATCGGCGCCTCAAACAGGACCCGGGCGTCGATGGCCCCGTCTCCCCCGAGCCTCGTCTCGACCTCGGCCGTCATCCGGGCCAGCGCTTCATCCGCCTCCGCCGCGCGGCGGGCCAGACGGGCGAGGCCCTCCGCGTCGAGACCCTCGCTGGCGAGGCTTGCGATCAGGGCGCGCAGACGCGGGCGCGCAAATCGAAGCTCCGCGTTGGACGGATCGTCTGCGAACGCCGCAGCACGCGCCCGGGCGAAAGCGACAAGCGCGCTCTTTCCGACGCCCAGCAGAGGCCGCGCGATTGTGACGCCGTTGCGCCGGCTCATCGGCTCCATGCCGCGCAGGCCCGCGACCCCCGACCCGCGCATGAGGCGAAACAGCACCGTCTCCGCCTGGTCGTCGGCGTGATGAGCAGTGACCACAATGTCGGCGCCGATGGCCCGCGCCTTTTCCGCCAGCAGCCGGTAGCGCGCCTCGCGCGCCCGCTCCTGCAGCCGGGTCGACGGCTTGGCCCCGGTCCATACGAGGGTGTAGTGTGGGACGCCAAGCCGCTCGCAGAGCTCAGCGACGCCACGCGCCTCGGCCGCGCTCTCCGGCCGCAAGCCATGATCGACAGTCGCCGCGACGATCCGCGTCGTTCCGCGCCGCGCCGCCCATTCGGCGGCCATCAGCAGGAGCGCGGTGGAATCGGGGCCGCCGGAGACGGCGACGAGCGCGAATCGAGAAGCGTCCAGAGGCGCGAGCAGCGCATCGACCTCGGCCGCCGTAAGGCCGCCGGCGCCGGCGGCGTTCAACAATGATCCTTGGCCATCTCGCGCTCGGCGAGCCTTTTCACCGAAGCGGTGGCGGCCGGGTAGCGCTTGCCGAATTCGGTGAAGGTCGCGCACGCCTGTTCAGCATTGCCGAGCGCGGCCAGCGTCTGGCCGAGCCGCACCATGCTTTCGGGCGCGCGCGTTGATTTCGAATAGTCCGTCGTCACCTTCAGATATTGCTCCGCCGCCTCGCGCGGGCGCGAGCGCTGGAAATAGGTTTCGCCGATGTAAAAAATGGCGTCGGGCGTCAGACGATGCCCGGTGTTGGCGGACATGAACGCCTTGAACCCGTCTTCGGCCTGCTGATACTCGCCGCTCTGGAACGCCTGCAGCGCGGTATTGAACTGTTCGCGCGGCGCGTCCAGCATCGCGACGCCAGAGCCGGTGATCAGCGGCCCGGTTGCGGCGGGCGGAGGAGACGCGGGCGCGGGTCCCTTGCCGAGCTCGAGCGGGGTTCCGGCAGGCGGCGACGCTGGACGGACGAGCGGCGCGCTCGGCGCAGTCGTTCCGAGCGGTTGCGGCGCGCCCGGCGCGTTCGGCAGAGCATCGGGATCGAACGCGTCCGACTTTTTGGGCTTTGCTGCGGCGGACCCCTCGATCACAGCTTCGGGCGCGGCCGTCGCCGCCGCGCCTGCGGGGGCAACCGTCGACGCCGGCGGCTGCGCCTGGCCCGAGCGCTCGCCGAAGCGGAACTCGACATCCTGGCGGAACTTCTGCAGCTGATCCTCGAGCCGGTGTTCGGCGTTTTCCAGTTCCTCGATTCGGCCGTTCGCCTGCCGAAGCTGCTCCTCGAGCCGGTTGACGCGCAGGACCAGCTCAGGCGCTCCGCCGGCGTCGTTCCCGGCGTCGCTCGGAACGTCCGCGGGCGGCGCAGGTTGCGACGACTGCGTCGTCTGACGGTGGAAAAGGTCGAAACCCTGGGCGCGGGCGGCGGAAGCAAGCCCGAGGCAGCCAAGAACGACCGCCGTCAAGCGCATGGTTCGGAGAGAGATCACAGGCGGGGGCCTCAGCATCGGTTCAAAGCGCGGGGGGCCATACGCCCCACGGATGTGGGTATCAAGCGCCCGCAGACCGGGCTCAACTTGCTGGCGCGCCGTTCAGTACGGTCACCGCGCGGCGGTTTTGCGACCAGCAGGATATGTCGTCGCAGACCGCGACCGGCCGTTCCTTGCCGTAGCTGATCGTCTTGATGCGCGAGGCGGCGACGCCCTTGGCGGCGAGATAGTCATGCACCGTCTGGGCGCGCTGGGCGCCGAGGGCGAAATTGTATTCGCGGGTGCCGCGCTCGTCGGCGTGGCCCTCGATAGTAAAGGTGTAGCGATTGTACTGGGTGAGCCATGCGGCTTGCTTATCCAGCGTCGCCTGGGCGGCCGGCGAGAGATTGGTCTGATCGGTGTCGAAGAAGACGCGGTCGCCGACCGTCTGGTTGAATTCCTGCACGCTGCCCGGGCCGGCCGCGCCGTAGCCTGCGGCCGCCGCGAGGTCGTTGTTGTTGCGTGCGCAGGCGCTCAGGCCCAACCCCAGCGCGAGCGCGACAGCCAAGACCAACGAACCCCTGCCGACCCATGCCATGCCATGCTCCTGATTGCTCAGCCCGCGCTGACCTAGGCGCCGAAGGGTTAAGGCAAGGTTCCGGCAACCTTACGGGTCCCTTGCTGCGTTGTGACCCAAGCAAGGGAACCGGGCGGAGCGTTAACAAGGCTTTGATGGCCTTATTGCGGCGCTTGAAGCCTTGCGCGCGCCGCGATTGACCGGCACTGTCACGAGATCGTGATTGTGCGTTTCGGTGAGGATTTTTCGCGGAGATGAAACACCACAGGATCAGGCGGAGCGCGCTTCTGGCGCTGGCGATGGTGTTTCTCGCGTTCGCGACGATCTGGGACGGCCTGATCGCCATCGAGCGCAGGATCGTCCGGCTCATCCCCTGGACGCGGTTCAAGCAGGCCTTCGCGGTTGTGGTCGACTTTTTACCGGCGCCGGTGGTCCTGCTGATCTTCCTCGTGCCGCTGCTGATCATCGAGCCGCTGCTGACAGTGTGCGTCGTTGCGATCGCAATGGGCTATGTGGTCACCGGCGTGATCGCCTGGATCCTGCTTAAACTGCTCGCCATCGCGCTCATCCCTGCGATCTTCGATCTCACCCAGCACAAGTTGATGACGATGCCATGGTTCGTCGTGGCCTATGACAAAGTGATCGCCTGGCATCACTACGCCGACCGGATCGTCGCGCCGTATAAGCACGCCGCGGCGGCGTTGCTGCGCCAATGGCGCCGGCGCGCGGCCGCCATAGCGACGCGGGCGCCCGGCGCCGCCCAGCTCGCCGCCCGCTTCGCCGCCCGCAAGCGCGCCGCCAACGGCCGCCCACCCGTGGCGACGAACGGGTAGGCGCTACGGCTCGTCTACGCCTTGTCATGGACGGCAAATCGTCGCAGCTTAACGCTCGACTGACTTTCGGATGTCGGATGATGCCCGGACGCGGCGGCGGCGCGCTGCGGAGAGTTGGCGATGATGGGTAGCGGAGCGCTTTGGCGGCGAGGCATTGCGGCGGCGATCGGTTGCGGATTGCTTGCTATCGCGGCGGTCATGCCCGTCGGCGCGGCGGACCTAGACCCGGCGCAGATGAGCGCGGACGAGATCAAAGCGCTGCAGCAGCGCCTGACCGACGCGGGCTGCTACAAGGGCGCGATTGATGGCGCGGGTAGCGGCGCGCTCGACGACGCCATTAAGGCCTGTCCCGATCAGCAGCCGTTCCTGCGCATCGAGATCGGTATGCACACGGCGCCACCAATCTGGGCCATTGGCGTCGATGCCGCCTGCCGGACGCTGGCCACGGGCTCCAACGATAAGACCGTGCGGATCTGGTCCCTGCCCGACGGCAAGCTCGAGCGCGTTGTGCGTTGGCCGATCGGAGTCGGCGATGCCGGTAAGGTCTTTGCGACGGCGTTGTCGCCTGATGGGCGCTTGCTCGCCCTCGGAGGCCGAGACGCCGCCTTCTACAAGTATTGGAAGCACAAGTTAACGATTGTCGATCTGTCGAAGGGCCCCACTTCGGCGCCTTGGCGCATTCGAGAATGGCGTCAACCGCGTCTCGTTCTCCCCGGACGGTCGGCGTGTCGCCGTCGGACTTGGTGGGAAGGAAGGCGTGCATGTGTTCGACACCGCGACCGGCGCAGAACTGCTCGCGGATAGCGATTACGTCGGCGGTGTTTCAGGGCTTGCCTTCGCGCCCGACGGCGGCCTCATTGCGTCGAGCGGTGGCGGCGAGTTACGCCGTTACGGACCCGACTTGAAACTTTTGGTCAAGCGCTCGGCGCCTGACGGGAGGCAACCCGCCCGAGTCGCCATCGACCCGTCGGGACGACGAATTGCGGTCGGCTATTCAGATCGCGCGTCGGTATCGATTCTCGAACTCGGCGACGCTAGCTTCCCTGGCCCAAGGGCAAACGGACGATATAACAGTCGGAAGACCTTTCAACGTCGCCTGGTCTCGCGATGGCGCGACGCTCATCGCAGGCGGCACTCTGAGCGCGAAGGTCAACGGCGAATGGCGTTACCTCCTGCGCCAGTTCGACGAAAGCGGGCACCGCAAGGGCGCGGATATAGTCGTGAACATCACCAATAACCTCTTGGATCTTCAGCCGTGCGGAGACGGTTTCGCTTTCGCCACCTACGAGCCCTCTTTTGGGCTCGTCTCCCCCCAAGGCGTCGCGACAATAATCGGACGTCAGGGGACGGCGGAGATGATGGGCAAGCTGGGAGCGGCGTTCGCGGTCTCCGCCGACGCCTCCTCGGTGCGCTTCGGGCTCGGACCCAGCGACCAAGAGCCCGTCGTCTTCGACCTTGGCGCCGCGTCCCTTACGGATTCCCCTGGAGTTCCCTCAGGCTTCGCGCCGGTCAAAGTCGACGGCCTCCCGATAACGAACTGGCTCTACAATGCCGCGCCGAAGTTCAAGGGCGCCAACCTCTTGCTCGACTATTCGGATTGGTCTCTCGCAATGGTGGTTCGGCCCGACGCCTCCGGCTTCGCGATCGGATCGCAATCGGGCGTATACGCCTACGACGCGGAGGGCGAGCGGGTTTGGCGCCATACGGTTCCCGCCCCTGCGCGGGGCGTCAATGTCTCTGCCGATGGCGAGATACTTCTGGTCGCCTGCCGAGACGGTACGATCCGTTGGCTGCGGTGGAAGGACGGCCGGGAGTTGCTCACGCTGTTCGTTCAGCCGAAGACCCGCAAATGGGTCGCTTGGACCTCGAGCGGCTATTACATGGCGTCCCCGGGCGGCGAGGATCTGATCGGCTGGCACGTCAATCGCGGCTGGGATCAGGAGGCGGATTTCTTCGGCGCGTCGCAGTTTCGCGCTCAATACAACCGGCCCGACATTGTGCGACTCGTCTTGCAGACGCGCGATGAGGCCGAAGCAGTGCGCCGCGCCAACGCCGCATCCGACCGTTCGGTCGAGGCGAAGCCGGTCGCGGCCTCGTTGCCGCCGGTGGTCGCAATCGCGTCGCCTAACGATGGCGCGCATTTTTCCGGCAACTCGGTCGCGATCGCCTACGCGCTGCGTTCGCCTTCGGGCCTGCCAATCGACCGCCTCGAAGTGTTGGCGGACGGCCAACAGGTCGAGGCGGCTGGATTTGAAAGGACCAGCTCGTCCGAAGCCACAGGTCGCGTCGTCGTGACGCTGCCGAAAAAAGACACGATCGTCTCTCTCATTGCCCATTCTGGTGATCTCACCAGCGCGCCGGTCAAGGTCAAGCTTGAATATTATGGTCCGAGTCCAGCCGAACTGTTGAAGCCCAAGCTCTACGCGCTGCTCGTCGGAGTCACCGGTTATCAAAATCCCGACTACAATAACATTTTCTACGGCGCTCACGACGCCGACGAGCTTGCGAAGGCGCTGATGGCGCAAAAGGGCGGGCTCTATGCCGATGTGCAGATCAAGGTCGTCGACGACCCGACCAAGCCCGACGCCGACCCAACGCGATCCAATGTCGAGGACGGTCTCTATTGGCTTCAGCACGCCACAACGAACCGCGATCTCGCGGTCGTTTTTTTGTCCGGCCACGGGTTTCTCGATTCCAAGCAGAAATTCTGGTTCCTGACACGCGAGGCTGATATCGCGCGGCTTAGAAACACCGCCATCTCGAACGACGACCTACTCGATCTAATTGCGTCAATTCCGGGCAAAAAGATCCTGTTCATTGACGCCTGCCATTCCGGCGCCGCGATGACGGTTGGCTACAAGGCGACTCCGGCCGAGGCGACCCCCGACATGAACAAAGTGGTCAACGACTTCTCGACCGCCGGATCGGGCGTTGTCGTTTTTGCGGCCTCGACGGGAACCGAATTGGCCAAGGAGTTTGACAAGTGGGACCGTCACGGCGCCTTCGCCAAAGCGCTCATCGAGGCGATCGGCGAGGGCAAGGCGTCGATGGACCCGAGCGGGCGAATAACAACCGACATGCTCGACCTCTATGTCGAAGATCACGTGAAAACCATGACTGACGGCCAACAGCATCCGGTCATGAATTGCCCCATCCTTGTGCCGGATTTTCCCATCGCGCTCTATAAGCCCTAGTCTATCAGGTCGCTGCGGGGCTGCGCAGACAAACAAGTACCCGGCGTCTTAAGCGAGCGAGCAGTCAGAAGGCAAGGTTCGTGAAGACAATCGTTTCTCTCGCCGCTCTCTGGTTTGTCCTCGCCACCGGCGCGCCGGCCGCAGCGCAATCGACCACCGGTTGGCCCGACACGATCGATCTTCTGGCACAGGAGCGGTCACAAGCCGAGACCTGCGCCGAACTCCTCAAGTCCAACGGCGACAAGGCCGCGATAACGGCCGGCCGGATCACCTACGACGCCGCCAAGGCGAAGGCCGATGGCGTCATCGCGGGCTTCACGATCGCGCTGGTCGAGGGCGGCAAACCGGAAGAGCTGCCAAAGATCGAGGCGAATCTCGAAAAGGCCGGCGCCGGCCTGCAGCAAGTCTGCGATGCCGCGGTGAAGTCCGCGTCCTCCGCGGGCGGGACCAAGGGGGTGGTCGAGGACATCGCCAAAGGCGCGGTCGGACCGCTGGTGGACGCGATCAAGTCCGCCGCCGGGGCCTTGTGGACGCAACACGTCGAGAAGGACAAGCTCGAGGTGGAGACGATCAAGACCCAGCTCGAGGCCGCGAAATGGCCGGACTTTTGATGCGATGCCCCGGCTCATATGGAACCGAGTATCAGAACTAGAGCCTCGACGGCGTGCGCCTCGACGTCGCCACAGTCGCCGGCGCGGTTTCGTCTGGGTCCGGCATACTCAGTCAGGCTATTCCAGAGCCGTCGAGTTGGGCGTTGATGGTCGTCGGCTTCGCCGGGCTTAGCTTCGCTGCCTATCGCGGGAAGAATGGCCCGCTGATGGCACGGAACGCCGCCTGAAACCTGAGGGTTTCGCCAGGTCCGGAGGCCGCAGCGAAGCCCGCGCCAAGAGTGTGTTTGCAGCCGGCCCCGGCTCGCTTGCCCGGCGCGGCGACATGCGCCAAGGCTCAGCCGTGGCCCGGCGGCGCTCCCTCTTCCGCGTGTTGGCGCGCGGCGTCCTGTTTGCGGGGCTGGCGCTGGCGTTGACGTTCACCGGACTTGTCGCGCTCTATGCGGTCGCGCCGCCTGTCTCGACGCTGATGCTCGCCCGCACGATCCTGGGCAAGAGTTACGTACGCGTCTATGTGCATCTGAGCGAGGTCGCGCCGGTGGCGGCGGCGTCGGTGATCGCGTCGGAGGATGCGACCTTCTGCCGGAACCATGGCGTCGACTGGGGCGCCCTGCGCGAAGTCCTCGGCGGCGCCGAAGGCCCCACGCGCGGCGCCTCGACGATCACCATGCAGACGGCGAAGAACCTCTTTCTGTGGCCCGGCCGTTCGGTCATTCGCAAAGGCATCGAGATTCCCATGGCGCTCGTCCTCGGCCAGGTCTGGTCGAAGGCGCACACCATCGAGATCTACCTCAACATCGCCGAGTGGGGTGACGGGATCTTTGGCGTCGAGGCGGCGGCGCAGCACTATTTTCACAAGAGGGCCAGCCGGCTCGACGCGCGCGAGGCGGCGCTGCTCGCGACCGCGTTGCCCAATCCGATCAAGCGCGACGCGGCGCATCCGAGCTCCTTCCAGCGCCGTCACGCCGCCGAGGTCATGGCGCGGGTCCAGGACAACGCCGAGCTCACGAACTGTCTGCCGAGATAAGCTCCTTCGAGCTTACTGGGGCAGCTGGATCACCACCGCGTCGAACGGTTCTTGCGAGATGACTCGGTTTCATGGCCGCTCCCTGAAGTGTCTTCCAGGAGCCGGGCGTCCCCTGCTCCAACGATGACGGCGTCGCCAACGCCTGGAGTAACCAGGACTTTTCCCGCAAGACAAAAAAGGATTTGTCGAGCTGGAGACGGATGCCGTTCTCCAATCCACCCAACGGGTAGGCTCAGCACGACAAAACCGGATGCTGGCTGCAGCTTGGAGACGCAGAGAAGCGGAGCAGGCGGGGCAAACTCGCGCATGTCGCGCTGGATCTCAATGGTGTCGAAGCTGCTGAGGCCGGATTTGTTTGCGCGTAGCCGCAGCACCTTTATCGAACCGGTCATAGGCGTCTCCCACTGAAGTCGTGGACGTGTGTTCAATCAATATCGAATGCAGCCGGAAGCTCAAACGGATTGGATGCGATCGCCGGGTTGACAGACAGCGCCGCAAGGCCCAGATTCCATGCTTGCTCGAGGGGCGTCCCACAACGGGGCTGAGACGGCGAGACGCCGAACCCTTTGAACCTGATCCGGGTCATGCCGGCGAAGGGACGTAGCGGCCGCCATCCTCGATTTTCGCCGTTCGTTCTCCCCGCCGGACTCCCATTCGCTGAGGAGACGGCCATGAACGAGATTCCCAAATTCGCCGCGCCGCAGACCGTCACCACCGGGCCGATCGGCGGCTCCCGCAAGGTCTACGCCGCGCCGAAGAGCCGGCCCGACATAGGCGTCCCGCTCCGCGAGATCGCGCTCAGCGACCCGAAGGAGCCCCCGGTTCGGGTCTATGACCCGTCCGGGCCCCTATACCGAAAGCGCGGCGCGGGTCGATCTCGCCCAGGGCCTTGCGCCTGTGCGCGAAGCTTGGATCGCGGCGCGCGGCTATTCCGCGATCGAAGGCCGCGCGATCCGGCCGGAGGACAACGGCGACGTTTCGGCCGATCGCCTCGCGCCCGCTCTGCCCCGCGACGCGGACGCTGCGCGCCGGCAATCCCGGCCAGCTCGTCACCCAGTTCGAATTCGCCCGCGCCGGGATCGTGACCGAAGAGATGATCTATGTCGCCCATCGCGAGAACCTCGCGCGCGAGGCGGCGGTCGAGAACGCGTCCGCGACCATCGCCGACGGCGAGAGCTTCGGCGCCGAGATCCCAGAATTCGTCACGCCGGAATTCGTGATGAGCGAAGTCGCGCGCGGCCGCGCGATCATTCCGGCCAACATCAATCACGTCGAACTCGAGCCGATGGCGATCGGCCGCAACTTTCTTGTCAAGGTCAACGCCAACATCGGCAATTCCGCGGTCAGCTCCGGCGTCGCAGAGGAGGTCGAGAAGATGGTGTGGGCGATCCGCTGGGGCGCCGATACGGTGATGGACCTCTCGACGGGCAGGAACATCCACAACATCCGCTCCTGGATCGTGCGCAATTCCCCCGTGCCAATCGGCACGGTCCCCATCTATCAGGCGCTTGAGAAAGTCGACGGCGATCCGCTGAAGCTCGACTGGGAGGTGTTCAAGGACACGCTGATCGAGCAGGCCGAGCAGGGCGTCGACTATTTCACCATCCACGCCGGCGTGCGGCTCGCCTACGTGCCGCTGACGGCGAAGCGCGTGACCGGCATCGTTTCGCGCGGCGGCTCGATCATGGCCCGCTGGTGCCTCGCGGGACACCGCGAGAGTTTCCTCTACGAGCGCTTCGGCGACATCTGCGACATCATGCGCAAATACGACGTCTCGTTCTCGCTCGGCGATGGGTTGCGGCCCGGCTCCGGCGCAGACGCCAACGACAGGGCGCAGTTCGCCGAGCTCGAGACACTGGGCGAACTGACCAAAGTCGCCTGGGACAAGGGTTGCCAGGTCATGATCGAGGGCCCCGGTCACGTGCCGATGCACAAGATCAAGGTCAACATGGAAAAGCAGCTGCGCGAATGCGGCGAGGCGCCCTTCTACACGCTGGGGCCGCTCACGACCGACATTGCGCCCGGCTACGACCACATCACCTCGGGCATCGGCGCGGCAATGATCGGCTGGTTCGGCACCGCGATGCTCTGCTACGTCACGCCGAAAGAGCATCTCGGCCTCCCCGACCGCGAGGATGTGAAGACCGGCGTCATCACTTATCGCATCGCCGCTCACGCCGCCGACCTCGCCAAGGGCCATCCGGCTGCGCGGATCCGTGACGACGCGGTGTCGCGCGCGCGCTTCGACTTCCGCTGGGAGGACCAATTCAATCTGGGGCTCGATCCCGATACGGCCAGAAAATTCCATGACGAAACCCTGCCGAAGGACAGCCACAAGGTCGCGCATTTCTGCTCGATGTGCGGGCCGAAATTCTGTTCGATGCAGATCACGCAGGATCTCCGGAAGGAGGCCGAGGCCATGGCGGGCATGGCGGAAAAATCGCGCGAGTTCGTCGACGGCGGCGGCGCGCTCTATGTGAACGCGGCCGAGTGAGATGCTGGCGACCGTCGTCGGAGCGGGCGTCGTCGGCCTAACGACCGCGCTGACGTTGGCAGAACGCGGGGCGACCGTCGCGCTCGTCGAGCGCTCGCAGGCGCTTGGCGCCAACGCATCCTGGCTGGCGGGCGGCATGCTGGCGCCGTTCTGTGAGGGCGAGAGCGCCCCGCCCGCCGTGGTCGCGCTCGGCGCCAGGGCGATCGACTGGTGGGAGGCGCATGCGCCCGGCGTGGTGCGGGCCGGCACGCTGGTGGTGGCGCCGCCGCGCGATACGAACGAGATCGACCGCTTCGCAGCGCGAACCTCCGGGCACGCGCGCGTCGACGAGGGGCAAATTGCGGCGCTCGAGCCGGATCTCGCCGGACGATTCCGCAAAGGGCTCTTCTTCGCCGGCGAGGGCCACGTCGATCCGCGCGCGGCGATGCGCGCGCTGGTCGAAAGCCTGCGTGAGGCCGGCGTCGAGTTGCGCTTCGGCGCGGACGGTTCTGCGCTTGGACCCGAGGCCGGGGTCGTCGTCGACTGTCGCGGCTTCGCCGCGAGGCCCGATCTGCCCGAACTGCGCGGCGTGCGCGGCGAGATGATCCGCGTGCGCATATCCGAGGTCAGGCTTACGCGCCCCGTGCGGTTCCTGCATCCGCGCATTCCGCTCTACGTCGTACCGAGACGCGACGGCGAATATATGATCGGCGCGACGATGATCGAGAGCGCCGACAAGGGCGCCGTCACGGTGCGCTCCGCGCTCGAGATGCTGGGCGCGGCTTATGCCCTCCATCCGGCGTTTGGCGAAGCGGAGATTCTCGAAATGAGCGCCGACGTGAGGCCTGCCTATCCCGACAACGAGCCCCGGATCGTGGAGCGCGTGGGCCGTATTTTCGTCAACGGCTTCTATCGTCACGGGTTCTTGCTGGCGCCGGCGTTTGCCAAGCGCGCCGCGACGCTCGCCTTCGAGCGGGCAGAGGATAGGGTTGCAATATGATCTAGACTAGGGTAGTCTATGTGATGGGGATATGTCGCATGTGGACCGTGCAAGAGGCGAAGGCGAAACTTTCCGAAGTGTTGGAGCGCGCTCGGGCTGGAGAGGCTCAGGTCATTGGCGCGCGTGACCCATGTGTCGTTGTGTCGATGGATGAGTACGAGCGTTTGAAACGACGCCAAGCAGAACCGCACTTGGGCAAATGGCTGGTCGAAAACCTGAGAGGTCTGGGAGAGATCGTGTTGCCCTCGCGCGCGGATGATCGTCCGGTTCCGTTCGTGGACTGGTCCGACGAGGACTTCCGCGCTTGAGCGAACGCCGAACCATGCTCGACACGAACGTCCTGTCGGAATTGCTGCGGCCTGAAGCAGACGAGCGTGTAGTGGCCTTCGTCGAATTGCAAACGGACCCAGTCGTCTCTGCCGCAGTGTTCCATGAGTTGACCTACGGGGTTGAACTGCTTCCAGCCGGCCGGAGAAAGGCCAGATTGAGCGCAGGGATCGAGACGTTCCGCCGGCAATTTCGCGACCGCACGATTGCTATCGACGCCGATATTGCGGACATCGCGGGCCGGCTTCGCGCCGGTGAGACGCGATCGGGCTTTTCCATGCAGGCGATGGACGCGTTGGTCGCAGCGAGCGCTGTTACCGCTTCCGCGCGGCTTGCGACGCGAAACACAAAGGATTTCGAACGTCTGGGAATCGAATTGGTGAATCCATGGGCGAAATGAGCTTCTTGAAGTCGCTGTTCGTGAATGGTGAGGCGCGCGCTATCGAGGCGGCGACCCTCGCGCAGGTTCTCGAAGCGCTCGACTTCACCGACGCGCAGGTTGCAACCGCGCTCAACGGCGAGTTCGTACCGGCGCGGGCTCGCGGCGCGACGCCGGTGAAGGATGGCGACCGGATCGAGATTCTCGCGCCGCGGCAGGGGGGGTGAATACTGGCTCCGTCGTGGCCACGACAAGCCGGGACAAGCCGGGCCATGCCGCGCTGAGGATCTGCCAAAAGGACATGTCCGTGATCCCCTCCCCCTCCCTCACCCTCTACGGCGTGCGGCTGCGCTCGCGCCTCATGCTGGGCACATCGCAATATCCATCGCCCGCCGTCCTCGCCGAGGCCGCCCGCGCGTCGGGCGCGGAAATTCTCACCGTGTCGCTGCGCCGCGAGTTGGCGAGGTTGAAGGAAGGGCAGGACTTCTGGAAGCTCATCCGCGACATCGGCGCGCGCGTCCTGCCCAACACCGCCGGCTGCTACAGCGTGAAGGAGGCGGTGACCACGGCTCAGATGGCGCGCGAAGTGTTCAATACGCCCTGGGTCAAGCTCGAGGTGATCGGCGAAGCCGACACGCTGCAGCCCGACGTGTTCGGGCTCGTCGAGGCCGCGCGCATTCTCTCCGCCGACGGTTTCGAGGTGTTCCCCTATACGACCGAGGATCTCGTCGTCGCCGAGCGGCTGGTCGAAGCCGGCTGCAAGGTGCTGATGCCCTGGGGCTCGCCGATCGGCTCTGGCAAGGGCCTCAACAACGTGTTCGGCCTCCGGGCGCTCCGCGCCCATTTCCCCGACGTGCCCCTGATCGTCGACGCGGGCCTCGGCCTGCCGTCGCAGGCCGCCGCCGCAATGGAGCTTGGCCTTGACGGCGTGCTCCTCAACACCGCCGTCGCCAAGGCCGGCGATCCAATCGCGATGGCGCGCGCCTTCGGACAGGCGATCGAGGCCGGCCGCGCGGCCTTTCTCGCCGGACCCATGCAGCCGCGCGACATGGCCGCGCCGTCGACGCCGGTGGTCGGAAGAGCCGTGCTGACATGAAGCGGCGGACATTCCCTTCTCCCGCTTGCGGGAGAAGGTGGCCCGAAGGGCCGGATGAGGGGAAGCCCTCACCCCAACCCCTCTCCCGTGAACGGGAGAGGGGCTTATGACTCTCGACCCGTTCTACCCCATCGTCGACAGCGCCGCCTGGGTCGAGCGGCTGGTCGGCGTCGGCGCGCGGCTCATCCAGCTGCGGGTGAAGGACAGGGACGAGGCGGCAGTCACGCGAGAGGCGCGCGAAGCGCTCAAGATCTCCGCCGCAGCCGGCGCGACGCTCGTCGTCAACGATTACTGGCGGGTCGCGATCGGCGAAGGCGCGCAGTGGGTCCATCTCGGCCAGGGCGACGTCGACGGCGCCGACGTCGCGGCGGTCCGGAAGGCGGGCGTCAAGCTCGGCGTCTCGACCCATGACGAGATCGAGCTTGAGCGCGCGCTCGCGCTCAAGCCCGACTATGTCGCGCTCGGACCCATCTATCCGACGATCCTCAAGGCCATGGCCTTCGCGCCGCAGGGCCTCGACCGGATCGGTGAATGGAAGCGCCGCGTCGGCGCGATTCCCCTGGTCGCGATCGGCGGGCTCACCGTCGAGCGCGCCAGGCTTTGCCTCGCGGCGGGCGCCGACATCGTCTCGGTCGTCACCGACATCACGCTCAACGTCGATCCGGAGGCGCGCGCGAGAGAATGGGTCGCGGCGACGCGACGTCCATGACGGCGAGAACGCCGATCGCCCTGACCATCGCGGGCTCCGATAGCGGCGCCGGCGCCGGCGTACAGGCGGACCTCAGGACCTTCGCCGCGCTCGGCGTCTATGGCGCAAGCGCCGTCACGGCGCTGACGGCGCAGAATACCCAGGGCGTTCGCGCGATCCATCTCGCGCCCCCTCGGATGGTCGCCGCCCAGATCGAGGCGGTCCTCGCGGATTTTTCCGTCGCCGCGATCAAGATCGGCATGCTGGGCAGCGCGGAGATTGTGGGTGTGGTGGCAGCGGGGCCGACTCCCCTCTCCCCTTCCGGCAAGGGGTGGGGGGTGAGCGCTACCGCGCCGTCACGCGCGCCCATCGAGAGCCGGACCCCTCATCCGGCCGCCCTTCGCGGGACAACGTTCTCGCGCGAAGGCGGAAGGATGAGGGCCTTCATCGTCTACGATCCCGTCATGGCCGCCTCGTCCGGCGAGGCGCTGAGCGGCGCGGGTTTCGTCGAGGCAATCCGGACCAGGCTCCTGCCGCTCGTCGATTGCCTGACGCCGAACCTCGCCGAGGCCGCGGCGCTGCTCGGCGTGCCGCGCGCGCTGAGCGAAGACGATATGGCGCGCCAGGGGCGTGCGCTTCTTGAGCTCGGGCCGCGAGCCGTGCTGATGAAAGGCGGCCATCTTCAGGGCGGCGAGGCGGTCGATCTCCTGGTCACCGCCGACGCCGCCGCCCGTCGATACGCCGCGCCTCGGATCGCCTCGAAAAACCTGCACGGGACCGGCTGCACCCTGTCGAGCGCGATCGCCGCCTTCATCGTTCTTGGGCTGGCGCTGCCGGAGGCCGTCGCCGCCGCCAGGGCGTTCGTACGCGAGGCGATCGAGGCCGGGCGCGATCTGACACTGGGCGCCGGGCCCGGGCCGCTGATTTCAGGCGAAGGTTCGCATAGCGACCTGATTTTCCTTACGCGCCGTCCTTGCGCTAGCTTGGACACAAAGACGGGCGACCCATGACCAGCGACGCGATCGACTTCTATGCCTCCCTCCCGGTTTTCGACAATTTCGCCGAGGCTGTGAAGGCGAAGAACTATCGTCCTCTGCCGGACGACTGGGTGATCGGCTTCTCCGACGTCGTCGGCTCCACACAGGCCATCGCGAACGGGCGCTACAAGGCTGTCAACATGGTCGGCGCCGGGGTGATCGCCTCCGTCGCCAACGCGCTCGGACGGCGCCCGTTTCCCTTCATCTTCGGCGGCGACGGCGCGAGCTTTGCCGTTTCGCCCTCCGAAGCGCCGGCCGCCGCTCAGGCGCTGGCCGCGATGGCGGCCTTCGCGCACGCCGAATTCGAGCTTGACCTGCGCATCGCCACCATTCCGGTCCGCCAGATCCGCGCCGCCGCTCGCGACGTCAGGGTCGCGCGTTTCGCTGTGTCGGAGCATTGCAACTACGCGATGTTTGCAGGCGGGGGCTTGAGCTGGTTCGAGGAGCGGGCGAAGCGCGGGGAATTCGCCCTGCCCCATGCCCCGGATGGCGCGCTTCCCGACCTTTCCGGACTCTCCTGCCGATGGGGCGTCGCCCCGGCCAAGTATGGCCTCGTGCTTTCGGTGATCGTCTCGCCGCGCGGCGACGATCCGCGCTATCCGGCCCTCGTCGACGAGGTGGTCCAAATGGTGCTCGGGGCTGCGCAAAGCGGGCGGCCGATCACGGTCGAGAGCCTTGGCGTCGGCGCAGCCGGCCAGGCGATTGCGCTCGAGGCCTGCGCGGTCAAGGCCTCTGGAGTTCTCGCGCCTGCGAGCCCAGTTCACCGCCGCGACCAACTATCTCATGGGCCTCACGTTCCATAAGCTCAAGCTGAAGGCCGGCGGCTTTGACGCGGCGCTCTACGCGGCCGAAGTCGCGGCCAACGCCGACTTCCGCAAGTTCGACGACGGGCTGCGCATGACGCTCGACTGCGCGCCCGCCTTTGCCGATGCGCTGGAGGCGCGCCTCGCTTCGGCCGACGAGTTTGCGGACTGGGGCGTCCTCCGGCAGAAAGCGGCGCAGATCACCTGTTTCGTGCCCTCGATCAACGAGCACGGCCACGTCCATTTCGTCGACGGGGCCGAGGGAGGCTACACCATGGCGGCGACGGCGTTGAAGGCGCGCCGGCTGCTCAAGGCCGAGGCGGCCTGACGGCGGGGCCCGAGAGGCGCCGCTTCAAGCGGCCGTCCAGTCCTCGACCTTTAGCGCTGAAACGAGGCGAAACGCGCGGTCGCTGGTCGCGAGCACGGCGTCATGCTCCATCGCGTGAGCCGCGATCATGAGGTCGAGCGCGCCAAGCGGCCTTCCGCGCCTCTCGAGTTCTGCGCGAATTGTTCCGTAGCGTTGCGCCGTGGCGCTGGTCCAAGGCAAAGTCTCGATCGCCGACAGCAGTTCGTTCACGGTGGCGCGCAATTTCTTCGCTTCAGGCCGTTTGGCGACGCCGTAAAGGATCTCGCCTGAGGTCACCGCCGAAATACAGATGAGCTCGGGCGGAGTTCCCGCAACGCGCGCGACGACGTTCGGCTCTCCCTTCAATAGGGAGCTCGCCGTATTGGTGTCGAGCATGAAGCGCGTCATTTATCCCAACCCTCGAGGGGATCGCGCTCGTTGGTCTTCTGATTGCGCTCGGCATGACCCAGGAAATCGTCAGGCGCTCGACCTTCGGCGAGCGCGGCAAAGAAGCGGTCGAGGGATCGCGGCTTGGCCGAAAGAATAACGTCGCCGCTTGTTGGATCTCGGCGGACGTACACCTTGTCGCCATCGAAGCGGAAAGCCGCCGGCAGCCGCACCGCCTGGCTGCGCCCGTTCTTGAACAACTTTGCGATTTGGCTCATCGCGCGCCTCCCTGATCGAGGCCGCGATATATATCATAGTCTATCTCAACGGGGCAACGCTTCCGCGACCCGACGCGCGCGCGGAGCGCCGATTTGCTAGCCTCGCCGACATGGACGCCTGGAGCGACAAGGACAAGAAGGATCCCGACATCGGCCCGTCGCGCGCGACGCCGATGATGGCGCAGTATCTCGAGATCAAGGCCGCCAATCCGGACTGTCTGCTGTTCTACCGGATGGGCGACTTCTACGAGCTCTTTTTCAAAGACGCGGAGGTCGCGAGCCGCGCGCTCGGCATCGTCTTGACCAGACGCGGCAAGCACGAGGGCGAAGACATCCGCATGTGCGGCGTGCCGGTCGAACGCGCCGACGACTATCTCAACCGCCTCATCGCGCTCGGCCATCGCGTCGCCGTCTGCGAGCAGATCGAGGATCCGGCGGAAGCAAAGAAGCGCGGCGCGAAATCGGTCGTCAAGCGCGAGGTGATCCGCCTCGTCACGCCGGGCACGATCACCGAAGAGCGCCTGCTCGAGCCCGGCCGCGCGCGCCTTCTCGTCGCCGTGCAGAAGATCGGCGGCCGCGATCAGCGCTCGACCTACGGCCTCGCGGCGCTTGATCTCTCGACCGGCGCGTTCTCGCTGTCGGAAGCGGACGAGGCGGGGCTCGCAGCCGAGCTGGCGCGCCTCGAACCGAGCGAGATCGTCGCTGCGCAAACCGTCGCCGACGAGCCGCCGTTTCAGCGCATGATCGCCGAGATGCGCGTGCCCGTAACTCCGCTGGCGCGCGAAGCCGGCGACGGCGCGGCGGCCGAGCGACGGGTCTCAGAATTCTATGGGGTCGAGACGCTCGACGGCTTCGGCGCCTTCACCCGCGCCGAGATCGCGGCGGCCGCGCTGGCGCTGGCCTACGTCAAGCGCACCCAGTTCGAGGCGCGCCCTGCCCTCTCGCCGCCGACCCGGCGCGCGCGCGGCGCAAGCCTCGAAATCGACCCCGCCACCCGCGCCAATCTCGAGCTCACCCGAACCTTGAGCGGCGCGCGCGAGGGCTCGCTCCTGGCGACGATCGATCTCACCGTGACGCCGGCCGGCGCGCGGCTCCTCGCCGAGCGGCTCGCGAGCCCGCTGACCGATCCCGCCGCGATCAACGAACGGCTCGGCTCGCTCGATTTTCTTGTCGAAGCGGCGCCTGCGCGCGAGGCGCTGCGGCGCGAACTGGCGCGCGCGCCCGACTTCCTGCGCGCGCTCTCGCGCCTCAGCCTCGACCGCGGCGGCCCGCGCGATCTCGCCGCGATCCGCGACGGCGTCGCGGTGGCTGCGTCGCTCGCGCGCATCCTCGAGGCGCGAGGCCGATCTTCCGCCCGAGCTCCTCCGCTTCGCAGCGCTTTTCGGCGCCGATTGCGGCGTGCTCGAACGCGATCTCGAAGGCGCCCTTGCCGACGACCTGCCGCTCATCAGGCGCGACGGCGGCTTCGTGCGCGCGGGCGTCTCCGCGCCGCTCGACGAAGCCCGCGCGCTCCGCGACGAAAGCCGCCGCGTGATCGCCGAGATGCAGGCCTCCTACGCGGAGGAGGCCGGCGTCCGCCAGCTCAGGATCAAGCACAACAATTTTCTCGGCTATTACATCGAGGCGCCGCAGGCGCAGGGCGAGGCGCTCCTCAAGCCGCCGCTCAACGCGACCTTCATCCATCGCCAGACCATGGCCGGCGCGCTCCGCTTCACCACCAGCGCGCTGGTCGACCTCGAGGCGCGGATCGCCTCCGCCGCCGACCGGGCGCTCAAGCTCGAACTCGACATTTTCGAAGGGCTCCGCCAGGCCTCGCTCGCAAGCGCCGACGCCTTGCGCGGCTTCGGCGCCGCGCTCGCCGGGATCGACGTCGCCGCCGCGCTCGCCGAGCTCGCCGTCAAGCGCAACTGGACGCGGCCCGTCGTCGACGCCTCGCTCGCCTTCCGCATCGAGGCCGGCCGCCATCCGGTGGTCGAGGCGGCGCTGAAAGCCGCGGGCGAGCCCTTCGTCGCCAACGACTGCGAGCTTTCCGGCGAGATCACCGAAGGCGGCCGCATCGCCGTCGTCACCGGGCCGAACATGGCGGGCAAATCGACCTATCTGAGGCAGAACGCGCTGATCGCGCTGATCGCCCAGATGGGCTCATACGTCCCGGCGGCGCGCGCGCATATCGGGATCGTCGACCGCCTCTTCTCGCGCGTCGGCGCGGCCGACGATCTCGCCCGCGGCCGCTCGACCTTCATGGTCGAGATGGTCGAGACCGCGGCCATCCTCAATCAGGCCACCCCTCGCTCGCTCGTCATCCTCGACGAGATCGGCCGCGGCACCGCGACCTTCGACGGCCTCTCGATCGCCTTCGCCTCGGTCGAGCATCTCAACGCCGTCAATCGCTCGCGCGCTTTGTTCGCCACCCATTTCCACGAGCTGACCGGGCTCGCCGAGACGCTGCCGCGCCTCATCAATCTCACCATGCGGGTCAGCGAATTCAAGGGCAGCCTTGTCTTCCTGCACGAGGTCGTCGCCGGCGCTGCCGACCGCTCCTACGGCATCCAGGTCGCCAAGCTCGCCGGACTCCCGGCGACGGTGATCAAGCGCGCGCGCAAGGTGCTCGCCGATCTCGAAGCCACGCGGCCGAGCGGCACGCTCGTTTCGCTCCCGCTCTTCTCCTACGAGCCGCCCCCGCCCGCCCCCACCCACGATCCGCTGCGCGAGACGCTTCAAGCGCTCGACCCCGACGCGCTGAGCCCGCGCGAAGCGCTCGAGGCGATCTACGCGCTGAAGCGAGCGGCTGAGGACAAGGGATGATCCCAGAGGTCGCCGCACCCTTCTCCGCGAAGCGGGGAAGGTGGCCCGAAGGGCCGGATGGGGTATGGAAAGCAGGAATGAGCCGATGGAAGTTCACAGCGGTGGTCGTGCAACCCGACTTAGGTCTGAGCAGCGGGCCACACCCCATCCGGCGCTGCGCGCCACCTTCCCCGCTTCGCGGAGAAGGGAACGGGACCCCGAAATGACCAGCCCGCAGATCCTTGCCGCAACCCTCGTCGCGGCCTTTCTCTATGTCGTCTCGCCAGGGCCGGCGTTTCTCGCGCTCTTCACCCTTGCGGCCTCGCGCGGGCGCGCTGCCGGCGCCAAGTTCATCTGCGGCCATCTCGTCGGGGACGTCACCTGGGGCGCGCTCGCGGTCGCCGCGATTGTCGGGGCGAACCGGATCGGCCCGACGCTCTTTGAACTGCTCGGCTTCGGCTGCGGGATCTATCTCGTCTATCTCGGCGTTCGCGCGGTGATGACCCGCAAGGACGCCCCTCCCCGCACGATCGGCGCGGCCCGTCCGCTCGCGACCGGCATGGCCTTCGGCCTCACCAACCCCAAAGCCTATCCGGTCGCGCTCGCCATCTTCTCGGCGATCGTCGCCCCCTATATCGGCGCGCTCCACGCCTCCGACGCGCCGCAGATGCTGGCCGCCGCCTTCCTGGGCTTCCTCATCGCCGACGCCGTGCTGATCTTCATGGCGGGCCTGCCGGCGGTGAGAAAGTTCTTCCTGACCCACGGCGTGATCGTGACCCGCTTCGTCGGCGTGATCTTCATCCTCTTCGGCGCCCGCTCGATCGCCGACGCCGCCTGCAGCGCGATGCGCCGGACGGCGTGAGGGAGAGGTAACGCTCGCCATGTCGGCGACGATCCCTTCTCCCTCCGGGAGAAGGTGGCGCGAAGCGCCGGATGAGGGTCGCCCGCCGCGATCGGCGACGCCCCGTCATCGATTGCTCGGAGGCAACCACCAGCGCGCGGCTCTTGCTAGCCGTCGTCATGATCCGCGTCAGGAGGAATCAGTGGCCGCAAGACAACAATGAGGCCAGGCAGCGTCTCCGTCACCACGCGCCACACGATATCGAGCCTGACGTCGCCATAGCCGTGAATCAGACGATGGCGCAGGCCGGTCATTTGCCGCCACGGGATTTCCGCATGCGCTGCGCAGAAGGATTTCGAGACTTTTCCAGCAGCCTCTCCGATGACCTCAAGCTTGCGGATGACGGCGCTTTGGTAAAGATCGCTCTCAAGAAACGCGTGCTCGTCGAGATCGGCGACGAAGGACAGCGCATCTTCGGCGGCCAGCGCCATATCGAGAAAAGAGCCGCGTCACGCCAGCCCTCGTCCGACTGGTCAGGCGGCATAGATCGGCTCTGCGCCCGCCAGTATGTGGCGCTTGCGGATGGTGTTGCGGCTGCCTTCGATAGCCTTGCGATCGACGAGATCGACCCGTCGTCCGAGCAACGCCTCCAGCGCATCTTTCAAGTCGAGAAAGCGCGCAAGCTCGTCGCCCTGCGGTCCGAACTGGACCAGAAAATCGACGGCGCTCGTCCCAGCATTGAAATCCAAGCCGCGCGCAGCAGAACCGAACACATCGAGCCGCGCGACGCCATAGCGGCGGCACAGGTCTACGAGCTTTTGGCGTTTCTCGGCAACCGCCGGGTCCATCGTAAGGTCCTTTCTTGGTCTCCACGGCGGCCATTGCTGGCGGCCTCCAGCGCCCTGCGACGCCGCCGTTCCCTTCTCGCGCCCGCGGGGAGAAGAGCCTGCCCCCGGGCATCGACCCCGGGGGTGGCCAGAAGGGCCGGATGAGGGGCCGCCGCCGGCCCGGCGACACCCCGTCATGGATGACTTGGAGGCGATTCTCGCGCGAAAGGAATTTGAACTCAAGGATGCGCTTTTCAGGGGGCCGCCGGAGGCGGCGACCCCCTAGGGCGTCGTCAGACGCCCGTCTTTCGACGGGCTATGGAGCCGTCCTTGACTTAAAATTCCTTTCGCGCCCCGCTCCGCCAAGCAAACAATG
>CAWBBW010000013.1:0-203391 GCA_963787135.1 uncultured Alphaproteobacteria bacterium | reverse complement strand
ATCAAAGTCTGTATAAAGGAGCGCCTTCGCCTAGACCGCGAAACTTACCCCGCAGCCGCAGGAGGCGACCGCATTCGGGTTCCTGACCTGGAACGACTGGCCCATCAGGTCGTCGACGAAATCGAGCTCTGCGCCCTTCAGCATCTCGAGCGAGACGGGATCGACGAGCACGGTCGCGCCGTCGCGTGTGGCGACGAAGTCGTCCTTGGCGCGGGACCTCTCGATGTCGAAGGCGTACTGGAAGCCCGAGCAGCCGCCGCCCTTGACGGAGATGCGCAATGCCGCGCCCGCTTCGGCCTTGAGGATCGCGTTGAGCCGCCGCGCGGCGTTCGCGCTGATCGATACGGCGTCTGTGGCCGGGGACTGCGCTTCGCTCATGACCCGACGGCCTTTTCTTTGTTCACGCCCAAACGCGGGCGCCTTCAATACTATCCCACGCTAAGATATGCACCACATGAAAAAACGCAATGTCAGGGCAGCGATGGAGAACCGAAACGCGCGAGCCGACCTCGCGCCCTATGCGGCCGACGCGGCGCGTTCGCCGGGCCGTCTGGTCGCCGAGCCGCTCTCGCCGACGCGGACCGAATTCCAGCGCGACCGGGACCGCATCGTCCATTCGACCGCCTTCCGGCGGCTGGCTCACAAGACCCAGGTCTTCGTCCATCACGAGGGCGACCATTTTCGGCACCCGGCTCACCCACACCATCGAGGTGGCGCAGATCGCCCGCGCGCTCGCCCGTGCCTTGAAGCTCGACGACGACCTTGCCGAAGCGGTCGCGCTTGGCCACGACCTCGGGCACACGCCGTTCGGACACACGGGGGAGGACGCGCTTGACGAATGCATGGCCGACCACGGCGGCTTCGATCACAACAGTCACGGGCTTCGTATCGTCACCGAACTTGAGCGTCGCTATGCAGATTTCGATGGTCTCAATCTGACGCAACCGACCCTATCCGGGCTCGTCAAGCACGATGGGCAGCTGATCGACTTATCCGGCGCGCCCGGCGAGCGCTATCGCAAGCGGGGGATTCCCGACGCTATCCTCCGATACGATCGCCTGCAATCCCTCGACCTCGCCGGCCAGCCGAGCCTCGAGGCTCAGGCGGCCGCAATTGCCGACGATTCGCCTATGACGCGCACGATATCGACGACGGCTTGCGCGCGGGGCTCTTCTCCCTCGCCGACATCCGCGCCTCCGTGCCCTTTGCCGGAGGGCTTCTGCGCGAGATCGACGACCGTTATCCGCAACTCGAGGAACCTCGTGTCATCCATGAGCTGACGCGCCGCGTGATCACCCGTTTCATTGAGGACGTGATCGCTGAGAGCAGCCGTCGCATCTCGGAAGCGAAGGTTGACAGCCCTGAGGCAGTCGCTGCGGCCGGCCAGCCGCTCGTTGGTCTTTCACCGGCCCTGGCGGCGGCCGACCGGGACGTCAAAACTTTCCTCTTCGCCCGGATGTATCGGCACCCTTCGGTTCAGCGGGTCCGCGATCAGGCGGACGCGATCGTGAGAAGGCTTTTTGAGGTCTATCGGACCGACCGCCACGATGCCCACAAACTGGGCAACGAAGGCGGGGCAGGGTGAACGCGCCCGTGCGGTCGCGGACTATATCGCCGGAATGACCGACCGTTTTGCAATCCACGAGGATGCCCGCCTTTTTGACGGGTCGCCGGAGTTGCGTTAGACGCGCGCTCTTCAAAGAGCTTGACCAAAGAATGAACGTTTTTGCGGATTTCCAGTTGCGCGTTGGGGCAATGCTCGAAAAGCGTGCCGCATCGGGCGAGCTTCCGCGCGATCTCGATCTTGGCCGCTTCGTCGTCGAGCCGCCCCGCGACGCCGCGCATGGCGATCTTTCGACTAACGCCGCCATGGTCTACGCGCGCGAAACCAAGGCGGCGGGGTCAAACCCCCGAGCGCTCGCTCAGAACCTCGCTGCCGATCTCGCGCGCGAGCCTGATGTGCTCAGGGCCGAGGTGGCGGGACCTGGCTTCATCAACATCGTCCTCCAACCGGCGGTTTACGAAGAGGTGTTGAGAGCCGTTCTCACGGATGGCGGCCGCTACGGCGCAGGCGCGCGAAGCCAGGCCGGACCGGTCAATGTCGAATATGTGAGCGCCAATCCGACCGGCCCCATGCATGTCGGGCATGCACGCGGCGCCGTTTTCGGGGACGCGCTGGCGAGTTTGCTGCAGTTCTCCGGCCGGGAGGCTGTGCGAGAGTATTACATCAACGACGCCGGCGCCCAGGTGGACGTGCTCGCCCGCTCCGCCTTCCTTCGGTACCGCGAGGCTCTGGGCGAAGACATCGGGCCCATTCCTGATGGTCTCTATCCGGGCTCCTACCTCAAGGCGGTCGGCGAGGCCATGGCGCGGGAGTTCGGACCCTCGCTCAGGGAAAAGACCGAATCAGAATGGCTTCCTTTGGCCCGCGAGCGCGCAACCGACGCCATGCTGGCGTTGATTCGCGACGATCTCGCCGCGCTTCACATCGCGCATGAGGTTTTCGCCTCGGAGAGAGAGCTTACCGGCGCGGACGGCGGCGCAGACCGGGTCCGCGAGGCAATCGAAGCGCTGCGGGTGAAGGGATTTGTCTACGAAGGACGTTTGCCGCCGCCCAAAGGCGCGCCTTCCGAAGACTGGGAAGACCGCGAGCAGACACTGTTTCGTTCGACGGAGTTTGGAGACGACGTCGACCGCCCGTTGATCAAGTCGGACGGCGGCTACACCTACTTCGCCAGCGACATCGCCTATCACAAAACGAAAATCGATCGCGGCTTTCTGACGCTGGTCGACGTTTGGGGCGCCGACCACGGTGGCTACGTCAAGCGCATGCAAGCGGCGGTCGCCGCTCTCTCGGACAACAGGGCCAGACTCGACGTTCGGCTGTGCCAGCTGGTGCGTCTGATGCGCGGCGGCGAGCCGGTCAAAATGTCAAAGCGTTCCGGGGACTTCGTGACTCTTCGTGAAGTTGTGGACGAAGTTGGGGCGGACGCGGTGCGTTTCATCATGTTGATGCGGAAGAACGACGCCCCGCTTGACTTTGACCTCGCGAAAGTGATCGAGCAGAGCCAGGACAATCCGGTGTTCTATGTCCAGTATGCCCATGCGCGGGTCCGCAGCGTGTTGAGACAGGCGCAGTCCGTCTTTCCGAACTTCGACCTCGCGCCTGGCGCGCTCGCCCGAGCGGACCTTTCGCTGTTGACCGACGACGGCGAGCGGGACGTGATGCGAACGCTTGCTCAGTATCCGCGCACGATCCTTCAGGCGGCGGAGGCTCGCGAGCCTCATCGCGTCGCGTTTTTCGCCCACGAACTTGCGACCCGCTTCCATGCGCACTGGAATCGGGGCAAAGATTCCAGACATTTGCGCTTCGTTAATGAAAACAATGGAAAATTGTCGTACGCACGGTTGTGTTTGGTTGCCGCGGTGGGCCTTGTTTTGGCCTCCGCGCTGTCAATCTTGGGGGTTAGCGCCCCGGAAGAGATGCGATAGCGGATTGTCGGCGAGACGGCGGGCATGACGTTCGCCAGCCGAAGCCGCGTTGACGAGGAAGAGATGAGCGTTTCCGGGTCACGATCGGCGGAAATCAACCTCGAAGAATTTGAGCGTCGACTGCGCGCCGCAGGCGCGCAACCGGCAGGCCTCGAAGACCCGTTATTCGAGCTTGCGCGGCTAGTAGAAGCCTCTTGGCCGCCGCCGAACGCAGCGTCGGCGCCAACGGGCTTGAGGGTCGACGGTGAACCGGCCCAGCAGCTCGAAGCGGAGGCGCTGAGACCCGAAATCGATGACCTGCAGGATTTCGAGACGGCCGGCTCATCGCATGCTCCTGAACTTCAGGACCTGGATGAGGTTCGCGATGTCCGTGGTCCCGACCCCGTCAGTGATCGGCGGCCGCGACGCTGGGCGCTGAGAGTCGCTGCGCTTGCAGTTGTCGGATTGGCCATGATCGGCGGAGTCTTCGCTCTCAGAGGCGGGGTACCCGGTATTCCGAAGCAGCCGCCCTTCATCGCCGCGGCGCAGGGGCCGACGAAGGTGCAGCCCCCCAGCGATGAAACGGTCACATCCGCCAACGACGCCGGAGCGAATTTGCTGAAAGACAGCACCCAGGCCGATCATGTGAAGGTCGTCGCCTCGGAAGAGCAACCGGTCGACCTGAACGCCCAGGCAAAGGCAGCGGCGGCGGCGAATGCGCCCGCAGCGGCAGAGTCGGGCGCTTCAGGCGGGAGTCCGGTAAAGGGAACTGACGACGCGCCGGTCGTGGTGATGCCGTCCGTAGGCCAGCCGCCTGCGGCGCAGCAGTTCCCCGATCCGAAGCCTGTGCGGACCGTGTCGCTCAGACCCGACGGGACGCCAATTCCTCCATCGATGGTCGCGACGGCCGAGGGAACCGACGCCGCTCCACCGACCGAAACGCCGAAGTCGCCCGCAAAGGCGGCGACGAAGCCCGCGGCCGAGACCGGCAACGCGCAAGCGTCGACCCCGAAGCTTGATGTGCCGCTGCCGACCAAGCTCTCCGGCAAGTCTTCCGCACGAGTAGCGGTCGCCAAGACCGATACGACAGCGCCCGGCACGATGGCGGACACGCAGAACGAACCGGCGCAACTCGCGGCTCCGGCAAAACCTGAGAAACCGGCGAAAACGCCGAAACCTCAACAGGCCGCAGTCCAAACCGGTGATACAGCGGCCGCGGCGCAACCGGCGGCGGAGTTGCCGGCCGCCGCATCCTCAACGGGCTGGGCTGTTCAACTCGCCGCGCCGAAGTCCGAGGCTGAAGCCAAGAGCACCGCTGCCCGGCTCGGCGCGAAATATGAGACGGCGCTCAACGGGTCGGCGATCGGGGTGCATAAAGCCGTCGTCAATGGCGAGACGATCTATCGCCTACGCGTGGTCGGCCTGTCAAAAGCTGACGCCGCGGCGCTTTGCGCGCGTTTGAAAGGTGACGGCGGCGACTGCTTTATCGCCAAATAGGCGAGGGGCTCGCAGGTCAAGCGGCGGCGGAGCAGACCATGCCGAAGGCCTTCATTTGCGGCTGCGCAGGTCTTGCGCTCAGCCGGGAAGAGCGGGCCTTCGTTCGCGAGAGCGACCCATGGGGCCTTATTGTTTTCAAACGCAACGTCGATGATCGCGATCAGCTGCGCGACCTGATCCGTACGTTTCGCGATTCCGTCGGGCGCGCAGACGCGCCGGTTCTGATTGATCAGGAAGGCGGCCGCGTTCAGCGCATGGCTCCGCCCCGATGGCGCGCCTATCCTTCCGCCGGCGCGATCGAGGCAGGTCTTTCCCCATTTGAAGCCGAGAGCGCGGCCCGGCTCATCGCCCGGCTCATCGCCCATGATCTGAGCGAAGTGGGAATCACGGTGGATTGCGCGCCGGTCCTCGACGTTGCGGAACTGGCGACCCACGCGGTCATCGGCTCTCGGGCCTTTTCGCAACGACCTGAGCGGGTTGCGGCCATGGGCAGGGCATTCGCCGAGGGGCTTCTCGCTGGCGGAGTCCTCCCTGTCGTCAAACACTTGCCGGGTCATGGGCGCGCGCGAGCGGACAGTCATCATGAGCTGCCTGTGGTCGAGGCGTCGCGCAAGGAGTTGGAGCGCGATTTTCTCCCCTTTGCGGAATTAAGGGATCTGCCGATGGCGATGAGCGCGCATGTCGTCTTCAGCGCGCTCGATCCCGTCCGACCCGCGACCGCCTCGCGAATCGTCGTTCAGGAGATCATGCGCGGCAAGGTCGGCTTCGCCGGGCTCATCATGAGCGACGATGTATCGATGAAGGCGCTGCGCGGTCCGTTCGACGAGCGCGCACGAACCATTTTCGAGGCCGGGCTCGACATCGTTCTGCACTGCAACGGCGAACTTGAGGAAGCCCGAGCTGTTGCGTCGGTCGCGCCCGAGCTCTCGGGCGAGTCACTCCGCCGCGCTGGAGCCGCGATGGCCGCCCGCGTTGTCCCGCAGGCGCTTGACCTCGATGAGGCCGAAGCGAAATTGGCGTCCATAAAGAAGACGCTGGGGGTCAGTTGAGCTATCGGTCCGGCCGTCGCGCGACAAATCACGCGGTGACAAGGAACCGGTCGATCGTCTCGAAGAATCTGGCGACGGATATGGGTTTGGACAGGTAGGCTTCGCAGCCTCCTTGCAGAATTTTCTCCTCGTCGCCCTTCATCGCGAAAGCGGTTATGGCGATCACGGGAATTTCACGCAGGTCTTCGTCATCCTTGAGCCATTGCGTCACCTCGAGGCCGGACACTTCTGGCAGCTGAATGTCCATCAGAATAAGATCGGGCCGGTGCTTCCGGGCGAGATCGACCGCTTCGATCCCGCTTCGGGTCTGGACGATCCGGTGCCCTCGCGTCTCGACCAGATCATTGAACAGCTTCATGTTGAGTTCGTTGTCCTCAACGATCAGCACGGTCTTGGGGTTAAGGCTTTCCATCGGAGCGCTTTCTGGTCAGCTTGCCGGAAGACAATAACCGGTAGACATTGATGAAAAGAGAATCAAAGGATGCATAATCCGAAAAAGGCATGGTTATCCACAAGCCGCGACTTCAGGCTTATCGATGGCGATCGCTGCCTTGACCTTCCTGGCTGCCGATCCTGAGCGCCTGACACGATTTCTGTCCGTGACCGGGCTTGGCCCGCACAATTTGCGGGGAGCCGCCGCCGATCCGGGCTTTTGCGGCAGCGTGCTCGATTACCTTCTGGCTGACGAACCGCTTCTCCTTGCTTTCGCCGCGGACGCGGGCTTCGAACCCGCAGACGTCGCCAGGGCGCATCAGGGACTGAGCGGACCGTCCCTCGACGGATCATGAGCGCATCGGTCGGGAATAGGCTCTGCCGGGACTGTCTCGTCCCGCAGTCGGGTGAAGCGGCTCGTTGTCCCTCCTGCGGCTCGCCAAGATCGGTCGATCTCGAGGCTTCGGCGGGCCTCCACATCGCGCATGTCGATTGCGACGCGTTCTATGCGTCGGTGGAAAAGCGCGACAATCCAGAGCTTCGCGACAGGCCGGTGATCGTCGGCGGCCTCGGGGCGCGGGGGGTCGTATCGACCTGCTGTTATGTCGCACGAACCTTTGGCGTGCGCTCGGCGATGCCGATGGCTCGGGCGCTGGCGCTTTGTCCGGCCGCCGTCGTCGTCGCGCCGGACATGGGCAAATATGCGCGCGTGGGCCGAGAGATCCGCGTGCTAATGCAGCAATTGACGCCTCTGGTCGAGCCGTTGTCGATCGACGAGGCCTTCCTTGACCTGACGGGATGCGACGGCTCCAATGGAATGGGAGCCGCAGAGACGCTCGTGCGCTTCGCCCGTGGCGTAGAAAGCGAGATCGGCGTCACGGTGTCGGTAGGGCTGAGCGACTGCAAGTTTCTGGCGAAGCTCGCCTCCGATCGCGACAAACCGAGGGGCTTCGTACTGCTGCGCCGCGAAGAGGCGAAGGCTTGGCTTGCGCCGCAGAGCGTCGGCCGATTGTGGGGCGTCGGCAGGGCCGGTCAGGAGCGGCTCGAGCGTTTGGGATTTCGGTTGATCGGCGATTTGCAGCGGATCGACGAATGGACCGCGGCCTCAAGCCTCGGCGAAGACGGCCGTCGCCTTTGGCGCCTCGCGCAGGGGGTTGACGACCGCCGCGTCAGCCCCGACCGCAAGACAAAAAGCATCTCCAGCGAGACGACGTTCGATTCCGATGTCGTGGACAAAGAGGAGCTCACGCGCGTGCTTCTCGGGCATTGCGACCGGGTCGCCGCGCGACTGCGCAGGGAAGGTCTCGCAGCCGGCGGGGTCACGTTGAAGCTGCGTTTGCCCGACTTCAGCCTCAGAACGCGGAGCCGAACCGGCATGAGACCGACCCAGCTCGCGCCCCGTCTGTTCGCCGCCGCGCGGACGCTGCTGGACGCTCAGCCCAACGGAACATCCTACCGGCTTCTCGGGGTCGCCGGGACCGATCTCGCGCCGGCCGAGGGCGCCGACGAAGACGATCTCGTCGATCGAGACACGGCGCGGGAGAAGTCCCGCGAAGCGGCGATCGCGAGCCTGCGCGACAAGTTCGGCGCCGGGTCCGTTCAGCGCGGCCTTGCCTTTCGGCAATCCTCGCGCAAGACATGACCCGCGCTACTTATTGCAGGCCGGCGTCGGGAGAATCTCGAGTTTCTGAAGGCGTGCGCGCAAGGCGAAGAGTCCGTAGTCGAGCTTGAGGGTTCCCGACACGCCGTTCTCGTAGAGATCGAAGGAGAGCGTGTATTCGGGCGCCGAGTCCGTCGTGGCTTCGTCGAAGTAGGAGACGACAACCGGCCAGCGGCGGACCCCTCTCAACTCGGCCGCAGCCTCTGCGTCGTCGCTCGGCTTGCTGGCCTCTTTCCCGATGATGGCCATCGTGGCGTAAATTTTCGCACCAGTGTCGGAACCGTCATAGACGCGGGCCTGGATCGCCCCGCCGCCGTTCTTGGCGGCTTCGATCAGGCGCTCGATGTGCTGCGTCGGAAAGAGCACGTCGTGGCCAAAATCGATCGCCTTCGGCGACGGCTTGGTCAGATCGACGCGCAGGTCGTCGTCGGCCCCACGCGTCGCCGTGCCGACGACGGCCGGGGTCTCTGGAGTCCCTTCCGAATCGACCCTAAAACGCATGGTCTTGCCGTCCGCGTCTTCGAACGAGACGGCGTTCACCTGAGTGGCAAGCGGCTCGCCCTCGCTGCGCTCCATCCGCGTCAGCTGCCGGAAACTGGAAGTGTATCCCTCGCAGGGCGATCCGCGAAATTCATAAGCGATCAGGCCGCTGGCCGCGATCGGAGTTCTGGGCGGAGGAAAGAGGGGGCGAAGTAGGATCGACCAGCGAGAGGTCGTAAGCGGCGCGATGCGACGCGAGCGGCAGAATCGCGGACGGGCTGGCATAGACGACGGACTGGAAGACAAAAAGCGCGGAGGCGCTGAGGGCGAATTGCGAGGCCATGATCTCTCCAAGACGGACGATTTCGGACGATCGTCCGCGTTTCCGGCGCATTCGTGGCGCCGTCGATCAGCTCCCGTCAAGCGCTCTCATCAGGAGAGATCGGCCCCCAGGCCCGGTCGAGCGGCGTCGGCTCGCCAAGCGGCTCTTCGTCGGACCTCAAGGCCGGCTCGTCGTTCGGGTCGGGGAGGCCATAGCCGGATGGCAACTTCCCTTCAAAAAGGCCTGCCCCCTGGAGTTCATCAAGTCCGGGCAGGTCGGCGATCGCCTCCAGGCCGAACTCGATGAGGAAGTCCGTCGTCGTGCCATAGGTGATCGGGCGGCCCGGCGCCTTGCGGCGGCCGCGCATGCGCACCCAGCCTGCCTCCATCAAGACGTCGAGCGCGCCTTTCGACACCGCAACGCCGCGAATCTCCTCGATGTCGGCGCGCGTCACCGGCTGATGGTAAGCGATGATGGCGAGGGTCTCGGTCGCCGCGCGCGATAGCTTGCGCTTTTCTTCACCGTCGCTGGCGAGCAGCCAGGACAGGTCTTCCGCCGTGCGAAACGTCCAGCGGCTGGCGACGCAGACGAGGTTCACGCCCCGTCCGGAATAGATTTGTCTCAACTCCTCCATGACGACGCCAACGTCGGCGCCAACCGAAAGTCGGGCCGCGATCGCCTGCTCATCGAGCGGCTCGGCGGACGCGAACACCATCGCCTCGGCGATGCGGACGTCCTCGGGCGCCGCGCGCGAAGCGATTGTTTCGAACAAGCGCGCGACGTCGCTTACGGCGGTCATCCGGCCCATGGCTTACCTCGTTTGCCGCTTGGGATTGAAGACAGTCACGCCGCGGCCTCTTCGACAGCGGCCGTACGAGGGCGAATCCAGATCGGCGCGAAGATCTTGTCCTGACGCAACTCGATCTTGCCCTCACGAACCAGTTCCAGCGACGCCGAGAAGGACGAGGCGCGGGCGCTTCGACGCAGTTTTGGATCGACGCAGGCCTCAATGAGCCAGTCGTCGAAAGCGGTCCAGTCGCAACCCCGGCCGATGAGGCGCGTCAGGATCTCTCTGGCGTCGGCGAGCGACCAGACGCTGCGGGTCCTCAGACGCACCGCCACGTTCGCGTGTTTTTGCGCCTGGCGCGCGTAGGCCGAGAGAAGATCGTAGAGCGTGGCCCCGTAAACCGGACGGCCAGCCCGCCCGACCGGCTCCGGGTCGCCCCTGCCGAAGACGTCGCGCCCGAGGCGGGGGCGGTTCATCAGGAGCTCCGCGGCCTTGCGAATGGCTTCCAGGTTGCGCAGTCGCCGGGCGAGAGCGTCGGCGAGCTCTGAGGCGTCCGGCTCGGCCGCCCGCGGAGGCGCGGGCAGGAGGAGGCGGGATTTGAGATAGGCGAGCCAGGCCGCCATGACCAGGTAATCAGCCGCCAGTTCGAGCCTCAGCTTGCGCGCGGCCTCGATGAACAGGAGATATTGCTCGGCCAGAGCGAGAACGGAGATTCTCGCGAGGTCGACCTTCTGCCGCCGGGCAAGCTCAAGCAAAAGATCAAGCGGGCCCTCGAACCCGTCGAGATCGACGGTAAAAGCCTGATCGGTCGTCGCGCCCTCCCCGCCGAGAGCGCCCGGAAATTCGTCCGCGCCGGACACGAATCACCTCCTCTGGGGTATCCGCCTGTGTCGCGCAGCCTCGCGGCAAGGGCAAGGGGCAGCCGGACAGCGTCAACAGCCGATCAAGAGCGAAAGAGTATCGCAGGTTTACCAAAGAAAGTGAATAGACGCTCGCTGCGAATTAGGAGAAGCGTTGTGCCTTCAGGTCTTCCCTATCGTCAGTCTTAACTGTATTCGTTGAGGTAAATCCTCATAATACGGACAAGTAGACTGAACAACTCTTGCAGCACCGCCCCGATCAGCTAACGTCCATCCGTCGGTCATTCGTGGCCGATGGAACGCTCCGCCGGGCAATCGGTTCCGCCGCATCTTCCGACCCCGGCGGGGCGGGCCGGCGGAAGCGCGGGTCCAAGACGGCCTCCTGGTCCCGCGTTCCGCCGGCTTCACTTCGCCGCCGCCTCAGTAACGACGCAGCAGACTGACCATCTTGCCCTGGACGCGAACCCGGTCGGGCCCGAAGATTCTTGTCTCATAGGCCGGATTGGCCGCCTCGAGCGCGATCGAGGCGCCGCGCTTCCGGAACCGCTTGAGGGTCGCCTCCTCCTCGTCGATCAGGGCCACGACGATGTCGCCCGTTTCGGCGGTCTCCTGCTTGCGGATGATGACGGTGTCGTTTTCCAGGATGCCGGCCTCGATCATCGAGTCGCCGCGGACCTCAAGGGCGAAGTGTTCGCCGCTTCCCAGAAACTCCGGCGGCATGGCCAGGATCTGCGTTTTTGTCTGGATGGCCGAGATCGGCGTGCCGGCGGCGATGCGGCCCATCAGCGGCACCATGACCGGGTGCGCAGTCTCGTTGTCGCGAGAGGGCTGCGCCGCACGGAGCCGCCCGAGGCTGCCCGGAATCACGCTCGGCGAGAACTTCTGCGACCGCGGCGCCGAGACCGTCGCCGATTCCGGCAGTCTCAGCACCTCGATCGCCCGGGCCCGATTGGCGAGCCGGCGGATGAAGCCGCGCTCCTCAAGGGCCATGATCAGGCGATGGATGCCCGACTTCGAGCGCAAGTCCAGTGCATCCTTCATTTCGTCGAAAGACGGCGGAACGCCCGACTCCTGCAGCCGTTCGTGAATGAAGCGCAACAACTCGCTCTGTTTCCTGGTCAGCATGTGGGTCTCCGGCCGCTCGCTCTTGGAGAATCGGCGCGCAGGGACAGAATCGCCGCGCGCCGTAAACAAATCGCGAACAAAGCCTAATCGTTCACGCTGTGTTCGGCAAGCGGAATCTGTAATGGGGACGCAGCGAGCCGCCCCGCGCCCCAGGACGACGACCGGGGGGCGCGGCGCAAGGATTTGCAAATCAGGCGCAAGGAAACGAAAACCAGGCGCAAGGAAATGAAAGCCGGGCGCAAGGAAATGAAAGTTCAGGACAAGGAAATGAAAATCCATTGTCCTTGTTTGTCAAAGACTTGAGCCAGAATCAAGATCTGCCGCACCTGGCGGGGCCTCTTGTGTGGTAGCTGCGGCCAGCTTCGCCGCCTTGCGGGCGTCTTGGGCGTCGATGCGGGCGGCGACGCGGTTCAATTTGGCGAGCAGTCTTTCGCGCGCCGCGTCGTCGTACGCCGGCGCTTGTTTCGCCGCTCCGATCTGTGCGTACCGATCGAGTCTCTCGAGAACGCCAAGGTAGGGCGCAATCGCGCTCAGGTCGCCGGCGGCGAGCGCCTCGGCCGCGACCTCATGCGCTTTTTCGAGGCGGACCATCTGGAGCATCGCATGGTCCGCCGGCCGGTCGATCCCCTGCCGCTCCAGCGCCTCGATGACGATCTGGCGCACTCGCTCTTGGCTCAACCCCTCTTCGCGCGCGATCTCCGAATAGGGCCAGCCCAGGCGCCGCCGCGAGAAAATGCGCTCCCGCCGCAGGGCCTTGGTGTAGGGGTTGAGCCGAGGCCGCCTTGGTTTAGAAACTGTCTCAGCAATCATCTGCGCTTTTCCTTTCCGCCACGGATCGCGGCGCTGGTTTCGAAAATCAGGAGATTATCATGATTTTTGAAAAACGGAAAGGAAATATCGACTCTTGCAGCGCGGTGGCCTCGCCGAGAGCGATTTTTCGCGATTCTCCAATTCTGTCTGGCTGTATACCAAGAAATTTCGTGGACCCGCGACGGGCTGCGCGTCACAGGATAGACTAACCTGGGCGCATTCCTCGTGGAGCGAGGAGAACTCCCTGATCACAGTGATAGGCCATGGATAGGCCATGCCGGTTTCTTCGACCGAAATCTTCCGTACCCCGCGCAGTGGCGATCTTGACCTGACGCAGATCGCCACTGGCGCGGGACTCGCGGTCAGCCTGCTGCCGAGCGGGGCGATCTTCGCGATCGAGCATGCGGCGGCCAACCGCAGGATCATGATCAATCAGACCCTAGCCTCGCCTCTCGCCGACGGCATGGCGCGCATGTTTCTGCGCCTGGGCGGCGCGAAGCCTTCCGTGTTGTCGATCATCGGAACCGGGGCCGGGCTCCGATGGGCGCCGGCGCCGATCGCATCGTCTGGGAGGGAGAACAAAGCGGCGTCCGCCACAGCGTCACGCTTTGGCTCCATCCGCAGTCGAACGTCTGGCTGTGGCGGGTGGATGTCCTCAACCACCGCGATAGCGAACTGGCCTGCGACGCCATCCTTATTCAGGATCTCGGCCTCGGCGACCAGGGCTTCCTTATGAACAACGAAGCCTACGCGTGCCAATACCTGGATCATCACGTCGCCGCTCATCCCCGCATCGGCCAGGTGCTGATGAGCCGCCAGAACCTGTCGCAGGGGGGCGCCTATCCCTGGGCGGCGCATGGCTGTCTCGGAGGCGTCGCCGGCTTCGCCACCGATTTTCGCCAGGTAATGGGGCCGGACTGTCGAGACGCCGACGGCCTCAGGCTTCCTTTCGGCGAGAACCTTCGCTCCCAGCGCCTCCAGTACGAGACTGCCTGCGCGGGCCTGCAATGTGCGCCGGCGACGCTCGCGCCCGGCGGCGCGGCGAGTTGGACTTTTTTCGGAACTTATGAGCCTGACCATCCTTTGGCGTCGTCCGACGCCGACCTCTCCGTCATTGACGCTGTCGAACGCGCCGCTCGTGACTTTGAGCCGCTTCTGCTCCCCCTCGTCGACCCCGCGCGGAGCGTGCTAGCCAATGCGCCGTCTTTCGTCGCCGATGGCCTGGAGGAAAAGCCGATCGCTGCTCGCTACCGGCGACGAACGCATGTCGAGCGACTCGAGGGCGAGGTTCTGTCGTTCTTCACGCCCAGGCGAAACTATAGCCGTCACGTCGTCCTGGCGAACAAGGAGCGTCAGGTCGCACGGCGGCATGGCGCCTTGTTGCGCAGCGGCGACGCCATGTTGCCAGACGACGATCTCCTGTGCGCGACGTGCTGGATGCACGGCGTCTTCGGCGCGCAACTGACTATCGGCAACACCTCCTTTCACAAGCTCTTTTCCGTCTCGCGCGATCCCTACAACATCACCCGCGGCAGCGGGCTCCGGATGCTCGTAGAGATGGAAGACGGATGGCGGCTGCTCACTGTGCCGTCCGCCTTCGAGATGGGGCTCGGCGATTGCCGCTGGATCTATCGGCTGGGGGAGCGAACCATCACCGTCGCGGCGGTCGTGGCCGGCGACCAGCCGGCGATGCAGTGGCGGGTGACGGTCGAGGGGAGGCCCTGCCGCCTCCTTGTCTTTGGCCAGCTCGTTCTCGGCGAGCGTGAATTTGCTCATGCGGGGCGAATGGAGATCGACTCGCGCCGCAAGCAATTCGTGTTCCGCCCGGATCCGGAGGATCGCTGGGGCCGGCAATATCCGGACGCCGCCTATTACCTTGTCACCAGCACGCCGCGGCGCGTTGAGGCGGTCGGTGGCGACGAACTGCTCTATCTCGATGGCAAAAGCCGCAGCGGCGGCTACGCCGCGATTCGAACGAAGCCGACGAATGAATTCGTCTTTGCCGTCGTCGGCTCGATGACCGACGGCGCACGGGCGAAGGCGCTGGCCACAAAATATGCAAAGCCGGTCGACGATGCTGCGATGGCAGCGTCCGCCGATCGCTTCTGGCGCAAGCTCACGCGCTCGATCCGCATCGAGAGCCGGCGCCAGGACGCGGACGCGAAGGCGCTCGACACGATCTTGCCCTGGCTCGCGCACGACGCGATGATCCACCTGACGGTCCCGCACGGCCTCGAGCAGTACACCGGCGGCGCGTGGGGCACGCGCGATGTCTGCCAGGGGCCGCTGGAGTTCTTTCTGACCCTTGAGCACGACGAAGCGGCCAGGACAATTCTGCGCATTCTCTTCGCCCAGCAATACGACAGGCGGGGCGACTGGCCGCAATGGTTCATGCTCGAGCCCTATTCGGAGGTGCAGGACAGGGAATCGCATGGCGACGTCATCGTCTGGCCATTGAAGGCTCTCTGCGACTATGTCGAGGCGACCGGAGACCTCGCTTTTCTCGACGAGCCCGTGGCGTGGCGGCGCGAGGACGACTTCAGGAGGACGGATCACGCCGACGCAGTCTCCGCGCATGTCGACAAGCTGTTCGCGACAGTCGTGGAGCGTTTCGTACCGGGCACGCATCTCATTCGTTACGGCAACGGCGACTGGAACGATTCGCTTCAGCCGGTCGATCCGACGAAGCGCGATTGGATGGTCAGCAGCTGGACCGTCGAGCTTCTTTACGAACAGCTCCGCCGCTATGCGGAAATCCTGCGCCGGGCCGGGCGAGCGAAGCGGGCGAAGGATTTCGACGCGACCGCGGCAGCGATGCGCAAGGACTTCAATCGCTTTCTCGTTCGCGACGGCGTTGTCGCGGGCTATGGCGTGTTCGCGCCGGAAGGTGGCCCGCCGGAATTGTTGCTTCACCCGAGCGATTCGCAGACCGGCCTCTCTTTCTCGCTGCTGCCGATGACGCAGGGAATTATCGGAGGGATCTTTACCAGGGCCGAGTTGCGCCGCTGCCTCGGCCTCATCCGCAAGCACCTCCTGTATTCCGATGGCGCGCGTCTGATGGAGAAGCCAATCGCCTACCATGGCGGACCGGAGAAAATCTTCCGGCGAGCGGAATCGGCCGCGTTCTTCGGCCGTGAGATCGGGCTCATGTACACGCATTCGCACCTGCGCTACGCGGAGGCGATGAGCGATCTCGGCGAAGCCGAGGCTTTATGGGAGGCGCTTCTGATCGCCAATCCGATCGCGATCACAGACAGGCTGAGTCACGCGTCGCTGCGGCAGCGCAACGCCTACTTCAGCAGTAGCGACGCCGCCTTCCGGGATCGCTATCAGGCGAGCGCCGAATGGACCCGGGTCAGAGCTGGGGAGATTGCGGTCGACGGCGGCTGGCGGGTCTATTCGAGCGGTCCGGGCCTCTACACGAACGTCCTCGTCCGCCATCTGTTCGGAATGCGCCGCGACTTCGGCAAGCGGCTCGTCAAGCCGTGCCTGGCCCCGTCGCACAAGGGCGTCAAGCTCGCATGGCCGCGCAAGCCTCTCCCCGGCTGGCGGCGGCGGTGACGAAAGCGGCATAGCTCCACGCCAGACGCTTGGCGGAGGTCTGCGCGCCCGTGGTCCTGTCGAACTGCTCCGAGAGTTCGCCGCTCGGCGGCGTAAAGGCGCGCACGGTCGCCATGAAGGCGTCGCCGCGGGCGAAGGCGGCGCCTGCCGGTGTCCCTCCGAGGACTCGCCGGAAGCCTAAATTCTCCGGCGTCGCCGGCAGTTCGGCGCCGGAGGCGAGCGCCGCAGCGAGACGGTAATAGAACTCGGCGGCGGCGAGCGTCGAAACATACCAGGCGCCGCCGCTGTAATAAACATCGCCGGGGTAGCGCCCCATCGCAGGCCCGTCGCGGCCGCGATTGATGATGTATTCGGCCCCGAAAAAATCCTCCAGCGTGGCGAGCGTCGCCTGCGATCTTGGATCGAGCACGCTATGTGGCCCGGCCTCGCGCCTGGCGCAAAGCGTCGCGAGGACGACCGCGATGTCGCGCTCTTTAAGCGGATCGCCGTTCTCGACCCCGGCTCGAGAGCGGTAATGACCCGCCGTCGCGTCCCAAAGCTCATCAAGGCGGGAGGCGATCGCGCGCGCCGCGACCGCGCAGGCGCGGGCGGAAGAGTCATCGCCGAGTCGCGTCAGCCATGCGACGCCGCGCGCAAGCGCTTCAGCCTGAACGAGCTGAGTGAAATAGTGAAAACCGTTCTCCTCCTCCCAGATGTCGAAGCAAGGCGTGTTCGCGCGCGAAAGCGTAAACTCGAGGTCGGCGCCGATAAGCGCGTTGAGGCTGTCGCGAAGGTCGCCGTTCAGTTCCGGTCGCCTCTGCCAGCGCATCAGCGCCAGCGCCAGAAGCGGCGGTCCGTCATTTTGCGGGCGCGCCCAGCGGGTGAAATCCAGCGTCCCGTCCGCATTGACGCGCACGTCCGCCAGCAGGGCGTCCCCGTTGACGGCGGCGATTTCCGCGTCGGGGCGCAGATATTGTAGATAGGACGGCTGGACTATGTCCCTGAATTTACTCCTCGCGAGAAATTCCCGGCCATCCACATTCCTCAAGGATTGGTTGAAACGCGCGAACTCGCGGAACCGGACAACAGCCTCCCCATCCAGCCAGCCCTCCGCAAACGCCACGCGTAGCGCGTCGATGACGATGGCCGAGTCGCGGTGCCAGTGGAAGAAATAATCGGGATCGGGGTCATAGGCGGCGGGGACGGGCGAAGCGAGCACCGAGCCCGGCGCCGGAATGACCCGCTGACCGAAGCCGGGCCGGTTCTTGACGATGTCCGTTGCGGAGATCGCGCGCATCATTTCGCGCGCGGCAAAGCGCGCTTCGTCCTCGATCCAGGCGTCCAAAGCGGTCATGCTGCCGGGCGGTCGAAGTGCGGGCTCTTGAAGCCGAGCTTCTTCATTCCGGCCTGGATCTCGGGGATCCCCATGAACAAGTTCCAGATGAGCCCGCTTCGGTAGTTCTCGATCATGACGACGATCGGCCCCTGGCTGATCGCGAGATAGCTGTCGGCGCGCCACTCGTATTGCTCGCTGAATCCGTCGACGAAACCGTAGCGTCCCCAGATCCAGTCGCCGAGGTCTTCATAGAAATGACGCAACGCGGCCATCGCCTCCTCGGGCGCGTAGACGAAGCTCGACAAGGCCGCGCTCGGCGTGATGACGCCGACGTCGTGGTCGGGAGCATGTCCCACGTAGCCGCGCACAGAATCCCCGGCGGTCAGGCCCCAGCAATTGGGGCCGTATCCCTTGTAGCCGTGCGGATTGCGCACGCAGTAGGCGTAGTTGATCCGCGTGTGGCTGACATTCTGCGCCCAATAGTCGGCGTAGTTGTCACTCAAGCCGCGCGGATCGACGCCGGAGAAGGAGTAATGCGTGAAAAAGAGCGGCCCCCCCCAATCGGGGCCGAGCGGAAGCTCGACGCCCTCGAAAGTCCGCCGATTGACGAACTCCCGCCCCTGCGCCCAGCCCTCGTGGTAGACCTCCGCCGGGACGGAGTACCGCGGCGCGGAAGCCGCCAGAATGTAGGCGATCAGGCACTCGTTCCAACCGCGGACGGGGTGATTGAGGGCGAAACCGTTGTTTGCGCTCCAGTGCCACGTGAGCGCGGTCTTGCCGCCCTGCGTGTACCAGTCCCATTCCGCCTCACTCCAGAGATAGCCGATGCGATCGCGAAGGCGCTTCTCACCCGGCGTATCGCTGTCAAAATAGGCGCGCGCGCAGAGCAAGCCCTGGAACAGGAACGCGGATTCGACAAGGTCGGCGCCGTCGTCTTTGCGACTGAAAGGCAGCGTCGCTCCCGTGTCCCCGTGCATGAAATGCGGGTAGAGACCGTGATAGCAGGTCGCCGGCTCCAAGCGGTCGAGCATCAGCGAAAGCCGATCGAGCGCCTGCTTTCGCGTAACCCATTGACGCGCACTGGCCACGATCAAGACCATAACGCCGAAGCCGGAACCGCCGATCGCGATAGCATCGTCGGCCGGATCCTTCAGCCGCCCCGAACGGTCGCGCGCAAGCCCGCTGCCAGGATGCGCGCCTTCCCAGAAGTAGCGAAACGCCTGACGCTGGACGATATCGAGCAGGGCCTCGTCGGAGAGATGCTCTCCCCGCGAGGACGTACGATGAGCTTTGGCTTTGGCTGAGGCAGGCATCGACGATCCTTCACTTGGCGGAAAGGTTTTCGGGCGAAGCGCCGGACGCGCTCGAATCGCCGCCGCGCGTCATGGTCGGCCCATGCGGATCAATCATCAACCGCAAGGTGCGGGAGAACATGCCGGCTTCGAACCGTTCGCGACCGATATTGATGACGCCGATGTCGCTCAGTTCATCCTTCAACATGGCCGCGATCCGCTGCCGCCATTCCGGATCGAGCATATCGAGCGCGTCATTGACCACCACCCACCGCGGCCTGTGCAGGATGATGCGGGCGATGGCTAGGCGCTGCTTTTCCTCATCGGTCAGCCAATGGTCCCATCGCTCCGGCCCCTCGGAGGGTGGGGTCAGATGTCCCAGCCCAACGGAGGCGATCGCTTTGTCGATCGCCTCGTTCTCGAATTTATCGCACGAATGCGGGTAGGCGACCGCCTCGCGCAAAGATCCGGGCGGGACGTAGGCCCGGATCGGAACGAACATGATGTGCCGGCGGGCCGGATAGGTGATCCGGCCGCTACCCCACGGCCAAAGCCCTCCGATCGCCCGGAAAAAAAGGGCTCTGCTCTCGCCGGTGTCGCCCGAGACGAGCACCCGCTCGGTCGGCTTGAGTTCCGCGCTCGGCTCGCCGAGCCTGATGCAGACGTCGTGCGCAGCGACCTTAAGCTTGTCGAGGAGAATCGATTCGCTTTCCCCTTCCTCGAAGTTGATACGGCTGGTCGAATGGCCGAGTTCGTCCATCGCCAGAACCGCCTTGCGAAAACTCGCTACGCGCAGGAGGGTCGCCCGCCAGTCCGCGATGCTGGAAAAATTATCGACAAACCACCGGAGCGCCTGCTGCACCTGATTGAAGGCGCCGACGATCATCATCAGCTCGCCAAAGCTCATCTCGCTACGGAAGTAAGCGGGAGCGGCGACCAGGATCGGCGCGGCGATCGTGAACCAGCCATAGCCGGCGGTGACCCAGGTCAACCGGGTCACCGCGCCGACAATCCGCCGCGAGACGCCGAGGACCGACTCGAAAACGGCGCCAAGCCGGCGTCTCTCGTCCGGTTCGCCCTCATAGAGGGTTATGCCGTCGATGGCCTCGTTCACCCGCACGACGGCGACGCGGAAATCCGCTTCGCGGGCATAATGTTCAGCGTTGAGGTCGATCAGCGGGCGGCCGACCCGCCAGCTCACGAACGAAGCCACGACCGAATAGGTGAGAGCGCACCAGACCATGTATCCAGGCAGCACCAGGGAATGGCCGTTGAACGTCAGGACCATGCGGTCGGACAGGATCCAGAGCACGCCGATGAAGCTCAAAAGAAGAAGGGTCGACTGCAGAAGGCCGATGCCGAGATCCGTCGTCAGATCCGTCAGATGCCCCGCGTCCTGCTGGATGCGCTGGTCGGGATTGGCGCCGATCTCCCCGGCGTTCGACAGGCGGAACGCCCGGCTGGGCGCCATCCACTGCGTCATGAGATCATCGACCAGCCCCCGACGCAGCACGACCTTGCTTGTCTGGTTGAGCCACATCTGTGCAACGTTCAAAATCAGCAGGGCGCCGGCCAACATGGCAAACACCCCAAGCTGCTGGACGAACTCGGAAAGGTCCTTGTGAGCCAAGGCGTTGTAGAAGGGCTGGTTCCAAGCGTTGAGACGAACCTGGGCGTATGCCGTCGCGCCCACGACCGCGGTGAGGGCCATCCCAAGCGCGAGGATCTTGTTGCGCTCCCTCGACGCCCAGAGCGCGGAGAGCATTCCTGTAACCTGCTCGTAGACTCCATCGACGATCGCGCTCCCCGCGGCATCAAGCGCGATCTGCGGTTTGGGGATCTCTTCCGCCATTGAAACGCGTTCCGTCCCGAACACTGCCCGGTCAAGCCTATTTCTGATTTAAGACGAATGGCAAACGCGGCAATCCAGGGCGGTTCAGGGGGAGGCGAAAGCATGGAACGGGTCGAGACGCTGGTCGCGGAGATGACCCTCGCCGAGAAGATCGGCCAGCTTAACATGGTTGCATCGACCGGCGTTGTGACCGGGCCCAGCGGTTCGCGCGCGACTCATCAGGGAATTCGCGCTGGAACAATCGGCGGACTGTTCAATCTCTGGGGCGCGGACGAGGTCCGGGCGGTCCAGCGGATCGCGGTCGAAGAATCGCGTCTCGGCGTCCCCCTCCTGCTCGGGCTCGACGTGATCCACGGACACCGCACAATTTTTCCTGTTCCGCTCGCTGAGGCCTGCGCGTTCGATGTGGGCCTCTGGGAGAGGACGGCGAGAGCGGCGGCGGAGGAGGCTGCGGCGGATGGCATCGCCATGACCTTTGCGCCGATGATCGATGTCGCGCGCGACCCGCGCTGGGGGCGCATTGTCGAGAGCCCGGGCGAGGATCCCTGGGTCGCATCAGAGCTGGCCGCGGCCAAGACGCGCGGCTTCCAGGGCGGTGACCTAGCCGCTGCGGACAGCGTGGCGGCGACGGCGAAGCACCTATGCGCCTATGGCGCCGTCACCGCGGGCCGGGAATATGCCTCGGTCGATGTCTCCGAGCGGACGCTGCGCGAGATCTACCTTCCTCCGTTTTCGGCTGCCGTTGCAGCCGGAACGGCCGCAATCATGCCCGCCTTCATCGATATTGCAGGCGTACCCATGACGATAAACCCGACGCTCCTGAAGGGCTGGCTCCGGGAACGCGTGGGCTTCGACGGCGTGCTGATCAGCGACTACAACGCCGTCGCGGAACTCATCAATCACGGCGTCGCGGCGGACAGCGTCGAAGCCGCGGCGCTCGCGCTCAACGCGGGCGTCGACATCGACATGACCAGCAACACTTACACCCAGGGTTTGCCCGCCGCCCTGGACCGCGGGCTTGTGACAATGGCGGACATCGAAGCGAGCGTCCGTCGGGTGCTGAGGCTCAAGGAGCGCCTCGGCCTCTTCGCTGACCCGTATCGACGCGGATCGGCGGCTCCCGACGACCGCGACGGGAAGTCCCGGCGACTGCTGGCCCGGGAGGCGGCCCGGCGCGCGATCGTCCTTCTGACCCACCGCTGTCCCATCTTGCCGTTATCTCCGAATACGAGGCGTATCGCCGTGGTTGGACCCCTTGCGACTGCGCGGGAAGAAATGCTGGGCTCCTGGGCGTCGGCGGGCCGGCCAGCCGACGTCGTGTCCATCCTCGAAGGGCTCAAGGCCGCCATGCCAGATTGTCGGATCGACGACGCGCGGGGGGTCGATATCGACGGAGAGGACGAGCGTGGCGTCGCGGTCGCGATCGACCTATGCGCGCATGCAGAGATCATTGTCCTTTGCCTTGGCGAATCGGCCGCGATGAGCGGTGAGGCGGCGAGCCGGACGAATCTCGGCCTCCCTGGGCGCCAACGGGCGCTCGCCGAGGCGGTCCTTGGCCTTGGCAAGCCGACCGTCGTATTGCTCTCGTCGGGCCGTCCGCTCGCGCTGTCCTGGCTTTTTGAACGCGCCGACGCAGTGCTGGCGACATGGTTCCTGGGCATCGAGTTTGGCCACGCGATCGCCGACGTCCTGACCGGCAAGTTCAATCCTTCCGGCAGATTGCCATTGAGCTGGCTTCGTTCGGTGGGGCAGGCGCCGATCTATTTCAGTCAGCGGCCGACAGGCCGGCCGACAACTCCCGGAGTCCACTATTCGAGCTCATATCTCGACATGTTGTCGACGCCGCAATTCCCGTTCGGCCATGGGCTGTCCTACAGCCGCTTCGTTCTGTCCAACCTGCGCTGCGAGCCGGCTGTCGTGAAGGCCGGAGAGGAGGTGCAGGTTTCCCTCGAGGTTCGCAACGACGGTCCGATTGGCGGTGAGGTGACGCTGTTCCTGTTTGTCCGCGACCTGGTCGCGAGCGTCGCGCGTCCTGTTCTCGAACTCAAGGGCGTTCGTAAACTCACTCTAGGGGCCGATGAGAACCGCCAGGCGACCTGGCGGCTACCCGCGCAGGCGCTGGCGTTCATTGGCGAGAATCTCGAACCCGTCCTCGAAGCGGGGCGGTTTGAAATCCATGTCGGACAAACCGCCGATCCGGCTGGATTTTTGACGGGGGTGATCGAACTGGCGACCTGAGAAACAGCCAAACCCTGTCTTTGGATTTCCGACCCGTGAGTCGCAGTCGCACAGAGGAGCAACTATCGGGATGCGTCCGGATGCGACCCAAAGCCGGTGGGTTCAGTTCAACGGGCCCGGGGAATAAAGCCCGGCACGCCGGTCCCCACCACCGTGTTGAACCTGACATTCGTCGTTATGCCGTCCCGGATCTCCCGCATGGCGTCTTCAGGCAGGGTCGAGATGTCAAAGTTCTCTTGAATGCGGCGAGGCGTGGTCGAGGTGGTCAGGAAAGCCGTGCCGCGTTGCACTGCCCAGGCGAGCGCAACTTGAGCCGGCGTCTTGTGGAGGCGCTCTGCGATGCTCGTGATCACCGGGTCGTCCAGCACTTTCGGATCTAGCCCATGTCCCAACGCTGCGAACGCCAGCAGGACAATGCCGTGCTCCCGACAGAAGTCGAGCAGCTCCCATTCGGGGAGATACGGATGGGATTCGACTTGCACCACGGCAGGCTTGATCCGCGCGGCTGCGACGATCTCCCGCACCTTCTCCAAATTGACATCCGACAGGCCGATCGACTTGCACTGACCATCGTCCACGAGGCGCTCGAGCGCTTGCCACGTCTCGACCAGCGTCACTCCGGAATCATAGATGACCTGACCGCGCTCGTCCCTCGGGTCCTGCTCGTCGCCTGGTCGAAAAGCAAAAGGGGTATGGATGATGTAGCAATCGATGGTCTCGATTTGCAGCCGCCGGCAACTCGCGTCAAAGGCCGGCTTGACCCGCTCAGGACGATGATTGGTGTTCCAGAGCTTCGTGGTGACAAAGACGTCCTCCCGCCGGATCGCCCCGGCCCTGAACACCGCCTGCATTGCATCGCCAATTGCTTCTTCGTTGCGGTAGCGTTCCGCACAGTCGAAATGCCGGAATCCGACCTCCAGTGCGGTCTTCGTCGCTTCCTTGGTTGCGGCAGGATCGGGTATTAGCGTTCCGAACCCGACGGCGGGGATCGCGCCGGATCCATTGTTGAGGGGAATCCTCGTATAGCGAAGCGTATCGGGGGTCGCCATGCTCATGCTCCTCATCGATTGAGCGCTTGCGGACCGCTGACAAACCGACTGCCGCGAATGTAGAATCTGAGCGGACTGTCAGCTGCGCGCGTGATGCCGATCCGTTTGCTCCGCCCGATTTCGTCCGCCGCCTGACCGTCGGATCCGAGCCACAGGGGGCCAGCCTGACAGAGGTCGACCCCGTCCAGCCGGCGATCAATCCCCAAGGCTTCGCACAGCCGTCCCGGGCCCCGCGCCAGGTCTCGCACGACCTCGACGCCGCGATTTCGCTCCATGATCGTGACGCCGGAGGTCGGCTCGATCGCCCTGATCAAGACGCCAGCGCCGACGCCGGGGATCTCGCTCGAGACGTTCAGCATGAACGAGACGCCATAGGCGAGATAAACATAGGCGTGCCCGCGCTCGAGGAAAAGCGCGCGATTGCGCGGGGTCATGCCGCGATAGGCGTGACCCGCGGGATCGCCGATGCTGTACGCCTCGGTCTCGACGATGCGGCCACCCGCCCCGCCTTCGGCGAGCGTCCGCACGAGCATTTTGCCGATGAGAAAGCGGGCGAGCTCGGCGGTATCGACGGGCAGCTCTGCACGCTTCAGCAGCCGCGGGCGCGCCACCGGCGGGCCCATTTCGCCGCGTCCACTCAACCGAACGTGCGCGCTCGGACGGGTCGGCAAAGGATTGGATCTCGCGGGGCCCCTTGCCATCTCAAATCTCCATCACGCTCACCGAATAGGACGGCCGGCCGTCATAGGCGAGGATGAATTCCGTGGCCCAAAGGTTGCCCGCGCCGACGATGCGGCGCACCCTGAAGCGCTTCGCGTTCGGCGGCGCGGCACGAGAGGCCTGGATATTGTGGCGGCTGTGACGGGCGGGTTTGAAATCATCCGCCGGTTCCAGTGGCGACGACAAGACAACAGGGAGCGACGGTAGCGTTATGACAAACAACCTCGACGGTGTGGTCATTCTCGTCGCCCGTCTCTTTCTCGTGACTCTGTTTCTGATCTTCGGCTGGAGGAAGCTGAGGGACTATTCGGGCACGGTAAGTCAGATGGTGCAGGATGGCCTTCCGGCGCCGGTGCTGGCAACCTCCATAGCGATCTTCATGGAGCTTCCGGTTTCGTTCGCCGTCGCTGTTGGCGCGTTCACGCGTCCCTCGGCTGTGCTCATGGTTTTGTACACGCTGGGGACTTCGCTTGCTGAGCATCGCTATTGGACAATTTCGGGCGCGGACTATGTCGACAAGATGGAGGCCTTTTACAAAAACCTCAGCATTATCGGAGGCTTCTTACTGTTGTATATTACTGGCGCGGGAAAGTATTCTTTGGATGCATTTTGGGGCATCGCGGCGCCGTAAGCTCACTTGGGCCGACGCTGGAACCACACGTCACCTAAGTCTGATGTCGGACTTGTGATCGACGGGCTCATCGACAGCCGCCGCAACGGGGCGTAGCTTCGCAGCGCGACGGTTAAGTGGCCCACTTGATTTGGGTCCAAAGACACGGCGATGCGCCGAACTCACCGTTACCCATCAATTGGCGGCCACTGCCGTCGGTAGGCAAATAAATTCGGTTCATGGCTTGGACGAGGGAGACCGCATAGGTCTCGCGATCGCCGTCAATCCGGCGGCCCTCTTTGCCCATATTTCAGCGTGGAGAATGGCCATATCAAGGGAGTAAAGTCATGAAAGCGCTCATGGTGATCACATCCCACGACCAACTCGGCAACACTGGACGAAAGACAGGATTCTGGCTCGAAGAGCTCGCAGCCCCTTACTACGTTTTCAAGGACGCCGGCGTCGAGATCACGCTCGCATCTCCGAAAGGCGGCCGTCCGCCCCTCGACCCCAAGAGCGACGAACCCCAATCGCGTACCGATCTTACGATCCGGTTCGAGAAGGACGCAGCCGCGGAAGCTCAGCTCGGTAAGACCGTTCGCCTCGACAGCGTCAAGCAAGAAGACTTCGACACCCTTTTTTATCCGGGCGGCCACGGCCCGATGTGGGATCTCGCCGAAGACCCGAATTCCATTAAGCTGATCGAGTCCTTCATCGCCGCCGGCAAGCCGATCGCGATCGTGTGCCATTCGACAGGGGCGCTGCGTCACGTCAAGACGGCCGATGGCAAGTTTCTCGTTCAAGGCAAGGAAGTTACGGGCTTCACCAACGGCGAGGAGGAAGAGATGGGTCTCACGAAAGTTGTGCCCTTCCTTGTCGAAGATGAGATGTTGAAACTGGGCGCCGTCTTTTCAAAGGTAAAGGACTGGGGGGTTCATGTGGTCAGCGCCGGCTTGCTGATCACCGGACAGAATCCGGCTTCCTCCGGTCCCGCTGCGAAAACGCTGATGGCGGCGGTACAGCAAAAGGCCAGACCGGCTCCCACCGCGCGGGCGTCGTAGATCGAACATCGATCGAGCGGCCGCCGATTTCTAAGCGATGCGGCCGCGGCTTGCGGTTGGTGAGGCGCTCCGATCGGCGCCTCGCCTGCTGCGCCGGGCGAACTTCAAGCGGCGGACATGATGACTGGAGCTTCTCTGAAAGGCGCGGCGGCGTCGACCGTGGGTCGTCCTGCACAGGCGTCTTTGCTAGTGTCGACTTCCGCAACAACGACCTATCGCCGCGTGACGGTTGACGGCGTCGGAGTTTTCTATCGCGAAGCCGGTCCGAACGACGCGCCGACGATCGTGCTCCTGCACGGGTTCCCCTCTTCCTCGCGCGAGTTCGATACGCTCATCCCGTTGCTGGCGACGCGCTATCATCTCATAGCACCGGATTTCCCGGGATTCGGCCAGAGCGACGCCCCGCCGCCATCGTCCTATGCCTACACTTTCGACAATTTAGCCAAGACGATCAACGGTCTTCTCGAGCAGGTCCAGATCGATAAATACGCCTTCTACCTTCATGACTATGGCGGGCCGGTTGGCTTTCGCATCATGTCGGCGCATCCGGGGCGGCTGCAGGCGCTTATCATTCAGAACGCCAACGCCTATGAGGAAGGCTTGGGCGCCAAATGGGCGGGCATCGCGCGATATTGGGCCGATCCGAAAGCGCATCCTGAAATATTCGATGCATTCGTGTCGTTCACAGCGACCGAACAGCGCCACACCCTCGGCACGTCGCATCCCGAACGTTACAACCCGGACGCCTGGACCGACGAGTACGCCCACCTGTCGAGACCCGGCCAACGCGAGATCCAGGCAGATCTGCTTTACGATTACCGGACGAACGTCGCTTCGTACCCGGCATGGCAAGCGTGGCTGCGCGAACACAAGCCGCCGACTTTGGTGGTCTGGGGGCGGAACGATCCCTCGTTCATCGCTCCCGGCGCCGAGGGGTTCAAGCGCGATGCACCCGATGCCGAGATCCATCTGCTCGACGCCGGCCATTTCGCCCTGGACGAGAGGAACGACGACATCGCCGGTCTTATTCTCACGTTCCTCGCCAAACATTCCCTCTGACTGACAGGTACCCCACACGCTTCTTAACCGCAGCCGAACAGGAGCCTTCGATGAGCCAAGTTGAAGTCGAGCAAAAAAGCTATCAGATGCCGCCGAAGGATGGGTTTACCGTCGCCCATTTTCTCGCCGTCGCCGACGTCGAGCGATCGCTTCGATTTTACGAGAAGGTGTTCGGCGGCCGCATACTGAGCAGAGGCGACAAGAGCGGCGCGCCGGGGTACCTCCAGATCGCGAATACCTGGCTCATCGTCAACCCCTGGGGCGGTCCGACGCCCGACAAACCAACGGTAACGATCGTCCCGCCCGACCCTAATAAAGTCAGCAGCTTTATGAATATCCGGGTGGCGGATATTAAGGAGTGCTATGAGCTATGGCGCAGCCGAGGAGCCGAATTTATCACGGAGCCGAAAGACAAGTACGGCGAGACGCGCTGCTACATTCGCGACCCCGATGGCTATATTATCGAAGTGGGGCAGAGCAAGCCGGAATTCACTTACGGCTGAACGAACGACACATTAACCCGCATTCGCCGGGCGAAGCATAAATCTGCAGAGCTAAAAACGCGATTCAGGTATTCGATCTGAAAGGAACGACCATGTCTGAAGCGAACAAGGCCAATACCGTCGCCTTCCACAAGAAAGCAGTCTTTGAAGGCGACGTAGAGAACGCATTCCGGATCTACGCGGGCGCCCCCTATCGCCAGCACAATCCTCTTATTGAGGACGGCATGGAGGGCCTCCGCAAGTTCGTCGCCTGGATGCGCGCCAATCATCCGGACGCGCACGGCGAGATCAAGCGCGTCTTCGCGGACGGCGACTACGTGATCCTCCACAGCCAATGGCGCGGCCTCACGGACAGTGCGCGCGGCGAAGCCGTGGTGGACATCTACCGGTTGGAAGACGGCAAAGTGGTCGAGCACTGGGATGTGATCCAGCCGATCCCGGAAACGGCGGCAAACAAGAACACGATGTTCTGAGCCGTTGGCGACAATGTACGCGACCTTAGGAGTCTCATTCGCCGTCGAGGAAGATGGACCATGATGGATTTACTGTTCGTTGGCGTCGGGTGGACCGACCTCGCGATGACCCTGAACCGGATCGCGGTTGGGGCGTTCTTCATGCTGTCGGGATATCACAAGCTGTTCAACGCAGAGCGACACCGTTCAATCGTCGATGAACTCAAGGCGCTCGGCGTTCCAGCACTAGGCTTCAATCAATGGTGGGTGCCGTTGGTCGAGTTCAGCGCCGGCGCCGCCGTCCTTATCGGGCTCCTGGCGCCACTCGCAGCACTTGGCCTGCTTGTCATCATCCTCGTCGCCATGGCCACCTCCGGGCGGCAGCGAATCAAACTCTACAAGCCGATCGATGAAGCGGATCGCATCGACGATTGGCTTTATTTACCGGAGACGCTTTACGCTTTTATGTTGATCATGGTCGTCTCGGCCGGCGCCGGGCCGTACAGCCTCGATGCGCTGGTCCTGGGTCTGATGAATAAGCACGTCGCGTGACACCGCTTGACAGGCGCGCCCGGCAGCATCGCCGACGCTTATGCCTCGGTCTCGACAGCGGCGACTGGCCATCCTTACGACGGCGGGGTTTCAGCGCATACGCTCGACCCATTGCGCGCGCGAAGGACCCGGCTCGAACGGGTCGGCAAAGTACTGGGTCTCGCGGGCCACCTTGCCGTCGAGGAACTCCATGATGCTGACGGTGTAAGACGGCCGGCCGTCATAGGCGAGGATGAATTCCGTGACCCAGAGGTCGCCTGAGCCGACGACGCGGCTGACCGTGAAGCGCTTGGCGTTCGGCTGCGCCATGCGGGAGGCCTGAATATTGTGCCGGCCCCGGATGCGCTCGCCCGATTGCGGGTATTCGAGCACTGCGTCCTCCCGGTATATCTGGTGCTCGACATCGAAGTCATTTGCGTCCGAGGCGGCCCAGTGGCGATTGAGCGCCTCTCGAATCTCGTTCTCGTCCATGATCCTGCACCTCCCGTTCCTCATCGAGGCCCGGCTGCGCCGTGCCGTCGCCCACGCGAACCCGATCACGAAGATCGCTTCGGGTCGATTTGACCCACTCGCCAAGCCGTCCGGAAACGGCCGCTCTTTGCCCGGACCGGACGGACGGAGTCCTTGGCCGTTTACCCAAGTCTTGAGGCGCGTTCAGCCCCAAAATTAGAGTGATTCAGTCGGCGCGCGGTGTGACGCGCATCACAGCCGGCGCTTTCCAAATCGGTAACGGTGTTATCAACGGCGACTGACGGCCGGTCGCCGCGGGGAAGGATCATGAGCGTTATGACTTCGTGCCGGGCTTGCGGTGGAATGATCGCCGCCACCGCCGCCTCTTGCCCGCGCTGTGGCGCGAATTTCAGACGCAACTCGGTCGGTATCCTGACGGTGCTCCTTACGGCTCTTGTTATTGTCACCTTGGCGATTCTCTCAAAACGCTGAAGCCGGCCATGACTTCGCGGCCAGTGAAAAGTGATCGCGCGCAAAAACCGACGCATATCTCCCGGACTGGGTCGCTCCACTTAATTCGGCTTCGCTTCAACCAGCCGAACCAGAACGAGCCCGGCGACGTTGAGAACAGCACAGGCGACGAAGACCGACGTCCAGCCGAATTCCTGGGCGAGCGCGCCGGCGCCGAGAGCCGCGGTCACCGAGCCGACTTGCCCCGCGTTGGAAAAGAGCGCCGCCGCTGCGCCTGCGCGATGCGGCATAAGCGATTGCAGGAAGCTGATCCCGAGATAGGAAACCAGGCCGATCCCGATTGCGCGGAGGATCTGTGCCCACAGGACCGCGCTGACCGATCGCGCCAGCGCGAGCGCGACGAAATAGGCCGCGAAGGCGGCGAAGCCCACGACGATCGCCGGGCGCTCGCCGCGCTTGAGCGGCCGCCAGATAAGCGCGCCCATGACGACGATCTCCAGAGCGGCACAGAGGCTGAACGCGAGGCCGACGTCTGTCTCGGTTCCGCCGAGAGTCCTGGTCAGCACGATCGGAAGTGGGATCGATCCCATGAACATCGCGGTGTGAAACAGAGCGAGGGCCGCGAAGGCGAGCGCAATCGCCGGACCGCCGTTAGCGGGCTTGGCTGGATGGCTGTGCCCAGCCGCTCTGGCGATAGGCCTCGCCCGCACAAGCGCCAGCGTCAAAAGGGCGATCGCGCCCGATGCGGCGCTCGTAAGAAAAACGCCGCGAAAGCCGAACTGGTTGGCGACGAGCGCCCCGATGGCCGGCCCGATGGCCCAGGCGAGCGACCAGCTCGCACGCAGGACGCCGATGGCGCGGTTGGCGGTGTAAAGGCTTTCGCGCTCGAAATGCCGTTTGGCGAGCGCGATCGATTGGGAAAAGGCGGCCGCGCCAAGCGCGATCGGGCCTGCCGCGATGAAGAGCAGGCCCGCAAAATTCGTGGTGGAGGCGAGAAAAGCGTAGCCGGCAGACGTCCCCGCGAGCGCCAGGAGTAGCGGTCTGACGCTCGTCCTTTTGTCGAGCCATGCGCCGAACACGGTGGCGAAGGCGATTCCGCCGAGCGCCCTCACCGTCAGGACGGCGCTCAGGGAAAGAGGGCTGAGCGCCGCCCGATCGACGAGAAAGAGCACGATATAAGGGCCGGAAATGGCGTCCGCGAGCCCGACGAGCACGTCGACGACGACAAGCGCGATGAAGAAGGCCGAGCTGTCGGCGTCCCTTGTCAAAGCGGCCTCGTTGCTGCGGCCAAGCGCGCGTGGATCTCGGCAGGCGGATGAACGCCGAAGGTCGGTTCTCGACTGGTTGTCAGCGATCAGGGAGGATTCGGCGTCCTATACGGCTAATCGACCGGGCGCCGCGAAGTCAACGCGAGACCGCGAGGCAGTCCGGCCGCGCGGACACAATTTGGTGAGACGCGCAGAGGCCTCCGGACGGCTCGCGGTCGCCGGTCCGGTTTGCCTCGGCGAAGGGTCGGCCGATGATTCAATTCGCCGTCTCCGACTGGATTGGATTCAGCGAATGACCGCCGGCTCGCGCCTAGTTCAGCATCATCTCCTGCGGCTCGCCTTCGAGGATCAGCCTGGCGCTGGTCTTGCTGATGATGTCCTCGGTCGAGACGCCCGGGCCCCGTTCGCGAAGAACGAGGCCCTGTTCGGTCGGCTCGATCACCGCGAGTTCGGTGACGATCAGGCTGACGCGCCGGGTCGCGGTCAAGGGCAGGGAGCAGCGTTCGACGATCTTGTGGCCGCCCTTGCCGGTATGGACCATGGCGACGATGACGCGCCGCGCGCCGGATACGAGATCCATCGCCCCGCCCATGCCAGGCACCATCTGGCCCGGCACCATCCAGTTGGCGAGATAGCCGCGTTCATCGACCTCGAGGCCGCCGAGCACGGTCATATCGAGATGGCCGCCGCGGATGATGCCGAAGCTCATGGCGCTGTCGATCGAAGCGGCGCCCGGCATGGCGGTGACGAATCCTCCGCCCGCGTCGGTGAGGTCCGGATCCTCCATGCCTTCGGGCGGGCGGGGACCGAGGCCGATGACGCCGTTTTCCGCCTGGAAAAAAACGTGGACGTCCCTCGGCAGGAAATTGGCGACCAGGCTCGGCAGACCGATGCCGAGATTGACCAGCATCTCCGGCTTCACCTCCCGGGCGACGCGCCGTGCGATCACTTCCTTGGCGTCCATCAGAGGGCCCTCTCCAGCAGGTGGGTGACGAGCACGCCCGGCGTCTTGACCGAGTCGGGCGATATGACGCCGACCGGGACGATATGCTGCGGCTCGGCTATGACGACGTCGCCGGCAAGCGCGATGATCGGGTTGAAATTGTGAGCGGTCAGCGAATATTCGAGATTGCCGTAGTAGTCCGCCTGCTTGGCGCCGATCAGGGCGAAATCGCCGCGGATCGGCGTCTCCAGAAGATACGGCTTGCCCCCGACCTCGATGATCCGCTTGCCCTTCTCGACCAGAGTGCCGATGCCGGTCGCGGTGAGGATGCCGCCGAGCCCCATGCCGCCGGCGCGGATTCGCTCGATCAGCGTGCCCTGAGGCACGAGCTCGACCTTGATTTCGCCGGAAATCATCTTGGCCTGGGTCTCGGGATTGAGGCCGATATGCGAGGCGATAACGTGGGAGACCGCGCCGGCGGCGATCAGCTTGCCGATCCCTCTGCCCGGCATGGCGGTATCATTGGCGATGATTGTGAGATTTTTCGCGCCGCGCTTGACTAGCGCGTCGATCAGGCGATGGGGCGAGCCGACGCCCATGAAGCCGCCGATCAAGAGCCTTGCTCCGTCGGGGATGAGACCGGCCGCTTTCTCGGCGGTGATCGCGGCTTTCATCGCTTGCGCCCCCTCATGCTCTCACCCCCGTCGCTCGATGGCGGCGTCGACTTTCGTAACGCAAATCCGCTTGCAAGGATAATGCCGAGAGAGATGGCCGTGGGGTACCCACCGCGCGCCAACACCCGCATGGCGAACTTTGGAGGGCGGACAGGCCGCGCTAAGGCTTCGCCGCGATCAGCCGCTTCTCCAGGAAGTGCCTCGCGTATCCCGGCGGATTGTCTTCCTGGGTGGCGAAGACGGTGTAGCCGTGGCGTTCGTAGAAAGGCCGAGCCTGAAAGCTGAACGTGTCGAGGCAGACGCCGATACACCCGCGTTCCCTCGCGTAGGCTTCCGCCGCCTCCAGAAGCCGGGAGCCATGTCTCTGCCTGTGCGCCAACTCCGAGACCCAGAGCGTCGCCACTCTCAGCCAGCCGCCCCAGATCACAGCGAGCAAACCGCCGAGAACCTCGCCGCGCTCCGAGCGCAGGACGAAGTTGGCGGGGAAGACCTCCGGCATGCCGGTGACGGCGAAGTTGTAACGATCGATTCCGTCGTCGATGAACCTGCGAACGCTCTCATCGATGAACGGCTCGAAGGTCACTCCCAGGTTTTGCATCGGTCCACCATTGTGGCGCCGTTTCTCTTGTGAACTGCAAGGAGGGGCGCCTATCGTCTGCTTTTAAGGTCCGAAGCATCTGCGAAAACTCGGATGAGAGCAAAAATGAGACCCGCTCATGCGAACCTATGTGCAAAACACCCCATATGGCCCGCGGTTGCTAATCCACAACGATATGATCTCCGAATATGTAGCCGCCTACGGCGCCTGGTCACCGGCCGAAGCGGAGTTCTTCGCTCATCTACTCCCTGAACACGCCGACGTCATCGAGGTAGGGGCCCACATCGGCACGCACACCCTTCCGTTAGCCAAACATTGCCGAAAAGGGCAAATTATCGCCTACGAGCCCCAGAGACCCATCTACTACGCGCTCGCCGCTAACCTGGCGCTCAACGATTGTCTCAACGTCCACGCCAAGAACACAGCGGTCGGGGACCAAAACGGCCGCATTGCGCTGCAGACCAGCGCCTACGATGCGCGATGGAACTACGGTAACTTTTCCCTGCAGAGCGGCTTTAGCGACGAGCGCCAATACACCCACCCAGCATCAATGACGCACGTACCTCTCACGAGTCTCGATAGCGATCCGGACGCCAACGACCTCACATCCCTCCACCTCCTAAAAATCGACGCTGAAGGGTCCGAGTTGGCCGTACTGCGCGGCGCGGAGGCCATCATCAGACGCCACCAACCCACGATCTACGTCGAAGCCACGCGCGCCCATCTGACCCAACAGATCGCGGAATTGCTCGGCGCCGAGGCCTACAGCGGCTTTTGGCTGATCACGATCCGCGCGCGCTTGCTGCCAGGCCACAGCGCCGCGCGCGACATCGCGCCACTTCCGGCTACCAAAATGGAAATCAACGCCGTCTTCGAACCCATCCACCGCGCTTCCCGAATCCGAAACCTCACCCCCATCGGAGCGACGGGGACGCCGGCCCCCGACACCCCCGTATTCGAACGGTTCCCACACCCCGACGGCGCGCCTTACAAATTTCAGTTCGGCGGCGGGCTAACGTCCAACGCATGAAGGGCGCTCTCCGCGCCCGTCCGACGGCCGGACTGCGGCTGGTTTTATGCGGCCAGTTCGATCCGGACCGGCGTGTGGTCGGAGGCCTTGTCACGCCCCCGCATCGCTTTGTCGATTTCGACCGATTGCAGCCGGTCGGCCGCCTGGGGCGACAACAGCAGGTGATCGATGCGGATGCCGTTGTTTTTCTGCCAGGCCCCCGCCTGATAGTCCCAGAATGTGAAGAGCCCGCCCGCATCCGTGGTTGCGCGCAAGGCGTCGCTCAGCCCCAGCGACAGAAGTTCCCGGTACTTGGCCCGGGTCTTGGGCAGGAACAGTGCGTCCGAGGTCCAAAGCTCGGGACGGGCGGCGTCGATCGGCTCCGGAATGACGTTGAAGTCGCCGGCCAAAACCAGCGGCTCCTCGTAGTCCATGAGCTTCCGCGCATGGCGGATGAGCCGTTCCATGAACCCGAGCTTATAGGGGTATTTCTCGGTGTCCGGCGGGTTGCCATTCGGCAGATAGATGCTGGCGACCCGCACGGCGCCCCCGTCGGTCGGGATCACCGCCTCGATGTAGCGCGACTGGGTGTCGGCGTCGTCGCCCGGCAGGCCGCGGGCCACCTCGAAAGGGCGCTTGGCGAGGATGGCGACGCCGTTGAAGCCCTTCTGCCCGTGCGTCTCGACATTATAGCCGAGGTCCTCGATCTCGAGGCGCGGAAACTGCTCGTCGAGGCACTTGATCTCCTGCAGGCAAAGCGCGTCCGGGCCGACCTCCTTCAGATAGCCGAGGAGGTGGGGAAGCCTTTGGCGGACGGAGTTGACGTTCCAGGTGGCGATGCGCAAGCGGCGGGGCTCCTTCAGGGGCGGAAGGCGCATAGTGCCACGCGATGCGCGCGAATGGGAGGGAGTCCCGCAGCGTCAACCAAACGGTTCTGAACGCATAAAGGCGCGGCCCCGGAGAGGCTCGAGCGGAGCGGACGTATTTGCAGAACGCCACGTTCCGCGTCGATTGACAGTCCGTCAGCCGGGCGCTCTAAATTGAGGCTGGCGCGAAGACGCTTCGTTTTTCGGTGGGCCTCATTGCCCCGTTGACCACGGGCAGGGCCTTACTGAACCGAGAACAGGAACAAAAGCTATGTCGCCTCCGGAGATGGCCGCCGTCGGAACGAGGCAGAGCGTCGCAATGGAGGCGCCTCCCGGCTTGGGACGCCGCCGATGGTCGATCGGCGTGCTGCTCGGCGTCGGAATTCTCATCAATTATTTCGACCGTGTGAACATCTCGGTCGCCGCCCCGCAGCTCCAGCAGGAGTTCGGACTGACGCCGGTCGAAATCGGGCTCCTGTTCAGCGCCTTTTTCTGGTCCTACGCCATCCTTCAGGTGCCCGTCGGCATGGTGCTTGACCGATTCGGCGTCATGACCGTCAGCCGTGTTGGCGCGTTTCTCTGGGGCGTCGCGTCGGGCGTCGTCGTGCTCGCCACCGGCTTCGGCACGATTTTCGCCGCGCGGATCCTGCTCGGCGTGGCCGAGGCGCCGGCGTTTCCGGCCAATTCCAAGGCGACCGGCTATTGGTTCCCGCGAGCCGAACGCTCGCTGGCGACGGCGATCTTCGACGCGGCGGCAAAGTTCTCCAACGTCATCGGCGTGCCGCTGGTTGCCCTCGCGGTGGTCACGTTCGGCTGGCGCTGGGGCTTCGGGCTGACGGCGCTCCTGAGCTTCGCCTACTTCTTGGCCTACTGGTTCATCTATCGCGATCCGAGCGCCGACGCGAAGCTCAGCCGCCAGGAGTGGGACTATATTCAGCGCGGCGGCGCGACGCCCGAAGGGACCGCCGAGGCCAGCCCTTTCGCGATGCTCGGCTACCTCCTGCGCAACCGCAAGGTGTGGGGGCTGACGATCGGCTTCGCCGCCTACGGCTATTGTTTCTATCTGTTCCTCACCTGGCTCCCCGGCTATCTGGTCGCGGAGATGCACATGAGCATCATCAAGTCCGCCGGCTACGCGGCGATCCCCTGGCTCTGCGCGACGGTCTCCGATCTCGTTGTCGGCGGGTGGCTCGTGGACAGGATGATCGCGCAAGGGCCACGATGAGACGCGGGTCCGCAAGACCGTGCTCGTGGGCGGGATGATCCTTGGCCTTGCGGTATTCGGCGCCACCGCCACGACCACCCCGGTCTGGGCGATCTTTTGGATCTCCATCGCGCTGAGCGGGCTCGCGGCGGCGGCGCCAGTCGGATGGTCGATCCCGTCGCTGATCGCTCCGCGCGGAGGCACCGGCGCCATCGGCGGAGTGATGAACTTTTTCAATAACCTCATGGGAGCGGTGGCGCCTGTGGTGACCGGCCTGATCGTGGGAGCGACGAACTCATTCGCGATCGCTTTCCTGGTGGCCGGAATCGTGCTGCTCGTCGGCATTTTCTTCTACGTCGTGGTGCTCGGCCGGATCGAACCGATCCCCGAGCCGGACGGCGCCGAGCCGGCGAGCGCCGCGGCATTATGAGAGGCGGCGATGAGCGAAGCTGACCGTTCGCCGGGGCCGGTTCTGTGACCGGAACGGCGCTGGTGATCATGGGCGTCTCCGGCAGCGGGAAATCCACCGTTGGCGAGCTTCTCACGCAACGCCTCGGATGGGAGATGATAGAGGGCGACCGCCTGCACCCGCCGGCGAACGTCGAAAAGATGCGCCGGGGGATCCCGCTCGACGACGCAGACCGGGAGCCCTGGCTCGACACAATCGGGGAACAGTTGAGAGCCTGGGGCGCCGCGGGCCGCTCGGGCGTGCTGACATGCTCGGCGCTGAAGCGCGCCTATCGCGCCCGGATTCTCGCAGCGCGGCCCGACGTCCGCTTTGTCTACCTGAAGGGGTCAAGGGAGCTGATCGGCGAGCGGGTAAGCGTGCGCCATCACGAGTACATGCCGGCCTCCCTCCTCGAGAGCCAGTTCGAGACGCTCGAGGAGCCGACGCCAGACGAGCCCGTGATCGTTGTTGAAGCCGGCCAGCCGCCCGACATCGAAGTGCAGACAATCATCGATGCGCTTGGCCTTTCCGGCTCGGGAGCGGCGACAGGAACGGCATCCTGAGCCGATGCGCCGGTTTGGAGGGCGCAATTCGGTCTGGAATTCGCGGTAGCCAGACGCGCAGCCGGGCGTAACCCGCGACCGTCGACGACTGAAATCGACTATTTCTTCCGTAAATCAGAATTCTGTGGTATTGTGGCCTCACGACTGAAGAGCGAGCGCTTCAATTACCGAGAGCCGCAAAAAGTTAAGGTTAATGGCCCGCCTGGCGCCAGAAATCTGCGGTAACTCATTGAAAAATATAGATTCTATATTTTCATTTCCTTGTGTCTGATTTTCATTTCCTTGTGCGGGGGTTTCAAATCCTTGCGCTTTGGCTTTCAAATCCTTGCGCCGGGCTTTCCATTCCTTGCCTCTTTAGCCCGGACAGCCGGCCACAGCAAAAAGTTGCAGTTTTTGGCGCCTAACCCTTTGAAAACGCTCCGCCGCTTACAAAAGTGCCGGGCGCTCCTATTACCACGATTCCGTCAAAGCGCGACGTGCTCTAATCCTCGATCGCCTGATAGGCGAGCGCGCGCAGATCGAGTTCCGGCAGGTCGAAGCTCATCATCGACTGGGTCATGAAGAGCCCGACCAGTTCTTCCTGCGGATCGACCCAATAGTGGGTCTTCGCCGCGCCCGACCATCCGAACTCGCCGACCGAGCCCGGCGCCCCGGTCTGCGCGACGTCAAGCGCCACCCGCGAGCCGAGACCGAAGCCGTAGCCGGGCAGGGGCAACCCGGCAACGTCCAGGGGGAGGAGCGCCGCGGGAATGTGGTTGGCGTGCATCAGCGCAAGGGTCTTGCGCCCGAGAAGCCGCGTCCCGTCCAATTCCCCGCCGTTGGCCAGCATCTGGGCGAAGCGCCAGTAATCTCGGGTGGTCGCAAACAGGCCGTGACCGCCGCGAACGAAGATCTCGGGCGAATCGACGGGGTAGGACCTCGAAACATCGACGCGTTCGTTGACGCCCTTGGCCCAGGCTTCCAGTTCGCTCGCCATGGTCGGGCCGGAAGAGATCACATCGGGACGACCGTACATCGCCGCCAAACGGCTCGTCTTTTCCGGCAGAACGCCGAAGCCGGTGTCGACCATGCCCAGCGGCTCAAACAGGCGTTCATGCAGAAAGGCGCCGAGGGGGCGGCCGGAGATCACTTCGATCACGCGGGCAACAACGTCGATGCCGACGCTGTAGCGCCAGCGCGTTCCCGGCTGGAAGGCGAGCGGAAACCGAGCCAGATCGTCAATCGCCGCTTCAAGCGAACACTCGGCGTTGAGAAGCTTGGCGCCCTGGTATTCTTTGATCAGCGGAGAGTCCTCGACAAAATGGTAGGTCAGGCCGCTGGTGTGGGTCATCAGATCGCGGAGCTGGATCGGGCGCGCCGGTTTGACGAGGCTGCCGTCGGGCTCCCGCACCTTCACGCTGCGGAAGGCCGGAATGTATTTCGCCAGCGGATCAAAGAGCGTGAAACGCCCTTCCTCGAGCAGCGTCATCAGCCCGGTGCAGACGATCGGCTTCGTCATCGAATAGAGGCGGAAGATCGCATCGGCGGGCATCGGCGACTGCGCTTCCTTGTCGAGCCAACCGAACTGCTCCTCGTGGACGACTTGGCCGCGCCGGGCGATCAGGGTGGTGATCCCCGTGTAGACACCGCGGTCGATATAACCCTGCATCGCCGGCCGGATTCGTTCCAGGCGGCGCGCGCTCATTCCAACAGATTTCGGGGTCGCGACGGCTTTGTTCACATTTCCTCCCTTCCAAACACTGGAGCGTTCGGCGCTAATGTATTGGCGAACACGAGTGAGCTTACAAACAGAGCCCCCGCTTGCTCAAGGCTTTGGCATGACGTGCGCGCCCATTCGACGCACAGGGGCGCCCTCACTCCGCCGCGGGCGCGACCTCTCGCTTCGGGGCGCGAAAGGTGTTGAGGGCTCTTAGCGGCAACGGTAACGAAAACGGCCGCGGACAGCATATGCGGCCGGTACAGCGTTCGCCGCTGATACCACAATCGGCCATCCTGTAATCCGAAAGATTTCAAGCGCGACTCGGTCGGGCCGCTTGTCGGGTGCAAACATTGGTGCTTGATTGCAACGTGAGCCGAGAGGGTCAGCGCACCCGTAACGGGGTCAAGCGGGTGCTAAGAAAGCGGCCTTTGTGCTCAATTTGGGAGGCCGACCATGACCAAACCGAGTTTTTTGAATTCGAGAGAACATCGAACGCGTCGCAACATCGTGAAGGTGGGCGCGATCCTGGGGGCGGTGGCCCTGGCTAAGGTTGGGAGGGCGCGCGCCGCGGCGCCCCTCGTATTTCGGGGCCCCCTCAGTTGTTTGCTAAGGGGCACAAACGTCCGGACAGCCGCAGGGGATCGCAAGGTTGAAGATCTTTCCATCGGTGATTTGCTGCAGACTGAGTTTAGCGGCGTCCGTCCGATCCAGTGGATCGCACGCTTTCCAATCAAGAAGAGCGACCCTTCGCGGCCTTGGCCGAAGGAGGCATCGCCGGTTCGAATCGCCCGCTCGGCGCTCGCGCCCGATGTCCCGCAAGCCGACCTCGTGATAACCGCACCGCATGCAGTGCTTATCGACGGACTGCTTATACCGGCCGGGAACCTGGTCAACGGCACGACGATCAGGCTCGAGGCGCGCGAAGAAGATGAGTTGGAGTTCTTCCACATCAAGATGGAAAGTCACGACGCGATATTTGCCGAGGGGACTGCCGTCGAGACCATGCTGGGCGTGAACGAAGGCGCGGTCAACTTCGCCGAGTATTTCCGCATGTACGGTATGCCGAAGACTTCAGGAACCGTCTGCGCCCTCTTTGTTTCCTACGGCGGCGAACGCGATCAGCTGAAGTCACGGATCCGTAGCGCGGTCTCGCCCTGGGTCGATCGCCGCGAGCAGATTGATGTGATCCGCGACCGATTGGAGGAGCGCGCAGTCGCCCTCACCCGAGAATTGGCGCCATCAATCTAAGTGTCTGCGGATATTGCCCAGCCTGTTCAGGGCTTGTTCCGGAAGGAGACGGTCCCCACCCGCTTGAGAAGCTGACCGGCGACTTTCCCTTACAAGAGCACAAGCTTCAGCAGACGGCTGTGATCGCGGCCACACTCCGAATCAAGCTAGTGAAAGCATCGCCCTGCGGGCCGCGCAACACGTAACGGTCTCGACGCCCTCAAAAAGGACGCTTTGCAACAAGGCGTAGGCTGACAGCCCTGCGGCGCGTCAGCGCCGAGCTTTTCGACCTCGCGCTTGACTTGAGCCCGCTCGTCCGGAGACGGCGCCTCGGACAGCGCCGGCAGATTGCGCTCGGCGGAGTTGAGCGTGAGAGGGCGGTTGTCCTCGCGCACGTTCGGATTCGTCAGAAGCCCGACGGCGTTCATCTCCATCTGCTTCACCCCGGCGCGGAATTTTATCAATCCCTGACGGCGGACCTCCGTCATCTGGTCGGGCGGTAGTTTGTCTAAGAAACTCGCTATCCAAGGGACCTCGGCGGCGATGCGGCGCTGTTCGAACGCGAGCAGCGGAAGGGCGTACGAGGGTGCTCGAAAGATTTTCCGCGTCGGCATGACGCTTGCCGCTAAGCGGCCAAGATTGCAGGTAAAATAGCTATGGGCGGCAAACCAACCTGCATCGATCCCATGCCCAAACTTGTTCAAATCCAGTGCGCGAAATGTGACAAAGCCGATCCGCACCAGCGCGTGCGGTACATTGGAGGCATGAACCCAGACGGAACCCGCTGGACGCTATCCGAAGACGTGGCCATCGCCGGCCTGAAGGAAGGCAAATGGCGCTTCTGGACGGCGGGCGACAAAAAGAGCGTTTGGATCGTGACCGCCAAGTCCCCATCGGGACGTGAATATCTCAAGGCGGAGACGGACTGGGTTCAGCCCGCCAAGTTGCTCGCTCTCCCAGACTGTCCATAGTGGCGGGAGGCCAGCCGCCGAAACGTCATGGCTGCGGCCTTGGCGTTTTCCTTCATTGGCGCATTGACGCGGGTCAACGCCGGACGGCGGCAAACTGGGACGCGCGCACATTACGGCGCCGAGTCCGCAGCCTCTTTGAGGAGCAGGTGCTTGCCTTTATGGAAGGGAGTGCTGCAAGAGCCTTTGACCCTCCGTGAGAGACGCTGATGCCCGCGCTCGCGATCGATCCCCCGACCAGCAAATGGGCGAAGCTGCCGAGCCATCGGGCGTGGCTTCTTCAGCAGGCGGATGGCCTCTTCGCCTTTTTCGAGCGCCGCATCGTCAATCCTTTGGGGGGATTTTACGACCTCGACGACGAAGGGCGGCCAACCGCTCCAGGCTACGGCGCAGGTGGATTCCCGGCCCGGTACCTCTTCGCCACGACGCGAATTGTCCACGCCTTCGCGATCGCACACCTCATGGGTCGGCCCGGCGCAGACGCCATCGTCGACCACGGAATGGAATTTCTGTGGAAGGCCCATCGCGACTCTCACAACGGCGGCTATTTCTGGGGCGTCGGCTACGATGGACAATCCGACGCCACCAAACAGGCCTATGGCCACGCCTTCGTCCTGCTGGCGGCGTCGAGCGCCAAGGTCGCAGGCCATCCGGACGCCGATCGTCTGCTTGCGGATGTGACGAACATTATCCTCGAGCGCTTCTGGGACGAACGCTATGGCGCGGTGGCGGAAGAGTTCACAGCCGACTGGCGCCCGCTGGACGACTACCGGGGGCAGAACTCCAACATGCACTTGACTGAATCGCTGATGGCGGCGTTCGAGGCCACGGGAGAAGCGACCTATCTGAGAATGGCGGAGCGGATCGCCGACCTCCTCATCCGCCGGCATGCCGCGGCGAACGCCTGGCGTCTCCCGGAGCATTTCACCTCGAGCTGGGACGTCAACAAGGCCTATGACGGAAGCCCGATGTTTCGCCCCTTCGGCACGACGCCTGGCCACTCGCTCGAATGGTCGCGCCTTCTGCTGCAGTTATGGGAGCTCGGCGGCCGCAAGCTCGAATGGCTGCCGCAGAGCGCGAAATCTCTCTTTGCTCGCGCAACCTCGGACGCATGGGACACGAGGAAGGGCGGCTTTTACTATACGCTCGAATGGGACGGGAAGCCGCGCATCCGCGATCGATACTGGTGGCCCTGCTGCGAGGGCATTGGCGCCGCCGCCTTTCTCAATGCGATCGATGGCGCCTCGACCTATGAGGAATGGTACCGCCGGATCTGGAGCTTCACCGCCCGTTGCTTCATCGACCGCGACAATGGCGGGTGGAGGGCCCAGGTCGACGACGACCTGCGGCCAAACGCCGATCCCTTTTTCGGCAAGGTCGACATCTATCATTCTTTGCAGGCCTGCTTGATACCGACCTTGCCGGCGACCGGCAGCGTCACGAAAGGACTCGCGGATCTCTTGAGGGGCGCCGCGGGCTGAGCGCCCCAGCCGCTTAACGTCGACCCGCGACCTTCGATCGCTCGCGACGAATGTCCTCGTTTGGTCCTGGGGCGCGAATTGAAACCGAGACGCGGCCAGCCGCGCGCGCCGCTAGGAACTTCGCTCGACCCATGTTAGGCAGCCGCGCCATACGCCGGACGGAGTTGCGCCGCCCTGGGGTCAGACGAAGGATGACGGCGATGGCGGACGTTGAGACCGGATTTCCCGAGGGGCTCGCGTTCGACGACGTGCTGCTCCGTCCTGGCCACAGCACGATCATGCCGAGCGCCGCCAATATCGGGACCCGGCTCACCCGTACGATTCGGCTGAACCTGCCGATTATCTCCTCGGCGATGGACACGGTCACAGAGGCGCGGCTCGCCATCGCCATGGCGCAGGCGGGCGGCGTCGGGGTCATCCACCGCAATCTCGAGCCCGCCGACCAAGCCGAGGAAGTGCGCAAGGTCAAGCGCTTTGAGAGCGGCATGGTGGTCGACCCGATCACCATCTTCCCCGACGCGACGCTGGCCGACGCCCTTGCGGTGATGCGGCGGGCCTCGATCTCGGGAATTCCGGTGGTGGAGCGTGGGGCCGACGGCAAGCCGTCGACGCTTGTCGGGATCCTCACCAATCGCGACGTGCGCTTCGCCGACGATCCGCGCCAGCCGGTGACGGAGCTGATGACCCGCAAGGTGGTGACGGTCGGCGAAGACGTGAGCCACGAGGAGGCGCGCCGGCTTCTGCATCAGCATCGCATCGAGAAGCTGGTCGTGGTCGACGAGAAGGCGCGCTGCGTTGGCCTCATCACCGTCAAGGATATCGAGAAGGCGACGGCCCATCCCCATGCGGCCAAGGACGGGGACGGGCGCCTCAGGGTCGCCGCCGCGACGACCGTCGGCGACAAAGGTTTCGAGCGCGCCGAGCTGCTCATGGCGGCTGGGGTCGACTGCCTCGTCGTCGACACCGCGCACGGCCATTCCGAGCAGGTCTTGCAGCAGGTCCGCCGCATCCAGCGCGCCACTAACAAGGTCTCGGTGATTGCGGGCAACATCGCGACCCGCGAGGGCGCGCAGGCGCTGATCGACGCGGGCGCCGACGCGGTCAAAGTCGGCATCGGGCCGGGCTCCATCTGCACGACCCGGATCGTCGCCGGCGTCGGGGTGCCGCAGCTCACCGCCATTCTCGAAGCCGTCGAGGCGGCCCGCGCGGCGAACGTGCCGGTGATCGCCGACGGCGGCATCAAGTATTCGGGCGATCTCGCCAAGGCGATCGCCGGCGGCGCAGATTGCGTGATGATCGGCTCGCTGCTTGCCGGCACGGACGAGAGCCCGGGCGAGGTGTTCCTCTACCAGGGCCGCTCCTACAAGAGCTATCGCGGGATGGGCTCGCTCGGGGCGATGGGGCAGGGCTCGGCCGACCGCTATTTCCAGCAGGACGTGAAGGATCAGATGAAGCTCGTGCCCGAGGGCGTCGAGGGCCAGGTGCCCTATCGCGGCCCGGTCGGGGCGATCGTGCATCAACTCGCAGGCGGCCTGCGCGCCGCCATGGGCTATGTCGGCGCGGAGACGATTCCCGAATTCCAGCAGAAGGCGCGCTTCATGCGCATCACCAACGCGGGCCTTCGCGAAAGCCATGTACACGACGTCGCGATCACCCGCGAGAGCCCGAACTACCACCCCACGGGGGTGTAGGCGGCGTTGCGTTCGCGAGACCGGGGTCGGAAAGGTCTGAGGCGAGACCGACGATGGCGAAGACGCGCGACGACATGGGCAACCGCCGCGTCACGAAGCGATGACGTAGGTCCCCACGCAATCGCCCCTCGGCGTGAGGGACGGCCCAATCGGCCGAGACAAAGGAGCCGCCCGTGCTGACCGTTCATCACCTCAACAACTCGCGCTCGCAGCGCGTGCTCTGGCTGCTCGAGGAGCTCGAGCTGCCCTACGGGATCAAGTTCTACGAGCGCGATTCCTTGACCAGGCTCGCGCCGCCGGCGTTGCGCGCGGCTCATTCGCTCGGCAAGTCCCCGGTCCTTGTCGACGGAGACGCGACCATCGCCGAGACCGGCGCGATCGTCGAATATCTGGTCGACAAGTGCGGCGGGCGCCTGCGCCCCGAGTCCGGAACGCCCGAGCGGCGGCGCTGGACCTACTGGATGCATTTCGCCGAGGGCTCGCTGATGCCGCAGCTTCTGCTCGATCTCGTGCTCTCTTCAGCGCCCGGCCGAGCGCCTGAAGCGATGCGCGAGGCGGTGAAGGCGGCGACGGACGGCACGCGCCACGGCTACGTCGCGCCGAATTTGAAGGCCATGTTCGATTTGGTCGAGGGGGAGCTCACCAAGAGCCCATGGTTCGCCGGCGAGGATTTTTCGGCGGCCGACGTGATGCTGAGCTTTCCACTCGAGACAGCTGGGGCGCGCGCCGGCGCCTTCCAAGGCCGCCCCAGGGTCGCGGCTTTCGTCGAGCGGATCCACGCCCGCTCCGCCTATCGGAAGGCGCTCGCCAAGGGTGGCCCCTACGCCTACGCCGAGTAGCGCGTCAACCTGAGGGATAAGCGCCCAGAAGCGCCCGGACCGCGCCGCCGGTCATCACGCTCCTGCCGCAAATTGCGGCTAGCTGCACCCGTGGGGCGCGAGGAGGCGTGGGTTGAGGCCTTCGATCACGCTCGTCAGGGCGGCGGGCGAAGAGGCGTCCGGATGCGACCGCACACTCACCCTGTTTTTCAATATCGATGGGACTCTGCCGGACGGGCCATTGATTTGCGGCCCTCGTTGACAGGGGTCCTGCCCGGCTTTCCCGGAACCTTTGCTGATCACGAGCGTTGCATCGTCGCCGTGCAGTGCCAACTCGCGCGCCTTTGCGGGCCTGACAAGAAGCGTGAGGGGCTGGCGGAATTTTCCGATTGCGGAGCTGAAGTATGATCGCGGAACGCCAAACCCGCACGCAAAACCTCGACCTGGCGCTGATCGGCAACAGCTCAACGGCCGCATTCGTCGACCACAACGCCCGCATCGTGTGGTGGTGTTTTCCCCGCTTCGATTCGGACCCGGTGTTTTCGCGCCTGCTGGCCGGAGACGAAGAGAAGGGCTTTTGCGATGTCGTCCTGGCCGGGCTCGTTGAGACCCAATCAGACTATCTGCGCAATACCGCGATCGTCGAAACGGTCCTGACCGACGCTGAAGGCGGCAAGCTGCGCATCACCGATTTCGCGCCGCGCTTCGAGCGCTTCGAGCGGGGGTTCCGGCCGCCGCAAATCATCCGCCGGATCGAACCGGTCGCTGGTCTGCCGCGGATAACCCTTCGCGTGCGCCCGACCCACAACTACGGACGCCCTGCGACGAACGCGGTTGTGGGCTCCAATCACATTCGCTACGTCGGCGGGGCCCAGGTGATGCGCCTGACGACCGACGCGCCTATTTCCTACATCGTCAGCGAGATCTCGTTCCCGCTCACGCGCCCGATCAGTCTGATCTTCGGCCAGGACGATCCATTCTTAAGCGCCATCGACACGACGAGCCGGGAATTCCTCGACCGCACGTGCGACCATTGGCTCGACTGGTCGCGCAATCTCGCGGTGCCGTTCGAATGGCAGTCGGTCGTGATCCGGTCGGCGATCACCCTCAAACTCAGCAGCTTCATGGAAACCGGCGCGATCATCGCCGCGCATACGACCTCCATCCCCGAGGCGCCGTCGTCGACGCGCAACTGGGACTATCGGTACTGTTGGCTCAGGGACGCCTATTTTGTCGTCGACGCGCTCAACCGGCTCGGCGCAACGCAGACGATGGAATCCTACATCCACTACATCACGACCATCGCCGCCACCAACCCCAAAACGATGCAGCCGGTGCATGGCATCGTGCCCTTCTCCTCGCTCGAGGAAACAGTCGCGCCGGATCTCAAGGGCTTTCTCGGCCATGGTCCCGTCCGCGTCGGCAATCAGGCGGCGTTGCAAACGCAGAACGATGTTTATGGCAGCGTCGTGCTCGCGGCGACGCAGATGTTCGTCGACGAGCGCCTCACGAAAATGGGCGACGAGTCGCTGTTCCGTATGCTCGAGCGCCAGGGCGAACGCGCGCTCGCGCTCGCCTTCGAACCCGACGCGGGACTTTGGGAATATCGAACCCGCGCGCGGGCGCACACCTATTCTGCGACGCTGTGCTGGGCGGCCTGCGACCGGCTCGGCCGGATTGCCGCAAGGCTCAATCTCGGCGACCGCGCCGCATACTGGAGCACGCGCGCGGGCGGCCTGCGCGACCGCATCCTCCTTGAAGCCTGGGACGAAAAGCAAGGCGCGCTGACGGGCGCTTTCGGCGAGCCCGCTCTCGACGCCAGCGTCCTTCTCGTGTCCGAGCTCGGCCTCCTGCCGCCGACCGACCCGCGCTTCGTCAAGACCTGCGAGACGATCGGCCGGGAGCTCACGCGCAACGGGCGGATCATGCGTTATACCGTCCCGGACGATTTCGGCGCGCCCGAGACCGCGTTTCTCGCGTGCAACTTCTGGTACATGGACGCGCTCGGCCAGATCGGACGGAAGGCCGAGGCGCGCGAGCACTTCGAAGCCATTCTCGCCAACCGCAACGCCTACGGACTGCTCTCGGAGGACATCCATCCGGAAACCGGCGAGCTTTGGGGCAATCTGCCCCAGACCTACTCCATGGCCGGCATCATAAAGACCGCGACGCGCTTGTCGTCGAGTTGGGAGGATGCGTGGGCGCACGTCTGATCATAGTCTCCAACCGCGTCGCGGTTCCCGACTCTCCCCGCACGCCGCTCGCGGGCGGTATGGCGGTGGCGGTGAAAGCGGCGCTGAAGAATCGCAAGGGAATGTGGTTTGGGTGGAGCGGCAAAGTTGCGGAGGGGCCCGCTGAATCGCCGCAGGCGGTCGATGTCAACAAGGTCACCTACGTCCTCATCGACCTGTCGAAAAGCGACATCCAGGAATATTACAACGGCCTCGCCAACAGCGTGCTGTGGCCCATTCTTCATTACCGGGTGGACTTGCAGGAATTCTCCCGCGCGGACGCTAGCGGATATGTTCGCGTCAATCGCATGTTCGCCGATCGACTGAGCGCGCTGCTCAACGACGACGACGTGATCTGGGTGCACGATTATCATCTGATGCTGCTGGGACGGGAGCTGCGCTCACGCGGCCATCGCAATCGAATCGGGTTCTTTCTCCACACGCCCTGCGCGCCGCCGGACATCCTCCAGACACTGCCACAACATAAGGAAATTCTCGGCGGCCTGACCTACTATGACCTCGTCGGCTTCCAGACTGAAAACGACCGCGATAATTTCGGCCACTACCTGACGACTTTGGGCGCCCAGAGTCGCGGCGGCGTGTTCGAGATCGAGAGCCGTAAAGTGCGGCTTGGCGCTTTTCCCGTTAGCATCGAGTCCAAGGCCTACATGCGCCTTGCCCGCAATGCCGGCAGGTCGGCGCTGGTGGCCCTGGTCCGGGAGAGCCTTGGCGGCAACCGGCTCGTGCTTGGCGTCGATCGGCTTGACTATTCGAAAGGCATTCCCGACCGCGTGAGGGCGTTCGAACGGTTTCTCGAGAACAATCCTGAGTGGCACGGGAGAGTGACGCTGTTGCAGATCACCCCGAAGAGCCGCTCCGATGTGAAACAATATGGCGAGATCGAAAGCGAGGTGACCGGCCTCATCGGCAAGGTCAACGGTCGGTTTGGCGACGCGGCCTGGACGCCGATCCGCTACGTCAACCGTTCCTATTCGCGCACGGTTCTGGCGGGCCTTTACCGCGCGGCCGACGTGGCGATGGTGACGCCGCTGCGGGACGGGATGAACCTTGTCGCCAAGGAATATCTGGCGGCGCAGGATCCGGAGGACCCCGGCGTTCTCGTGCTGTCGGAGTTCGCCGGCGCGGCGAAGGAACTCGACCACGCCTTGATCGTCAATCCTCACGAGACCGACGCAGTCGCGTCGGCGCTCAAGCGCGCTTTGGAGATGCCGTTGGCCGAGCGGCGCGAGCGCCATGCGCCGATGCTCGCTCATCTCCTCGAAAATGACATCACGAAATGGGCCGAAGACTATCTGGCCGCGCTTGTCGGCGGCACGCCTGCGCGCAACCTGCTCGCAGGCATACGCGCGCTCTTCGGCGCGCCGTCCGACCAGGCGCCCTTTGCGATACGGTGAGCTTCCCCTTCGGCGTCCGCCCCTATAATTCGTCGCCAGCCTTCGCCGCAGACTTCTGGTAAGTGTTCAAGAGCTCGTCCTGCACGACGGTCGCCTGGCCCCCGGCCGCTTCAAGCAAATAATCGATCTTCAATGTCACCACGCGGAAGCTCCATCCCCTGGGGATGCGCAGTCTTTGCGCGAGCGCGGGAAGCGAGTCCATCGTCTGCCGCGGGTCGACCTGAAGGCTGTAGGACTGCATGAAAAAGACCTCGCCCTCCGAGTCGAGGAGTTGGAAAACGGGAAGGCCAGCCTTGAAGAGCTCGGTGGTTCTTCGGGCGACCGTGTGCTCGGCGTAAGGTCGTTGCGACAGAAAATCCCGGAATCCCAAATGGAGAACGCCCGCCTCGCGCATGGCAAGCCCCCCGAATGACCGCACCGAGGGATTGAGAAGCTCGGAGCCGACAAAGGCGTCGATCGTCCAATGCCGCGGCCCGTTCAGCCTGACGAAATGAGCCCTGGATTCGGCCTCGACCCTGGCGATGGTGACTTTCGACCACAAGAACTGCGGGCAGTCGTTGAGGCCGATGGTGTTGTAGACGACGAGTTCATGCGGAAAATAAGACCCGCGCGCGCCGACCAAGACTTCGCAATAGCGCTGATCGCGGAGGTCCTGCGGAGGGCTCGATTGGGCGCAGACAGGGCTCGCCGCCAGAAGCGCCGCAAGCGACAGAGGCAACCGCGTTCGCACTTGACAACCCTGCCGCTGATCCAGCCCTGACGAGCCGTCCGGTTCAGAGTAGTGCGGCGACGATCTCTACGCCAGAGCCACGCCCATCGTTTCCGGGTGGTATTAGCGGCCGGCGGTGCGCGCCCCTTCGTCAACAGAAAAAGACCGACTCGCGCGGCGGTCTTCAGCATTGACTGACGACTGCCGATCAAGCCGCCAAACGCGCCGCGCGGCCGTGCTTGTCCTTCTGATAGCCGGCGAAGCCGAGGCCCGCGAAGCCGAGCAGCATCAGCGCCCAGGTCGAGGGTTCTGGGACAAGGACGCCGCTGAACGTGAGGTAGATATCCACTGGCGCATAGATGGAGGTGCCAGGCGTTATTCCCACATTGTTTTGGCCGCAACCGCCGATCGGAGACCCCGTGCATGTTCCGCCTGTGTACGAGAAGCTGAAGCTCGGGCCGAGGAAATTGCCCCCGGCCACGAGTGGGATGACGTGGTCCCCAGTCGGGGTGCCGAGAAGGTCGAGGGTCATCTTCATGCTGGAATCAAAGGCGCTGTAGTAGAAATAGTTTAAGTTTGATGGATCAGTGTAGGCGGGCGGCGCATTCGGACCGCCGGTCGGTGTGTCCATTCCCGAATAAGTGGTGATGAACTCGAATGTTCCTGAGCCGAGGCCGGGCGAGCCGCTAAATATGGGGCCTGACATAATAAAGGTCGAGGTGTTGGTTCCCGCGTCATACGACCCCGCACCCTGACCGATGGTGAAGGTTCCGAGCCCAGGCGAATACGGTCCCTGCCCATAAAGTGTAAAGTTCTGGCTGCTTGGTCCCATGTCGACGAAGAGCGTGCCCGCGGATGCGACTCCGCTCAAGGAAACCGCCACGATCCCAGCGAGCGCGGCATTGTAGAGATGCTTTGTCACCCGAACCTCCCCAACGTGAGACAAAAGACTACAATAGGCCGAAACAACGTTATCATCGACAATCTTGCGGCCGAAGTTGGGCATCAATGAGACAACTCTGCTGCAATGCTGACGTCGAACTGTCATACCCGCCGCGACGCCATTGGGGCCAGCGGTCTGAACTGGCAAAAGGCGCGAAGCTTCCCGCTAGAGCGGGCAGTCTGATTTTTGCGTTGGGCTGAGATTTGCGGCAAGAGGGCGTATGACCCCCGCCGCCCGCGTCGCCGCCGCGATCGAGATTCTCGGCGACATCGAGACCCGGCGCCGACCGGCTGCCGACGCGATGAAGGACTGGGGCCTCGCCCGCCGCTTTGCCGGCTCCGGCGACCGCGCGGCGATCTCGAGCCTCGTTTACGACGCGTTGCGGCGGAAGTCTTCCTCCGCCTGGCTCATGGGTGAATCTTCGCCGCGTGCCGAGGTTTTAGGCGCGCTGAGGCAGACGCGCGGCCTCGACGCCGACGCTGTGGCGGCGCTCTTCACCGGGGAAGGCCATGCGCCGTCCCTGCTTACGGAGGCCGAGCGGACGCGCCTTGCGGCTGCTGATCTGACCGGCGCGCCCGCGCATGTGGCGGGCGATTTTCCCGAATGGCTGGCGCCTCAGTTCGCGGCGAGCTTCGGCGCCGACGCCGCGGAAGAGGGCAGGGCCCTGGCCGAGCGCGCGCCGGTCGACTTGCGCGCCAATCTGCTCAAAACGACGCGCGACAAGGCTTTGGCGGCGCTCGCTCATCTCTCGCCTCAACCGACGCCGCTCTCCCCCGTCGGGCTCCGCATCGCCGTCCGCCCGGACGGGCGCGGGGCGGCGCTGGCGGCCGAGCCTGCTTACGTCAAGGGCCTCGTCGAGGTGCAGGATGAAGGGTCGCAGCTTGCCGCGCTGCTGGCGGAAGCCAGGCCCGGCATGCAGGTCCTCGATCTTTGCGCCGGAGCAGGCGGCAAGACGCTGGCGATGGCGGCCGCGATGGACAACCACGGCCAGATCTACGCGACCGACGCAGACGGCCGGCGCCTCGCCCCGATCTTCGAGCGGCTCGCGCGTTCCGGCGCGCGCAACGTGCAGGTCAGGGCGCCGCGCGGACACGCTGATGTGCTGGCCGATCTCGAGGGGCGCTGTGACCTGGTGATGATCGACGCGCCCTGCACAGGATCCGGCGCCTGGCGGCGCAATCCGGACGCCAAGTGGCGGATGCGTCCAGGCGCGCTCGAGCAGCGGATCAAGGATCAGGACGAAGCGCTTGAAAGCGCGATGCGATTCGTCAAGCCAGGCGGGCGCATCGTCTATGTCACCTGCTCGGTGCTGAGGGCCGAGAACGAGGATCGCGCGGCGGCGTTTCTCGCCCGTCACGACGACATGCTGCCCCTCGATGCGGCCGCGCAGGCGCGTTCAGCCGGTGTGCCGGCGCTGGCCGACCATGCGTCGCGCTCCGGTCCGGGGTTTCGGCTGAGCCCGCGGACGACCGGAACTGATGGGTTCTATATCGCGACACTGACGCGGGTTTGACACGCAGGCGCTGGAAGACTGGCGGGATGGCGCCGCGGCTTAGGCGGGCTCGAGCGGTTGGCAGAACCGGATCACATTGCCGAACGGGTCGATCGCGCCGGTCTCCATCGTGCCCCAGGGCGTGGTCTCGAGTCCCGGGCGCATGTAGCGGTAGCCCTTCGAGGCGATCTCGCGATGAAACGCCTCGACGCCTCGCATCATCACCCGAATGCGCGCGCCGGGGCTGCCGTCGCCGTGATGCTCGCTCAGGTGCAAAATGAGGGCGCCGCGCGATATCTGACGGTAGAGCGGGGCGCCTGGGTCGAAGCGATGGTCCCAGTCGACCTTGAAGCCGAGGAAACCCAGATAGAATTCGTCCGCCTTGGGAATGTCGAAAATCCGCAAGACCGGAATGACCCGGTCGAAAATGATCTCCACGGGCGCGCGCTCCCGTATTCTGGCCCTCGCCGGGTAAGGTTGAATGCAAGGAAACGATTGAGCGCGCAACATCGGACGGCGTCCGCGCCGCTCGACGAATCGTCGCTTCCCTGTCATAGCGGCAGGCCAGGACACAGGGCCGGCGCACACTTGAGCGCTCGATGCGGCCGACCACTGAGGGAGCTATCCGATGGATCAACGGGTCACGTTGCTCGGCACGCCGAACATTCATTTTGTGTCGCTCATCATCATCGGCGGGCTCGCCGGCTGGATCGGCGGCATGATCGTCGGCTGGCGCCACGGCCTTTTCACCAACATTTTGGTCGGCATCGCCGGTTCGTGGATCGGCTCGGAACTCGCATCGATGTCGGACTTCGCCATCTACGGCTCGCTGAAACAGTTCCTGGCCGCTCTCGTGGGCTCCATCATCCTGCTCATCGTCTGGCGGGCGCTCTCGAGCCGCAGCGCGGCGTACTGACCAGGCGCGTTTGACCGCCGCGCGGGCCGGTCCTACATACGCCAAAGCCATGACCCGCATCATCGACACGCTGGCGGTGGACCTCAGGGCCGCCCGTCCGCGTCATCCTGAAAAAGCGCATCGGCCGGACCAGCCGGTCGCCCGCAAGCCCGCCTGGATACGGGTCAAGGCGCCCGGTTCGCCGCTCTACGCGGAAACCCGCAGGATCGTGCGCGAACTCAAGCTCGCGACCGTCTGCGAGGAGGCGAATTGCCCCAACATCGGCGAATGCTGGGAGAAACGCCACGCGACCTTCATGATCATGGGCGAGACCTGCACCCGGGCCTGCGCCTTCTGCAATGTGCGGACGGGCCTGCCCGGCGCGCTCGACGCCGGGGAGCCGGCCCGCGTCGCCGAAGCGGTCGCAGCGCTCGGGCTCAGCCATGTCGTCGTGACCTCGGTCGACCGCGACGATCTTGCCGACGGCGGGGCGGAGCACTTCGCCCGCACGATCGCCGCGATCCGCGCCGCTGCGCCCGAGACCACCGTCGAGGTGCTGACGCCCGATTTTCTGCGCAAGGACGGCGCGCTCGAAATCGTGGTCGCGGCCAAGCCTGACGTCTTCAACCACAACCTCGAGACGGTGCCCTCGAAATACCTCAGCGTGCGACCCGGCGCGCGCTACTTCCATTCACTGAGGCTCCTGCAGCAGGCGAAGGAATTGGACCCCACGCTCTTCACCAAGTCGGGCGTGATGGTGGGCCTCGGCGAGGAGCGCGTCGAAGTCTTGCAGATGATGGACGACATGCGCTCGGCCGACGTCGATTTCCTCACCATCGGCCAGTATCTGCAGCCGACGCCGAAGCACCACCCGGTGCAGCGTTTCGTCACCCCCGAGGAATTCGCCGATTACGCGACCATCGGCGGCGCCAAGGGTTTCCTGCTCGTCTCGGCGTCGCCGCTGACCCGCTCGTCCCACCACGCCGGCGATGACTTCGCCCGCCTCAAAGCGGTCAGAGCGCGCGAAGCGAGGCCTGAATGTCATTGACCCTCGGGGTCGAACCGAGTACCCACGAGGCGCCCTGACGCCAAAAGCGAGCGCGTAGCTCAATCGGTAGAGCATCTGACTTTTAATCAGGGGGTCGTGGGTTCGAGTCCCACCGCGCTCACCAAAACAAAGGCTTACGACTAAATCTTCGACACCCTCGGAGAGCAGAAGGCCAAGCGGGGCATACAATAGGGTGACAGTGGATTTTTCAATAATCTCTTCCTCTTCGAAGGCTTCGCACGAGGTCAGGGTATTTTCGGAGTTCCTCGAGCGGAGCCGACTCCCCGTCGATTCGGCCACGGTCGAAAGCAGAGAACCGCCCCGAGCCCGACGTACGGTGCGTTATTCAACAAGACGCACGGTCGCTTTTGAGTTGATCGAGCAATGCAATCTCCTGGTGGCCGGCGATTAAACTGCGTGCGATCATGTGCATTTCCTGGTGTCCGCCACGCATCACCCGCCCCGGCGCATCAGCATGCCGCGCGCGGGATCGTAAGCGATCACCGCGGCGCCGAGGAACGCCGCAGTGCAACTGGCGACAACGCCGAGCGCCAGCCAATTGACCTGTCCGTAGAAAGCGAAGCGGATCAATTCGACCGCGTGGGTGAACGGATTGAATCTGCAGACGGTCGCGAGCCACGGGCTTCCTTGTTGCACGCGCCATAGAGGATAGAGAGCGGAGGAAGCAAAAAACATCGGGAAAATAACGAAGTTCATCACCCCCGCGAAATTCTCGAGCTGCTTGATCAGCGACGACAAAAGCATGCCGAGCGCGCCGAGCATTAAGCCAGACAAGGCCAGCGCAGGCAGCACGGTCAGATAGCCCCACCAGGTCGGCGGCTCGATCTCCCAGAAATAAGCGACGACGAGAAAGGCGTAGACCTGCAGAATGGAAACGGCGACGCCCGCGATGAGCTTCGAGGTCAGCAGAAACCAACGCGGCGCGGGACTGACCAGCAGCATGCGCATGCTGCCCATCTCGCGGTCGTAGACCATCGACAGCGAGGATTGCATGCCGTTGAAAAGCTGGATCATCGCCATGAGCCCGGGCGTGATGTAGACCTCGTAGAGAACATAGGTGTCGTAAGGCGGGATTATCGACACGCCGAGCGTCTGTCGAAATCCGGCGGCGAAAATGAAGAGCCAGACCAGCGGGCGCACGAGTGCGGAGATGAAGCGCTCGCGCTGGTGAAGAAAGCGCAGACTCTCGCGCCACACGATACCGTAGAGGCAAATCAGGCGCTGCGTCCAGCCAAATGGCCGCTCACTCTCCAGGACGGCCTCGCTCACGATTCGCGTCCTTCCGGGCCCCCGCCGACCAATGACGCGAAGGCCCCCCCGATCGAAGCCACGCCCGCCGCACTGACAATGGAACGGCACTGACCGTCAGCGAGCACGCGCCCTTTGTGCAGCACGAGCACGTGATCGTCGTTGCCAATCTCATCGACCAGATGGGTCGCCCACAGGACGCCTATTCCTTCGTCTGCGACGAGGCCGCGCACGATCTCGAGAATATCTGCGCGCGCCTTGATGTCGAGCCCCGCCGTCGGCTCGTCGAGCAGCAGCATGCGCGGCCGGTGCAGAAGCGCCCGCGCGATCTCCACCCGCCGCATTTGCCCGCCGGAGAGATAGCGCACCTTGTCGCCGGCCCGATCGGCGAGACCAACGCGGGCGAGTTGCGCGGCTTGTTGCAACCGCGTCTCGCGGCGGCCGATTCCGTGCAATGCTCCGTGGTACGCGAGATTCTGCGCGACGCTGAGATCGGGATCGAGCGTGCGCTGCTGGAACACGACGCCGAGCAGCGCAAGCGCGGCGCCGCTTTCGCGCGCGATATCGCGGCCGAAGATTCGCACAACTCCCGATCGGCTTGCATAAAGATGCGTGATCACGGAGAACAGCGTGCTCTTGCCGGCGCCGTTCAAGCCCAAGAGCACAGTGAAACTGGACGGAGCGACGTCGAAGCTGACCGCATCCAGCGCGATCCGCGCTCCATAGGCGTGCGAAACGTTCTCGACCGAAAGCGCGCCGACGGTCGTCTTCGGCGGCGCGGCGGCGGCCGCGGTCATTGTTTCGAGATCGCGACGCCCCAAGGAAACGAACCGACCGGAATCGATTTGATGACCTTCAGCGCCGCCACGTCCACGACCGATACGTCGTTCGAAACGCCGTTGGTCGTCAAAAGATACTTGCCGTCCGGCGTCAACTCCAGTTGCCAGACACGCTGACCGACGAGCAGATATTTCAGCACCTGCTTGGTCGACGCGTCGATGACCGCCACGCGATTCGCCGGCCCCATCGCGATGAACGCCAGCTTGCCGTCGGCGCTGAAGCGAATGCCGACCGGCTGGATCAGCTCCGTTGCTAGCCCTGGCACGTCGAACGTAATCTTTTGTGCAACGACATGCTTGGCCGAGTCGATGATGCTGACCGTTCCACCCACCTCCGATGTCACCCACAGTTCGGAGCCGTCCTTGTTGTACTCGGCGTAGCGCGGGCGCGCGGGGAGGAGAATGTTTGCAAGCACCTTCTTGTTCCGCCAATCGATGAGGTGAGCCATGCTGGTGGTTTCCGAAGTATTGACGACGATCGAGCCGTCGGGGCTGACCGCCACTCCCTCAGGTTCGACGCCGACCGGAAATTCGCTGACGACCTTGCGCGTCGCGATGTCGATCGCCGTCAAAAGCGCGTCGTTTTCGTTGGCGATGAAGACAAGTTTCCCATCCGGGCTCACGCGCAATTGCTCGGGATCGGGGCCGGATGGCAATTCGCCGACTTCCTTCAAGGTCTTCGTGTCGACTATGGCGATCGTATCGTCGTCGCCCAGGCAAACGAACATGAGCGTCTCGTCCTTGGTCAGCGCAATGCCGCGCGGCCTTTGGCCGACCTTGACGGTGCGCGTGACCTCGAGCTTGTCGAGGTCGATGACCGAGATCGAATTGCCCTTCTCGTTGGTGATATAGGCGGTCGCCGCCGGCACGTGACCTGAGAAGGCGCTAAGGCCTGCCAGGAGGGCGAGGGCGCCGGTGCAGCGCGCGAGGCGCTTCATTGAAGTTTGCATTTGGTCTCCGGCTTGTCGAAGCCAAGTGTGTCCAGTTCGGACGTCTCATGCAGGAAACCTTCCTGGGGGGAAACCGAGACCGTGCCGCGACCGTCAGTGAGCAGGATGGGCTGACGCAGCTGTTGGTTCCAGGCGCGCAACGTCAGCTTCTGTCCCTTAAAGGCAGCCACCGCAAAGTCGGGCGAGAGGAGATCATCGTGAATCGATTTGGGATCGGCGGAGCGCGTACGTGCGACCGCGTCGCCGATCATGCGCATGGCGACCCAAGCCTGGTTGTCGCGCACATTCATGCCGCGCTTGAACACGCGCTCGAAGCGGTTTTGCAACTGCACGGCGCCCCAGAGTTCGTGCGAGGGGTCCCAACTGGTTGGCTGCAGGCCCGCTGAGCCGACAACGGGCCGAGGGTCCCAGGTACGATAGGGCAGATAACCCGCGAAAACCTCGTTTTCGTCGGCTGCGACGAGCACGTCGTAATCGGGAGCGCTCTGGGTGAAGACCGGCATCTGCCGCTGGACTTGCACGCTGCCCGAGTCCGAGCGCCGGCCTCCGCCGATGTCCTCGTATACGCGCTCCTCAACGATTTTCGCGCCGAATTTCTTCGCCGACCGCCGGAAGGCGTCCGCGAGCAGCTTGTCTCCCGAATGCGACCCGACCACCAGGAGCCAGCGTCTCCACTGCTTCCAAATCAGATATTGCGCAAGCGCGTCAGCCAGCATCGAACGGGTCGGCGCGACGTGAATCACATTGGCGCGACAATCCTCCTCGCGAAGGCGATCGTCCGTCGCGCCCGCGTTGAACACCAGCGCGCCGGAGACGCGCGCTGCGTCGGCAACCGCAAGAACCTCGGCAGGGGGAAGATCGACGATAAAATTGCGCACGCCGTCGGCAAGCATCCCATTGAGCCGCGCGACCGGATCTTCGCCGGGGGCAAGCTTGGCGTCGACGACCGAGAAGGATTGATCGAGAAAGCGGCCGGTCGTGTTGTCGTCATCCATCGCCATGCGCGCGCCGGCAACAAAGTCGTCCGCGGGAGGGATATCGAGGATGGAGATCGTCTCGCGAGAGTGCGCTTCGCGGATGACGCCGACCTTGACGGCTAGGGGATCCGCGTTCGCCGGCTGGACCGCCACTGCGAACAAAGCGAGCGTCACCCCAAAAAGCGCGCGAAACCCTTTCAGCCCGCAGGCGAAAGAGGGAACGCGCGAGCGGGTTCCAACATGAGCGCACTGAGGCGCAAGGTGCTCGCGGCTCGCGAACGACACTTGAGTTTCCGAGGGCTCGCATGCGAAAGCACGTGACATCGGCGTTGAGCGATAAATTCGGCGGCGCCGTTGCGAGAAACATATGAAGTCGAGTGCGGCGATTTTGCTCCTACCGGCCTGCATCGTGGCCGCAGACGCGTTTGCGGCGGACAAGCCGCCGCAGTTCTGGAATCTGACCACTTCGACGGTGACCAAGCTTGAGGTTTCGAGAGCAGGCGCGAATGCGTTCCAGTCCAACCAGACGGTCAATGACCCCGACGGCGCGGTCGAGCACGACGAACGCCTGAAGATTACCGGCGTCGAGAGCGGGGTATACGATCTTCGGCTGACATTGAAGGACGGGCGCACGTGTTTTGCTCGGAATGTGCACATCCTTCAGGGCAAACCCTTTGCCATCGAAGACAAGGACCTCAAGGACTGCTCGACCAGTTGAGAAGCCCGCTGGGTGGTTGCTATCGCTTCGAGCTGCGCGAGGGCGAGCCACGCGCTCTACGAGAACACCCTGCGGCCGCGCAACTCGTCCTCAAGCAAAACTGAGGGGCTCGGGACCCTGTCTTGGCTCCCACTCGAAAAGCCACTCCCCGCGACGCATTGCGCGCGTCACGGAGGTGGCCCTAGACCATATTCGCCGAGACTATCGAGGCGTTTCGCCATCGGCGCAAACTCCGCCGAAAATAGCTAGACTCGACTTTCCGGAGACCTCACTGCATGGCCGTTTCGGATCACTCCATGAAGCCGCCCGTTCACAGCCGCATGAACCTCTCTGTTCCCAACGGAAAGAGACGCCAAAACGTGCAACAGGTTATTCAATCCGCCTTTGTGGCGGACAGGCCGCATTTATCTCACATCAGCGCCGACAGGTAAGCGGTAACTTCCATGCCCACGCAAACTTCGGTGACGACAGGGGTATTCCAGCTCATGAATTTAACTCCTTGAGTTTACCTCCTCGGTGGCCACTCGTGGTCACGTGGTCAAGCTAGCACCATTGCCGCGCGGCGTCACCTGCTTCGAACGTTCGTTGACCGTCGCCGGGCCGTTCAAGGTCTGGGCTTGTCCCGCAGCGCCCCGTCCAGTCATGCGAGACGGCTGTCGCGGCGGCGCGGTTATTGGAAGATTCTCGCCGCGCTGAGCAGGGTCATATAGACGCCCCAGGCCAGCGGGACTCCGACCAGCGCCCAGGCGACCGCGGCTTCCGCGTCGAATCCGCCATGTCCGATGCCAAAGGATGAGGTCCGAGGCTTGACGGCGTGGGGCTCGTGTTCGCTCGGGGCGCGAATGAACCATTTCTCGGCGACAGGCCGAAATAAGCGCGTTGGCGGCGAGACCGACCACCAGGAGTCCGGTCAGCGCATAAAAGATGACGTCATAGACGTGGTCGCACGGGACGCCTGCGGCGACGCGCGAATTGTGCAGATAGTTGACGAGCACGGGACCAACGATGCCGGCGGTCGACCAGGCGGTCAGCAGACGTCCGTGAATTGCCCCGACATACTGCACCCCGAACAGGTCGGCGAGATAGGCCGGAACGGTCGCAAAACCGCCGCCGTACATCCAGCCGAGGTCGAACTGCGTCCAATCGCAGTCGGTGGCAAACAGCGCGTGCCCGGTAATGGTGAGCTTGCCGGCAAAGCTCGTCGCGTCGCCCGGGCAGGCGATCGGCTTGGGCGCGCCCCTCGCAACGGCGACCGCGCGTCCGAGCGGCACCCAGAACACGCTGAAGCCATAGGCCATGCCGATGCAAAGATGGATCGCAAGCGCGGCAGGCGGAACCAGCCAGCGATTGAATCCAGCCTTGGCGATTGTGGCCTCGCGATCAAAAAAGACGTGGCCAGCGGCTGCCGGCGCCGCGCGGACGGGCGCAGCGTTGTGGAACGATCCGCTGCTGAATCGCGCGCACAAAAATGTTCTCGACTACCTCGCGCGTCAAGCGTCGCCTGAATCGAGGGGTACAGGCGCGTTAAAGGCCTGAATTGAAGGCTGCGGCCCGTCTCTCCGAAAGATACCTAAAGTCAGGAGGATGGTCGCGGCATAGGGGCCGAAACAAGAGCAGGGATGGGACTGTCGGGCATGCGCGAGCGCGTGAAAGCGCTGGGCGGCGAATTCGAATTTGGCGCTTCATCTAACGGGGGCGCGATCGTCGAAGCGAGATTTGGATTCCGCGAGTGAAACCCCGACTGACCGCGGGAACATTTCCTGCCCCGATAGGGATTTATCGGCTGGAGTTTTTTGGAATGATCGCGCTGAGCGACCGGCGTCAAAGTCGTCACACTGAGCGGGTCGTGGATGGGCTTGTCGAGATATCGCGCGTCTCTTCCTCCCGTCGGATCCATCCGCGGCTGCGTCCTCCGAAAGGCGCTTTGGTCGCCACGCATTTCAGGCCGCCCGGCTCGCCCGCGTGGACGCCGTCTTCGATCGTCGCTTTGGCCTGAAACCGAGCCGACTTCGGGATTTCCCGCCGCCAGATTCGGTTCCCCTGACAAGACCTCGGGGCCGTTGGGTGAGGCGCGTGCGGCGCTTCTTGGCGCCGACGGCATCCCGTTCGCGTGTAGATTGCCGCTGGCTGGGTCGGCGATGTCACCGAGCCCCTGCGCCCCTTCCGATAGCCGCCTTCACGCCCAATTCGACGAGTCGACGTCAGCTTGGCGCCCTCGGGGACGCAGCGGCCGTGGCCGGCGCAGGAGCGACCGCAGTTGGCGTATGTCTTGCTTGCTCGACGCCGACTGTATCACGTCGGTAAATCGTGCAAACCTTCAGGCGACGCAACCTCCATTTATTCGACATTCGCCAGATGACGGCCTCGGGAGTTGGGGTGACAAAGCGAAAATTTTTGATCAATGTGGCAAAGTCAGGGAGGAGACCACGATGGCTAAAGTCGTCAGCAAACCACTGTTGCTTGGTTCAATCTGCGCCGCGGCGTTCGCATTGGCTTCGGGTGTCGGCGCGCAGGAAATCAATCCCACGTCCGGCGCGATGTCGAAAACCGCGACGGTCACTTCGGTGCCGCAGAAAGATCTCGACAACGCGGCTCGCGACGGATCCAACTTCCTGCAAACCAACGGCAACTACGAACAGACTCGCTTCTATCCGAACGGGCAGATCAATCGCGGCAACGTTTCTCATCTCCATCCCGCCTGGATCTTCCAAACCGAAGTGAAGGAGTCACTCGAGACCTCGCCGATCGTCGTCAACGGCGTGATGTATGTGACGACGTCGTTTAGCCACGTCTACGCCCTCGACGCCAAGACCGGCGCCGAGATCTGGCACTACAAGCCCAAGCTCGGCCCGGTCACGACCTTCTGCTGTGGCCCGAACAATCGAGGCGTCGCGGTCTACGACGACAAGGTCTATCTCGGTACGCTCGACGCGAAACTCATCGCGCTCAACGCCAAGACGGGCTCTGTGGTTTGGGAGCAGCAGCTCGCCGACCCCGAAAAGGGCTACAGCGAAACGATGGCCCCGACGGCGGTCGACGGCAAGATCCTGATCGGCACCAACGGCGGCGAATATGGCATTCGCGGCTTCGTGCGGGCTTACGACGCCACAGACGGCAAGCTTCTCTGGAGCTTCGACACGATCCCTGAGAACTCGGTCGGAGTGTGGGCGACGAAGGACGCGACCGGTCGCGACGAGCATCGCGACATCGACGCCGAAAAGGCGGCGCTGGCCAAGAACGGCGACCCTTACAAAACGCTCGGCGGCGGCGTGTGGCAAAACCCTTCCGTCGATCTGGCGGCCAAGCGCATCTACTTCGTCGTCGGCAATCCCTCGCCCGACCTTGATGGGGCGATCCGCCCCGGCGACAACCTCTACACAGACTCGCTTGTCTCGGTCGACCTGGAAACCGGCAAGTACGTTTGCCACTTCCAATATGTCCCGCATGATGTCTGGGACCTCGACGCAGTGAGCCCGACCGTACTCGTCAACGCCGCCGACAAGTCCGGCAAGATGATCCCCGCGGTTCTGCACGCTGGCAAGACCGGCTATGTCTACGTGAACGACCGCAAGGACTGCAGCCTCATCCGCTTCTCCGACCCGATGGTGTCGCAGAAGGACAGGTGGGTGTTGCCGACGCCGACGCAGCCGCTCGACGCCAATTCAGCGAAAATGTTCCCAGGCGCCAATGGCGGCGTCGAATGGTCGCCCATGGCGACCGATCCGAACCACAATATGGCCTATGCGATCAATCTCGAGCAGGAGATGACCTATACGGTCGCAAGCACGCCCTATCCGGACGGCAAGCTCTGGCTCGGCGGCGCCTTCACCAATGTGCCTGGGGGGATCCAGACCGGCAACATCAGCGCGGTCAACTACAACACCGGCAAGATCGCATGGCAGGTTAAGACGCCGCAGCCGATGATCGGCGGCATTCTCGCCACCGCCGGCGGTCTTGCCTTCGCTGGCGAAGGCAACGGCTGGTTCAAGGCCTATAACTCCGCCACCGGCAAAGTGCTCTGGCAGTTCCAGGCGGGAGCGGGCGTCAACGCTCCGCCGTCCTCCTACGCCGTCGGCGGCAAGCAGTATATCGTCGTCGGCGCGGGCGGAAACACCCAGATCGACTTCGCGCGCGGCGACGCCATCATCGCCTTCACGCTCGACTGAAGTTCACGCTTCGTTGACCGCCCCGCTCGATTGAGCGGGGCGGCCTTTTTGTTTGACCTTGAGGCGTGGCCCGCGCCAAATGAGCGCGGCATTGGCGCGAGGATTCCCTTTCATGTTGCGTTGCGTTGTTGTGGCCGCGTTCCTTGCCGGCGCGACCGCCGCTTGGTCGGATACGATTGAGGACAAAGCGGCGCTCTGCGGCGCGTGCCACGGCGAAAAAGGCTTACCGACGGACCCGACGACGCCCATCATCTGGGGCCAAAACGCTGGCTATCTCTATCTGCAGTTCCGCGATTTCCAGAAGGGCGCGCGAAAGGACTATCGCATGACGCCGATCGCCCAATATGTCGTCAAACAGGACGCACTGGCGCTCGCCGAATATTTCGCGGCCAAACCCTGGCCGAAGACCGGGGCGCCGTCCGCATCCAAGGCGGACGAGGCGGTCGCGATGACGGCGATCAAGTCGGTCGTCTGCACGAGCTGCCACCTGGAGCAGTTTCAAGGCGATTCGTCCATTCCGCGGCTCGCAGGCCAGGAACGCGATTATCTCGCCAAGACGATGACGGATTTCCGCACTGGCGCCCGCGCCAACAATCCCGGCATGTCCGATCTTATACACACCGTCACGCCCGATCAGCTGACGGCGATCGCGGCCTATCTGGCGGGACTGTAGGCAGGCCGCGTTATTTCTTCTCCAGCATTTTCGCCTCGCGCTCGCGCCCGAGTCCGTGGGCGATGTCGGCGGCGGTCTTGCCGCGATCGTCCTTGAGGTCGAGCGCTGCGCCATGGTCGATCAGCGTCCTGAGCGTCGCGTTCACGTCCTCGCTTCCCGCGCTCGCGTCGGGAACGGCGGCCCACATCAGCGCGGTCAGGCCGTGGCCGTAGCGCCGGTTGACGTCGACCCCGGCGTCGATCAAGAGCGCGACGATCGGCGCATAGGCGCGCCCCGCCGCGTAGACCATTGCGCCCTTGCCGTCGTCGTCGAGCGCATTCGGGTCGGCGCCGTATTTCAGAAGCCGCTCGACGTTCTCTTCAGAGCCGTTGTAGGCCGCCGCGGCGAGCGGCCGTAAGCCGCTGCGCCCGGGGATGTTCGAATCGGCGCCATGATCGAGGAGCAGGCGCAGAACTTCCGCGCGGTCGGCCTCGGCCGCATAGAAAAGATCCTATGCGGGTGGACGGCGGCCTGACTTGGTAGGCTGAGCTTCCACACCAGCATGGAGGCAACCGATGCAGTCTGTCACCTCCGCGACCGCTGTCGCGACCACCGCCCGCGCGAATGATATCACGCTGTACGCCTCGCTCGAATTGAGTAAATCGAAATGGGTTGTGACGATCAACAATCCGGGCAGCGAGAAGTTTTCCAAGCATGTGGTTGAGGGTGGAGACGGCGCCGGCCTCATCGAGCTTCTTTCGCGGTCGATGGCGAAGGCCGAGCAGCGCTACGGCGTGCAGGTCAAAGCGATCGTCATTCAGGAAGCGGGATTGGACGGGTTCTGGATTCATCGATTGCTGCTCGCCAACGGGATTGAGAGCCACGTCGTCGACGCGGCTTCGATCGCGGTCAACCGGAGGCATCGGCGGGCCAAGACCGATGCGATCGACGGCGAGATGCTGTTGCGGACGCTGATGGCCTGGGCTCGCGGCGAGCGGCGGGTCTGTTCCATGGTTCGCGCGCCGAGCCGGGAAGACGAGGATCGCCGGCGCCTGACGCGCGAGCGCGGAACGCTGCTCAAGGAACGCATTCAGCATACCAATCGAGTCAGGGGCCTGCTCAGCGGCCAAGGCGTCCAGGACTACGATCCGCTTCGGCGTGATCGTTTCGAACGAACTCGAGGCGCTGCGAACCGGCGACGGCCGTGATCTGCCGCCGATGTTGAAGGAGGAAATCCGCCGGGAGCTCGATCGGATCGCGCTGGTGACGACGCAACTGGCTGTTGTTGAACGCGCCCGCGACGCGCTCATCCGTATGGATGCCGAGGAACGCAACAACCCCGCCGCTCTGCTTCTCAAGCTCAAAGGCTTGGGCCCTGAGTTCGCCTCGCTCCTCTGGCTGGAATTGTTGTTTCGAAGCTTCGGCAACCGACGCCAGGTGGCGGCTTACGGCGGATTGGCGCCCAGTCCCTGGCAGAGCGGCGGCGTCGAACGGGACCAGGGCATCTCGAAGTCGGGCAATCGCCGCCTGCGCAAGACGATGATTGAGCTTGCCTGGTTCTGGTTGCGTCATCAGCCGGACTCGGCCTTGAGCCGCTGGTTTCACGCGCGCGTCGGCGCTGCGAAGGGACGAATCCGCCGGATCGCCATCGTCGCGCTGGCCCGCAAACTGCTCGTCGCCTTGTGGCGCTACGTCACCCAAGGCGTCGTTCCCGAGGGCGCCGTGTTCAAGGCCGCATCACCCGATCGATGACTTAACCCCACTCCACGCCAGCGATGGCTTAATAACTTGACCCCATTCCAGCGAAGCTGAACGCGACAGCTTCGCCGGATCCGGGCGGGCGGCGACCGCGGATCAACCCCCCTGGGCTGAAACACGCCGTGAAAAAGGATGGTCCCGCCAACCCGAGCCCGATACCCTCGAGCATGAGGGATTTTGGTCCGAGCCCACAAGCTCGACCGGATGTGAGGTGATGCGGTCGTCAGGGCTGCATGGAAGAGACGGGCTCACGCTTCGGATCCAAACGAGGAGCATGCACAATGCAGAAATGATCGAGCTTGACTGGACACACCCCATGTGAGGGGGGTCGAGCCGTTGACGGCGCGCGCGTTGACGTCGGCGCCGCGGCTGAGAAGCAGGGTCACCAGCTTGATCTTGCCGGCTTTGGCCGCCCTGTCGAGCGCGGTGGCCCCCTCGCGGTCCTTCGCGTCGATCGCCGCGCCGCGATCGAGAAGGGCGCGCGCTTGGGGCTCGCAGCCGAGGCGGGCGGCGGCGAAGAGCTCCGTCGATGCCTGGAAGACGTCGTCCTCCTTCAACGCGGCGATCGCATGCGCGACATCGGCGCAAGGATCGGCGGCGCTGGCGGCCGTTGGCGCCAACAGCAACGCCAAGATTGTCAGCGCCCCCAGCCGCATGACCTTTCCTTTCTCGGTCCTCCGCGAAACCCCGCATCGCGCCAGCGCTCCCGCCGGCCGCAGGACCCTGTCTCGACGCCGTTCCAGTTTCAAGAGCCGCGGCTGAACGAAGGGCGCGAGCCGCGTGCGAAGGCCGTCGTCGAAACCGCCGAACTGCCCGATCAGCGCGGAGATTGCAACGTGCGCGGTGCAGGCTCCGCCGTCGCCCGCGTCGTGACCTTCCGCGGGCGCATCACCGAGCCGGACGGGTTAGGCGCCAAAAACTGTCCCTCTTTCGCCGCGCCCGGCTGTCCGGCCCGGGAGGCAAGGAATTGAAAGTCGAGCGCAAGGAATTCAAAGCCAAAGCGCAAGGAAATGAAACCCAAACACAAGGAAATGAAAATCCGGCGCAAGGAAAGGAAAATATAGAATCCAGATTGGTCAAGAGGTTACGGCAGAGTCTGGCGCTCGACGCGCCATTAACCTTAACTTTTGCAGCTCGCGGTGATTGAAGGGCGCCTCCGTCCGGTCGTGAGGCCACAATACCAGAGAATTCCGATTAACGGAAGCAATTGTCGAGCCGCTCGGGTTACCCTCGGCTGCGCGCCGTAACGCTATGCCTTCCGGCGCGAACGATTGACTCTGGAATCACGCCAAGGACACGTCAGAACGGCCGAGAGCGTTCCTGCCTCACCGCACCAAGCGCGGGCGTCCGGGCTCGCCCAACGGACAGTCCAGCGCCGCGCGATCCCATCGCCCCAGCTCGGCAGCGGCCTCATAGGTCGATTGCAGGAAGTCCATCAGCGCGCGCCCTGGATCGGGCGCCGCGCGCGCCGCATCGTAGGGGAGGATGAACTCGCCCAGTTCGCGGGAGAAGAAGGCTTCGGCCGGGCGCACTGAAGCGCCTGCAAAGCCCTCCGGGGCCGGATAGGCGTATGAATAGAAGGCGGGGTAGTCGATCGGCCCGCCGCCGCCCGGCCAGAAGCCGGCGCTCGACACCTCATGCGAATAGGCTTCCCGAGCGACTGCGTCCGGCAGATGAGGCACGCCGCCAGCGTGGCGGGGCGCCGGTCTCCCGGAAAAGCGCGTGACCGCCAGGTCGAAGCTGCCCCAGAAAAAATGGACCGGGCTCGCTTTGCCGAGAAAGGCGGTGCGGAAATGGGCGAGGACTTCGTGCGCCGACAAAAGGATACGCCAGAAGCGACCAGCGTAATCGCGATCGTAAGCGACGTGGCTGAAGTCCTGATCGAACGGAATGCAATCGGCGATCTCGCAGGGCGTTGTCCTGATCCGGACGTCGAGCCCGAGTTCGGCCATTGCGGCAAAGAGGTCGGCATAAAATCGGGCGACAGGCATCGGCGCGAGCGGAAGTCGACGGAAACTCCCCTCGCTCGTCCGGACCCAGAGCACGTGATCGACAAAATCGAAATCGATCTGAAATGCGCGCTCGCGATAAGGGATTGGCGAGGTCGTGAGGCCACGCGCCGTCACATAGAGCGTTACGTGCCACGAATGATTCAGCCAGGGCGTCTGCGCGAGCCGTATCTTGCCGACGATCTGCGTCCACAGATGCAGCGTGTCGCAGGTGTCTTTCCAGGCCGCATAGGGCAATTCCGGCCATGCGTCCTCATTCGACGGCGCCATGATGTCCTCCCCGGAAACGCGAGCCAATCAGTCCGCAGAGTGGCGGATCAATGCTATTGCCGGCTTGCCCGCAACACGACCGCAAGGTCGACGGACGGCTCCCTGTGCACGACGAGGTCCAAATCGGCGACGATGTGGTCGAGATGATCGCTCATCAGCCGAGCGGCACGGTCCCCGTCGCGCTTTTCAAGAGCCTTGAGAAAAGCGACATGCTCGTCGTGGCCGCACGCCGGGGCGTGGCTGCGGCCATAGAGCGCGATCACGAGGGAAGATTGCGATATCAGGCCCCTCAGGAAGTCCGTGATCACACCTTCTCCACAAGTCGCCGCCACGGCGACGTGGAAGGCGCCGGAGAGGCGGATCGCCGCCGGCCTGTCTCCAGCCGTGACGGCCGCTGCTTCCTGCGCCAGGAGCGCCCGCAGAGCCGTAAGCTGGGTATCATTGATGTGGCGCGCGACTTCTTGTGCGATCGCCGACTCTACCAGTTTGCGACCGGCAAAGATGTCGCGAGCTTTCTCGACCGTCGGCGCCGAAACGAACGCACTGCGATGGCGGGCCAGCGTGACGATGTGATCATGAGCAAGGGCCTGAAGGGCGCTGCGCACCGTTGTGCGGCTTGCTCCGAAAATCGCGCCGAGTTGCTCTTCGGTGAGCTTTGCGCCCGGCGGCAGGCGATGCTCGACCACCGCATCGAGGACGCTCTGATAGATGCTTCCGACTCGCGAGCCGCGCGCGCTCGAGCCTTGACCTGCGGGGGCTGGGGGCTTCGCGTCGATCGAAGCCAACGATGGCCGCATATTCGTGCTCGCCCCCCTCGTATTGTACTGCGCCAATCATGTCATGAGCACGGGACCCGCGCCACGTCATTTTGTGTACAATCCAGCCGCGATTGTATACAGCGGCGCCCAATATAGCGGCTAAAACTTAGGCAGCCTTTCGCCATTAATGATGGAAAGCGCCGTCCGAACAATCGTTTGAACCGCGCCGAGCGAGACTGGCACGAGCGTTGCAGACTGGCTGTCGAAGACAGGCAGCCAGTCGTGAGGTGATATTGGAGCCGGCCGACCTCGAGCTTATTCATCTCACCAAACGCTACGGCGCCGCGACTGCGGTCGATTCCATCGATCTCAGGGTTCCCGCCGGCGCCTATTGCTGTCTTCTCGGACCATCGGGCTGCGGCAAGACGTCGACGCTTCGCATGATCGCGGGCCATGAGAGCGCGACAGAGGGAGATATCCTCATCGGCGCCGCCAATGTCACGGACCTGCCGCCCGCCAAACGCGGCACGGCGATGATGTTCCAGAGCTATGCGCTGTTCCCGCATCTGTCTTGCGTGGACAATGTCGCCTTTTCGCTGAAAATGAAGGGCGTCGACAAGGCGGCGCGGCGCAAGAAGGCGATGGAGTTCCTCGAACTCGTCGCGATGACGCCCTACGCCGAGCGCATTCCGGCGCAGTTATCGGGCGGCCAGCAGCAGCGCGTCGCCCTGGCGAGAGCGCTGGTCACCGATCCCCAGATTCTGCTGCTGGACGAGCCCTTGTCGGCGCTCGACCCTTTCCTGCGCGTCCGCATGCGGGCGGAGCTTCGCCGTTTCCAGAAGCAACTCAACATTCCCTTCATCCATGTCACGCACGGCCAGGACGAGGCGCTGGCGCTCGCCGATCTCGTTGTCGTGATGAACAAGGGCCGCATCGAGCAGACGGCCAATCCGCGCGACCTGTTTGAAAAGCCGGCGACCGAGTTCATTGCGCGCTTTCTCGGCGGCCATAACGTGATCGCGACCCCCGGGGGCCCGGTCGCGGTGCGCGCCGATCGCATGACGGTTCGCCGCAACGGCGGCGGCGGAGGCAACGAAGTGCGGTTCGTCGCCGCGGTGCGCGCGATCGAGTACCAGGGCGCGCATTATCAGGTCGCCCTCGACCACCCCGGCATTTCCGAGCTTGTGGCCCTGGTGAGCGACGAACAATTCGCCGAGGAGCCGCTCAACGTCGGCGACAGCGTCTCCGTTCTTTGGGCCGACAAGGACGTTCACGCACTTGCCCCGGTAACGTGAAGCTCCCGGGAAATTGGAGGAGAGATCGATGTCGAAGAAGCATGTCAAAACGCCCAAGGCCCTGTCACGCCGCGCCGTGCTCAAAGGAGCCGCGGGCGTTGCCGGCGCCGCGATCGGCTCCGGCGCCATCACCGGTTTCCCGGCGATTTGGGCTCAGGAAGAGAAGGTGCTCCGTTATCTGGGCACCGCGGTCAACCAGTCGGACGACATCACCAAGAAGGTGAAGGCGGACACCGGGATCACCATCCAGAACATCGTTGCGACCACCGACGACGTGACCAAGCGGGTTATCACCCAGCCGAACTCCTTCGACGTTCTCGATACCGAATATTTCAGCCTCAAAAAGCTGGTGCCGTCGGGCAACATCCTGCCGATGGACGCCAAGAAGATCAAGGAATTCGACAACATCACGCCGGTCTTCACCAAGGGCCAGCTGCCCAACGGCAAGGTCATCGGCGACCAGGGCACGGCGCCCAAGAAAGTGATGTTCCTCGAAGGCGAGCACTCGACCAAGTTTTCTCCCACGCCGACCGAATGGGTCACTCTGATACCGACCGTCTACAACGCAGACACGCTTGGCATTCGGCCGGACCTGATCAAGCGGCCGATCAACACATGGGCTGAACTGCTCAACCCTGAATTCAAGGGGAAAGCGGCGATCCTCAACATTCCCTCGATCGGCATCATGGACGCTGCGATGGTCGTCGAATTGACCGGCAAGTACAAATATCCCGACAAGGGCAATATGACGAAGGCCGAGATCGACATGACGATGGGCGTCTTGACCGAGGCAAAGAAGGCCGGCCAGTTCCGCGCCTTCTGGAAGGACTTCAACGAAAGCGTCAACTTGATGGCCTCGGGAGAGACGGTCATCCAGTCGATGTGGTCGCCCGCGGTGACGGCGGTCCGCTCCAAGGGAATCCCTTGCGTCTTTCAGCCGCTGAAAGAGGGCTATCGCTCCTGGGCCTCGGGCTTCTGCATGTCGAAGGGCGTGACGCCCAAGCAGGCCGACATGGTCTACGAGTTCGTCAACTGGTACCTGTCGGGCTGGGCTGGCGCCTATCTCAACCGCCAAGGCTACTATTCGGCGGTTCTCTCCACGGCGAAGGCCAATATGGAGCCCTACGAATGGGCCTATTGGATGGAAGGCAAGCCGGCCGAAAAAGACATCCACGGGCCAGACGGCTCGCTCCTCGAAAAGGCCGGCGCCACGCGGGACGGCGGTTCCTACGATGATCGTATGGGCAATGTCGCCTGCTGGAACGCGGTGATGGACGAGAACGATTACATGGTCCGCAAATGGAATGAGTTCATCGCGTCCTGACGCCTGACTTCTTCCTGTCCGGGCGCGCGCTCGCGCCCGGATCCCACTGGCCCTTCGCTTTTCTCGTCTCCCGCCGGGTGGGAGAGGAGAAGAGTGGGAAACTCCGGCTCGGACGGATGACCGCCACCAGTATCTCGACACCCACAGTCAGCAGGGCCACGGATACGGCCGCCAGGCGCGGGCTGGACCGGGTGGGCGTGCCCGGATGGCTTCAGGCCATGCCCTTCGGCCTGGTCTTTCTGTTCTTCTTCGTCATACCCCTTATCCTCGTCGTTATAGTCAGCTTCTGGGACTACAACGACTTCGAGATGCTGCCGTCTTTCACGACGCGCAGCTACACCGAGAATTTCGAGGGATGCCTGGTCAAGCTCCCGGATCTCTGCACCATCCTGAGGACGTATGTATCAACGGCGAAATTCTGCTTCATCGTCTGGCTGACGACGCTGATCATCGGCTTCACCATCGCCTATTTCCTCGCCTTCCACGTCCGGTCGGCGACGACGCAGATGGTGCTTTTCCTCGTCTGCACCATTCCGTTCTGGACGTCGAACGTGATCCGGATGATCTCATGGATTCCGCTGCTCGGACGCAACGGACTCGTGAACGAGGCGCTGCTGCGCGCCCATATCGTGGACAAGCCGGTCGAATGGCTGCTCTATTCGCCGTTCTCGGTATCGCTTGCGTTCACGCACCTCTTCACCTTCTTCATGGTCGTGCCGATCTTCAATTCGATGATGCGAATCGACAAGCGCCTCGTCGAGGCTGCGTATGACGCCGGCGCGTCGGGCTGGCAGACGCTGTGGAACCTGATCATCCCGCTCTCTAAGCCCGGCATCGTGATCGGCTCGATTTTCGTGGTGACGATTGTGATGGGTGACTTCATCACCTTCGACGTGATGGGCGGCGAGCAGATCGCCTCGGCCGGCAAGGTGGTGGAGACCCGCCTCAACGCGCTGCAGTTCCCGCCCGCCGCGGCCAACGCGGTCATCCTGCTTGCGGTGACGCTCCTCATCATCGTCGCGCTCAACCGGGTCGTCGACGTCCAGAAGGAGCTGTGAGAGATGGGCGAAGGGCGTTCTCCCGCCTTCTACTGGCTCGCGGGTTTCTTTGGGCTCTTCGTGCTGTTCCTCTACGGCCCGATGATCGTCATCTTCATCCTGTCGTTCCAGGGGCCAACCGGCGGCCTGACCTTCCCGATGAACGGGGTGTCGCTGCACTGGTTCGAACGGCTGTGGAACGGCGGCGGCATCGTCAATATCCACGACGCGTTCGTGCGCTCGTTGGAGCTTGGCCTCGTGGTGATGGTCCTCACCGTCGTGTTGTCGTTGAGCGCCGGCCTCGCATTCCGCAAGAAATTCGGCGGATCGCAGCTGCTGTTTTTCGTTGCGGTGGCTAGCCTCATCGTGCCGTCGATCGTGACCTCGCTCGGCATCGCGCTGGAATTCCGCCTGCTCGACGACTTCCTCAAGAAACACGGGCCGCCGTGGATAGCCGATAATCTGACGACGACTATGGGAACGTTCACCTCCGGGCTCGGCGCGCATCTGACCTGGACGCTGCCTTTCGGCCTTCTCGTGATGTTTGCGATCTTCAACCGCTTCGACAATCGCTACGAGGAGGCGGCGCGCGACCAGGGGGCGACGCCGGGGCAGACGCTGCGCTATGTCATCCTGCCGATCATCCTGACTTCAGTTATCGGCGTCGGGTTCTTCGGCTTCACGCTATCGTGGGACGAGATCGCGCGCTCGAGCCAGGCGATGGGCGAGCACAATACGCTGCCGATGGAATTGCAGGCGCTGACGACGACGGTCACGACGCCGGAGATTTATGCGCTGGGCACGGCGACGACCGGAGTCTCGTTCGCCGTCATCGCGCTCGCGCTCTTGGGCATCACCACGATCCGCGCCCGTCAGGCGCGACACGGCTCCGACGCCGGCCAGGCGTAAAGGCTCGAGGTCCGGGCTCGCCGGCTACCGGGCCAGGCGCGGAGCGACGCCCTCGCGCATGATCAAACGCCGCAAGGGCCCGATGGCTCCGAGGGCCGCGAGCCCCGCGCCGCGCGCGAGGTCGATCGGCGCAAACCGGGCCAGCAAGGCCTGGTTGAGGCCGTCGACCGCCGCGGTGCGCATGAAGATATCCGTACGCCGGGCGCGTTCGTAGCCGCGCAAAACGGTTTCGCCGCCGATGTCCAGCCCCTCGTCACGCGCATCGACCGCGCACGCGGCGATCGCCTTGACGTCGCGAAGTCCGAGGTTGAGGCCCTGCGCGCCGATCGGTGGAAAGAGATGCGCCGCGTCGCCGACCAGCGCGAGCCGTTCCGAGGTGATTTTCGGCACGACCTGGCGCGACATCGCAAAGAAACCGGGCGGACCCTCGAGCCGCATGGCGCCGAGGATAGAGCGCGCCTGACGCTCGATCTCGCGCTCGACCGCGGAGCCTTCCAGGCTCTCCCTGCGGCGCGCCTCGTCGTCGGACATGAGCCAGACGAGGCTCGAGCGATTCGGCGCAGCCTCCCTGGGCGGCAGCGGCACGAGCGTGAAGGGTCCGTTGCGGGTGTGAAACTCTGTCGATGCGTCGCCATGCGCCAGCCGGTGGGTCAGGAGCGCAGTCAGCGCTCTTTGTGGATAACGGTGCGGGCGCGCCGGAAGTCCGGCCGAGCGGCGCGCGCGCGAGTCGCGTCCGTCCGCGCCGATCACCAGCGCGCAAGCGATGAGACGCCCGTCATCAAGCCGCGCCAACGCTCTGTCGCCGGAGAAGTCGTAGCGCGCGACGGCGAGGCTCATGCGCTCGAGGCCTGGCGTTCGATTAGCCTCAACCGCGAGTGCAGAGGCCATGCGATCGTTCTCGACATTCCAGCCGAATGCGTCGAGCCCGATTTCGGAAGCGTGGAACTCGAGCGGGCGGGGCGGCAAAAGGGCGCCGGTATCGTCGATGATGCGCAGGATGCGCAGCGGCGCCGCGTCGCCGCGGATCGCCGGCCAAAGCCCCAGCGATTCGAGATACGCGACCGAGCGGTCGAGCATCGCGACAGTGCGGCCGCGGGCGACCCGTTCGTCCGCGCCGCATGATACGACGTCGAATCCGGCCCGCGCGAAGGCGATCGCCGCAGTAAGGCCCGCGAGGCCGGTTCCTGCGACCAGCACGTCGCACGATCGATCAGCGGACGACGTCGGGCTGTTCATGGTCGAACACATCCTGGGCGGCAAAGCGTCCGGTTGCGGGACAGCCAGATCGCGCCGCTTGACTTTGATGAGGCGAAAGCCGCGAGGTCAAGCTGGCGCATCCCCCAAGGGGCGCCTGTCGGAGGGAAAGGCGGGCAGGGCGCGGCATGTCGATCGAGAAGCGACCCGTGGGCGTCGCCCAGGCGGCGGGATTTTCCGTTCATGTCTTTACCGCCTCCGGCGGCGCGGTCGCCGTGCTGGCGCTCTACGCAGCGATCGAGCGCAATTTCGCGGCCTGCTTCGCCTGGCTTGGCCTGGCGCTCTTCATCGACGGCATCGACGGCACCTTGGCCCGCGCCGCGCGCGTGCATGTGACTGCGGCTTCGATCGACGGCGCGGTTCTGGATCTGGTGATCGATTTCCTGACCTATGTGCTCGTGCCAGTCGTGGCGCTCTGGCGATCGGACCTGATGCCGACCGAAGCCTCGTTCTGGATTGGACTGGTGGTTACGATCGCCTCGGCGCTCTATTTCGCGGACACGCGGATGAAGACCGACGACCTGTGGTTCCGCGGATTTCCCGCGGCCTGGAACATCCTCGTCCTCTATCTCTTCATTTTGCGACCGCCCTGGATCGTGAGCGCGGCCATCCTCCTCGGGGCGGCGGCGATCATGTTCGCGCCCATCGTCTTTGTTCACCCGCTCCGGGTCGTGAGGCTGCGGCGGCTGACGATCGCGATCAGCATTGCCTGGTTCGCGCTGGCGGCGATTGCGATCGCCGAGAATCTGTCGCCCCCGGCTTGGGTCGTCTGGGGACTGATCGCAACCGCGGCTTATTTTCTTGCCCTGCCGCTGCTCAGACACTCTCCCTGGTCGCTCGACTGAGCCGCCTTGCCGCGAAGCGACAATTCTTGCTATAGGCCGCTCGTCGCGACGCAACATCCGTTGCTCGCCGGCCTCGTGGCGGAGTGGCTACGCAGAGGACTGCAAATCCTTGCACCCCGGTTCGATTCCGGGCGAGGCCTCCACAATCTCAATAAGCTGGCCGACACTCTAGGCAGCTCGGGAACAGAAGTCAGCGCTTCTGGCCGACGAGGCAGCCTTTGTTCCACGGCGTGCGCAAACGGTCGTTTTTCGACTTGATTTCGGCGGGCATGGTCGATCTCCAGGCCCGACCGCCCCCACCGCAGCGCCCTCATTCAGTCAGCAAGCCGCCCAAGGCGCCCACGGTAGGGTTGCGCCACGAGCGGTCTGGCGCGGTAGGGTCGAGCACGCGGGTTGACATCCCAAACGAATTTAGTTTTGATGTTTAGTGCCGGAATAAGATAAACATCGCGGCTAGGGCGAGTCCTGCCGTATCTGCGTGCGAATCAAGCGTGGGTTTCTATGACAAGATGACCCAATCTTTCGCATCCGCGACAGCGGACGATTCATCCGGAGTGACATCGCCCCTACGGACGCAACGGATTCGATCGTCCCAAACCGCGTTCTCGGCGCCTCGACTGCCGGTTTCCTGCCGGTGCGATCCGATGGAGGAGGACCTCGCCGCGGTCTCATGTCGCCACCGCACGCAGCAGTCGAAACGACACCGTCGCCGAAGAGGGAGAAGCCCACCTCCGATGACGTTGATTGACGCCGTGAATTTTTCGAATAACCGCTTGGGTGTGTCGGCGAGCCATGCAAGTTATTCCTGCACGTCACGGGCGAATGTTTGAGACATTAGGCGTTACGTTCGTCCCGATGAGCTCAAGCGCCTGCCGCAATGCGGGCGAAGAAGGATGGGAGGACTTCTGCGATGGCGCGTTCAGCGGCCGTGTCCGGTGGCGCGTTCGGACTCGCCCTTCTCGCGGCGGGGGCGATTGAAGCACAAGCAGAGACTATCGAGCTTCCAACCTTCGATGTCGTGGCGACTACGCCTTTGGGCGGCGGCGAGATCGACGTGTCGAAGGTTCCAGGCGCCGTCTGGCAAACGGGCGCCCAGGACATCCAAACTTTCAACGATTCGACGATCACTCAGACGTTGGCGCGCCAGGCGCCCGGGGTCACCGTCGGCAATGTCTCGGGCAACGACTTTCAGCCCGACGTCAGCTACCGCGGCTTCGACGCGACGTCGGTCACCGGAACGCCGATTGGCCTCGCCGTCTATCAGAATGGCGTGCGCATCAACGAAGCTTTCGGCGACACGGTCAACTGGGATTTGATCCCCGCCAATGCGATCGACAAGATGACGATCGTCGCGGGCAACCCGATCTTCGGCCTCAATGCTCTCGGCGGCGCGCTCAACGTGACGATGAAGAACGGCTTCACCTGGCAGGGCGTCGAGGCCGATCTTCGCGGCGGCTCGTTCTACCGCGCGCAAGAGGAGCTTCAGTTCGGCAAGCAGATCGGCGACTGGTCGGTCTATATGGCGGCGACACAGATCAACGACGGCGGCTGGCGGGTCGACGGAGCGTCGCAGCTCACCAACTTCTACGGCGACTTGGGATACAGGGCGGGCGGGTTCGAGTCGCACCTGCAACTCACCGTGGGGAACACGCAGTTCGGCGCCGCCGCCTACACGCCGATCCAGGAACTGCAAAACAATTGGAGCAGCATCTACACCGTTCCGCAGACGACCAATAATCAGATGGGCATGCTCGCCTGGACCGGAGACTATGCGTACTCGAACACGCTGAGTTTCCAGGGCGGTCTCTATTTCCGATCGTTCAACCAGCAGCATGTCGACGGCAACTCGACGGAGGTGACGCCCTGTCCGCCATATTCGTGTCTGAACGGAAGTCCTGTCCACGACACAGCCGGCCAGACTATCCCCGACATCTCCCAGAACGGCGCTGTCGACCTCGGCGAGATCGATCGTTTCTGGACCCAGTCGCGCTCGCTCGGCGGAAGCGCGCAGGCCGTCGACACGGACAAGATTTACGGTCGCGAAAACACGCTGACCGTCGGCGCGTCGCTCGACTATGGCTGGACAAATTTCACCGGAAACAGCCAGCTCGGTATCGTCCCGGGGATCGTAAACAACGCACTGCCGGTGATCGGCTTCCCCTACCTTCTCGACGAGCCCAACAGCTTCCTGGCGCCGGTCGCGGCCAAGGCGACCAACCTCTATACCGGTCTCTACGCCCTCGATACTTTCAACGCGACCGATCGCCTGGCGTTGACCGGCGGCGCGCGCTTCAACTTCGCCGGCATCAATCTCTCGGGCGAAAGCGGCGCTTTCACCGATGGCTACTCGACCTTCTTCCATCTCAACCCGACCTTCGGTCTCACCTACAAGATTACGCCCGACATCAACTTCTACGCGGGATACGCCATGTCCAACCGCGCGCCGACGCCGCTCGAACTCGGTTGCGCCGATCCCAAGAATCCTTGCATCATCGACAACTTTCTGAGTTCGGACCCGGCGCTCAAGCAGGTGGTCGGCCAGACTTTGGAGGCGGGCTTCAGGGGAGAGAACGCTTTCGGCCAATGGGGCAAGCTGCAATGGTCGGCGGGGTTGTTCCGGACCACGCTCGCCAACGACATCCTGCCGGCGCAGAGCCCCTATAGCGGCTTCGGCTATTACACCAACGTCGGGACGACCCTGCGCCGGGGCGCCGAGCTCAGCGCGCAGTGGAATGGCGACCGGTGGACCGCCTACGCCAACTACACCTATATCGACGCCGTCTATCTCACGACCTTCTTGGAGCCGTCGCCGTTCAATCCCGGAGCGAATGCCGCGGGCCTAATCCCAATTACCAACGGTACGCCTATCGCAGGCATTCCGCGCAATACGGTCAAGGTGGGCTTCGACTTCGACGTGACGCCGAACTGGAAAATCGGGGGCGACATGGTGGCGGCGTCTGGCCAGGTGATCTTCGGCAACGAAAACGGAGCGCTTCCACAGTTGCCCGGCTATGCCGTTTTCGGAGTCCACACCTCCTACCAGGTCGGCAAACAACTGCAGATCTATGGCCTCATCCAGAACATTTTCGATCAGCGTTATTATACAGCTGGCAGTCTTTATGACACCGCTGCGTTTCCGAACTCAGCGCCATTTTTGACCGATCCACGGACCCTCGGGCCCGGGAAGCCGTTCGCAATCTACGCCGGGTTGAAATACACAATGTGACGCTCCAATGAACGCTGAAAGGCGAGAGCGAGGCGAATGGCATGCATGCATTGGATCTATCGCCGCTTGGACTGTTCCTCGACGCGGGTTTCGTCGGCAAATTCGTCATGGCCGTGCTGTTCCTCGCGTCCCTTTGGTGCTGGGTGTTGATCGTCGAAGGCGCGATCTCGGCTTCTGCGTCTCGGCCGCGCCGTCCGCGCCGCGCGCGCCGGCGGCGCGATTTCCAAACCGCTAGAGAGCGTCGCACGCGCCGGCGACGAGGAGGCTCGCCGCCGCATTCCGGGCGAAACGGTCAGCGATCTGAGGGAACGCATTGCCGACGCGATGGCGCGCGCCGCGCGCGAACTCTTGACGCGCTCAGAGGGCGGGTTGCCCAATCTTGCCGTCATCTCCTCCGTCGCGCCGTTCGTTGGCCTCTTCGGCACGGTCTGGGGCATCATGTCGAGCTTCGCTGCCATCTCCCAGGCGCAGGATACGAGCCTTGCAACCGTCGCGCCGGGCATAGCCGAAGCTCTGGCGGCGACGGCATACGGCCTTGCGGCGGCGATCCCCGCCTCAATCGGCTACAACCGTATCGGTGCGGCCTACGCCCGGCTAGGGCAGGGCATGGCGTCCTTCGTCGAGGAGCGCGCACTCGCCCTGATCTCTCGCCCTGCGGCGATCGAGCGCGAAGATGCGCCGCGGCGACGAGCGGAGACGCCCTGATGGCGATGAAGCCGCGCAAGATCGCCGAAGGCCTTTATCAACCCCTGGCGGAAATAAACGTCACGCCGCTCGTCGACGTAATGCTGGTTTTGCTCATCATTTTCATGGTGACGGCGCCGATGCTCGCGACCGGCATCAAGGTCAATCTGCCGGGCGCGCGCGCGGCTCAGCCGCTGGAAGCCAAAGATCCGGTCATCGTCGTCGTCGCCAAGGACGGCTCCGTGTCGGTCGGAAAAGATCAGGTGTCGCGCGAGGCGCTCGCAGCGACGGTCAAGGACAGGCTCGGCCAGTCCAACGGCGTCGTGCAGTTGCGCGGCGACAGGGAGGCTTCGTACGGCGACGTGGTCTGGGTGATGGACGAGCTGGCGGCGAACGGCGTCACCCGCATCGCCATTGTGTCCGGCGTGCGCCGCTCTATCCCGGCAAAGCCGCCGTCGCCCACGCCATGACCGACGCGACGCTGGGCGGGCGCGCGTTCGAGCCGCCGCCTCTCAGGCCGCCGTGGCTTCGTCCGTCGATCATCGTGCTTGTCTTGGCGCTCCACGCCGCCGCCCTCTCTATCCTCCCCTATTTCCAGTCGAAGCCGGCCGAGCCCCCGACAGAAGTCATCATCGACATTCAGCCCGAAGCGCCGCCACTCGAGGCGCCCGCGCCGCCTCAGGCTCCGGAAGCCGAGTCTACGCCGCCTCCGCAGCCCGCGCCGCCGCCCGAACCCGCGCCGCCCGTCGTCGAAGCGCCGCCACCCGTCGTCGAAGCGCCGCCACCTGTTTCCATGAGCCCTCCGCCGCCGCCGGAGCCGTCGCCTGCTCCGCCGCCCGAAACGCCGCCGCCGCCCCCCGCGCCGGCCGAACCGGAGCCGCCGCAACCTTCGCCGGCTCCCCCGCGAGTCGAGCCGCCAAAGCCGCCGCCCAAACCTGCAGCGAAGCCCGCGCAGACGAAACCTACGCCCGTTCAGTCGAAGCCTGCGCAAGCGCCGAAGCCGGCCCACATCCGGGCGGAGAAACCAGCTGCGGCGCCCGCCATGCCCGCGGCCCCCGCGAGCGCCGCGTCGCAGTCGGCCTATGTCTCGGCGATGAGCGCCGCGATCCGAAGCCGGCTCTTCTATCCACCGGCCGCCCGCGCCCGCGGAGCCAAGGGCATTGTCGGTGTCGCCTTCACTATCGGCGCGTCCGGCGCGCTGACGTCGTTCGCAATTACCCATTCCTCCGGCGACGAGGATCTCGACGCGGCGGCGCGCAACCTGGTCCAGTCGGCCCATTTTCCGCCGCCCCCGGCCGGCCCGGTGCATGTCTCGACGAGCTTCAACTACGTCCCGCGCTAGCGGCTCGTTCGCGTGGCCGATGGCGCTTGCGCCGGACTCGTGCGCGCGATCGAGTCTCGGCGTCAGCGCCGATGGGCGAAAACTCCTGCTCCTGGCTGGTTTAGCCCCAATGCTCAGTAAACATCAGGCTGAACAGTATGGCGATCCAGCGCGCTGCAAGCGGATCGCAAAAAAATGCTGCCCGAAAATTCCCCCTTCGAGCGGCTTGACATGGCGATGAATTTAGTCATTCTGTTTAGTCATAGGAAAAGATAAACATCGCGCCTAGAGGTGATGACGGGAGGAGACGCGAGGCCGGCCCGGCCAAAATCCTGGAGGCCTCCTTCTCGATCTCAGGCATCGCCCAGACCTGTCGGTACAGGTGTTGGACGTCGTTGCCGGCTGAGGCGTGCCGGTGCGACCAACATGCTTAGACGGGAGAGGAAGCGAACATGCGTGGACGGACAACATGGCTAGGCGGCTTCGCGTCGACGGCGCTTGCCGCGGTGACGCTCGGGGTCTTTGGAGTTAGCCCGGCGGCGGCAGAGGGCAAGTCTCTCACGATGTGCTGGGCGGCATGGGACCCGGCGAATGCGCTGGTCGAACTTGACAAGGATTTCACCAAAGAGACAGGCATCGAGATGAAGCACGAGTTCGTCCCCTGGACGAGCTACGCGGACCACTTCATTAACCTGCTCAACTCGCACAGCAGCGAGTGCGACCTGATCATCGGGGACAGCCAGTGGCTCGGCGGCGCCGCCGAGAACAAGTGGTATATCAAGCTCAACGAATTCTTCGACAAGAATAAGATCTCGATGGACGTGTTCGTGCCTGCCTCGGTCTTGGCCTACGCGGAGTGGCCCAAGAACACGCCGAACTACTGGGGTCTGCCGGCGATGGCCGACGCGGTCGGCTGGACCTACCGGAAGGACTGGTTCGCCAAGCCGGAGCTGCGCGCCGAATTCAAGGCCAAATACAATCGCGAACTCGAGCCGCCGAAGACCTGGGACGAATTGATTGAAGTGTCGAAATTCTTCACGGGCAAGGAAATCGACGGCAAGAAGGTCTACGGCTCCTATATCTTCACCGAGCGCGGCTCGGAAGGCATCACGATGGGCGTGACCAACGCGATGTACAATTACGGCTTCGATTACATGGATCCCAAAGAACCATACCACATGGAAGGCTTCGTCAACTCCGCCGGCGCGGCCAAGGGCATGGACGTCTACAAGGAACTGTTCGATTGCTGCCAGCCGCCGGGCCTGACGAACGCCTACATGCAGGAGGGTCTCGACGCCTTCAAGTCCGGCCAAGTGGCGATGCAGATGAACTGGTACGCTTTCTTCCCGGGTCTCTCGAAGGACCCTAACGTCGGCGGAGACAAAATTGGCTTCTTCGTAAATCCAGCCGGCCCGGCGGGTCGATGGACCCAACTCGGCGGTCAGGGCTTGTCCGTGGTCGCCGCCTCCAAGGACATCGAAGACTCCCTGCTTTACGTGAAATGGTTCGCCCAACCGGCGGTTCAACAAAAATGGACCGATCTTGGCGGCGCATCCGCTTCGGTGGCCGTGCTGGAGTCGGACGCCTTCAAGAAGAGCGCCGCCTATGCGCCTTCCTTCGTTGAGTCGATGGATATAATGAAGGACTTCTGGGCCGAACCGCTCTATATCCCGCTGCTGCTCGACATGCAGAACCGCGTGCATGACTACGTCGTGGCCAACAAGGGCACCTCGCAGCAGGCGCTCGACGCGCTCGTCAAAGACTGGAAGAAGGTCTTCAAGCAGGAAGGCAAGAACCCGTCGTAAACGGGAGCGCATGACGCCCTTCGTCGGGCGAAAGCCCAATCTCGCCCTCGGCGGTCGCCTTGGCCGCCGAGGAGGGACCCGATGACCCACGAGCGGACGACATGAACGGAACGAACGTCACTCCGACGCTGGTCGACGGCATGGCCATGCGAACGGCCACGCCGGTCGCCAGACGCCTGCGCGGCCTGTCGGACCGCTCGATCGCATGGCTGTTCATCCTGCCAACAATGCTCCTCTTGCTCGCGATCAACATCTTTCCGTTGATCTGGGCGATCCGGCTCTCATTCACCGGCTTCATGGCCAACCTGCCCGCGCCGGCCGCATTCATCGGCATCGACAATTATGTCGATATTCTCACCGATGAGGACCTGTGGGCGAACTTCCAGATCACGGCGCATTTCGTCTTCTGGACGATTGCGCTGCAGGTCCTGATCGGCCTCGGACTCGCGTTGCTCATCAACCAGAAGTTCCGCGGCCACAGCTTTTGGACGACCGTCATCCTGCTGCCGATGATGTTGTCCCCGGCGGTCGTGGGCAACTTTTGGACCTTGCTGTTCCAGCCGCAGATCGGGCCATTCAACTACCTGATCGGCTTTTTCACCGGCATTGCGCCGAGTTCGTTCACAATGATCGGAAGCGTCGCCTTGGCGCCTTGGACGATCGTGCTGGTCAACACCTGGATGTGGACGCCCTACGTTATGCTGATTTGCCTGGCCGGGCTGCGCGCCATTCCGGACTACATCTACGAGGCGGCCGAGGTGGATCGCGCGTCGCCCCTGAGGCAATTCTGGTCGATCACCTTCCCGATGGTCCTCCCCTTCCTCATGCTTGCCGTGCTTTTCCAGGCGATCCAGTCGTTCGTAATGTTCGACATGGTCAATCTCCTCACGTCCGGCGGGCCGGGATCGACCACCGAACTGGTCTCGATCACGCTAAAGCGCGCCGCGTTCGAAAAATGGGAGACCGGCTACGCCTCGGCCCTCGCCGTGATCCTCTTCGTCACGATATTCGGCGCCGCGAACGTCTACGTGAGGGCGCTCAACTGGGTGAAGCAGCAATGAGCGCTGTTCCGCCGCCGCGCCCGTTCTCCGAGCCCTCCCCTCTGGCGCGGGGGTTCGCCGCCGTCGTCGTCGTCCTTTACGCGATGGTCACGATTCTGCCGCTGATCTGGATCGGAGCGACCGCCTTCAAGTCGCAGGCGGACGCGATCGCCTATCCCCCGAAGGTGTTCTTCACGCCAACGCTCGAGGGATTTGTCGATCTGTTCACGGTGCAAACGCATCAGTCGCATGATTTCATCGCCAAGCTGCCGCCGCCCCAGACGTGGTACGAAAAGATCGCCCGCGACCGCGACATGGTGATCGCCGGTCCCTCGCGGGTCGTCGAGCGCTTCCTCAATTCGCTGATCATCGGCTTCGGCTCCACGATTCTCGCAACCTTTCTAGGCACGCTGGCCGCCTATGGATTTTCGCGGTTTCGCGTGCCCTTGGCCGACGACCTGCTTTTTTTCATCCTGTCGACGCGCATGATGCCGCCGATCGCGGTCGCGGTGCCAATTTACATGATGTATCGCTGGCTTGGCCTCTACGACACGAGAATTGGCATGATCCTGCTCTACACGGCGGTGAACGTGTCGCTGGCGGTCTGGCTGCTCAAGGGGTTCATCGACGAGATCCCGCGGGAGTACGAAGAGGCCGCCCTGGTCGACGGCTACACGCGGCTGCAGGCCTTTCGGAAGGTGGTGCTGCCGCAGGCGGTGACTGGAATCGCGGCGACCGCGATCTTCTGCCTGATTTTCTCCTGGAACGAATATGCGTTCAATCTCCTGTTGACGAGTTCGGACGCGCAAACCATGCCGCCCTTCATCCCGTTCATCATCGGCGAAGGGGGCCAGAACTGGCCTGCGGTCGCAGCGGCCACGACGCTGTTTCTATTGCCGATCGTCATTTTTACGATCGCTCTCAGGAAGCACCTGTTGCGCGGGATCACGTTCGGAGCGGTGCGCAAATGACCGGGCGACCGGACATGAAGCCGGCGGGATGGACGCGCTGGCTCCGGCGCGGGCCGTGGGAGAACGGCGCGATGAGCATCATCGGCCTTGGTATTCTGATGCTGACGCAGCCCTTCTCGCTTGATCTCTACTCGTACTCGTTCGTCACGATCCTAGGCGGCACGCTCGGGTTCGTTGTCGTCAGCCATTTTCCGCAGTGAGGCGTGGCGATGGCGGAGATTCGCGTCGAGCGGCTGCATAAGGAATTCCAAGGCTTCGTCGCCGTGCAAAATTCGAGCTTCGTGGTCGAAGATCGCTCGTTTTTCGTCATGCTGGGACCGTCGGGATGCGGCAAGACGACGACGCTGCGCATGATCGCCGGCCTTGAGCTGCCGACAGACGGCCGCATCCTGCTCGACGGCAAGGACGTAACGTTCAAGCGCGCGTCGGAGCGCGACATCGCCTTCGTCTTCCAGCTCTTCGCGCTTTACCCGCACATGAATGTGCGGCGAAACATCGCTTTTCCGCTTGTTTCGATGGGCATGAAGCGCGCCGAGGTCAGGGCGCGGGTCGAGGAAGCCGCTCACATCCTGCGCATTACCGAACTGCTCGACCGCCCGGTGTCCGGCCTGTCCGGCGGCGACCGCCAGCGCGTCGCCCTTGGGCGGGCCATTGTGCGACGGCCCATGGCGTTCATGATGGACGAGCCGCTCGGCGCTCTGGATTCGGAGCTGCGCGACGCCATGTGCGACGAACTGCGCAGGTTGCACGACCGGCTGAAAGCAACGACCGTCTACGTGACGCACGATCAGACCGAGGCAATGTCGCTCGGCGACAAAATCGCGGTCATGAGCCATGGCCTGATCGAACAGTTGGGGACACCCAGCGAAGTCTACGACCGACCAGCCTCGGTTTTCGTGGCCGACTTCATCGGCTCGCCGCCTATGAATCTGCTGACATTCAACGACTCGCTGGAGCCGGGCCGGGGCAGCGTTCGCGTCGGCCAGGCCGAGATCGGCATTCCGGCCCCACGCGAGGCCCTGACGAGGCGTGACCTCATCCTTGGGGTGCGCCCAGAACATGTGCGTCTGAGCGACGGGGCCCGGCTGCGGGGCGAAGTTTTCGGCACGGAATATCTCGGCACCACTCAGATCGTCACGATAACGACCGCACATGGCATGGCCAAAGCGCGCCTAGCCGCCAATCTCAAAGTTTCCATCGGCGATCCGGTCGGGCTCGAATTCCGGCCTGACCGAATCTCGCTGTTCGACGCCGGCACCGGCCACGCCATCCGGACTGCGCTTTACGATCATGCGCAACCGATGGAAAGCGCCCATGTCTGAGGTCGCGCTCGATGGGGTGTCGAAACGCTTCGGCGCGACACATGCGGTGTCCGATCTGTCGCTGACCATCGAGAATGGCGCATTCGTCGTATTGCTTGGGCCGACCGGGGCCGGCAAGACTACGACGTTGCGCCTGGTCGCGGGCCTTGAGCGCCCGGATGCGGGACGAATTCGGATCGCCGGCCAGGATGTCACGGGTGATTCGCCCGCACAGCGCGACGTCGCATTCGTGTTTCAGCAATATTCGCTCTATCCGCATCTGTCGGTGTTCGACAATCTTGCCTTCCCGCTGCGCTCGCCTGCGAGGCCAACGCCGGAGCCGACGATCCGTCAAAAGGTGAACGAAGTCGCGGCGCTGCTGCGTATCTCCGACAAACTGGACCAGCGGGTTACGAAACTATCCGGGGGTCAGATGCAGCGCGTGGCCATCGGTCGTGCGTTGGTCCGCTCGCCGTCCGTCTATCTCATGGACGAGCCGCTCTCTTCTCTCGACGCAAAACTGCGCGCCGAGCTGCGGCTTGAGTTGAAGCGCATTCAGGTCGAACTTGGCGCGACCATCCTCTACGTCACCCACGACCAAATCGAGGCCATGACGATGGCGAGCCGCATAGGCGTCATCCGCGACGGCAGGCTCTTGCAGGTTGGGACGCCGCGCGAAATCTACGAGAGCCCGAACGATCTCTATGTCGCGACCCGGCTCGGCGCGCCGGCGATCAACCTGGTGCCGGCCGAGCTGCTGCCTGAAACATCGATGCCGACGCGCACCGCGACGGTAGGGGTACGCACGGAGCATTTGCTGATAGCGAAGGCGAATGGCAGCCCGGTCGGGCGGGTGCGGTGGGTCGAGCATCTCGGCGACCAAAACCACGTGCACATCGACTACAAGGGCCACAGCCTCGTCACACTGGCGGACCCGCATCAACCGCTCGCCGACGGCCAGGAAGTCGGCCTCGAGTTCATCGATCCGCTTTACTTCGATGCGTCCGGACAGCGCATCGGTGTTGGCGCCGCATGAGGGTCGGATGATGCGCCTCGAACCCGCGATGCTGGCGTCGCTCATCGCAGCGGGGGCCGAGCAGGTCATCGCAAGCGCGCCCGAACTCACCAGGCTCGACCAGGCGATCGGCGACGGCGATCACGGCGCCAACATGAAGCGGGGGTGCGAAGCCATACTGAACAAGCTCGACGCCATCGTCGCGCTGCCGACCGGACAGGCGATCAAATCCCTCGGCATGACGCTGGTGATGACTGTCGGCGGCGCCTCGGGGCCGCTCTATGGCAGCTTCTTCATCGCTTCCGGCGAGGCGATCACCGCCGGGCGGCGGCTCCCCGAGGACCTCGCCGAGATCTTCGCCGCCGGCGTCGCCGCCGTCGCCGCGCGCGGCCGGTCGAGAGCGGGCGAGAAGACGATGCTTGACGTGCTCGTTCCCGTGCTCGAGACGCTGCGCGTCGACGCCGGTCGACCAGACCTCATTCAGCGCGTCCGGGCAGTTGCCGGCGAGTCCGCCGAGCGAACCGCGCCAATGCTCGCGACCAAGGGGCGCGCCTCGTTTCTTGGCGAGCGCAGCATTGGCCATATCGATCCCGGCGCCCGGTCGAGCTGCGTGCTCGTTCACGCCATATGCACTCGTTTGGAGGCGCATTCGTGAGCGACACAGTCAGCATCGTCATTGTCTCACACTCGCAGGACATCGCCAAAGGCACCGCCGACATGGTGCGCCAGATGGTCGGCGACGAGGTCAAGGTGGCGTTTTGCGGGGGCAATCCTGAGGGCGGGCTGGGCACCAACGTTCCGCTCATCGTCAACGCCATCGAGACAGTCTGGTCGCCGATGGGCGTTGCCATCCTTGTTGATCTCGGTGGCGCCGAGATCAACAGCGAGATGGCTGTCGAGATGCTGCCGCCTCAGCGGCGTGACCGCGTTGTCGTATGCAACGCGCCGATCGTCGAGGGCGCGGTGATGGCGGCGACCGAGGCGGCGGGCGGCAGCCCACTCGAAAAAGTGCGCTCCGTCGCTGAGGAATTGTCGGCGAGTTGAGCGTGGTCAACGATCAATCACTGGGGAACGAGTTCATGGCGGAATTGCTCAGTCACAAGGAGAACGTCGCCGCCGGCAGCGTGCAACTCATCCATTCGGTCGGGATGCATGCGCGTCCGGCGGTGAAGCTGACCAAGCTGGCCAAGCGCTTCAGCTCAGAAATCGCAGTGCGAGTCGCGGGCGCGGCCGACTGGATCGACGCCAAGAGCGTCGCGAGCGTCGTCGCAATGCGCGCGGCGCGAGACAGCATTATCGAGTTCGAGGCGACCGGCCTGGATGCACAGGCGGCCGTCGCCGCCTTGGTGCTCCTGGTTGAGCAAGACTTTCCCGACACTGTGGCGTGAGCCATGTCAATTGCATCCGCAACGCTCATCCTCAAAGGTCGGACGGCGTCGTGGGGCTTTGCACACGGGCCGCTGGTGCTGGTGGACCAGGCGCGCGTCGGCAGGCGTACGGCCGGAAGCAGCGCGGCGGAGGAGAGGGCGCTCCGCGGGGCGCTCGCCGAGACGAACGGCCAAATCAAGACCTTGGCCTCGACAATTGGCGGCGACGCCGCCGAGATTTTAGAATTTCAGTTGGAGTTGCTGGACGACAAAGCCCTTCTCGGACCGATCTTCGCTGCAATCGCGGCGGGCGCCGCGGCCGATGACGCCTGGTCGCGAGTTCTTGCGGAGCAGATTGCGCACTATCGCGCAGCGCCGGACGAATACTTGCAGGCGCGCGCCGCCGATCTCATCGATCTCCGCGACCGTGTCCTCGCGGCGCTGAATGGCGAGCTGCGCGCGTCCGTGAAGATTCCGGCCGGTGCGGTGGTTTGCGCCGAAGATCTGCCGCCGTCTCGATTTCTCGAGATCGACTGGTCGGCAGGCGGCGGCCTTGCGCTATCGCACGGCAGCGCGGCCAGTCATGTCGCGATGCTGGCGCGAGCGCGCGGCGTTCCGATGGTTGTGCAGCTCGGCCGACTGCCCGCGCAAGCTGGGATCGCGTTGCTGGACGGAGAGCAGGCGACGCTCGAGCTCGACCCGCCTCCGGCCCGAATCGCCGACTTCGCGGCGCGCCGCTCCGCGGATTCGAAGGGCAAAGCCGCAGCGAGCGCGGTGTTGGCCGGGCCGCCGGTCATCTGGCGCGGCGACAGGGTGCGGCTCCACATCAATATTCAAGACGCCGCCGATCTCGGTCACCCAGACGCGCAGTATTCCGACGGGATCGGCCTGATGCGGACCGAGTTCTTGTTTGACGATCCGGCCGGCCTGCCCGACGAAGATAAACAGTTCGGCATCTACGAGGCCGTGCTGCGATGGGCGGGCGATCGGCCGGTGACGATCCGCACGGTCGATGCCGGCGGCGACAAGCCGATCCGCGGCTTCACCGAGGATGGCGAAATGAACCCGTTCCTCGGCGTCCGAGGCCTGCGCCTCAGTCTCAAGCGTCCCGAGATCTTCGCCGTGCAGCTGCGCGCCTTGGCGCGCGCCGCGGTGCACGGCAAACTCAGGGTGATGTTTCCAATGGTGACCGTTCCGGCCGAGTTCACCGCGGCGCGTGATCTTTTCCGGGAGGTTGTCGCGCAGCTGCTTGCGGCCGGGGTTCGCGCCGCCTTGCCGGAGCTCGGCATCATGGTCGAGGTGCCGGCGGCGGCGCTGACGATCGACGCTTTCCCTGCCTCGTTCTTCTCCATCGGCTCGAACGATCTCACGCAATACGTTATGGCAAGCGACCGTGCGAACGGCGCTCTCAGCGCTCTCAGCGACCCGCTCAATCCCGCCGTCCTCGAACTGATCCGCCGGACTGCGGAGCATGGCTTGCGTCGGGGGGCGAGCGTTAGCCTCTGCGGCGACATGGCCGGCGATCCGCGTTGCGCTCTTGCGCTCCTCCGCTGCGGGGTGCGCGAGTTCTCGATGAGCCCTCCCTCGCTCGGGAGGGTGAAACAGGCGATCGCCGACCTGAACCTAGGGGCAAGCGGTGACTGAGCCGGCCGTCGAAGGGCAAGGCGAGGAAGGCGCTGTCGCCGCGTACAAGACCATCTTCAAGGCGGTGCTCGAAAAGCGGCCATCCGGCATGCGCCTCAAGCTGGCGCAAGCCATGGGAAAGAATCGGAGCTTCATCAGTCAGATCGCCAATCCGACCTATCCTGTCCCGATCCCGGTGCAGCACCTCAACACCATCTTCGAGGCTTGCCATTTCTCGCCCGCGGAGCGGTCGGCGTTCCTCGAAGCTTATGGGCGCGCACATCCGCGCCACGCCGGCCGCCTCGGCGGCGTGCCCCGGGAGCGTGCCGTGACGCTTCATCTGACCGATCTCGGCAGCCGGAAGAGGAACGCACAGCTTGACGCCTTGTTGCATGATTTTGCGCGGCGCTTGGTCGGATTGCTTCAGGAGGATAAGTAAGCGCCATGAAGAAGCTCATCAATTCGCCCGAGACGATCATTGCCGAGAGCCTCGACGGCTTCGCCGCCGCGCACGCCGATATCGTCGTTCTCGGGCCGGAACGGAAGTTTCTGCGGCGCCGCGAGCTGAACCCGGACAAAGTGGCGCTCATCTCGGGCGGCGGCAGCGGTCACGAACCGCTGCACGCCGGATTCATAGGCTATGGCATGCTCGACGCCGCCTGTCCGGGCCAGGTCTTCACCTCCCCGACGCCCGATCAGATCGTCGAGGCGGCGCAGGCGGTCGCGGGCAAGGCCGGGGTCCTCTTCATCGTCAAGAACTATGCCGGGGACTGCATGAATTTCGAGATGGCCGCCGAGTTCGCGGAGCGCCGCGCCGCCACCGTCATCACCAATGACGATGTCGCCGTCGAGAGCTCGACCCACAGCGCTGGCCGCCGCGGCGTGGCCGGCACGCTCGTTGTCGAGAAGATCGTCGGCGCCGCCGCCGAGCGGGGCGTAGATCTCGAAGGCTGTGCGGCGTTGGGCGAGCGGGTCAATGCCCGGACCCGCTCGATGGGGGTGGCTCTGTCCAGCTGCACCGTTCCGGCGGCCGGGACGCCGACATTCACGCTCGGCGAGGACGAGATGGAGATGGGCGTCGGCATTCATGGCGAGCCGGGGCGTCGGCGCGTAAAGCTGACGAGCGCCAACGCGATTGCGGAGGAGATGACGACGGCGATCGTGCGCGATCTCAGCGATCATCTCGGGGCAAACGGGGCGGCCGACATGTTGCTCCTCGTCAACGGCTTCGGAGGCACGCCGACGATCGAGCTCTATCTGGTGTACAATGCCGCGCGCCTGGCGCTCGAAAAGCGCGGCCTGCGCGTCGCGCGCTCGCTGGTCGGCAGCCTCGTCACCTCGCTCGAGATGGCGGGGTGCTCGATCACGGTCACCTTGCTCGATCCTGAGATGATCGCGCTCTGGGACCATCCGGTTCGCACCGCGGCGCTGCGATGGTGAATGAAGGCACAACGGCGCTCCGGAGCGAATAATAAACAAAAAACGGTGGAAACGGACCATTGACCACCCCGCCATCTGGCCCAAAGCCGGGGCCGCTTGCTTCTTGAGCCAAGCGTCGCTAATCCTGACGGCCATGTGAGTGGTATTTCTTTGACCCGGGAGCCGTTGCCCGCTCGCGTTTCGTCAGCGTCGCGAGCCACCGTTTCCTGACAAAAGATGCCACTGACGTCCTTTTGGTGCAACAGAAAACCGTTTGATTCCAGCGCGATTCGCACTGATTTTGAGGTTTCTCTTCAGTGTCATAAGGCTAGCGAGGCCGCTCCGAACGGCTGCAAATCCTTGCAACCCGGTTCGATTCCGGGCGAGGCCTCCACTTTACTCTTGAGTCCGGACGGCGACGTCCAATCGCGGGGCAGAATCCATGGCGGTGACTTCGGCTGAAACGCAGCAGGAACGGCGTCTCGCGATGGTGAACTCCCAGCTGCGGACCGGCGATGTCGTCGACCGGGAAGTGCTTGCGGCCTTCCTCGAGACGCCACGCGAGCGGTTCGTGGCGCCCGATTTCGTCGCGCTGGCTTATCTCGATCGCGAAGTTCCGGCGCGGGGCGCCAAAGTAAGGCAGTTGCTGCCTCCTCTGTCTCTCGCGCGGATGCTTCAGGCCGCCGCGGTCAAGGCCGGCGACAGGGCGCTCGATGTCGGCGGCGGATCGGGCTATGGCGCCGCGCTCCTTGACTACATGGGGGCAAAAGTCGTGGCCCTCGAGTCGGACGCTGGCGCCGCGGCGGCGGCGCGCCAGGAACTGGCCGGCAAGCCAAATGTCGAGGTCGTCGAGGACCCGCTCGACGGCGGAGCAGCCCATCTTGGTCCGTTCGACGTCATTGTGGTGGAGGGCGCGTTCCGCCTTTGCCCGAAAGCTTTGCTCTCGCAGCTCGCTGACGGAGGCCGCCTGGTCGGTGTCGACGCCAGCGGCGTGACCTCCCAGGCCGCCCTGTATGAAAAGAGCGCCGAGGGCGTGAGCCGGCGCGCTCTGTTCGAGACGACCGCTGAGGTGCTGGACGGCTTCCAGCCCGGCGTGAGCTTCGCCTTCTAGAAACTGGAATCTCGCGAGGACGGGTCAACGTCAAGTGTCTCATGTTTGTGACGGGCAGCAAAAAACTGGCCGATTCGCGTCGCCGGGTTGAGGCTCGGGTGGCGTCTGCCCGTCGACCCACTAAGATAGCGGGAAAGGCATGCGCAGCGTTGGTTGTCCTGGATGCCCGTCAGCGCCGCGCAGGAGCGGGTATGCTTTTTGTGGCGGGCGTGCGACGTAGAGTGAAAGGGCGCTAGCCCTTGCATGGGCGATGAGGCGGGAATGAATTCGGGCATAGGCGTACCTGAGGGGCGGGCGACGACCTTCGGCGGCGCAGCAAAGAGTGCTTTGCGGCGGCTGCTTTTCGCGACGGTCGCCATTGCTGCTCTCGGCGCCGGCGCCTCGCGCGCCGAAACCGCGAACGGCGCGCTGGTCAAGGCCTATTTGAACAATCCGGACATCAACACCCAGCGAGCCGCGGTGCGCGTGGCAGACGAGAACGTTCCCAAGGCAAACGCCGGCTATCTCCCGACTGTCACTGGCCAGGCCAATGTCGGCCTCGAGCGCGCCGACACAAGTCTGATTGGCGCCAATGGAACCGGCGTCGGTAACACAACGGTCGACCTTCGTCCCCGCGGCTATGGCGTAACGGCGAACGAGACCATCTTCAACGGCATGCGCACCACCAACTCGATCAGCCAGGCGGAATCGCAGGTGCTGGGAGCGCGGGAGCAACTGCGCAACACCGAGCAGAATACCCTGCTGGCGGGAATTACCGCTTACATGGACGTGCTGCGTGATACCGCGATCCTCGATCTCGATCGCAACAACGTCCAGGTGCTGCAGGAGCAGTTGCGCGAGACCAGGGATCGCTTCACTGTCGGCGAAGTCACCCGGACCGACGTCGCGCAGGCCGAGGCGAGCCTCGCCACCGCGCAGGCGACCGAACTCAGCGCAGTGGCGACCCTGCAAGCTTCGGTCGCCAGGTACCGGCAGACCATCGGCGATGAGCCGAAGAGCCTTTCGCCGGTCCAGCCAATAGTCAGACCGCTGCCCAGGACTCTGCCCGAAGCTATCTCGATCTCGCAGATCGAGCATCCGGCGATCGTGGCGTCGCTCCACGGCGTCGATGCCGCGCTTCTCCAGGTGAAGATTGCCGAGGGCGCGCTTTACCCGACCGTCGGGGTCACCGGTTCGGTTACTCAGCAATTTGACGCCAATGGGTTCCCTGGTCTGCACGTGCTGGCGGGCTCGCTCATGGGCCAGGTCACCATCCCGATCTACCAGGGCGGCGCCGAATATGCGACGACCCGCCAGGCCAAGGAAAGCCTGGGGCAGCAGGAACTGCAGACCGATTCGCAACGCGACCAGGTCCGTGCGGCGGTCGTTGCCGCATGGGGCCTCAATCAGGCCTCGGTCGGCGTCGTGCGCGCCGCGAAGGCGGCGGTTTCGGCCAACGAAGTCGCGCTTACGGGGGTGCGCGAAGAGGCGAAAGTCGGGCAGCGGACGACGCTCGACGTGCTCAACGCTCAACAGGCGCTGCTCACTGCCAGAAGCCAGCTCGTCTCGGCCGAGCATGACCAGGTCGTCAATTCATATTCGCTCTTGTCAGCGGTCGGGCGTCTGAATATCCCGACCCTGGGGCTTGCCGTCGCCGAGTACGATCCGCGCGTCCATTTCGAACAGGTCAAGGGCAAGTGGATCGGGCTGAGGACGCCCGACGGCAAGTGAGCTAGGGCGAAAGCGGCGCTTGCTCGACCGGGCGTCCAGCGATTAACTCTGGCGACGCGGAACCCTGATTCGAAAAAGGCCTGGGACAGGCCGGAGCGGTTGGATGAGCGCAGCAACGTCGAATTCCAGCGATCGCGAACTTGAGGCGCTTCGCCGCGCACAGCGCGCCTACGAACCGTCGATGGAAGAAATTCTCGCCTCCATTCGCACCATCATCGCAGAGGAACGCGAGCCGGCGAAAGCCGAACCGGCGAAACCGGCGCCGATTCGGCCGGCGGCCCCCATCGCCGGACCTCAAATCGTCTATTCCAAGGATGCGCCGGCCGAAAAACACACAGCTCAGGAGCCCCCGCAGCCTGAACCCGGCCAGACCCCCGAAACCAATCCCCCGAAGGTCGTCTGGCGCCAGCCTGAGCCTGCGGCTTCAGACTCGGCGGAAAACGCCAAGTCGCAAGATGACGGCCCTCTGCTGTCGGCGGAGACCGATCGAGCGGTGACTTCGGCATTCGGGGCGCTGTCGGCCGAACTTGCGGCCCGAGGCGCCGAACTCGCCGACGGAATGGTTCGTGAGATGCTGCGCCCCATGCTGAAGGCGTGGCTCGACGAGAACCTGCCGGGGATCGTTGAGCGGCTCATTGGCGCGGAAATCGAGCGGCTGGCGCGCGGAACCCGATAAGCGATCCTGCAACGCTCGTTGTCGCGTTGACTTGCGCCGCCGCGATGGGCTTAAAGCCGTCGCGGTCTTCCGCCGTCGGCCCTCGCACCCCGGCGCCGCAGGGAATGCCCGCACCCAATCACGAACGCCCGCAGCGGGGCGTAGCGCGGACGCAAGATCCATGATGGACAAATCGTTTGACGCCAAAGCGGTCGAGATCCGCATTTCCGCGCTTTGGGAGGAAACCGGAGCGTTCCGCGCGGGGCGTCCGGATCGCGCCGCTGCGAAGCCCTTCTGTGTCGTCATCCCTCCGCCCAATGTGACCGGCAATCTCCACATGGGCCACGCCCTCAACAACACGCTGCAGGACATTCTTTGCCGCTATCAGCGGATGAACGGCAGCGACGTTCTCTGGCAGCCCGGCACCGACCATGCCGGCATCGCCACGCAAATGGTGGTCGAGCGAATGTTGAGGGAGGCTCAGGAGCCCGACCGGCGAACGATGGGTCGGGAGCCTTTTCTCCGCCGCGTCTGGGCCTGGAAGGCAGAGTCGGGCGGGGCGATCGTTCAGCAACTCAAGCGTCTCGGCGCATCGTGCGACTGGAGCCGCGAGCGATTCACCCTTGACGAAGGCCTGTCGCGCGCCGTGTCCAAAGTCTTCGTTCAGCTCTATCGCGAAGGCCTCGTCTATAAGGACAAGCGGCTGGTCAACTGGGATCCGAAGTTTCAGACAGCAATTTCGGATCTCGAAGTCCTCCAGATCGAAAGTCGGGGTTCGTTCAGGTGGTCGCGCGACGACGGCGCGCCCCTCGACAGCGCCTCGCTGGCGAAGGTCCTGGCCAGAAATCCGAATGGACATCTCTATTACTTCGACTATCCGGTGGTGGACTCGGATGGCGAGGAGACCGGCGAGCGCGTGACTGTCGCTACGACCCGGCCCGAGACGATGCTCGGCGACACGGCGGTTGCGGTCCATCCTGAGGACGAGCGCTATAAGCGCCTGATAGACCGTCAGGTTCGGCTGCCCCTGGTCGGACGGCTCATGACGATCGTCGCCGACGACTATTCCGATCCGGAGAAAGGAACGGGAGCGGTCAAGATCACGCCCGCGCACGACTTCAACGATTTCGAGGTCGGCAAGCGACACGAGGCCGAAGGCGTGCGTCCCATCAATATCTTGGACGCGGCGGCGAAAGTCATTCTGAAAGACAATCTCGCCTTCTTCGAAGGCGTTGAAAGCGATCATGATCATGCCCGCCTCATCGCCGCCGTCGATGGTCAGGACCGCTTCGTCGCGCGGCTCCGGATTGTCGAAATGATGGCGCTCGCGGGACTGCTCGCTAAAGTCGAGCCGCATACGCACATGGTTCCGCACGGCGACCGCTCGAACGCGGTCATCGAGCCCTGGCTTACGGACCAGTGGTACGTTGACGCCAAGACGTTGGCCCAGCCGGCCCTTGCCGCCGTCCGCGAGGGCCGGACCCAGTTCGTGCCGAAGTCCTGGGAAAAGACCTATTTCGACTGGCTCGAGAACATTCAGCCGTGGTGCGTTTCCCGGCAGCTCTGGTGGGGACACCAGATCCCCGCCTGGTACTCGCCATGGGGCGGCGTCTTCGTCGAGGAGACCGAGGATGCGGCCTACGCCGCGGGGCTGGCGGATGGCGTCGAGCGCGGCGCCCTGAGCGATGACGAGGCCCGCGCGATCACCGCTGATCGGGCGAAGCTGGCGGAGATGTTCGTTCGAGACGAGGACGTGCTCGACACCTGGTTTTCTTCGGCGCTCTGGCCGTTCTCGACCCTCGGCTGGCCGGACGAAACGCCCGAGTTGAAGCGTTTCTATCCGACCGACGTCCTCGTGACCGGCTTTGACATCATCTTCTTCTGGGTCGCGCGGATGATGATGATGGGTCTGCACTTCCAAAGCGAAATCCCGTTCCGCGACGTCTACATCCACGCCCTCGTGCGCGACGAGAAGGGGGCGAAAATGTCGAAGTCGAAGGGGAACGTCATCGATCCTATCGAGCTGATCGATCACTACGGCGCCGACGCCTTGCGATTCACTCTCGCCGCAATGGCGGCGCAGGGACGCGACATCAAACTCTCGCATTCACGCGTGGAGGGCTATCGCAACTTCGCGACCAAGCTCTGGAACGCCTCCCGCTTCGCTGAGATGAACGGCTGCGTACGCGCGGCCGGTTTCGATCCGGCTTCGGCTCACGAACCCCTCAACCGCTGGATTCTCGGCGAGGCCGCCAAAGCGTCGGCCGAGACCGCAGGGGCGATTGAGTCCTATCGCTTCAACGACGCCGCCAACGCCGTCTATCGCTTTGTCTGGAGCGTTTTCTGCGACTGGTGCCTGGAGCTCGCGAAGCCCGTACTTCAGGGCGGCGACGTCTCCGCCGCCAGGGCGGAGACGCAGGCGACAATCGCCCATGTGCTCGACGCAATCTATGCGATGTTGCACCCGTTCATGCCGTTCTTGACCGAGGAGCTTTGGACGATCAAGGGCGAGTCGGGCCCGAGCCGCGCCGGGCCGCTGGCGCTCGGACCCTGGCCCAAGGAAGGCCTTGAGGTCGACGAGACTGTCGAATCCGAGATCGGCTGGGTAGTCGATCTGATCGGCGAAATCCGCTCGGTGAAGTCCGAGATGGCCATTCCGCCCTCGACGCTGGCGCCCCTGATACTCGTGGCCCCTAGCGAACGGGCCGCCAGGAGCGCGGAAGCGTGGAGCGAAAGCATCAAGCGGCTCGCGCGCGTGGAGACAATCGAAACGGCGCAGGCCGCGCCCCCCGGCGCCCTCCAGCTTCTGGTTAGAGGCGAAGTCGTCGCTTTGCCGTTGACTGGCCTCGTCGATCTCGCGGCCGAGGGCGCCCGCCTCGACAAGGAGATCGACAAAGTGCGGGCCGAGATCGCCAAGGTCGAGGCGAAACTCGGCAATGACGACTTCCTCGCCCGCGCGCCTGACGACGTTATCGCCGAGCATGAGGAGCGGCGCGAAACGTTTCAGGAACGACTTGTTAAGCTAATTCATGCGCGCGACCGTCTGGAGCGGGTTTGAGCCCGCTTACAGGTCAAAACATGTGGCTTCCGCGCCACAGGATTAACCCAAGTCGTCCTCCGTCCGGTTTCTGGCCGGAACGCGCCCCGATTGCGCCATAAACGACTCTCAGGTTGATTAGTGACGGAACGTACGCGTGGCGTGAGCGTCTCCATCGGGAGACTGCGGCGCGATTGGTTGGCGGGTCGGGATCCATGCGGGTTGTCGCGGGTTTTGAGGCAATGGTCGAAGCCCCGCAGAGGGCGTGTCGCAGGGCCGTCGCACTCACAGCCTTCGGAATGTTGACGTTGTCCTCGATTTCCGCGTTCGCTTTCGACGGCTCGACAGCGAATCCGCCGGCGAAGATTTCGCCCAAGGGCTTTACCAGCGCCGAGCAGGCCCTTCGCGCCGGAATCGACGATCTCAAGGCAGGCGACGCCGCGGCCGCGGTCGCGGCGCTAACCTATGCTGCAGAGGGCGGCGAGCCGATCGCGCGCTGGAAACTCGGCGAGATATACGCCGACGGCGTCGTCGTCGCGCGCGACGACATCAAAGCTTACCGCTGCTTCAACCGGCTCGTTGAAGACTACGATGAGGACGCCCCTGATCAGAGAAACCGGGCCGCAATCTCCAGCGCCTTCGTCGCGGTCGGAGTGTACAGTCTCACCGGCATTCCCAATAGCGAAGTTCACGCCGACCCCGAGCGAGCGCGCGAACTCTTCCAGTATGCGGCGACGACCTTTGGCAATCCTGACGCCCAGTACAATCTGGCCCATATGTACATCGTCGGCGCTGGCGGACTGTCCAAGGACAACATCAGCGCTGTGCACTGGCTGGTGCTGGCAGCGGAGAAAGGCCATCGGCCCTCCCAGGCGCTCCTCGGTCACATGTTGTTCACCGGAGATGGTGTTCCGAGTCAGCGCGGCCGCGGCCTGATGTGGCTCGAGATCGCCGCCAACGGGGCAGACAGCGCCAAGGACGAATGGGTCCGCGATGTCTATCAGCACGATTTCGCCGCGGCCAACGAAGACGACCGGCAGGTCGCCGCCGCCATGTTCGATGCTCGCTCGAAGGGTCCGCCGTTGCCGTCGATCATTTCGCGCAACGTGATTAAATCGCTGCAAATGCTGCGGCCCAACGTTCCGATGCTGGCGGCTACTCCGGCACCGCCGCCGGCGGAGTAGCCCTGCGCCCGGGCGCAGCCTTTCGAGGGTCGGCGGAACGATCGTCCTCGCCGCTGAATCTCAATAAGTATCCTCGAATGTCCACATCCGTTGCGCGGCCTTGCGCCTCGAGTTTGTGAACAGCGACAGCAACTTCTGGTTGTCATCGTCTCAACACAAACACGCTTTTTGATGAGCCTCGGTTCGGGAGCGCATCTCGTTTTTGGGAGCCGCAATGATCTCATGGTTCGTATCGACGACCCGTCCGATGCGTGAGTCAGAAGGAGACGTCGAATGGCTGCTCCTGCCATGCGCGACGGAAGAAGAGGCCAAGGAGCACGCATCCAGGGCGCTGGTCAGAGGCATGCGCATCGAGGCGGGCACCATCCCCGGGATCGAGCCTCGTGTCAGGATTGGCGGGCCCGCCGCGCATCACTGGGCACAGTCATCGAATGCCGGGGCGATCATGGGCCTTTTGCGAAGATTGAGTGAATTTGCGGCTTGAGCCGCGCCGCGTATAAGACCGTCGCCAGCGCCTGACGCCGGCGAGAGGTGCGGGTCCGCGCGATTGCATATGGTTGAGTTCCTGAGGCGGCAGGCCGCGGGCCCCTGGGCGGCGCCGGCGCTCATTTGCCTCCTGGCGATCGTCCTCCTGTTTGCGATTGCGGGTCAGACCGTCAACGCTCCGTTCGTCTACACGCCCCCGGCATGAAGCGCAGTCCGGCGCTCGATTTCCTGCGGGGCGCGGCGGCCTTCGCGGTGGCGGTTCCGCATTATCTGACGACCAACGCGCCGTTCCGCCCCACGGCGGACGCGGTCGCAGTCGCCGGCGTCGAGGTGTTTTTCGTTCTGAGCGGCTTTGTGCTCGCGCCGCAGATCGTCGACTGGGTGATCGGAAAGCCCTGGCGGAATCTCGGGGTTTTTCTGACGCGTCGCTGGATGCGCACCATCCCGCCCTACGTCGTCGCCCTTGTTGTCGTTGCGCTGATGACCGGCAATCTGCTGACGGCCGATTTCCTGCGTTACCTTTTTTATATCGAAAACCTGTTTGGCGCGGCCAATCGAATCGACTTCTATCCGGTTGCTTGGAGCCTCGCAGTCGAGGAATGGTTCTACCTGCTCTTCGCGCCGCTCCTCTTCCTCGTCGGGCGGCTCGTCGGCCGAAGCGACCGACGCCTGGACGCAGCGTTCGCCGTCATCGTTATCGTTGCCGTCGCGGCGCTAAGGTTCATCTTCGCGCCGCACGACTGGGACCTCGACGTTCGGCGCGTCACGCTTTTCCGGATCGATTCGATCGTCTGGGGCTACCTGCTCTATCTCATGCTCGAAAAGCGTCCCGCGCCGTCGCTCGATACGCCCGCCGGAAGCCGTCGCCTTGTCGCGTTGGCCGTGCTTGTCGCGACCGCAACGGCGGCCGAAATCTGGGTCGCGGGACTCGCGGTCGGCGGCAGCGTCGCGGCGCAGCAGGCCTTTCCCTTTTCGTCGGCGCTCTTCGGCATGGCGGGCGTCGGCTTTTTCCGGCAGGCGGACGAGGCGTTTCGTGGCCGGCTCGTCAGCGCCTTCAGCTTCTGGCTCGGGCGCATCTCCTACTCGGCCTATCTCTTTCACATCCTGGTCGTGATGGCGCTGAAGCCGAGGATCGCCGACTGGCCGATCGCCTTGCAGCTCGCGCTCTACCTGGCAATCGTCTCGGGCCTCTCGACGCTCTTCTGGCGCGCCTTCGAGCGCCCGATCCTGGCGGCGCGGCCGAACTACGTGAGGGGGCGGCGCGAAACGGTTGAAGCGACGCCTGTTTTGCAAGGGTCGCTTGCCGCGTCAGCCCTTACCCCGGCTTCCTTCCCTGAACGCGGGAAGGGGCGGTCCTGGCTTCCCCCGCTTGGGCTCGCGCTCGCCTTGATCGGCGCCGCGACGCTCGCACGCAACGCCTTCATGGCGAACGAGCCGTATCTCTTCTATCCGGCCCTTGTCGTGACGGCCGTGATTGCACTGGCGCTTGCTGAGAGGTCGGGACGGTTCGCAGGAGGCGCCGGGCTGGCGGCGCGCACCCTCTTTCTGTTCGCGCTCGCGCTTCCCTTCGCCGATGCGTTCTACCGGTCGTCGACCGGTATGCCGATCGCAGGATCGGTTGCAGAGCCCACCTACGCCTATCGCGCCGCGCGCGAGAACCCGGCCGCCTTCGCCATGTGGTGGTTCTACTATCTCAACGAATGGATCCGCGACGACGGCATCCGCAAAACGATCGAGGAGCCGGACCCTCAGAAGAAGCTGCCCTTCGTGCTGGTTCCGGGGAGCTCGGGCCGGATGTTCGACACGACCATCCGCATCAATTCCGCCGGCTTTCGCGGCCCGGAAATCGCGAGCGAAAAAGGCAACCGATTTCGCGTCGTTGCGCTCGGTGAGTCACAGACATTCGGGCCGACCTTGCGTGACGGCGAAAAGCCGTGGCCAGAACAGCTGCAGGGGCTCTTCGCCGGCGCTTCGTGCAGCCGGCCGGTCGAGGTCGTCAACGCTGGGACCGAGGCCTATACGCTCGAGGACAATCTCGAGCGGATGCGGCGCGATATTCTGCCGCTGAACCCCGATCTCATCCTTTCGACTCATGGGATGAATGGCTTGCTCGCGTTGGGCTTAAGGCAGCAGGCGGAGCCAAATGAGCCGGGAGTCCGCCCGCGCGCCTCCGCGCTTCTCGGCCGCGCCATACTGGCGTTCGAGCGCGCGCTGCATGAATTGCGGACTCGTCACGAGGCGCCGCCCGCGCCGCCGCCGCTGCTTTCCGACGAGGCGCTGCTCCAGACCCGCTACGCCGAGGCCTATCGGAAGCTGATTGCGCTGACGCGCGAGAACCGTATCCCCCTGGCTTTGGCGACGTCGAGCATGGCGATCAGCGAGGGTTCGCCGCGGGAGGTCAAGGATTTCTATGGCGCTGTCTTCAAGCCGATCGACGACATCATCGCCGCCAACGCGGCCCACAACCGGCTTGTACGGCTGCTTGCGGCGCAGAGCGGCGTCCCGTTGATCGACGCAGCCGTCGGCCTCGACGGGGCGTGGGATGACGACCTCTATCTAGACATCGTCCACTTCACCGATCGCGGCAACCGGCGCGAGGCCGAGCTGATTTTTCGGGATCTGTTGCCGATCCTCGAAAGCGAGGGGTTACGGTGTTCGAGGCCATGACGGGCTCTCGATGACGGCGCGTGACCAGGCCTCACTCCCGGCGGTTGCCAATCGCGAGGAAGGGGGGCACGAGGATAGGCCGTCGAGACTTGGGCCCGCCCGTGACCAGCCAAGCCATTTCAACGCCGGAGCCTTCCGCCTCGCCGCCGTCGCGCTGGGGGGTGTTCGCCAATGCGGCCTATACCGTCATCCTGATCGCGACCTCCGTGTCGGCTGTCGGCGCCGCGATGTTCGACACCGCCTCGAGCTGGCTGATGACCAGCCTCAATCCGAACCCCCTGATGGTGTCGGCCGTGCAGGTCGCGACCATGGGGCCGATGTTCCTGCTGACGATTCCCGCCGGGGCGCTGGCCGACGTGGTCGATCCGCGAAGGCTGCTGATCGCAGCGCAGGTCTGGGTCGCGGTGGTCGGCGCCGCCTTCGCCGCCGTGGTTTCATTGCATCTGGAAACGCCGACGGCGCTGCTTACGGCGACGTTCCTGCTCGGCGCGGCGGGGGCGCTGGCGGCCCCGGCATGGCAGATCATCACGCCTGTGCTCGTGCCGAGAAGCCAGCTCGCCAGCGCGATCGCGTTCGACAACGCGGGTTACAATGTGAGCCGTGCGCTGGGGCCGGCGTTCGGGGGCGTCGCGATTTCGGCGATCAGCATCAAGCTCCCGTTCTGGGTCTATTGCGCGACCAGTCTCGTGCTGCTCGCCGCTCTGGTGTGGTGGCGCGAGCCTCGCCGAGCCCGGGAAACGCTTCCGGCCGAACGCCTGGTCAGCGCGATGAGCGCGGGCCTGCGCTACGCCCGCTACAACCGCGATCTCGACGCGACCCTGATCCGCGCCGTCGCGTTTTTCTTCTTCGCCAGCGCCTACTGGGCGCTGATGCCGCTCCTCGCGCGCGCACAAATGCACGACGCCCCGGAGCTCTATGGCCTCTTGATGGGCATGCTCGGCTTCGGATCGATCGTTGGATCGCTGACTCTCCGAACGCTGCAGGCAAGGCTCGGGCCTGATCTGTCGGCGGCGCTCGGAACCGTCGGCACGATGCTCGCCCTGGCGTTGTTCGCCCTCGCGCGCACGCCCGAGGTGGCGCTCGTCGCAAGCTTCGTTGCGGGCGCATCATGGATCATTGTGATGACGACGATGTTCGTCTCCGCCCAGGTCGTGCTGCCCGACTGGGTGCGGGGCAGGGGGCTCGCGATTTTCCTCACCGCCTTCTTCGGCGCGATGACGCTCGGCAGCGCGCTCTGGGGCGAGGTCGCCAATCTGAGGGGAATTCCCTTCGCGCTCGCCCTGGCCGCGGCGGGGGCGGGTTCAGCCATGCTCCTGACTTGGCGCTGGAAGCTGCAGGCGGGCGCCGCTCTTGATCTCGAGCCCGCCATGCACTGGCGCGCGCCCTGCTTCATGCAGCGGCTCGAGGATGACGAGGGGCCGATCCTGACGATCACCGAATTCAGGATCGATCCGGGTGACAGCGGCGAGTTTGTCGCGCTCATGCAGGAAATCGGCAATGAGCGCATGCGCGACGGCGCCTACGCGTGGAACGTGTACCACGATCCCGACGACCCAGGCCGGTTCGTCGAAACCTACCACGTCCACTCTTTGCTCGAACTCAAATATCGCGCGCAACGCGAGACCAAAGCCGATGCGCTGATCGAGGAGCGCATCAATCAGTTTCTCAAAGAGCCTTCACGCACGAGCTATCTCATCGCCTCGAAACGGCGTCGTCGTGGATGGTGAACGGGTCGCGCGCCGGGACAGCGCCGCCGCGCAGGGCAGGGCTCGCCGCAGGAAGCCGCAACTCCCGCGTCAGCGGTCCGGCTCAGCTTTTGCCCGAATCCTTGCGGGCCTGGGAGACCTTGGTAGCCTGGGAGACGCGGCCCATTTCCCGCTTGGACGTCCCGCCGGCAAATTCTTCCGTACGCTTCTTTTCGCGGATCCCCTGGGACGCCGTCCGTCCAGGATCAGGATGATGACCGGAGACGGCTCCCATCTTGAGCTCGAGGGCTCTGCCGCGCGAATTCGGACGGGCTCGGTCGGCCCGTTTCGAGCTCGTCGCGGCGGGAAAGCTCCTCGTCGATGCGGTGAATGGCGTCGAGCAGCAGTTGCGCCTTGACTACGTTGCCGGCGTTCTCCTGCGCGCGCCTTGCGCCGTGCGGCTCCGCTTTTCCGCGCATCTCGCGTTGCTGGCGGGAGCTGATATCATGGGCCCGGCTGTGAGCCTGCCTCAGCCGGTGCGCGAGAGCCTTGAGCTCCTCCCGGGTCTTCCGCTCAATCGCCGGCGGCTGCGTGTCGTTGACCATGGCGAGCTCGGCCGTGTTCAAGGCCCGGTCTTCGGAGACTACGTTGATCATACCAATGCCTTCCAGATTTCAGGATGTGGGCGCTCCTCGGGCGAGAACCTAGCACGGATCGCCGGACAAAAACCATGCTTTGCGTGCAGAAGCGCCTCGACGACCCGGTCACATACTCGCCCACGTACAGGTAGAGGTCGGCCGCAGCGGTCGCCCGCCGCGCTGATCGGGCGGCCACGACGGGATCATTCCGCCGCCGCCGGCGCGCCTTCCTCGCTTGTCGCGACCATCTTGCCGGAAACCGCAGCGCCGGCGTCGGGGGCGAGGCGCAAGAAGACCAGCACCGCGAGGCTCGAGATCGCGGCGACGAAAACGAAGGCGATCGACAGGTCGCGCGTCATCAGCGTCGGGTCGCCAAATCCGAACTGGATGATCTGGATGCAGATGGCGGCGATCGCGACGCCGAGCGCCCCCGACATCTGCTGGGAGACGCTGGCGAAGCTGGTGGCCCGGCTCATCTGCGGCGGGTCGATGTCGGCGTAGCTGATGGCGTTGAGCGCGGTGAATTCGAGCGAGCGAAAAAATCCGCCGGTCAGCAGCGTGAGCAGGATCATCCAGTGCGGCGTCGAGGGGGTGAAGAGGGCGCAGGCGGCGAGAAAGGCCCCTGAGATGAGCCCGTTGACGATGAGCGTCCGGCGAAAACCGAACCAGCGGAGCGCGGTCGAGGCAGTGAATTTCATCAAAAGGGCGCCAGCTGCGGTGGCGAAGGTCAGGGAACCCGACTCGAAAGGCGTGAGGCCGAAGCCGAGCTGCAGCAGGAGGGGCAGGAGAAAGGGCATGGCGCCGATGCCGATGCGGAAGATCAGCCCGCCGGCAACGCCGGAGAAGAAGGTCGGGATCCTGAGCAGCTTGAGGTCGAGGATCGCGTTGTCGTCGCCGCGCGCATGCGCCGCATAGGCGGCGAGCAGCACAGTGCTGAGCGCAATCAGCGCGCCAACCGCCCAGAACGGCGCCATGCCGCGCCCGATCAGCGAGAGCCCGGAAATGAGGCCGAGGAGGCCGAGGCCCGAGAGGACAAATCCCTTGAAATCGAAACGAGGCACGACCTCCTCGCGCAGATTGGCAATGAACCTGAGCGACAGCGCGATCCCGAGAATGCCGATCGGCACATTGATCCAGAAGATCCAGCGCCAGTGGAAATAGGTGGTGATGAAGCCTCCGAGCGGCGGCCCGGCCACGGGGCCGATCAGCGCGGGCACGGTAAGGTAAGCGAGCGCATTGACGAGATCGCTCTTTTGCACGCTGCGGAGCAGCACGAGACGTCCGACCGGCACCATCATGGCGCCGCCGAGACCCTGGAAGACGCGCGCGGCGATGAGGGTCGGCAGCGAGTTCGAAGCGCCGCAGAGGATCGAGCCCAGGGTGAAGACGACGATCGCCGAACAGAAGACGGTGCGCGCGCCGAACCGGTCGGCGACCCAGCCCGAGGCGGGAATGAACACCGCCAGTGTCAGCATGTATGAGGTCAGCGCCAGCTTGAGGACGATCGGGTCCTGATGGAGATCGCGCGCGATCGCCGGCAGCGACGTCGAAATGACCGTCCCGTCCATGTTCTCCATGAACAAGGCCGTCGCGATGATGAGAGCGGTGAGGACGGCGGAGCGCATCGGAGCAGGGCTTTCTTGGCGCCGGGGCGAGGCGTCCGCAAGGCGGGGATGCAGGCGGGGGGCCAATCGCGGTCACAATGCGTTGAACGAGCGCGAGTTCTGCTCATCGGCGCCGCTCGGCAGGCGCCGTTGGGGACCTCTGACTTCAGCCTCCGAAGACCACCTTGTTCATGATGCGGCCGGGCGCGAGCGTGAACAATCCGGTCACGACCAGGGCCAGGGTGAAGATCCAGATCATCGCTCGCCGGTGGGCGCGGATATCATGTTGCCGCGCTCGCAAAACAGCCAGCGGAACAACCGCCAGCGTAAACAGCGACAGGAGATGGATCGGGCTCCAGGGTCCCCATGTCCGTATCGTATGGATGAACAGAGACGTGCCAGCGACCAGAATCATCAGCGTCGCCCACGCCCACCCGAGTTCGCGATGCGGCCATGTCCCCTTCGGCGCCAGGAACTGGACGGCTCCGAGGCCGATCGCTGCAAACGCGAAGGCCGCATGAAACTGAATGATCGGCGGGGCGGCGAGGAGCGGAGCGAGCGTCATGACGAGTTCCGATTTTTAAGGACCCTTTCATTGCCTGTGGGTCGCGAGGGCCGGGAGTTGGTCTAGGCGTCCAGCTCAGGGTTAACCAGACCGTCGGTGATTGCTTCCGTAAATCAGAATTCCGTGGTATTGTGGCCCCATGATCGGACGGAGGCGCTCACACTCACCTCGAGCCGCAAAATGTTAAGGTTAATGGTGCGCTTGGCGCCTGAATCTGCCATAACCGATTGATAAGTCTAGATTCTATATTTTCATTTCCTTGCGTTCGATTTTCATTTCCTTGTGCCTGGCTTTCGTTTCCTTGCGCTTTGGCTTTCAAATCCTTGCGCTATTGCTTTCAATTCCTTGCCTCCCGGGCGGCGCCGCCGGCCGCGGCGAAAAAGCGACACTTTTTGGCGCCTAACCTTCTGAAAACGCTTCGCCGCTTCCAAAAATGCAGGGCGCCGCCCGAAGAAACTGGCGCGCGCGCAAACGCCGAAGCCTCGCGCTATTTGTTGAGCATGCGCTCGGCGTCCGCGATCGCCTTGTGGCAGGCCACGGCGTCTCCGGCGGCGTCGGCCTTGCGGGCCTCGTCCATGAATTCGGCGATGGCCTTGACCTCGGCCTCGGAGAGGTCGCCCGCCTTCTGCTCGGCGCCGGCGATCGTGAGCGGCGTCGGCTGGCGGTGCATGGTCGCGAACCCCGACTCCGGCGCGGCTTTCCCCCCGGCCGCCGCAGCGCCCAGCCTTTTGCTGATCGCGAGATCGTCATTGTAGATCTGCTCGGCGCACGGGCCGGCGAAGGCCCCGACGGTGCTCAGCGATAGCGCCGCGACGCTCAGCCAAATCACGTTTCGAACGGCCATGCGGTCCCTCCCCGGTTCCGGCTTCTTGTCGCGTCCAACCCGCAGCGCGACGGGCGTCATACGCGCCGATCTTCAATATCACGATCGTGCTTCAAAATTTTTCCCCAGTCGAGGGCGGCAATCCGGGGTCATCGCGGAACCTCATGCTCGCCGTGCTCCTTCAGCAGCGCGTTCAGGCGGTTCCGCATCAGCATGCCCGGCCGGTCGGAAGGCATGTGCATTTCGAGCTTGCGGCTCATGTCGACGATCGCGTCCGGGTCGGTCGATTCAAGAATTTCGCGATCCTCCTCGATGATCTTGCCATCCCACGCGCGAAGCTCCTCGGTCGAGCAATCCTCCTCGCGGTCGTTGCGATAGAGGACCTGGATCAGCTGGATCGAGCCGTCGTCGATCGGCGTTGCGGAATTGAAGATAAGGTGCCTGAGGCCGGACGGATATTCCATGTCCATGGTGCGGCAGAACGGCATGAACCAAGCGTTGCGCATCTTGCGCTTCGTCCATGGCTCGGTCGTGCCAGTGATGCGCGCGGCCTCTGGCGGATTTTTCACCGGCACGATGGTCTCCGCGACGAAACCGTAATCGGTTTCGGTGATCTCATATTTTTCCGGCTTCGGTTGGGCGATATCGCCGAAAGTGTTCTTGTGCACGAAAGCGAAATGCGCGTTGTCGAAGGAATTCTCCATCATCCTCAGGGCCGAGCAGCTCCAGAAGTCGTCGAACTGGTGGATGCGGCGGAACGCGGGGTCGCGGTCCTCAGGCAAATCGGGAATGTCCAGAAGCGGCTCGCCGAGACAGACCCAGACATAGCCATAGCGCTCCTTGGCGAGGAAGGATTTAGCCCGCGCGTTCGGGACCGCCTGCTCGAACGGGAACTGGGGGATGTTCACTAGCTTGCCGTCACGGTCGTATTCCCAGCCGTGATAACCGCAGACGATATGGCCGTCCTTGATCCAGCCTTTCGACAGTTTGGCGGTGCGGTGACAGCAGCGGTCCTCGAGCGCCGCGGGTTCGCCCTTTTCGTCGAGGAAAAGCACGATCGGCTGGCCGAGCAGCCGAAACGCCTTCGGGCCGTCCTTCAGCTTGTCGACGGGGAGGGTCGCGTACCAGAAGTTGCGCAGAACGTTTTGTCGCGTGTTGAGCATGGGCGGCCCCGATCGATCCAAGAGAGTAAGAAGCGCTTTGCAAGACGTGGGCCGGATGGCCTTGAACGCGACGCGATGCATGTGCAAAATAGAGTCTGCATCGACGACAGCCTGACGCCAGGGGCCACGATGAGCAAGACCGTCACCATTCCGAGGACGAAGACCGAAACGAAGGTCGAACGTCCGCGCCTGCACAAGGTCATTCTCTTCAACGACGATTACACGCCGCGCGACTTCGTCGTGCAAGTGCTGAAGGCTGTGTTCCGCCTCAACGAAACCCAGGCGCTCAACGTGATGATGACTGCGCATCGCAAGGGCGTCTGCGTCGTCGCCGTCTTCGCCCAGGACATCGCGGAAACGAAAGCCACCCGCGCAACGGAAGCCGGCGCCGCCAAGGGCTATCCGCTGCGCTTCGGCACCGAGCCAGAGGAGTGAGCGCACCGGCCGCTCCGTTCAAGACAAGGAAGCTGGGGCGGGCGGACGTCCGCGTCTCCGAACTGGGCCTCGGCACCGCGCCGCTCGGCGAGCTTTTCGAACGCGTCGACGACGCGGAAGCCGCGGCCCTGATCGCAGGCGCCTGGGCTGGAGGCGTGCGCTATTTCGACACCTCGCCGTGGTACGGCCGCGGCCTTGCCGAGCACTCTCTTGGGCGCGCGCTTTTTCGAAGGCCGCGAGCGGACTACGTGGTGTCGACCAAGATCGGCCGCGTTCTGCGCCGCCCTTTTGGGCCCGGCGCGATTCATGACCAGTGGCTCGGCGGCCTCGAATTCCAGACGGTGTTCGACTACGGCTACGACGGCGTGATGCGCTCGTTCGAGGATAGCCTGCAGCGGCTCGGGATCAATTCGGTCGACGTCCTGCTTATTCACGATCTTGACCCCTGGGATCACAATCCGCCGGCGCTCGACGCTTTTTTCGGCCAGCTCAAGACGGGCGGGTGGAAGGCGCTCAGCGAATTGCGCGAAGCCGGCGTCATCAAGGGGATCGGCGCGGGCTTCAATTCCAGGGAGTTGATCCCGCGCTTTCTCGACCTCTTCGACATCGACTTCTTCCTGGTTGCGATGCGCTATACGCTGCTCGAACAGGAGGTGCTCGAGAGCGAGTTCCCGCGCTGCGCCGAGCGCGGGGTCGGCATAATCATCGGCGGCGGCTACAATTCGGGGATCCTGGCGACCGGCGCCGTTCCGGGCGCAATGTACAATTACGAGCCTGCGGGGCCAGCCATTCTCGAGCGCGTCGCGAAAATGGAGGCGGTCTGCAGGCGCCACAACGTGCCGCTAGCGGCGGCCGCGCTCCAGTTTCCGCTTGGCCATCCGATCGTCGCCTCGGTCATTCCCGGCGCGATTACCGCTACCCAAGTCGAGCGGAACCTCGCCGCCTTCCGCCACCCGATCCCCACGGATTTGTGGGCGGAGCTCAAGCACGAGAAGCTCATCCGCCCCGACGCGCCGACGCCGGGGTGAGCAACCCTGTCACAGGCGGCCATCCAGGGCGAGGGCGCAGCCACAAATCATTGACGCCAGCGCCCCTCCGACTCTGGATCCCCGCTTTCGCGGGGATGACATCGACCTTGTCATGCCCGCGCACGCGGGCATCCAGAGTCGCTGGCTGCGGCGCCCCATGTCAGACGAGGTCGGGATAGCGCCGGCGCCTTATTCGGCCGCCGGTCCCTCCACCGCAGCCGCCCCTCCCGCCGCGTTGGCGTGCGCGATGGCGCTCGCCACGGTCGCCATTGTCGGCGCGCCGCCGAGCTGCATCGTTTCGACCGCGGTAGAGGGCACGATGACGATGGTCGCGTTGCTGCGCTTCAGGCCCTCGTAGAGCATGTTCATCGCGCGTAAGTGGAAAGCGTTCGGGTTGTCGGCGTAGGTTTCCGCCGCCTCGACGAATTTCTGCGCCACCTGCCGCTCGGAGTCCCCGAGGATCACCCGCGCCTGGCGCTCGCGCTCGGCCTGCGCCTGCATCGACATGGCGTCCTGCAGCGCGGCGGGGATCAGCACGTCCTTGACCTCGACCGAGATGACGTTGACGCCCCAGGGCTCGGCGCGCGTGTCGATGATGCGTTGCAGATCGGCGCTCATCTTGTCTCGCCCCTCCAGCATGTCGGCGAGCATCGTCTTGCCGATCACGTCGCGGAGCGCCGTCTGCGAGGCCCAGTTGATCGCCGAGACGTAGTCGGCGACGTCGAGCGCCGCCATTTTCGGATCGACCACTTTCCAGAACAGCACCGCGTCGACGTCGACCGGAACCGTGTCGCGGGTCAGCGTCTTTTCCGCCTTGAAAGTGCTGGTGATGACGCGGATATCGATCCGGTAGGCCACCGTGTCCAGGATCGGGATGATGAAGAAGAGCCCGGGTCCGGCGAGCCTGTGGAAGCGGCCGAGCCGCAGCACGACCACGCGCTCCCACTGATCGGCGACCTTGACGGAACTGGCGACGATCCCGGCGACGATGAAGCTCGCGATCGCGATTGCGGCCGCCGCGGCCGGGCTCTCGGGGCTGAAGCCCCAATAGGCGAGAAAAAGGCCCCCCGCGAAAATGAGGAGGAAGATGAGCCCGGGGAGCGTGTTGCGTTGAGGCATGGCGAGCGTCCTTGGTCGACCCCCCGCAGCGGTGGGCTACGACACCGCGCCGCTTTTTCACAGGGATATGTGGGAACGCCTTCCTGGCAGCGCTAGAGTTCTTCATGTCGAGGCCGAGAATCCGCGCGGCCTTCGCGGTCCGGTCGATCGGCAAAACGTGATCGGACCAATGGAATATCGCGGTTGCACGGGGGCTCACGATCGGTTAACAATTGGTGAACGGGCTCGAGGTGGGCGCAAAACAGGGCGCTGCACATGACACGCCTTTGTATCGCTGTGATCGGACTCATGTGCGCTTCCGTCGGAACCGTGGCGGCGCAGAGTTCATCTGTGGCCCAGTCAAAGCTGGTTCGTCCCCACGCGGCGAAAGCGAAGACAGTCCAGACCGCCGCCTCGAACAGCGATAGCCTCGGCGACATTCGCTTCTCAGATCCATACGCGCCGCCCGTCGGCGCACACACAGGTACGGCCTCGCAGTTTCCGGCGATCCAGTCGGAAGGGCACGCCGCTGCTCAGAACGGCGGCTTCTCTCTCACCGCGGGCCGTGAATCCCCGGACGCGCCCTTCACCGGCGGACTTAAGTTCCGCTTCTGATTGGGTCACCAATCGCAGAGCTTCTTGCGCTGTACGCTCCGGGATTGGGAGCCGGCGCCCATCCGATAGAACCAATTAGCGCCTGACCGGCGCCCGGTGCCGGCTTGGCATGCGGGCGGTCCCGCCAGCAAAGACTCTCTGAAAAGAAAATGAGATATTTCGCGCAGCATCGCGACGCGGCGCCCGCGATAAGTGCGCGAATTCTGCCAATTGACTTCGCGTTTCGCAGCGCCTTTGTCACGCTATGCTTAGCAATCAATGCGATCGAAGCTCTGGGGATGTCGCGGGGATGAACGGCGAAGCGCGGACGACCGGCCTTGGCGCCGCATCCCTGATCCGCGCGGCCGCCGTCTGGGGACCCGGGCTCCTGGTGATGCTGGCCGACACCGACGCCGGCAATGTGGTGACGGCCGCTCAGGCCGGAGCGCAATGGGGCTATCGACTGCTGCCGCTGGTGCTGGCCCTGATCCCGATGCTCTATCTCGTGCAGGAGCTGACGGTGCGGCTTGGCGTCCACACCGGCCGGGGCCACGCCGAACTCATTCGCGAACGCTACGGCTTGGGCTGGGCTCTTCTCGCCCTAGTGGCCCTCGCGGTGGCGGCGGTCGGCTCGCTCGTCACCGAGTTCACGGGCGTCGCCGGCATCGGCCAAATGTTCGGCCTCTCCCGCAGCTTCACCCTGCCGGCGGCGGCGGCCCTGCTGCTCGTCATTGTCGGCACCGGCTCCTACCGGCGGGTCGAACGGGCGGCGCTGCTGATCGGCCTTTTCGAACTGGCCTTCTTTGTCGTCGCCTGGGCGGCGCGCCCAAGTCTGGCGGCAATAGCGAGGGACGCGGTCAGCTTTCCGTTCGGCGACCGGCAGTTCCTCTACATGGCCGCGGCGATCATCGGCGCCACTTTCAACCCCTGGATGATCTTCTACCAGCAGTCGGCGACCGTGGACAAAAGGCTGCAGCCGGCCGATCTCGGCCATGCGCGCGTCGACACTGCGCTCGGCGCAGTCCTGACCCAATGCCTGACGGGCTCGGTGCTGATCGCCGCTGCGGCGACTTTCGCTTACGCTGCCACTCCTGCGAGGCTTTCCAGCGTCGGCGACATCAGCCGCGCGCTGACCCCTGCGTTGGGTGCGGCGGCGGGCAAGATCATTTTCGGCGCGGGCGTGCTCGGCGCCTCGCTGGTCGCCGCGATCGTCGCATCGCTTGCGCTCGCCTGGGGCGTGGGCGAGATCGCAGGCCTGAAGCGCACGCTCGAAGTGAAGCCGTTTGCGGCGGGCTGGTTCTATGGCGTCTATGCGCTCGCCGTGGTCGGTTCGGCGCTCGCGGTCTGGGCGACGTCCGACCTCGTCTGGCTCAACGTCGCCGCCCAGGTGCTGAACGTCCTCCTGATGCCGCTGGTCATCGGTTTCCTGGTGGCGCTGGCCGCGACCGCCCTGCCGGAGCCGTACCGGGTGAGCGGGCGGCGGCTGGGCCTCATCGTTGCGATCTGCACGGCCGTTTCCGCGCTCGGCGTGTTCGGGGGCTTGCGGGCGTTCCTGTAGTTAGGTCTGACGCGACGGACCGGGCCGGCGACAGCCGGCTCGGCCGAATTCGGCGCATGGGACATTCGCAGCGGCGGTTAAACAAAAAAGAGGCCGCTCCAGGAGCGGCCTCTCAGGGTTTATCAATGCGTCTGTAGATCAGACGGCGAGCCTGACGGTCCTGCGGGCGCGGTACCCGGCAAAACCGAGCCCCGCGAAGCCCAGCGCCATCATGACCCAGGTCGAGAGTTCCGGGACCGATGTCGTTGCGCCGGAAACCGAGATCGCGAGGTAAGCGCCCACCTGTGCGCGGTCGGCGTAGAAGATGTCCAGAGAGGCCGATCCCGAGATGTCTCCCAGATCGACTATCGACGTCTCCACCCCGTGCACGCCAGGGTTCCCGCCCTTGTACTGGCCGTTCAGGTAGACCAGCGCATCGTCGTCGGAACTCACAGTAAGCTGCACGTCGGCGCCGGTCCCGTGGACGGTGCCCCAAAGGGCCGCAGTTTCAAAATCGCCTCCGTCGCCGCTGCCCGTGCTCCTGGGAGCGAACATGTTGCTCGCATAGGGCAGGGAAATCGTCCCCGAAGGCGGCGTAGCGGAGATGCCGTCCACACCATTCGTCCACCAGAGGATTTGGTTCGAGCCGGAAAGCGATTGGACTGGGTTTGGGTTCGGCCCCGACCCCAAGACCGGAAGTCCGCCGAGGAGCGAAGTGCCCGCGAGGTTCCCTTCCCAGGTGGCCGGACTAGGAGAGCTGCAGCACGGCCCGAAATCTCCGTTGGTGGTCGGTTCCGCAATTTCGAAGTAGTTGATCCCGAGCATGTTGCCCGCGTTCGCGGCACCGGCGAACAGAAGCGTGGCGACCGCTGAAACTGCCGCAATTGAGTTCTTCATCGAATTCTCCCCAAAAAGATTTGTGGCGAAGCGCAACGCCATCTCGAAGCCTGCACCGATCTTGTTCGGGTGTCAACATCATTTTGTTCTGGCGTCAGCATCATTCAAAAGCGAATCACGACGACCGCCAAGTCTTGGAACTGAGGGTTCTCGAGATTCGGCCGAGACCATCTGCTTCGTCGCGGGCCTTTTCCTCTTGGTCACGCATGCGCCAGATCGCGGGAGGCGCTTCTGGCTGTTGGCGCGGCACGTCATTCCGGCCGCCTCGCCAGGAAAGCTGAGAACCGGCGCTGGCGATTGACTCCTTTTGCTCCCGCCGTAGTCTCGCGGCCCAAAATTCCTGCGGGAGGAGCGGTTGAACGTCATCGTCTACGCCATCCCGGTATTCGTCGCGCTGATGGCGGCGGAGTTCGGGATCGGCGTGGCGCTGGGGCGCAACGTCTACCGGCTCAACGATGCGGTCGGCTCGCTGACCGCCGGGATCCTCAGTCAGCTTTCAGGCGTTTTCATGCTGGCGCTAAGCGTTGGCGTCTATGTATTTGTGTACAATCATTTTTCATTGTTTTCATTACAGGCCGACGACTGGCGCGTGTGGGTCGGCGGGCTGATCGCCTACGACTTCTTCTACTATTGGAACCATCGCATCGACCACCAGGTCGGTCTCTTCTGGGCGGCCCATGTCGTGCATCACCAGAGCGAGGCGTTCAATCTTTCGACGGCGCTGAGGCAGCCGAGCTCCGGCGTGCTGCTCGGCTGGATCTTCTACCTGCCGATGGCGATCGCGGGCGTTCCCCCGGTCGTTTTCGTCGCCGCCGGGCTGATCGATCTTCTCTACCAGTTCTGGATCCACACCGAGCTCGTCGGCAAGCTCGGCTGGTTCGACCGGGTGTTCGCCTCGCCCTCGAACCACCGGGTGCATCACGGCCTCAACGACCAATATCTCGACAAGAACTACGGCGGCATCCTGATTGTCTGGGACCGCCTGTTCGGCACCTACGAGGACGAAGTCGAGAAGCCGGTCTATGGCGTGCGCGGCGGCTTACGCACATTCGATCCCGTGTCGGCCAACCTCTCGTATTACGCGACAATGGCGAAGCTCGCCTGGGCTGCCGACGACTGGCGCGATAAGGTTCGGGTCTGGTTCGCGCCGCCCGGCTGGGTCCCGGCTAATCTGAGGACGCCAGGGCCTCAGGCCCCCTATGACCTCAAGGCGATCCGCCGCTACGATCCGCCGGCCGGCCCGGCCGCTGCGGTCGTCGTCCTCGCGGCGCTCGTCGGGATGATCGGCGCCACTGCGGCGTTCCTGGTCGCGGGCCCGAACCTGCCGCTCATGAACGGCCTTGGCGTATTCCTCTCGCTCGCGGCGTCGTTGTGGGCGATGGGGTCGCTGCTCGACGGGCGCATTTCCATTGCCGAGACGCTCTACGTTTTAGCCGCTGCTCTGACATGCTCCGCTTACGCGCTCGGCTGGACCGGCGTCGAAGCCGTGGCAAAGCCGGCGGCGATGGCGCTCCTGATCCTTTCCTTCGCGATGCGCAACGGGCCGGCCGACGTCAAACGGCTCGTGACGGCGGCCCTCGTCGCCTCGCTCGCCGGCGATGCGCTGCTCATCTCGCCCTCGCTCTTCCTGCCGGGCCTCGTGGCCTTTCTTATCGCGCACGGCTTCTACATCGCGGCCTTTTCCCGCGGCGTCGGCTTCTGGCCCTCGCAAACCGCGGTCGTCGCGATCGCCGCCTTCGCTGCGCTGATCGTCGCCGTCATCTGGCCGGGCGTCGACGCGGGCTTGAGGGCGCCGGTTGCGATCTATGTCGCCGTCGTCGCGGCGATGGCGGCGCAGGCGGTTGGGCGAGCCACGGTGCTGCGCGACCGCGCCACGGTCGCGGTTGGGATCGGCGGCGTTCTCTTCATGCTCTCCGACATGACAATCGCGCTCTTCAAATTCGGCCATCTCGGCTGGGCGGCCGATCAATGGACGCTGCCGACCTATTATCTCGCGCAGGGGCTGATCGCGTTCTGCGTACTGCCGCGGGGGCGCCAGGGCAGGGAGACCATCGGATGAGCGAAGCGCGGCGGGGCGTCTGCGTGGTGATCGGGGCGGGCGAGGGGCTTGGCGGCGCGATCGCGCGCGCCTTCGCCCGCGAAGGGCTCGCTGTCTGCGTGACGCGGCGGCCGCGCCACACGGAGGCGCTGGAGGCGCTGGCGCAGCGCATCCGCGCCGAGGGCGGCGAAGCGCACGCCTTCGGCCTCGACGCGCGCAACGAAGCCGACGTCGCTGCGTTCATCGCAACCGTCGAAAAATCCTTCGGCCCGATCGAAGTCCTCGTCTTCAATATCGGCGCCAATGTTCGCTTCTCCGTGCTCGAGACGACGACGCAGGTCTATTCCAAGGTGTGGGAGATGGCCTGCCTCGCCGGATTCCTGACCAGCCGCGAGGCGGCGCGCGTCATGGCGCCGCGGGGCAGGGGCGCGATCCTCTTCACCGGCGCGACTGCGAGCGTGCGCGGCGGCGCCGGCTTTTCGGCCTTCGCCGGCGCCAAGCACGGCCTGCGGGCGCTGGCGCAGAGTCTCGCGCGCGAGCTCGGGCCGAAAGGCGTGCATGTGGCCCATGTCGTCATCGACGGGGCGATCGACGGCGAGTTCATCCGCGGCCTCATGCCGGACGCTGCCGAAAAGCTCAAACGGGAGGAGATTCTCGTCCCTGACGAGATCGCCAGGAACTACGTCTGGCTTTATCGCCAGAAGCGCAGCGCCTGGACGTTCGAAATGGACCTGAGGCCCTGGGCGGAGACATGGTGATGACGGCGACGATCGAGTTCCTGTTCGATTTCGCAAGCCCGAACGTCTATCTGGCGTATCGCGCGTTGCCGCCGATCCTCCAGCGGACCGGCGCCACGCTGGAGATCACGCCGTGCCTGCTCGGCGGCATCTTCAAAGCGTCGAACAACCAGTCGCCGGTGGTCGCTTTTGCGCCGGTCAAGGGCAAGGTCGAATACGAGATGCTGGAAATCCGGCGCTTCGTGACCCGGAACAGGATCGACAAGTTCCGCCTCAACCCGCATTTCCCGGTCAATACGCTCATGCTGATGCGGGGCCTCGTCGGCGCGCAGGAGCGGGGATACGAAGCCAAATATCTTGAAATGGGACTTAAGGGTATGTGGGAGGAGGGCCTCAAGCTCGACGACCCCGAGGTCCTCGCGGCCGCCATCGATGCTGCCGAGCTCGACAGCGTGAGCCTGATGGCGCTCGCCCAGACCGAGGCGATCAAACAGAAGCTCGCCGACTACACGGCGAAAGCCGTCGAGCGCGGCGTGTTCGGCCTTCCGGCGTTCTTCGTCGGCAAAGAGATGTTTTGGGGCAAGGAACGGCTGGGACAAGTGGAGGAAGCGCTCCAGGCGGTGGGGGCCGGTCCGGCGGAAGCTTGATCTTCGGGGGGCGCCGGTTTCGCTCCGGTATAGCGCAGCGGGCTTGACGACTCGCGCGCTTGGAAAAGCGGCGGCGGGTGCTCTATGACGGCGTCTCAGCGCCGCCTGCGGCGGGCTGACGTCAATCTGGCGACGTAACGGAGCGCCGCATGGACACAATCGCGCGCCTCGCCGCCGATCCCGCCTCGTGGGCGGCGCTCGCGACCCTGATCGCGATGGAGGTCGTGCTCGGGGTCGACAACCTCGTCTTCATCGCGCTGCTTTCTAACCGCGTCGAGGCAAGCCGGCGGACGCTCGCGCGCAGCCTTGGCCTCATGCTGGCGCTCATATTCCGCCTTGCGATGCTGGCCTCCGCCGCGGCGATCGTGCACCTCACCGGACCGGTAACGACCGTGCTGGGGCATCCCTTTTCTGTGCGAGACCTGCTGCTGCTGGCAGGCGGGTTATTTCTGGTGTGGAAGGCGACGACTGAGATTCACGAGAAGGTCGATCCGGACGAGGCGGACGACGGCTCGCCGAAGGTCGCAAAGCTCGAGGTCGGCTCGGCTTTGGTCCAGATCGTCCTCATCGACATTGTCTTTTCGGTCGACAGCATTATCACCGCGGTTGGGATGACGAGCGAGTTTCCGATCATGGTGATCGCGGTCGTCTTTGCGGTTGGCGTGATGATGGTCGCCTCGGGTCCGCTGGCCGGCTTCATCCATCGCAATCCGACGGTGCTCATGCTCGCGTTGAGCTTTCTCCTGATGATCGGGATGACGCTGATCGCCGACGGCTTCGGCTTCCACATCGAAAGGGGCTATATTTACGCCGCCATGTTCTTCTCCTCCCTGGTCGAAACGCTGAACGCGCTTGCGCGGCGCAATTCGAGGCGGGCGCCTTGACGCACTCCTCATTTCTCACTGTCGCAACGAGGTAGGCATGTCGGATCTCCTGGCGATCGGCGAGGCGCTGGTCGAACTCAATCAGCCGAGCGACGGCGCGCCGTTCGTTCAGGGCTTCGGCGGCGACACGTCGAACGCGATGATCGCGGCCGCGCGGCTGGGCGCCGACGCGTCCTATTTCACCGCGATCGGCGCCGACCGCTTCGGACAGTCGCTGACCGAGCTCTGGATGCGCGAAGGGGTCGACGCGAGCCGCATCGTCGTCAACGGCGGCGCCCATACCGGGCTCTATTTCGTCACCCACGGGCCGGAGGGACACGAGTTTTCCTACATGCGCGCAGGCTCCGCGGCGAGCCGGATCGGCGAGCAGGACTTACCGGTCGACCGCATCCGCGAGACGAAAATCCTCCACCTCTCCGGCATCAGCCAGGCGATCTCGTCCTCCGCCGCCGACGCCGTTTTCGCGGCCATCGACATTGCGCATGCGGCCGGGCGCCTCGTCTCCTACGATCCAAATCTGCGGCTCAAGCTCTGGCCGCTCCGCCGGGCGCGCTCGATCATTCACGAGGCGATGCGCTCATGCGACATTGCGCTCCCTGGACTTGACGACGCCGAGGCGCTGGCGTCGCTGCGCGATCCCGACGCGGTCGCCGACTTTTACCTCGGGCTTGGCGCGCGCGTCGCGGTGGTGAAGATGGGCAAGGCGGGAGCGCTCGTCGCGACCGCAAGCGGGCGGGAGCGCATTTACCCGCAAAAGGTCAAGGCGGTCGACGCGACCGGAGCGGGCGACTGTTTCGACGGCGCGTTTCTCGCCGAATTCGTGCGCGCCGCCGATCCGTTCGCAGCCGCACGTTTCGCCAATATCGCCGCAAGTCTCTCGACGCTCGGTTACGGCGCGGTCGCGCCGCTGCCGCGCCGCGCAGAGGTCGAGGCGGCGATGAAGCGCGGCTGAGGCGAAGCGCGCCCTACGCCTGAAACACAAAGACCCATCCCCGCTCCGATCTGCTGCGCGTCCGGTTAGCCGGCCCGTGAGACTCTGCTCAGCGGACGAGCAAGCCGATGGCGATCGCGTTGGCGATGTCGATGAAGAAAGCCGACACCAGCGGCAGGATGATGAAAGCCCTTGCGCAGGCGCCGTGCAGTTTCGTCACCGCCGTCATATTGGCGATCGCGGTCGGGGTCGCGCCGAGCGAGATGCCGCTGAACCCGGCCGAAATGACTGCCGCTTCGTAGTTCCGGCCCATCAGCGGAAAGACGGCCAGCACGATATAGGCGACCGCCGCGAGCGTCTGGACCGCGAGCACCGCGACCAGCGCGAGCCCGAGCCCGCCGAGCGTCCAGAGCTGCATGCTCATCAGCGACATGGCCAGGAAGACGTTGAGGGAAAGATCGGAAATGAGCGCCAGCGCACGTGTCCGGGTCGGCCATCGCATCGCCGGAAGGACCCGCGGAACCGTGTTGGTGAGCACGATCCCGACGAGCAGGCAGATCACGAACAGCGGCAGCTTGATGCGGCTTTCGCCGACGATGTCTTGCAGCGCGAATCCGATCAGGATCACGACGTTGAGAACGAGCAGCGCGCGCAGCAAGGCGATGTGGTTTATGTCGTCGGCCTCTACGTCGGCCGGATCGTCCGGAACGCCGACCACCGGGTCCGGCTCGGCAGGTCCGGCCAGAGCGTGACGACGGATGAGGAAGCCGGCGATCGGACCGCCGACGAGACTTGCGACCACGAGGCCCAGCGTCGCCGTCGCGATTCCGACCTCGAGCGCGTTGCCTAGGCCGAACCGGTCGGCGATGATCGGCGCCCAGGCGATGGTCGTGCCGTGCCCGCCGATCAGCGCGGCCGAGCCGAGGAGCGGCGTCATGCCAGCCGGAAGATGGAGCGCCGCGACGCCGCCGGCCGCGATCAGGTTCTGGATCACGAGATAGACGAGCGTGAGCGCCAGCAGGACGAGGAAGGGCCGGCCGCCGGAAATCAGGTCTTCGAGCTTGGCGTTGAGGCCGATGCCGGTGAAGAAATAGAGCAGCAGCATGTCGCGCGCCTCGAGCGAGAAGCTCACCTCGACGCGAAACACGACATAGACGATCAGCGTCGCCGCGGCGGCGAGCAGCCCCCCGGTCACGGCCTCCGGGATGTTCCAGGTCTGCAGCGGCTTGATCGCCCGGTTGAGGCCGGCGCCGATGAAGAACACGAGGATCGCGATGGTAAAGCTCAGGAGCCCGGGAACTTGAACCGACGACATTGCGCCCCCGTCTCCCGACATCGTGCGCCGGCTTTGTAGACGCGGTCGTTGACCGCGTAGCCGCGATCAGCGATCGCGACTACAGATTCCCGCCGGCTCAAACTCGATCCGGTATCAATCATGGCGCGGCCTCGGAGGCAAACAGGCTGAGGCCAAGCGCCTTTGAAAGAAAGCCGGCCGCGAGGCGCCCTTTGACGCTGTTTCCCGACGCGTCGAGCCGCGGCGCGAAAGCGCCCAGCGCGCCTTTGCCGGGCGAGACGGCGACGATTCCGCCGGCGATTCCGCTCTTCCCCGGCAGGCCGACGTCATAGAGCCAATCCCCGGACGTCTCGTAGAGCCCGGCCGTCGCCATGACGGCGAGCGCTCGCTTTACGCTCTCCAGATCGATCACACGGATCTTCGTCAGCGGGTTGACCCCGCCGTCGGCGAGCGTCGCGCCCATGACGGCGAGATCCCTGGCCGTCACGACGAGCGAGCACTGCCGCGTATAGAGCTCGACCGCCTCGGCGGGGTCGCCATCGATCAGCCCGTAGCTTTGCAACAGCTGGCCGATCGCCCGATTGCGCGCATTGCTTCTAAGCGCGCAGTCCAGGATCTCTTCGTCGAGCGCGAGCGCTCGTCCCGCAAAGCGCGAAAGCCCATCGAGCAGGAACCTCCAGCGTTCGTCGACCGTCGCGCCGGGGGCGAGGCTCGTCGTAACGATGGCGCCCGGATTGACCATCGGATTGGTGCAGCCGTTGGGGTCGCGCTCGAGGGCGCTGAGCGCGTTGAAGGGCAGGCCGGTCGCGTTGACGCCGATTTTTTCGCGCGCGGCGTCGGGACCGATGACGTCGCAGACCAGCGCGAAGACGAACGGCTTCGACACGCTCATGATGGTGAAGGGGACGTCCCAGTCGCCGGCGGCATGAATCGCGCCGTTCGCGCCGGCGACGCAGAGGCCGAGAAGATCCGCGGGCGCGCGGGCGAGGGAGGGGTAGACGTCGGAGACCGCTCCCTCCGTATTGGCGCGGAACCGCTCGAACGCCTCGGCGACGAGGGCCGCGACCGTCTCGGGCGCCGGAAGATGGCCGGTCGAGACGTAGCCGGCGGACGTGGCACTCGCGCCGCCGGGTCTCATCGGCGGTTCCCTCCCGGATGGCGCGTCCGCCGCCTCAGGACCGCGCTCCCGTGACCGCAACGTCGACGTAGAGGCCATCGGCGTCGCCGGCTGCGCCGACATAGCCGCCCGCCACGGGGATCGCTTGCGCGGCGCTGCGCGTCATGCCGACGCGGATGAGGTTCGCGCCCGCAATCAGCCCGTTGGTCGGATCATATTCGACCCAGCCCGCGCCCGGCAGATAGACGCTGCACCAGGCGTGGGTGCTGCCGCCGCCGCGCGTCGTCCCGGACGTATCTTCATAGAGATAGCCGGTGACGAAGCGCGCCGCGACGCCGAAACTCCGCACGGCCTCCATCATCAAGACCGCGAAGTCGCGGCAGGTCCCGGCGCCGAGCGCGAGCGTCTCGGCCGCCGTCTGGGTGCCTTCCGCGTGCCTCGCCTCATAGCGGAACTCGGCCTTGATCGCGTGGGTCATCGCCTCGAGCACCGGGAGCGTACGGGCGTTGCGCACGTCGGCGACGAAGCGACGCGCCCAAGCATGAACGGTCCGGTCGGGATCCCTCAGTTGCCGCTCGGCAAGCCGGGCGACGTCGGGGAAATCTTCGAGGTCGTAACTGAAGGGGAACGCCTCGGCGCTGGGATCGAGGGCATAGACCGGGGCAGGTGGCCCATCAGGGTGATGCGTGAGATCGAGGGTCGAGACGATTCTGAGCCGCTCGGCGCGCAGGCTCGCGGGCCATTCGAGCAAGCAGATCGAATTGTCGTAGGCGTCGTGCGCCCAATGGATCAGGGAGGGCTGGGGATCGACCTCGAGAAACGCTTCGTGGAGCCTCAGATCGTGGCTGTCGTCCGGCCGCAGCATCAGGCGATGGCGCGCGAGCCCGACAGGACTTCGGTAGTGATATTCGGTCGTATGGACGATTTTGATTCTGGCCATTGCGCCTCTTATAGCAAAGCCGCGCCGCGCCGGGTCGAGAGACGTGGAAGCCCAAACCGTCCAGCGGGACGGAAGGCGATTTTGACCTGAACCGTCTTTGGCGCCACGTTCCCGGTGGCCATGTTTTCGTTCTTTCCGAGCCCTTCGCTGGCCGTGGGCTATCTCCTGGCCTGCCTCCTTCTGGCCGCGACTCCCGGCGCGGACATGGCGCTCTTTCTCTCGCGCACTCTGAGTGGCGGACGCGCACAAGGTTTCGCCGCCCAGGCGGGGGCGAATGCGGGCCTCGTTGTCCATACGATCGCCGCCGCGCTCGGCCTCTCTGCTTTGCTCGCCGCCTCGGCCGACGCTTACGAGATCGTGAAGATCGCGGGCGCGGTCTATCTCCTTTGGCTGGCCTATGCAGCGATCCGGCGCGGAACGGCTTTGAAAATCCAACATCGCGGCGCCGCGGCGGGCGGGATCGGCGGCGCCTTTTGGGCTGGCCTCCTCATCAATCTGACCAACCCGAAAATCGTGATCTTCTTCGTGACCTTCCTGCCGCAGTTCATCGACGCGCATGATCCGCATGCGAGCGCGAAACTGTTCGTGCTCGGCTTCGGCTTCATCGCCATCACCACGCTTGTCAATGCGGCGGTGATCCTCGTCGCCGCGCGGTTCGTCGCTGAGGCCAGGGCCAATCCCCGCGCGCTGCGCCTCTTCGACTACGCCTTCGCCGCGCTGATGAGCGCGTTCGCGGCGAGGCTCGTCTGGAGCGAAGCGAAATAGGAGGACCCATGGACCTGCCGGCCTTCCGCGCCTCGCTCACCGCCGCTGAGCCTCCGGCGGCCTTGAGCCACGCCCAGCGCGCCCTCTGGCTCGACGCGAAGGGCGACTGGGACGGCGCGCACGACGCCGCGCAAGCCGACGAGGGCGGCGCCGGCGACTGGGTGCACGCCTATCTGCACCGCAAGGAGGGCGATTCCGGCAACGCCGCCTACTGGTACCGCCGCGCGAAGAAGCCTGTCTGCAGGACGCCGCTCGATGAGGAATGGCAGGCGATCGCCGAGGCGCTGCTAAAGGACGTCCGAGGATAGCACTCTCGCCGGCATTCGCGCTATGGGACGCTGCGCCCTGCGCTCCATCCCGGCCGCAGGCTTCCGCCGTGGCTGGCGCGCGGGCGACCTTGGCGAGGGACCTTGGCGAATGGCGTCTGACTCGACCCTCAAAACTTCGGTAGCGCTCATCGCCGCGGTGGCGATTGCGGCAGCCGCCTATCAGGCGAGCGCCGTGTTCGCGCCGCTTGCGCTTGCGTTCTTCATCATCGCGCTCGTCTGGCCGATGCAGCATTGGCTGCAGGCGCGGATGCCTGCGCTGATCGCGCTTTTGATCACGATGACGGTTGCGGTCTTTGTCATGCTCGGCTTGGCTTCGCTGGTGGTTTGGGGCTTCGGCAGGGTAGGGCGGTCGCTGATTGCCGACGCGAGCCGCTACCAGGCGATCTACGAAGCGGTTGTCGTGTGGCTCGATGGACACGGAATTTCGGTCGCGGGACTGTGGGCCCAGCATTTCAATGTCGACTGGATGTTGCGAAGCGCACAGCAGATCACAGGCCGGGTCAACACGACCCTGAGTTTTTGGGTCATCACGCTCCTCTACGTGATCATGGGGCTGATCGAGGTCGACGACATTCACGGCAGGGTGCGGGCCTTTCTCAAGCCGGAAACCGCCCAAAGTCTCCTCGTCGCGTCGGCGGACACGGCGCACAAATTCCGCAGATATGTCGAAGTGCGGACGTCGATGAGTCTGTTGACCGGCACGCTCATCGGCGCCTTTACGTTTGCGGTGGGGCTGCAATTTGCGGTGGAATGGGGGGTCATCGCATTCGCGCTGAACTACATCCCTGTCATCGGCCCGTTCATCGCGACCCTGTTTCCGACCCTGCTCGCTATCGCGCAATTCGGCACATGGCAGGCGGCGCTGGGGGTTTTCATCTGCCTCAACATCATCCAGTCCGTCGTCGGCAGCTATGTCGAGCCGCGCGTGTCGGGGCGCGCGCTCGCAATCTCGCCGACCGTCATGCTGTTCGCCGTCTTCTTCTGGACTTTCTTGTGGGGCCTCTTCGGCGCCTTCATCGGCGTACCGATCGCCATCGCCGCACTGACTTTTTGTGCTCACTATCCCTCGACCCGATGGATCTCGGACTTGCTTGGCGGCTCGGCCCCTAAGCCGGTCCCGCGAGTCTAGGACCGGCCTTGTGGAAAATTCGAATTCCGTCGATCCGCGTTCAAACTCTGCGCGGGCAAAGAAAGATATTAGACATGGCCGATAGGTGTTATAGCCCGCATTTGCGGGGAACGGACGCCGGAATGGAAAATGGAATGGAAAATGGACCAATGGACCATGAATGGCGCCGCAAGCCATTGAAATCATGGAATCCGCGCGCGGAAGTGGCACCGTAGCCCACTGATATTCGTGCAACCGCCAGCTGAGGACGAAGCCTCGGGCGGCCTACCTCCGCCCGCCCAGTTCGTCGATGTGCAGCAGGAGGTCGGCCGGGTCCTCGTAGACCCGGAAGGCGGTGGCCTTCTGCAGTTCCTCCGCGCCGTAGCCGCCGCAGAGCAGGCCGACGCCGAGCGCCCGGCAGCGCGCTGCCGCCAGCATGTCCCAGATCGAGTCGCCGACGACGAACGCCGTCTCGATCGGCGCGCCGAGCCGCTTGGCTGCGGCCAGGAACAGGTCCGGATCGGGCTTGGCGTATTTGACTTGATCGCGGGTCACAACCGGCGATTTGTCCGGATCGACGCCCAGCGCCTTTAGGTTCACCGAGGCCGTCTCCATACGCCCGCTGGTCGCGATCGCCCAGCGGATGCCGGCGCCGCTTAGCCAGGACAGGAGCTCCCGCGCGCCGGGAAGAGGGCGGATGCGCTCGCCCATGCGGCGGTAGGCCGCCGCATGGGCCTTCCTTAGCCGCTCGCCGCGCTCTTCGTCGATCGCAACGCCGGTTTCGCGGATGAGCTGGTTGGTGAAAAGACCGCCGGACATGCCGATCTTGCGGTGGATGCGCCAGACGGAGAGGTCGATGCCTTCGCTGTCGAGCGCTTCCTTCCAGGCCAGCACATGTTCATAGACGCTGTCGACGAGCGTGCCGTCCAGATCGAACAGGAAGACGGGTTCGATGCGCATTCGACGGCTCCCGTTCTCAGCGACCCGCGGTCGCCGCTAAACGCCTTCCACAAGCACGAGGCGCGCCGAGCTGCATTCGTCGCGGATCGCCTTCAATCCTCGATAAACCGCGCCATTGTAAAACTCTTCGGCGGCTTTGGCGGAGGGGAATTCCGGGAGCACGATCCGGCGCGGCTGCCAATCGCCTTCAAGAACTTTATGAGCGCCGCCCCTGGCCAGATATTTTGCGCCCGCTGCTTCGAGCGCGGGTTTCACACCGGCCATGAACTCTTGATAGCGGCCCATATCGCGGATCTCGACGTCGAAGATGAAATAGGCCGCCATGATCGATTGTCCTCACCGTGTCAGCGTTTGCGTCATGCGGACCATCGCACGGACCGCGACCTCCAGGATCAGTCCTGCGATATAGGCAACCGCGCAACAGAAAAGCACGGCGCCGATAACCCTCAGCGTCATGTCGCCGGCGAAGTCATACGAGCCGCCGCTGAGCGCGCGCATGACGAGCGTGAAGGGCAGGGCGGCCAACACAAGCGGCAGGTCGGCGAACCACGCGCCTGCGCGCCGCAGATAGTCGATATAGAGCGCTGCGAAGACGCCAGCATAGACAACCGCGAAGACCAGGCCCGTCCAGGAGCGCAGTCCTTTCACGTCTAGCCGGCCGCCTTCCACGCCAGCACGCGCTGCGCCTGGCGCCCGAGCCCGTCGACGCCGAGCGACATCGTGTCGCCCGGCTTGAGAAAGCGCGGCGGCTTCTTGCCCGAGCCGACCCCGGGGGGCGTCCCGGTCGTAATGACGTCCCCGGGCTCGAGGATCATGAAATGCGAGATATAGGAGACGAGTTGCTTGACGCCGAAGACCATCGTCGCGGTCGAGCCGGTCTGCATGCGCTCGCCGCTCACGTCCAGCCAAAGACCGAGCTTTTGCACGTCTGGAATCTCGTCCGGCGTGACCAGCCAGGGGCCGAGCGGACCGAACGTGGGGGCGCTCTTGCCTTTCACCCACTGTCCTGAGCGCTCCAACTGAAACTCGCGCTCGGACACGTCGTTGCAGATGCAATAGCCCGCGACATGGGAGAGCGCCTGCGCCTCGGCGACGTAGCTCGCGCGCGCCCCGATTACGATCGCAAGCTCCACTTCCCAGTCCGTCTTGGTCGATCCTTTCGGAATGATCACGTCGTCGTTCGGGCCGACGATGCAGGACGGCGCTTTGGTGAACAGCACCGGCTCCTTGGGCACCGCCATGCCCAATTCGGCGGCGTGATCGGCATAATTGAGCCCGACCGCAACGAAGTTGCCGACGTGGCCGACGCAGGGTCCGATCCGCGGCGCCCCGCGGACGGCGGGAAGCGATTCCGGCTTGATCTTCGCGATTCGCGACAGCGAGCGGGGGTCGAGCGTGGCGCCGTCGATGTCGGCGACCACTTCACTGAGATCGCGCAGTTTTCCTGCGCCGTCGATCAGGCCTGGTTTCTCCTTGCCCGCTCTGCCGTATCGAACGAGTTTCATGGCCGCTCCGTCTCCCTAGACTGCCGGCAGGCTGGACGTTCGTCCTGCGCGCCCGCCGGATCATAAAATGGAATGCAGGCTTACCAGAAGCCGCGCGCGGGGAAACGTCAATCTTCGATCGATCGTTTCGTTTTGCGTGACGCACGCACATTTGATGCGACAGGCATATGGATTTTTTTCGGGGGTCGCCTACGTTGTCCCCGTTCGCATTCGAGTCGTCCGGAAGCGCTTGTGGACAAAACCGGCTGTTGCGCCCGACGCCAAATCCGTGTGCAAGAAGGTATCTGCCCGAAAAAGAGGCTTGAACGAGGTTTTATGTTGATGTTGTGTTCGGGTCCAGGGGACCGGTCGGGGTAAATATATACGCACCGCAGACGTCAATCGTCGAATAAAGAAAAGAACTGAAAAAATGTCAACTGTGGAACGCATTGCTCTCTTCATCGACGGCGCCAATTTGTACGCAAGTGCAAAAGCCCTCGGCTTCGATATCGACTACAAACGCCTCCTGAAAGAGTTCCAGGCCAAAGGTCGTTTGATTCGAGCGTTTTACTACACCGCCCTCGTGGACGATCAAGAATATTCTTCCATTCGTCCGTTGGTCGATTGGCTCGATTACAACGGCTACTCGGTCGTGACGAAGCCGACAAAGGAGTTCGTTGACTCAACTGGCCGCCGAAAAGTCAAAGGCAACATGGACATCGAACTTGCGGTCGACGCAATGGAGATGGCCGAGCACGTCGATCTCCTGGTGCTGTTCTCTGGAGACGGCGACTTCCGCTCGCTTGTGGAGGCCATTCAGCGCAAGGGCGTCCGGGTTGCGGTGGTGTCGACGATATCGACCCAACCCCCGATGGTCGCCGACGAACTGCGGCGACAGGCCGACGAGTTCATCGATTTGGTCCAGCTAATTCAGCGGATCGGTCGCGACCCTGGAGATCGGCCGGTGCGGGCGGAGAACCACCGGCGGGCGCAATTTGCGCCTGTCCAGCAGCCGGTTGAAGAGCCGGTGCGCGAATAGGCGCTTTGCAGGCGCCTTCCGCGATCGCTTTCGACGTCGGGCCGTCGCGCGACTGCGCGGCGTGTCCGAGGCTTGTCGAGTATCGCGACGCCAATCGCGCGGCCTTTCCCGACTGGTCGAACGCGCCCGTCCCTTCATTCGGGAAGGCGAGCGCCCGGCTTTTGATCGTCGGACTCGCGCCCGGCCTGCGCGGCGCGAACCGCACGGGACGTCCGTTTACCGGCGATTACGCCGGCGACCTGCTTTACCAGACGTTGCTGCGGTACGGCTTCGCTTCCGGCGTCTATGACCGCCGGCCGGACGACGGCCTTGAGCTTGTCGACTGCGCTATCGTCAACGCGGTGCGTTGCGCGCCGCCGCAAAACAAGCCCACGCCGCAGGAAATCAGGACCTGCCGAGCCTACCTGACGCAGTCGATTGGCGCGCTCCCGCGGCTCAGAGCCGTGCTTGCGCTCGGCCGGGTCGCGCATGAAACGGTGCTGCGCGCATTTGGCGCCAGGTCGGCTGAGCTGCCGTTCGCGCACGGTGCACGGCACGCGCTCAAACCGGCAGGCGTGATGCTCTTCGACAGCTACCACTGCTCGCGCTACAACACCAATACCGGCGTCTTGACCGACACCATGTTCCAGAGCGTTTTCGCCGCGATCCGCGCCGAACTCGATTGTTCTTAGAAGGGCGCGACGCCGTCCGGAGCCGCCGCAGGGGGAGAACGACGTGAGCGCAGAGTTATTCGGCCGGATCGACGGAGCCCCGGTGTTCGAGGTCGCAATTGCGTCCAGGGCGGGCGCGAGCGCGAAGATTCTCTCGTGGGGCGCAGTGCTCCGCGATTTCGTGGCGCCGACAGCGGAGGGCCCGCAGCGGGTGGTTCTCGGTTTGAATACGATCGAGGATTATCTGGCCTATTCGCCGCACTTCGGGGCCGTGCCGGGGCGGTTCGCCAATCGGATCGCCAACGGCCGCTTCACGCTCGATGGCGTTGAGTATCAACTCGATCGAAAGCCTGGACAACAGCACACTTTGCACGGCGGGCCGAACGGCTTCGGCCACAGGCTCTGGACCCTCGTGGCTTCGGACGCATCGTCCGTTTCGCTCTCGCTCGACTCTGCCGATGGCGAGGCCGGCTTTCCGGGCGCCCTCACCGCGACCTGCGTCTATCGCATGCTGGAGCCCGCGACGCTCAGGGTCGAGCTTTCGGCGGTCTCGGACAAACCCACGATCGTCAATCTCACCCAGCATTCCTATTTCAACCTCGACGGTTCGCCGGATATTCTCGATCACGAGGTCGCTCTCTTCGCCGACTTTTATACCCCTACGGATTCCGATCTCATTCCCACGGGCGAGATTCAGCGCCGTCGCCGGAACGCCCTACGATTTCCGTTCCGCGCGGCCCGTCCGCAATCCGGGCGGGGTTGCCTACGACACCAATTTCGTCGCCGCTCGCCAGTGCGGTCCCGACGGGCTCGCGCCGGTCGCGCTGGTGCGGTCGCCGGTCAACGGCCTTACCCTCGCGCTCTTCAGCACCGAGCCGGGCGTCCAGTTCTATGACGCGGCCAAGCTCAATTGCCCGGTCGCCGGACTTGGCGGCGCGCGATACGGCGCGCACGCCGGACTTTGCCTCGAGCCGCAAGCCTTCCCGGATTCGCCGAACCGGCGCCACTTCACCGATTGCGTTCTGCGGCCGGGGGACGAATATCAGCATGTGAGCGAGTTTCGCTTCGGCTGAGACCCGCCAGCTATCGACGGCGAAGAGCCGCAGCCGGATTCGTTACTCCCGTCCGAGACTCTCGCCGGGCCCTGCTTCCGCCAGCGCCTTGCCGACTTCCAGACCGAGGTCGTCCATCGACGTCTCCTCGCGAACCGTGAGATCCTCGCCCTTCGCCTGCCGCTCGGCCTGTTCGGGAGACCGGGCGACGTTGACGGTCACCTTCGCCTCGAGTTCCGGATGCAGATGGATGGGGACGAGGTGCAGGCCGAGCGTCTTGATCGGGTGCAGGATGGCGACATGGCCGCGCTGGACCGGGTGCCTGGCGGCGGTCAACGCCTCGGCGATATCGCGCGCCGAGACCGAGCCGTAAAGCTGCCCCGTCTCGCCGGCCTGACGGATGATGACCACCGCCGTACCGTCGACCTTCGCCGAGAGCTCGTTCGGCGCTGCGCTTGAGCTCATGGTTGCGCGCTTCCAGATCCGCGCGCTGGGACTCGAACTTCTTCTTGTTCGCTTCGGTGGCTCGCAAGGCCTTGCCGCGCGGCAGCAGGAAATTGCGGGCATAACCGTCCTTGACGCGAATCGTGTCGCCCATGTGACCGAGCTTGCCGACGCGCTCCAGCAAAATGACGTCCATTGTTTTTCTCCTATTTGTGTGTGGTTGGTTTTGGGGCGGGAAGGAACGCCGGGCGGGCGCGGAGCCTTGCGAAGGCGTCGACCACGCCCAGCGCCGCCAGGACGGGCAGGGTGTATTGCGCACGCAGGACGCAGCAGGCGTACAATGCAACAAGCATAACCGGCCGCATCTTGAGGCCGCGCGACAGGACGTGGGCCACCGCGAGACCCTGCAAAACGAAAGCCCCGCCGAAGCCGCCCGCGCCGACGGAAAAATATTGCGAGGCTGGAGCCGGCAGCGCGTAAGCGCCAGCCGCGCAAGCCAGCATCAGGACGCCGAGCGGCCAGGGAAGGCTGAGCGAGGTCGGCAGGTCCGGCCATGGTCTGCCCAGGCGATGCGACAGCTGAATCGAGCGCGCGGCCGCATAGAGATTCACGCACAGCATCAGCATTGTCGACGCGGCGATCGCCGCCGGGCCGAAGCGCACGAGCGATTGGGCGAATTCGCGCGCCGACAGGCCTTCCGGGCCGCCTTCGAAGGCGTCGCCCACCAGAGCCGCGATCGCCGCCGAGATCTTGGCGATCCCGGCTGCGTAACCGCGGTAGACGACGATCATCGCGGTCAGCGCGACGGCCGCGCCGAGCATGCCGACCGCCGCAGCGAGAATGACGATCGAACCGACAGACGCTCGCCCGGCCGGGTCAGAGAGCTCGCGGCAAATAGCGTCCGAGCGGCGCAACGGCGAACGCCGCCAAAGCCCAGGCCGGAACGGCGACAGAGGCGGCGAACATCAGCCCGGACGCCGGCTCTGCGAGCAGACCGAGCGCAACGACCGAAACCGCGGCCGCGACCGCTCCCGCGTCGAGGCCCCAGCCCAGCGTCGCAATCATGATCGGCAATGGCGCGAGATAGGCGAGCGCCATCGCAAGCGGCCCCGTCTGCGCGCTTACGGCGAACAGGAGGGCTGCGGCGCATCCCGCGCCGATCGCGACGACAAATCGAAAAACCATGCGCTGTCCCGCTTGACCTGCGGTTAGGAGGCGCGCCGGGGGCCCGCCTCCAACTGCCGCCTCGAACGGTCAGAAGACCGGGCGCGGCGGTTCGAAAAGGAGCGGGCGGCAGGGCTGCCCGATCGTCTTTAGCGGATCACATAAGGCAAGAGGCCGAGAAAGCGGGCGCGCTTGATGGCCTGCGCGAGCTCGCGCTGTTTGCCCGCGCTGACCGCGGTGATCCGTGACGGCACGATCTTGCCGCGTTCGGAAATGTAGCGCGACAGCAGGCGGGTGTCCTTGTAGTCGATCTTCGGCGCATTGGCGCCTGAGAACGGGCACGACTTCCGGCGGCGGAAAAAGGGGCGGCGGGGCGCGGCGGCCATCAGATTGCTCCTGCAGTCACGTCGTCGCGGGGCCGGCGCGGGGGACGATCGGGGCGGTCGCCGCGATCCGGGCGGTCGCCGCGGTCGGGACGGTCGCCACGGGGCCCGCGCGGTCCGCGGTCGTCGCGATCGGCGTCGTCGCGCTTGCGCAGCATCGCGGAGGGGCCGGCCTCGTGTTCGTCGACCCGAATGGTGAGGAAGCGGAGGACGTCCTCGTTGAGGCTGAGAGTGCGCTCGAGTTCGACGACCGCCTCCGACGGCGCGACGATGTTGAGCAGCGTGAAATGGGCCTTGCGGTTCTTCTTGACGCGGAACGCCAGCGACTTCAGCCCCCAGGGCTCGACCTTGGTGACTGCGCCGCCGAGCGATGCGATCTTCAGCTTGAGCTGTTCCGTCAGCGCCTCGACCTGTTGCTGCGTGACGTCCTGGCGCGCCAGGTATATGTGCTCATAAAGAGCCATGTCTTGCCTTTCCTTTTGCTCTCGCATCCCGCGCGGAGCCCTCCGAGCCCCGAGAAAGGCTCGAATCGGATCGTTCGAAGGCGGGAACACGGGAAGCCGGAACCTTAAGGTCCCTGCCGCAGCGCCGATAATGCGTGAGGCCTTCCGTTCAGCCCCCGGCGGGACACGACGAAGCGGCTCTCATACAGAGACATCCGCCCGCGCCGCAAGCCGAATCTGCCTTTCAAGCCGGCGACTGGAAGCTGAGGATCCGATCTGTCGGAAAATCATACAATTTGCCGGTCTCGGTCCATTCGGGCGAGCAGATGTCGACGATTTTCGGCGCGATTTCTTCCGGGACGCGCAGGGTCATCGGATCTTCGCCGGGCATCGCCTTGGCGCGCATGCGCGTGCGCAGCGGCCCCGGATTGACAAGCATGACCCGGACGTTCGAGGTGTTGAGCGTCTCCGCCGCATAAGTGCGGGCGATGGCGTCGAGCGCCGCCTTGGAGGTCGCGTACGGACCCCAATAGGCGCGCAGGTCCGCCCGGCTCGCCACGCCCGACGTGATGAATGCGACCCGTCCGGACGGTGAGGCGCGCAGCAGAGGATCGAGCGAGCGGATCAGGCGCCAGTTGGCGGTTACGTTGACCGCCATGACATTATCCCATTCCTTCGGGTCGACATGATGGAGCGGAGACAGCACGCCAAGTGCGCCGGCGTTGCCGACAAACGCGTCGAGCCTGCCCCAGCGGCGATAGAGCGCCTCGCCCAGCCGGTCGATCGCGGCAAAGTCCCGCAGGTCCATGGGTACGAGGGTGACCGCCGTCTCCGCGGCCGGCCGGAGGGCGCGGATTTCGTCATCGAGCTCCTCGAGGGCGCCTTGCGTTCGGGCGAGCGCAACGACATGCGCGCCCGAGCGCGCGAAGGCGAGGGCGGCCGCCCGGCCGATGCCGCGCGAGGCGCCCGTGACGAGCACGACGCGAGCGGGCGGTTCGAGTGCTGGATCGCTCAAATCGACTTTCCTTCAGTCACGTGCGGGAATGAATAGCGCAAGACGACGCAAACGCGCCTCGGCCGATCGAAAAGGTAGGGGCGTAGACCGGGCGCTGGAGCAGCGCGGTTTACATGGTTTTATGGGCTTGCCGGACATGAAAATAAAGTCCAAAACCCTCGGGAGGAACGCGCGGGCCGCCTGATCGGCGGCAAGCTCGGGTTGAGGGCTGGCGCCCTTGGGAAGGCGTCATCGTATTGAGGCTCGACATGCCAAACGCAAATGCTGGCCGCGAACCGGGTAGGACCGTGACTCGCGCCGACTTGTCCGAAATCGTCTACCAGCGCATCGGGTTGTCGCGCACTGAATCCGCCGAACTCGTGCAGTCGGTCCTCGACGAGATCTGCGACGCTGCGGCGCGCGGGGAAACCGTGAAGCTTTCCGGATTCGGCTCGTTCGTCGTTCGCTCGAAGGGGGAGCGGATCGGGCGCAACCCCAAGACCGGCGTCGAAGTGCCGATCCTCCCCCGCCGGGTCATGGTCTTCAAACCATCCAATGTGCTGAAGGCCAAAATCAATGGACGCGATACGAGCGCGGTGAAGGACTAGCCTCCCGCGAACGCGCCTCCGTCTGGCGTTCTCGCGCGGATCGGCGGATACTTCAGCTTCTGGCCGGCGCGGACGCTCGTGATTCGCTCCTCGCGGGCGGCTTGAGACGAGCTGCGGAATGGAGAAGAGCCCGGAAGCGTTTCGAACGATTAGCGAAGTCGCGGAGGCGATGGCGCTGCCGCAGCATGTGCTGCGTTTCTGGGAGACGCGCTTCCCTCAGATCCGGCCGCTGAAGCGGGCCGGGGGCAGGCGCTACTACCGGCCAGACGACGTCGAGCGGCTGCGCCTGATCAAGCGGCTTCTCTACGATGAAGGCTACACTATCAAGGGCGTTCAAAAGCTGTTCAAGGAGCAGGGGGCGCAGGCCCTGATGAACGGCTCATTCGACGCCAGGCCGACTCTGGACGCGGCGGCCTTAAACGAGTTCGTTCTTTCGACTGAGCCCGATTCCGCCCCCGCAACCGACGCCGGCGGCGAGCGCGGAGCGCCGCCAGACCGCGACGACGCCAGGCCGAGGTGGCTCGTCGCGGCCGGGACTTGCGCCCGACGACCTCGCCGCCTTGCGCGACAGTCTCGAACACATTCGGCAGGCCGAACGAATCCTGATGCAGGCCCGCTCGCCGGACGCCTGAACGTCACAGCGCCCGCGATGATTGCCAGCGGCGGCGGCGCTGCCTATAAGGACGCCCGTCGGAGTGTAGCGCAGCCCGGTTAGCGCACTTGTCTGGGGGACAAGGGGTCGTGGGTTCGAATCCCGCCACTCCGACCACTTATCTACCTGAAACTTAAACAGAAGTCTGGGGCGGGGCAGCGAGGGGTGGTTGCTCCGGAATAGGTGAGTGACCACCGAGTGACCACTCCCTGGCGAACGGCCACGGAAGGCGACCAATCTTTATGGCTGCCCGCCCGGAATGGAACCGGGGGTTAGCGTGCACACGAGCAATCCCAAAGGCTAAGTCAGCGTTTCGTCAGGATTCGGTGGCGGCGGTCAGCGATGGTCACTTGGCTCACAGACAACGAAAAGTACGCCCTCATAGCGCTCGAGGTGAGGATCGACGAGCGGATTCCAATGAGGGAGTTCGCGCCCGGTTACTGGGCCTGGACCGACGTTCCGCTCGAGGTGCCGTCGCATTGGCGGGAATGGCTCGGAACAGTTCAAACCGAGGCAATCGAGCGCAGCAATCTCATTCTTTTGTGCAAGATGCCGTCCAATCCCCCGCCGTGCTCGATGCAGAGAACGAGCTTCTTAAGCGACGGGTGTGGAGCCTCTACATTGGTCTTTTGCTCTCGAGCACATTCACGCTGGATCGGCCGCCCATCTTGCTGAGTGGCGCGCGGCAGGACGGAGAGTCGGACATCCGCGATCAGACCCTGCTAGAGTTGTCGGCCTCAAGCTTGATCAGGCCCTACGCCAGCGTGAACCCCGCGATGGTAGAGCAGGCGGCGCGGTTCGCCCAACTATACGAGCAACTTGTTGCATCGCCTCCGCCCCGGGGACCGTGGCGCTTTTTTCGCGCGGCTACAGTATATGTCGAGGCACGCCAAACCCGGGAAGTGTTGGATCGATTACATCAATTTTGCCGCTGCATTGACGGGCTCATTCTCTCGGAACCAGGGAAAGGGGCGAAGCAATTCAAGAGCAGGACAGAGCTGTTCATCGGCCCCGGGCACCATGAATTGATGGGTGAACTTTACGCGATCCGGAGCGATATCGAGCACCTCCACGAGCATAAGTATCTTGAGATCTTTGATCGTCCGGCCCGGCTGAACCTTGCGGAAAAGGCGGCGATCGCCGAGCATATTGCCCGGCACGCGCTCGGCCACATTCTCAGCGCTCCGGCTCTTTGGTCTCATTTCGGCAATTCGACAAACTTGGCGTCATTCTGGCAATTAAGTTCGAATGACCGGCAGAACCTTTGGGGGCCACCAATGATAAGCCTAGCCGACGCGCTCTCGGAGTATGATCCCCTTTCGATCTCTGACTTCGACCTTGGCAAGCGGCGATAGACGCGCGTTCCCCGCCATGATCGTCATCTCGATCGCCTCAGTCGCCCTCCTGGCGAGCGCCGCGGCACTTTCATGACTCTTTTGGTCGCACGCGTTGAAGACGGCCGCCTTTCTATTGCGGCGGACACGATGATCTCGGAGCACGGAACGCGCCTGCCCATGAACTCGTGGGCGCTAAAATCCGTCTGTCTTACTGGCGGAACTTGTGTCTCCTACAGCGGGTCGCCCGAACTCGCGTTAAGTGATTTTTGGCGGTTCTGCGAGAAAAATCCGGGCGGGGCGAGTTACGCCACAACCGTCGAGTTCTTTGAACAATCGAGCGCTAGCACGAACAATGACTACATCATTGCGTTCGCCAAACCCGCAAAGCTCGTCACCATCCGAAACGGTCATCGCACAAGTGGACTTTCAAAAACACATTGGATTGGAGACAAAGCAGCGTACGAGCAATTTCGGAAACTCGAACGCCGTCCTGGTCCGAATGAGAAGGGTCGCGCCGTCACGGCGGCGATTTTCGCCGACGAAATGACCGGATCGCCTGCGAGCGACCTCTATTCGGCGATGCGGAATGTCGTTTCGAGCAGAGCCGTACCGTCCGTCGGCGGCTTTATAACGGTTCTGAGCAATCGGGACGCCGGATTTCGTTTTTCGGCTTATAGCGACGTAATGCTCGACTGGCCTACGGAGCTCCACGGAAATCAGGAGCTGCGGCTGACCGACAAGTTTGACCTCCGGGCCTCTGGCGCAAACGATCGCTACTCCGTCAGTCAAATCTCGCCCGGTTACTACGATATGAACGCTGTGGCGTTCTACGTTCTTAAGGGGCGCCTGTTGGTCGTGTTCATAGCCATCAGAGGCAGCGCGACGGCCTGCATCACCTTGAAGGATGTTGAGCCTGATCGAATTGCAACCACTCTCGACGAGAAGCTCGGCTTCTCCTTTAAGGCAATGTGTCTGGTGATGTCCGCGCGCCAGGGGTTCTCACTACCTGTGGAGCGGTCGAGGCGGGACGATGGTATCTCATTGGGTCTCTATTGCGAGTTCAACACCATGCCCAAAGTGACGCCGACGCCTGAACATGCCTGAGTTCGCGTCCCCGCAGGCGGCCTAATCGCGTTGTCCCCGCCCCAGCGCCGCGCCGACACCGCTCGGAGGCTTGACAGGGGGCCCATGTGTTCTCTTTATGTTCTCGTGCCGATCGAAACTCTTAGCGACGCTTTGACCGCGGGCTGGCGCGTGCATGCGCGGTGCTTGGAAGGCGTGGTGGACAACACGCGTTCCCGCGCCAAATGCCGATATCAGGCGGAACTTAGCCTTGAGACGCTGGTCTGGACACGCGGGCGCAATATGTCGCTCGCCGGGCTCCGCGAGCGAATGATGTGCCCGCGCTGCGGCAACCGCCGCGTCAACCTGATATTCGATCCGCCGACCCACGCGAAACGCGCGGGGGCGCCGTAAGGCTTCACGGCTATGTGCAACCTCTACAGCATCACCAGGGGCCCCAGGCGATCCGCGACTTCACGCGGGCGATGCGTGGCGACGTCGGCAACATGCCCCCGCTCATGATCCGAGCCGTCACCCGTGACACCGCCCGAGCCGTGCTCGGCGAGTGTCAATTCCAAACCGGCGGAGGGGTGACATTCTCATTCTGCGCGCTGCTCAGGGCGCTGGCGTGATTCGCATAATGTATATTATGGAACTTACCAGTGGACGCCTCACCGGCGAAAGGTTCTCCATTGCGGCGCACGATTTCCCTGGCCGGCGCCGACGCTGCCGCCTTCGCCCTACTTCAGCGCCGCCGCCGCCCGGCGGCGCTGTTCAGCTTCGACCCGATCGAGCGCGTCGCGCAGCGCCTGGCCCTTGCCGACGGTTCCGAAATTGTCCTTTGCGGCCCTTGCGCCATGCGGCGCGGCCTTGCCGCGGATCTCGCGCCTCTGGCGCGCGGCGATCCCCTTGGCGCGATCATGCGCCTCTCGAAGGCGCCGGGCGGCGGCCTTGAGCTCGTCGTCGGACTGGCGCTCGATCTCGGGCGGCCGGGTCAGGCGACAAGCTCGAGTTCGGAGGCCGTGAGGAGCCGGGCCTCCAGTCTTGCTGCTTGGGTCATTTGCCGGCCACGCGATCAGGCAGTTCGGAGTTTCGCCTTTGCCTCTGCCGCCGCTGGGCGGCGAAGCCCAAACCGGCAAAGCCGAGGATCATCGTCGCCCAGACTGGCGGTTCCGGGACCGCAAGCGAAGCAATCTCGATGGAAGGAAATATTTGTCCACCTTGGCCGTCAGTGGAGAAAATCCCTTCCGCTGACGAATTCTCCTCCCAGGCGATATGCCAGATCGGGGGCGCCTGGTCAGGCTTCATATCGGAGACGTTCAGTCCCGCCGTCGGGAAGCAGTCTGATCCGTTGTTCGCTATGTCGCTGCAGAACGCAAAGTATCCGCCGAGTGTGGCGTTGTTAACCGTGTAGATTCCCGTCGGCGTCGCCTGGAGAATGTCTCCCGAAGCATTAATCCCGGAGCCGGAATTTGACGAGCTGTCGCTCGTGCCGTCGCTTGCCGTGAATGACCACGACAAAACATTGGTCGCAGTCAGAATGCATGAATCGCACGACGTGGTGATGAAGCCGGTAATTTTGCCCGGAATGTTCTTGGAGCTGTAGCTAAAGCTGTAGTCGACGTCGTAAGTGTATGTCGTTGCGTACGCGGGGAGACAGGCGAGCCAGGCCGCGATCAGCGTCACGCCCAAGAACGCTTTTTTCATTGCCCCCTCCGAAAGTCCCACACATGTGATGGCTCGCGGTCAAGGACACTAGCCAACGGCTGACGGCCGGTAAAGGCGGTAGCTACATTGCTCAGTCGTTCGAGGCTGATGAAGGCGAGAAACGCGGCCCCCTCAGATCACTCGGAATCCAAGTCGATGATCTCGCGCTGAAGGTTGTCCGGGTCGCTGTCCGGGACGGCCGCAGGCTTGTAGGCGCAGGCGCCAGCCGGGGCCGCAGTCTTTGCTGGATCGAAGCCGATGTTCCGTTCGGCCCACGCCGGATCGACAATCATCGGCCCCTCCCCACATTTACAGGCGTAAATAGCACAACTATGAATAAATTTCATGGCCTGGGCTTCCCTTGAAGGCAGTGAAATTCATTCGCTGATCCGAAAGCGCGGTCACCCAGACCCCGCTTCAAACGCATGCGCACCGGACATAGCACGGACACACCATGTGCAGCTTTCTCGGCGGTGGGAACTCGCCGAAAGCGATCGCTCGAACGTCCTGTTATCGACCTGATAAGGGCGAATTATCGCCCTGTTATGCCCCTGTTACCCTCCTGTTTTGTCCTGTTATTTTGCTCTCTCAATGCGTGAAGATAATTGACGAAATATCTGATTATAAATGAGTTTATCTGGCTGGTTTCGCGGGGGGATGGAGTTTTTTCTCCTGTTCCGAGCCTTTCTCCTGTTTTACAGGGTGAAACTGTGGCCGGCGCCTTCGCCTCGAACGTATGCGCGGTCCGCATATCCTCACGCCCTTCAGGTCGAATGCGCCCCCATCAGTTCCGCCAGCGTGAGCGCGATCACCTCGGTCGCCTTGACCAGATCGGAAAGCGGCAGCCGTTCGTCGGCGCGATGGGCGTTGGCTTCCTCGATTGTATGCGGCCCGGCGCCATAGAGCACGATCGGCACGCCGGCCTTGGCGTAGTGGCGGGCGTCCGTGTAGAGTGGCACGCCTGACGCGACGACAGGTTCGCCCATGACGCGGCTCGCGTGGCGACAGAGAATTTCGGTGAGCCTCGCGCCCGCTGGGGTCGGCGTCAGCGGTTCGGCCAGCAGGATCCGTTTGACCGTGACCTTGGCCTCCGGATGGAGCGTCGCCGCCAGGGCGATCACGGCGCGCAGCTCCGCCTCGACATCGGCGGGGTCTTCTTCCGGGACCATGCGCCGGTCGAGCCTGAACGTGATGCGATCGGGCACGACGTTGGTGTTGATCCCGCCCGCGATGAGCCCGACCGTCATCTGCGGCGAGCCGATGCCGGCAATCTTCGAGGTCCGCGCCGCGAGCCCGCCGCGCCAGCCGTAAAGCGCGGCGAGGATCGCGTTTGCGGCTTCGAGCGCGTCGACTCCGGTGAAGGGCCTGGCGGCGTGGGCCGAGCGTCCCAGCACCTCGACTTCCAGATGCAGGCAGCCGTTGTGGGCATTGACGACCGCGTAGGAGAAGCCGGCGCCGATCGCGAGATCCGGCCGCGAAAGCCCCTGCTCGAGGATATAGCGCGGGCCGATCTCGCCGCCCGCCTCTTCGTCGTAGGTGATGTGCAGTTCGACCGACCCGTTGAGCCGCGCGCCGCTTTTTTCGAGCGCAAGCGTCGCGAAGGCGTAGGTCGCGATGTCCGACTTCGACACGGCGGCGCCGCGCCCGACCATCCACCCATCGACGATTTCGGCGCCGTACGGGTCTCGGGTCCAGCCCGCGCCGGGCGGCACCACATCGCCATGGGCGTTGAGGGCGATGGTCGGGCCACCCTGTCCGAACTGGCGCCGCGCGATCAGATTGGTGGCGGAGATCATGCCGTTGGCCTTGACCAGCGCTTCGGGAACCTTGTGCCGCTCGACCGTGAATCCGAGGCCTTCGAGAAGCTTCGCCACCGTCTCCGCGGATCGGTCGCAATCGCCCGGCGGATTGTCGGACGGGGCCTTGACGATTTCGGCGAGAAACCTTGCCTCCGCGTCGCGATGCGTGCCGACGAACTCATGGATGGCGGTTTCGACCGACTGTTCGACCGGCATTGGCGTTCTCCCCTTGGGGCAGTCTATTCGAAATCTTCGACGCGCATGCCGTCGTAAGCCGGGATCACATGCGCGGGCAAACGCTGGCGCAGGGTTTCGTAGTCGAGATCGGTGTGCAGGTTGGTGAGGATCGCCCGGCGCGGCCGCATCGCCCCGATCTCCTTGAGCGCGTCGTCGAGGCTGAAATGCGAGGGATGGGGGCGGTAGCGCAAAGCGTCGATGATCCAGACCTCGAGTCCCTCCAGAAAAGGGCGGCTGGCTTCGGGAATGCGTTTGACGTCGGGCGTGTACGCAAGCCCCCCGAACCGGAACCCGAGCGCGTTGATGTCGCCGTGGTCGAGATCGAACGGAACGGCTTCAACCGCGCCGCCCGCCCCTTCGATCCGGCACGGCCGCCCGGCGGCCAGCCTCAGATCCACTGCGATGGGCGGATAAGAGCTGCCTTCAGGCGTTTGGAATATATACGAGAAACCTCTCTTCACGATCAGCGACGTCGGCTCGTCCATATGGATGTCGATCCGTTGTCCACCGGTGAGCCAAAGCGGACGAAGGTCATCGATTCCGTGCGTATGGTCGGCGTGGGGATGGGTCATCAGCACGCCGTCCAGCCGCCTGACGCCGACGTCGATCAGTTGCTCGCGCAGGTCCGGCGAGGTGTCGACGAGCACGGTTGTGACACCCGACCCGAACCGTTCAACCAGCACCGAGCAGCGGCGGCGGCGGTTGCGCGGATTGGCCGGATCGCATGCGCCCCAGCCCTGCCCGACGCGCGGCACCCCGGCCGATGATCCGCAGCCCAGAATAGTGAGGCGAAGGCTCAAGCGCGCGGTCCGGAGGCGTCGAGCTTGGTAAAGACCCTGAGCGTATTTGAGCGCGTCGCGTCAGCGAGCGCCTTGGGCTCGATGCCCTTCGCCTCCGCCACCGCTCGCGCGGTCGCCGCCACGAAGGCAGGCTCATTGCGCTTGCCGCGATGGGGAACCGGGGCGAGATAGGGCGCGTCGGTCTCGACCAGGATCCGGTCGAGCGGAACGTCGCGGGCGATGGCCCGCAATTCCCCCGAGTTCTTGAACGTGACCACACCGGAAAACGAGATCATGAGGCCAAGCCCCAGCGCCGTCTCGGCGAGCGCGCGCGAAGAGGTAAAGCAGTGGAGAAGCGCGCTGAAGCGTCCCTGCCCCATCTCGTCCTTCAGAATCGCGGCCGTGTCGTCCTCGGCGTCGCGCGTGTGAATCACGAGCGGCAGGCCAAGCTCGCGCGCAAGGGCGATCTGGCCGCGAAAGACGCGCTTCGCGACCTCCGGCGCTGCGTAATTGTAGTGATAGTCGAGGCCGGCCTCGCCAATGCCGACGCATTTGGGATGGGCGGCGTACTTCCGCATGGTTGCAAAATCGGCCGCCGATTCGCGCGCGGCCTCATGCGGATGCGTGCCGATGGTGAAATAGACGCTCTCGTAGCGCTCGGCGATTTCGGCGGCTTGCATCGCCTTCTCGACCCGCGTGCCGATCGTGATCATCCGTTCGACCCCGGCGGCGCGCGCCCGCTCGATGATGGCGTCGAGTTCGCCGGCGAAGTCCGGGAAATCGAGATGGCAATGACTGTCGATGAGCGTCACTGCGCCGCCGCCTCGGGCTCGACGTAGCGTGGAAAGACCGGCGCTGGCGGGGGCAGCGGCCTGCCCGGCTCGAGCCGATGCGGCGCGTCGATCCGGCCCGCGGCCTCGCGCGTCTCCAGCGCGGCGAACGATCGCGCGGCCGGCAGAACGGAGAGCAGATCGAGCAGCTTGCCCATGCTTGCCGGCATGATCGGCTGGAGCAGGATCGCGGCGATCCGCAGGGTCTCGACCGTCACATAGAGCACGAGGCGCATGCGCGCGGGGTCGGTCTTGTTGAGCTTCCAGGGCTCCGCGTTGGCGAAATAGCGGTTCGCCTCGGCGACGGCGTCGAAGACGGCGCCGACGTAGAGGTGGATGAGGAAGCTCTCCATGTGCCGGCGCGCCTGGCCCAGGAGCGCGTCGGCGCGCGCGAGCATCGCCAGATCTTCCGGCGACGGCGCGGCTTCACGCGGGTCGGGTACGCGGCCGTCGCAGTTCTTCGCGATCATGGCGAGCGAGCGCTGTGCCAGATTGCCGATATCGTTGGCGAGATCGGCGTTGAGGCGGCTTACGATCGCTTCGTGCGAATAGCTGCCGTCCTGCCCGAACGGGACCTCGCGCAGGAAAAAATAGCGGACCGGGTCAAGGCCGTAGGCCGCGACGAGACTGGCCGGGCTCACGACATTGCCGACCGACTTCGACATCTTCTCGCCGCGGTTGAACAGGAAGCCGTGCACGACGACCTGTCGCGGCAGGGGGAGCTTTGCTGACATCAGGAACGCCGCCCAGTAGATGGCATGGAAGCGCGTGATGTCCTTGCCGATGACATGAACGTCGGCGGGCCAGAATTTGGCGCGAGGGCCGTCGTCCGGGAAACCGGTGGCGGTGATGTAGTTGGTCAGCGCGTCGACCCAGACATACATCACATGCTTCGGATCGCCAGGAACTGGTACGCCCCAGCTGAGATTGGCGCGGCTGATCGAAAGATCGGACAGGCCGCGCTTGACGAAGGCGACGATCTCGTTGCGATATTTTTCAGGCGTGATGAATTCGGGATGGGCTTCGTAATACGCGAGGAGCCGGCCGGCGTAGGCCGAGAGGCGAAAAAAGTAGCTCTCCTCCTCGACCCATTCGGCCGGAGCGCCGCTCGGCGCAAGCTTCGTTCCACCGGGGCCTTCGGTAAGCTCGTCCTCGTCGAAATAGGCTTCGTCGCGCACCGAGTACCAGCCGGAATACTTCGACAGATAGATGTCGCCATTGGCCGCCATCCGCTCCCAGATCGTCTGGGAAGCGCGGTCGTTTCGCGGTTGGGTCGTGCGTACGACGTCGTCGGCGCGGGCGTTCAGCAGTTCGCCCATCGCCTCGAATTCGCTGGCGACCCGGTCGACGAAAGCCTGCGGCGTCACTCCCTCGCGCGCCGCGGCCTGCTGAACCTTGAGGCCGTGTTCGTCCATGCCCGTGACGAACAACGTCTCACGCCCGTCGAGCCGCATGAACCGCTGGATCGCGTCGGTCGCGATGCGCTCGTAGGCGTGGCCGATATGCGGCGCGCCGTTGGCGTAAGGGATCGCGGTCGTAATGTAGAAACGGCTCATGCCCGCCGTCCTAGAGCATTTTCCCAATGATGAAAACGCCGGTCGAAAGGCGCTATCCGCGCCGCCGCGCGGTCGAAGCGATCTCGGCGAAGATCGCCAGAATATGCAGCTTCCGATCGAGGTTGAGCGCATCCGTCTCTCGCGCCGCCGCGCGGATCCGGTCCCAGAGAGCGCCGAGTTCTTCAGCGCGCGCGGTCGATGACGCCGTCCTCGAAGCATAGGCAGCGAGCCAGTCGAAGAGCTCGCGATGGAATGCCTGATAGGCCTCAGCCGCGGAGCGACCTGCGAGCGCTTCGGCGAGCCTGGCGACGGCGCGCGGGTCGGGGCGGGGCAAATCTGCGATCGTTGAATCGATCAGTGCGCCGATCCCCTCCGATTCCGGCCCGAGGCGCGCGAGCGCCTCGCGAATCGAGCCGTTCGCACGCTGCGCCGCGTCGGCGATCGCCTCCGGTTTGGCTTCGCTCCAGGGCGACCCGAGCGTGGCGACGACATCGGCGATTTCGGCCGCCGACAAGGGATCGAGCTTCAGCTTCCGGCAGCGCGAGCGGATCGTCGGCAGCACCTGCCCTGGCCGGTGCGACACGATAAGGATCAAGGAACGTTGCGGCGGCTCTTCAATCATCTTCAGCAAAGCGTTGGCGCTGCTGCGATTGAGGTCCTCCGCGCTATCGACGATGCAGATCCGCCAGCCGCCAAAGGCCGCCGACATCTGGAAGACCTGAAGCGCGTGACGGACGTCGTCGACGCCGATCTCCGTGCCCAGCCGCTTCGGATTTGACTTCCACTCGCGCCGGATGAGGGCAAAGTCCGGATGCGAAAGGGCGGCGAGCTGCCGCGCCGCGGGATGACTGGCGTCGACATTGAGATCGCGCGCTTCCCGCACGCGCGGCGCGGTCGGATCGGGATTGGCGAACAGGAAGCGCGCAAAGCGCCAGGCGATCGTCGCCTTGCCGACGCCCTCTGCGCCGCCGATCAGCCAGGCGTGCGCCAGGCGGCCTGCCCGATAGGCGGCGAGAAGCTCCGCCTCGGCAGCCTTGTGGCCAACGAGCTTTTGCCCGAAGCGAGGATGCGGCGCCCCTGCGAAGGCGTCGCTTTCTGGCAGTTCGTCGGCTTCGCCCCGCTTCATTGCGCGGTCTGCCCCGGCGCGCTCGCCGGATCGAGCCGCGCCTCGACAACGGACCAAATAGCGGCAGCCACGTCCTTCTGAGATTTCAGCGCGTCGATGACGGCGCAGCGCTGAGGTTCAGCCGCGGCAATGTCGAGAAACGCCCGGCGCAGCGTTTGATGATAGGCGATCGCCTCGGCCTCGAAGCGGTCGGCGCTCCCCTTCCCTCTTCGCTTCGCGGCGCGCTTGAGGCCCGCTTCGGCCGGAATGTCGAGAATCAGGGTGAGGTCCGGCGTGTTCGCCCCGACAACGACCTGTTCGAGCCGCGCTATATAGCCGGGCGGCAAATTCCCCGCAGCCCCCTGATAGGCGCGCGTCGAATCGGCGAACCGGTCGCTGACGACCCAGGCCCCGCGCGCCAACGCAGGCAGAATGGTCTTGTCGAGATGGTCGGCGCGCGCCGCTGCGAACAGCAGCGCCTCGCCCTCGGGACCAAACTGGGCCGCGAAACCGGAAAGAATCGCCTCGCGCAGGGCCTCGGCTTGCGGCGAGCCGCCCGGCTCGCGCGTCCGGACGACCTCGAGGCCAACGGACTTCAGCTTTTCCTCCAGGCGTTTCGCCTGCACGGATTTTCCTGCGCCCTCGCCGCCCTCGAGGGTGATGAACCGGCCGCGCGTAGTGGGGCTCATTGCCGCTTCAGCGCCCGCCGGACCGCGTCGCCCGCGAGTTCAACCCCCGCGTCGAACGCGCGCCGGGTCAGGCCGCCGAGCGCAACGGACGCGCCGGTTTTCAGCGGCGCGTCGACCACCAGCATGTCTCCCCGCCAGATTTTCAATCGGGCGGCGTCCTTGCCGGCTTCGACGGGCGCCGCGATTGGCCCGGTATAGACGATCTTGGCGACAAGCTTTTCGGTTTCGCCGCGCGGGACGAAGAGCGTGACCGGGCGTTCGGTCACCAGCGGAACCTCGTCGGACTCTCCACCATAGACCGCGGCGGTCCCGACCCCGTCGCCGGCTCCGTACAGCATCCGCCGGTCGAAGGAATGAAAGCCGTAATTGAAAACCTTGCGGGCTTCTTCCGAGCGCTCGGTCGCCGATTTGAACCCGTTCATGACGACGATGAGGCGCTGTTCGTCCTGAACCGCCGAGCCGACGATGGCGAAGCCTCCGTCCGCGACGTCGCCCGCCTTGAGCCCATCCGCTCCGATATCCATGGTGAGGAGCGGATTGCGATTGAGCTGGTGTATCTTGTTCCAGGTGAAATCCTTCTCGCCGAAGTAATGGTAGTCCTCCTGATAGTCGCGAATGACGTGCGCTGCCAGGAGCGCCATGTCGCGCGCAGTGACGTGCTGGCTCGGATCGAATTTTCCGCGCGAATTGGCGAAATGCGAATGGGTCATGCCGAGTTCGGCGGCGCGCTTGTTCATAATCTCGGCGAAATTGTCTTCCGAGCCGGCAATTCCCTCTGCCAACGCGATGGCGGCGTCGTTCCCTGACTCGATGAGCAATCCGCGCAACAAGTCCTCGACTCGCACGTGGCTGTGGATTGCGAGAAACATCGCCGCGCCATGGGCATGCGCCCCGCCGTCTCGCCAAGCCTTCTCCGAAACGTCAAAGATATCGTCGAGGTGAAGGCGCCCTTCCTTCAATTCGCGAAACACGATCTCTGCAGTGAGGAGCTTGGCCGTGGAGGCCGGAGGCATCGGTTCGTCGGCATTCTTTTCGAACAGGATGGCGCCGCTGTCGAAATCCTCGATCAACGCGAAATCCGCGCTGGTCGAGAACGCTTCGTCGCGCGCGTATGCGGGCGCTGTCAGAAGGACGAGCGCGACGCAAACGGTCCTGAGCTGGACGAAGCCCACCGGAGGTCCTTCAAAAAACGCCGCCACGGCTCGCGCCGCAACCCGCTTCTCTGACTGGATCGGGAAGTCTTGGCAATCTGCTCCGGAAGTGCGGCGATTCGGCGCCGGGGCCCCTCAGTCCCCGGTCCCGAGGCCATCGGCAGGCTTGACCCCTTCGAACGGCCCATGACGCGGCTTGAGGCGATCTGATTGGGGATCGGAGAAGTAGAGCGCCTTTTCGGCGCTTGCCTGCAAGAGCGGCCGCCTGGGGGGCATGACCGCGACCTGCGTCGGTTTCGGCCGCGACGCGACCATGACGACAGTCGCGGCGCGGATCGACCCCAGGTCGAAGGGCCGCGACGGCGGCAGCGGAACCACCCGATGCTGAAATAATGCGAGCGCCGTCCGTGACGGCTTCGCCGTTTCGGGCTCGGGCGCCGGCTGGGTCTCGGGCTGGGCCGCGGCGACGCGGACCGGCTCGGGTTGGGGTTGGGCCGGCGGTTCGGGCGGCGGCGGCTGCGGCGTAGCCCGCGCCTGAACCATGAGCGCCATGAAGGCCGACGGGCCAGGCTCGGGTGGGCTCTCGCTCGCTACCATGACCGGAGACGAATAGCCGTTCAGGTTGGCAGGCGATCCGTCGGTGCGAAGGCTCGCGAGCAGCGCATTGTCGTCCGAACCTTCGAGCGGCGCGCGCCCAACATATTCGACTTTGATCTTTGCTGTGCCCGCTCCCTTGAAGTCCAGGACATCGGCGGTGCGGGAGGAGACGTCCATCACCCGGCCGCCGTGATAGGGCCCCCGATCGTTGACGCGCACGATGACCGAATAGCCGTTGCTGAGGTTCGTCACCCGCGCATAGCACGGCAGCGGCAGCGTCGGATGGGCGGCTGTCAGCGAGGCCATGTCGTAGACCTCGCCGTTGGCGGTGCGGCGGCCGTGAAACGCCGCGCCGTACCAGGACGCCAAGCCGACCGCCGTGTAGGATTCGGTCTCGGACGGATAATACGTGTGACCAGCGATCGTATAGGGGTGGCCGACCAGGTATTGCCCGCCGCCGCGCGGAACAGGCTGTCCGTCGGCGATGACTTTCGGGCTGGCGTGGCCGTATTTGGCCTGCGAGAAATATTCGCGGCCGTGCGCGTAATGCTGCTGGGCGGTCGGGGTGGCGCATCCCGAAAGCGCCGCGGCAAAGGCGAGACTCGCGGCGCAGAGCCAGTGGCGTCTGGACGACATGGCGCAGAGCTCGAAACGCGAAACGCTCATGAACGCCGACTCACCAGTACGCTGAGGCCGCGTCGGATTTGGCGCCGCCATTGCCGACAGTGACCCCTCATCGCGGCGCTTACCGAAACCTCTATGCCATCGACCACGTTTGAACCCGCTTCGTTTCAAATTCGCTAACGAATCCGGACCGTTCGAACCTCACGAGATCCGACGGTCTCCGCGACCCCGCGCATTCGATGGGCGACGTGTCCCCGCCGGCGCCATTCGGCATCCCTGACGCCCAATCACGGCGAGAAAGTGGCTGAGCGGCGACGGTCCGCCACGACAAGCCGAGGCGCCGCCGAAGTCGGCCTTGGAAAATCACAATGTCGCCAAGATTACGGGGAGGGTTGGAAAACAAGCGCGGCCGAACAACCTTCGCCGTTCGGCCGCCGAGTTATGGGGAAACCATGAAGTCACCGGGGAGCAAGATCTTCCTCTCCGGGTGGTGCAGAGCCCATCGCCTCCCCGCGCCGCCTCGACCAAGGCTCCGTAGGGGGTTCACGTCCCCTCGGTCCCGGGCGTTAGCACCCGGCGCGGCTGGAAATCCATAGCGACGAAAAAGCGTCATAAGCAATAGAAATGTGCGCGTTTGTCACAAATATTTCACGTCACCCGGCGGCCGGTATGGATGCCCCTATCCTGCACTTCGGGCAGAACTCGAACTGCAACTCACGGGAGGATGGCGTCAAACCGATTGTTCTTCCTTTGTTCTCTTTTGTCGGCTACGCTGATTCGATGTCCCAGGACTGCGACGCCCTCACTCCCGCGACAGCTCAAGACGTCGCCGACGCTCTGGCCTTCGCGCTGCGCTTTCAGGGCCGCAAGCGCACCCACAACGCCGACGAGCTCATGTCGGCGATTGTCGCCAGGCGACTGGTCGAGCACCTCGAGCGGTCGGGCTTCGTTGTGATGAAGCGGCCGCCAATCGGCGGGAGCGCGCCGCATGGCCGAGGCGTCTGAACTGCGGGGCCGCCAGCCGTGTCGTCGTTGCAGTCACGAGAGAACTGTGACGCACGTCACGGCGACGCACGCCCCTTTCTGCTCAAATCCTCTGAAACGCGGAAACTGCGCAAACAATGTGAAGGATCGAGCATGTCAAATCGGCAACATTCCCAGGGTCTTCGAATTCGAATTGCTCTCGAAGCTGATGCGCTCATTTCCAACGCGGGCGCCGAGGCCTACTGGGTCGCGCGCAGGCGGGCGGAAGAGGCGAGCAGCGACGAGATGGCCAGGGGTTGGAGCGGCGTCGCCGCTGTGATCGCGCGCAGAGCGGGAAGGCGCCCGGCAACTTTCCTCAGCCTGCTTCACTAGCGTGGCCTGGACCGGCGCCGAGCTGCCGCCCACATGGCGGGGACACCAAATTTTTATCGAAACGCCGCCAAAGAAGTTGAAGTGTTGGTGTTCACGCGGCGTGCATTGGAGGTTGTCTACCCACGGAACCATTTCCTGGGGCAACGCCGGATAACCGTCAGGTATTCACATGGTAGTTCTGCTTACTCAGCAATGCTGGCCGAAAGCCTTACAGGTGAACCGTTCGACTTCCCCATTGTATTCCGAAACCGCTTCCTTGAACTCGGCATCCAGACAATCGAGGTAAGCCGACATATCCGATTCATAACCGTCCATCTCGATCTTGCAACTTTCGAAAGAGTTTCTACCGGCTGCGTTTTGCATCATGTCGGCGCAGAAAGGCTTATCCGGCCTTTTTATCCCAGACCCAGGAATCTCAAAGCGTTTGCACTGCCCCGGCAACGCGTTCGCCGGCGACGCAAATATGAGCATCGCGAAAACGGGCGCGAGAACAATCCGCAATTCGTGGTCCTCGGCGGCCGCGACGGGTGTCGTCTGTTAACACGCCGCAGGTCGACGCTTCGTGTCAAGCGCATCTTTCGCGCATCCCGCCTAGCCATTTGGCGCCGTAGCCCTGCCCGTGGATGTTTCGACTACGGGCTTGGCGGCCTTCCGCTGCGGATGGCCGGAGATGCCGCTCACTCGTCGACGCGCGGCCGCCAGAGGCAAGCGACGCCGTCCGTCAAAGCCCTATTGCGCAGTATCGAGCGGGCGGCGTCGATGGTTTCGATCAGAGTTCGGCCGACGTTGATCTCAGCGCTAGTTTCTTTCAGGCCGAATTCGATTGTGCGGCGTGCCGTCTTGAGCACGGCGTCGAGCTCGTCGCTGGAATAGCGATCGGCGACCTTTATGATGACAGCCGCGGCGCGTTCGATTGCGCCCTGATCGGAATGACGCTCCATTTCTTGCGCTCCGAAGCTGAAGGCGAAAATACAGGACCATGGGCCGTCACGCTGTGACGTGGATCACGCAGCTCGCGCGGGTGCGACCAATGCGGCGACGCCTCGAAAGCGCCGACTGCGCACGCGTCGGTGGATGATCTCACTTCGTATGATCTCTTTATAAGCCGATGATTTTCTGGCGACTCCGGCAGGACTCGAACCTGCGACCTGCCGCTTAGAAGGCGGCTGCTCTATCCAACTGAGCTACGGAGCCGATCTCGATTTGAGGCCCACGCGCCTTCATCCAACGCTTCAATGCGACCAGGGAACGACGCGATTCGGCGCAAAATTATCGGAATAAGACATGATCTTCCGGGTCACCGGCTTGGGCTCCTCGACCCGATAGGCGACGCCGTTGCGCTCGGCGTAGGCGATCGCCTCCTCCTTGGTGTCGAACTGAAGCCTGATCTGCGATTTCATGTCGCTCGAACTCGTCCAGCCCATCAGCGGATCGATAGAGCGCGCGACTTCCGGCTCGTATTCGAGGATCCACTTGTCCTTGCCCTGGCCCGACTGGGTCGCGGTGCGGGCGGGCTGATAGATGCGAGCGGTCATGACGGTCCCCTTATCGTCCACAAGTCAGCCATGGTCGGGGCAGCAGGATTCGAACCTGCGACCTGAAGTACCCAAAACTTCCGCGCTACCGGGCTGCGCTATACCCCGTCTTTGCCCGCGTGGCTAACATGAGGCGTGCTCGCGAACAAGGAGGCTTGTCGCCGCGCGCTACTTCTCCGGCAGGTTGAGGCGGATGTGGAGTTCGCGCAACTGCTTGGCCGTCGCCGGCGAGGGCGCGCCCATGAGCAGGTCCTCCGCGCGCTGGTTCATCGGGAAGAGCGCGACCTCACGCAGGTTCTGCTCGCCAGCGAGCAGCATGACGATGCGGTCGACGCCGGCCGCCATGCCGCCGTGCGGCGGCGCGCCGTAGTGGAACGCGCGGTACATGCCGCCGAAGCGCTCGATCACCGTCTCCTCGCCGTAGCCCGCGATCTCGAACGCCTTCACCATCGCCTCGGGCCTGTGGTTGCGGATGCCGCCGGAGGCAAGCTCGTAGCCATTGCAGGCGACGTCGTATTGAAACGCCTTGATCTGCAGGGGATCAATATCCTTCAGCGCCTCTAGCCCCCCTTGAGGCATCGAGAACGGGTTGTGCGAAAAGTCGATCTTCTTCTCGTCCTCGTTCCACTCGAACATCGGGAAATCGACGATCCAGGCGAACTCGAACCGGTTCTCGTCGGCGAGCTTGAGGTCCTGCCCCAGTTTCGTGCGCGCCAGCCCCGCGAATTTGGCGAACTTGTCCGGATCGCCCGCGACGAAGAACGCCGCGTCGCCCGCCTTGAGCCCGAGCTGGACGCGGATCGCCTCCACGCGCTCCGGGCCGATGTTGTTGGCGAGCGGCCCACGCCCGCCCACACCCGTCGCCTTGGGGTCGGCCGCGAGCGTCGTCTCGTCCCTGGCGCGGTCGAAGAACAGAATGTACCCAAGGCCGGGCTGGCCCTCGCCTTGCGCCCAACTGTTCATCCGGTCCGCGAAGGTGCGCTGGCCGCCGCCCGGCGCCGGGATCGCCCAGACTTCGTTTTTCGGCGTCTCGAGCAGCCGCGCGAACACCTTGAACCCCGAGCCGCGGAAGCGTTCGGAGACATCCTGCATGACGATCGCGTTGCGCAGGTCCGGCTTGTCCGAGCCGTATTTGCGCATGGCCTCGGCGTAAGGAATGCGCGGCCAGGGCGAGGGTGTCACCGGCTTGCCGCCGGCAAATTCCTCGAACGCGCCGCGGATAACCGGCTCCATCGCCGCAAACACGTCCTCCTGCTCGACGAAGCTCATCTCGATGTCGAGCTGGTAGAATTCGCCGGGCAGGCGGTCGGCGCGCGGGTCCTCGTCACGGAAGCACGGCGCGATCTGGAAATAGCGGTCGAATCCCGCCATCATCAGGAGCTGCTTATATTGCTGCGGCGCCTGCGGCAGCGCATAGAACTTGCCGGGATGCAGGCGCGAGGGCACGAGAAAGTCGCGCGCGCCTTCGGGGCTCGATGCGGTCAGGATCGGCGTCTGGAACTCGAAGAACCCTCCCGCCTTCATCCGCGCGCGCAGCGAATCGATGACCCGCCCGCGCAGCGTGATATTTTGATGGAGCCTGTCGCGCCTCAAATCGAGAAAGCGGTATTTGAGCCTGGTGTCCTCGGGGTACGGCTGGTCGCCGAAGACGGGCAGCGGCAGGTCGCCCGCGGGACCCAAAACTTCGATCTCCCGTACATAGACCTCGATCAGGCCAGTCGGCATCTCCGGGTTTTCGGTTCCGGCCGGGCGCCTGCGCACGAGCCCATCGACCCGGATCACGAATTCCGAGCGCAGCTTCTCCGCCTGGCCAAACGCCGGCGAATCCGGATCGACCACGCACTGGGTCAGTCCGTAGTGGTCGCGCAGATCGATGAACAGCACCCCGCCGTGGTCGCGGATGCGGTGGCACCAGCCGGACAGGCGAGCCGGAGCGCCGTCATCATCGACCGTAAGTGCGCCGCAAGTATGCGTGCGGTAGCGATGCATGGACGTCCGCTTTCTTCAAGATCAGTCGAGAAGCGCGCTGCCTATCCGAAAACTCGCAACGGGGAAAGGGCGAACGCGCGCGAGGGACGTCTGCGTACGCTCCATTTACTGTCCACGGCCACACAAGTAGTCTTGGCGAGGCCCCGACCTCGTAATTTGGAAACACCCGATGTCCGCCCCCTCCGCCGCCAAGCCCTCCGAACTCGTCCGCCGCGAAGACGATCGCGGCGTCGTCACCCTGACCCTGGCGACGCCGCAGAACCGCAATGCGCTCGGCCTTGCGATGATCGACACGCTGATCGTGACCTTCGCCGACATCGCCAAAGATGAGAGCGCCCGCGTCGTTGTGCTGACCGGCGAGGGAGCCGCGCTCAGCGGGGGGCACGATCTCAAGGAGATTCAGGCGCATCGCAACGATCCCGACCGCGGCCGCGCCTTCAACGAGCACATCATGGCCCGCTGCGCGACCCTCATGCAGGCGATCGTCGCCCTGCCGAAGCCGGTGATCGCGGCGGTCGAGGGCGTGGCGACGGCTGCCGGCTGCCAGCTGGTCGCCGCCTGCGATCTGGCCGTTGCGGGCGACCACGCGCGCTTTGGGCTCTCGGGCGTCAACAGCGGGCTCTTCTGTTCGTCGCCGCTGGTTGCGGTCGGCCGCGCGGTGTCGCGGAAGCACGCGATGGAGATGGCGCTGACCGGGAGGCTCTATAGCGCCGCCGAGGTCGAGCGCTTCGGGCTCGTCAACCGCGTGGTTCCAGCGGGCGGCGCGCTCGACGAGGCCCGGGCGCTGGCCCGGACTATCGCCGCTCACTCGGCGCCGGCGCTGGCGATCGGCAAGCGCGCCTTCTACGAGCAGATCGAACAGCCGCTCGATGTGGCCTATGCGCTGGCGGCCAAGGCGATGGTCGAGAACCTCGCCGAGCCGGATTGCGTCGAGGGAATCAGCGCCTTCATCGAGAAGCGCCCGCCCCGCCGGGGTGCCTGACATGGCGCCGGTCGACGGCCTCGGCGACGAGACCATCCGCGCCATCCTCACGAGCGTTCGCACGATCGCGGTCGTCGGCGCCTCGCCCAATCCGTTGCGCCCCTCGAATGACGTGCTCGGCTTCCTCGTTGACCGCGGTTACGAAGCCTGGCCTGTCAATCCCGGGCACGCCGGCGCGTTCATCCGCGGTCGACCTGTCAGCGCCCGCCTCGCGGACGTTCCGGCACGCATCGATATGGTTGATGTCTTCCGCAACTCAGCCAACGCGGGCGGCGCCGTGGACGAGGCGCTTAAGCTCGATCCCTTGCCCCGCGTGATCTGGATGCAATTGGGAGTGGTCAACGAGGAGGCGGCGGTCCGCGCCCGCGCGAAAGGCGTGACTGTTGTGATGAACCGCTGCCCTGTGATCGAAACCCGCAGGCTACGGGCTGCCTAGATGCAGTGGGACGCGGGCGGCTGAGCGAACTCCGGTTGACACTGCGGAATGCGGCTGCAACTCTGACGCCTCGAGCGGAAGGTTTGGGGGGCGCCGCAGCAGTTCGCGTACGGAGCGCCCGATGACCCTCGCCCTCAACAATTCGATCGCCGCCATAACGCCTGAGCTTATCGAATGGCGGCGCGATCTCCACCGCAATCCGGAGCTGTTGTACGACCTGCCGCGCACCTCGGCGATCGTCGCCGGGCGGCTGAGGGACTTCGGATTCGATGAGGTGATCGAAGGCGTCGCGGGGACCGGCGTGCTCGGCGTCCTGCATGGCGCGAGCGGGCCCGCCCGCGCCCGCGACAAGCGCGCCCTCTTTCGCGCCGACATGGACGCCCTGCCCATCGAAGAGGCGAGCGGCGGCGACCACGCGTCCCTGTCGCCGGGCAAGATGCACGCCTGCGGGCACGACGGACATACCACCATGCTGCTCGGCGCCGCCCGCCTTCTCGCCGGGACAAGGCCGTTCGACGGCACGCTCATCTTCTGCTTCCAGCCGGCCGAAGAGGGCGGCGCCGGCGCGCAGGCGATGATCGACGACGGCATGCTGGAGCGCTTTCCGGTGAAAGAGGCCTATGCCGTGCACAATTGGCCGGGACTTCCGATCGGCGAGTTCGCGGTCGTCCGCGGTCCGGCAATGGCCTCGGCCGAGGCCTTCAATATCACGGTCGAGGGGACCGGCGGCCATGCCGCCATGCCGCATACGGTTCGCGATCCGATTGTTGCGGCGAGCGCCATCGTGGCGGCGGCCCAGACGATTGTTTCGCGCGTCGTCGATCCGCTCGACAACGCCGTCGTCTCGATCACCGCGATCCACGGCGGCGAGGCTTTCAACGTCATCCCCGACAGGGTCGAGATGAAGGGCACCATCCGCACCTTCTCCGAGGCGGTTTCGAAGTCGATCGAGGCCGAACTCGCGCGCATCTGCGAAAAGACCGCCGAGGCCTTCGGAACCAAAGCGCGTCTGCATCGGCCGCCGAAGCTCCCCTACCCGGCCACCGTCAATCATGCGGCCGAGACCGAACGCGCGCTCGGCGCGATGCGAGCCGTCGCCGGCGCGGACCGGGTGCGCGACGACATGAGGCCGGTGATGGGGTCGGAGGACTTCGCCTTCATCCTGCGCAGGGTTCCGGGCGCCTATATCTTCGTCGGCAACGGCGACACGGCGGGACTTCACAATCCAAAGTATGACTTCAACGACGAGGCCATTCCCTATGGCGTCGCCTACTGGACCGAGCTCGCGCGCCGCGTCCTGCCGGCCGGCTAGCGTTATGCTTCCTGCGCATGCGGGGGAGCCGCGGCGTTTTCCTGCATAACAGGAAGAAACAGGGGACGGCCCGGCGACTTTCGCCGCAGTCGCTGCGAAAACACCTTTATTTTCCAGTCGCTTGCAAAAAACCTCGGAAGCGCGACGCGAGCAAAATAACAGGAGAAGAACAGGAGGATAAATCCGCCTTATCAGGGCGATATCAGGACCGAAAACCGGCCGGCCGGAGGCCTTGGAACATCGCGCGCAAGTCGCATCGTTATGCGGCCGGCGCATGGCTTCAATGACGCGCCTCCGCCATCCTGCTCCACAATGAACCACTTCCCGCCGGCGGCTGCGCTTTCCTGCGATCGGGTTCGGCGGCCCTATTCGCCATCCGGCTTGATGACCCATCGCTCGAAGTCGGCCGGAACGACATTGCCGCCGCAGATGATCGTCACCACCCGTTTGCCCCGATAGCGGGATCGGTCCTCCAGCATCGCCGCAACGCCAAGGGCGGCCGACGGCTCCACGACGAGTTCCGCGTGGCGATAAAGCATGCGCATTCCGGCAATGATGCTCTCTTCCTCGACCAGCGGGACATGGTCGGCCACGGCCAGAAGGTCGCTGAGAACCGCCGGGATCGGGCGCCGGCCGGCGACCCCATCGGCGATGGTATCGGTGCGGTCGGTCTCGACGACCGATTTTGCCCTCCACGACAACGCCATCGCCGGCGCGCCCCTCGGCTGCACGCAGACGATCTCGACCTCGGGGGCGAGGCGCTTGAAGACATGACCGACGCCCGTCGCCATGGCGCCGCCCCCGAGCGCAAGAACCACGGCGTCTACCGGACCCATGTCCTCGATGAGCTCGATCCCGATCGTCCCTGCGCCTTCGCAGGTATCGAGGTTTTCGCTGTCCTCGACCAGGAACGCGCCTTCGATGTCCGCCATTTGCCGCGCCAGATGGCGAGCATCCTCAATGTCGCCGTCGACAATCCGCACCGTCGCGCCCAACGCGCGAATCCGGTCGAGCTTAAGCGGGCTGGCGCTGGCGCCAGCCACGACCGTCACCGAAATCCCGCGGCTCCGTCCGCTCCAGGCCAGCGCCAGCCCGAGGTTGCCGGCGCTGGCGCAGACGGCCGACCTCGAGCCGGGCTTTTCGGCCAGCCGCGCCATGACCGTCTCGGCGCCGCGGGCCTTGAAGCATCGCACCGGATTGGCGGTCTCGAGTTTGAGAATGATCTCGCAATCCAGCGCCTCGCCAAGAGCCGGGCACGCGTATTGGGGCGTGTTGCGGAAGACGGGCGCGATTTTTGGGATCGCGGAGCGAATCCTGTTTAAATCCAATCGGGTCGCGGTTCGGCTCGCAGACTGGTTGAAGGAGCGGCTTGCCTGGGCGGCAACGCGATCGTCTCCGTGCCTTCGAATCCATCGGATACGTCTTAAAGCAGTGCTCCTTGCGATGGAAACGAAGCCGTCTTTGCCAGCGGAGCGGAGAAAACGAGTACCCGGAATCACGTGTCGGTGAAACAAGGGTTGAGGTGTTTCCGTTGGAGCTCGGCGGGCAGTTTGGTTGCAATCGGCAATGAAGGCGTCGATGTGCTGGGTCAGCTCTTTCAGGCTAGTTCCCGTGCACAGTGATTATGACTCTTTGAGCGAGGGATTGGGATAGGCGCGCGCCATTTTGGTTCTGGCTTTGTCGGTGGAGAACATCCAGGCGATGCGTGCGCCGCTTTGGTTTCGCTGGGCCTGCCATGCGTCGATCTCGGCGACAAGGCGGTCGCAGCTTTCGATGCGGCGATCGAGACATTGGCCTTTGAGCACGCCGATCTCGATCTCGACCATGTTGAGCCAGCTGGCGTGCTTGGGCGTGTAGTGGAACTCAAGCCGCCTGAACACGCGGCGCGCCTCGGCCGGTGGGAAGGCGGCGTAGAGAGCGGCGACGGTGTGGGTGGAGAGGTTGTCGAGGACGACGCGGATGCGCTCGGCTTCTGGGAAGTCGACATCGACGAGTTCGCGCATGCAAAGGGCGAAGTCGTCAGCGGTGCGACGACCAGTGACCTTGACCCTGCGCCAAGAGCGATGGGCATCAAGGAAGACGAAGAGATTGACGGCGCCGTTGCGGCGATACTCGTAATCGAAGCGTTCGGGCCGTCCCGGTGCGGCCCGGATCGGCTGACGCGCTTCGCCGATGAGCTGGGTGGGGCTTTCGTCGAAGCAGACCACTGGCCGTTTCGGGTCAGGCTGCTCGGCATAGAGGTCGAGCACATCCTCCATGCGGGCGACGTACTCGGCGTCGACCCTGGGAATGCACCACATGTCCTTCTGCCAGGGCTTGAGATGGTTGTCAGTCAAGCGTCGGCGGACGGTCTCGCGCGACAGACTGTCATGGTCGGTCAGCTTGACCATCGCGCCAGCCAGCAGCTCCAGCGTCCAGCGGGCGCGACCTTCGGGCGGGCTCGAACAGGCGGTGGCGATGAGGAGGGCTTCTTCGTTGCTGGTCAGCTTACGATTGGCGCCGGCCCGCGGCTCCTCTTTGAGGGCGGCTTCTAGATTGCCTTCAACGAAGCGGCGCTTGGTCCTGTAAACGGTCGAGCCGCCGACAGCGACCGCTGCGGCAATATCGTCGTCGCTGAGACCGCTGTCGGCGGCGAGCAGAATTTGGGCTCGTTTGATCTTGCGGGCGTAATGCTTGCCGCTGCCCACTAGCGCGGCGAGTTCACCCCGCTCGGCTTCGCTCAGTTCGATATGGTAGCGTATGTTCATCCGGGTCTCCTCGCGAATTGCGACGCCCAGACGAATCAGACTATGAATCAATTGTTTGGCACGTGTCCCCGCCGGCTCCACCGTTTACCGATAAGCAAGGTCAGTACCTGGCCTTCATTTACGCCTACAGCCGTGATCTTCCGCCAACCGCCGGCGGAAGCCGACATGCAGCGGCACTTCCAAGTCTCGCCGCCCAGCGTGCACCAAATGGTGCTCACCCTCGAACGCGCCGGCCTCATCAGGCGGACGCCGGGCGTCGCGCGCAGCATCCAGCTTCTGCTCGAGCCCGAGGATCTCCCAGTCCTCCGTTGAACTTCAAACCGTCAAAACCTCTGTGCAACGGAACTAGTGAACGATCGCCCGTCGAGCGACTGGCCGGTCAGGATCGAGAACCAGATTTCGATCTGGTTGAGCCAGGAGAGCTGGGTCGGCGGGTAGTGGAAATGGGATCTTCTTATGGCGCTTGAGCCACATCTCGCCTTTGGGCTCGCGGGCGGAGAGATTGTCCAGGACGACATGCATTTCCCGATCTGGATGGGCGGCGACGATACCGTTCATGAAGTCGGGGAATTCGACGCCCCTGCGTCTTTTGTACTGGCGGCCGAGGACTTCGCGGGTCGCCATAAACCGGACTGCAGTCTGCCACCGACAAGTGGTGAAATCTCTTGCCAAAGGGCGCAGATATGCTAAACTCGCCTTTGATCGCTCTTGGGAGATCAATATGCGAATTGCCGTCCTTCTGATTTTGGGGCTTTTGGCCGGCACGGCCGGCGTTATTGCGCTGTCGTCCGGAGAATCAAGGCCTGCGCAGGCCTGCTCCTCGGGTAGTAGTTGCTAGCATGATCGCTTCCGCGACCGCGGCGGGGTAGACCGTCGCCTGGAAGCATCGATTGGCACTCGCCGGCGCCTTTTGTGGGGGCTGGGCCGGATGCGTCAGTATTTCCAGCGTTTGTGGCGAGTGTTGGGTGCCTTGGCCGGATTTCGGACAATGCGCATCGTGGTCGCCTGTTCTTCTTTGTTTTTCACTTATCGCGGCGCGGACGCCACGGACGCTCTCGTCAAGCCGGATCAGTACAATGTTAAAGTGTGCTTAGACTATTTTGACAATCTCAAGCCGGGGCTAGCGAGCGGCGATTATTATCCACGAGAGAGAGAGACAATCCAGGCGCTATGCGAGGCCCGTTCCGCTGATCTTCGGCCGCATGTTGAAAGAACGCTGAGAGCAGAATTTGTTAAGGCCATTGTTGAGTTAAATCAATTCGACGCGCCGGGTTACGACCGCATTTCGATCATTGGAGCGAAAATTGCTGGGGACCTGAATTTGTCGAAAATCTCCATAAACAACGCGCTCCAGCTGAACGATATCGAATTCTCAGGCGGGGTGGATCTTAGCTACAGCTCAACCTCGCACGATCTTGATATTTCTGGAAAGCTATCAGGCACAAAGGGACTATGTCTTAAAGGTTTTCAAACCGCCGCCTCTGTCTTTATCTATAATTTTACTCAATCTCACAAACTGGAACCCACTCCCTTCTGCAGTGATACTTTTGCAAGTGCCACCATCGGCCTACAAGGCGCTCGTATCGCCGGCGAACTTGGTATTCGGAACGCCGTTGTAGAAAAGATCGATGCCGAAGGCGCACAGGTCGCGGGGCAAGTGCTTATTCAAAATTCTACAATATCCGATTCCGTTGATTTCTCCTCCGCCTCGGCGGGTGGGTTGTTTTTTATGCAGGATAAAGTTCCAGCGGAGCTCGAGGGGTGTGCGAACTCCACGGTTTTTTTGGAGGGAACTACCGTCAACGGATCTGCTGAGTTTGTGCGATCCGACTTGTGTGGAATATCAATGACGGGTGCGCATGTCTCTTCCAGACCGTGCGAAAACTCGGCCTGAGGGATTTACGAATTACTGGCGCCATATTAAAATCGGGTATGGCGCACATTTCCGGCTTCGAACGCGACCAACTTCTGCTTCTGCCCGAAGCGGTGGACGATTACGTCGGCCCTGACAATCCCGTCCGCTTCATCGACGCCTTCGTCGATGGGCTCGATCTCGTCGAGGCAGGCTTCGGGCGGGTTCAGCCGAAGGCGACGGGACGGCCGGGCTACGCACCGGGCGATCTATTGAAGCTCTACGTCTACGGCTATCTCAATCGCGTGCGTTCGAGCCGGCGGTTGGAGGCCGAATGCCATCGCAACATCGAGGTCATCTGGCTGTTGCGAACGCTGAAGCCTGACTTCAAGACCATCGCCGATTTCCGCGCCGACAATCGCGCCGCCTTCAAATCGGTGTTTCGTCAATTCACGCTGCTGTGCAAGCGGCTCGACCTGTTCGGACGCGAACTGCTGGCGGTGGACGGGACCCGCATCAAGGCGGTCAACAACAAGGATCGAAATTTCACCCGCAATTCGCTGGCGAAATTCATCAAGGCGGCCGACGAGCGGCTGGCCGATTACCTCCAGCGGCTCGACGAGGGCGACGCCGCGGAAAAGGCGACGAGCGGCGCGCGGGTGAAAAATCTCGCCGAGAAGATCGAGGGACTGCGCAAGAAGCGCGGCCAATACGACGCCATGCTGAAGCAGCTCGAACGCACGGGCGAAGACCAGATATCCCTGACCGATCCCGACAGCCGCGCCATGGCGGCGCACACGCGCGTCGCTGTCGGCTACAACATTCAGGTCGCGGTCGACGCCAAGCACAAGCTGATCGTCGAACAGGAAGTGACCAACCAGGTCGTCGACATGGGGCTGTTGCAGGCGACTGCCGAGCCGGCGCGCGAGATCCTCGAAGTCGAGAAGATCGACGTCGTCGCCGACAAGGGTTATTTCAAGACGGAAGACATCGCCGCCTGCGAAAAGGCGGGGCTGACGCCTTATGTGCCCAGACCCCAACGCGGCTCTTCGGTCAGCAATGGCTTCTTCCGCAAGGACGAGTTCTCTTACGATCCGGAGCGGGACGCATACGCTTGCCCGGGCGGTCACGAACTGAGGCCGCTCCGCCATGGCAAGTTGCGCGAGATGACGAAGGTCGATTACGGCAACCCGGCGGCGTGCCGCGATTGCCCGCTACGCCCGCGCTGCACGGACGCCGGCTATCGCGTCGTCTCGCGTCTCGAGCACGAGGACGCGCTCGACCGCATGGCGGCCCGCCTGAAGGCGAGGCCGGAAGTTCTCGACCGCCGTCGCGAGACGGTCGAACATCCGTTCGGCAGCATCAAGCAATGGATGAATCAGGGCGCGTTCCTGATGCGCGGCCTGGAAAAAGTGCGCGCCGAATTCAACCTGACCGCGCTCGTCTACAATTTGCGGCGAGCACTCAATATTCTCGGCATGGACAAGATGATGGCGGCCGTCGCCGCATGACAGAGGCCAAAATCGCGTTGTTTCGTGGCAAAACCGCCCATGGCGGTCCTCCCATGCCTTCCAAGAGGCCATCGGCGCGATTTCAGCCCGAAACGCGAGAAAAGCGCCGATCCGCACGCTCAGTCGTCGCATCCCATCAACCTCGACGAGTTTTCGCACGGTCTGCTTCAAATGTGAACCTTCTCGGATCGACACTGGCCTTCTTCGATTTCACCGGTTCGAATGCGGAGGGGGACCTGCAAATTGGACCATCGCGTGGGCCACCGGGGCGGTTACCCGTGTGGTTGTCCGCCTTCGGTAATCCACCAACAAACCTTGTATTAAGTCATTCGTCGGTCACGCTTGTGCGAGTGGCGCTTAACAACTGGCCGGGCATGTGCGATATAGGCAGGAAGCCCAAGGATCGAAAGATTGGATGTTCGAAGCCGAGCGACCTTCTTACAATCGACAGATGCACCACACCACATCTCCAGCCGCCTAGGGCTCTGCCGGATCGGGACGATAACTTTATTAGCCTTAGAAAATTTGGTGAATGGACCGGCCTTACTGATCTTATTTTCGGGTTTCCTGTTCCTAGCTCGACCACGATCGTTGCAGATTTTCGATTTAAGGCGTTTGGAAGACCTTTCTACTGTGCTTGGGACCCCGGGTCATATACCGAAGGATATATACGATCAGACTATATTTTGGATGATCTTACTGTCGACAGGACTGCCGTAGAGCTATGGCTCAAGTCAACTCAGTACTCTCCGGCGGAATATCAGCTCATCTACGATTTGCTTGTAACGAATGGTCAGAGTCCTGACGCAAGGAAGATCGGTTATGCAGGCAAAATAATCGAGACTAGACTTGATTTCCAGCATCACTCTTGGCCTGCGTTTGTCACTATGCTATTGTCTCGCTTGACTATCGGATATGGTTATTGTTCATATCTCGCTATTCTATGGGCGATATTTTTTTGCGCATTCGGGGCGTGGGTGTTTTCCAGGGCAAATCCAGATCTAATACGCATAGATAAAGGAACGCTAAAACTTGTAGATAGGTCAGGCTGGCGTAAGTCCGTGTTCGGGCCCTTTCGCTTTCAAGTGATGAAATATACAGAAGGTTTGCAAACCGGGCACCCGCAAGACTATGGTGTGATCAATCCGTTCGGATATTCATTTGACGCTTTACTGCCAATAATAAGGCTACGCGAGCTACATTATCAGGTTGAGTTAGGCGGTTGGCCGCATTACTATTTTTATATCCAAAGGATCGTCGGTTGGATACTCGGAATTTTCGTTCTTGCAGCTTTCTCCGGCTTGACCAAATAAGATTAGACGCGTTGGTTTTGGATTATGGTGCCGCGACCGCAATACCCCTAATCGAAGACCCGGCGAAGTTCTGCGAAGAGCGAATACACGATGTTCGAGCCTCGGTCGCTCCGCGGCTTCACAGGACGCCGCAGCGCAAGGACTCTGCAGAGCGCGTTACAGGGGCTTGGCGCCGCAAGACTTCGGCCAGGGCGCCGACGGGGATGCTCTCGGCCGCCTCCATATCCGTGAGGCCGCTCACGGGGATGCTCTCGGCCCTCTCCACCCCGCCTGAACCGACTTCTGTAAGGGCGGCGGCGACGGGCGCCGGATCGTTCGCGCTCTCAGCGAACGAGACGAGCTGCAATCGGAAATTCTCGCATCCCAACGCATCGCCCGACAGCGGCGCCGCCCGGTCGCCGGCCGGGCCGGTTCGCAGAGGCGCCACGCGATCGGCGCCGTCACTGCAGGACGCATAGGACGAGGTCTCGTCGGACGCAGGCGCCGCCGGCGGCGAAGGCCCGGCGCTGGCCTCCGAGGTTTCCGCGGAAACGCGCTCGATCCTCACGTGGGCCAGTCCGGCCTCCCGGAAGCCGAGCGTGACGGCGGCCGCAGTCGAAACGTCGATGATCCTTCCGCGGATGAACGGCCCCCGATCGGCGATCCTGACGATCAGGGACCGGCCGTTGTCGAGATTGAGGACCCTGACCCGCGATCCCATCGGCAGGCTGCGATGCGCCGCGGTCATTCCCTGAGCGCCATAGAACGACGCCAGGCCCACTTCCGCCGCCGCGGGGCCGCAGCCCATGCCGAGAGCGACCGCGCAGAAAACAAGACGTGTTCGCATCCGCAGCTTGCCTCGCGCGCCTCGCGCCCGCTCGGAGTCCGCCGCAATGGAAACACAAAATTAACCAACTTGCCAGCCGCCCGAGCATCGGGGCTTGGCGCGCCTGAAAAGCCCGGGATTGCCGCGACCGCAATACCCCTCTTTCTCGGGTCGCCACGCCTTGGCGCCCCTGGCTCTCACGATTGAGGGCATCGGCGGGCGCCTCACCGCAATCCACCGTAATCCGAATCAAATTTGGGGGCGCGCGACGGCCAAATTGCAGGCGTTCTCCTTCCCCCCTTGTGGGGGAAGGCTGGGATGGGGGTCGCTCCCGGCCTGGCGACTAAAGGGCCTCGGGCTTCACTTCGAAACAGCGGCGCGACCCCCCTCCCTAACCCTCCCCCACAAGGGGTGAGGGAATACGCCGCCCTTCAATTACGCTGACGCGGACCAGTTCGGACGCCCTCACGCCGGCCGGGGCGGCTGCCGCCACGCCCTCAACGAAAACAGCAGCAGCGACGCCCCGATGAGCGCCGAGCCAGCAAAGAACCAGGGATCGGCGGCAAAATGCAAATCGGCGATCCACCACGACAGCGCCAGCGATATCAGAGCTGTCAGCGCCGGAACCAAATTGAGGAACATCGTGACGAAGCCGTTGTCGCCGCCGGTGGCTGTCAAGGCGATCTGATAGAACACGCGGCCCACAGATGCGGCGATGATCGTGCCGGCAATCATCAGCCCGATCGCAAGGAACTGATCGCCGAACTCACAGCTCCGAGCGCTGGTAGAGGATGAAGACGGTCGAGGGGATCAGGATCACGTTCGCCACAAAAAAATTGGCGGCGACCGCGGCCGACTCCTCGTATCTGGAGAGCCATTTGCCGATCAGGGTGCCGCCGAGGGCGGAACAGAGCGGCACCGGAATCGCATAGACCCAGCTGCCGTGCAGGAAGCTCTCGGCCAGTTCGCCGAACGCCAGCTTGCTGGCGCCGCCGAGCTGGCTCCAGGCGACCGCCATCGCCCCGATAAACGCGCCGGCGAAGCAGCCGAAGAAGGTCGCCGGCGAAACCGGGATCGGAACCCGCATGATCAGGAGCGCCACCATCGCCGCCCAGAACGGCGAAAGGTTCAGGATTGCCGATATGATGATCGGATGGGCGTTGCTGAGGCCGAAGTTGTAAAGCAGCAGGCCAGTCATGCCGATCGCGAAAATGACCGCGAGCTTGCCATAGTTCGAGGGGGCGCTCAGCAAGGCGACGAGGTCGCGGCGGCTCGACGGGCGCCAGGTGACCAGCGGAATGGAAATCAGCAAAGCGATCTGGGTCAGGCACACGAACTGCAGCGTGGTGAGATGCCTGGCGGCGAGAAAGGAAAAGGGCTCCTGGGTCGCATAGAGAAAGGCGGTGGTGAGCGAATAGAGGCTCCCGAGCCGGTAATTCGTCGGGGTCGCAGAGTCCGGCATGCGCGCGTGCCCCTCGTCGGTCGGCTCAGGCGACTGGATCGAGTTCCGATCAGGTCCACCAATCCCAATTCGTCATCGCCGTCCCCGGGTCGCAGCCCGGGGATCACCCGGCGATCCCTGGACCCGCGGGTCAAGCCCGCGGGTGACGGTACCCTGATCGATCCGGGGTCCTCAACATTTTCCTTGACGAGATACCAACCAGTCGGTATTTCATTCGCCGCATGAGAACGGCTCCGACGATCTCCCGCGGCAAGCCCTCCGCCAGGGACAAGATCCTTGCGGCCGCCTTCGCCCTGATCCGCGCCCGGGGCTATGCCGCGACCACGGTTGACGATCTCTGCGCCGCCGCCGGCGTCACCAAAGGCGCGTTCTTCCATCACTTCAAGAGCAAGGAAGATCTTGCGGTGGCCGCGGCCGACCACTGGTCCGAAACGACGCGCGCCTTCTTCGCTGGCGCGTCTTATCACGATCACGCTGACCCGCTCGATCGGGTGCTTGGCTACATCGATTTCCGCAAGGCGATTCTCAAGGGCACGGTTCCTGAGTTCACCTGCCTCGTCGGAACGATGGTGCAGGAAGTCTACGAGACCCACCCGGCAATTCGCGAGGCCGTCGACCGATCGATCAGCAGCCACGTCGCAAAGGTCGAGGCCGACATCGAGGAAGCGATGCGGCGCTATCGTCTCGACGCCGGCTGGAGCGCCGCCAGCCTCGCGCTCCATACCCAAGCGGTTTTGCAAGGCGCCTTTGTCCTGGCGAAGGCCAAGGGCGGGGCGGCGATCGCGGCCGACAGCATCGACCATCTCCGGCGCTACGTCGAACTCTTGTTCAAAAATTCCAGGAGAAGGGAAGCCCGAGGATGACCACCGAGTTTGTGCCCTATCTTGCCTTCGACGGCGAGTGCGAGAGCGCATTCAAGTTTTACGAAAAGGCGCTGAGGGGCGAGATCGTCGCGATGCTGCGTCTGGCCGACGCGCCGCCTGACGTGCCGCGGACGCCGGAGACGGCCAACCGCATCATGCACGCGCGACTGAAGGTCGGCGACCGGGTTCTGATGGGCGGCGATGCGCCGTCTGGCCTCGCCTCCAAGCCTCAAGGCTTCTGCGTGAGCATGCAGGTCGACGAACCCGTCGAAGCCGAGCGCGTCTTCGCTGAGCTTTCCGCGGGCGGAAGGGTCATGATGCCGATTGGCCCGACATTCTGGGCCCAGCGTTTCGGCATGTTCACCGACAAGTTCGGCGTGCCCTGGATGGTCAATTGCGAGAAGCAGCCCGGCTGAACGGCCGAACAGGTCGAGGCGCGACGCCGCATTTCTCACCCGTTCTCGTAGGATTGCTCACCTAGAGCCTGCTCTTGAGTTCGCGCAAGGATCGCGCGTCGCGTCTCCTCCCCCCTTGTGGGGGAGGACAAAGGAGGGGGGTCGCGCCATCATTAATTCCAGTAAGGCCCGTCGAACACGATAATGTCCGCGATCGGCGCGACCCCCCACCCCAACCCGCCCCCGCAAGAGGGGGCGGGTGCGCTAACGAGGTCATCAACTCTACCAAAATGCAGAACGCTCTCTAATTAGCGACAAACCCGTCAGAGGAGACAGGCGCGCATGACCGACTCTGACTACCGCTGGGTGATCGTCGCGGCCGGCGGCCTTCTGGGCTGCGTCGCGATCGGCTCGATGTTCTCGCTTCCTGTTCTTTTGCGGCCGATCGCGGCGGACACCGGCTGGTCAGTGACCGGCGTGTCGGGCGCCATGACCATCGGCTTTCTCGCCATGGCCTTCGCCAGTATGGCGTGGGGCGCCCTCTCCGATCGGTTTGGTCCGCGGGCGATCGTCCTCACCGGGTCGGCCATCCTGTCGGGCAGTCTTGCGCTCGCCAGCCGGGCGAGTTCCCTCATCGAGTTTCAGCTTGTGTTCGGCCTCCTGGTCGGCGCCGGCGCGGCGGCGATCATTGCGCCGATGATGGCCTGCGTGACCGGATGGTTCGACACGCATCGGAGCCTCGCCGTCTCGCTTGTGTCCGCCGGCATGGGCATGGCGCCGATGACGATGTCGCCGCTCGCGGCCTGGCTCGTCTCGGCCTACGACTGGAGGACCGCGCTCCTCATGGTCGCTGCGGTCGCCGCGGTTCTGATGATCCCGACGGCTCTTCTGGTGCGGCGCGCGCCGGCGCTCGAGCAGGGCCGCAGCCGCCCTTCCCGCCCATGATTCGTCTCCGTCCCTGACGGTCGCTCAGGCCTTGAGGTCGCCGCCCTTCGTCATCCTCGTCCTCACGAACTTCTTTTGCTGCGCGACCCATTCCGGCCCGATCTTCCACACCGTCAGCTATGCGGTGAGCTGCGGTATCCCGCTTATTGCGGCCGTCTCGATCTACAGTGTCGAGGGACTCGCGGGCATGGGCGGCCGTATCGCTTTCGGCATCCTTGGCGACCGGCTCGGCGCAAAGAATGTGCTTGTTTCCGGCCTGTTGTTGCAAGCCTTCGGGGCGTTGGCTTACGTCTTCGTCCGGGGCTTAAGCGAGTTCTATACGGTGGCGGCGGTCTTCGGCTTCATCTACGCGGGCGTCATGCCGCTCTACGCGGTCCTCGCCCGCGAGAACTTCCCGCTTCGAATGATGGGCACTGTGATCGGCGGCACGGCGATGGCGGGAAGCCTCGGCATGGCGCTCGGGCCGGTGGCGGGTGGGCTGATCTACGACGCCTTCGCCAGCTACACATGGCTCTATGTCGGCTCCTGGGCCATGGGGATCGGCGCGTTCCTGATCGCCATGAGCTTTCAGGCCGTTCCCGAGCATGAGCAGAGCCGGCGCTCGCGCCCGCGTGACTCAGCGTCGGCCGAACCAAAGCCGAAGCGTCGTCAAGCCCGCCCGAATGCCGTTCGGGCGGCTTGCCGGCCCCGCTTGCCAAAGAAACGACGCAGTGAGGGCGCAAGCAAAGACAATCCAAAATGACGATTGAGGGAGGACAGATATGCGGATCACGCACGTCCAGACCGCGTTGACGCTGGCGTCTATCGGCCTTGCAGGGATCATCGTCGCGAGCCCGCCCGCTCTGGGCGCGGCAGCCGACGGGACGATCGCCCCGGTGATGTCGTGCGAAGCGTTGGCGAAGGCCGATCTGACCCGGCAGGACGCCCAGATCACATCGACCGCAACAGCGACGCGCGAAGGTCACGCTTACTGCGACGTCAAAGGCTACATCAGCCCGGTGACCCAGTTCGAAGCGCTGTTGCCGCTGGAGACCTGGCGCGGCGATTACCTGCAGCAGGGTTGCGGCGGACTCTGCGGCCATGTCGACGTCGACCTCAAAGACCCGTCGCGGACCAGCGGCTATCAGGCGCCCTATGCCCCTCTCATGAATGGCGAGATGGTCGTCGCGGCGGACGACGAGGGTCATGAGACGGCCAGTAACGGCGACGGGGAGTGGGCAAAGACCGACCCGGAACTGCGGCTTGTGTTCGGCTACCTCTCCGAACATCAGCTGGCCCAGGCCGCCAAGGCCCTCATCCGAACCTTCTACGGGCGCGAGCCTGCCTACTCCTACTTCAGCGGCGTGTCCGACGGCGGGCACGAAGCCCTCGTGCTGGCGCAGCGCTATCCCGAGGATTTCAATGGAATCATCGCCGGCGCCCCGGCCAACAACTGGGCGGCGCTCGGCGGCATGTTCGAGACATGGGTTGCGCAGACGAATCGCAACGCGGAAGGCAAGCAGATCCTGACTGCAGAAAAGCTGCCCGCCTTGCACGCCGCCGTGATGGCCGCCTGCGCCAACAAGCAGGGCGTGATCGAGGACCCGCGCGCCTGCACGTTCGATCCTGCGAGCATCCGCTGCGCGGACGGCGTCGACCGACAGGACTGTCTGACCGACGAGCAGGTCAAAATGGTCCGCGACGAATATCGCGGCCCCCATGATGCGCAGGGCCGCAACCTCTTCGACGGCGGAGAGCCGTACGGATCCGAGCCGGCATGGTCGTTCTGGCTGGTGATGCCGGCCGCCGACGCCGCCGCGCCCGGGGACGTCTACGCCACGTTAGGGATTGCCTACCTGAACGACATGGCGTTCTGGTCCAACCCGAAGACCCCTTACACAGTCGGATCAGTCCCGTTCACCGCCGATATGCACCAGCAATTGGAACAGCTTGGCGGCATCTACAACGCAACCGATCCCGATCTCGACGCGTTCCGCGCCCACGGCGGCAAGATCATCATCTATCACAGCTGGGCGGACCAGGCGATCCCCCCCTTCGCCACGCTCGACTACTACCGAGCCGTCGCCAACCAGATGGGCGGTTACCAGGCGATCCAGTCTTTCAGCCGTCTCTACATGGTCCCCGGCCTCTATCACTGCCCGTGCGGACAACCCGTCGACGGCGACCCGGCGACGACTGTGCAGTTCATGCCGCAACTCGTCGCGTGGGTGGAGCACGGCGACGCCCCCGGCGACATCGTGCTGCCCGTCACCGCGCAGAGCACCGGCGAGCATCTGACCGAGCTCACCATCTCGCCCTTCGACCCGCTCAAGCCGGCCCCGCAAAACAACGGGCTCAACAGCAATTACGACTACATCGGCGCGAGCAGCGATTATCGGAAGGGCAACGCGCTCTGGTGCAGCTGGGACGGACCGACGCTCGCCTGCTCGCCCCGCAGCTGACTGGCGGTTGGGGCGACCGCAAGGCGGCGCCCCACCCCTGACCGGCGGTTGGGGCGACCGCAAGGCGGCGCCCCACCCCTCGAACCGGTTTGCTCTTGGGAAAGCCCTTGGGAGGCAGGCGGCCGGCTTCGGCGCGATTGCCGATCCACTCTCTGAGTTTCGGCCTTGCGACGTTGAAGGTGCGCCCGGCCGAGTTGCGCCAGTTGAGGCCGGCGAGACATGACGAAGTCGGCCATCGGGCTCGCCAGGCTCGATGGTCTCTCGAGCGCCAGCGGGAGCCTTCCAAGCGAAAAAGTCCCGTCGGCAGGGTATCCTTCCTGCCAATCGAGCGCCTCGTCTTGCAGGGGGCGCGGGGACGGCTTAGTCTAACGGTGCGGAATATTGGCGCAATTTGCGGAATTCATAGCGAGAATCAAATAGCGCCTAAAGGGAGGCGTCATGTGCGATTTGCGCGGTATGGCGGGCAAATTGAGGTCTGGCGGCGCGCAATCTGTCGTTGCCTCGATCGCGTGCTGGGCGTTGATCCTGGCTTGCGCAGGGCAATCCCGGGCGCAGGGGCAAACGGCGCCCAGCTGCAGGGCGTCTACGCCCATGTCGATCTCGAGTTCGCGATCAACGAATATTTCAGACAGAATGGAGGCGTGACGCCGGCGCCGTGTCCTCCGCCGGGAACGCCGGATTTGCATGCTTATCTCCAGAATATCTACACGGGGTTATTGAAGAACACCGCGGTCGCGGGGCTCGCCTTGGGCGCACACTGGTGCCTCATCGGCACTACCGGAGATGGGGTCAACGATTGGAGTTATACCGATGAGGCTTTCGCCGCCGCCGCGGCCGCGAACAAGAATGTCCAACTGCTGATCACCCCTGGCGTCGACTCGCCGTCGTGGCTCTTCTTGGTGGGCCAATCCTGCGACCCCGTGATAAAGGCTGAGTCGCCGAATCCCGAATATCAGTATTGCGATTGGGTGACTTTCAAGACGCTCCCTGAGTCCGTGCAACATCACGACAGCATGACGTTGCCATTGCCGTTCAGCCCCATCTATGCTGGTCGGTGGAAAGCGTTCCTCGAAGAACTCAAAAGCCAGTATGCCGGCAATTCCCTGTACAGTTCCGCGTTCGTCTCGATCTCGGTCGCCGAACCGGTTTCGGTGTCACCCGAGATGATCCTGCCAACAACCGCCAACAATTCGAAGTTTAAAGACAAGCCCATGCTACCGGTAGACACGGGGTGGGAATATCTCGTTGACACCATTTTCCCATCGACACTCCCAGGATCCCCAGGTCAGTACTACGGAATCTGGGGGCAAGCGTTTATCGACGCCTGGGAGCATGTATTCGTGGACTATGAAAGTAATTTTTCCGGCTTGACCCTGATCCTCACCCCCGACGATGGCAAGAACATGCCCGAGCTCCAATACGGGACCGGCAATCCCACAACCCTGTTGGGCACGGACTGTTCGCTTGACACGGTCGAGGGTCCCCTTTCGTGCGGCACGAAAGCGATCGTCCTGACCGATTTTGTCGCCGCTCAAGGCCCCAATCAAAAGGCCGCCATGGTCGGCGGCTTCACAGCCTCGAGCGAGCCGAAGACCGGCGACATCGGCTTGCCCGCGATCAAAGCGCTGACATTGATCCCGATATCGCCACAATCGCCGCGATTTCTCGGCGGCGCCCAATTCGATTATGCCGTATCCACCGATGACGAGAAGACCACGCAGAAAGAAGGCTGCAAGAGGAAGGGGTGCAAAGTAAATCTTACTCCGCCGCAGGCGGCGTACAACGTACTCGCCAACTTTTTCTCCGGAACGATCGCCGCCGGAAATTACGGAACATCGTCGCCCCCGCCTTACGCCGCGCTCAACTTCCTGAATATCGATTACCGGGACATTCTATACGCAAACGACCATCCGTGCATGGAAGACCTGATAACCCAGGCCAGTCGTGACCTCCTGGCGACAGCGGGCAAGGCGCAGTTCCAACCGTCGACGCCAGAAAGTTGCTGGCTTCAGTAGCGCAACGCCATTGGCCAAACGAACCACCGCCCGATCCGCCTGATCATTTGATGCATGAATGCATGAGCGCAACAATTTGAAGTAGCTGCGTAATAGCAGTTATATTCATGATTTGTTCTTGACAGGCCGTTGGTCAACGCTATAATGCTGTTGATGATTGGGCTGAGGGGGCGACTGAAATGACCACGAAGAAACGCGCCGCTGGCCGACCGCCCCGAACGCTCTCCAAACGCGCCACTGCGCGAACGGCCGCACGGAAACGCCGGGCGGCGAAGGAGGCTTTGAGCGAAAACGCTTTCCAGGCTCTCGCAGCCGGCTGGAGCATCAGGCAGATCGCCGACGTCCGGAAGGTGAGCGTGCGGACCATCCAGCGCGAGATCGAGCGGGCGGTCGCGAAGCGTCGGCTCGATGCGCCCGATCGCTTCATCCACCTGCAGCTCGCGCGCCTCACCAAGGCGCTGCGCGTCACTGACCTCCGGCTCGACCACGGCGAACTGGCCGCGGTCGCGCCACTTTTGAAAGTCGTCGCCGCGCTGGAGCGTTATCACCGGTCCATTGATCCGCGGGATCCGGTCCATGCGCCGCCCGCGCATCTGGCTCTGCCCGCGCCCCCGCTCGCGCTGACCCACGCGGCGTCGCAATGCGACACCGCTGAGAGGGCGACAGATTTTGGCGCCTAACATCCTGATTTCGCTTCGTCGGCGCCAAACCTGCCCGCGCCAGCCTACCCGTCGAACTTGTTGCTCTTCGGGAAGCCCTTCGGCGGCAAGCGCCCGGCTTCGGCGCGGTTGCCAATCCACTCCTTGAGCTCCGGCTTGGCGACGGTGAAGGTGCGTCCAGCTGAGTCACGCCAGGTGAGGCCGTCGGCGATGGCGAAGGTTTTCGCGTCGGACACGCCGCCGTCCTTGTAGCGCTGCAGCCGCGTGCCCTTGCCGCGCGCCATTTCGTTGAGTTGGTCGATCGGAAACGCCAAGAGCTTCCGGTTCTGGCCGATGATCGCGACATGGTCGCCGGCGGCGGGAACGATCAGCGCCGCGGTCGCCGGCGCGGTCACGTTCAGAACCGCCCTGCCCTTGCGGGTCGAGGACAGAAGCTCGTCTTCGCCGACGATGAAGCCGTTGCCGTCGGAAGCGATGATGAGCCGCTTGACGCCCGGCGCGTAGGCCCAGACGGCGACGATCGAAGCGCTCTCGTCGATGTCGGCCATGAGCCGGATCGGCTCGCCCTGCCCGCGCCCGCCCGGCAGCTTCGAGGCCTCGAGCGTGAACACCTTGCCGTCGCTGGTCAGCGCCAGGATCTTCGACGTCGTCTCGGCGAAGAACGAGAACTTGAGCGCGTCGTCGCCCTTGAAGGTCGCGGTCGAGAGATCCGCGACCTGGCCTTTGAGCGCCCGGATCCATCCCTTTTGCGAGACGAGGATCGTCACCGGCTCGCGCTCGATCATCGCCTCGGCGAGGTCGGCGACCACGACGTCGGGCGCGTCCTCGAAGCTGGTCCGCCGCTTGCCGAGCTTGGTCTCCGGGCCGAACTTCTTTTTGACGTCGCGGATCTCGACCGCAATCATCTGCCACTGCTTCCGGTCGCTCGCGAGCAGCTGCTCGATCGAGGCCTTCTCTTTCGCGAGATCGTCCTCTTCCTTGCGCAGCGCCATTTCCTCGAGGCGGCGCAGGCTTCTTAAGCGCGTGTCGAGGATGTAGACGACCTGATTGTCGGTGAGGCTGAAGCGGAGCTTCAGCGCCTCCTTCGGGTCTTCCTCCTCGCGGACGATGCGGATCACCTCGTCGAGATTGAGGAAGACGATGATCATGCCGGCGAGCAGTTCGAGCCGCTTGTCGATCGCCGCCAGACGATGGCGCGAGCGGCGCACCAGCACCGTCCGGCGATGGTCAAGCCACTGCTGCAGCGCTTCGCCGAGCGACACCACCCGCGGCGTCACGCCGTCGACCAGCACGTTCATGTTGACCGAGACGCGCGCCTCGAGCTCGCTCAAGCGAAAGAGCGACTCCATCAGCGTCGCCGGCTCGACCGCGCGGCTCTTCGGCTCGAGCACGATGCGCACGTCCTCGGTCGACTCGTCGCGGATGTCGGCGAGCAGGGGCAGCTTCCGCTCGTTGAGGAGGTTGGCGATCTGCTCGATGAGACGGGACTTCTGCACCCCGTAGGGGATCTCGGTCACGACTGCGGCCCAGACGCCGCGCCCTGCGTCTTCCTTCTCCCAGCGGGCGCGGAGCCGAAAGGCGCCCCGCCCGGTGCGGTACGTCTCGAGGATCGCCGCCCTGTCGTCGATGACGATGCCGCCGGTCGGAAAATCGGGCCCGCGCACGAACTGGCAAAGCGCCTCGATCTCCGCGCCGGGATGGGCGATGAGATAGAGCGCCGCGTCGCAAAGCTCGGCGATGTTGTGCGGCGGGATCGACGTCGCCATGCCGACCGCGATGCCCTGCGCGCCGTTGGCGAGCAGGTTCGGCACGGCCGAGGGCATCACGATCGGCTCTTTCGTGTCGCCCGAATAATTGTCTCGCCAGTCGACCGAGTCCTCTTCGACGCCCTCCATCAGGAGGCGCGCGACGTCGGTCATGCGCGCTTCGGTGTAGCGGTAGGCGGCGGCGTTATCGCCGTCGATATTGCCGAAATTGCCCTGGCCCTCGATCAGCGGATAGCGCGAGGCGAAGTCCTGCGCGAGCCGCACGAGCGCCTCGTAGATCGCCTGGTCGCCGTGCGGATGGAACGAGCCCATTACGTCGCCGACGATCTTAGCGCATTTCTTGAAGGCCGTGCCGGGGTCGAGCTTGAGGATATGCATCCCGTAGAGAATGCGGCGATGCACGGGCTTCAGGCCGTCGCGCGCGTCCGGCAGCGCCCGGCCCATGATGGTCGAGAGCGCATAGGCGAGATAGCGCTCTTCCAGCGCGTCGCGCAGGTTGACGTCGATCGGCTCCGAAGGCGGCAACGGAGGCGGCGGAACGGCTTTGGCCATGGGCTCGGGTTAGCCCGGCCCCTGAGTCGCCGCAAGCGCGACAGAGACCGCCAGGCCCTGGTTTTTTCGCGACGGTTTCGCGCTGTGGAACCGTTTCCGATCCAAAGAGTTTTTGGTTCGCCACTAAAGCAACGCGATGCGTTGCTACGAGAACGATTCTGAGCGCGGAGGATTCGTAGAGCAAGCAAGGGCCGCCCCAAGAAACCCTGCGGAGAACGCTGAAATGATCATGAGACTTGCTGTACTTTCGGTATTTGTCTTTTGCGCCATTTGCGGTCCGGCCGGGGCTCACGATGTTTGGGCTGACGGTAAATTCGTGCCTGCTTGGGTAAAGGCGGCATGCTGCGGGCCGGACGATGTTCACCATCTCCGGCCCGATCAGGTCCATCGGATTTCCGACGATTATTATACGGTTGACGGCTATCCGAACCGCATTCCGGCGAGCGCCGCTCTGCCTAGCCAGGACGGGGACTACTGGATTTTCTACCGGGACGACGGCGGCGGCGGGGCGCGGTCCAACGTCTACTGCTTCTTCGTGCCGATGGCCTTCTGACCGAACTGGAGCTGCGGGCGGCGCGCCGGGATGCGGATGCTCGCGTCTGACCAGCATCACAACACGCCTGCGCTGCTGAGGCCAATGTCGTTTTGCCCGTTAGCGGGTGCGGGCTCTGTTGCGCGGCTCTGGCGGCCCCCGGCAGTCCCGTCTACATAGGGCGCCCATCCCGCCCATGTGAGGACTCATGCCGCCGATGATCTCCGTCGCCGCCGTCACCAAGCGCTACGCGACCGGATTTCTCGCGCTTGATTCGATCGATCTCGCCATTAAAAAGGGAGAGATCTTCGCGCTCCTGGGCCCGAACGGCGCCGGCAAGACGACGCTGATCGGCGTCATTTGCGGCACCATTTCGTTGAGCTCGGGCGCCATCCAGATCGACGGCCATGACGTCGTATCCGACTTTCGCGCCGCCCGCTCGATCGTCGGCCTCGTGCCGCAGGAGATCGCGCTCGACATTTTTGCCACCGTCCGGGCGACGGTGTCGTTCAGCCGCCGCCTGTTCGGCCGGCCGCCCGACGCGGCCTTCGTCGAACAGCTCCTGCGCGATCTCTCTCTCTGGGAAAAGCGCTCGAGCCGCGTCGTCGAGCTTTCGGGCGGAATGAAGAGGCGCGTGATGATCGCCAAGGCCCTCGCCCACGAGCCGGACGTCCTGTTCCTCGACGAGCCGACCGCCGGCGTCGACGTCAATCTGAGGCGCGACATGTGGGCGCTGGTGCGGCGCCTGCGCGACAAGGGCGTCACCGTCATCCTTACCACCCATTATATCGAGGAGGCGGAGGAGATGGCCGACCGCGTCGGCGTCATCGACAAGGGCCGCATCATTCTGGTCGAGGACAAGACCAAGCTGATGCGCAAGCTCGGCAAGCGGCGGTTGACGCTCACGCTGCAAACTCCGCTCGCCACACTGCCCGCCGCGCTCGCCGGCTGGCCGCTTGCACTTGACGACGGGGGCCGGCGGCTCTCCTATCGCTTCGACGCTTCCGCCGAGGACACCGGCGTGCCGGTTCTTCTTAAGCGCCTCGGCGAGCTGGGCGTGGATTTCAAGGACCTGGAGACGACCGCGAGCAGCCTCGAAGACATCTTCGTCGATCTCGTTGGCCGCGCAGCATGAACCGAACTCAATATCGGCGGCGTGTGGGCGCTCTACCGCTATGAACTGTCTCGCGCCGTCAGGACGATCTGGCAGAGCGTCGCGACGCCCGTCATCACCACCGCGCTCTATTTCATCGTGTTCGGCAGCGCGATCGGCTCGCGCATCCACGAGGTCGGCGGGGTCAGCTACGGCGCCTTCATCGTGCCGGGGCTCATCATGCTGTCGCTGCTCACCCAAAGCATCTCGAACGCCTCGATCGGCATCTACTTTCCCAAGTTCACCGGAACGATCTTCGAGATCCTGTCAGCGCCGCTGTCCGCGATCGAGGCGGTTGCGGCCTATGTCGGCGCCGCGGCGACCAAATCCATCGCCATCGGCCTAGTCATTCTCGCCACCGCGACGCTGTTCGTGCCTCTCCGCATCGAGCATCCGGTCTGGATGGTCGCTTTCCTGATCCTCACTTCGGTCGCCTTCAGCCTGTTCGGCTTCATCATTGGCATCTGGGCGAAAAGCTTCGAGCAGCTCGCGGTGATCCCGGCGCTCATCGTCACGCCGCTGACCTTTCTCGGCGGCGCCTTCTATTCGATCGACATGCTGCCGCCGTTCTGGCGGACGGCGAGCCTGTTCAATCCGGTGGTTTATCTTGTCAGCGGCTTCCGCTGGAGCTTCTACGGCCAGGGCGACGTCAGCGTCGAGGCCAGTCTCGCTTTCACAACGCTGTTCATCGCCGCGTGCCTCGCGGTTCTGATCTGGATCTTCCGGACCGGGTGGCGGCTTAAGCCTTAGGGAAAGCGGACTGAGCCCCTACTCGCCCCGGCGCGCCGCCGCCGCCCACTCGAGCGCCGCCCACCGGTCGGCTGAGGCGAAGAGCCGGATCGGAACCGCCGAGACGTCGAAGCCGCTGAGCTTCGCCTCGTCCAAGAGGCCTGCGTCGCAGACGACCGCGAGCTTGACCAGATTCTTGTGAGCCAGGCCCGAACTGGCGAGCCCCCGCGCCAGTTCAGCCAAATAGCCGTCGAAATCCGGATCGATGACGATCACGAGGCCGGTGGCTGCGTCGGATTGACCGACCGCCGCTTCGATTGCGGCCTCGACGTCGCTGGCCATGACCGTTCCGCTTGCGTTAAGCGCAAGCGCATGAGTTGGCGCATCCGGCACGCGTTCCAGCATCGTCGGCGTCCTTGCCTCGCGGCGCGACAGATTGCGCGCCTGCCATTCATCATAGCAGATGAACGCCGCAGATTGTAGTCGGCGCGCCCGTTGCGCGCGCGCCGCTCAGACGCCGAAGCGCTTGGCGAAGCTCTCCAGATTGACTGCGCCGCGCCGGTGCGTCCCCTCGCCGATCTTGCGCTCGCCGTCGTGCGCCTCGACGGCGAAGAGGACGCTGCGGCCTTCGACTTCGAGGACGCGCGCGGTCGCGACGACCGTGCGGCCGACGGGCGTCGGCGCAAGATGACGGATACTGACCTCGGAGCCGACCGTCACCCAGCCCGGCGGCAGATGTTTCCTCACCGCCGATCCTGAGGCGACTTCCATCAACATGATCATCATCGGCGTGGCGTAGACGGGAGGCATGCCCTCGACATGGGCGCCGACTGTCAAATCCCGCGTGACAGTGACCTCCGCACGGCCGGTCATGCCGGGCAGGATTTCCTTCAAAGGCTCGGTCATCGGGCCTTCAGCCGCCCCCGACGGCGCCTTCTATCGGCGCGCCCCAAGAGCCCCAGATGTAGATGCAGCTGAAGAGGAAGATCCACACGACGTCGACGAAATGCCAGTACCAGGCAGCAAACTGGAAGCCGGTGTGCTGGCGCGGCGTGAACTGTCCGGCCCAGGCCCGTGCGAGGCAGACGAAAAGGAAAATGACGCCGATGATCACGTGGGCGCCGTGAAAGCCGGTCGCCATGAAGAAAGTCGCCCCGTAGATTGAGTTCTTGAAGGCGAACGGCGCGTGAATGTACTCGTAGGCCTGAGTAAAGACGAACAGCACACCAAGCGCGATCCCGAGCGCGAGAAAGTTCTTGAACCCCCGGCGGTCGCCTTCCCTCAAGTTGTCGTGGGCGACGTTGACCGCGAAGCTCGAGGTCACGAGCACGAACGTGTTCATCAACGGCAGCCGCAACGGGTCCAGCACTTCGACGCCCTTCGGCGGCCAGATGCCGCCGGTGAAGTCCAGGCGGCCGTAGACCTGTGGATCGTGGGCGCCGAGCGACGAGGCAAAAAACGCCCAGAACCAGGCGACGAAAAACATCACCTCGGAGGCGATGAAGAGGAGCATCCCGAGCGTCAGTCCGTGACGGACGACCGGATTGTGGTAGCCGCCCTCCGCCTCGAGGATCACGTCGCGCCACCAGCCGGCCATGGTGAAGAGAATCCCGGCGATGCCGATCAGAAGCAGGCCCGGGCCCGGCCTCAATCCCGCGATCGCAAGATCCTTCATGAAGACGATCAGGCCAAGCGCCGTCAGGAAGACAAAGCCCGCGCCGACGATGGGCCAGGGGCTCGGCTCGACGAGATGAAACCCTTGCCGGACAGGCATCGGGGCGTCAGTCATGGCTCACTCCTTGATCGTCCGGCTGTGCGGTCATCCGGCCGGGCGCACCGGCGCCGGCGGGCTTGTAACGGATTTTTGCGGCTGGGGCGCTGCGAACAGGGTGTAGGAGAGTGTGATCGAATCGACCTTCGCCATCGACTCGTCCGTCTCGAGCTTGGGGTCGAGAAAAAACACCACGGCCCATTCGGCGCTCTCGTGCGGCCCCAGATGCTGTTCGCTGAAGCAGAAGCATTGAATCTTGTCGAACCAGGCGCCGGACACTTCCGGCGTCACGTTGAAGACCGCATTGGCGGCCGTCGGCTTGTCGCTGAGGTTGCGGGCGCGAAAGAAGACGGTCGCGGTCCGCCCCGTACGAACGACAACTGCGTCGGTTTCCGGCTCGAAGCTCCAGGCGAGCCCCGGCGCAACATTGGCGTCGAAGGCCACCCGCAGCGACCGCCGCCCCTGGGAACCGGCCTCGGAATTGGCGATCTGCGGCGTGCCCTCGTATCCGGTCGCGCGGCAGAATGCGGCGTAGAAGGGCACGGCCGCATAGGTCAGGCCGATCATCGTCAGGACGAGCGCCGCGCCGCCGAACGCGAACCGCCCATTGCGCCGCCCCGTCTCGTCCCCTAAAGCGCTCACGCAGCGCTCCCGTGCCCCGCCACCACTTCCTCTCCGTGATCGTCGTAGCCAGGAATATGCGGCGGCGTGAGGAATGAATGGAATGGTGGCGGTGACGACACCGTCCATTCGAGCGTCGTCGCGCCCGGGCCCCAAGGGTTGTTCCCTGCTGCGCGCTTGGCCGCGAACGCGTCATAGATGACATAGAGGAACACGATCGTTCCCGCCCCCGAGATGAAGGCCCCGCACGACGACACGAAGTTCCACATCCAGTAGGCGTCAGTGTAGTCCACGACCCGGCGCGGCATGCCAGCAAAGCCGAGGAAGTGCTGCGGGAGGAACGTCACATTGATTCCGATGAACGTCAGCCAGAAATGCCACTTCGCCTTAGCCTCGTCGTACATATAACCCGTCATCTTCGGGAACCAGTAGTAGAAGCCGGCGAAGATCGAGAAGACGGCGCCGAGGGACATCGTGTAGTGGAAATGCGCGACGACGTAATAGGTGTCGTGGAGATACCGGTCGACGGCGGCGTTGGCGAGCACGACGCCGGTCACGCCGCCAACCGTGAAGACGAAGATGAAGCCGATCGCCCACAGCATCGGCGGGCGAAGCGAGAGCGAGCCGCCCCACATCGTGGCGATCCAGGAGAACACCTTCACGCCCGTCGGCACCGCGATCACCATGGTGGCGAGAACATAATAGCGCTGCGCGTCAAGCGACATACCGGTGGTGAACATGTGATGCGCCCAGACGACGAAGCCCAGCAGCGCAATCGCGAGCATGGCATAGACCATGCCGACATAGCCGAACACCGGCTTCCTGGCGAAGGTCGCGACGATCTGGCTGATGATGCCGAACCCCGGAATGATGAGGATGTAGACCTCGGGATGACCGAAGAACCAGAACAGATGCTGGAAGAGAATCGGATCGCCGCCGCCCGAGGGCTCGAAGAAGGAGGTGTGGAAATTGCGGTCCGTCAGCAGCATCGTCAGCGCGCCGGCCAGAACCGGCAGCGCGAGCAGCAGGAGAAACGCCGTCACCAGCACCGACCAGACGAACAGCGGCATGCGGAACATCGTCATGCCGGGCGCGCGCATGTTGAAGATCGTGGCGATGAAATTGATCGAGCCGAGGATCGACGAAGCGCCGGCCAGATGCATCGAGAGAATGACGAAATCCACCGCCGGGCCAGGTGAGCCGGCGTTGGAAGAGAAGGGCGGATAGAGCACCCACCCGCCGGCGAAGCCCTTCATGCCGGGCGATCCCTCGACGAAGAGGGACGAGATGAGGAGCAGGAACGAGGCCGACAGCATCCAGAACGACAAGTTGTTCATGCGCGGGAACGCCATGTCCGGCGCGCCGATCAGGAGCGGCACGAACCAGTTGCCGAAGCCGCCCATCATCGCCGGCATGACCATGAAGAAGATCATGACGAGCGCGTGGCTGCTAAAGAACACGTTGTAGAGATTCTTGCCTGCGTCAACCGAGCCGTCGCCGTTGAGGATCGCCGAGAGCACCGGAAAGACATGGCCTCCCGGGAACATCAGCTCTGCCCGGATCGCGATCGAAAGCAGCATGCCGAGCACGCCGGCGCAAATCGCGAAAACAAGATAGAGGGTGCCGATGTCCTTGTGATTGGTCGAATACGCGTACCGGCGCCACCCCGTCGGATGGCCGTGGGCGTCGTGGTCGTCGTGACCATGCGCTTCCGCGTGGGTGAAATCGCTGACTGACGTCATGCTATCGGCTCCAAAACCTATTCAATTCGACGACGATGCGCCGTCAGGGTCTGACAAGAGACGTCTGCGCGACGTCGACGCCGTCGGCGTTGGCGAACTGCTTCTTGGCGCCCTCAAGCCATGCTTGATAGGCGTCCGGACTGACGACATGAACCTCGATCGGCATGAAGGCGTGGTCGATGCCGCAGATATTGGAGCATTGTCCGTAAAAGACGCCTTCGTGGTCGGCCTTGAACCAGGTCTTGTTGAGGCGCCCCGGGACGGCGTCGATCTTGATGCCGAATGAGGGGACTGAGAATGAGTGGATCACGTCCTGCGAGACCACGTCGACCTCAACGATCTTTCCGACAGGGACATAAGCTGCGTTGTCGACCGACAGAAGACGGATGTCGCCGGGCTTTAGATCCTTGTCCTCTTTAATGAGGGAATCGAACGAGAAGCCGCCGTCGGATTTCGGATAGCCGTAGTTCCAGTGCCACTGGGAGGCGGTCACTTTCAGGGTCATGTCCGGCGCAGGGATGATCAGCTGCTGCGACAGCAGGCGGAACGAAGGAACGGCGATCACGACGAGAACAAGCGCCGGCACAACTGTCCAGGCGATTTCCAGCGGGCCGTTATGCGCGGTTCGCGAGGCGACGGGATTGGCTTGCTCATTGAAGCGATAGACAACATAGGCCAGCAGCACCAGCACCAGCAGCGAAATACCGATCGTGACCGGCAGAAGAATGTCGTTGTGAAACCATTCGATGTCGGCCTGGACAACGGTGTTTGCCGGCAGGAACCCCATCTGGCCGGATACAGGAGCGCCAAGGATGGTCTCGGCCCTCGCCGCGCCGACGGCCGCGCACGAGCCCAGCGCCGCAATGCCCCCCCGGACCACAGACAACCATCCCCCTGTCACGGCCCGTCTCCAAAAACCACTTTGCAAAGTGCGCCTCACACCGTTCGCCGACAATCCCGCCAGTAAAGTCTAGCCCGCGAGCCGAGTCTTGATCTTGCCGGCGACAATAGCCCGCGAGGACAAAAATTGACAAACGGAAAATTCGCCCGCTCGATGAACGGGCGACCTGCGCGTCAGGGTAATGCGGGCGCTTGCCCCAGCCTCCGCTATGAAGGCGAGGCAGGGCGAGTCCGTTCATCCTGCGATGTTTTTCCGCTTGGCGAGACGACTTTGGGCGCTCAATATGAAGCCCCTGAGAGCCTCGTGACGTCGCAAAGAGGCACCTCGGGAACTGGAGACCTGCCATGGCTGATGACGCGGGCGACGAATTCCGCCGGCCGGTTCCCCTGGCGTTGGCCGGCCTCGCGATTATCGGCTGGGCGCTCGCGGCGTTCCTGTGGTCGCAGGACGCGCAGACCCGCTCCCAGATGACCGATTCACTCAATGCGGCGGAAAAGGCGCGCGAATCCCTGGCTGCCGACCTGCAAAATCTGCAGAAAGTGGCGGGAACGGCGGCCGACCTGAAGGCTCAGGCGACGCAGGCGGAGAAGACGCTGTCCGAGGCTGCCGCCGCGCGCGCCTCGGCGCAAAACGAACTCGCCGACCTCACCAAGCAGATCGGCGACGCGAAGCTGGCGATATCCGGCGCACAGGAAGAAGCGAGCGCCAAGTCGCGCGATCTTCAAGCGGTCGACGCCAGGCTCAAGGACGAAAACGACCGAATGGCCGGGTTGCAAAGCCAGGACCAGGCCCTGTCAGCCGATCAGGTCAGACTCCAGGGACAGGTCGACGCGGCGCATGCCGCCCTCGCCGACGCCCAGAACCAGACAGCGGCCGCCCAGAAACAGCTTGAGACCCTGCAAAACCAGATCAATTCCGCAACAGCCGAGCTCACCACGCTTCAGAGCCAGATCCGCGAGGCCAAGCCGCCGGCCAGCACGACCCCGTGACCCGCCGTAACGTCTCTGCGAAAGCGGGCGAACGCCGATTGTCGCGCGCGGCAGCCGTGTTAGAAGATATTGCCGAGCGAGGTGCAGCCTTGGCCGAGACCGCGGGGGAGAATCCATGGACGATGTGAGAACGGATGTCGCAAAGGTCACGAGAAAAGGCAGTGGCGGGCCCCAGACAGCGGCGGAGCTGAAGGCTTCAGTGCTCGCCGAGCTGACGTACTCGGTCGGCAAGATTCCGGAGGTCGCAACTTCGCGCGATTGGTACCTCGCAGTCGCTTTCGCCACCCGCGACCTCATTGTCGAGCGCTGGATGGAGTCGACCAACGCCGTTTACGCCGACGGACGAAAGCGCGTCTATTACCTCTCGCTGGAATTCCTGATCGGTCGCCTCCTTTTCGATGCGATGACAAATCTCGGCATTGCGGAGCCGATGGAGGAGGCGCTGAAGGAGCTTGGGGTCAGCCTGACCGAATTGCGCCGTATCGAGCCGGATGCGGCGCTCGGCAACGGCGGTCTCGGACGTCTCGCCGCCTGTTTCATGGACAGCATGGCGACCCTCAGCATCGCCGCGCACGGCTATGGCATCCGTTACGACAACGGGCTCTTCCGGCAGTTCATTCGAGGCGGTTGGCAGGAGGAAGCGCCCGAGGACTGGCTCATCCACGGTAATCCGTGGGAGTTCGAGCGGCCGGAATACTCTTATGCGATCGGCTTCGGCGGATCTGTGGAGATGGTGCAGGGCGACGACGAGCGTACGCGCCACATCTGGCACCCCGCCGAAACGGTGGAAGCGGTCGCCTATGACACGCCGATCATCGGCTGGCGCGGAAAACACGTGAACACGCTACGCCTTTGGTCAGCGCGCGCGCTGGATCCGTTCAAGCTCGACGCCTTCAACGCCGCCGACTACGTCGCCGCGTTTTCCGACACGGTGAGGGCCGAGGCGATCTCCAAGGTGCTCTATCCAAGCGACGCCACGCCCGCGGGGCAGGAACTGCGCCTGAGGCAGGAGTATTTCTTCGCATCCGCTTCTCTGCTCGATCTCATCCGCCGCCACATCAAGCAGTACAAGGACGTCCGCACGCTTGGCGAACACGCGGCCGTCCAGCTCAACGACACCCATCCGGCGATCGCGATCGCCGAACTGATGCGCATTCTGATCGACCTCAACGGCCTCGAATGGGACGAGGCCTGGGCGATCGCGCAAGCCACCTTCTCCTATACCAACCACACGCTGCTGCCCGAGGCGCTGGAGAGCTGGCCGGTGCCACTGATGGAGCGCCTGCTGCCGCGCCACATGCAGATCATTTATCTCATCAATGCAGCCCACCTCGACAGCGCCCGCCGGCGCGGATTCATCGAACTCGAGCCTTCTCAGTTCTCTATCGCTGATCGACGAACACGCGGGGCGACGGGTGCGCATGGGCAACCTTGCCTTCATTGGATCGCACAAGATCAACGGCGTGTCCGCGCTGCACACCGACCTCATGCGCAAGACCGTGTTTCATAGTCTCAACGCCGTCTATCCGGGCCGCATTACCAACAAGACCAATGGGATCACCTTCCGCCGCTGGCTGATGGAGTGCAATCCTGGCCTCGCCGGAATCATCCGCTCTACGCTCGGCGATCACGCCCTCGACTCCGCCGAGGCGCTGAAGGGCTTGGCTGGTTACGCCGACGACGCCTCGATGCAGGAGCGTGTGGCTGCCGCGCGGCGCGCCGCCAAATCCGTACTCGCGCGCGAGGTCGCCGCCCAGCTCAGCCAGCGCATCGATCCGGACGCAATGTTCGACGTTCACATCAAGCGCATCCACGAATACAAGCGGCAGCTCCTCAACATCCTCGAAACCGTGGCGCGCTACAACGCCATTCGCGCCAATCCGACCATCGAGTTTGCCCCGCGCGTCAAGATCTTCGCCGGGAAGGCGGCCGCGAGCTACACGCAGGCCAAGCTCATCATCAAGCTCGCAGTCGACGTCGCCCGCGTCGTCAACTCGGACCCGACGGTGCGCGGGCTCTTGAAGGTCGTGTTCCTGCCCAATTACAATGTGTCCCTCGCCGAGACGATCATTCCAGCCGTCGACCTGTCGGAGCAAATCTCCACCGCCGGGATGGAGGCCTCCGGCACGGGCAACATGAAGATGGCCCTCAACGGCGCGCTGACCATCGGCACGCTCGATGGCGCCAACGTCGAGCTGCGCGACCTCGTCGGCGACGAAAACATCTTCATCTTCGGCCTGACCGCAGCCGAAGTGGAAGCGTCGCGCTCCCAGGGCATCGACTCAACTGCGCGCATCGCCGCCTCGCCTGGCCTCAGGGAGGCGCTCGACGAGATCGCATCGGGAGTCTTCTCGAACGACGACATCGGGCGTTACCACGGCCTCGTCGATACGCTGACTCATCACGACTATTTCATGGTTTGCGCCGATTTCGATGCTTACTTTGCGACACAGATGCGGGTCGATGAGGCTTGGCGCGACCGGAAGAACTGGATGCGGTCGAGCATCCTCAATACCGCCAATGTCGGATGGTTCTCATCCGACCGCACCATTGCTGAATATGCCTCGGAAATCTGGAATGCGCCGTTCAAGCCGCTGACCTGAAGAGACGAACGGGAGGAAAAAACATGGAGGCTTGGCGGGCGCGTGACGCCGACGTCGCCGCGATTCAGGCGGCGCGCTCTGGCGATCCGTTCGCCGTGCTTGGACCTCACAAGAGCTCCGACGGCTGGGTTATTCGCGTCTTTGCGCCTGACGCCATCAGCGTGCGGGCGATAACCCTCGACGGAAAGCTCCTCGCGGAGTTGCCGCGCCGCGAGGACGACTTCTTCGAAGCGCTGATCCCGTCCCTCAAGGAGCGTCCCGTCTATCGGGTCGAGGTCGAGACGACGTCCGGAACGTACTCGGCATTGGACCCTTATGCGTTTGGACCGGCTCTAGGTCCGCTCGACGACTATCTCCTGCGCGAAGGCTCCCATCGCGAGCTGTACCGCCGCCTCGGGGCGCAGCTCACCCAACACGAAGGCGTCGAGGGCGTGCTGTTCGCCCTCTGGGCGCCGAACGCCACGCGCGCCTCCGTCGTCGGCGATTTCAACCGATGGGACGGACGCCGCTGCCAGATGCGCAAGCGCATGGACAGCGGGCTGTGGGAGATCTTCGTCCCTCACCTCGAGGCCGGAACCGTCTACAAATTCGAGCTTGCGGGACCCGACGGCGCGCTGTTGCCGCTTAAGGCCGACCCTTTCGGCTTCGAAGCCGAGTTGCGTCCCTCGACCGCGTCGGTGGTCGCCGACAGCTCCGACTTCACCTGGACAGACGCCGAATACATGGCCAGGCGCGGCGACGGTGAACCGCGCCGGAAGCCCATGTCCATCTACGAGGTCCACCTCGGCTCGTGGCGGCGGCGCCCCGATGGAACGTTTCTCAGCTACGACGAGTTGGGGGATCAACTGATCCCCTACGCGGCGGACATGGGATACACCCACATCGAGCTTATGCCGATCAGCGAGCATCCGCTTGACGAATCCTGGGGCTACCAGCCGATCGGGCTCTTCGCGCCGACGCGCCGATTTGGCGAGCCCGCAGGGTTTGCCCGTTTCGTCGATCGCGCGCATACGGCGGGCCTCGGCGTCATCCTGGACTGGGCCCCGGCGCATTTTCCCACCGACGCGCATGGCCTTGCACGCTTCGACGGCACCGCGCTCTACGAGCATGCCGATCCGCGCAAGGGCTTCCATCCCGACTGGAACACCGCGATCTACAATTTTGGCCGGCACGAGGTGGCGAATTTTCTCTACTGCAACGCCCTCTACTGGGTCGACCGCTTCCACATCGATGGGCTACGTGTCGACGCCGTCGCCTCGATGCTCTATCTCGACTACTCGCGGCGCGAAGGCGAATGGCTGCCGAACCCCGACGGCAGCAGGGAAAACCGCGAGGCGATCGCCTTTTTGCGCCGCGCCAACGAGCTCGTTTACGGCGGGTTTCCCGGCGCGATCACGATCGCGGAGGAATCAACGGCTTTTCCCGGGGTCTCGCGCCCAACCGATCATGGGGGTCTCGGCTTCGGGTTCAAATGGAACATGGGCTGGATGCACGACACGCTCGATTACATGTCGCTGGATCCGATCTATCGCCGCTGGAGCCACGACCGGATGACGTTCGGGCTCCTTTACGCCTTCAGCGAGAATTTCGTCCTGCCGATCTCGCACGACGAGGTCGTTCACGGCAAAGGCTCGATCGTCTCCAAGTTTCCCGGCGACGAATGGCGGCGGTTCGCCAACGCGCGCGCCTTTTACGGCTTCATGTGGGGTCACCCGGGGAAGAAGCTCCTGTTCATGGGCCAGGACTTCGGCCAGACCAGCGAATGGAATGCGAGCGAGTCGCTGCCGTGGTGGCTGCTCGATCACCCGCCGCACCAGGGCATTCAGGCGCTGATCCGCGACCTCAACCGAGTTTATCGTCAAACGCCGGCGCTTTACGCGCGCGACTGCGAGCCGGAAGGTTTCCGTTGGATCGTCGTCAACGACGACTCGCAGTCTGTGTTGGCCTTCCTGCGTCGGGGCGCGCCGACCGACCCTCCGGTCGCGGTGATCTGCAACTTCACCCCAGAACCGCGTCTCAACTATCGCCTCGGACTGCCGTACGAAGGCCATTGGCGCGAGGCCGTCAACAGCGACGCGGCCGCCTATGGAGGAACCAACATGGGCAATTTCGGCGGCGTGGACGCGCAGGCGCGGTCCTCGCATGGCTTTCCGGCTTCGGCCACACTGACGCTGCCGCCGCTCGCGACTGTGTACCTCGTTTTCAGCCCGCCGGGCGCCGTGGGGGCGGCGACGACCTGACAAGGAGTCAATGATGGCCAGGACCAAGACCGCGAAGGAACTCGGCGTCTCTGCGCCATACGCGCGTCACGCGATGGCCTATGTGCTGGCCGGGGGACGGGGCAGCCGCCTCATGGAGCTGACCGACCGCCGCGCCAAGCCTGCGGTCTATTTTGGCGGCAAGTCGCGGATTATCGACTTCGCCCTGTCGAACGCGCTTAATTCCGGCATCCGCCGCATCGCAGTCGCAACCCAGTACAAGGCCCACAGCCTCATCCGTCATCTGCAGCGCGGCTGGAACTTCTTCCGTCCGGAGCGCAACGAGAGCTTCGACATCCTGCCCGCTTCACAGCGCGTATCCGAGACGATGTGGTACCTCGGCACGGCCGACGCCGTTTATCAGAACATCGACATCATCGAGAGTTACGGTCCGATTTTCATCGTGCTGCTCGCGGGCGACCATGTCTACAAGATGGACTACGAGAAGATGCTGCAGCAGCACGTCGACTCAGGCGCGGACGTCACCGTCGGCTGCCTCGAGGCTTCGCTCGAAGAAGCCAGGGGCTTCGGCGTCATGCATGTCGATGAAAAGAACCGGATCATTTCCTTCCTCGAAAAGCCCAAGAATCCGCCGCCCATGCCCGGCAAACCGGAGGTCGCGCTCTGCAGCATGGGCATCTATGTGTTCGAGACGTCCTACCTCATCGATCTCTTGAAGAGCGACGCGGCGGACGTGAATTCGAGCCACGATTTCGGCAAGGACCTCATCCCCTATATCGTCAAAAACGGCAATGCGGTCGCGCACCACTTCTCGCAGTCCTGCGTCACCTCGACTGAGGAGGCGAAGCACTATTGGCGGGACGTCGGCACCGTCGACGCCTATTGGGGCGCCAACATCGACCTAACCGACGTCGTGCCGGACCTCGACCTCTATGACCGCGCCTGGCCGATCTGGACCTACGGCGAGATCACGCCTCCGGCCAAGTTCGTGCATGACGTGGACGGCCGGCGCGGCCTCGCGATCTCGTCGCTTCTCTCTGGCGGCTGTATCGTCTCGGGCGCCGCGATCAGCCGCTCGCTCGTTTTCACCGGCGTGCACGTCCATTCCTATTCGACAATCCACGAGGCGGTCATCCTGCCCTATGCGCGCATCGGCCGGAACGTACGCCTGAGCAAAGTGGTGATCGACGCCGAAGTGAATATCCCGGATGGGCTGGTCGTCGGCGAGGATCCGGAGCTTGACGCGATACGGTTCCGGCGCACCGACGATGGCGTGACGCTGATTACCGGACCGATGATCGAAACCCTCACGAAATGAGCGGTCTCAAGGTCCTCTCCGTCGCGTCGGAGATTTTCCCGCTGGTGAAGACCGGCGGCCTCGCCGACGTGACGGGCGCGTTACCGGGCGCGCTGAAGCCCGAGGACGTCGTCATGCGGACCCTCGTGCCGGCCTATCCCGCCGTCACGGCCAAGCTCGATGAGGTCTCGATCGCGGGGGAATACAGCGATCTGTTCGGAGGACCGGCGCGAGTGCTCGCGGGCGTCGCCGCGGGCCTCGATCTCTTCGCCATCGACGCTCCACACCTCTACGACCGGCCGGGCAACCCCTATCTCCGCCCGGACGGGCTGGACTGGCCCGACAACGCCCACCGCTTCGCCGCGCTCGCCCGGGTCGGCGCCGATATCGGACTGGGCGCCATCGGCGGGTTCCAACCGGAGGTTGTTCACGCGCACGACTGGCAGGCCGCGCTGGCCGCCGCGTATCTCCATTTCGCCTCGGGCTTCCGGCCCGCGACAATGGTCACCATCCACAATCTCGCCTTTCAGGGTCACTTTCCGCTTTCGACATTCGCGGATCTCGGCCTCCCCGAGAGGGCGCTCACGATCGACGGCGTCGAATATTTTGGCGGCGTCGGCTACCTCAAAGCGGGCCTCCGGCTCGCCGACAGCATCACCACCGTCTCGCCGACCTATGCACGCGAGATCATGACGCCGGAATTCGGCATGGCGCTTGACGGGCTCTTGCGCTCGCGCGCCTCGGTCGTGCACGGCATTCTCAACGGCATCGACGACGCCGTCTGGAATCCCGCCGCCGACGCCGCGTTGCCGCAGAATTACAGCGCCCTCAGGATCGACATGCGGGCGCGCAACAAGACGGCCCTGCAAAGCAAGCTCGGACTGACGCCGAGCCCCGACCGGCCGCTGTTCGCCGTCGTCTCCCGCCTCTCCCAGCAGAAAGGCCTCGACCTCATGCTGCCGGCCCTAACCGAGCTCGTCGCCAAAGGCGGCCAGTTCGCCCTGCTCGGCTCCGGCGAAAGGGCGCTCGAGGAAGGCTTCGCGCAGGCCGCCGCAACGCGGGCCGGTTCGATCGGCTGCGTCTTGGGCTACGACGAGAGGCTCGCCCATCTTTTTCAGGCCGGGGCGGATTTCATTGTCGTGCCTTCCCGCTTCGAACCGTGCGGGCTCACGCAACTCTGTGCGCTCCGCTATGGCGCGACGCCGATTGTCTCACACGTCGGCGGTCTTGCCGACACCGTAATCGACGCCAACGACGCGGCGACCGCCGCCGGTGTCGCGACCGGCGTCCAGTTCTCACCAACCTCGGATGAAGCGCTATCCTATGCGCTGAATCGCGCGCGCGAGCTTTTCCACGACAGGGCGACGATGCGCCGCCTGAGGCTCAACGGCATGCGCGCTGACGTCTCCTGGCGCGGGCCGGCCCGGCGCTACGCGGCGCTCTATCGCTCGCTCGCCGGAACCGCCTGATGAATGGCGCAAAGGCGGGACTCGGCGTCGTTGTTTCTTCCCGCGGCCTCGAGGCGGCGCTCGACCTGCCCAACGCCGAAGGCGTGTCGCTCTGCCTCTACGACGGCGACCGCGAAGTCTTCAAGGCTGCGATGCCGCGCGACGGGGGCGGCGTCTTTCGCGGTCTTGCGCCTGGCTTCGGCGCAGGCGCGCGCTACGGTTTCCGGGTCGAGGGCCCCTTCGATCCGGGTCGCGGGGCCCGCTTCGACGCGTCCAAACTGCTTGCCGACCCTTACGCCTGGGCCTTCGACCGGCCGTTGCGCCTGCATCCCTCGATGTTCGCTTTCGGCGACGATAGCGGCCCCGACGCGCCGAAAGCCATCGCGGGCGCGCCGACGGCAGGCGAGCCGGGCCGCAAGCGCGTGCCTGCGGATTCGCTCGTCATATATGAGCTCAATCTGCGCGGCTTTTCGCGGCTGAACCCGGCGATCCCTGAAAGCGCGCGCGGAACCTTCGCCGGACTGGCTGATCCGGCTTCGATCGCCCACCTCGCCGCTCTCGGGGTCACGGCGGTCGAAATCATGCCGTCGGACGCCTTCGTCGACGAGCGCCATCTGCCCCCGCTCGGCCTTTCGAACGCCTGGGGCTACAATTCCGTCGTGTTCGGCGTCCCCGATCCGCGGCTTGCCCCCGGCGGATGGGCGGAGGTTCGCGCGACGACTGACGCGCTGCATGCGGCGGGCATGGAGGCGATCCTCGACGTCGTTTTCAATCACAGCGGCGAGAGCGACCAGTTCGGGCCGACGTTGTCGTTTCGCGGCCTCGATAACGCGACCTGGTTCCGCCTCGATCCGCACAATCCGGCGCTTTACGTCAACGACGCCGGCACCGGCAATTGCCTCGCGCTCGACCGCCCGCTGGTGGTCGACATGGCCATCGGCGCGCTGAAGCGGTGGATGCTCTACGGCGGCTTTGACGGCTTTCGCTTCGATCTCGCGACCACGCTCGGTCGCGGCCCTGACGGGTTCAACCCGAATGCGCCGTTTTTCCGGGCTCTGGCGGAAGATCCGATTCTGCAACGCGCGCGGCTGATCGCCGAACCCTGGGATGTTGGCTGGGGCGGCTACCAGCTCGGCGCGTTCGGTCCGGACTTCGCCGAATGGAACGACCATTTCCGCGACGCGGCCCGCCGCTTTTGGCGCGGCGACCCTGGACTAAGGGGCGAGATCGCGACGCGGATGGCCGGCTCCCGCGACATCTTCTCGCGCGCGGAGGCGCCGTCGAAAGGCGTCAACTTCGTGGTCGCGCACGATGGCTTCACGCTCGCCGATCTCGTGGCTTATGAGCACAAGCACAACGAGGCGAACGGCGAATTCAACCGGGACGGAACCGACGCCAATTTTTCCTGGAATCATGGCGTCGAGGGGCCAACCGAAAATCCTGCGATTCTTGCGGCCCGCGCGCGCGACCAGCGCAATCTCCTGACCCTGCTGCTGGCGTCGCGCGGAACGCCGATGCTCGCGATGGGCTCGGAGCTCGGGTTCAGCCAGGGCGGCAACAACAATGCCTACGCCCAGGACAATGCGACGACGGCGATCGATTGGAACGCCGCAGACCGATCGATGATCGCGTTCGTTAGCCGGCTTGTCGCGATCCGCCACGCCCACCCTGCCCTTTCGCGCGACGCGTTCCTGACGGGCGCGCCGTTCGACTCGAGCGCCCTGCCCGATGTCGAATGGCGCGACGCCGAGGGTCCGCTGACCCCCGCGGGCTGGAACGATCCGCCAGGCGCGATTCTGGTTGCAATGTTCGCCGCTCCGCATGGCGAAGGAATCGATCGCGTCGCGGTCGCGATGAATCGCGGCCACGAGGACGTAGAGCTCACGCTGCCGGAGCCGCGCGCGGGAATGGGCTGGCGCGTGCTGGCCGACACTGAGAGGCCCGACGCGCCGGAGCGGCCCGTCGTCCTCGCCGACCGCCGGCGGCTCTCCGCGCGCGCGTGCGTCATTCTGGGCGAGAGCGCTGCGGCGGACTTCGGCCTTAAAGGCAGTCCACCGAGCGCGGCCGTGGTTGACGCGCTTGCCGGCGCCGCCGGCATCGCCGCGGAATGGTGGGACGTCAGCGGCAACCGCACCATTGTCTCGCCCGAAACCAAGATCGCCCTCTTGACGGCGCTCGGGCTTGAAGCGGGCAGCGACGCGCAAGCACACGAAAGTCTTGCCCGGGTCGTCGACGAGACGCGGCGACGCCGCGTGCCGCCCTCCCTCGTCGTGCGTTTCGACGAGCCGCTCATGGCGCCTTTGCGCGATGCGCCGCAGGCTTCCGAGGCCCGGGTCGAGTGCGAGGACGGCAGCGTTCGCGAATGGCGCGTGGCAGCCGGCGACGGGGCGCCGCGGACGCTCCCCGACGGGCGCACCGTCGCCGAGCGGTCGATCGCACTCCCCGATCTGCCGATCGGCCGTCACCGCCTGATGATCGACGGCGTCGACTGCATTCTGACGGTTGCGCCGCCTGAGGCCTATGGGCCCAAGGCGGCGCTGCGCAAGCGCTTCGGCGTTGCGGCGCAGATCTACGCCATGCGTCGCGCCGGCGATCAGGGCGTCGGGGATTTTTCGACGCTGGCGCGCGCGGGCGAGGCGGCCGGAAGCGCCGGGGCGGCCTATCTCGGCGTGAGCCCGCTGCACATGCTGTTCCCCCGGGATCGCGAACGGGCGAGCCCCTATTACCCCTCGGACCGCCGGTTCCTCGATCCGATCCTTGTCGACGTCCTCGACTCAGGCCTGGCGCTCGACGCCGAGCTCGCCGCCCTCGGGCCCGCGCTCGCCGCGGCGTCGGCCGCGAAATTCGTCGACTATCCGGCGGTCTGGGCGATGAAGCGCGCCGCGCTCGAGGCCCTGCAGGCGACGTTCGCCCGCATCCGGGCCGCCCGCCGGATGGATCCGCTCGTCATGGAATTCGATGCGTTCGTCAGCGCCGGCGGCGAGGCTCTCAGGCGCTTCGCCGCCTTCCAGGCGATCGCCGCGGGCGAGCGGGGCGAGAACTGGCGGACGTGGCCTCAGCCGCTGCGGGACGGCGACGCGAGCGCGATCGAGATGGCGATCACGAGCGACGCGGAGGCCTTCGACTTCGCGCTCTTCTGCCAATGGCTCGCCGACCGGCAGCTGGGGCGAGCCGCGGCGCGAGCCCGCGCCAACGGCCTCGAAATCGGCTTTTATCGCGATCTCGCGGTTGGCGCGGCGCCCGACGGCGCGGAAGCCTGGGCGCACGCGCGCGAACTCGCTCAGGGCGTCACCATCGGCGCGCCGCCCGATCCGTTCTCGGTCCAGGGCCAGAACTGGGGCCTGCCCGCGCCCAATCCGCTCGCGGGCGCGCGCCTGGGCTGGGCGCCGTTCGTCACGGTCGCTGCCGCCAACATGCGCCACGCGGGCATGTTGCGCATCGACCATGCGATGGGCTTTCAGCGGCTCTTTCTCATTCCCGACGGGGCGAAGCCGGCGGAAGGCGCCTATCTCGCCTACCCGCTCGACGATATCATCGGCCACTTCGCGCTCGAGAGCCAGCGCGCCCAATGCATGGTCGTCGGCGAGGATCTCGGCACGGTGGCGGAAGGCTTCCGCGACCGGCTGACGCGGGCCAATATCCCCGGCATGCGGGTGCTCTGGTTCGAACGCAATGGCGCCGAGGTGTTCCCGCCCGCCGAATATCCGCCGCTCTCGGTCGCCTGCGTCGCGACCCACGATCTGGCGACGCTTGCCGGCTGGTGGCAGGGCGCCGACATTGCCGAGCGGATGTCGCTGGGCCTCCTGACGCTCGCCAAAGCCGCCGAAGCCATTGCAGCGCGCCTCGACGAGAAGCGAGGCCTACTGGCCGCTCTCCTCTCCGCCGGCCTGATCCACGCCCTGCCGAGCGAAGATGCGGCGCTCGACGACGCAACCGCCGCCGCCGTCCATGCTTTTGTGGGCGGGGCAGGCTCGATCCTCGCCCACGCCCAGTTCGACGATCTCGTCGGCGAGACGATGGCCACCAACCTCCCGGGCACCGACCGCGAGCGGTCGAACTGGCGGCTCAAAGTTGGCCCGGATGTCGAGGAGGCCTTCGCCGGAGTGCGTGCGCGGGCGATCCTGGCGGCGCTGGCGAAGGGAAGGAGCTGACGGTGCTTCGGTCGTCGTTCACCGTTTGAAGTCTCGGATGGAGACCGGCCGATTGCAGCCCAGCATCTTCGTCGACGCCGACGCCTGTCCGGTGAAAGACGAGATCTATCGAGTCGCCGCCCGCTACGGGCTGCAGGTCTTCGTCGTCGCCAACAGCCCGATCCAGATCCCGCGCGTCGCTGGCATCGATCGCGTGGTCGTCGGAGCCGGATCAGACGCGGCGGACGACTGGATTGCCGAGCGCGCCAACGCCGACGCGATCGTCGTCACGGCCGACATTCCGCTGGCGAGCCGCTGCGTCAAGGCTGGCGCCGAGGTGATCGCGCCGAACGGCAGGCGCTTTGATGAAGGCTCGGTCGGCATGGCGCTCGCCACCCGCGATCTCATGGACCACCTGCGCGGAACGGGTCTCACGACATCCGGGCCAAAGCCATTCAGCCCGCGCGACCGCTCGAACTTCCTCAGCGCGCTCGATAACGCCGTCACCCGGCTCAAGCGGGCGAGCCGCTAGCCTGCCTGGCGAAGACGCGCTGCCGACGACGGGACCGCGACCGCGGTTATGAGAGCCTCATGAAGCGTCCGGCTTGCAGAATGTTGTCGTTTATGACAACGTACGCTAAATGATCCTTATTCGGCAGATTTCGTGGCTAAAAGCTGCCCTGGGGGATTTCGAGGACTTCCCGACGGAAGTTCAAAAGGACGCTGCGCAGGCTCTTTCAATCGCCGCGCGCGGCGGAAAAGCCGACACGGCGAAGCCATTTAAAGGCGTCGATGGTGGAGTCTTCGAGATCGCCTTGCGCCATCGTGGCGACGCCTTTCGCGTCATTTATGCCGTGCAAATCGGCGCGGCGCTTTGGGTCGTTCACGCATTCAAGAAGAAGTCGAAAACAGGAATCAAGACGCCCCAGATGGAGGTTGACCTCATCCGCGAGCGGCTGAAGCGATTGAAGGAGACACTCAAATGACCTTCGACGACGATATGGACTTGATCCACGGCAGCGGCAACGTGTTCCGTGACCTTGGCCTTCCTAATCCCGAAGTTGAACAGCTCAAGGCAATCCTCGCGGCGAAGATCATTGGCGTTCTCGACGACCAAAAGCTGACCGTTCGTCGCGCTCATGAACTCACAGGCTTTGCGGCGGCGGATTTTTCGCGCGTTCGGCAAGCGAAGCTTTCCCGCTTCACCGTTGATCGCCTCATGACGATGCTGGATCGGCTCGACCAGGACGTCGAAGTGACGGTGAGCGTTCAGCCGCGCTTTCCTGCGACCCGGGCGGCGCCGCACGTCGTTTGATCGATGATCTTCGGCCACGCCCGCGCGCCGCACAGATCCCACCGGATTTCGCGCGCCTCAAGGCGCGCCTACGGACGACGGCGCCCCGTAGCGCAGCCCGTCGACCAGCAGGGCGACCATGCGCCGGGCGTGTTCGGGGCCCTGACCGTGAGCGTGCAGGCACAAGCTTGCGACGGCGCCCAAAAGCTCGTCGGCGACGACATCGGCGCGGATCTCGCCCGCTGCAGTTGCTGCCTCCAGCAGCGTTTGAAGCGCCGGTTCCAGTCGCTGCCGGAAATAGGCGGGCAAGGCGTCGAAGGCCGGGTTTCCCGAGTGCAGGGCCGTGGCCAGCCCGCGTTTGGCGGCAATGAAGGCCGCATAACGCTGCATCCATCGAGCCAGCGCCTCGCCGGGCTCATGCTCGGCGGCCAATACAGGCGCGGCGTCCGCGCAGGCGTCCACTTCGTGGCGGAAGACGGCCGCGATCAGGTCGGAGCGTTGCGGAAAATGGCGGTAAACCGTGCCGACGCCGACGCCGGCCTTTTCTGCGATCTCCCGCACCGGAGCGTCGACGCCGGAGGTCGCGAACACCTTGAGCGCCGTCTCGAGCAACGTATCGATGTTGCGCCGCGCGTCAGCGCGCACGCGACGATCCGCGCGACCGCGAGGCTCCGATCCATCATGGCGCTGTTCCGCTTTGTCGCGCACCAAATTCCTCTTGATAAACGGAACATTGTTCCGTATAAAGCGGACGGCTGTTCCGTTTATGCTCCGATAGCGCGGCTACAGCAATGGTCAAGAGGAGATCCACTGTGCATGACAAGCCCGTCGCACTCGTCACCGGCGCCAACCAGGGAATCGGTCTTCAGATCGCCAAGGATCTCGCGGCCCATGGCTTCACCGTGCTGGTCGGGTCGCGCAATTTCGAGAAGGGGCAGACGGCCGCGAAGAGCGTGGGAGCCGATGCTCGCGCCGTGCAACTCGACGTTACCGATCAAGCTTCGATCACCGCCGCGGCGCAGCGAATCCGCAGCGAACTTGGCCGCCTCGACGTGCTCGTCAACAACGCCGCCATCTCGCGTACGCTCCGGCATCCGGGCATGACCGTCGAGGAGGCCGTCAAGGCGACCCGTCCGAGCGTCGTCTCCCTCGACGAAATGCGCGCGGTGTGGGAGACCAACGTGTTCGGCGTCCTCGCCGTCACCCAGGCGATGCTGCCCCTGCTGCGCGAGGCGCCGGCGGCCCGCATCGTCAACGTCTCGAGCGGCGTTGGCTCGCTGACGCGGAACTCGGACCCGGCCTTCCATTACCGCTCGATCTTCGGCCCCGTTTACCCGGCGTCCAAGACCGCCCTCAATGCGATCACCCTCGCTATGGCGATCGAGCTGGAAGCGGACGGAATCAAGGTCAACGCCGCCTGCCCCGGCTTCACCAAAACGAACCTCAACAACTACGCGGGCACGCAGACGGTCGAGGAGGGCGCCCGCGAGCCCGTGCGTCTCGCGCTGCTCGGCCCGGATGGTCCGACGGGAACGTTTTCGAACGCGAGCGGCCCGCTGCCGTGGTGATCCAGGTCTCGAGCGCGCGTTCGATGGGATCGTCGGGCAAGCTCCAAAAGGCGGCGCCACGACCTCGCGCCGCACTGGCGAGGCGTCGACAGTCTCTTCCCTTTTTCAGAATTCTGTGGTAGCCTTACGAGAAGACACTCAGCCGGATCAGCTTTGGGGGAGCAGCGGTATGGAGCAGCGGTTCACGTTCGATCGCGTCGCGGTCCTCTATGACGCCGCCCGTCCCGACTATCCGGAGGCTCTGTTCGATGATGTCACCGTCGCCGCTAACCCTGGAGATGACGACACCGTTCTCGAGATTGGCTGCGGCACGGGTCAGGCAACGCGCCGCCTGGCGACAAGCGGATTTCAAATCGTCGCCCTGGACCCCGGACCGGAGTTGATCCGCATCGCCAGGGATCGCCTCGCGAAACACTCGAACATCGAGTTCGTCAACGCGACCTTCGAGGCCTGGCCGCCCAGACCCGACCCGTTCAAACTGGTTCTAGCGGCGCAATCGCTACACTGGGTCGCTCCAGAAATACGATTCGTGAAGGCGGCAGAAGCGCTTATCCCCGGAGGCTATCTCGCCGTCTTCGGGAATGTGCCTGTGAGCCTCGCCGCCCCCATCTGGAACGATTTCCAGCGCATTTATACAGAACACGCTCCGCATTTCTTAGGCCCTCCGCCGGAAAATTGGTATTTGCCGAGCGGCCCGATCATAAAGCTCTTCGAGGAATCGCGCCGTTTCGAACCCGCGGAGCACAGCGCCTATCCGTGGACCTGGGCGCTCATGCCGGCCAGTTTCACAGATTATCTGCGCACGATATCGGGCTTCCGGCTCCTCGAACCCGCAAAACGGGAAGCGCTGCTCGCGGCTCTTTCGAATTGCGTCGTCGCCCACGGCGGGAGGGTCGAACTCGGGTTTGAGGCGCATCTCTATCTCGCTCGCAAAAAGAGCTGGAGCAGGACGACAGTTTTTGGCACCTAACCCTTTGAAAAATTTGCCGTGGCGCCAAAAGTGCCGGGCGATCCGCGCTCATCGTCAGTGACAGGGCCCGGGGCTGCGATAATGGATACGTTCCTCTTGGCAAGCCTTTGAAAAGTTTCCGTCTATCGATGGCGCCTCTTCTTCGGCCCAAAAAATAAGCCCGCCTTTACAGCGGGCTGGAGCATCGGGGCGAACCAAAGTCTCGGCCCGGTTGGGCCGGCGCGCTCACGTTGGAGGACTGCGCCGTTCAGATCGTAATCGAGATCGCCTCGCGGCCTCTGGGCGTGTCGACGACCCGCATATTGACCGACTGGCCCTCGTTGAGATGGGGGATGCCGGCCGCGTTCAGCGCGGAGATATGGACGAAAATGTCCTTGCCCCCGTCGTCGACCGCGACAAAGCCAAAACCCTTCGCCTCGTTGAACCATTTGACCTTGCCCTCGAGCGGCGTCGCCGTCGACGGATCCGGCGTTGCCCGACGCGGCGGTCGGGGCGCGTCCGAGAACGGACGGCGCGGACGCTCGACGGCGCCCGAGGAGTCGATCGAGATGACCCGGGCGACCTGGGGGCCCTTCGCGCCGGAGCCGACGACGACCCGCATCTTCGCGCCGGCGACGACGCTGTCATGTCCGGCGGCATGGAGGGCGGTTGCGTGCAGGAAGGCGTCGCCCTGCCCGTTGGCCAGCTCCACGAAGCCGAACCCCTTCTCATCCTTGAACCATTTCACGACCGCATCGACTGTCGGCTGGTTTGCCAGTCCGGAAGAGGCCCCGCCGCCGTTCGACTCGTCAAACGGAATGTCAGTCCCCCCATGCGGACGCGACTGTCGTTGTCTCGGCTCGTAGGGCATCGGTCCGTCGTCATCAAAACCGTGCCGGCGAGGCTCCCAGAAATCCTTTCCTCTACTCATGGCGTTCAACTCATCGACCGGTGGAAGTCAGTAAGAAGTCCGTCGCGGCCTACGACGCTTCTTCATCCCGCCACAAGGCGGAACCTCGTGCGGGCGCTCGAGCGCCCAAGAGTGGGTTGACGGAAAGGAAGCGGGACAGGGCGGACCAGCGCTGGCCCCCCGAGTTCGCGGGGCAGCCAAGCGGCTAACGATGAGACGACACTCTTCCGCACCACGACCACGAAACCATTTGCCCGGCGAACCCAGCCTCGGGGCGGTCCAAGCGGCGCCACGAATTCGTCGAGCAACGAGCCCTGTTTCCCTCATCTTCAACATTCCAAACAAAGCGGTTTCGCGCAATTAGGGAAACTACGTAGCGGCGAAGCGAAGACCTGGAATCCGCTCCGGAACCGATGCTTGCGGCGGCAATTGGGCGTCCCTATATCGGCTCGCATGTTTGAACCCCTTCAACCGTTCTCCGCGGTCCTCACGCTCGACGCGGAGAGCGCCTCCCAAGGCCCGGGCGCCAAGCCCTCGACCGACGCGGACCTGCTTGATGACTACTCCCGCACCGTCAGCGACGTCGTCGAACGCGTCGGCCCGAGCGTGGTCCGGATCGACGTGAAACGCGGAGGCCGCCCCGCAGGTTCCGGCTCCGGCGTCATTGTGTCCTCGGACGGTCTGGCGCTTACCAACTCCCATGTTGTCCAAGGCTCCCGCGTCGTCGCGCTTACCACGCTCGAAGGTCGGGAACTGCAGGCTCGCGTTCTTGGCGACGATCCGGACACCGATCTCGCGCTGCTGCGGGTGGAGGCCGACGTGTCCCTGCCGATGGCCCGGCTTGGCGACAGTTCGAAACTCAAGCGCGGCCAGATCGCGATCGCGATCGGCAATCCCCTCGGCTTCGACGCATCCGTGACCGCCGGCGTCATTTCCGCGTTGGGGCGGTCGCTGCAATCCCGCACGGGGCGCATGATCGAGGACGTCGTCCAGACCGACGCCGCGCTGAACCCCGGCAATTCCGGCGGACCGCTCGTGTCCTCGGCAGGCGAGATCGTCGGGATCAACACCGCGGTCATCATGGGCGCTCAGGGCATCTGCTTCGCCGTCGCCTCGAACACCGCCAATTTCGTCGCGGGCGAGATCGCGCGCCACGGCCGGGTGCGGAGGGCCTATATCGGCGTCGGAGCCGCGACGACGGCGATCCCGCGGCGGATCGCGTTGCGGCTCGAGCTCGAGCAGGCGACCGGAGCGCGTCTCCTCAACGTCGATCAGGCAGGACCCGCCGCGCATGCGGGGCTTCTGTCCGGCGACATCATCATCGCCCTCGACGGCAAGACGGTGACAAGCGTCGGCGAACTTCTGCGGGCGCTCGACGCTGAAAAGATCAACCGCACCGTCCCCGTCGACGTCCTGCGCCGTTCGGAGCGCCTTAGAGTGTGGATCGGACCGGTCGAGCGTCCGGCGGCAGCCTAGCCGGGCTAACCCTTCGGTCGGATGAGCGGCCCGGGGAGCGCCTTCTCGGCCTCCTCCTCGAGCGCCTGCTCATGATAGCGCACGAAGCGCGCCCCGAGGACAATAGCGATCACTGCGGCAATGAGGGCCGCAACGCCGACAGGCCGGGCGTAGGATTCAAACGCACGGCCGAGAAAGTAGCCGCCCGCGCCGAAGATCGACGCCCATACGATCCCGCCGGCAGCATTGAATAGGAAGAACTCCTCCCAGTTGAAGCGGTTGACGCCAGCCAGGAACGCCGCGAAGGCGCGCAGCACCGCGACGAAGCGTCCGAAGAAGACAATCTTGCCGCCATGCTTCATGAACAGATACTGGCCGAGTTTCAGCCGCCGCTCGTCCAGCCGCAGGTAGCGCCCGAACCTGTAGATTAACGGAAAGCCGAATTCGCGCCCGACCCAGTAGCCGCAATTGTCGCCGAGGATCGCTCCCGCCGCCGCGGCGCCGACCACGCCGTAGAGATGAAGCTTTCCCTCTCCGGCCAGGATCGCCGCCGCGACGAGCACGGTTTCGCCCGGCATCGGAATGCCGCCGCTCTCCAGGCCGACAATCACGAAAATGGCGAAGTAACCGTAGGTCGCAAGGTACCCGTGCAGGTGATGCACAAAATCCATATCAGGGCAGCGCCTTGGCTCCGGTCAGTCGGCGGGCGTTGGCGCGCACTTTCATCCTCGCCGGCTTTGCAGCCGCCTGTGCGATGCCGGCCAAGCCAAACGACACATCGTTAGGAGTCCGCACGCCGCCGAACGCAGCCTTGAGCACGAAGGCTCCCCAAGCGGCCTGCGCGGCAAAAGCGCCCTCAATCGCGGCGTCAAACTTCTCCTGCACCATGAGCTGGGCTTCGCGAGCCTTTTCGGCCGGCTTGCCCGCAGAGGACAACCAGTCCTGAGTTCGGGCCGCGATCGTCAGCGCTGCGTCGACGCCCGTCTGGACGTTAGCCTTGGCCATAGCCAGCGATCGTCTTTCAAGACGCTTCGACACCATGATCGACCTCATATTCTTTCAACGTCCTTAAAACCGCGCTCGAGAATACGAGGGTCGTCTGGAACGCACAGAGGATGGGGTAAGTTCCCTTCCGCGGCAAGTCTTGGGGCACTAGACTTTCAGACCCCAGCGCATAATCAGACAAGCGGCTTGATGCGGTACTGGATGAAGCCGGTGCGTTACGCCACGTCGTCATAGAGCCCGCGGGCGGCGGCGTTCGTCTGGTGTGTGTTCCAGAAGACGTTCGCCGCGCCCGCTTTTTTTGCCGCCGCGGCGACCGCCCCGATCAGCGCCCGTCCACCCCGCCGGCGCGTTAGGACGGGCTCACGTAGAGATAGCAGCGCGCGGCGACAAGCCAGGTCGAACGGGCGACCATCGAAGGCCGGAGGCGTCTTGACAAGCGGCGCCCAGTCGCCCGCTGTTGCGCTGAAGCCTTGCCTCCAACGGAGCCGCCGAATGACCCGCCCGCCCCTCGTTCTGGCCGCATTGGCGGCGCTAATGGGCGCAATCGGCGTCGCGCTCGCTGCGGCGGCAGAGCACGCAAGCGGCGGCGACCTCGGGCGCACGGCCGCGCTCTTTCTCGTTCTCCACGCGGCGGCGGCGCTTGGGATCGCGGCGCACGCGCGCCTCTCGCCTGGGTCGCGCGCCCTTCTGGCGATCGGCTTTGTGATGGAGGCGGGCGCCGCGGTGTTCGCCGGCGATCTCGCTGCCCGCGCCTTTACCGGCGCACGTCTGTTTCCATTCGCGGCGCCGCTCGGCGGATCGACGATGATCCTGTCCTGGCTCGCGCTCGCTATCGCGTTCGCGGCGCTGGCGCAGGCCGCCGCCGACGGGCCGCTGATTGGCCAATAGGCGGAGGGCGCTATATGATTGAGCGGATTTGCGGCCTGCCCGGCCGCGCTCGGGGTCGGAACAATGAACTTCAAAGCGCTTCTCGCGCTCGCGCTGGCGATCGGCGCAGGAGGCCCCGCCTGGGGCCAGGATTACGGCGGAAACCCGTACGCTCCCAAGCCGGCAACTCCGTACGGCGCCCGCAACGCCTACAGTCCGTACGGTCCCAAGTCGTCGACCGATCCTTACGGCACAACCAATCTATACAATCCATACGACACCAGCGCCCAATCCGGAGATCGCTCCGGCGCATACTGGGGCGGCGCGGCGCCCACCTATGACCCCGAGTACGGCTCGATCAACCCATACAGGACCAATCCCTACGAAAGGAGCGCCCCGGCCGCCCAGCAGTCCAGCGCCTATGGCGGCGGATCGACCATGTACGGGTCGAGTTCGGGGTCGGAGCGGAATCCATATGCCCCAACCAGAGGTCCAAATCCTGTCGCGCCGAAATCTGACCCTAACGTCGATCATTCCGCAGGAGCCCTT
>CAWBBW010000012.1:0-26037 GCA_963787135.1 uncultured Alphaproteobacteria bacterium | reverse complement strand
CGCGCCAGAGCCTCAGCGCGTCTTCGTCGCCGCGGAAGTCCATGCCGACCTCCTCGAGGATCATGTCGGCCGCCGCCTCGATGCCCGCGAGCCCTTCCTCGCCGAAGAGTTCGTAAGTCGGGATCTTGCGCTCGACGCCGGCAATGACGGCATGGACTCGATTGGCCTCGCGGCGCCGCCTCGCCCGTCCTCCCCGCTCCCGCTGCGGCGTCGTCGAGGCTGCGTCGCTCATGCAGGACTCCGTCTTGTCAGCGAAGGGGGATTCGGCGATGCCGGCCAGGAAAGGCCGGATCGCGGAAATGGTCCAAGGGCCCATTGTCGACATAGTGCCGATGCCAAGTTTTGAGCGCCGCGCGATCGAGCACGACCCCGAGCCCAGGCCCTTGCGGGACGCTGACGACATTGTCGACCTGCCGGAATGGTCCGCCTTCGATGACGTCGCCGATCTGCCAGCGAAACAGCGACTGGCTGGCCTCGGTGATCCATGGCATGGCGGCGCTCACATGCAAATACGCGGCAGTGCAGACGCCCGCGTCGCCCGAATAGTACCAGAACCCGACGCCCATCGCCTCGCAGGCGCCGATGAATCGGATCGCCCGTCCGATGCCGCCGAGCACCGCGAAATTGGTCACGATGAAGTCGGGGACGCCAAGCGCGACGGCGCGTCTGATATCCGGCACATGGGTCGAAAAGGGGATGTCAGAATGCCGCCGCAGCGCGGCCATCTCCTCGAAGGTCGCGACAGGATCCTCGTAATTGCTCACGTCGTAGTCGGCGAGCATGCGCAGCACCCGGCGCGCCGCGGTCAGCGACCATTGCATGTTGGAATCGAGCCTGATCTCGGCCGACGGCCCCAGCGCCTCGCGCAGCCGGCGCACGGTTTCGACTTCGAGCAGCGGATCGCCGCGGATGAGCTTGCCCTCGAAAATCGTGCTGCCATGCTCCTCACGCATCGCGAGGCAATAGTCGACGACCGCTTGCGGCGTCATCTCACGGCCTTCGCGGAAGCCGAAATATTCCGAGAACGCCACCGAATTACGCACCTTTCCGCCGAGCAGCGTCGAGAGGGGCTGGCCCCAGGCCTTGCCGCGCAGATCCCAGAGCGCGATTTCGATGGCGCCGAAGGCTTTGACGACGCGCGCGTCGTCGGTGTTCTGGACGATCTGCCACGGCGGGACGCAGACGCGCTCGCAGGCGCCGATGTCGAGGGGATCGCGCCCGGCAAGGACCTCGCCCATGGCGGCGATCATCTCGCAGACATCCGCGGATGGAGCTTCGCCGAGGCCGACGAGGCCTTCGTCCGTCTCGACCTCGACGATCGCTTTGCTCGTGCCGGGATAGATCCCGCCCGTCCACCACAGCGGCGCTTCGAGCGGGATATTGACGGGGGTAGCCCTGATCCTGGCGATCTTCAATTCGCGCGACCCCCCGTGCGCCGCGCCTTCGTTATGCACGGGCGCCATTGTCGGCAGCAAGGATAGGGTGGCAGGCGCGCGCTCAAAAGGTCCATTATTTAGGTGCAGCCGACTGAATTCGACGTGTCGGATTGCTTGAGGACGCCTGCCCCATCTAGGGTGAGGGGCGATTGCGTGAGGAGATGGCGAGGTGAAGGTCGGCGGGCGCTCTTACCGCACAATATGGCTGAACGCGGACGGGTGGGGCGTCGACGTCATCGACCAGCGCTGGCTGCCGCATGAGTTTCGCATCGCCACGCTACGCAATGTGGGCGATGCGGCGATGGCGATCCGCGACATGTGGGTGCGCGGCGCGCCGCTGATCGGCGTGACCGCGGCCTATGGCGTCGCGCTCGCCACTCGCGAGGACCCCAGCGACGCCGCGCTCGATGCGGCCTGGGAGCGGCTCCATGCGACCCGGCCGACCGCGATCAACCTGCGCTGGGCGCTCGATGCCGTGCGCGCCCATCTCCGCCCGCTCGATCCCGCCAAACGCGCCGCGGCGGCTTACGCGCAAGCCGCCGAAATCGCCGGCGAGGACGTCAAGATCAACCGCGCCATCGGCCACAACGGCCTCGCGATCATTCGAAGCCTGGCTGCGAAGAAGAGGCCTGGCGAGCCGGTCAATATTCTCACCCATTGCAACGCGGGCTGGCTTGCGACGGTCGACTACGGCACCGCCACTGCGCCCATCTATCTCGCGATGGAGGAAGGCCTGCCTGTCCACGTCTATGTCGATGAAACGCGGCCGCGCAATCAGGGCGCGTCGCTCACAGCCTGGGAATTCGTCAACCACGGCGCATCCCACACGCTCGTCGTCGACAATGCCGGCGGCCATCTGATGCAGCACGGCGCCGTCGACCTCGTGATCGTCGGCACGGATCGTACGACCGCCTACGGCGACGTCTGCAACAAGATCGGCACTTATCTCAAGGCGCTCGCGGCGCGAGACAATGGGGTGCCCTTCTATGTTGCGCTTCCCTCGCCGACGATCGACTGGACGGTCCGCGATGGGGTCAGCGAAATCCCGATCGAGGAGCGCTCCGCCGACGAGGTGCATTTCGTTCAGGGCCTCGGCGATGACGGCAAGGTCTCGCGCGTGCGCATTTCGCCAAAGGGCAGCCCCGCCGCCAACCCGGCCTTCGATGTCACCCCGGCCCGGCTCGTGACCGGCCTCATCACCGAACGCGGGATCGCCAAGGCGTCGCCGGAGGGGCTGAAGGCGCTCTTTCCCGAGCGGGTCTAGCTGTGAGCTGGCTGCGCCGGGACGTCACGCCATCGAGGGCGGTCCCCGGAAAGTGGACGCATGACCGCCGGCGTCCTATCCTTGGCTTTCGTGGAGAGTGATCCATGATCACGTTGCCGAGACTGGCGGCGGACGCGCTGGGCTCGTTCCTCGCCGCCGACATGAAGGATCGTTTCGGGCGCTCGCACGCGCGCCTGGCGGAAATCATTCCCTACGCGGCGCGGCTCACGCTCGAATGCATCGGCAATTGCGACGCCCTTTACCACAACGTCGAGCATACGATGCTGATCACGCTCGCCGGCCACGACATTTTCAAGGGACGGGCGCTGCTGACGGCATCGAATCCAATGGAATATGCGAATTTCATTGTCGCCTGCCTGACGCATGACATCGGATACGTTCGCGGGATCGTCAAAGGGGACGGGGACGACGGCCTCGTCGTCGACGCCGCCGGCCGAAAGGTCACTTTGCCGCGCGGCTCGTCCGACGCCGCGCTCGCGCCCTATCACGTCGAACGCTCGAAGCTCTTCGTGCTGGATCGGCTCGCGGACGTCGAGGAGCTCGACGGCCCGCTGATCGCAGGCGCGATCGAGCATACCCGTTTCCCATACTCGTCCGCGCCCGATGTCGCAAAGATCGGCGAATGGGCCGCGTTGCTGCGGGCCGCCGATCTGATCGGTCAACTCGGCGATCCCCACTATCTGAAAAAGACAAATGCGCTCTTCCACGAATTCGAGGAGATCGGCTTGAACAGGCAGCTCGGCTACGAAACGCCGGCGGACCTGATCGACAAATATCCGCAATTCTATTGGGACAACGTATCTCCCTACATTCAGGACGCGATCCGCTACCTGAACGTGACCTCGAGCGGTCGGCAGTGGATCAACGGCCTCTACAGCAACGTCTTTCGCGCCGAGCACGAACTGCGCCTTTTTGGGCCGCAGCCATGAGGCGAGCGGCGCAACGAAAGGGAGTCGACAAATTGCTTCAGTAAATCCGAATTCTATGATAGTGTGACTCCATGACCAGATGGAGGCACCCTTCTGCCACCGCGAGCCGGCAATAGTTAAGGTTAATGGTGCGCCGGATGGCGGAATCTTCCTTAACCTATTGAAATAACTGGATTCTATATTTTCATTTCCTTGTGCCGGACTTTCATTTCCTTGTGCGGGGCTTTCATTTCCTTGCGCTTTGCTTTGAATTCCTTGCGATGGGCTTTCAATTCCTTGCCTCGCGGCCGGACAGCCTACGGAGGTGAAAAAAGTCGCAGTTTTTGGCGCCTAACCCTCTGAAAACCTTGCCGCGTTCTCAAAAGTGCAGGGGCGCCGAACAGGCCAGCGGGGCTCGACGCCCTGCGGCTCCTCGCTTCGACCATTCCGTCAGAGGCGACCTGCTCCCGGCGCGCGGCGAAGGTGCAATTCGGAAAGGCCCCAATCCGCAAATGAACAGCACTATTCCCGGTACGACGGGTCCGTCTTGTCGAGCTGGGTCTTCAGGTAATCGAAATGGGCAAAGGCGGCGCCCTTGTAGGGGGCCCATCCCTCTGCAGTCTTTTCGGCCACCTCGTCGGACAGAACGTTCAGCGGCTTGCCGGTCGAATAGGCCAGGATCAGCGTCTTGGCGGCTCTTTCGAAGAAGTAGAGGTCCTCGAATGCTTCGGCCACGGTGTCGCCGGTGGCGGTGACGCCGTGATTGCCCATGAGCAGCGTTTGATGATTGCCGAGCGCCTTTGCGAGCCGCTCGCCTTCCTCCTCCTCGTCGGCGATGCCGCCGTATTCGAGATCGAACGCGAGCCTGCCGAAGTAGCGCGCCGTATTGTTGTCGATCGGCTTCATCGACGGATCCTTCAGGGTCGAAAGAGCCGTGGCGTAGGGCGGATGGCAATGCAGGAGAACGCGAGCCGCGGGGCGCCGTCGATGGATCGCCCCATGGATCGTCCAGGCCGAGGGATCGGGCGCGTCCGGCCGGTTCATCACGTCCGGGTCGTCGGCGTCGAGCAGCATGAGGTCGCTGGCGCGGATCGAGCCGAAATGCCGCCATCGCGGGTTCATCAGGAAGCGCTTGCCGTCCGCCGACACCGCAGCGCTGAAATGGTTGCCGACCGATTCATGCCAGTCGAACTCAACGGCGAGGCGGAACGCCGCCGCGAGATCGATCCGCAATTGCCGCACTTCGTCGTCGGCCAGATCCCGATGGGTCGAAGCCTTGGCCTCAGTCACTTGAACCTCCCTTCGGTCGTCAGCGCGCGATAGGCGCTGCGCATTTCGCCGCGGTCGGCGTAGCAGCCCCTGAGGTAGCGCTCCCCGCTCGTTGCGGAATAGGCCGAGCGGCCGTGAACAATGCGGTGATTGTCGAACACAATGCACTCCCCGGCATTCATCCGGAAGCGCATCAGGTATTTGTCGGATTGCAGCATCCGGCCGAAGCGGCAGAACGCGGGGTAATAGCGATCGAGAAAGGCTTGCGGCAGATCGAAGATGTCGGCCATATGCTGACTGATTGTGACGCCGGATACTTCGCCGCGCTCGTCGAGTTCGATGACGCGCTGGCGCGAGCGCATGTCGTAGCTGTCGTGCTCGCAATAATAGGGAATCAGGGTCTCCGACAGCAGCGTGAAATCCTCGGGACATTCCTTTCTGAGATCATTGGCCACGGCGACCCCGTCGAGAAAGAGGCTCATACCGCCCTCGACGCTGTTGGCGCGGCAATGCAGAAACTGCACGCCGGGCGCCATCTCCTCGGCGGGGGTGTCCGTGTGCAATTCCAGCGCCTTGGCGGTGTAGCCGAGGTTTGTCGGGTTGATGTGCGTCTTGACGTCGAAATACTCGCCGAAGAATGTGGGTCGGACATGGCCGATCAAGCGCACCGTTTCCGTCAACGCCTCGTCGCTGTCCGGCATATCGGTGAGAATGGCGATCCCTTCCACCAGCATGGCCTCGATCCACGCCACCACCGCCCTGCTGTCCTCCATCAGCTTCGGCTGGGCAAAGCGGGCAATCTGAGGATAATGGTCGGAATACCAGGCGCGGCGCAGAAGATCGGCCGGATCCGGGCGGCGCCGGCCGCCGCTATACTGCGAGAGCCATTCGAGCGAGTAACGCGAGGTGTGGCCGTCCTCCATCCATGTGATTTCGAGAGCGTCGCTGGAAAGGCTGACAGAGGCCGGGCGCGGCTCGCGCACATGGTGAAAAATATCGAAGGTGCGTTCTCGGGTCTGGCGGTCGAACGACGTCGGGCAATTGTCCCTGAGCCAGTAAAAATTGAAATAGCCGGATTTGCCGCCCGGAAGCGGGACCTCTAGCCCATGGTCCTTCATCGTCACGCCAGGCGCCAAGGCGACGCTCATATCCATGTCCCCATCCAAGGTTCTTGCGAGGCTGTCCGTGCGGACACTACGTGCGAAAACCGGCGGACTGAAGCGAGAAATTCTGTTGAAGCTATAAGTCCGGCGATGGTCGCCAAAGCCGCCACTCCCCGCCTTCGTCGGCCTGCCCTTGTTCAAGCCGCACCGAGACCCGACAGATGCCTGCAAGGACTTTAGAATGATGCGACCGCTGACGGGCCTCAAAGTGATTGAATTCGAGGGCATCGGCCCGGGGCCTCTGGCCGGCCGCATGCTGGCCGATCAAGGCGCCGACGTGGTCGCGATCGTTCGCCCGAACAAGCCTGGGCTCGACCACCTCGACTTGGCGAACGCGGATCTCCCGTTGCGGCGCGGCAAGCGGATCGTCGCGATCGACCTCAAGCTCCCCCGCGCGGTCGAGGAGGCGATGGCGCTGATCGAACCCGCCGACGCGCTGATCGAGGGCAATCGGCCGGGCGTGATGGAGCGGCTCGGTCTCGGCCCCGCCGATTGCGCGAAACGCAACCCGCGGCTCGTCTATGGCCGGATGACCGGCTGGGGGCAACACGGCCCTCTGTCGCAGGCGGCGGGCCATGATTTGAACTATCTCGCGCTGAGCGGCGTTCTCTCGCTGACCGAACGTCCGGGCGCCCAGCCGATCGCGCCCCCGACCGTTCTCGGCGACGCAGGCGGCGCACTGGGGCTTGCCTTCGGGCTCGTTTCCGGAGTTTTCGCCGCTGGTCGAACCGGCAAGGGCGCGATCGTGGATTGCGCGATCGTCGACATGGCGGCGGCTCTTAGCGGCATCGCGCTCTGGGCGCGCTCGAACGGCCTGGTGGACGGACCGAGGCCGAGCATCTTCCACGACTCGCCCTTCTATGACGCCTATCGCTGCGCCGACGGCCGATTCGTTACCGTCGGTGCGCTTGAACCGCAATTCTACGCGCTGCTGCTCGCAAAGCTCGGTCTTGCGGACGTCGATCCGAAAGCGCAGAACGACATCGCCGCGTGGCCCGCGCTCAAGGCGCGCTTTGGCGACCTGTTCGCGAGCAGGCCGAGTGAGCATTGGCGCGCGCTGCTCGAGGGCAGCGACGTCTGTTTCGCCCCCGTGCTGACGCTGGCGGACGCGGCCGCCCATCCGCACAACGCCGCGCGTGGCGTCTTCCGTGCTGAGCCCGGCGGACGGCTGGACGCCGCGACAGCGCCGCGTTTCTCGCCGCTCGAATAAGTTGAGGACCCGATGTCGACCCTGACCATGCCGAAAACGCTCGAGTTCCCCTTCGCCGCGCCGCCCAAGATTGGCGAAGTCGTCGAAGTCCGGCCCGGGATTTTCTGGGCGCGGCTCGCCCTTCCGTTCCGGCTCGACCATGTCAACATCTACTTCGTCGAGGACGGCGCGGGCCTCGCGCTCATCGACACCGGCATCGACAACAAAGCCTCGCGCGCGGCGTGGGAGATTCTGCTCGCACTCCCGCTCGCGGGACGCAAGCTGACGCGGATCATCGCCACCCATTTTCATCCCGACCACATTGGGCTCGCCGGGTGGCTCTGCGAGCGCTTCGATCTCGAGCTCGCGATGAGCCACACCGAATATCTGATGGCGCTCAACATCCGGCTCGATCCATCGGCGCTCAAATCCGAGCCCTATCGCAGCTTCTACCGCTCTCATGGCCTAGGCGAGGACGAGACCGAAATCCTGCTCGGCAACGGACTGCAATATCTGCGCATGGTCGCGCCGCCGCCGCGAACGTTCCTGCGCCTGTCGGCGGAGGATCGGGTGAAGATCGGCGAGCGGACCTTCGAGGCCATGACCGGCGCCGGCCATTCGCCCGAACAGGTGATGCTCTATTCGCCGGCCGACAACGTGATCCTCAGCGGCGATCAAATTCTTGCCAAAATCTCCCCCAACGTCAGCGTCGAGGCGATGGACCCGGACGGCGACCCGCTCGGCCTCTATCTGCGCTCGCTCGACAGGCTCAAGCGCACGCTGCCCGGGGACGTTCTGGTCCTGCCCGGCCACAATCTGCCTTTCGTCGGTCTAGGCGTCCGCGCCGACGAACTGATCGCTCATCACGAGGCGCGCTGCATGGCGATCCTCGAGGCCTGCAAGGTCAAGCCGCAGACAGTGGCCGAGCTCGTGCCGGTCATCTTCGGACGCAGGATCGACGACCCGCATCAGCTCGTGTTCGCTTTCGGCGAGGCTCTCGCGCATGTGAACCTGATCATTCGCGACGGCGCCGCCCGCATCGTCCAGACGCCGCGCGGGCTCGCGCTGGAGGCGGTCTGACCGAGATGCGCGAGCGCCATCTCGCGTGTCTCGGCCCGCCGGGCTTTCATCGGGTCGCTTACCGCGAGTGGCCAGGGCCGGCCGGCGCTCCCACGCTTATCTGCGTCCATGGGCTCTCGCGCAACGGCCGCGATTTCGACGCGATCGCAGACGCCCTGTCGGAGCATTATCGCGTGGTCTGCCCGGACATGCCCGGACGCGGGCGCAGCGATTGGCTGACGAGCGCCGCCGACTACTCTTTCACGCTCTATCTCGCCAACTCCGTCGCGCTGATCGCGCGGCTCGACGTCGAGAGCGTCGACTGGCTCGGGACGTCGATGGGCGCGCTGATCGGCATGATGCTGGCTGCTCAGCGCGGGAGCCCCATTCGCAAGCTTGTGCTCAACGACGCCGGCGCCTTCGTCGCCAAGGAAGGCCTCAACCGGATCGGCGCCTACCTCGGCAACGATCCGGCATTCGAATTCGCTGGACGCGCTCAAGGCGGACGTACGCGCAAACAACGCGCCGTTCGGGCCGCTCACCGACGATCAATGGCGCAAGATAGCCCTCGACTGTGCGCGCAAGAGGCCCGGAGGCGGATACGGCTTCGCCTATGATCCACGCATCGCCGATCCCTTCAAGGCTGGTCCCGTCGCCGACGTCGATCTCTGGTCGGTATGGGACGCCATCCAATGTCCTACGCTGCTTTTGCGCGGTGAGATGTCCGACATGCTTAAGCGCGACGTCGCCGAGGCGATGACCAAGCGCGGACCGAAGGTGAAGCTCGTCGCATTCGAGGGCGTCGGCCATGCCCCGGCTCTGCTCAGCGCCGATCAGATCGGCGCGGTGCGGGACTTCCTGCTCGCCTGACTCCGCCTCAATCCTCGACGCCTGGCCTCAGCCAGAAGGCGTAGAGCGCTGATGCGGAGAGCGTGCCGACGCTCATGACCTCTCCGATCGCCAACGGAGAGGCGTCTCGATAGAGAGCGGCGGCGGCGGCCCCGCCCAGCGCGCCGAACAGCATCTGCGTCGCGACCAGGACGGCCGAAGCGAGGCCCGCAATCTCGGGCAGCGGCTGGACCGCCTCGTGCGCCGCATTCGGAAATACAAGGCCGAAGGACGAGATGTAGACCATCACCGGCGCGGCGACGATCAGCGGCGAACCGGCGCCGCCGAGACCAATCGCGAGAAGCGTGAGCGCGGCGAGACTGATGACCGCGAGGGCGGCGTCGAGCACGGCCTTCGGCCGTGCTCGCCAGCGGACGAGCCAGGTGTTGATCGTGGAGCCGACGATGACCCCCGAGGCGGTAATGGCGAAAAGACCGGCGAAACCCGCCTTCGAGACGCCGTAGCCCTGGATGAAGAGAAGCGGCGATATGTTGACGTAGGCGAAAAGGCCCGCGAATACGAGGCCGTTGACCAGCGCAAAGCCGACGCACATCGGGCTCGTCAGCGCCCGCCGGTAGCCGGCGAGAAGGGTCGCGGGCATAAGATTGCGTCGCATGCCGAGCGGGTGCGATTCCTCGAACAGCGCGAAGCCGACGGTCGCGAGAACGGCGCCGACGGCTGTCAGCACGACGTAGATCAGGCGCCAGGGTCCGGCGGTGAGGATCGCGGCGCCAATCGTCGGGGCGATCAGCGGCGCGATGCTGAAGACCAGCGAGACCGCCGCGATATGCAGGCGCGATTCGCGGCCCTCGAACAGATCGCGGATGATCGCGCGCGGCAGAATGCCGACCGACCCGGCGCCGACGCCCTGAAAAAGGCGGAAGGCGAGCAGCGCGCCAATCGAGGGACTGAGCGCGCAGCCAAGCGCGCAGAGCGTGAAAAGCAAGAGGCCGGCGAGCATGATCGGCTTCCGGCCGAAGCGGTCGGAGAGCGGGCCGACCGCGAGCGGGGCGGTCGCAAAGCCGGCGAGAAAGATCGCGATGGCCGACGCCGCCTGCGTCTGGCTCGCATGGAGATCGGCCTGAACCAGCGCCAAACTCGGGAGCGCCATGTCGATCGCCAGCGGCGGCAGGGCCGAGAGCCCAGCGAGAAATACGATGAAGCCAAGTCGGTGAATATTGAAGCGCATTGTATCGGGCGGAGCGCGCGCTTCACGCCGACGCGGATTTGGACGGGAGCGTGTTGTCGCGGGGCGGAGACATGGTCAGACTCCCTTGACCTGATTGAGCGCGCTGGCGGCGATATGCCCGAACCATACGCCGGCGAGGCAGAGCACCACCGACAGCGCGACGTTCGCCCCGGCGAGCGCCGTTTCGCCGTCGCGCGCAAGATTGAGCGTCTGGAGGCTGAACGAGGAGAAGGTGGTGTACCCGCCGCAAATGCCGGTCATCACGAACTGGCGCGCATCGGTCCCGACGAAGACGCACCCGTCCGGTCCGGTCAGCGGCGAAGAAGGCGATGATAAACGAGCCGGTCACGTTGACGTTGAGCGTGCCGATCGGAAAGGTTTCGCTGATCTGCTGGGCCGCGAAACCAGAGAGCCAATAGCGCGCAAGACCGCCCAGCGCGCTGCCCAGCATGACCCAGAACCACGTCATCGATTCGGACCCCGCCTTTCGTTGCATTCATGAGAGGGCGCCGGGCGGCGGAGCGCAAGCGGGCGCGCTCGCGGAGCGGCACTTTCGCTTGACGCGTTTCGCCGTCCGCGCCCGGGAACCTCGCACAGCCTTGCTTCCGTCCCCGAGTTCGATCCATGTCGGCGCATGATCGCTGGCCTTTTCCCACCCGCGCACGTAGCGGTCGACGCCGGCCGCTTTGAGGCGCAGCGCCACGGCGGGGCTGAGCAGGATATGGTCGATGCGCAGTCCAGCGTCCCGGCCGTAAGCGTTCCGGAAATAATCCCAAAACGTGTAGATGCGCTCCTTCGGATGAAGCGCTCGCAGCGCATCGGTCCAACCCTGAGCGACAAGGCGTCGATAGGCGGCGCGCACTTCCGGGCGAAACAGGGCGTCGTCGACCCATCGCTCCGGCTTGTAGACGTCGAGTTCGGTCGGCATGACGTTGAAGTCGCCGGCGAGCACAACGGGCGCGCCGCTCGCGAGAAGCTCTTGGGCATGAGCGGCGAGGCGGTCAAACCATTGCAACTTGAAATCGAACTTCGGACCTGGGGCCGGATTGCCGTTTGGCAGGTAAAGGCAGCCGACCAGCAAACCCTTGACGGCCGCCTCGATGTAGCGGCTCTGGCTATCCTCAGGATCGCCAGGCAGACCGCGCCTGGTTTCGACCGGATCCACTCCGCGCGCCAGAATTGCGACGCCGTTCCAGCTTTTCTCGCCGTGCCAGATCACGCCGTAGCCGGCGTCGCGGATCGGGCCCTCCGGAAACTTGTCCTGCGACGCCTTCAGCTCCTGCAGGCAAACGACATCGGGCGCCGCCTCCCCGAGCCAGCGCAGAAGAACGGACAGCCTGCCGTTGACGCCGTTGACGTTGAAGGTGGCGAGCTTCATGGCGCGGTCGATATGCCCCGTCGGCGACCGGTTATCGCCCGTGCGCCCACGGCAGCTCCGGCCCGAGCGGCACGACGCCGGTGGGGTTGAGCGCCTTGATCGAGTAATAGCCCCGCTTGATATGGTCGAGGCTGAATGTCTCACGGAAAGCGGGCAGGCCGATCAGCCGCGCGAGATAGGCGCTCAATCGCGGATAGTCGGCGATGCGCCTCAGGTTGCATTTGAACTGGCCGTGGTAGGCCGGGTCGAAGCGCGCGAGCGTGACGAAGACCCGGATGTCGGCTTCGGTCAGGCGGTCGCCGAAGAGATAAGGCCCGGCCCCGTCGGCGAGGCGCCGCTCGAGCGCGTCGAGCATCGCGAACACGCCCGTAAAGGCCTCGTCGTAAGCTGCCTGCGTAATCGCGAAGCCAGCGCGATAGACGCCGTTGTTGAGCGAGGGGTAGACTTCGTCGTTGAGCGCGTCGATGCCGGCCCGCGAGTCTTCGGGATAAAGATCGATCGCATCGTCGGCGAGCACGCCGAAGCCCGAATTGAACATGCGCACGAGGTCGGCGGACTCGTTGTTGACGATCGTGCGGCGCTCTCTGTCCCAAAGCGCCGGCACGGTGGCGCGCCCGGTGAAATGCGGATCGGCGCGGCTGTAGAGCTCATGCAGGTAGGTCGCGCCGTTGACCGTATCGCGGTCGGCGCCCAATCCGTCGCCGAAGCGCCAGCCCTGATCGGTCAGCGCCGGCTCGACGATCGCTACCGAGACGACGTCCTCGAGCCTCTTCAGCTTGCGCGCGATCAGAACGCGCGTCGCCCATGGGCAGACGAGCGCGGCGTAGAGATGGTAGCGGCCGCTCTCGGCGCGAAAGCCGCCCTGCCCCGTCGGACCGGCGGCGCCGTCTGGCGTCACCCAGCAGCGGAAGCTCGAAATCTGGCGGACGAAGCCGCCCTTCGCGTCGGCCGCCTGAACCGGCTGCCAGGCGTCCGCCCACTTGCCGTCGACAAGCATGGATTTGACCTGTCTGTAGCCGCTGACCGCGGCGCCGCGCTCCATAGGGCGTCCGGAAGGACGCCCGTCTTTCGACGGGCTATCGAGCGCGGCTAAAAGAAATCACTCCGCGGCTGCAGCCGGAACGGACTCGCGGATGTCGTCGCCGATCTTCTTGCGGGCGAGCGCCGCCTCGCCCCCGCTCGTCGCGTGATAGAGCGACAGCTGCTCGAACTCGTCCGCCTTCGGCGGCGCGATCGCAAGGTCCGAGTAGGCATACCGGTCCGGCGCCTTGAGGACCTCGTTGAGGATGCGCCGCGTATTCAAAAAGAAGCTCGAGTACTTCCACGCCTTGACCGCGATCCCGCCCCAGTAGCGCGGGTAGAAGACCAAGGGCGATTCGAGCGGCAAGCCCAGGCGCCGGTCGCGGCGGTATTTGAGCCGGAAGGCGCCGCCTTCGAGCGGATGCACGCCTTCCTGCTCGATCATCAGCTTGAACCACATGATGGTGCTCGTGATCGGCTTCGGCCGGCCATTCGGGATTTGGGCGGCGCGCTTCAGGATCGTGCGGATGTGCTCGGGCGTGTAATAGGACTCCCAGGCGGCGCGGTAGGCCTCCTCCCACTCGGCGTCGGACATCTTCGCGTGGTGCGCGACGCGATGGTCGAGGTCGTATTTGTTGAGATCGGGGTCCATCCAGACCCCTTTCTTGAGCAGGGTCTTGTGGTCCTCCGAGCCGGGCAGCGGCGTGAGGAAGAAGAACTCGAGAATGTCGAGCGGCAGCTCGCGCTTGATGATCTCGACGTCGCGCAGGATCGATTCCTTCGTATCGCCCGGAAAACCGAGGATATAGCCCGCAAAAGTGAGCGCGCCGTGAGCGCGCCACTTCTGCAGCATAATGCGGTATTCGGTGATCTTGTTCTGCCGCTTCTTGGCGGCGATCAGGTTGTCGGGATTGATGTTCTCGAGGCCGATGAAGATGCGCCGCGCTCCGGCCTTCGTCGCCTTTTCGATGAAATTCGGGATCTTGTGGCAGAGCGTGTCGACCTGGATGGTGAAGCCGCAGTGGATGCCCTCGTCCTTGAGCTTGATCACCCGGTCGAGCAGGATTTCCCAGTCGCTGTTGCGGGCGAAATTGTCGTCGGTGATGAAGAACCGGTCGATGCCCTGCTTCCTGTTCTCGCGAATGATCTGCTCGAGGTCGTCGGGCGTGCGGAAGCGGCTCTTGCGGCCCTGCACGTTGATGATGGTGCAGAACGAGCATTGATAGGGGCAGCCGCGGCCGAGGTCGATCGAGGAATAGTGGCCGGTAGTGCGCGCGAGATGTTTACGCGGCAGGATGGGCGCGGGCTCGCCCTCGAGCGAGGGCAAATGGTCCATGAAATTGTAGAGCGGCTTCATTTCGCCGCGCCACGCGTCGCGCAACACCTCGTCGAGCCGATGCTCCTCCGATTCGCCGGCGAACAACGAGACGCCCATCGCCTGCGCCTCGCGCATCTCGGACGGCATTTCGGGCAGCATCGCGATACAGCCGGAAACGTGGAATCCGCCGATGCAGACCTGCACGCCCGCCGCGCGGAACTGGCGTGCGATGTCCATCGCGCGGGGGTACTGGTTCGACTGCACGCCGACGATGCCGACGAGCGCCCGGCCGCCGCGGCGCTTCAGGTCGCGGATGATCCGGCTCGGAAGGACACGGCGGTTGGTTTCGTCATAGGTATCGATCTCGAACTCCACGCCTGAGCCCAGAACCTCGCGACGGCGCGCATCCTCGGCCAGGCTGTACATACACGCGAGCGTATTGGACGGCAGGGCCGAGCGGTACCATTGAATCGGGTAGCCCTGGTCGTCGTAATGGGTGGGTTTGACGAGAACGAAGGTGAATTTTGGATTGTGCGCAACCGCGGCCGGCCGGCTCGCGGCCAGATCATTGCTCACCAGATTATTGCCCATTGGGCCCCTCAACCGCCGAAGGAACGAGTTCGCGTGCTAGCACGGTACGCTTCGCGGGGGCAAATCGACTGGACACAGCGATTCGGGCGGGCGGCCGAGCCGCCGGCTGGCTCACATGGGCGGAACCAGCCCGTCCTTGCCGATCAGGAAAAACGCGGCCTCGACCGACCCGTCCGCCTGCCTCGGCCCGCGGGCAATGATCGCTGCCCCGGGCTTGACGTCGGTTGCCGCGCCAGGCTCGAACGTCACGATCGGCGTCTTCGGATCGACGACGATGGTCTGTTCCCCGCCCTTGTAGGTCACGGTAAGCGCCGGACCCTTGACCGCGTCGACCCGGGCCGAGACCGTTCCGTTGGTCATTGTGCTCCCGGGCCCGAGATCGAACGGCCGCGATCCTTCGCCGGTCCCCCGCATCGATTCCGGGAAGATATGGACTTCCACCGCCTTCAACTGGCCGGCTTCGCCGGGCGTCGCGGCGACGCCGACAAACGCGCCAGGCTTCACGTCGGTCAGAGACGCCGGCGCAACGAGGACGAACCGCGTCTTCGGCGTAAGCAGCACGGTCCGCTTGTCGCCGCCGCGCGTGCGCACCGCGAGGCTCGCGCCGTCGGCGGCGACGCTCTCGACCGTCGCCCGCACCGCCGCGGGCGGCGCGTTCTGCGCCAAAGCAAAGGTCGGCGCGAGCGACAGCAAAGCGATCAACGCAAGCCGAATGGAGGTCATGAGGACTCCGGGCGCTCGAGGAGTGCGGTGTGACGGCAAGGTAACAAAGAGAGCCGCTCCGCGGCAAACGGCGGCGCTTCACATCTGCGTGTGGCCAGTGGTCAAAAGTCTGCCAATTGAGTCCCGGAGGGGGAAGCCGCACGGCCAGAACCAGATTGGCCTAACGTCTGTTGCCGGGCGGGAGGCCAAGGGTGCGAAGCGAGCCGCTGTGTGCATTGGACCAGCGCCACGGCGTCGGGACCGGCCGGGAATCGCAGCTGAGCGGAACTCATCGTTGGCGGCGCGCCACACAGCCTCCGCCACGTCGGCCTCCGTCGTCACAAGTCCCGGCTCAGCGAACGCCGCAAGTATCGGCTGGGCGAAGGGCGCGTAGGGTTCCGGAATGACGTCCTCGAGACGCAGGTCGGTGTTTTGGGTGAAGCGGGTCGTGGGGCCATAGCCGGGCTCGACCAGCTTGACCCGCACATTGAAGGCGCGAAGCTCATGCTCGAGGGAACCGGTAAATCCTTCGATCGCCATCTTGCTGGCCGTGTAGACCGAGGCCAGGGGCATGGGCGCCAACGTTGCGCTCGACGTCACGTTGACGATCACGCCGGACCTGCGCGCGCGGAACTGTGGCACGACGGCCTGGGTCATCGCGATCACGCCGAACGTGTTGGTCTCGAACACCTGGCGCGCCTTGGACATGGGCGTGGCTTCGAGCGCTCCGATCACGCCAATTCCGGCATTGTTGACCAGCACGTCGATGGGACCGGCGGCGTCGATGGCCGTCGCGATGCTCTCGGGGCTGGTGACATCCAGCGGCAGCATCCTCAGGCGATCGCTGTTCGGCAGAATACCCAACCGCGGCGTCCGCATCGTCGCGATGACTTTCCATCCCTTGATGAGGAAATGGCGGGCGGTTTCCAGGCCGTAGCCCGATGAGCAGCCCGTGATCAGTACAGTTTTCATATCCCGTGTCCTTCAAGTTTCGAGGACGCGACTTTTATGCGCAGGCTATCGGACCATCTACGGTTGAAAGTCCAAGTTTCGTTGGCTAGAGTCCGGAAAATGACCGACCCGCTCTCCGAAGTCATCGCCCTGCTCCGGCCTCGAACCGTATTCGCCAAGGGCATCAGCGGCGCCGGCGTCTGGGGCGTTCGCTACTCCGACTTTGGCGAGCCCAGCTTCTGCACGGTGTTGGAGGGCAGCTGTCGCCTCCATGTCGATGGCGAGGCGCCCATCACGCTCAAGGCTGGCGACTTCGTGCTCCTGCCGGCCACGCCCGGCTTCGTCATGTCGGGCTTCGAGCCGGTGACGCCGGAGGTCATCGACCCCAAGGCGGCGGCGCCCCCGGTTGATGAAATCCGCCATGGAAGGCCCGACGGCGATCCCGATGTGCGGCTGCTCGGCGGCTACTTCGTCTTCAATTCGCCCGACGCCGAACTTCTGGTGTCGCTGCTTCCGGCGCTGGTGCACATGCGCGGCGCCGACCGGCTCACGACGCTGACGCGGCTCCTGGGCGAAGAAGCCCGCGAACAGAGGCCCGGCCGCGATCTCGTGCTCTCGCGGCTTGTCGAAGTGCTCTTGATCGAAGCGCTGCGGGCCTTGCAGGGCGATGACACGCCGCCGGGCCTCTTGCGCGGTCTGGCGGATACGCGCGTGTCGGCCGCGATACGGCGGATGCATGGCGATCCCGCCCGCCCCTGGACGGTGGTCGAACTGGCCCGCGAAGCCGCGCTCTCGCGCTCGGCCTTCTTTGACCGCTTCATGCGCATCGTCGGCGTACCGCCGATGGAGTACCTCCTCGCCTGGCGGATGGCCGTCGCGAAGGACTTGCTGCGCCGCCGCGACGTGACGCTGTCCGAGGTCGCCGAACGGGTCGGGTACAGTTCGGCGAGCACCTTCAGCACCGCGTTCAGCCGACATGTGGGTCAGGCGCCAGGCGGTTACGCGCGAGCGCTTGCCAGCTAGGGGCCGCGGAATGTCCGTAATCCACCCTTTTCGCGGGCCGTCGGCGGACGCCTGCTTCTTGCGCAGAGGCGACGTCTCGAATCGACGCAATGCCGACATTTGCGGGTTACGAAGATGTTGCGCTTCGGTGGAAAGCGCGGGTGTAGCGCGACCAGGGGCGTGCCTCCTTCGCCTCTGACGACAAATCCCCATTCATCGTCTTGGTTTTGCATTCCACCGAGCTACAATTTATTGCATCATTCATTGCGTCTATTAAGGCGGCGTTCGAGGTCGCCTCACTCTCTCATCCCGCGATAGAGAGCCGTTCGTCGCCCCCTTACTTAGAAGCAGATTGCTATGACCGAAGAAGCGAAGCCTTCCGGCGGAACCAGCTTAATCGCCGATGTGACGAAGGTTGCCTACACATCGGTTATGCAAGCTCTGTTTGGCCGAACTGCCAAGGCGTTTGGCGACTTGTTCGGCGAGCGCGCCGAGGAATTTGTTGAAAGGGTCAAAGCGCGCAAGTGCAAGAATGTTCTCGACCACAAACAGAAGGTCGAGCAAATCACCGAAGGTCCAGTCGATATCGTGGAAGAGGGCGATCGCGGCGGAGCTGTAGTGCGCTGGGTCATCGTGGCGGCGGACGTTCCTCTCGAAGATGCAGAGAGGGCCGCCTTGGTTGAAGCCACCTTGGCCGAAATATTGACCTCTGATCGCAGTTCTCAATTCCAGGACGTCGCGGAGAGACTGTCCGGCCCATCCATGCGGATATTGCTCAATGCCCCCAGCGACAGGAAGTTTTTGCCCAACGGGGATGATCGAGGAAATTTCGAGACGCTGCGGGAGCTCGGCCTTGCTCGCAAGTTCGATCGCGCCGGCTTCCTTCTTCTCCTGCTTGCATGGTGCGTCGGAACACTAGCCGGGTTCGTCATTTTGACGCGCATTCTTCCGTCGTTTCTGCCGACAACCATGAGCATCGGCTTCGAACTGGAGGGGGCTGTTATCAGCGGCGTCATTTTTGCCGTTGCGATGGCTCTCCTGTCTACGAACTATACGTTGACTGAGTTCGGCAAGAAGCTTCAAGCTTCTGCGCTGCAATTCTACCCGACGAGAGCGAAGCTAAGAGAATTTTGGATTGCGAGGTTAGTACCGAGCGGTTTTTTTTCTTTGGCCGCGGTCGCGCTCGTGCTCGCATGTGTCATACCGCTGCTTCTGAGCCTCTTTCTGCATGGATCCGAGACATTCCGCACGATTGTCCTTTCACCTCCGTCTCAATCGCCGCCGGCTGCACCCGCACCATCCGCGCCGTCACCGGCTGGCGCTCCGCAAGCACCGCAATCGACGCAGGCGCTCACAACCGAGGACGTCGCAACGCTTATTGACGTGTGGCACAGCGTCACGGAGCATATGAACTCAACGATTAACAATACTAATCAGATCGAGAAGCTCTTGTCGTCTTGGCCTAAGCAAATCAACGAAAACAGGGGTAAGCTACTCACTGACCTCGTTAACCTGCGCAACGAGATAGACGGAAGCAGAGCCTCAATTGCAACCCTTGCCGATGACTATAAGCGTTTTCCAAATGTTCGTGCGGCTATCGGTGACAGTAATATCGGTCAGGCGTTTGGCCGCCTTTACGGAGCTATCAACAGCTTTGTTGCCGAGACCAATAAGCTGCCGCCAAATCTTCCGCAGAATTTTGAAAGTTTCCTAAGGCCTTTTGCAAAGGAAGTGACGTTGGCGACCACCGCCTTGGAGAAATGGGCGAGCGACATGCATTCGTATTCTGAAGAGCAAGTCCGTGAACTCAGCACAGCAAAGTGAGGCAACGTCGTGGCCAACCAACGGCAGCACAATTCTGAGAAGCTCTCACTAGCGTCGCCTAAGGTCGTGGCCCCGTTCGCCTCCCGTGCGCGAGCAAGCACTCATTGCGCATTGGCGTCGTTCAATTCGTTCTATCGTAGGGTCACCATCCTCGTCGCTCTATCCATCGGGCCCCCGTGTTGATTCTGAGGCACTACCCTCCGCCCTGCGTCTCCGCCCGGAACGGATGTGCCGGATAGACGCCGAGAATGCGCACTTCGCGGGAGAAGAACTCGAGTTCCTCGAGCGCGCGCTTCAGCGGCGGATCGTCGGGGTGGCCGTCGACGTCGGCAAGGAACTGGGTGGCGGAGAACTCGCCCTCGACCATGTAGCTCTCGAGCTTGGTCATATTGACGCTGTTGGTGGCGAAGCCGCCGAGCGCCTTGTAGAGCGCGGCCGGCACGTTGCGCACCCGGAAGACGAAGGTGGTGACCACCGCCCCGTCGCCCTGGGACGCCCAGCGCGGGTCTTTGGACAGCACCACGAACCGGGTCGTGTTGTGGCTCTCGTCCTCGACGTCGGAGACCAGCGTCTCAAGGCCATAGATCTCGGCGGCGAGGCGGGTCGCGAGCGAGGCGCGGCTTCTGTCGCCCCATTCCGCCACTTCGCGCGCGGAACCTGCAGTGTCGCTCGACACCACGGGCTTGAGGCGATGCCGGCGGATGATGTTGCGGCACTGGCCGAGCGCGTGGACGTGGCTGTGAACGGTCTTCAGGTCTTCGATCCGGGCGCCGGGAACCGCCAGCAGCTGAAAGTGGATCGGAAGGAATTTCTCGCCGACGATGTGCAGCCCCGAAGCGGGCAAGAGCGCGTGGATGTCGGCCACGCGCCCGGCGATCGAGTTCTCGATCGGGATCATTCCGAGATCGGCCGAGCCGTCCTGCAGGGCGGCGAACGCGTCCTCGAAGGTCGCGCAGGGCTTTGGCGTGAGGTCAGGATAATTGTCGACGCAGGCGATATGCGAATTGGCCCCCGGCTCGCCCTGGTAGGCGATCACACGCGCTTTGGTCATCGTTGCCTCCTCGCACTTCGCCTTCGTTGGTCTTCGTGTCCTTTGTGGTCGGTCGTTTCACCACCAAGGACACTAGTGCGTTCTGCTCTTGAGTTTGCGCAGGGGCAGCTGGTCGCGTCTCCTCCCCCCTTGTGGGGGAGGACAAAGGAGGGGGGTCGCGCAATCCTGAGTCGACGAGACGGTTTTGAACGCGACAATATCCACGATCCGCGCGACCCCCCACCCCCGCCCGCCCCCGCAAGAGGGGGCGGGTGCGCTAACGACACCACCAATTCAAACCAAATGCAGCAAGCTCTAAGGGGCACGAAAATCATCGGAGCAGCCCCCCGATTAGCATCTCCCTGGCGCGCTCCAGATCTTCCGCCGTATCGACTCCGAGCGGCGCCGCCTCGACGATCATGACGTCGATGCGCATGCCGGCCTCGAGCGCTCTCAGCTGCTCGAGCTTCTCGCGCCGCTCGAGCGGCGACGGCGGCGTATTGACGAAACGCCTCAGCGCGTCGCGCCGGTAGGCGTAGAGGCCGATGTGATGCAGGAGCTCGCCTTCGCCCCATGGCGCGCGGGCGCGGGTGAAGTAGAGCGCCCGCAGACGGCCGGGCGCGATGAAAGCGCCGATCGCCTTGACGACGTTCGGATCGTCCTTCTCCTCGGGGCGCGTGATCGGCGTCGCGAGCGTTGCGATGTCGACGGCGGGGTCGGCGAGCGGGACGAGTGAGGCGCGCACCGCGGCGCGCTCGATGGTCGGCAGATCGCCCTGAATGTTGACCACGACGTCGTATTCGCCGGCGGGGTCGACCGCGCCCAGCGCCTCGAAGATGCGGTCCGAGCCGGATTGGTGGTCCGGGCGGGTCAGGACCGCCTTGCCCCCGGCCGCCTCGACCGCCGCGACGATGCGCGGATCGTCGGCCGCGACGAAAACCGGCCCAACGTCGGCTTCGATCGCGCGCCGCCAGACATGGGCGATCATCGGCTCGCCGCAGATGTCGGCGAGCGGCTTGCCCGGCAGGCGGCTGGACGCCATGCGCGCGGGGATGAGGACGACGGGATTGACCATGATTGACAGGGAAAGTGGGCAGGAAGCGGGCTTATACGTGTTGCCAAGTCGCGCGCAAAGCGGCTAATCAACCCCGAGCCGGGGTCGCCTCATGCCCCGGCCAATCCGCAACACGCCGACGAAAGCTGATCCCCGATGCATGCAGCCGAATTCAACAAGACCGCGCTCGCGGGCCTTGGGTCGATCTTGTTCGTCATCCTGCTGATCGCTTTCAGCAATCTCGTTTTCGCGCCCAATTGGCCTGCGGTCCCCGGCTACGCGCTGCCGACAGGAGAGACCGCGGCGGCGCCGGCCGCGGCTGCAGCCCCAGCGCCGGAGGAGCCGCTGCCTGTGCTGCTCGCCAAAGCGGACGCCAAAAAGGGCGCGCAGGACGCCAAGGTTTGCACCACCTGCCACAATTTCGACAAGGGCGGCGCGGCCAAGGTCGGCCCGGATCTTTGGGGCGTTGTCGGCCGCCCGATCGCTTCGGTGGCGGGCTTCGCCTATTCCGATTCGCTGAAGGCCATGGGCGGCGACTGGACCTACGAAAAACTCGATCACTGGATCGCAAATCCCAAAGGAATGGCCTCGGGCACGAAGATGGCGTTTCCAGGTGAAAAGGAGCCGCAGAAGCGAGCGGACATACTCGCCTATCTGCAGACGCTGTCGGACTCGCCGGTTCCGTTCCCCTGCGAAATAGCGAGACTGGGGCCGACCCTTCTCCGCGAAGCGGGGAAGGTGCCGCGTAGCGGCGGATGGGGTGTGGAAAGCAGCTCTGGATTGATGCAGGTTCGCTGCGTCGGTCGTGCAATCCGGCCTCCGTCGAAGCGCGGGCCACACCCATCCGGCAGGGTTCAGTTTCGCTTACCTTTTCGTTCCGTAGTTCCGTTGGCTGGCGGCGCCTGCTACCGCCCTGTTAAGCTCGAATTCCGCCCCTGTTCCTGTCCTGTTAGCGACCCTGTTTTCGTTGGGCGCCGGTCGGTAGCAATTTGGCTCAAGTTGCTGAACTCTAAGGGTTTTCCAGGATCGAAGCAAGCCGCAGAGGACGCGCCTCCAGCGGTTTTCTCCCTGTTAGCAGGCGAAAACAGGCCGCGCGCCGCCGGCTGGAAGTCAAGCGCGGCTATCCTTTGACGCCCGCCTGCCGTCTTCTCGCTTGCCCGGGCCAGGGTTTCGGCGCCATATCGCGCGAACGATAGTGAGGGAGAGAAACGTGGATCTCGGCGTCACCGAAAAAGTCCGTCCGCTTATCGCCGCCGTCCGGGCGATGGTGCGCGACGAGATCATGCCTGTGGAAGAGGAATACGAAGCCGAGATCGGGCGCGACGGCGACCGTTTCAAGCCGACCAAACGAATGATCGAGATCCGCGAATCCCTCAAGGCCAAGGCGCGGGAGTGGAGTCTCTGGAACTTCTGGCTCACCGCCTCCGACAAGGGGTTCGGCCTGACGACGGTCGAATACGCCTATCTGGCCGAGGAAATGGGCTGGTCGCCGCTCGCCTCCGAGGTCTTCAACTGCTCGGCGCCCGACACGGGCAATATGGAGGTGCTCGAGCGCTACGGCTCGCCGGAGCAGAAGGCCCGCTGGCTGCCCGATCTCCTCGAGGGCCGCGCGCGCTCGGCATATCTGATGACCGAGCCTGGCGTTGCTTCGTCGGACGCGACCAACATCGCCATGGACGCCCGCCTCGAGGGAGACGAATGGGTGCTGAACGGCGAGAAATGGTGGTCGTCCGGCGCCGGCGATCCGCGCTGCTCGCTCTATATCACGATGACGCTGACCGACCCCGAGGCTGCCCCGCATGCGCGCCATTCGATGTTGCTCGTGCCGGCGGAGACCAGGGGCGTCAATGTGCTGAGGGCGCTGCAGGTCTACGGCCAGGACGACGCGCCGCACGGCCACATGCACATCCGATTCACCGACGTGCGCGTGCCGAAGGACGCGCTGATTCTCGGACGCGGCCGCGGCTTCGAAATCGCGCAAGGGCGGCTGGGACCCGGGCGCATCCACCATTGCATGCGCGCGATCGGCCAGGCCGAGCGGGCGCTCGAAGCAATGTGCCGGCGCGCCGCCGTCCGCACGGCCTTCGGCCAGAAGCTCTCGCGGCTCGGCGCGAATCCGGACATCATCGCCGAGGCACGCATGAGCATCGAGATGGCCCGGCTCCTCTGCCTCAAGGCGGCCTGGGCGATGGACACGCAGGGGGTCCGCGCCGCCGCGCCGCTTATCTCGCAGATCAAGGTGATCGCGCCCCGCGTCGCGCTCGAAGTGATCGACCAGGCAGTGCAGATGCATGGCGGCGCCGGCGTCAGCCAGGACTTCCCGCTGGCGCGGATGTGGACGGCGGTGCGCACGCTCAGACTGGCCGACGGGCCGGACGCCGTGCACCGCCGCGTCATCGCGAAAGCCGAAATGAAGCGCTATTCGAACGAGACCGCGTCGCGATGAACGGGGCCTTTCCCGAGGATGCGCGCGCTCTCGATATCTGGGCGAACGCGCATGTCGAGGGCTGGCGCGGTCCGAGCCGGGCGAAAAAATTCGCCACCGGCCAGTCGAACCCGACCTATCTGATCGAAGCCGCCAGCGGACGCTACGTGCTGCGCAGAAAGCCGCCGGGCAAGCTTCTCAAGAGCGCGCACATGATCGAGCGCGAGTTTCGCGTGCTGAAAGCGCTCGAGGGCACCGGCTTTCCGGCGCCTCGCGCGCTGGCGCTCTGCGAGGACGAGAGCGTGATCGGAACGGCGTTTTATCTCATGGCGAATGTCGACGGCCGCATCTTCTGGGATCCGGCGCTGCCTGATCTGCCGCGCGAGGGCCGCCGCCCGATCTATGACGCGATGAACGAGGGGCTCGCGAAGCTGCACGCGATCGACGTCTCCGCCGCCGGCCTTTCGGACTACGGCAAGCCCGGCAGCTACTTCGCCCGCCAGCTGCAGCGCTGGACCGAGCAGTACAGGGCCAGCGAAACGGAGACGGTGGACGACATGGACCGTCTGATCGTCTGGCTGGCGAGCCATGTCCCCGCCGACGACGGCCGCGTCGCACTGGTGCACGGCGACTGGCGCATCGACAATATGATCTTCGACGCCGATAAGCCGCGTCTGCTGGCGGTGCTCGACTGGGAATTGTCGACGCTCGGCCATCCGTTCGCCGATCTCGCCTATCAGTGCATGTACTGGCGTATGCCCAACGCGTCGAATGGCCTCGGCGGCCTCGACCGGGCGGCGCTCGGCATACCGACCGAAGCGGAATATGTCGCCGCCTATTGCCGGCGCGCGGGGCTCGATTCGATCCCGGACTGGACCTTCCTGATCGCGTTCAGCTTCTTCCGCATCATCGCGATCGCCCAGGGCGTCTACAAACGTTCGCTCGACGGCAACGCCTCCAACCCCGAGCGCGCCCGGCAATACGGGAAGGCCGTCCCGATGATGGCGCGGCTGGCGATGGAGGCGGTCGAAACGGGCGTCTGATCCGCCGCGATCGGCGCTCCTTGCGAGCGACTGCGCGCCATGCTAAGCGGCCGCCGACCCTGCGGACGATATTTCACGTCGTCGTCGGCCCCGGAGAGGTGGCAGAGTGGTCGATCGCGCCGCACTCGAAATGCGGAGTACGTGCAAGCGTACCGGGGGTTCGAATCCCTCCCTCTCCGCCAGCTAGTCATATAATTGATTGATTTCATTAATACTTTTGCTCTAGATAATTGCGAGTCACAGCCGCTGCTCTCCAGGGGCGGTTCGGCATCCTTCGACCGCGTGAATGCCCAGTCGGCGAGTGCTCGACTTACGCCGGCGATGCGACTAAAATTATATCGCTCCAGTTCCTATGCGGGAGGACGTCATGGATCCGATCTCCGCCATTACGGCAGCGCTGATCGCGGGCGCGACCGCGGCGGCGTCGGAAACGGCGACGACGGCAGTCAAGGACGCCTATCAGGGCCTCAAGAAACTTCTGATCGACGGCTACAACTTCGCCTCGGGCGCGCTGCTCGACAAGAAGCCAAAAAGCGAAGCGACCGAGGCGGCGGTCAAGGATGAGCTGAAAGACACCCCGAAAGTCGCAGACGACAAAGCCATACTCGAGGCGACCCAGGCGCTGCAGGATGCGCTGCGCCGCGCGGCGCCCGCTCAGCTTGCCGCATGGGGCGTGGACATCAAGACAATCGACGCCGGTCGGGACTTCATCGCCGAGCGCATTTCCGGAACCGGCGGCGGTCTCAAGGCCGATCAGGTGAAAGCGGCCGGCGACATTCGTCTTTCCGACATCCAGGGCGGCGTCTCTCCACAGGGAAAACCGTAGCGGGGCCGGGCGGCTCGCCGCCCCAGTCCGGTCCGCAGATTGGGGCCTATTTCGGCCGCGCTGAGGCGGGGCGCGACATCGTCGTCAATATCGGCGTTGCAGGCGCGGAGCTTCAGCTTACGCGGCTCGATCTGAGGAAGGAGATCGACGCACCGCGCAGCGAACTCGACCTGCTCATCACCGATTTGCAGGCGACGAAATTCACGGGCCGGGATCCGGATCTGAAGTCCTTGCAGCACTGGCTCGCTGAACCATCGAAGATTTCTGCGCGGTGCATTGTCGGCCCAGCCGGCTCCGGCAAGACGCGTCTCGCCATCGAACTTTGCGCGCGGGCGGTGGGGTGGCAAGCAGGATTTGTGAGAGAGAGCGAGTTGCGCCGGTTCCAGAACGGGCCCGGGTTCGCAGCTTGGCGATGGCCCGAACCCACACTCATCGTCGTCGACAACGCCGCAAGCGTCGCAGCGATTGTGCGCGACTGGTTCGAGAC
>CAWBBW010000011.1:0-24402 GCA_963787135.1 uncultured Alphaproteobacteria bacterium | reverse complement strand
GCTTGCTGCCGGGCGAACTGGACCTGAGGCCCCTGCCGCCCGCGGTCGCCGAACTGATCCCGGAGTATCGCGGCTATGAATATGTCGTCGCGAACGATGAGGTCTTCATCGTTCAGCCCTCGACGCGGCGCGTGGTCGAGATCATTCGCGAGGGCGGCCCGACGCAAGCGAAGGAGGGCCTGCAAAGGATCAATCTGACTGACGCCCAGCAGCGAATGCTGATTGAGTCCGTTCGCAGCGCGGGACTGCCCGAAGCGCGCGAGTCGGCGGAGCTCGCCGACGGCGCGACCGTTCCCGCCGACGTCACGCTCGAACCGGTCCCGCGGGCGGTGGTCGTTGAGATCCCGATGATCGAGCGCTACCGGCTCTTCGTGGCGAACGACCGCGTCGTCCTCGTCGATCCGGACACCCGCGAGGTCGTCGACGTCGTCCGATGAACCATAGTCCGACGTCGGCCGCCTGGCGGCAGCCAGCCTTTTCGGAGAAATGCGCGCCGGCTTGCTTGAGCGCGTCTTTTTAGCGCGGCTCGCATTGGGCGGGCGAGCCCGCCAGTCCGATCAGCGCCTCCGGCGCCGAGCGAAGCTTCAATAGGCTCTCGGAGGCTATGATGTCGACAATCTTGCGACTGTAAAAGCCGACCGCCAACAAATTGCCGCTTGCCGCGGAACTTCGACCAGCTTTTGACGTTATTTGTCGAACGTCAAGTCGCAATTCAGGCGGAGCGAGCCATGAATATGCCGATCGCTCCGACGCCGGTTGCGATCCAAGAGCCTCAACGAGCGAGGCTGCAGGACGTCATGGGGCCCGGCCTGATCACCGGCGCTTCGGACGATGACCCCAGCGGCATCGCCACCTATTCCCAAGCCGGCGCGCAGTTCGGCTACACCATGGGGTGGACTCTCCTCTTCACCTACCCGCTGATGTGCGCGATCCAGCTGATCAGCGCGGAAATGGGCCGGGTGACGGGTCGAGGCCTGGCCGGAAATATCCGTCGGCACTATCCGGCGTGGCTGCTCTATCCCCTCGTCGGCCTGCTCGTCGTCGCCAATACGATCAACCTCGGAGCCGACCTCGGCGCCATGGCCGCAGCGCTCCATCTGCTGATCGATGGACCAACAGTTGTCTATATCGCTGGCTTCGCGCTCCTGACCGTCGTTGCGGAAGTTTTCATTACCTACGCCCGCTACGCTTCGGCGCTGCGGTGGCTAACGCTGTCGCTCTTTGCCTATGTCGGCTCGGTGTTCGTGGTTGGCGTGCCCTGGCTGACTGTGGCGAGGAACCTCGTCCTGCCGCATATCAGTCTGACTGGCGGATATCTCACTGTCGTCGTCGCCGTGCTCGGCACGACGATCAGCCCCTATCTTTTCTTCTGGCAGGCGGCCGAAGAGGTTGAGGACGAAAAGCAGGACCCGGCCGCCAAGCCGCTTTTGAAAGCGCCCCAGCAGGCGCCGGCGCAGATGGCGCGGATGCAGATCGATACCCTGGTCGGGATGGGTTTCTCGAACATAATCGCCCTCTTCATCATGTTGACGACGGCCGCAACGCTCAACGCTCATGGCGTCATCGACATTCAAACTTCGTCCCAGGCCGCCGAAGCGCTGCGCCCAATCGCCGGCCGCTTTGCCTTCACGATTTTTGCGCTCGGCATCGTTGGCACCGGGTTGCTCGCCGTGCCTGTGTTGGCCGGCAGCGCGGCCTATGCAGTGGGCGAGGCGCTTAGGTGGCGGGTGGGACTGGCCCAGCGCCCGGGCCGGGCGCCAGCGTTTTACGGCGCAATTGCATTGGCGACTTTAATTGGCGCAAGTCTCAACTTCACCCCGCTCGATCCCATAAAGGCCTTATTCTGGAGCGCGGTCATCAATGGCGTCGCGGCGGTTCCGATCATGGTCATGATCATGCTGATGGCCTCGCGAAAAGAGGTCATGGGCCAGTTCGCTTTGCGGCCGCTGCTCAAGGCCTTCGGTTGGCTCGCCACCGCTGTCATGACTGTCGCCGCCATTGGCATGTTCGCGACTTGGGGCGCCTGAGCAGCCCCCGGGCTTTCTCCCAAGCTGCGGCCGGACTGGAGCCGCGGGCCCGCGCGCTTGCGTCACAATATCCGGCTCTCATGCCCCTTCCAGAAGCGCTCGCGAAGGGAGCCCTTGAACAGTTTGCCGGTCGGAGAGCGCGGCAGCCTGGCTTCGAAGTCGATCGAGCGCGGGCATTTGTGGCGTGCGAGGTTTTCGCGGCAGAAGGCGATCAGTTCCGCCTCTGTTTCGGGCGCTGGCTCGAGGCCGGGCATGAGCTGCACAACCGCCTTGACCTCTTCCCCCAGTTCCTCATTCGGCACGCCGAACACCGCAGCGTCGGCAACCTTCGGATGAGTGATCAGGAGGTTTTCGCATTCCTGCGGGTAGATGTTGACCCCGCCGGATATGATCATGAAGGCGGCGCGGTCGGTGAGATACACGTAGCCTTCCTCATCGACATAACCGATGTCGCCGACCGTCCTCATAACGCCGTCGGCCGAGGTCGCCTGCGCGGTCTTGACGGGATCGTTGAAATATTCGAACGGCGTCGCGGCCCTGAACCAGAGCTTGCCGATCGCGCCGGTCGGAACCTCACGCATCTCGTCGTCGAGAACGTGCAGTTCGCCGGCCATGACCTTGCCTACCGTTCCTTTGTACGCGAGCCATTCAGCGCTGTCGCACATGACGAGGCCGAGGCCTTCGGTCGCGGCGTAATACTCATGGATGATCGGTCCCCACCAGTCGATCATCGCCTGCTTGACCGGGACCGGACAGGGCGCGGCGCCGTGAACCGCCGCCTCGAGCGAAGAGAGATCGTAGCGGCGTCGCACTTCCTCCGGAAGCTTCAGCATGCGGGAGAACATCGTCGGCACGAGCTGGGTGTGCGTGACGCGGTGCTTTTCGACAAGCTGCAAATAATGCTCTTCGTCGAAGCGCTCCATGACGATCAGCGTACCGCCGAAACGAAGCGAGCCGGAAACGCCAACCCACGGCGCGGAGTGATAAAGCGGCGCGGGCAGGAGATAGGTCATCCCTTCGCGGAAGCGCCACCCTGTCGCGAAAGCGTGGGAATAGGGCGAGACATAATTGGGCGGTTGCGTGGGGATAGGCCGCAGGACGCCTTTGGGTTCTCCGGTGGTGCCTGAGGAATAGAGCATTGCCGCGCCGAGACTTTCATCCGGGATCGGCGTCGAGGGAAATGGCGCGGTCGTTTCGTCGAGATTGCGGACCCGGTCGCTGACCGTTGGCCCGTCAACGATCAGGCACAGCGTGACCCCCGGGCAATCGCGCAACGCCGTGAGCGCCACGTCCTGCTTCGCCTTCGACGTGATCAGCACCTTGGAAAGGCTGTTGTTGACGATATACGTGAGTTCGCGCGCCGTCAGGTTGGCATTGATGTTGGTGTAGTAGAGTCCGGACCGTGAGCCTGCCGCGCCGCATTCGACATAGCGCGAATGGTTCTCCATGAAGACGGCGAAATGGTCGAGCCGTTTGAGGCCGAGCGAGCGGAGCAAATGGGCGAGGCGGTTGACGCGCCCTTCGAACTCGCGATAGCTGACGGTCTCGCCCGAGCGCGCCATGACGATGGCGGGCTGATCCGCGCGCGCGATCGCAAGGGGACCTGGATACAATGCGTGGCCTCCCGGAGCGTTGGCGTCATCCAATGTCGCCGCATGGCGGCCATAGCAAAGCCGGGCGGCATCGGTAAGGGGTTCGGGGGCCGTCCTCGCGGCGTGGCGAAGTCCGGCGAACGCTTGTTCGGCCGGGATCGGCGTGCTAGGCGACGCCCGAACAATTCGGAAAGCCCCCGCGACGTGGTCGCACGTTCGGGCGCAACACTTGCGGAGCAGATTGGTGGCTGATCAGAACGGCAACGGGGCGGAAGCGCCTCCGGTAAGCCCGAAATTCTCCATTCTCGCCCAATACACCAAGGACATGTCGTTCGAGAACCCCAACGCGCCTCGAACCCTCGGTCCGCAGACGGCGGCGCCGAATATCTCCGTGCAGATCAACGTCAACGCGCGCCAGCTCGCGCCGACCGATTACGAGGTCAGCCTGATGCTCGAAGGCGGGGCCGGCCAGGGCGCGGATACGATGTTCAAGTTCGAGCTGAATTACGCAGGCGTATTCCGGGTCGAGAATTTTCCCCCGGATCAGGTGCAGCCAGTGGTCATGATCGAAGGGCCACGCCTTTTGTTTCCCTTTGCGCGCCAGATCATTGCGGATGCTGTTCGCGGAGGCTCTTATCCGCCGCTTTACATCGATCCGATCGATTTCCACTCCTTGTATTTGCAGCGGCTTGCCGCGGCCGGCGGGCAGCAACAGCAGCGCACTGCCTGATCTTTGTGCATTTGCGGGCGCTCGTTGCGCATTTCCGCCAGCGCATCCAAATCTCCGTCTGATCGAATCTTTGAGCGTTTCCTTGTTGGAGCGGGGGCCTAAGCCGCCGCACTGCAACAAAAATGCAACAACTCGGAAAACTCTGCGTCAGGCGGCGTCTCCTGTTCACCTTGGCCTTGCCGAATCTTGGACCGCCATGATACTTCCCTTAGGGAATGGATTTCATGTCCAGGTTCAGCGAGGGGTGCTCCATGAACAGAACGCTTGTCCGCCGCTTGGCCGGATTGCTAACTGGAGCCGCGCTCCTCATTGCCGGGTCCGCCTCGGCCGCGGATCTTCCGACGAAAAAGGGTCCGGCGCCGGCGCCGGTCATCGTTCCGCCGTTGACCTGGACGGGATTCTACGCCTCGCTCGACGGCGGCTACGCTTGGGACGGCTCAATCGTCTATATTGGTCCGTGGAACAAGGGGTTCGGCGACACCGGTATTTTTGGCGGCGCGAACGTCGGCTACAACTACCAAATTCAATCGTTCGTTCTTGGCGCGCAGATCGGATATGATTTCGCCAACGCCAGAGGCAACTCCTACGCCTATCCCTATGCGGTGAGCGCTGACGTCTCGGGATTTGGCTCGGTCGACGGACGCGTAGGCTACGCATGGGGCTCGGCGCTCTTTTACGCCATCGGCGGCTTCTCAGAGGGCGACGTGAAGCACACGATCACGCCCGTCTGGTCGTATTTGAACTCGTCCTACTCGGCCTGGCAATCGGGCTGGGATGTCGGCGGCGGCATCGCGTGGAGGTTTACCAGCAATATCTCCGGGTTTGCCGAGTTCCGCAAATACGATTGGGGCCACAAGGGTTTCTCCGACTACTATTACCCCAATCATGCAATCGCGCAGACTTTGGACGTCGTGCGTGTCGGTTTGACCTACAATTTCGGCGGGCCGAGCTTCGGCGCAGCGTACTGATCGGGCGGCAACTCGCCCCCGCGCGTTCTAGCTGAGAACCCGAACCCGCGGCGCTGCGGCCGGTCGGACAGACGCAGCCTTTCGGCCGCGGTTTTGGCTCGGGGCGATATCGACGGCCGACCCTCCTCTCGGTATGGCTATTCACGCGCCCGCGACGAGATGTTCAAGGCGACCTGCACGCCCTGGGCGCCTTGGCATGTGGTCCGCTCCGACGACAAGAACCGCGCCCGGCTCAATGCGATCTCGCATTTCCTGTCGCAGATCCCGTATCAGGACCCGGCGCACGAAAAGCCGATCCCGCCGAAAAGGCGGAAGCCGCACGGCTACAAGGAGCCAAACTACCCATACAAAGTCGTGCCCGAGTTGGAGTGGCGCGAAATCAGTTGCTCCTGGTCGATCGGAATGACCCAAACCGACACGCGAGAATCGTCGGTATTGATTTGGAGCGCCGCGTGAGTTGCGCTCGGGATCGAGGATCGAAAAGTCGAAGGGCTGAGATTGGAGGAGCGCTGAAAGGCAGCGTTAGCCGGGATCGCGTAGAGTCGGAGCGCAGCGGCCAACGATGGCGTTACGGCGAGTAGAACGATGAGGACAGTATGAAGATAATCGTAATGCTGCTGACCATCGCCGCTTTGGCGGCTTCGGTCGGCTTGTCGTTCCCGGCGGGGGCACAGAGCGCGGCGCACTCCGGCGCCAAACCAAAAAGCCGGCCGAGCCACATTGTCCCTATGCATCCGGATACGCTGACCCTCTATCCTCACGGGCGACCGAAACCCCGCCACTCCGCGTACAGTTTTACCCGCCACCGCTTCGACCAGCCGACTCCGATCCACAACACTTTCATGGGCCCGCGGTACTACTAGCTGCGGACGATTCCGGATGCAGGCGCCGGCGCGCCGATGGAGGCTCCGCTGAGCAACGTATCCGCCCCTGTCCCGCACCGCCTCAGGCAGGCGATTGCGGAGGCGAGCGATCCCTCCACAGGACGGACCCGGTCGGCGCGGACGAGGAAGACCGACCCAGACAGCGGGTTCGGCGAATTCGGAAGAAACACGGCGACAAAATCTTCGCCAACGTGATCGGTCTGGACCCCGATCCGCCAGGCGTCGCCGAGATGCGCGAGCACGACTGGGTGCTCCGCAGTCTCGCCGAAGCCGAGCACGCTCGTCCCCGCCTGCTTCAGATACTCGTAGCCCGGCAGCATCGATAGTACGGACCCCTCGAGCCCGCGCACGAAACGCTGCGCCAAATCGGTCTGGGCGAACAGGCCCGCGAGGAAGCACAGAAGGGCGAGCACGAGGATCGCGAGGATCGTCGTGACGGTCGGCGCGGAGGCGAGACGATCGGGGATGAGCGCCGCGACGGGTTTCAGCCCGCGGCTCACAAATTGGAACGCCTTGCTGAGCACAAAGGCAAGGACCACGATCGGCGTCAGAAAGAGGACGCCGCCGAGGATCGTCGTCCCAACGAAGTGAGATAGTGTTTTCATGCGGACCTCCACTGCCGGATCGATGCCCGCGCGCACGATCGCTCTCCATCGCGGTCAAACTCCGCAATGAAGTGGCTGTCAAAATGATGCCCGCGCACATCGCCGAGGCGGGCGGTTATCGGAGCAGTGGGAGCCCAAGTAAACCCGCGTCTTGCGCGACCGATCGTTCGGGCGCGAAGGCGTGTTTCTCAGAAATCTTGCGGATCAATGGCGGTCACCCGCGGGCAACGAAAACGGCCGCCTCCTGCGGGCGGATGGCTCCCGCCGGGCTATCGAATGGATTCCCTCTGCGGGCGCCACGCCGAATTACAGCTATTCGACTGGGGTCCAGCTTGCATCTGGATCGTACTGGGTCATCGAGGCGCCGAGAGCGGCGGTGTTCGGCCCGAGGTTCTTCTGGTAGACGACGCCGTTCTGGCCACAGAGGAAGGTTTCAACGCCGCTATCACCGTAATTTGCCGGCCAGGCGACCATCGCATGACCGGCGATCATGTGGCCGTTGATGAGGTAGGAATGAGCGCCGCCGGGCGCCGTCGGTCCCTGCGCGGTGAGGATCCTGAAGTAGTAGCCGTTGTAGGGCTCCGGCTTTTCGTTCGAGCGCTCGGCGAGATTGGCGTCCTCGACCAGGCCGTCGAGCGGCGAGATGTCAGCCTGGCTTTCCGCCTGCCAGTAGAGGCCGTCATGCTTACCCGGCGTCGAGATGAACTTCGTCGCGTATTCGGGCAGTCCGTTGCCGTCCCGGTCCAGCCTGAAATATTCGTCCTGAGCCTCCACGTAAGGCTCGCAGGCGGCGATCGCGCTCAGTTCGTCGTAGCCGATCCGACGGTTGGTCATCTCCTCCTTGCCCCGGACAGGGTCGAACTTCCAGCCAGCGTCGGTCTTCACCAGCGGCAGCGGCAACGTCCAGCCGTTCTTTCCCACCCGCAGCAGTTTTGTGCCGCCGGGGCCGTCGTCAATCGCGGTCAGCGCGGCCGCCGCTTCATTGAACTCCTTCAGGTTCTCGGCGTCCTCGGCCGGGTCGCCCGATCTCAGCAGCGCCGCGCCCTCCTTGCCGAGGATGCGGTCGCCGAAGCCTGGAGTCTGGGCTTTGGCGGAATCGACGAGGTCCTTCACGGCTGCTTCCGCAGTCGGATAAGTCTCTTGGGCAAGCGCTGGAAGCGCTGCGGCGATCAAGACGGCCGTCGCGAGAATGCCGCCGATTCTCATTGCCATCGTCGTTGTCCTCGTCCGAGTTCCCGTCATGGACTCGCCCTTTCCATTGCCGGCGAGAGCCGGCGCGCATGCCACGCGCCACCCAGCACAGCCATCAATGCGCGGCCGGTTTCACGCTCGGCAAATGCGCACCGGTCGCCACCCACTGCTCGTAGGTCTCGAACGGCAATCCCAGCAGGTCGTAAGAAACGCGCATATAGCCGTCCGCGGCGCGCGTTACCGCTTCCGGCGCCACGGTCTGCACCTCCTGCGCCATCACGCCGACATAGGCTGTGTGGCCGCCATTGTAGACGAAGCGATAATAGCCGAGGCCATCGTCGAGCCGCCCAAGCAGCACGATATCGTGTTTGAGGCGGATATCGGAGCGACGCGCGCCGCCGCCGCGCCCGCCGCCGCCGCGCCCGCCTCCACGCCCGCCGCCGCCGAAGCCGCCCCCGCCGCGTCCCCCGCCGCCGAAGCCGCCCCCGCCGCGCATGCCGCCGCCGCGCATGCCGCCGCCTCCGAAGCCGCCCGGCATTCCGCCGCGGCTCATTGCTCCGCGATTGGCGAAGGCCGCATTGGCCCCACCCATCCTGACGCCGCCCATCGCCGAGCTTCCTGGCCGGCTCATGCTCGGCCTCGCCGCGGGACGGCTGGCGGGCCTAGCGGCAGGGCGGGCGCCGCCGCTAGGACGGCCCGCCGGACGCGTAGCCGGACGATTGGCGGCTTGCCGGCCGCCGGGCCGGCCTGGACCGCCAACTCCCCCAGCCCCTCCTGGACCACCGATCCCTCCGACACCGCCGGGACGGCCTGGACCACCAATGCCGCCCGGCCCGCCGACGCCGCCTGGGCGGCCGGGACCACCAATGCCGCCTGGCCCGCCGGGTCGGCCGATGCCGCCGGGGCGGTTGGCGCCGATCCCCGGCTTGCTGCCCATGCCGGGTCGATAGTCCCCGTTCGGCCGCCAAGGCTTCACGTTGTTGCCGATGTTGACGCTATTGCCGATATTGACGTTGCCGTTATTGACGTTGCCACGCCAGCCCGAATAGCCGGCCCAAACCGGCGGATAGATCGCGCCCGTTCCCCAATTCCAGTAATTGTTGTTCCACAGCGCGCCGACCGCAATGCCGGCGCCGAAGCCCAAGAGAGGCGCGACGCCGGAGTAGGGTTGATATACCGCGGCCGGGTCATAGGTCGGGACATAGACGGTCGAGGGATCGGTGGGCTGGATGGAGATATAGCTCGCCGCAGGTTGCGGAGCTGTCGACCCCTGAAGCGCGCTCGGCGGCGTGCTCGACTCCACTCTTTCGACGGTCTGCTGATCCGTCGTCTTAAGCGTCCCAGCCGCCTCAGCTTTGGCGCGAAGCTCCTGGATGACCTCGGCGACGTCCTGGGGCTGGTTCACTTCGGCGTCGCCCAGGTCCGTCGTCCAGTCGAGGTCCGCGCTCATCAGCTTGATAACATCAGGAAAGCGCGCGAGCGCCTTCACCGCGGGATCCCAATTCTGGTTGTCGATCCCGGCGTAATCGTTGTTGGCGATGAGCGCCTTGTTCTTGTCCAGCCAGCGCTGCGCCTGGACGATCTGCACGGGATAGGCGCTCGCAGGCAGCATCTGCGCGAGCAGCGGGTCGGGGTAAAGGGCGATGGGCGCGAGCAGCTTCTCGAGCTCTGCGCGGGTGAACATGCTGTTTGCGGGCGGCTGTTCGGCCTCGGCTCCGGCTGGCGTCGCGGCGGGCGCTGGAGCTGCCGTCTCGGCCGGAGCTGGCGCCGGCGTCGCGGCGGCGGGCGGATTGTTTTGAGCCTCAGCAAACAGAGGGTCGGCGGCCAAGGCCGCGGCCACCGCCAAAGCGAACAGACCATGCGCGCGCTTTGCGCCCCGGCCGATCGCACGCATCATTGGCGCGCCCTCCTGTTTCCCCCTTCACACTCGGCCGGCGAGTTGCGCTCGCTCCGTCGAATTTTCGCGCTTGACGAGCGGCCGCTCGTCTCTAGCGCGGAAACGCCCCAAAAATCAATATTAAGCGTGGGCGCGGACATGAAGCACGCTCGTTTGTGACGCGAATGTCCGGCCGGCGATGACGGTCGGCCGGAGCGGCGATTCGGCCGCCGATCCCCCGCCGAGTAAGCGCGCTCGCACGTCAGCGCCCGTGCAAAAGGTCATAAGAATTTCCACGCCTCAACATCCACTTTTGAAAATGTCACATCGCGCTTCCCGCAAACACGGCGTCGATGGTCGGAAGCAAATCCGTTGCGATGGATCGTTTGAGGACAAATCCGTCGGCTCCCGCTTCAATCGCCGCCAACTCGACATTCTCTTCGTCGTGGACGCTGAGGGCGACCAGCTTCAGCTGCGGGAAACGGCTCCGGATTCGGCGAATTAACCCCAGCCCATCTCCCCGTCGCAGCGAGAGATCGACCACGGCCATAGCGACGTGGAGCTGACGAGCACTTTCGAACAGCGACACTTCGTCACCCACTACCACAACCGCTTCGAACTCTGTCTCAAGGAGGCCGCGTACGCCCTCCACCAAGCCAAGATGCCGATCTGCCAAAAGCGCACAGCCTCTCACTTTTGCAGGCATCTCTTCATTTCGCGTTCGCCAGCCGGTGGCGTCCTGAGTTTTCCAGTGAACCTTGCACCTGGAACGTGTCAGCATGACCTCGAAGATTTACTAGCTCTCGCGATGAAAAATTACGAGGCGCGCCGATCGAGAAGTTGCAGCTAGCGCGCCGATAAACGCACTCCGTCGGCACGCGCTTTGCCGACTTATCCCGATCCGTATGTTGCTCGACAGCAGAGGTAAGTTCTCGGGTAGCGGCGCGGCTATAGTCCTGATAATGACTGGCAATATCGTTGATAGGCCGAGTATCCCATGGGATGGGCGCGCAGCGCTTGGATGGCAGTTGCTCTGCTGGCTTTCGCCGCAGGGAACGCGACGGCTTCGGAGCCGAAGCGAGTGCTATTGCTGCACTCATTCGGCTGGAACTTTCAAGCCGAGGATGTCTTCGGAGACTTTCTGCGCACGGATTTGGCGGAGAAATCGCCTTATCCGCTCGACCGCTACGAGGTGTTGTTGGAGATCGCGCGCTTCAGCGACGGCGAGCGGGACGAAGCGTTCGTGGACTATCTGCGAGCCCTTTTCCCGACCCATCCTCCCGATTTGATCGTTACGATGATCAGTCCTGCGGCGCGCTTCATTCAACGCCATCGACAAGATCTCTTTCCCTCGACGCCCGTCATTTTTGGCGCCCTCGACGCGAGAGCAATAGGAGATGGGGCGCTCACCGCCAACGACACGATGGTCGCGGTCTCGATTGACCAGCGCGCGTTCATTGAAAACATCTTGCGGACGTTGCCGGGCACGACCACCGTCGCGGTGGTGGCCGGCGATGCTCCGATCGAGAGGTTTTGGGTGAAAGAACTTCATCGAGTTATCCAGCCGTTCGAGAACCGGATCAATTTTATTTTCCTCAACGAACTGTCATTCGGAGACATGCTGACGCGCGTCGCGGCGCTCCCCCCGCGGTCGGCAATCTACTTCGGGGACTTGATTGTCGACGCGCAAGGTATCCCGCACAGGCAGGAGGAGGTTCTGTCCCGGCTGCACGCCGTGGCCAACGCGCCGATATTCAGCCAGTACGACTATCAGCTGGGCGGCGGGATTGTGGGGGGACCTCTCCTCTCTATCCACGCGCTGAGCCGGAAGACCGCCGAGGTCGCCGCGCGGATCCTTGCGGGAGCGTCGCCGGGCGATATCAAGACCCCGCCACAGAAACTTGGGGAGCCCGAGTTTGACTGGCGGGAGTTGCGGCGTTGGGGAATACAACAGGCAGATCTTCCATCAGACAGCACGATCAGCTTCAGGGAGCCGACGCTGTGGGAGCAATACAGGTGGTACATCCTTGCAGCCGCGGCCTTCTCCGCGCTTCAGGCGATCCTTATTGTCGGTCTTCTGCTCAACCGGCTGCGGTTGCGGCGTGCGCATGACCAACTGCGGACAAGCGAAGAGGGCATGAGCCTGGCCGCGATCGCCGCCAAGCTGCGCTTCTGGGTTTGGGACGTTCCACGAGACGAAGTGCGGGCGAGTGAGAGCGACTGGAGCTCCGGAAACTGGCGCTCGGCGCGTCCCGTCCATTTTGACCAATTCATCGACGTCGTGCATCCCGACGACCGCGCGTCGCTACACCAGGCGGTCCGTGGAGCGCTCGAAGGCGACGGCCAATACGAAACGGAATATCGAGTCATGTCGCCGGATTCGACCGTGCGCTGGATCGCGGCTCGGGGGCGGGTTGAATTCGATCAGCATGGCAAGCCCAGACAATTGCGTGCTATATCGATCGACATCACTGAACGTCGGCGCGGTGAAGACGAAGCTCGCGACCTGAATGGGCGCCTGATCACCGCTCACGAAGATGAACGCGCCCGATTGGCGCACGCGCTGCACGATGACGTTACCCAACGGTTGGCTTTGCTTGCGATTGACGCGGGACGTAAGGAGAAAGGACTGGGCGATCCGGTCGCTGGCCGGGCGATGCGGTCGATACGCCACGATCTGGTCCAGCTGAGTGAGGACGTGCACGCGCTGTCCTACGCGCTGCATCCCGCGATCCTCGAAGACCTCGGATTGATCGAGGCGCTGAAGGCGGAGTGCGCGCGGTTCGGCGCCGTAGAGGGAATTCCGACGAGCTTCAGAAGTCATCAAGGACGTCGACGAGCCGACCTCGCCCCTGTCCCTATGTCTTTACAGGGTCGCGCAGGAGGCGCTTCGCAATGTCGCGCGCCATTCACGCGCCAGCTCGGTCGAGGTCGAGCTTCGCGCGGTCCGCGGCGGACTTGAGCTTGCCGTGCGGGACAATGGCGTTGGTTTCGATCCAACCCGAAAACAAGGTCGGCCAAGCCTCGGGCTCGCTGGAATGAGACAACGCCTTGCCCTGATCGACGGCGAACTCCTGATCGACAGTGCCCCGGGCGGTGGGACGAGCATTGTGGCTCGGGCGCCATTGAAACGAGGAGACGCGCCGTGAGTTGTCCGCGGGTCCTGCTGGCTGACGACCACCGCATGATGGCTGAGGGTATCAAAGCGCTTTTACCCGATGAATTTGAGCTCGTTGGGATTGTCGAGGATGGGCGCGCGATGGTTGAGGCCGCAGAAAGGCTGCGGCCCGACGTGATCGTAGCCGACGTAGCGATGCCAAACCTCAACGGGTTCGAGGCGCTCGCTCGGTTGAGGAAGTCTCACCCGAACATCAAGGTCGTTTTCTTGACGATGCATCAGAACGCGGCGTACGCGCGCCGGGCGCTGGACGCAGGCGCTTCCGGCTTCGTGGTCAAGCATTCGGCTCCCGAGGAATTGGTCGTGGCCATTCATGCAGCTTTAAAAGGGAAGATATTCATCACCCCTTCTTTGACCAAACAGGTGGTAGAGCAGGCCGAGACCGGCGCTCGAGGCGAGAAGGAGGGCGCGAAGTCGCTCACGTCACGCCAGAGAGAGATTCTGCAGTTGCTTGCGGAGGGGCGCTCGGCGAAGGAGATTGCGAGCGACCTTGCGATTTCGCCGCGAACCGTCGAGTTCCACAAATACCAAATGATGGAGATGAACGGACTTCGCAGCAGTGCTGAACTTATTCACTTTGCGATCAAGCAGGGGATCGCGACGATCTGATATGGCCATCGTCGCGACGTGCCTCGATTTCCGTACATGCGCAACCTCGTAATTTTTCAGAGCCTGGCCTCGTAGTTCTACGAGGTTACATACGGCTGCCTCCTACGTAGCATCGTTAGCGCTCGGCGATCTCGGGTACCTCGGTGAAAGCGAGCGGACGGCTCCGTGACGGCGTCTCAACGACGGTTTGCGGCATTGAGGAGATGGGAGGGGTCCGATGGCATTGCGCGGCCAGATCAACCGGACTTTCGTCGTCGGATTGGCGGGTGCAACAATCGTTAGCTTGGGGCTTTTCACGTTATCGCGCGCAGGCAGCGAGATCAGAGATGAGGGCGGCGGCAAACTCACGGCGACGTCCAACTGCGTCACCGGCCGACCGCAGGTTGCGACGACTTTTCGTGCCGACCGTGAGGTGACCGCGTTCAACCTACAGCCAATTCAGTTCGACAATCGTGAGTGAGAGGAAGACCGGAAATGACCGAAAAAATTACTACGGAAATGATCTCGCGGAGAAAAGCGCTGTCCTTACTCGGACTCGGGGCGGCATTGGGCTTGACGCTATCGTCGGCGCTGGAACCGTTAGAGGCGGAAGCACAGGAGGCCACCGGGACCGCCGCGGCGCCAGCTCCGGCCACGGGGACCCATGGGATGCAACGCCGGCAAGGGCGGCGCACCCATCGGCACGAGCGACGCCACACGCGTAGAACGGGTCAGCCTGCACCCGCAGCGACAGCTGCGCCCGCCGCAACGCCTCCGCCGCAATAATGGTCCGTGCGCTCTCAGCCATCGGATCGCGCGGTTTGATGAGCTCCGAATCACCGCATGCATCCAGCCGATTGCGCAATGGGCGAGACGGCAGGCGGAAATAACAGGAGGAAGCGAAGGTCCCGCGGTCCAGTGGGCGAACATCTTGTGATCGGCGAGTTGTTGAGACGCGGATTCGAGGCTCGGCTTTCGGATCGCGAGGGACATGTCGCGCTCGTTCGCGCGGGCGACTCGCCCACGAAGGTCGTTCAAGTCAGGAGCGTGTATTCGGCGCCATGGTACGTGCGCTGCGCGAGTTTCGCGAGGCGCGCGGACGAAGTGACCGTGTACGTCCTTTTGGGAGCCGAACGCATGAGGTCTGCTCGTTTCTTTGTGGCCAGAAACGGCGACCTTGCCTGTCAAGTCCGGCGGCCGCCGACCTGGAAGAAATTCGGCCTTATCGACGTTCGCGCGATCGAAAAATACGAAGATAACTGGGATATATTGCGGTAGGAGCGTGTTGTCATCAAACTGAAGGGAGATGCGATCATGAAGACGACGTTTTATGCGGTCGCGCTCGGCGCGGTGTTGCTTCTCACGGCATCGACTGCACCGGTTCAGGCGGAAGACCGAGATTGCACAGTCGATCTCAAGTCCATGTGCGCGGGCATCTCGCCCGGCGAGGGACACATTCGTGCGTGCATCCAGGCGCACATGAGCGAACTCTCGGTAGGCTGCTCGTCAAGGCTGGCGAAAGCCGCATGGGTCTTCTCGGAGTGCAAAGGGGACATCCAGCAATTCTGCCCCCAGGCCACATACGGCAACATTGGCGACTGTATGAGGCCGCATCTTGGCGAGACCAGCGACCAATGCAGGGGAGCGATGGCGTTCATCGCCTCGCCGGCCGGCGATTAGTAGCGCTCAGCGCGCGTGGGCTGGCTTCAGCGCGAAGCCAACAACTGCGCGAGAAATGCCTTAGTCGCCACGGGTCCAGCGGCGCTTCGCCGCTGGATCCCACGACGTCGTTATGAGGGCAGCACAATGATCAAATCCGGAGCAACACCCAACATACGAACGCTCGGACTCATCTGTAGCCTCGCTCTGCTGATCGTCTCGAACGCGCCAGTCCGAGCGCAAACGGCGGAGGAGCAGGAGCGCAGCTACCGTCGCGAGTTGATGGAGCAGGCCCTTCAGACGAAGGAGCGCTTCGACCTTTATGGCCTGCGCTTCGATAGCGACAGCGCAACAATTCAGCCCGACTCGAAATCGCTCCTCGACGACATTGCGACGTCGCTCAAGAACTTCCCGGACTGGCGCTTGAGGATCGTAGGACACACGGATGCGACCGCCGATCCGCAACACAACCTTCACCTTTCGGTAGATCGCGCCCTCGCCATCAAGGCAGCCCTCGTAGACCGGGGGGTAGACCCTCAAAGGCTCGATGCGTCAGGTCTCGGAGAGAGTCGGCCCATCACCAGCAACGCCACACCCGAAGGACGCGCGCTCAACCGCAGGGTCGAGCTCGACAGGGTCACGGACTCCGCCGAAGCCAAGAAGATGCTCAAGGCGATGTCGGACTTCCTGGCAGCGCAGAAAACCTTGTCGGTTGGCTTCGACACGGTTTTCGAAGTCGTCACGCCGACTGATCAGAAACTGGGCCTTGCAAGCTCGGGGACCGTATCCCTCTCCCGACCGGACAAGATTCGCGTCGCGCGGTCGGGCGGGTTCGCGGACTTCGAGATCCTCTATGACGGCAAGGCGCTGACGTTTCTGGGAAAGAACGCCAATCTCTATACGCAGATTTCGGCGCCGGGCACCGTTGATCAACTGATCGACACCCTCCAGGACAAATACAAGAGACCCCTGCCCGGAGCCGATCTCTTGATGACCAACTCGTATGACGAGCTGATGCAGGACGTGTACGATTTAAAGGATCTCGGCAGCGGCGTGGTCAACGGCGTCGAGTGCGATACCCTCGCCTTTCGCAAAAACGACGTGGACTGGCAGATCTGGATCGCTCAAGGCGAGCGCCCGTACCCTTGCCGGTTTGTCATAACGTCCAAGTTGGATAGCGGCGACCCCCAATACACGATTCAGTTCCGCGACTGGAAATTCGGCAACGACGTCGCGGCCGATGACTTCGCTTTCAAAAATGCATCAAACGCAAAACAGGTCGACGTGAAGGACGTTCAGGACAAGCTCGGCGATTTGCCCGAGAACTTCACGATAGGAGGCGCAAAATGACGGCGTTGAAACAGGTCGGCCTCGTCCTGAGCGCTTTGATGTTGGGACTGCTGGCGATGGACGTTGGCGAGCGGATCTCAGTTCCTGGGGTAAGCGGTTACATCGCGACTGCCGAGGCGCGCGTTGGGCGTCCGCTGACGCCTGTCAGCGTCGCCGGCGCGGCGCGAAGGACGACGCGCCGCTGCGCCGCCGGCGTGTATAATTGCTGAAGTGTCCGCTTGCCGCCGATCGCGTTTCAACTGACGAGTTGCGTTGCCGCCATTTCGGATGGCAGCGCGGCTCTTTACGCATTCGGCCGGCCATTAATGGCGGCCGCAAAGCTACCTCGCGTGACGCGACAGGATCTGTCTGCCCGCACGAACAACGAAGGGAAAACACCTATGCAGTTTATGCAGTTCCGTTTCGCCGTCTTGGCGACCGCCCTGGCGGGTTTGATGCTTTCCGCTCTGCCGGCCAAAGCGGCCATAACCCATACCACCACGAACCTAAACCTGCGGGCGGGACCCGGCACGCATCATAAGATCAAGGCCATCATTCCGGCGGGAGCGCCGATCGATATCGAAAGTTGCGGGCACACTTGGTGCTACATGGCCTGGGCTGGGCATGTCGGGTACGTCAAGCATCAATACCTTATGCACCACGTGACAGCAGAAGTGGCGCCGCTCGTTCATGTGACTCATGTCCACAAGCACGGTCTGATCAACTTCTAGGGTAAGAGGGGGCCTTGGCTGCGCCGCGCTGGGAAGGGTTTGAAGTTGCTTCACGAGGCGATGACGCCGTTCCTGGTGGCGCTCCGCGCTCGACTGCGTCCATCAACTCATGAATGTGTCGGAACCAGCGGGGCTCGCGGACGGCGGACTGCACCTGTAACGACGCGACTTCCGGGCGACGGCCTCTCCAACACCCGCGACGATTCGACCAGTGGACAAAGACCCCTTCGGGTGAGACGGATTGGGCGCAAGGCGAGCAAGCAATCGGTCGATGCGCAGGCCGTGGCGGCCCGCTCCGCTCAGCAGCGTTCGCGGCGTCGTCCCACACCGCCTCGGCCGCTGGTTGATTAGAAGCTTGAACGAATATCAACGGACCGGTCGCGATCCTGACTTGTGAGTCCTATACGGCTTCTACGGCTTCGCGCAAACACATTCGCAATGCGACTATGTGGCTGCGCAGCCATCCGGCCAGGAGGAGATCATGGCGCAAGAGAAGTTTGGGCTTGGCGCAGCGGCCGAATATTGGACGGACGCATGGCAGCGGACCGTACTGTGTCTGGAGACGTTGAACGAGCGGGGCAACACCGCGCTCGCGCAGGCCGCGAAGGAGGTTCCGCATGTTCTGACCTTCCAGGCCGATGTCGTGCTCGACGGCCGCCGGCTGGAGCGCCCGGTCAATTACGCGCTCGTGCGCATCGTTCCACCACCGGACGTGACCATCGATCCGGCGAAGCCGCCGATCATCGTGGTCGATCCACGCGCGGGGCACGGTCCCGGAATCGGCGGCATGAAGCCCGACAGCGAAATCGGCGTGGCGCTACGCGCCGGCCACGCGACCTATTTCATCGGCTTCCTGCCGAAGCCGGTGCCGGGGCAAACGATCGAGGACGTCTGCCGGGCAGAGGCGATCTTCATCGCGGCCGTCGCCGCGCGCCATCCGGAGGCGGAGGGCAAGCCGATCATCATCGCCAACTGCCAGGCCGGCTGGCAGATCATGATGACCGCCGCGGTCCGGCCGGATCTGGCGGGCGTGATCATGCTAGCCGGAGCGCCCCTCTCCTATTGGGCTGGCGTCCACGGCAAGAACCCGATGCGCTATCTCGGCGGCTCGCTCGGCGGCACGTGGCTGACGGCGCTTTCCGGCGATTTGGGCGCAGGTATCTTTGACGGCGCCAATCTCGTTGCCAATTTCGAGTTGCTCAATCCCGCCAACACCTATTGGACCAAGCCCTACAACGTCTATTCCAAGGTCGATTCCGAGACCGAGCGCTTCCTCGAATTCGAGACCTGGTGGGGCAGTCCGGTGCTTTTGAACGCCGGCGAGATGGAGTGGATCGCCGACAATCTCTTCGTCGGCAACAAACTCTCGACTGGAGAACTGCGCACCTCTGAGGGCGTTCGCATCGATCTCCGCAACATCAAGTCGCCGATCGTTTGCTTCTGCTCCTGGGGCGATGACATCACCCCGCCGCAGCAGGCGCTGGACTGGGTTCTCGACCTCTACGACGATGTGAGCGAGATCATCGTCAACGGACAGACCATCGTCTACTCGCTGCATCACAGCATCGGACACCTCGGCATCTTCGTCTCGGGTAAGGTCGCGGCGAAGGAGCATCGCGAATTCGTCTCCTGCATGGAGATGATCGAGGCGACGCCCCCCGGCCTCTACGAGGCCGTCATCAGCGACGTCGGCGAGGAGACGGCGAACCGCGACCTCGTCGACGGCAAGTATCTCTTCCGCCTCGAGCCGCGAACGCTGGACGATATCCGCGCCTTCGGCGTCAACAGCCCGGAGGACGACAAGCGCTTTGCTGCGGTGGCTCGACTGTCGGAGATCAATCTCGGCCTCTATCGCACGTTCGCCGAACCCTGGGTTCGCGCCGCCGTCACCGAGCCGATGGCCGAGGCGATGCGCGCCATGCATCCGCACCGTCTGCGCTTCGACCTCTTCTCCGACCGGAACCCGTTCATGTCGGCGATCAAGCCGATGGCCGAGCAGGTTCGCGCTAACAGGGAGCCGGTCGGCGCCGACAATCCGCTGCTCGCGATGGAGAAGCAAGCATCGTCCCAAATCACGGCCGCGCTCGAGCGTTGGGGCGAAATGCGCGACCGCATGACCGAGGCGTTCTTTCTGACGACCTATGGGTCTCCGCTCTTGCATGCGATGGTCGGGCTGGGCTCCCCGCGGGACGAGACCCCGCACGGCGTCGAGCGCGATCTCGTGCGCGAGGCTGCCGCCGCCAAATTGCGGATCGCCCTCGAGGGGAGGTTTGAGGAAGGCGGAATCGAGGAGGCGGTGCTGCGCGCGCTGATCTACGTGCGAAGGCCCGAAGGCGGCTTCGACGAGCGCGGGTACCGGATGCTGAAAAACATCCGCGAATCGCGGAAGTCGAACGAGCGCCTGAGCCTGGCGCGGTTTCGGGAGATGCTGAACGAACAGCTTCAACTCGTCCTACTCGATGAAGAGCGCGCGGTCGTTGCGCTTCCGAAACTGCTGGAGACCGACGAGTTGGATACCGCAGCGGCGCTCGGGGCGTTGCGCAAGCTGGTCGGCGCCGCGGGCGCGCTGGACCCGGAAGGCGAGCGACGCCTCGCGCGGGTCGAGAAACTGTTCGGCGCGAAGCCGACGAAGTCGAGGAAAGCCAATGGCTGACGCTCCCGGAGACGCTCTGGAGACGCGCCACGAGAGATATGAGCAGCTCATCGCGGCTGCCCAGAAGCGAACCGCGATCAAGGTCGCCGTCGCGCACCCTTGCGATCAGTCTTCCATGCGCGGAGTGAGTGAGGCGATGCGGCTGCACCTGATCGAACCCATACTGGTCGGTCCCATCGAGCGCATGCGCCAAGCGGCCGAACAGGTCGGCCTCGACATCGGAGGCGTGGAGTTGGTCGACGCCGAACACAGCCACGCTGCGGCCGAAAAGGCTGTAGAATTGGTGCGCGCCGGCAAAGCGGAAGCGTTGATGAAGGGCAGCCTCCATACGGACGAACTGATGGCGGCAGTCGTCTCCAAGACGGGCGGAATCCGCACCGAGCGCCGGATCAGCCATTGCTTCATTATGGACGTGCCCGGCCACCCGGACCCACTCATCATCACCGACGCAGCGGTCAATATCGCCCCCGATCTCGATGCGAAGGTCGATATTATCCAGAATGCGATCGACCTGGCGCATGCAATGGGCGCGGATGAGGTTCGGGTGGCGATCTTAAGCGCGATGGAGACCGTGACGTCGAAGGTCCCCTCCACCATCGAAGCCGCGGCCCTGTGCAAGATGGCGGAGCGCGGGCAGATCACGGGCGCGATCCTCGACGGGCCGCTGGCGCTCGACAACGCCATCAGCCCGGAGGCGGCGGCGATCAAGAAGATCGCATCCCCGGTTGCGGGGCGCGCGAACATTCTCGTCGTTCCAGACCTCGAGGCCGGCAACATGCTGGCCAAGAGCCTCTCATTCCTGGCGAAGGCGGACGCCGCAGGAATCGTACTGGGCGCGCGCGTGCCGGTCATTCTCACCAGCCGCGCCGATTCATTGATCAGCCGCCTCGCGTCCTGCGCGGTCGCCGTCATGGTAGCAGCCGCGAGCCGTAAGGCCGCGGCCGTTTCAATTCGCTGAGGGATGCAGTTGATGAGCGAGGGACCATTTCGTCCAATTCTCACCGGACAGAAGGCGCTCGTCATTGGCATGGCGAACGACGACTCCATCGCCTACGGATGCGCGAAAGCCTTTCGCGCCGCAGGAACCGAGCTCGCCATTTCGTGGCTGAACGAGAAGGCGAGAAAGCATGTCGAGCCGCTTGCGCGGGAGCTTGAGGCGGCGATCGTCGGCGAAGTGGACGTCACCGTTCCCGGACAGCTGGAGGCGATGTTCGATCAGATCCGCTCGAAGTGGGGACGGCTCGACATCCTGGTCCATTCGATCGCTTTCGCTCCCAAGGCCGATCTTCAGGGCGGGATTCTCAACTGTTCGGCCGAAGGCTTCGCCAAGGCGATGGACGTTTCGTGTCACTCCTTCGTTCGGATGGCAAAGCTCGCCGCGCCCCTGATGACGAATGGCGGGACGATGTTTGCGATGAGCTATCTCGGCGCGAACCGCGTGGTGCCGAACTACAACGTCATGGGCCCGGTAAAGGCGGCGCTGGAAGCGGTATGCCGCTATCTGGCTTATGAGCTCGGACCGCAAGGGATACGGGTTCACGCGATTTCGCCGGGTCCGCTCAAGACGCGGGCCGCGGCCGGTCTGAAGGATTTCGAGCTCCTGTTGAACGAAGCGGCACAAAAGGCCCCGATTGGAGAACTTGTCGACATCATGGATGTCGGCGCCGCCTGCGCGTATCTGGCGACGCCGTTTGCCAGGCGGATCACCGGCGGCACCGTCTATGTCGACGGAGGGGTCAATTTGATCGCGTGAGTTCTGGAGTTCAGTGAACTTACTTGATAGCGTGACGCGATCGCCGATGCGAGGGGACTTGGAGCGCGGGCATGCGCAGGACGAAACCGAAGCCTGATGTGGTGAACAATGCCGGCGCTTTCCCTGGCGGTTACATATCCGCGGACGAACGGCGCGCCGCGGGCAAGGCGCTGCGCGACGCCGCGCCGCGCGCAGCGCAGGGCGGCTGGAAGCCGGCCAAAGACCGGCGCGATCCGATCGAGCTTCTGCACGAGTTCAATGAAAGCCGGATTCCGGAGCTGATCCCGATACGCTTCGGGCGCATGTCGCAATCGCCATTCGCCTTCTATCGCGGCTCGGCTGCGGTCATGGCCGCCGACCTCGCCTCGACCCCCGCCTCCGGGCTTCGCGTGCAGGCTTGCGGCGACGCTCACCTCATGAATTTCGGCGGCTTCGCCACCCCCGAGCGCAACATCTTCTTCGACATCAATGATTTCGACGAGACCCTGCCGGCGCCATGGGAGTGGGACGTCAAGCGGCTGGCGGCCAGCATCGTCATCGCCGCCCATCACATCAGGCTGCTCGACAGCGAGGCGGCGAAGGCGGCGACGGAAGCCGTGTGCTGCTACCGCGAGCATATGGCCGACTACGCCTCGATGCATGCGCTGGACGTCTGGTACGATCGCATCGACCTCGACCGCGTTCTCAAGGTCCTGCCGACCGGCCAGGAGGTGGAGCGGGTCAGGCAAAGGGTCGAACAGGCGCGGCGAAAAAGCCTGCCGGAAAGCCTGTTCCCCAAGCTGGTCGGGCACTACGGCTCGGCCCCAAGGATCAAGGACGAGCCGCCGCTGATCTTCCACCCCACCGAAAAGCAGGCCCCGGGAGCCGCGTCGGGATACGCCGACGCGCTCGCGCGCTATCGGAAGTCCTTGCCCGAGCATGTCCGGACGCTGTTCGACCGCTTCCACCTGTTCGACTTCGCAATCAAGGTCGTCGGCGTGGGCAGCGTCGGCACGTTCTGCGCTCTAGGCCTGTTCATGGCGGCCGACGACGATCCGATTTTCCTGCAGGTCAAGGAAGCGCGGAAGTCGGTGCTCGAGCCTTACGCCGGCAAGTCCCTGCACAAGAACCAGGGCGAGCGGGTCGTGGCGGGCCAGCGCCTCATGCAGTCGGCAAGCGACATTTTCCTCGGCTGGACGCGCGGACAGAACGGCCGCGACTATTACTTCCGCCAGCTTCGCGACGCGAAGATCTCCGCCGTCCTGGAAGACTGGGACGCGACGATGCTGCGGGAATACGGCAAGCTTTGCGCCTGGGCGCTGGCCCGGGCGCATGCGCGATCTGGCGATGCGGCGATGATCGCGGGCTACATGGGCTCCAACACGACCTTCGACGACGCCATTTGCGAGTTCGCGGTCGAATACGCCGACCAGAACCTTCGCGACTACCGCGCCTTCGTCAGGGCGATCCGGGAGGGTCGAATAACGGTTGTGTCCGAGGATTGAGGTCGGCGCTGCGCTAGGCGAGTTTCAGCCCTGAGATTCAAAAATCGACCAGTCGACAAGGGCGGTCAATCACCAGGAGTGACGAGACCGTTGGGGGAGGCATCGATGGCTAAGGCGAAAGCTCCACGCAGGATTGCTTTGGCGCTGCAAGGCGGCGGGTCGCATGGCGTGTTCACGTGGGGCGTGCTCGACCGGCGACTGGAGGACGAAACGCTGAAGTCATCGGCATCACGGGCACCAGCGCCGGGCGATGAACGCTGGGTCATGGCGGATGGGCGGTGAGAGGCGGGCGCGAGGAAGCCCGCCTCAGGCTCCGCCAGTTCTGGGAAGCAATTGGCAGGATGCCGATTGCCGGCCTCCTCGGGCTGTTGCCTGGGGAGTCTCAGGCGCAAATGCGTCTCGAGCAGACGCCCACTTACCTGGCGTCGATGCGCTTTCCCGGAATTTGTCCCCATACGACCTCAATCCATTCAACTTTAATCCGCTGCGCGACCCGCTCATCAAACTGGTCGTTTCGATCGTTTGCGTGCGCAACAGATCTTGAGCTCATGGTCTGTGCGACGGATGTTTTCACGTCGCGGCGGGGTCTTCGGCCGCAAGGACATTTCGGTCGACCCGTCCTGGCGTCGGCGTGCCTGCCGCAAATGTTTCCGGCGATCGAAGTCGACGGCGAGCCATACTGGGACGGCGGCTTTTCGGGAAATCGCGATGGCGCCCTCCTCCGAAAGCTGCCGAAGTGCGACTTCATCATTGTGCGGATCGACCCGATAATTTTCGAGTAATCCGGCCCGAACCCCTCACGAAATCCAGGATCGCGTGACGGAACTCAGCTTCAACACGACATTCTGGATGGAGGTCGGCGGGTTGGCCGCGATTCTGAAGCTCAAGGATGCGGGACTGCTCGATCGCGAGCGATTCGGCCGCATCTTATTCCATATGATTGAGGCCAGCCCGGAATTGGAAAAGATTGCCGCCTCAACCAAGCGCAACAACTCCGAGCCATTCCTCGACCTGTTCGGTCTTGGGAGGAACACCGCCGAAGAATGGTTTGCGCGTCATGGGGAGGCGATTGGCGACCGCACGACGTTCGATTTCAAAAAGCTGTTGCCGGATGTACACTGGGGGGATGTGTCGACGTTTCCATCGTAAGAGAT